>JBBRQG010000011.1:0-109216 GCA_038226785.1 Tepidisphaerales bacterium | reverse complement strand
GGGAACGTCAAGCCGGTCCATCGGCGCGCCGTTGGTTTTATTGCGGTCATGCTTACTCCGTTTCTCCCCCCCCCCCCCCCCACCACCCCACCCCACCCCACCCCCACCACGCCACCCCCGCCACGCCACGACCACCCCACCACCGCCGCTCATCCCCCTGATGCAAAATACGCCGATGACAGTTACGTTATGGCCCCTCGGCAATGCTCGCTCGCGTCCACTCCTTCATCCTCGTCGGCATCGACGCCATCGCCTGTGAGGTGGAGGTGGATGTCGCATCCCGCGGGGACATCAAGTTCACGCTCGTGGGGCTGCCGCAAGCGGCCGTCAAGGAGAGCATCGAACGGGTCAACCGGGCGCTGGTCAACGGTGGGTTTTCACTGCCCAAGCACCCCGTGGCCATCAACCTTGCCCCGGCCGACCTGAAGAAAGAAGGCAACGCGCTGGACCTGCCGATCGCCATCGGTCTGCTCAAGGCGATGGGGGCGCTCAAGACCGACAAGCACAAGCATTATCTGCTGGCGGGCGAGCTGGCCCTCGACGGCCGCGTGCGGACGATTCGCGGGTGTCTGGCACTGGCCCTGCTGGCCCGTCAGAAGAAAATGGCGGGGGTCATCGTCCCGGCCGACAACGCGCAAGAGGCAGCGGTGGTTCAGGGGGTGGACGTCATTCCGGTCTCGTCGCTGGCGCAGGCGTTTGGGTTTCTGACCGAGACGCTGGAGATTGAGCCTGAAGTGGCCGACATGACGCGCAACGCCAGCCAGCGGGCCGATGACAAGCTGGACTTTGCCGACGTCAAAGGACAATCGGCCGTCAAGCGGGCGATTACGGTGGCGTGTGCCGGTGGGCACAACATACTCATGATCGGACCGCCGGGCACAGGCAAGACGATGCTGGCGAGTCGGATACCTTCGATATTGCCGCCGCTGAGTCTGCAGGAATCGCTGGAAACGACGCGGGTGTATTCGGCATTGGGGTTGTTGCCAGCGGGCGTGTCGTTGCTGGATGAACGGCCGGTGCGCACGCCGCACCACTCGGCGACGGGGCAGGCGCTGATTGGGGGCGGAACAATCCCGCGGCCGGGGGAATGTTCGATGGCGCATAACGGGATTTTGTTTCTGGACGAGCTACCGGAGTTCAGCCGGTACAGCCTGGAGATGTTGCGACAGCCGCTGGAATCGGGGTCGGTGGTGATTGCGCGAAGTCAGGCGACATTGACCTTCCCAGCCCGATTCATGCTGGTGGCGGCGATGAACCCCAGTACCTCCGGTCACGGTCCGGCCAAGAAGACCACGCAGGACCGGGACCGCTACATGGACCGGATTTCCGGCCCGCTGCTGGACCGGATCGACATCCACATCGAAGTCCCGGCCGTGCCCTACAGCGAACTCACAAGCAAAGCCCCGACGCTGGATAGCACCACGATGCGGTCGCTGGTAACGGCAGCCCGCGAGGTGCAGAAACAGCGGAACGGCCCTGACAAGATCAACGCGCATCTGGCCAGCCGCGATCTAGCCAAGCACGCCGGCCTGACCGAGGGGTGTCTGCGCCTCATGAAGCAGGCGATGGACGAACTGGGGCTGTCGGCACGGGCGTTTGACAAGGTCAGGCGGGTTGCCCGGACGTGCGCCGATCTGGACGGGGCGACGGAGATTGCCGAGCACCATCTGGCCGAGGCGGTGCAATACCGCCTGCTGGACCGGAAGTTCTAGGCTCCTACGACCCGGACCGGGATAATTGGGACGGATTTGTCGCTGGCGGGGGATTGGGTATAACTCTCTGTGAACCGCAGGCATGAGGCCTGCGCAGATGGGCAGTGGAGGCAAGGGATGGCCAGTAAAACGGCCGGCCAACCGCCGGCGAAGAGGAAATCGAAAACACCGGATGGACCCGCGCTCTTTGAGATCGGTGGCGGCAACGGCGCGGGCACCGGCGGCACGGGCACAACCGGCGGTGCTGGCGGGGGGGGTGGCGAGGACAACGGCCACCTGCACGACATCGCACAGGCCCGCTATCTGAACTATGCGCTCTCGGTGATCACCAGCCGCGCGTTGCCTGACGTGCGCGATGGGCTGAAGCCGGTGCACCGGCGGATCATCTATTCGATGTGGCTGAACGGCCCCCGGCCGGACGCCAAGCACCGCAAGTGCGCGAACGTCGTCGGTGCCGTCATGGGTGATTATCACCCGCACGGCGACTCTTCAATTTATGAGGCCCTTGTGCGGCTTGCCCAGCCGTTCGCAATGCGGGCGACGCTGGTCGATGGCAGCGGTAACTTCGGCTCTTTGGATGGCGACCCCGCGGCTGCCATGCGGTACACCGAGTGCAGGCTCACACCGATCGCGGCGGAGACCATCTCGGAGATCGGACAGGGCACCGTTCCCTTCCGGCCGAACTACGACGGAACCAAGCAGGAGCCGATCGTCCTGCCGAGCAAGCTGCCGAACCTGCTGGTGAATGGATCGGCTGGCATTGCCGTGGGAATGGCGACGAACATTCCGCCGCATAACCTGGGTGAGGTTTGCAACGCCCTCCTGAAGGTTCTGGAAGACCCGGACATCAAGGAATATCAGCTGGTGGCGAACGACGCGGTGCGCGGGCCGGACTTCCCCACGGGCGGGCAGGTGCTCAACACCCGCGATGAGCTTCGCGAGATTTACAAGACCGGACAGGGCGCGATCAAGATGCGCGCCACATGGGAAAAAACCGCGCCCACAAGGGCGGCCCAGATCGTCTACATCACGTCAGTTCCCTACGGCATCAACAAGGCGGAACTGGTCGAGGCGATCGCGCAGATCGTGATCAACCGGCGCATGCCGCTGCTGGTGGACGTGAAGGACATCTCGACCGATGACGTGCGGATCGAGCTGCAGTTCAAGCGCGATGCCGACATCGAGATGGGCATGGCCTATCTGTTCAAACACACGCTGCTACAGACGAATTTCAACGTCAACCTGACGTGTCTTATTCCGACGGACAAGCCGGATGTTTGCCGTCCAGAGCGTATCGGGCTGAAGGCGATTTTGTGGCACTTCCTGCACTTCCGGCTGGAAGTCGTGACCAAACGGCTCGCCCATGAGCTGCAGCAACTGCTCAACCGTATCCATACCCTGGAGGGGTTCGCATTCGCGTTCGATATTCTGGATGACCTGATCAAGATCATCCGGGCCAGCGAGGGCAAAGCGGACGCTGCGGCGAAGATTCTGAAAAAGTACGGCCTCGATCCGCACGGGCCGCGCAAAGGGAAAGATGGCGGGCTGGATCCGGAACAGACGGATGACATCCTCGAGCTGAAGCTCTATCGGCTGGCCCGGCTCGAGATCAACCTCATTAAGGACGAACTGGCCCAGCGCGAAAAGCGGGCCAAGGAAATCCGTCGGCTGCTGGCCGAAGAAGACGCCAAGGGCCGTTGGAGCATCGTCAAGTCGGAAATCGAAGAGCTTCGCGACACCTACGGCAAGAACGCCAGCAACAAGCGGCGCACGCTGATCGAAGTGGCCGAGAACGAAGTGGAGTACTCAGCAGAGGACTTCATCGTCGCCGAAGACAACCACGTGTTGGTCACGGCGGATGGCTGGGTGAAGCGGCAGAAGGAGATCAACCCGGAGACGACGCGGCTTCGCGAGGGCGATCGGATTCTGGCGCTTGTCGCAGGCAGCACGCGCGCAACCGTTGCCTTCTTCAGCAACTTCGGGACGGCCTATTCCGCTCGGGTGATCGACATTCCAGCGACCACCGGCTACGGCGAGCCAATTCAGAAACTATTCAAGCTAAAGGACGGCGAGAAGATTGTAGCGGCCGTGTCACTCGACGAGCGTGTACTGCCGCCGAAGGCAACTGCCGTCGACGAGAAGAAGCCTGACACCGCGCCCAAGCTTCATGGCGTGGCCGTGACCACCGATGGCTATTCACTACGATTCGGTCTTGACACGTTCCGGGAAGTCTCGACGAAGTCTGGCCGGCGCTTCGCGCGGCCGGCCGTAGGGGCGCAGGTCACTTTTGCCGCCGTTGTTTCCGGTAGCGAAACCATCATCGCCGCCAGTCAGGGCCGCCGCGTTTTGCTTTGTCGTGCCGATGAGATCAACTTCCTCTCGGGGCCCGGCAAGGGCGTGCTGCTCGTCAAGTTGGAAAAGGGCGACCAGCTCATCGGGGTCATGACAGCCACCGATGACCGCGACACCCTGACCGTCAAAATGAGCACGGGCGGCGAGCAACGCCTTAACACCGGCCGCTACAAAATCACTCAACGTGGTGGCCGTGGCCACGAGTTTGTCTCCCGCGGCCAGATCGTCGAACTCCTGAACAACCCCGTCCCAGCGCCCCCCGCACTGTAAAGCCAACGTATGCCCGCCAACGCCACCTACAACGCCAGCAGCATCACCGTCCTTGAAGGCTTGGACCCCGTGCGCAAACGGCCGGGTATGTACATCGGCGGCACCGGTGCATCGGGGCTGCACCACCTCGTCTGGGAGATTTTCGACAACTCGGTTGACGAGGCGATGAACGGTCACGCCGACCAGATCGAAGTGACGCTGCACAAAGACGGCTCGACCGTCACCGTCAGCGACAACGGGCGGGGCATCCCGGTTGATAACCACCCAACGCATAAAAAGCCGGCGATCGAAATCATCCTTTGCACCCTTCACGCCGGCGGCAAGTTCGATAACGGCACGGCCGGAAACTACAAGACCTCCGGCGGCCTGCATGGCGTTGGCGCTTCGGTTGTCAACGCCTTGTCCAAGCGACTGCTCGCCACCATCAAACGCGACGGTGCCGAGTGGGAGATGGAGTTCAAGCAGGGCAAGGCCACTGGCAAACTCAAGAAGCTCGGTGCGGCCCGCGGCACCGGCACCACTATTCGTTTCGAACCGGACCCGCAGATCTTCCCGCGCACCGAGTTCAACGCCGACACCATCCGCGAGCGCCTTGAAATCGCCAGCTACATCCACAAAAGTTTGAAGGTCATCTGGAACGATGAGGTCAACGGTAAGAAAGAAGTCTTCCACCACGAAGAAGGCATTCTCGCCTACCTGAAAAAGATGCTCGGCGAGAAAGACGCCAAGCCCGTCCACGATCAGCCCTTCGCCATCGACAAGGCCAACGGCATCCGCATCGAAACCTGCTTCAGCTGGACCGAAAGCACCGAAGAGCTTCTGCGCAGCTACGTCAACGGCATCCCCACGGCCAGCGGCGGCACCCACGAAAACGGCTTGCGTTCGGGAGTTCTCAAGGCGATTCGCAACTACATTGAGACGCACAACCTGACGCCGCGCGGCGTGACACTCGCGGCCGAAGACATCCGCGAAGGCGTGATCGGTGTTCTCTCCATCTTCATCGAAGACCCGCAGTTTCAAGGCCAGACCAAGGACCGCCTGAACAACCCCGAAGTGCAGAACCAGATCGATTCGGCCGTGCGACCTGCCTTGGAGCAGTGGCTCAACAACAACCGCACCGTGGCCGAGACGATCATCAACCGCATCATCATCGCGGCCCGTGCCCGTGAGGCCAGCCGGGCCGCCAGTGCGAGTATCTCTCGCAAAACCGCCACCTCCGGCCGACTCGCCCTGCCCGGCAAGCTGGCCGATTGCTCGTCCAACAATCGCGATGAGTCCGAACTCTTCATCGTCGAAGGCGACAGCGCTGGCGGCAGTGCCAAACAAGGCCGCGACCGCAACAAACAGGCGGTGCTGCCGCTGCGCGGCAAGGTGCTCAACACGGAAGGCACATCACTTGCCAAGGTTCTTGAGAACCGCGAAATCGCCGACCTCGTGACGGCCCTTGGCTGTGGTGCCGGGCCGGAGTGTGACCCTTCCCGGCTGCGCTATCAGCGGTTGGTTCTACTGGCCGATGCCGATAGCGACGGGAACCACATCACCACCCTGCTGCTGACCTTCATCTTCCGCCACATGCGCCCGCTGATCGATGCGGGTCGCGTCTTCTTGGCCCTGCCTCCGCTGTATAGAATTGACATCGGCAAGGAGACCCATTGGGCCGCCGACGACGCCGATAAGGAACGCATCCTCAAAGTCCACCTCAAAGGGACTGCCAAACCCGAGATCACCCGCTTCAAAGGTCTGGGCGAAATGATGCCGAAAGTCCTGTGGGAAACCACGCTCAACCCCAAAACCCGCCGCCTGCTGAAGGTGGATATCTCTGACGCGCTCGCCACCGACCGAATCATCAACGAACTGATGGGCAAAGACGCCTCAGCCCGCTTCCGCTTCATCATGGACCGGGCGGAAGAGGCGGATGAGTTGGATGTTTGATTGCCGGCACCTACTGGGTCCTTAGCAACATTAGGCTGGCCTTCTTCAGCCCGAAGTCATAGTTTGCACACGTCGGGGCCACCGACCCACACCCCATGCCCAGCGACCCCGACATAACCCTCCCCGGCGAGCCCTCCGTCAAAACCGGGTTCCCGAACGCGGGA
The DNA here is from genome assembly GCA_038226785.1 of Tepidisphaerales bacterium. GTDB lineage: Bacteria > Planctomycetota > Phycisphaerae > Tepidisphaerales > Tepidisphaeraceae > JBBRQG01. The sequence continues at coordinate 102,786 of JBBRQG010000011.1, read as the reverse complement.
TCAGGCCAAGACGCGCCGCGCGGCAGCACACGCACCGGCGCACGCCTCGTGGCTGGCACCACAGTAGCTGGCCGCTACCGCATCGTCACACTCCTCGGCAGCGGCGGCATGGGCGAAGTCTACCGGGCTGATGACCTCGAACTCGGCCAATCCGTTGCCCTGAAATTCCTCCCGCTATCGCTCACCCGTGACACTGATGCCCTTGAGCGCCTCCGCGGCGAAGTTCGTGTGGCCCGGCAAGTCGCCCACCCGAACGTCTGCCGCGTCTACGACATCGCCGCTTCCGACTTCGGCTATTTCCTGACGATGGAGTACATCGATGGCGAAGACCTGGCCAGCGTTCTCCGGCGTGTGGGGCGGCTCTCCCCCGAACGCGCCACTCAGATCGGCACGCAAATCTGCTCCGGTCTGGCGGCCGCACACGATCTCGGCGTCCTTCACCGTGATTTGAAACCGGCCAACATCATGCTCGATGGCCGCGGGAAGGCACGGCTCACAGATTTCGGCCTTGCCGCCCTCCAATCCGCTGAGAACCCCTCCCAAACCGGCGGCAGCGGCGCGGGAACTCCGGCGTATATGGCACCTGAGCAGCTCGACAGAAAGTCCCCTGCCCCGGCCACCGTCAGTACGGAAATTTATTCCCTCGGTCTGGTCCTCTTCGAACTGTTCACGGGCAAGCCCGCCATTGCCGCGACCTCGCTCGCCGACATCGCCGATTTTCACTCACGTGGCTCGGCCCCCTCCACCACCTCGCTCGTTAAAGACCTCGATCCCGCCATTGAACGTGCCATCGCACGATGTCTGGACCCCGACCCCGCCCGCCGGCCCACTTCCGCCATCGTCGTCGCAGCCAGCCTGCCCGGCGGCGATCCCCTCGCGGCCGCGCTGGCCGCTGGTGAAACCCCTTCGCCGCAGATGGTGGCTGATTCAACGCAGGCCGGCCTGATTCCACCGACTTTGGCGATCGGTCTTTTCTTGTCGGTGCTGGCCTCGCTTGCCGTGTGGATGGCAACGGCCGCTCATTTCAGCATCACGGCAGGCGCGCCGATGCCCAAGTCACCGGCAGTACTTGAGGATCGGGCGCGGTCCATTCTCACAGAGCTCGGCCATGACCTGACCGCGTATGACACTGCCTCCGGATTCAGCTCCGACCGCATGCTGGTCAAGCAGATGGCCACGACCCAACCCGCTGCTGCGCAGCAGATCCTGACCAGCACGCGGCCCATGGTGATGAGCTTCAATTACCTTCAACATGCCGCCCCGCTGACCTCTGCTGACTACTTCGAGTTCAGCGAACGGGTGGGCTGGAACAATCCGCCACCACTCACCAATGGCATGGCATTCGTCCGGCTGGACGCTTCTGGCAGGTTGCAACTGCTTGTGATCCCCTCGCTGCAAGTTACGGCTCAGTCGTCTTCGCAAGCTTCGACCGTTTCGGGCAATGACACTCAACCGGCCAGTTGGGTCAAGCTGTTTAGCCTGGCCGGGCTCGAGCTGGCGGACTACCGCACCGCTGAGCCGATCTACGTGCCTGCCGTTCCCTTCGATCATCGATACGCCTGGTTAAGTGCAACCGGGAACACCGATGAACCTTCCGGGCGCATCGAAGTGGCCACGCGGTACGGCAAAGTGGTCTCGTTTCGGATGCTGTCGCCGGCCCGTATTGCTGAACTCGCCGCCGCTTCCACCTACTCCGGCATCACGCCACTTCAGATACTGGGAATGGTGATGTTTTTGGGCATCATGGGTGGGGCCATTTTCATGGGTTATCGTAACTCACGGGCGAAGCGCGGCGATGTGGCCGGGGCTCTGAAACTCGCCTGGCTGAGCCTTGGCCTGTGTATGTTCGCCTGGCTGGCATCAGACAGCCGCCTGCCGCTGTTTGATGCGACATTTCTCAGTCGCTTTCTTCTGGCTCTTTCCGCCGCGTTGTTGACCGCATTCATCGCCGGTGGCACTTACCACGCGTTGGAACCGTATGTCCGCCGGCAGCGGCCGGCCATGCTTGTTGGCTGGGTGCGACTTCTGGCAGGCCGCTTCACCGATCCGCTGGTCGGGAGAGATATCCTGATCGGGCTGACATTGGGGCTGGCACCGTGCCTGTTGCGGGCGGCCGTCTGGTTGCCGCCGGGTGTGGCCGACTGGTTGAAACCCGGTTACCCATCGCTGCCGTTGCAGACGTCGCTTATGGGTGGCGCGCTCATCGCCATCGGGTTCATCGCCAACTACATCGTGTGGGCCCTGGCCAACTCGGCGATTGCGCTGGTCATGCCGATTCTGGCCCAGTCATTGCTAAGGGTGAGGTGGCTGTCGGTCGCAGTGATCTACCCGGCCTTCGGACTAACCCTGATGCCAACCGGAAGCGATGGAAACTGGAACGCAGGCTATGCGATCCTCGCCACATCGGTCTACTTCTTCGCGGCCCAGCGTTTTGGGCTACTCGCAGGAGCGGCGGCATGGCTGTCCACCAGCATCCTCGCGCGTATGCCGATGGGGCCGACATTGAGCCATTTTGCCTCCACACCGGCCAACATCGCCCTCGTATTTCTGCTGTTACTGGCCGGGTTTGGTTTTTACACCTCACTGGCCGGACGCTCGCTCTTGCGAGACTCCCTGGCGCAAAAGTAACCCTAGCGAACGCCCGCCCTCCTCCACCACTACCATCCACGCATCCACCCAATTGAAACTCCCCATCACGGGAGCCCGTGACGGGGAGCTTTGTTGTGAATCTCAACCGCGATTTACTTCTTGGCGGCGAGCTTCTTGTCCTGTTTCGGCTTCTTAACTTCCTTTTTGCGAACCTTGTTGCCTTTGCCCATGGTGAACTCCTTTGTCGTGGCGACTGCCGGAAACCGGACCGGTAGACGGTCCAAGGCCCCAACGGGTCGCAACGCTACCTATCCCAACGACAGATGTCACGCAGCTTAAAGGTGAATCGCCTTACCCGCAGCCACCCCGGCAGCCTCCATCACCGCTTCACTCAACGTGGGGTGCGGGTGCATCGCTTCCAGAATCTCTGACTCAGTGGCCTCGAGTTTCTTGGCCATCACCAGTTCGGCCAATAGCTCGGTCACGTTCTCGCCCACCATGTGCACACCCAGCAACTCGCCATACTTCGCGCCGAAAATCAGCTTCACAAACCCGTCGGTATGTCCGCTGGCCAGCGCCCGGCCGCTGGCTTGGAACGGGAACTTGCCGATGCGAATCTCGTGGCCTGCCGCCCGTGCCTTCTTTTCCGTCAGACCCATGCTCGCCACTTGCGGGTGCGTATACGTACAGCCCGGAATGTTGTCGTAATCGATGAGATCGACGTGTTCACCGTAAATCATCTCCACGCACTTTACGGCCTCGTGGTGCGCTACATGAGCCAGCCACGGCGGTCCGGCCACATCGCCCACCGCGAAAATACCCGGCACTGATGTCTGGTAATGGTCATCAATGACCACCGCACCCTTCTCCACCTTCACAGGCGCGGCTGCACTGAACAGCCCCTCCACATTACCCGTCACGCCCACCGCCACCAGACAAATGTCGGCCGAAATCGTCGATGTTCCGGCGGCCCCGGTAACCGTCAGCTTCACGCCGTTGCCGACCTTTTCAATCTTGTCGGTCTTGGTCTTAGTGTGAACCTTGATACCGCGCTTGGCAAAAAGCCGCTCCAACAGCACGCTGCAATCCTGATCTTCAACCGGAAGGATGTTGTCAGCCAACTCAATGAGTTCGATCTCTACGCCCAGGCTGGAATAAAAATCCGCGAACTCACAGCCAATCGCGCCCGCCCCGATGATCGCCATTCTTTTCGGCAGCGTCGGCAGGATCAGCGCCTCGCGGCTGGTGATGATCACCTTGCCATCCGGCTCCATGCCCGGAAACACGCGGCTGCGGGCACCTGTGGCGATGATGATGCTTCCGGCAGTGACTTCCTTCGTCGTACCGTCCTTGGCCGTGATCTTCACCGTGTTCGGCCCTACCACCTGCGCCACACCCGCTTCGTGCTTGACCTCGTACTTCCGCAGCAGGTGGGCGATCCCCTTGCTCAGTTTGTCGGCGATGCCCCGGCTGCGGGCGATGATCTTGGTGAAGTCGAACTTCAAGTTGTCGAAACTAATGCCGAACTCGGCCGCGTGATCGCGGAGGTTGCGATACATCGCGCCGTTCTCGAGCAATGCCTTCGTCGGAATGCAGCCCCAGTTCAAGCATGTCCCGCCGAGTGCTTCTTTCTCGATGCAGAGCACCCGCTTCTTCAACTGCCCACCCCGGATCGCCCCCGCGTAACCCGCTGGCCCGCCCCCGATCACGATCATGTCAAACTGAAACCGCTTGCCGCTGGCAGCCGGAGCAGGTGCAGCCGCTGGGCTTGACGAAGGTTTTGTCGGCACCGGAGCAACCGCCGCAGCACCACTCACCACCGCCGAGGCAGTTGCCGCTGGGGGCGTGCGAACCGGCGCCGCCGGCTTGGCCGCACCGCCAGCATACTTCGCCTTCACCGCCGCCACGTCTTCCTTGCCAGTAGCGACGACCGCCAGCACAGCCCCCACCGCCACCTTCTGCCCCTCCGCCACCAGCAATGCCGCCAGCGTGCCGGTGTCGAACGTCTCCATCTCCATCACGGCCTTGTCGGTCTCGACTTCGGCGATCTTGTCGCCTTCCTTAACCCGGTCCCCTTCCTTCTTCAGCCACTTGACGACAGTGCCTTCGGTCATGGTGTCGGACAGCTGCGGCATCGTGATTTCAGCGGACATGGACGTAGGCTCCGAAAGCGAGAAATGGACCCCAGCTGATTAGCCGGGGACGGGGATTTTAGGGGCACAATCGCCCGAGGCAATGGCATCGGCCACTCAGACGCTCAAACCAGCATCAAACCCGGCTCTTCCAGCAGGTTTTTCAGACCGCGAAGGAACTCGGCGGCTACGGCCCCGTCAATGGCACGGTGGTCGGCACTTAGGGTCACGGTCATGGTCGAGCGGGCCACGATCTGGCCGTTGCGGACGACGGCCCGCTGCTCGGCCGAGCCGATGGCCAGGATGCCGACTTCAGGCGGGTTGACGATCGCGGAAAATTCGCGGATGCCGAACGTGCCGAGGTTACTGACGGTGAAGGTTGCGCCGCTCATCTCATCGCCCTTGAGCTTTTGCCCGCGTGCGCGATCGACCAGATCGGCTGAGCGCTGGCGGATCTCTTTAAGGCCCATGCGGTTGATGCCACGAAGGACCGGCACGATCAGGCCGTCCGGCAGCGCGACTGCCATGCCAAGGTTTACATCGGCGTACCGGGTGATCTCGGTGCCATTGAAGGTGGCGTTCAGGGCAGGGTTGAGTTCCAGCGCCTTGGCGACAGCCTTGGCGATGAGGTCGCCCATGCTGAGGCGGACCTTTTCCTTCTCCAGCTGCTGATTGAGCTTCTCGCGAAGCCCGGCCGCGGCTTCCATGTCGATATCGATGGTTTCGTAGAAGTGCGGAATGCTCTGCTTGCTCTGCTGCAGCCGCTGGGCGATGACTGTCCGCATCTTGGTCAACGGAATGACCTGTTTCTCGCCGCTGGTCGCAGCCGGCTTGAAACTGGGGCTGGAAAGGCCGGAGGAAGAAGCGGTACCCGATGACTTGCCGCCCGCTGCCGGCACGAACGCCAAAACGTCAGCCTGATGGATCCGGCCGCCATGGCCGGTGCCCGTGACCTGACTCAGGTCGATGCCCTTGTCGGCTGCAACTTTCTTGGCCAACGGTGAGACACGGACACGGCCGATGGCCGCACTTCCAGCGGCAACTGCGACAGGTGCAGCCACCGCGGCCGCGGCCGCGACAACGGGTTTCATTTCTGGTGCCTCAACGGCGGCCACCGCGACCGGTGCCGCTGTGGGAACATTGCCTCCCGCAAGGGCCGCCTTCTTCACAGTCGCCGCGTCTTCCTTGCCAGTCGCTACAACCGCGAGCCGCCCGCCCACCGGAATCTTCTGGCCCTCCGCCACGAGGAGCACCGCCAGAACGCCGCTTTCAAACGTCTCCATCTCCATCACAGCCTTGTCGGTTTCGACCTCGGCGATCTTGTCGCCTTCTTTCACCTTGTCGCCTTCTTTCTTAAGCCACTTGACGAGGGTGCCTTCGGTCATGGTGTCCGAAAGCTGGGGCATGGTGATTTCAGATGGCATTGATCAGGCTCCGAATGGCAACGAATCAAATCAAACGACTTACCGGTAACAAACTTCCTTCACCTTCGTCACAACCTTTTCCACCGACGGCTGCATCTGCACTTCGAGGTGGTGGTTGAACGGAACGGGGACGCCCTCGCTACAGACGCGGGCGATCGGCGCGTCAAGGTCGTCGAAGACCTTCTCCTGCACAGCCGCCAGGATGCCCGCGCCCATGCCGCAGTAAGGCCAATCTTCATCAACAATCACCAGACGGTGCGTCTTGGCGACCGAATCGATGATCGCCTGTTCGTCCAACGGACGAAGGGTGCGCAAATCCACGACCTCGGCCTCAATACCCAGCCCAGCCAGTTCCTCAGCCGCTTTGAGACACAGCTTGACCGTCTTGCTCCAGCAGACCAGCGTGACATCGCTGCCCTTCCGCTTGATGTCGGCCACGCCGATGGGGATGGTGTAATCCTCATCCGGCACTTCGGCTTTGTCGTTCAGGATCACTTCGCTTTCAAGGAAGATCACCGGGTCATCACAACGGATGGCGCTCTTGAGAAGGCCCTTCGCGTCGTACGGTGTTCCCGGAGCAATGACGATCAAACCCGGCACGCGGGAGTAGAGGGCATCGACCCGGTGGCTGTGGGTTGCACCCAGCTGGTGGGCGATCCCGTTGCCTCCGCGGAAGACGATCGGGCACTTAAACTGGCCGCCGGACATGTAGCGGACGTTGGCCGCGTTGTTCACCAACTGATCGAAGCAAACAAACGTGAATGACCAGCTCATGAACTCAATGACGGGGCGCAGGCCGGTGAGGGCCGCACCAATGCCCAGCCCGCTGAAGGCGGTTTCGCTAATAGGCGTGTCAATGACCCGCTTTGCACCGAACTTGGCCAGCATGCCCTTGCTGACCTTGTAGGCACCGTCGTACTCGGCGACTTCCTCACCCATGAGGAATACGTTGGGGTCGCGCTCCATCTCTTCGGTCAGAGCGGCACGGAGGGCTTCACGAAATTCGATGACTGCCATAACAAATTCCCAAAAAACAAGATCCAAAGACAACTGAACCGGCCCGGCTAATCGTCCGGGCGAAACCACCGATGACGAGCGCGACCAGACCTACTTCTGCAGCGGATATGTCTCGCCGAGAATGTCCGTGTACAGCTCCGAAGGGTCGGGGTCCGGGCTTTCGATGGCGAACTTCACGGCCTCGTCCACCTGTGCCCGGATCTCGAGTTCCATCGCTTCGATCGACTCATCCGTGATCAGCTTGCGACTCTTGAGGCGGTCTTCGTAAAGGGTAATGGGGTCGCGGGCACGCCACTTCTCTGCCTCTTCCTTGGTGCGGTACTTCAGCGGGTCAGACATGCTGTGGCCGCGATGCCGATACGTGTTGGCCGAAAGATAGGTCGGGCCATCACCCTTACGGGCGCGTTCGCACGCTTCGCTGAGGGCACCGATCATCACGTCGAGGTCATTGGCATCGACGTTGTAGTAAGGCATGTTGTAGCCAGAGCCACGCTTTGCCAGATCCCGCTCGGCCGAGTGGCGCTCAATCTGAGTGCCCATGGCCATGAGGTTATTTTCAATAATGAAAATGACCGGCAGCTTCATGAGGCTGGCCATGTTCAGCGATTCGTTATGCGAACCCTGATTGATCGCCCCGTCACCAAACAACGTGAAGGCACACCCACCGGTACCCTTGTACTTGGCGCTGAACCCGAACCCGATGCCCAGCGGTAACTGGCCTCCCACGATGCCGTGGCCGCCCATATTGCCGACTTCCGCCTGGAAGAAGTGCATCGAGCCGCCCTTGCCCTTACTGCAACCCGTCGCCTTGCCGAACATCTCAGCCATGGCAGGCTTGGGGTCCATGCCAAGGGCGAGCGAGTGGCCGTGGTCTCGGTAGCCGTTGACCAGATAATCGCTCTCTTTGCGATAGACCGAACTGATGCCGACGGCGATGGCTTCCTGGCCGCTGTAGAGGTGGCAGAAGCCGCCAATGGGCGGGCGCATCTCGCCGTGCTGGTCGGGGTACTTTTTGGTGTACTCCTGATACGTGCGTTCTTCGAACCGGCGGATGAGTTTCATCATCCGTAGGCGTTCGAGCTCTGGCTTGCCCTGGCTTGCGGTGGTCGACTTCGATGCCGGGCGGCTTGCTTCGCTGGCTACTGCCATGTAACTCCCCCTGTGAGGTTCGTCAGAGTAGGTTGTTGGTGACCGGAAGCCTGTGGTAAAGGCCCCCAACAGCACGGATGTCGGGCTTTTGCTGCCGGGTGACGGCGGCGAAGGCCCTGCCGGAGTGTACGGCGAATTGGTGCGGCTTCAACGGTTGAGTATGGTGTTTTCGACGGCCGACTGTCGAGCTGCGACGTGCAATCGATATTCTCGGGCGATGGGAAATTCTGGCGGCGGTCGTGATGGCGGTGGAGGGAGGTTTACACCGCTGAGCGGGTCAGGGACGGGTAGCGGGAGCGGTGGTGGTTCGGGCCCGGTCTGCGTCCGTTTGGTACTTGGCCCGCACGGCATCGGCCTCGTCGCGCCTGTTTAGCACGTCCAGCGTTTCGGCCAAGGCCGCTGCGACCTTTTGGGTGGCGGCAGTTGCGGGGCCGGGCTCGCGATCGCTGGCACTCAGCACTTCGCGATAGGCAGCGACGGCCTCGTCATGCTTGTGCTCGTGGCGCAAGACGCTAGCCAGACGCAGCAATCCCTCGCGCCGACGCGAATGGCCCTGCGGTAACAGTTGGCGGTCTGTGGCCAGCAACTCTCGAAGCGGCTCCTCCGCCTCGGCGTACTTCTGTTGAGCCTCCAAGACAGACGCGACATTCAGCAGACCTGACGCGATTCTCGGGTGTCCCGGCGGATAGGACTTAGTCCAGATTTGCAAGGCTTCGCGAAACGCAGGCTCGGCCTCGGCCATTTTTTTCTGATCGGTCAAGGCGAGTCCGAGGTTGGTCAGTGCGGCGGCGATGTCGGGGTGCCCGGCCGGGCGCGCGGCCCGCGAGATCTTCAGCGCCTCGCGCACCATCGCCTCCGCCTCCGCGGGTTTTCGCATATCGCGGAGCAGGCTCGACAGATCGTTCAGGCTGGCAGAAATGTTCGGATGATTCGGCGGCAACGATGCACGCCGCATCGCCAAGGACTGGCGATACAGCGGTTCGGCCTCGGCCAGTTTGTTCTGATCCTGCAAAATGCCCGCCAGCGTGTTCAGGCTGTACGCAATGCCCGGGTGACCGTCGGGCAGTGCTTTCTTGCGGATGTCCAGCGCTTCGCGAAAGAGCGTTTCTGCGTCGGAAAGTTTTCCCTGTGCCTGCAACAAGATGGCGAGCCGCGTGATGCCGAATGCGAGTTCCGGGTTACCGGGGGCCAGCACTTTCCGCTGGATGGCAATCGCTTCGCGGAGCATTTGCTCGGCTTCGACCGTTTGGTTCTGCTGCTGGAGCATTCCGGCGAGATTGACGAGCGTGTTGGCGATGCCGGTTTCATCAAGCGGCAACGTCGCACGCTGAATCGCAAGCGACTCGCGGAACAATTTTTCCGCTTCGGCTCGCTTGTTCTGATTCAACATCACCAGTGCGAGGTCACTGATGCTCTGGGCGATGTCCGGGTCGTTGACGGGGGAAACCTTTCGCCTGATTTCCAGTGATTCTCGAAAAAGCGGTTCGGCCTCGGCCAGTCTGTTGTTCATGAACAACATCGCACCCAGGGTGCTGGCGGCGGATGCGATGCTGAGATCTGTGGGGGGCAGTTCCTTCCTCCGGATCTCCAGCCCCCTGCGCAAAGCGGGCTCGGCTGAATCTGACCGCCCCAATCCGTCGAAAGTTTTGCCGATCATGACACGAACGGCTGCTTCCACGAGCGGCTGGTCCTTCAGCTTTCCGTCGTCGAGTTCCTTGATCGCGGCCGACATGACCTGCACCACCGTCACCTTGTCGCCCAGTTGCCGTGACGGGTCCGCGGCGGCCATCATGTCGGTCTGGAACCTTGCGACGGCGTCTGCTGTCGCTGCCTGTCGCTTTGCCTCGAGTTCCTGTCGATGTGCTTCGGCTCGTGCGGTCTCGGCCTGCTGGCGCTGCTCGGCCTCGGCCTGGCGGGCTGCGACTGCAAGATCTCGCTGGTCGCGGGCCACTTTCGCCTGCCATGCGAAGGCGACCAGCCCGATGAACAAAGCTGCAGCGACGGCGGTGCCGGTAGACACGGCGACCCGATGCCGCTGGATGAACTTCCGGAACCGGTAGACGGTTCCCGGCGGCGCGGCCGAGACCGCCTCGCCGGAGAGATACCGCACGATGTCTGCGGCCAGTCCGCTGGCGGTCTCGTAACGCCGCTGGCGGTCTTTCTCGAGCGCCCGCATGACGATCCAGTCGAGTTCGCCGCGCACCATGGTGCCGAGTTGCTTCGGCTCGGTCTGACGGTGCGCCGCGACGCTGGCGATGGTGTCGGTCTGCATGCTCAGACGCGTGCTGGGCTTGGGTGGTTCCACCTCGCGGATGATCCGCTGCATTTCGCCGTAGGCCGCTGAGCGCAGTTCCTGACTGGTGAAGGGCGTTGTTCCGGTCAGGAGCTCGTAGAGCAAGACCCCCAGCGAATAGACGTCTGTGCGCGTGTCGATGTCGAGGCTGCCTTCCGCCTGCTCGGGACTCATGTAGGTGGGTGTACCGATGAGGGCCCTGTGCTCGGTGAACAACGTCTTTTCCGTGAGCTTGCCGGCCGTGGCCTTGGCGATGCCGAAGTCGATGACCTTCGTGCTGGGCCGGCCGTCGGACGTGGCGACGAGGATGTTGCTGGGCTTGATGTCGCGGTGGATGATCCCTTTTGTGTGTGCGTGTTGCACCGCCGCGCATACCTGGGCGAACAACTCGAGCCGGCCCCGAATGCCGAGGATATTCTTGTCGCAGTAGTCGACGATGGGATCGCCTTTGACCAGTTCCATCACGAAAAATGGCCGGCCGGTGTCGGTCGCACCCGCGTCGAGTACGCGCGCGATGTTCGGGTGGTCCATGATGGCGAGTGCCTGACGCTCTTGCTCGAAGCGGGCGACGACCTGCCTTGTGTCCATCCCGAGCTTGATGATCTTTAGTGCGACCTTCCGCTGCACCGGCCGCTCTTGCTCGGCCATGAAGACCGAGCCGAAGCCCCCCTCGCCGATGAGTTGCAGCAGTTTGTAGGGGCCGATCCGGGTGCCGGGGCCCTCGTCCAGTGGTCCTGGGTAGGCCTTGCCCGCTGCGGGTTCGCCACTGCTTACTGCACCGGCTGAAGACCATGCTGGGGCGGCAGCCATGGTCGGGTCGGCCAGGAACCGGCCCGCCTCATCGTGGGCTTTCAGCAGCGAGTCGATTTCGGCCCGCAAGACCGGATCGCCGGCGCAGGCCGCGTCGAGATAGGCATCACGCTGCCCCTGCGGAAGCTCGGTCGCGCCGGCGAGTAGATTTTGCAGTCGGTCAGCGTGTGCCATGAGCCTCACCCTTTCGGTCGTCGTCGCCTATCTCGCGGTGCAGCCAGGCCCGCGCGAAGGTCCAAAGCCGCGTCACGGTCCGGCCGGAAGTCCCCAATGCCCGCGCGGTTTCTTCGACACTCAGCCCGGCAAAGAACCGCAACCGAACCACACGGGACGCTTCAGCGGACTCAACCTCTAAGCGACAAAGGGCGTCGTCGAAGGACAAAACTTGCTCGAAATCTTCTGCGGTCGCCAGCTCTGCCACCGACGCGAAGTCGACTCTTTTGCGGGGCTTGCCTTGAATGCCGCCACGCTTGACCCGGCCGCGTGCTCTGGCGTGATCGAGCAGGATCTGCCGCATGGCCTGAGCGGCGGCGGCGTAAAAGTGGGCCCTGCCTGCCCACGGGACTTCCCTCGGGCCAATGAGTTTCAGATAGGCCTCATGAACGAGCGCCGTGGCAGACAGCGTGTGGCCGGCCCGCTCGGCTGCCAACTCGAGCTGGGCGGCTTGACGAAGGCGCTCGTAGACGAGGGGCAGAAGTCGATCCGCCGCTGCCTTGTCGCCATCGACGGCCGCGTTCATCAGGGCGAAGGCGTCTTCCGGCTGCCGTCCGTGTTCCGACATTCCCTGATGCTACCGTGGGAACCGTCTTCAGGACGTGACGGGCCAACCACGGGCGCAGAGAAACAGCGGGCCGGGTGGGCTGGAAAGCCCCCCGGCCCGCTGGGACTGGTGCTGCGGCCGTCAGGCCGCGTTTGGGTCGGTGGTAAGGCGATGCTTACTTGAGCAGGCCTTCCTTCTTGGCCATCGAAACGATGAGGTCGATGACACGGTTGCTGTAGCCCATTTCGTTGTCGTACCAGCTGACGACCTTGAAGAAGTTGGAGTTCAATTCCAACCCGGCCGCGGCGTCGAAGATGGAAGAACGCTTGTCACCCAGGAAGTCGGTCGAGACGACCTCTTCATCCGTGTAACCCAGAATGCCCTTCATCGGCCCTTCGCTGGCGGCCTTCATCGCGGCGCAGATTTCCTTGTAGCTGGTGGCCTTGGTGGTCTTGAATGTCAGGTCAACGACCGAAACGTCTGGCGTCGGCACGCGGAAGGCCATGCCCGTCAGCTTGCCCTTGAGTTCCGGCAGAACGAGCGTTACGGCCTTGGCCGCGCCCGTGGCAGACGGAATGATGTTCTGAGCAGCACCACGGCCGCCGCGCCAGTCTTTGCCGCCGGAGGTCAGACCGTCGACGGTCTTCTGAGTCGCAGTCACCGCATGGACGGTGGTCATCAGACCTTCGGCCAGGCCGAAGGATTCATTGATTACCTTGGCGACGGGGGCCAGACAGTTGGTCGTGCAGGATGCATTGGAAACGATCCTGTCAGTGGCGGGGTCGAACTTGTCGTGGTTCACGCCGACGAGGAGTGTCTTGACCTTTTCCGGGTCCTTGGTGGGGGCGCTGATAACAACACGCTTGGCACCGGCCTTCAGGTGGGCCTCGGCCCCGACGTAATCCGTGAAGAAGCCCGTCGATTCGACGACGAAGTCGACCTTGGCATCGCCCCACGGCAGCTCGGCCGCATTGCGCTTGGCGTGAGTCGGAATCAACTTGCCGTCAACCACAAGACCCTTGTCGCCGTCATGCGTGACGGTGTGGGGAAATCGGCCGTGGGTCGAGTCGTACTTCAGCAGATAAGCGAGATAGTCCGGAGCGGTCAGATCGTTGATGCCGACGAACTCGATGTTGGGGTTGCCAAAGCCGGCCCGAAAAACCAGCCGACCGATGCGCCCGAAACCGTTGATAGCCACTCTGATCTTCGACATACCTGCTCCTTTGAAATTGTTTCGCAGACCCTTCCTGACACCGACATCCACCGACTGGCGGCCCGTGCGACTGTTTGCCGCAGGTACGAAAAGTCGGGTCGAGAAATCTAGGGCAGCACCCAGCCTTGTCAATGAATGCGGCCGCATCGAATCCTCGGTCGAGGCAGGGTATCTTACCCGCGACGTGAATAGTTATCGGACCTCCCCCCCCAGCCCCACGCCCGACCGCGAGCCGACACCCCCGGTGGCGGCGTCGGGCCATCGTTTGCTGCATGTTCTTGTGGGAACCGAACATGCACGGGCAGTCCTGAACGGTCACGCCGCTTCGATTGATTTTTGTTCACCCAGTCCGGTCGCGGTGGCCGTCTGGATCGCCCGGCATCCGGGGCCAGTGCATCTATTTGTGGATTTGGGGGCACTGCTGGACGGCGACCTGCCGCTGATTCCGGCGCTGCTGAGGCATAGGCCGGGAAGTGAAATTTCGTCGTTGAACACGGTCTTGTATCCGCACCGGGCGAATGCCGTCGCGGGATTGTTGAAGTTGCACAATCCGCAAGTGCCTGCTGCGAAGGCGGAGACTTTGCCGCCGCTGCCAACCCGCGCCGACCCTGAACCGCTGCTGACGCCCGATGAGTTGGCGATGCTTTTGGATGATCGGGGGTTGACATGACTCAGGCTGCCCCGGTCGCGCCGATAAGTGTCAAGGCAACGACGAATATTTTCGAGTTGATGTTGTCGCCGCAGCGGGCGGATGGCCCGGTGCTTCTCGACATCGAGTCGTTTGAGCATCGGCCGGAAGAGCTGCTGGCGGCGTTGAAAGAACTGGGACACCCAGTGCCGTTGCTGGCTGTGGATCCCTGGTCTGAGCCCCTGGCGGCGGGTCTGGTATCAGCTGGATTGGCAGCGGATTACTTGGTGAGGCCGGTAACGGAAGGTGATCTTGCAGCGGCGCAGTTGGCGGCTTCGCGGCGCGCATTGAAGGCCACACCAGTGACCCAGCCAGTGGTGCAACCTCTGCGCTCGGTGATGGAGGCGGTGCCACGCGTCGAAGTGAAGCATACTTCCGGGGGATTGGCCGGGGAGTTGCTTGGACTGGTTTCGCAGCACGGGGAGCGGGCATGGACCCACCTTCCGCTCGCGCTGAACATCGCATTGCCAGTGGGTATTTCTGCGGCCGCGACGAATGGTGCGAAGGAACTTTACTTGTCGGCCACGGTGGCGCCGGATCGGGCGGTAACGCTCTACACCGTCGATGGCTCGCACTTGGCGGCGGCCGCGGCGTGGTTGGAGGCGAATCGTGCGGTGCTGTCAGCCTTTGCCGCAACGTGTAATCGTATGAAAGCCCTCTCCACGCTGGTCACGACAGATGGGCCGACGGGGCTGGCCAATGCCCGGTATTTTTCCCATCTGCTGACGCAGGCGATGGGTCGCGCGAAGGAACAGAAGGTGACGCTGCATCTTGCGGTGGTTCGGGTCACGGCGGAGTCGGCGGCTGGCGTTGCAGCGAAACTCGCGCCGGAGAAGTCGCGGTGTATCACGGGGCGGTTGGATGAGGAGTTGCTGGTCGTGGCGACTTGGGGCGGAGAGGCCGCGACGTTGGCCCGGCATATTCGGGGGCTGGGTAATGCGGAGGGGCGTGTCGTGACGTATCCGTTCGATGGGGCCACGGGCGCAGAGCTACTCACGGCCTTGAAACGTTAGACGCCGACCGCAACCTACGCGAATCGCTTCACAATGATCGTGTCGTTCTGCCCGCCGAAGCCGAAGCTGTTGGAGAGGGCGACGTTGACCTTGGCCGGGCGCGCCTTGTTGGGCACGTAGTCGAGGTCGCAATCGGGGTCGGGGGTTTCGAGGTTCATGGTCGGCGGGAGCATCTGATCGCGGATGGCCAGAACACAGGTGATCATTTCGACCGCACCGGCTGCGGCGATGAGGTGTCCCATCATGCTTTTGATGCTGCTCACGGGGACTTTGTGGGCCTGTTCACCAAAGACGGTCTTGATGGCCTCGGTTTCAGTGCCGTCGTTTTCCTTGGTGCCGGTGCCGTGGGCGTTGATGTAGTCAATGTCGGCGGGGGTGAGTCCGGCATCGGCCAGCGCTACGCGCATGGCGGCGACTGCGCCGCGCCCTTCGGGGTCTTGGTCGGTGATCCGGAAAGCGTCGGCCGTGGAGCCATAGCCCACAACTTCCGCCAGAACTGTTGCGCCGCGCTTCTGGGCATGTTCCAGCGTCTCTAGTACGACGAAGCCTGCCCCTTCGCCCAGCACGAACCCTCCGCGATGAGCATCGAACGGGCGGCTGGCTTTGGCCGGTTCGGCGTTGGCGGTGGAGAGGGCGGTCAGCCGGTTAAAACCGGTGACGCCGAAAGGGTGGATCATCGAGTGTGCGCCGCCCCCGATCATCACATCGGCATCGCCCCGGCGCAGGATTTCCGTCGCTTCGCCAATAGCCTGCGTGCTGGCCGCGCACGCGGTCAGACAGTTAAGGGCGGGCCCGCGGGCTCCGGTCAGGATGGCAAGGTGGCTGAGGGGCATGTTCGGCTCCTGCTCGAGCTCGCGCACGGCCGTCATGTGCTCGCGGGCAATGCCAGCCCACTTCGGCATGTCGACTTCACTGGCACCACCCGCCCACGCGCCGACGCACGCGGTGGTAAAGGATTCAAAATCAAGCTGGCCTTCGCCAGCGCCGAGGTACATACCGACCCGATCAAGGTCGATGGACGACTGGTCCTGTCCATTCCACTTGGCGGGCAGGCCGGCCATTTCCCACGCCTGCCGACAGGCGGCAAGCGCGAAGGCAGTGGCGCGGCTGACATTCTTGTGTGCGGCGAACGCGCTGGCCGGAATGTGTTTGGCGAGGTCGAAGTTTTTCACTTCTGCCGAGATTTGCGTCGGGAAGGTCGTGGCATCGAAGACGGTTGTGCGGGCGATGCCGCTCTTACCCGCAAGCAATCCGGCCCAGCCGGACTCGATGTCGTGGCCCATCGGGGTGACCCAGCCGATGCCTGTGATGACGATGCGTTTTGACATTGTTTCTCCGTACGCCCAAGCCGTTACACCGCCCGGAACACCAACGCCGCGTTTTGGCCGCCCAGCGAGTAGGCGCTGCTGACGGTTACTCTCAAGTTCGCATCGCGGACCGTGGCTGAAACGTTCAGCGGCATCGCAGTCTTCTTGGTATTAACAGCCGGCGGCACCTTGCCGTGTTTCAGCGCGAGCACGGCCGTGGCGACTTCCACGCCGCTGCCAGCGGCCAGGTTGCCGGTCTGGCCCTTGATCGGGGAGAGATAAACCTTAGAGGCATGTTCACCCAGTGCCTTTTTCAGCCCGGCCAGTTCGGCGGCATCGTGGCCGGGAATACCCATTCCGAAGGGCACAACGAGGTCGACGTCAGCGGCAGCGAGTTTTGCTTCGGCCAATGCTTTACTGACAGCCGCAGCGTATGAATGCCCAGCGGGGTCGGGGTCGGTGACGCTGTAGGAATCTTGGCTGGCACCGAAGCCAACGACCTCGGCATAGATCTTTGCGCCGCGGGATTTTGCGTGTTCGTATTCTTCCAGAATCAGCAGGCCGCCACCTTCGCCGACGACAGACCCCCGCGCGTCGGCGTCAAACGGGCGGGATGCCGCCTCGGGCCCATCATTCGCGCCAGCACTGATATTCACCCGTTTAAGCAGCGTCTGACGGAGCAGGCCCATGGGGTTCAGTTTGCTTTCCGCGCCGCCGCAGATGGTCATGTCGGCTGCCCCACGCTGGATCGTGCGAAAGGCCTCGCCAATTGCAAGGTGGCTGCTGGCATCTGCACACGTGACAGTGTTGCTGGGGCCCTTCAGGCCGTGAATGATCGTGACGTGGCAGGCCAGCATGTTCGGCAGATATTTCAACAGCCATAGCGGCGTGAGTTGCTGCATGCCTTGGCCACCCCCCGCCCCCCCAACACTCTGACCGCCCCATGCCGCGATGCTGAACTCACCATCGACCTTGGCTGTGGCAAGGGCTTGCGCCAGCTCGTTGATGTCCGTGGAGATTAGGCCAGCGCCAATGTTGCATCCGAATCGTTCGCTGACGAGCGTAGGTATTTCGCTATAGGCCTTGCTAATGATCCCGGCGTCCTTAAAGGCGTCATCGGCCGCCATCACGGCCAGCTGGATATCGCGGGCCATGACCTTGGTCGCTTTGCGGTAGCTCTTCGGGACGTAGTCAGCGATTTTGTACGCCGGGACTTCGCCGCCGATCTGGCTCTCGAACCCGCTGGGGTCGAAGATACTGATTCGCTTGACGCCGGCTGTGCCTGCAAGAAGGTTTTCAAAAAACGATGTGGCCCCGATACCGATCGGCGAAACCACGCCCACGCCTGTCACCACGACTCGCCGCATGTTGTTTCCTGATTTCACTTAACCGACAGATTAGGCCAGTTTGACGACGGCGTCCTGCCTGAACGACTTGAGCAGGTCAACAAACTGCTCCGTAAACACGAAGTTGTGCTCCGGGAAGGCAATGCCGGCCATGTTGTGGTCGACGTGGCTGAACATGAGTTCGATGTCGGCCACCGGTGTCTCACCGCAGGTGACCTGCCCACTGATACTGGCACCCGCATCCGTCATTTGTTCAATTTGCGCACTGAACGTCAGAACATCGCCCGGGCGGACGAGGCGGTGGAAGACCGCCTTGCCGACTTTGGCGAGGACGACTTTCTCCTTAAAGCTGCGCGCCTCGCCAACCAGAATGCCGGAGGTCTGGGCCATGCCTTCAACGATCAGCGAGTGCGGCGCGATGGGGAAGCCGGGATACAAGTCGTGCAGGTGCTCTTCGGCTGCAGTGACGGCCTTGATGGCCACTGCCCGCTTCTGACTTTCGAACTCCACGAATTTGTCAATCCAGATCCAGCGCAAAGGCACTCCGAGAGAAGGAACCGATCAGCGCCCACATGTCGCGATACTTCCAGACCCGTCCGGTGGTGGTCGCCTCACCGGCAGATCGGTGAGTACACCGGCCTCAGGCCTCAGACACTCACGCCACTTTCGTCTGCACGTAGTTCACGATGGCGTCGACCGTGAAAAGCTTGCTCATGTTCTCAAGCATGGGGTCTTTTTCGAAGTTCGTGAAGTCCGAGTGCGGCATCTTCTTTTTTAGTTCAGTGATGCCGGCCGGCGTCACGACGCCGTTCTGAACGATGTTCGGATCGCTCGCCACGTTCTCAGGCAGCATTTCGCCCTTCGGAATCTTGATGCCGAACGCTTTTTCCAGCCGGAACATGATGTCAAGGAAGTCGATGCTTTCGGCACCGAGGTCATCGCGGATGACCGCGGTCGGGGTGATCTGTTCTTCGTCCACACCCAATGCGTCCACCAGAACGTCTTTGACCTTGGTGTAAATCTCGTCGCGGCTCATGGCCATGTTTGTCTGATCCTTTCCCAGTTACTCCACAACTTTCAATGGCGGCGGCTGTCCGTGCCCCGCATACGCGTGTTCTACAGCGCAACCCCAGCAGGCGTCGAGAGTTCTGCCGGACGAATCAGGTCCCAACGACGGCGGTGGTGTTCGATCAAGCCTGCGTCAACGGTTGCATCGGCGGCGGACTTGTCGGCGAGATTGAAGTACGAAAGCTCGAGCTTGCCTGCAAAAGCATTGCTGGGCGGGCCGTCAAGGCTGCTGACTTCACCAGACACTTTGAACTGTGCCCCACCCGGAACATCTTTTACAAAGTCGGCCGTCACCTTTAGCACGCTGCCGGGTGCGACAAAGTTGCCATACTTAATATTGCGCGCCTCACGCATGACCGAGATTGATTTGGCGAAACCGGTCCGGTGGTGGAGAAGCCACCCCGCCGCCTGCGTCGCGGCCTCCAGCATCAGGACGCCGGGAAGGACCGGAAACGTGGGGAAGTGATCGCCCAGATATTCCTCGGCGAGCGAGACCTGCTTGATGGCAACAATCTGCACATCCGACAGGCTGACGACTTTATCCAGTAGTGTGAATTTCAAGGGGGTATCCGGGTGGTGGGGCGCGAGTTTAGGCAACCCGGCCCGTCCTGCAACCTTTCGCCATTGGTGGCTTGACAGCCCAACGTCAGACCCCGACAATACGCGGCTCGACTTTTCGAAATCTTGGGCGTCAACGAGCGCCCGCAGCAGGCTGGAGATCACCCCGATGTTCGCGATCATTGAAGAAGCAGGCAAGCAGTTCAAGGTTACCAGCGGCGATGTCATCAACATCAGCCGTGACATCACCGATGCCACCGTCACGTTCGACCGCGTTCTGCTGGTCGGTGGCGAAAGGGCGACCAAGGTCGGCACACCGGTCGTGGCCGGCGCGACTGTGACCGCCGACGTTCTCGGGGCCATCCTGTCCAAGAAAACTGAATCGGTTAAGTACAAGCGCCGCAAGGGTTTCCACAAGACCATCGGTCACCGTCAGCAGTACACGCAGGTCAAGATCACCGGCATCAATGCCTAAACGGGTCCAGCGCCGTTGGACGCCAGTGGTACTTTCCGACAGGCCCCGCCTGTGCGGCCCTTTGGTGTTTGATCCGCCTAAACTGTTGTCCCGCCCCAAGCCAATCCTATGAAACGAACCCCCTTCGTAGCCGGCAACTGGAAGATGAACACCACCAAGGCGGGCGCCGTTGCGCTTGCCAGCAGTGTGGTTGCGGGCGTCGCCCCGGGCGTCAAGGGTGATATTCAGGTCGGCATGGCACCGCCTTTTGTCTATCTCGATGCGGTGGGCCAAGCCCTGGCTGGCACGCCGATCCTTTTGGGTGCTCAAGACGTCTACTACCAGCCGCAAGGCGCTTTCACGGGCGAAATCGCCGTCGACATGCTTCTGGATCTGGGCGTGAAGTTCTGCCTGACCGGTCACAGCGAACGCCGGCACGTCCTGCACGAAGCGGGCGAGTTGATCGGCAAGAAGGCGACGGCCGTCTACAACGGCGGATTGATTCTCGTTCACTGCGTGGGCGAAACCCTGGCCGAACGGACGGCCGACCAGACCCTGAGCGTGGTCGAGCGACAGTTGGACGAACTCGACGACCACGTGATTCGCGACGCCAAACGGCTGGTCATCGCCTACGAACCCGTCTGGGCCATCGGCACGGGCCACACCGCCACCTCGCTTCAGGCCCAGGAAGTCCACGCTTTCATCCGCCAGTATCTCGGCATCAAGTGGAAGGACGACGCGTTCGGCGCGGCCGTCCGCATCCAGTACGGCGGTTCGATGAAGGCCGACAACGCCGTCGAACTTTTAGCGCAACCCGACGTCGACGGTGGATTGATCGGCGGCGCGGCCCTGAAGGCCGACACCTTCCTGCCGATCATCAACGCCGCTGCCCACAAATATTCCGCCCTACCGGCCGCCCCGAACGCGGAGAAGACCAAGTGAACCCTATGCCCAACCCCCTACTTGCAGTGAACTGGCTGGACCTGACCACCAACACCCTGCTCGCCGGATTCGTCTTCGTCGGGCTGATTCTGATCATGATCGTCCTAATCCAGCGGGGTCGCGGCGGCGGATTGGCCAGCGCCTTCGGTGGCGGCGGCGGCAACACCGCTTTCGGCAGCAAAACCGGCGACGTACTGACGTGGGCCACGTCCGTGATTTTCGGCGTCTTCCTGCTTCTGGCCGTTGCCTTAAACCTGCTGGCCAACAAGCAGACGAAGGAAGCCACCACCAGCCTGCCACGTATCGAAACCCCCGCCTCCGCCGCCCTACCGGCGATGCCCGCGACCATTCCTTCCGTGCCCGCTTCCACTCCGGACGTTCCCACTTCGCCCCCGGCCGCTCCCGCTTCAACCCCGGCCGTTCCTGCTCCCGTCGTGGTTCCGGTTCCTGCCGTCCCTGCCACTCAGCCGTAACAACTCCGACGTCCCCCGCCCGCCGCCGCCTTTCCTCTCCGCTCTCCCCCTCCTTCGCATGATCATTTCCATGACCGGTTTTGGTGACGCCGCGGCCGAAGAGGCCGGGACGCACTACGCCGTCGAAATCCGGTCGCTCAACAACCGGTTTTTCAAGGGTTCCATCAAGCTGCCCGATGTCATCGCGGGTCTGGAAGCCGAGCTCGAAAACCGCCTGCGGGAAAAACTCCAACGCGGGTCGGTCACCCTCACCCTGAAGATGAAGACCGAGCAGTTGGCCTCGCCCGCCCGCATCAACATCGCGGCCGTCAGGGCCTACATGACGCAGCTCACCCCCTTCGCCAGCGAGATCGGCCAATCGGTCTCCATCCGCGACCTGCTGCACCTTCCCGGCGTCATCTCCGAAGACTTCGACACGACCGAGAACGTCCACAAGCATGCCCCGGTGGTGCGCCAACTGGTCGACACCGCCATTAGCAAACTCACGGCCATGCGCGAGGCCGAAGGCAAAGCCCTTTTCGACGACCTCCTCAAACACACCGCGCTCATCCGCGAGCAGCTCGTCACCGTGCGCGACCGCGCCCCGACCGTGATCGACGAGTACCACCGCAAGCTCACCGCCCGCGTCAATCAGTTGCTGGCTAAGGCCGAACTGCAGATGGACAAGGCCGACCTGCTGAAGGAAGTCGCCCTCTTCTCCGAGCGTGCCGATGTCAGCGAAGAGATCCACCGCCTCGGCAACCACGTCGACGTCTTCGAGGACGAATGTCGCACGGGCCTGCACGCCGGCCGCAAACTCGATTTCATCACGCAAGAGATGCTGCGCGAGGCCAACACCATCGCCAGCAAGTCCAACGATGCCCAGATCGCCAAAGCCACCATCGTGATCAAAGGCGCCATCGACCGGCTAAAGGAGCAGGTACAGAACGTCGAATAGACGCCCCCTGTGCCGACACCCCTGTGACCTCCCCCCGTTCCCCTCATCGCGGCCTGCTCATCGTCCTTTGCGGCCCCTCCGGCGTCGGCAAGAGCACGATCAGTCGCCAACTGGCCGAGCGGCTGCACGTCTCCTATACCGTCAGTGCCACCACCCGCCCCAAGAAACCCGGCGACGAAGACAAGAAGACATACGACCACATCACCGTCGACGATTTCTTCAAACGTCTCGATCAGGATTCCTTTCTCGAATACGCCCAAGTTTACGGCGACTACTACGGCACCCCCAAGCACCCCGCCCTCGATCACCTCGCCGCCGGTCAGGACGTCCTGCTGGAAATCGACGTTCAGGGCGCCCTGCAGGTCCGTTACCAGTACCCCGACGCCCTCCTTGTCTTTATTTTGCCCCCCGACGAACCAACGCTGATGCAGCGATTGACCGGCCGTGGCCGCGACTCCGCCGAAGACATGACCAAGCGTTTTCGGGCCGCAAAACGGGAAATTCAGATGGCCAAAGGGAGCCGGACGTTCGACGACATGGTCATCAATGCCGACCTCGGCCGTGCAATCGACGAAATGGTGCGTATTATCAATAACAAACGTAGCGGCATATAACACAACGGTAGTGGGATTCAGGGTCAACCTGCGGGCGTTACGCAGAAGGGCCAAACCCCGGATTTAGAGAAGGGTAAGTAACAGCATGATCGAAGCACTCAAGAGCGACCACATCGTGAACAAGGTGGGCGGCCGGTTTAAGTTGACCAGTCTGGTCCAGAAGCGCATGGTCGAACTGATGGACGGGGCCCGCCCGCTGGTCGACCGCAAGGAAGGCATGACCGACCTGGAGATCGCCATCGAAGAGATCCTGCAGGACAAAATCACCATCGACTGGGAAGCCAGCGGCCTGCCGGAACCCAAGCCGGTCAAGTAATCCGGGTCTACCCGCCCGCCACCTTCGTGCGTGAACAATTTCACCACGGAGAGACGGAGCACACACTGATGTCTTAAAGTCAGGGCGGCCGGTTCGGCCGCCCTGATTCTTTTAATTCATGCCCAGAGAATGGGAACCACAGATGAACACAGATGCACACAGATAAAAAACACGCAGCGAATTCTCACGCCTCTTTGCCCCAATGGGGCAACGGTGTGTAGCCACGTGTGCAGCACGCCGGTACTCCGCCGGGCGCAATCCGTGGACATCAAGAGTAGATCAAAAGCCCCGGCAGGGGCGCGGGTCTACGCCGTGGGGCTTCATTTCATTGACATCGGGACAACACTCGCCCGCGTGGCGGGTCGGTTCGCCGCCTGTCGGCGGAGTTCGGCCGGAGAAAAAATCTTCCACGGGTTACGCCCGACGACGTACCGAGGGGCTTCACCCGTGGCCACAGGCCTGCGGGCCTTTGGTGCTGGAGCGCGGATTCGCGGCGATGGTATAGCGAGGGCGGTAGCGCGCGTGCTGTGGATCGTCATGGACATACACCTGTCCTCCGCCTCAAAAATAATCCTCGCCATACACCCCTCCCCCTTGCGTACGGGTTTTGTTCCCCCTATCATTACCCCAACATCGGTCATGGCGGATAGTGACCCCCGTCCCGCCGGTGCGTAAGTCCTTCGGTGTCTAGCCAGCAGCAGCCCCTTCCCACTGCGACCTTCGGGTTTTGCGGTGAATCGTGGGGGGAGGCCAACGGTCCACCGGGGCGAAAGACCGTGGTCACAAGTGATTCCTCGGCCGCCCGGCTTGTTAAACAAGCTCCGGCCAGAAAGGCGGGCCCCCATGGCCTTCGCCAAAAAAGCAGTCGAAAAGAACGCGGTCTCCAAGGCGGATTTCAAACCCGTGGAGCGCGAAATACTCGGACATTCGGCCGCCAGTGATGCCGCCCGGGATTCGGCCCTCAGCCGGGCCGTCCAGCAGATCGAAAAACAGTTCGGCAAAGGCTCGGTGATGAAGATGGACGGCGAAAAAGCCGCCGCCATTGACGGCATCCCGACCGGCTCGTTGTCGCTGGACATCGCACTCGGCGGCTACGGCATTCCGCGGGGGCGCGTGATCGAAGTCTTCGGCCCGGAAAGCAGCGGCAAGACGACGCTGGCACTGCACGTCATCGCCAGCAGCCAGAAATCGGGCGGCGTCGCGGCCTTTATTGATGCCGAACACGCCCTGGACCCCAGCTGGGCCAAGCGGCTGGGCGTGAAACTGGATGACCTCCTCGTCAGCCAGCCGGACACCGGCGAGCAGGCAATGGAAATCTGCGAGCTGCTCGTCCGCAGCAACGCGGTGGATGTGATCGTGATCGACTCGGTGGCGGCCCTGATTCCGCGGGCGGAAATCGAAGGCGAGATGGGCGATTCGCACGTCGGCCTGCAGGCCCGCTTGATGAGCCAGGCACTCCGGAAACTGACCGGGGCCATCGCCCGCAGCCGCTGCACGGTCGTCTTCATCAACCAGCTGCGCGAAAAAATCGGCGTGATGTTCGGCAACCCCGAAACGACCCCCGGCGGCCGCGCGCTGAAGTTCTACGCCTCCGTGCGTATCGATGTCCGCCGGACGCAGACGCTTAAGGAAGGCGAAGTCTCCATCGGCGCACGCACACGTGCCCGCGTCGTCAAGAACAAAATCGCCCCGCCGTTCCGCGATGCCGAGTTCGACATCATGTACGACCGCGGCATCAGCTACGAAGGCGATCTGCTCGATCTGGCGGCCCTCACCAACATCGTGGAAAAAAGCGGCGCCTGGTACAACTACAAAAGCACACGGCTGGGTCAGGGCCGCGAAAACGCCAAGCAGTTCCTGTTTGATAACAAGGATCTCGCCCAGGAAATCCGCGAGGCGGTGCTGGCCAGCAAGGGATTGGTGGATTCCAAAAAGGCCATCGACTCGGCCGGCGATGTCGACGAAGACGAATAGACAGGGCATTTGGTGCCAAAAGTCGATGTAATCACAGACCTGTGGCCGCGGACGTCAACCAACACACAGGCTTCGGCGTACCGCGATCTGTAGCACCTGGTTCCAGACAAACCCGTCCGGGTTGAGAAAAACTCAACCCGGACGCATTCTATCCGGGAAATCATGCCCACTTCCCCCCAAACCGCCGCGGCGCTGGTGCCGTTTGATATCTCTGTCGAGCGGGGCTTTCTGCCGCCGTTGGACCCGTTGACATCTCTTCCCCCGGCGTTCGGGCCGTGGGAAGCCCTCGCCGAGCAACTGCCCAAGCTGCTCATGACCAGCCAGCTCCGGCGGATCGTGGGCGCGATGCCGATGGTCGACCCGTCGCCCCTGAGCGGCAGCGCGCAGCACGAGCGCGCGATGATGCTCCTGTCCTACATCGGGCACGCCTACGTCTGGACCGACGAGCTTTCCAAGGCTGCCCCGGCCCAGCGGATTCCGGCCAACCTTGCCATCCCGTGGCACGCCGTCGCCGAGAGGCTGGGCCGGCCGCCAGTGCTGTCATACCCGAGTTACGCCCTGCACAACTGGAGGCGGATCGACCCCAACGGACCCGTCGCCATCGGCAATATCGCGCTGCTCCAAAACTTTTGGGGCGGGGCCGATGAAGAATGGTTCATCCTCATCCACATTGATATCGAGGCCCACGCGGCCGGCGTCATCCGGACGCTGCCCAAACTCACCCAAGCGGCCGCCCAACGAAATGCCGCAGCAGCCGAGAACTGCCTCGAGCAGATCTGTGTGGCGATGGACAGGATGTACACCACCCTCTGCCGGATGGGAGAGTGGTGCGATCCGTACATCTATTACCACCGCGTGCGGCCCTACATTCATGGTTGGAAAAACAATCCCGGCCTGCCGGCAGGATTGGTCTACGACGGCGTCACGGAATACGCGGGCCAGGGACAAACCTTCCGCGGCGAGACCGGGGCCCAGTCCAGCATCGTGCCGTGCATAGATGCGGTGCTCGGAATCAAACACGCACCCGGCTTCCTGAATGATTACCTGATGGAAATGCGGACCTACATGCCGCCAGCCCACCGGCGATTCATCGAGCACCTGGAATCAGAGCCTAATGCCCGAACGTTGATCGACCACGGCAACGCTGGTCAACCGCTGATCGACCTCTACAACCGGGCAGTGGACTGTCAGGAAAGGTTCCGCGCCAAGCACTACGAATACGCAGCGAGCTACATCCACAAGCAGGGTGGCACGGCCGGCCACGGACCGACGGCAACCGCCAACCCGACCGACATCGGCACCGGGGGGACGCCTTTTATGCCGTACTTAAAGAAGCACCTGGACGAGACCGGGCAACACCGAAAGAACTGAACTCATTCTATGGCCACGCCCTACACCCTTTGTGCCTTCGCCGATGAAATCAGCCCCGATTTCCCCGAACAGATCCGCGTGATGAAAGCCTGTGGCATTCCGCAGTTTGAGCTGCGTAGTGCCTGGGGCACCAACGTGCTGGACCTCACCGCTGCCCAGCGATCAGAAATCAAGAAGCAACTGTCGGACGCAGGAATGTCGGTCCTCTCCGTCGGCTCGCCCGTGGGAAAGGTAAAGATCACGGAGCCCTGGGAGGGCGGGCATCAGGAGCGGTTCAAGATCGCCGTCGATGCCGCCGAGTATTTCGGGGCACCTTTCATCCGGCTGTTCAGTTATTACGAGGCGACCGAAAGCCGGACCGAGGTGATCCGCCGGTTCCGGTCCAAGGTCGACTACATCCACGGCCGCCCGGTCACGCTCGTCCACGAAAACGAGGCGAAGATCTACGGCGAAAAAGGGGACGCTTGTCTTCATCTGATGCAGGCGATCGCCAGCCCCAAGCTGCGGATGGCGTTCGACTTTGCCAATTTCGTGCAGGCCGGGGAAAAGCCGCTGGATCAGTGGCCCAAGCTGCGGGACTTCACCGTGCACATCCATGTCAAGGACGCGATTCTGGGCAGCGGCAAGGTCGTCCCGGCCGGGGAGGGCGACGGGCAGATCGCCGACATCCTCAAAGACGCCTCGGCCCGTGGTTACGCCGGGGCCCTCAGCCTCGAACCCCATCTGGCCAGCCACGGCCAGTTCAGTGGCTTCAGTGGCGAGAAGCTCTTTTCCCTGGCGGCCGAGGCCATGAAAAGCCTGCTGGCCGACAACCGTCTGCCCTTCGTGAAGTTCTGAGCGGGTTGACGCTACAATCCCGGGCTGTGCCGACAGAGACCCCTGAAACCCTGGTGCAACGCCTGCTCCCGACGAAGCTGATCCTGCGCGGCCGCGCGGGGTCGGTAAAAGCGGCCGTCCAGGTGGGGGATGAAGTGCACATCGATCAACCGCTGGAGCGATGCGACGCGATCGGCGCCACCACGCCCGCGGCCATTTCGCCCGTGGAAGGGCGCATCGCCGCAATCGCCGTGGGTGCCGACGGACAAAACGTCTACACCGTCGCCGCCGACCCCCGGCGTCCTTCGGCCAGCATTGAGATGCCGCCTGCAAACTTTTCGGGAATGCTGGAACAGCTCCAGAAGCCCGCCGCCCTGACCCTCACCACCCTGCTGGCCAAATGTGCCGCGATGGGTCTGGAAAGCGACCGGACCACCAGCCCCAGCCTGCTGGAACAGCTCGCAGCGGGCGTGCCCGTCTCCGTGATCATCATCTCAGCCGTGGACGGAGACGATACGGTCCGGCTGAATGCCATGGAAGTGGAAACTGACCCCGCCAGCCTGATGGTCGGCGCGTGCGCCCTTCGTGCCGCGGCCACGTCCGTTGGGGGTAAGCCGCCGCGTACCGCTGTCGTGATCGGGCCGACGATCTCCGCCGCCGCCGAGAGGGAACTGGTCCGTCTGGCCAAAACCAGTGGCGTTGAAGTACTGGAGTACGAGGCCGTCTACCCGTTCGATCACCCGACGCTTCTTCTCCGCCGGGTCATGGGGACCGGCGTCGGCACGTCGCTCAGGCCGGACGCACTGCCCACCACCGTGGGCGCGATCGTCGTGGACGGAACCGCGGCCGCCGACATAGGCCGCCTGTTGCGGCTTGACCGACCTTTGACCCGACGGGTGGTCGCCGTTCGTGACCACCTGACGAACAGGACTTTTTACTCCGAAGTGCCCATCGGGACGCCACTCAGTGAAATCATCACAGACATCGGCCGTCGCGGCGGCACGGCGCAAACCATTGAGTTACGGCAGGGCGACGTTCTAGAGGGCCGCATCGTCGAGCGGACCGACGTGGTCGCATTCGGTAGCGGCGTTTACCACATCCTGCCCTCGTACGTGGCGGTCAACCCCAGTCCGTGTGTCCGCTGCGGCTGGTGCACGGCCGCTTGCCCGACCAAGCTTCAGCCGGCTGGCGTCCTGTCCGCTGCTCAGGCCCACGACGGCCGCGGTGACCCGGCATTGGCCCGGCGCTATGGCGTTGAGGCATGCATCGAATGTGGCCTGTGCCAGTATCTCTGCCCCAGCGAACTGCCATTGCTGGATGCACTTCGGGCAATGAAATCACAGTCGAAAGCCGAAATCGTCGCCTCAAGTGGGGGAGCCGAACTTTGAGCCGACCTGCCATCCCCAACGACGAACTCCGTGGCATTCCCCACACCGATCCGCCCCTTCCGCCCGACAACGCAGAGGCCATCCCCGCCGAACTGACCAATCGACTGGCCGGACGAAGAGCGCTCAGTCGCCACTCGGGCACGAGTCGCGCCAGTTTTCATGCCTTGCATCTGCCGAGCGTTTTCCTGCCGTTGGGTGTGGGGATCGTCGTTTTCGGCTGGCGTGCGGCGATTGCCGTTGCCATCACGGTGACGTCGAGCGTCTTGTTCGGATTGCTGTGGCGACTGGTCGGCCAGCGCGGACGCTGGATCACGGCAAGCACAATGCTTTGGCTCGGGCTCTTGCTTGCAATGCTCATGCCGGCCGAACTGGCCGACTGGCGTATCAACTGGTCGATTCTGGCCGGGGCAGGTGGAATACTGGCGATGATCCTTTGGTTGCTGGGCGGCCCCAGCGGACGGGTGCATCCCGTGGTGATCGCCGTGCTGGCACTATCTGCGATCTTTCCCCGCGAGATGACGCCCAAACGCGTGTTACCGCGGTGGTCGGCCATCCACGGAGATCTGCTCAATACGGCGCCGGCTGCTCCTGACAATTCTCGTGGCGAGGGTGCCACGCCATGGTGGCGAACGCCGATTCCAACCGGGCCGCTTCCACAAGCATTGCAGTCGACCCCCGCCAGTACCCAACTGATCGACTTCACCCGCTCTTCCGCCGGACGGAACGGCACATGGATCAGTATGGCCCAGTTGATCCGCGACCGCCTGCCCCCGCTGGAAGACCTGATGTTCATCGGCCACCCGGGCCCCTTGGGCGCTGCCAGCGCGGCAGCCGTCGTAGCTGGCGGACTTTTCCTTGTCTACCGACGCCTGATAGACCATCGGCTGCCGGTCTACGGATGCATTGGTTTCTTCGCGACGCTGATGCTCATACGACTTCCCGTACTGCTGACCGAGAACGGCCCAATTTATTCATGGGCGGCCTTCAACAGCCCGCATGTCGGCGGTCCGCTGGCTACCACCTTTGCCTCTTATGAACTGGTCGGCGGACCCCTGCTTTTCGTCCTGTTTTTCATCGCTGGTTCCCCCGTGAGCCGTCCGATGGCACGCCGGGCACGCCTGCTCTACGCAATGATGATCGGCATCATGGCGGGTATCTTTCAAATTTACGTCAGCGTCTCCCTTGGCCCTCTTCTGGCAATGGCGCTGGTCAATCTGATCACCCCGAATCTGGACTGGCTCTTCCGCCCGCGCACACTGGTCTGATGTCGGGGTCTGGATTTGCCGTCAGATATTGCCGTGGGCAAAACTGGGGCTATACTCGCCCCTTCGCCAAAAATAGAAGAGTGCGGGCGTGGCCGCCGGGCGGGTGTCATTTCGCGTAGTTCGGGTAGAGCCCAACAATGATCGAAGAAGCTATCGTCAAAGCCCAGGCGCTCGTTGAGGCACTGGGCTACATCCAGCGGTTTTACAACAAGACTGTCGTCGTCAAGGTCGGCGGCTCGATCATGGACGATGAGGCCGCCCTGTCGAACCTGCTGACCGATCTGGTCTTCCTCAATTACGTCGGCATGCAGGTGGTGCTGGTTCATGGGGGTGGCAAGGCGATCAACCAAGCCATGGAAACCGCTGGCCTACAGCCGCAGTGGATTCAGGGCCGCCGCTACACGGATGAACGGACGCTGGCCATCGCCGAGCATGTTCTGTGTAACCAGATCAACAAGTTCATCGTCACCTTCATCCAGAGCCAGGGGTGCGAGGCGATGGGCCTGCACTCGCTGAGCAGCAACGTCCTGATCGCGGAAAAGACCTTCCTCGCCGGTGAAGGCGGGCGAAAGATCGACCTTGGTTACGTCGGTGAAGTCAAGAGTGTCAACGCCCGGCTGCTGCAACTGCTGGTACAGGCCGACAGCATCCCCTGCATCGCCACGATCGCCCGCGATAATGCCGGCGGCCGCCTGAACGTCAATGCTGACACCGCCGCAGGTGCCGTGGCCGCCGCCATGAAGGCCGAAAAACTTGTCGTCGTCTCCGACACGCACGGCATCCGCACCAAACTGGACGACCCCACCAGTCGGGTCAGCCAGCTGACAGTCAGCCAGATAGATGATCTTGTAAAAACCGGCATCATCAGCGCAGGCATGCTGCCCAAGGTCGAAGCCTGTGTCATGGCGTTGCAGGGCGGCGTGACCAAGGCGCACATTATCGACGGCCGCATTCCGCACGCGCTGCTGCTGGAGATCTACACCGAAGCCGGTATCGGAACGGAAATCACGCTGTGACCCCTGCCCCCATCGCCACAACCGTCCCGCGTCACTTTCTCCAACTCTCAGACTGGACGACGGCACAGCTTTCTGACCTGCTGGAACTGGCCGCACAACTGAAGCACGAACTCCGGGAGACCGGGCACAACGCCCCGCTGCTGGCGGGCAAAACCCTCGCCTGCATTTTCGAAAAGCCCAGCCTGCGTACCCGCGTCAGTTTCTCAGCCGGTATGACTCAGCTCGGCGGCAGCGCTTTAACCCTGCGATCCGATGAACTCGGCTTTGATGAGCGTGAAAGCACCGAAGACATCACCCGCGTCATGTCGGGCATGGTCGATGGCATCATGATGCGCACCTACGGACAGGAAAAACTAGAACGCATCGCGCGGTCGTCCGACGTCCCGATCATCAACGGCCTGACCGACCTCTGCCATCCCTGTCAGGCGCTGGCCGATGCACTGACGCTGCAGGAACATTTCGGCACCCTGAGCGGCCTCAAGATCGCGTGGGTCGGTGATGGCAACAACGTTGCGCGGTCGCTGGCCGTCATGGCGGGGCGTTTGGGCATGGGCTTCACCGTCGCCACCCCACCCGGCTACCAGCTTCCCCCCGAAGATATCCGCCGAATCGAATCACAGTGCCCCGGCCTGAAAATCAACGAGACCGACAACCCAAAGCAGGCCGTGAAAGACGCCGACTGCATCGTCACTGACACCTGGGTCAGCATGGGTCAGGAAGCGGAAAAGGCAAAGCGGGTCACGGAGTTTGCAGGCTTCTGCGTGGACGAATCGCTGCTTGCCGCCGCGCCCGCGCGTGCGGTGGTGCTCCACTGTCTGCCAGCCTATCGCGGCTATGAGATCAGCGCCGGCGTGATGGAATCTGCCCGCTCACTGGTGTTCCAGGAAGCCCACAACCGCCTTCACGCACAAAAAGCGATTCTGGTCCGACTTCTGGCCTGAACGCGGCCCCTCAGAACCTACGCCACCAACCCGATCTCGAGCAATCGCGCCGTCAATACCGCCCCGGCTGCATCCAGATTGAGCCGCGTTTCAGCTTTGGCTCTCGCACCCACACACAGCCGCTGTCGGAACGCTGCGTCCTCGAGCTTCCTCGCAACCGGCAATATTGAGTCTAGGCTCATCTCGTCAAAGAGAAGCCCATCGACCCCATCAGTCAGATATCCGTCGGTCGTCACACTCCGCGGGAACAAAATGGGGACACCACAGGCCGCGCTCTCGGTCAGCGTCGTCAGACCGGCCGGATGATAGCTCTTCGTCGGCGTCGTCAGCAGCAAAAAGCAGTTGGCGTACACGTCACGCAATGCCGGATACGGAATCCGCTGCAAGATCGAAACCCGCTGCAACCCCAGCCGCGTCGCCGCCTCTTTCGCCCGCTCGCCAGTGCGCGGGTCACGCGTCACCCGAACCAGCGGCCGCCCCAGTTTCAAAGCCAGTTGCACCGGCAGGTCTTCATCGCGGTCAATGTCTCCGACGCACAGGACATATTCCCCCGGCTCAACGGCCGCGCCCGTCAGCACATCGGTTGTAGGCAACCCCGGCCGGAAGAAATCCGTGTCCGCCGCCACTGGAATATTTGCCACCGGTGTGCCCGGAAACCGCTCCGCCATCTGCCCGGCCTGATGATCAGTGACGACCACCACCAGTCGGCTACGTCGAATCGCCCTCGCCAATAACAGATCATTCAGGCGGGCGCCCAGATGCGTCGGTCCGATCCCCGGCACCTTCCATGTGTGCGTAATCGTCTGGCTGCTCCCCGGCCAGCACTTCGCCATATTCAACGCCATCACTCCAAACCCCTGACAAACCGCCGTGACAGCACAACGCCGCAAATACCCCTTATGCCGCCACCCCTGCCGCAACAGCGGCGCACCCGCCGGGCTTACCGCCTGAACCTCAAACCCCGCCCCGCGCAATCCCCGGTAAAAAGTCGCCCCCACGTGCAATGCCGGCAACGCCGCCGATGTGTGCAGCCGCCCAGCCGCCGTCGGGTCATTCAGAAGTATGTTCGCCGTCTTTGCCATGACTCTTCTTTCACTCGCTATCCGTTACCCAGCGCCTCCGCCAGCCGCCGCCCGCACTGGTCCCACGTAAATCGCTCCGCCCGCTGCTGGCCTTTCACCACCCACTGCTCGCGCCAGCCATCATCTTCAGACAGCCGCCGGATCGCCGCCGCCATCGCCTTGGCATCACGGGGGTCAAACGCCAATCCCGCATCTCCCACCACCTCCGGCAACGCGGCCGCGTTGCTCGTCACCACTGGCACCCGCGCCGCCATCGCCTCTACCGCCGGCATCCCAAACCCCTCATATAAACTCGGGAAAAGCAGAGCCGTCGCCCGTGAAAACATCGGTGCCACGTCTGCATCCTTCACGTAACCCAACAACTCGACCCCCGGCGCACCCTTCGCCAGCCCGTCAAACGGCGGATAACAAATACCCGCCACCTTCAGCCGGATTGGTCTGTCGCCCTCCGCAAGCAACCGCGCCACCTCCAGCACCGTGCCACTGTTCTTCCGATGGTGCATCCCACCGACCACGAGAACATACGGGTCCTCGTGCCGCTCAGCCGCCGGCGCAGTCCGAATGTCGAAGTAAAACTCCGATACCCCATTCCCCACCACCGATATTCGCTCTGGTGCCGTTCCCAGTTCCTCCACAAACCGCCGCTTGGAGAACTCGCTCACCGTAATCACCCGATCCGCCCGCCGCGTGATCGTCCGCGCCAGCGACCGCATCCGCGCCGCCGACTTCTTCCCCCGGGCATCAAGCGGCCACAGCGGCGCCTCGAACGCGACCGCATCATGCAGCGTCACCGCCGTCTTCGCCCCATGTCGCCCAGCCGACGGCAACGGCACCTCCGCCGGGCTGTACACCCAGTCAAAACCTGCGGCCCATCGATCAAACTTCGGCCAGTTCAACAACTCCCACGGCACCTCCACCATCCGCCGCCGCCTCGGAATCACCTGAAGCGGCAGATGCCGCAGCGGGCTGGTTTCCGGCAGTTTCCCATCCGCCCCCAGCCCCTCATTACAGCAAACCACCGTGGCCTCTGCGCGCTTTGCGAGTTGCAAAATCAACTCATTTAAATGCCGCCCCACACCGGACACATTCTGCCAGCTCCGTACCGCATGGATGTAACACGCAACCTTCACTTGGCCTCCACCTCAGCTCCAACTTCCGCCGCACCTTCACTCTTCCGCATCAGCCGCCGGATGTCCGACAGGACGGTCCGATCCACCAGCCAGATCACCCCCACAAACACCACCGTCTGCACCAATGCCACCACCGCCCCCCGCGCCAGTGCCGGCAGCAATGGCCCCACGCCTGCCGTTGCAAAACTCTCCTGCCCGATCCACGGCAGTCGCATGACCATTATGCGCCCGCCGACACCCGCGGCCACAGCCGCCGCCGTACCCACGAAAATCGGCATCAGCCGCCTGCACGCATCACCCAGACCCGCCCCGACCGTCCGCAGGCCCCAGTGCAGGAAAAATGCGGCACCAATCATGTGCGATACCGCCACACACTTAACCACCTGCAGCACGGTCACCCCATGACCCGCCAACCAGAATCCACCGACGAGCACCAACAGACACAAAGTCGATTTCGCCAGCATGTCCAGCCACACATTCGGCACTGACTTCGCTTGGCATAATGCAATGCCCATCGTCCAAAATGGCGTCGCGATCAGAGTCACCGATAAAGCCGTCAGCAACATCGGTACCTCCGTCCACTGCGGCCCCAGCATCACCCGTGTCGCGTCGGCTGCATTCGCCATGAACAAAGCTCCACCCCACGCATTGAACATCAGCAGCAGCGTACAACCCCGAACATAAGTCATCGCCAGCGCCGCAGGATCGTGCAGCCGCGATGTCAGCATTGGGAACAAAAGCCGATCAAACGCCGACGAAATATTCTGCCCAATCAGTTCCCGACTCTGCAGCGTCTTTCCCCACGAACCCAGTGCCCGGGTTCCCGAGGCCGAAAAGACCAGTGCCCCCATCAAATTGGTCGCCTGCTTATCAGCAAACTGACTGACGGTGATCTTCCCGCCACGTGAAAGCAACGCGCCAGCCGCATGTCGCGTGACCCGCCTCGGCAGTCGAAACCCATGCCTGTGCAATATCAGATAGTTCCCCAGCGCCTGCGCCACCAGCGGCTGCAACACCAGCACAAAAATCCCCAGCCCGCCCAAAGCAAATGCCAGGCCACTTATCGCAGTCGTCACCGCCAGCGCCAGGTTCTGCCACGTCTCCGCGCCAAATCGCATGTGCCGATTAAGCACCGTCAACTGCACCTGATACACCATCGCCAAAAGCTGGCACAGTCCAGTCCCTACCCCCACTGCCATCAAACGCCAGTCCGACTTGAGGTACCAAAGCACCGCCCCCGTCACGATCCATACCGGCATGTAAAGCAGCCCCAGCCCACCGCAAAGCACGGTGGCCGTGTCTTCCACCTCTTCATCCGGAATATCACGTATCTGCACCAGCGCCCGGGCGATACCCACATCCCCCAGCAGACAGATCGACCCCGCGACCATCATCACCAGCATGTATCGCCCATTGTCATCCTTGGTGACATACCGGGCGATAATCAGCGTCGTCATCAGGCGCAGCCCCTGATTCAAAAACGCCACCACCAGAAACTTCGCCTTGTCCGAGAGCCGTGCGATCACTCAGCACACTCCCCGAAAGCTCCGGCTGTCGGGTCGCTTGTCCGGAAATTGTGCAACGCGGTCTGCCGTTATCATGAGCGTGTCGAACAATACCCGTTGATCGTCCACATGTCCCGCAGTCCTTTATGGCCGATAATCAGGTCACAACAATGCTCAAACGACTCAGCGGCTATGCTGACATCAACTCCCATACCCCCAACACCGCAGGTGTTGCCCGCGTGGCCGAGGCCGTCGGCGCAGACTTCGTCACACTTCTCGGCGTTCCAGCCCAGAGGTTCGACCTCCCCCCGTATGAATCCATCAACGACGACGGAAAGGTCGTCACCACTGCCGTCGGGCCGGCTCTCCTTCTACGCAAGCGGCCCAGCGCCCCCCACCGCGTACTTCTCAACATTCACCTCGACACCGTCCACCCCGTCGACGGCCCGTTTCAATCTTGCAGGCTCGACGGCAACCGTCTGAACGGTCCCGGCGTCGTCGATGCCAAAGGCGGCCTCGTCGTCCTGCTTGAAGGCCTTGCCCGCTTTGAAGCCGGCCCCGATGCCGACCTGCTCGGCTGGGATGTCTTCCTCAACCCGGACGAAGAAATCGGCTCACCCGCCTCTTCTCCCATGCTTCGCGAACTCGCCCGCCAGCACAGCACCGCACTCGTCTACGAGCCCACCCACCCCGACGGCGTGCTGGTCGGTGATCGCAAAGGTTCCGGCACCTATTCACTCGTCGTTCGTGGCATGGCCGTTCACGCAGGCCGCGACTTCTCCGCTGGCCGCAGCGCCACCGTGGCACTCGCCACAGCCATCCAGCGCGCTCACGCTCTCAATGCCACGCTCGGGCCCCCACAAGGCGGCGTAGTCATCAACATCGGCCGGATCTCCGGTGGAACCTCCGTAAACATCGTGCCCGACCTCGCCATAGCCCGAATCAACGTTCGCGCATCGACAAACGAAGAGGCCGTCGCCATTCACAAAGCCCTCACCCAAATAGCCGTCGAACTCTCCACCACCGACGGAATCACAGCCGAACTCCACGGCGGTTTCACATCACCGCCCAAATCCCTCTCGTCCGCCAGCCGGGCCCTGACCTCATCCGTGTTGGCACAAGCCGCCCTCTTGGGCCTCCCCGCCGGCACCCGACCGTCCGGCGGCGCGTGCGATGGCAACAAACTTCAGGCCGCTGGCTGCGCCGTGGTCGATACGATGGGTCCCGTCGGCGGACATCTACACACTGAGCAGGAATACGTACTTGTTGACAGCTTAGAGCAAAGGTCGCAACTGACGCATCAAACCCTCAGCTGGCTGGCCCATAACCTGCCCCCAGCCAACACCTAACCCAGCCGCTTTCGCCGCCATCCTCTTATATCCCTCTCATCGGTGGGCGATACTAAAAGGTATGTCGTCCCAGTCTATCAACGACGGTCTGGTCGTAGTCCGTCCGGTTGCGGCCCGCGATCAGGACGCTTTGCTCGGCCTGGCCGAGTTGGCCGGCGTCGGCCTGACGACTTTACCCAAAGACGAGGGCCTCCTTCACCAGCGAATCGCCAAGAGTCTGAAGAGCTTCGAACGTATTCCCACCTCACCCGGCGGCGAGAGTTATCTGCTTGTGATGGAGAATGGGGCCGGAAAAGTAATCGGCGCCTGTGGCGTCGTCTCTAAGGTCGGAGGGTTTCAGCCGTTCTACAGCTACAAAGTCGAATCGACGCTGTTCGAAAGCCCGCAGATCCATGTGCGCAAAGAGGTCCCATTGCTCCGGCTGGTCGAAGACCACGACGGACCCTGCGAAGTTGGCAGCCTTTTCCTGCACCCCGACTATCGCGGCCACAACAACGGCCGATTACTGCAACTTGTCAGGTTTCTCCTGATAGGCGAATACCGCCCAGCTTTCGAAAATCTGGTCGTCAGCGAGATCCGTGGGGTGCTGGATGACCGAGGCCACTCCCCATTTTGGGACGCCGTCGGCCGGCACTTTTTCGGCATCGAATTCGCCGAGGCCGACCGCCTAAGCATCGTGAACAAAAAGTTCATCGCCGACCTCATGCCCGACCACCCTATCTACATCCCCCTTCTGCCAAAAACGGCACAAGACGTCATCGGCGTTGCCCACGAACATTCGCGCCCGGCCGTGAAGAACCTGGAAGGTGAAGGTTTCAGATTTGCGAAAGAAGTTGACATTTTCGACGCCGGGCCTGTGCTTTCTTGCCATGTTGAGCAGATTCGCTCGGTCAGGGATGCTCGAAAATTGCCCTTCGGAGGAATCTTACCCTCCGAAAATGCCGAACCTGTTTGCATGGTCGGGCAATTTGTTGAAACCTTCAGGGCGACTCGTTGCGTAGTGCAAGAGCGGGATGGCAAGGCCTTCCTGCCAGCCGAAGCGGCGTCCGTCCTGAATGTCAGGCCCGGCGAGATGCTTCGTTTCGTGCCGCTGAGGCCCGAAGGTGCCAGTCGCTCCGAGGGAACATCGGCATGATGCCAAGCGAACGCTTCCATTCCATCGACCCAGTGACCGGTGAAACCGTCTGGGAAGGCCGTTACTCCACGGCCGAAGAGCTGGCCGTTGCCGTGGGCGTCGCCCACGGATCACTCTCTGTCTGGAGCAAACTGCCTCTGCAGGAACGACACAGTTATTGCGATACGTTCGCCCAACTTCTGCGAGCTAGAAAAGCAGAAGTCACCAAATTGATCAGCCGCGAGACCGGCAAGCCACTGTGGGAAAGCGCCACCGAAGTGGAGGCAATGGCGGCCAAGGTCAGCATCAGTTACCAGGCCGAACGCAATCGCCGCCAGCCCATGTCGCGCGAGGCCGTTGCCGGGTCCCGGGATTTCGGCGTGACCTCCGCCATTCGCTACAAGCCCCACGGTGTCATGGTCGTTCTCGGCCCGTACAACTTTCCCGGCCACCTGCCCAACGGCCACATCGTCCCGGCCCTGCTCGCAGGCAACACTGTCGTGTTCAAGCCGAGTGAGTTCGCGCCCGGCGTAGGGCAGAAAATCCTGGACATCTGGAAGGAGGCCAAGCTCCCCACCGGCGTTCTTCAGATCGTTCAGGGCGGGGCGGACGTTGCCCGCAAACTGATTGATGAAGACATCAACGGCGTGCTCTTCACCGGATCGGCCGCGACCGGTAAGTCGATCACCAAGCAACTCGCCGACCGTCCCGGAATCATCACGGCCCTTGAACTCGGCGGTAACAACCCCATCGTTGTCCATGAGCCGGACGATGCGGATGCCGCCGCCTACTGGACTGTCCAGTCAGCCTTCGTCACCGCCGGCCAGCGTTGCAGCTGCGCCCGCCGCGTGATCGTCGTCGAAGGCGACTCCTCCAACCGCTTTCTGGCGAGCCTGACCAACTGGCTTGGCCGCCTGCGTATCGGCCACTACACAATGGACCCCGAGCCCTTCTACGGGCCAGTGATCCATACCGTCGCCGCCGACCGCTTGCTGCACGCACAGGACCGCCTCATCGCACAGGGCGGAAAACCCCTGCTGCAGATGAAACCTCTGAACGCCAGCCGCACACTGCTTTCCCCCGGGCTCATCGATGTAACCGACATTGCCCACCGCGGTGACGAAGAGCTTTTCGGCCCACTTTTGCAGGTAATCCGTGTCGAAGACTTCAACGCCGCCTTGACGGAAGCCAACCGCACCCGCTACGGACTTGCCGCGTCGCTCTTCAGTGAAGACCGCCATGCCTGGGAAGAATTCGCCAACACCGTCCGTACAGGCGTCCTGAACTGGAACCGCCCCACCAACGGCGCCAGCAGCGAACTCCCCTTCGGCGGCATCGGCGACAGCGGCAACCACCGTCCCTCCGCCGCGTTCGCCGCAGATTATTGCAGCTACCCCGTCGCCAACATGACGGCCCCACACCTTGCGATGCCCGTGAAACTCGGACAGGGATTCAACACGGAAGAACTCGTCCGATAGCATCCTTGACTCATGATGGACCTGCAAAACACTGCCATTGAATTGCAGGTAGATGGTCTGGTCGGGCCGACACACAACTTCTCCGGCCTGAGTTTCGGCAACATCGCCTCAT
The DNA here is from genome assembly GCA_038226785.1 of Tepidisphaerales bacterium. Classification (GTDB taxonomy): domain Bacteria; phylum Planctomycetota; class Phycisphaerae; order Tepidisphaerales; family Tepidisphaeraceae; genus JBBRQG01. The sequence goes on along the minus strand of JBBRQG010000011.1, from coordinate 63,142 downwards.
CCGCCTCTGCTGGCAAAACCTCCAACCCCCGGGCTGCGGCACTCGAAGGCCTCGAAAAAATGGCACTGGTTGCCGGTCTCGGAGTGGCCCAAGCCTTACTGCCGCCCCACCCGCGCCCCGCGATCGGTTTCCTGCGCAAAATCTGCGGCGGAAAAACGATCGCCGAGACCCTCGAACGCGCCCACACCCTCAGCCCCACACTTCTCGCCGCCGCTTGGTCCAGCAGTCCGATGTGGACCGCGAATGCCGCGACCGTCTTCCCATCCAGCGACACCGCGGACCATCGCCTACATCTGGTCGTCGCCAACCTCCACACACAATTTCACCGCACTATCGAATCCACAGACACCGCATGGCTGCTTACCCAACTTCTGCCTGATCAAACGCAGGTGCAAATCCACCCGCCCCTGTCCGCCCACGCGGCCCTGTCTGATGAAGGTGCAGCCAATCAGATGCGACTCTCATCATCCCACGGCACAGCAGGCGTTCATGTTCTGGTCTACGGCCGCGATGACGCACACGTTTCCACCACAACCAAATATCCCGCCCGCCAATCTCTGCTCGCCAGCCGAAGCGTCGCCGCACTCGGCCAACTCTCGACCCAGCGAGCCCTCTTCGTCCAACAGTCCCCCGCAGCCATCGACGCTGGCGCGTTTCACAATGATGTCGTCGCGGTCGCCAACGAAAATCTTCTCCTGACCCACGACCAAGCCTTCACTATTTCGCCCAAAATACTGGCCGACCAGCTCTCCAATGCACTGGGCAGCCCCATCCACTGCCTCACCGCCACCACCGCCGAACTTCCGCTGGCCGAGGCCATTCGAACCTATCTATTCAACTCTCAGCTTCTTACCACTCCGGGTGGCATGGTCCTGGTCGCACCCGAAGAATGCCGCAACTCACCACAAGCCAGCGCCGTCATCGATCGCTGGCTCGCAGCCGGAACACCCCTCAAAGAAGTCCGCTATGTCGCCGTGCGTCAGAGCATGAGCAACGGAGGTGGCCCGGCCTGCCTTCGATTGCGAATCCCTTTGACGACCGTCGAACTTGCACGCGTGAACGCGGGACTGACGCTCACGCCAGATTTGAAAGCCCGCCTGCAATTTTTTATCAACCAAAACTATCCGGAAACCATTACCACCACCGACCTGCGCGACAGCAGCCTTGCCCGACGTTGCCTCGAAGCCACCGAAGGTCTCCACCGATTACTGCAAATTCCGGCACCCCAACTTGAAGCCTGATCTGAAACACTCGTCCCTGAAAGTTGCATCTACAACCGACGCCCTCACATCCTCATTTCTACCCGAATCCATACCAACTTATCCCACGTTAATTAGTGCCGCGAATCGACCAACTCATGGTACTAATCTGTTGGTAACAGTCCGAACATCACCCCTTTCAAACCACCTCGACGGAGAATCAATGCGCGTTCGCAAACTGGCACACCGGTCTTTGAGCATCGCAGTCACCGAAACTCTCGAGAGCCGCCGGTTGCTGACCGCCGATTGTGGGTGCCCCGACGTGACCACCCACGCCATTGACCCGCGCACTCCTAAGACCGCAGACAGCATCTTCGAAGGCAAAATTATTGTCGACATGAAGACCGGGTTCTGGGCGCCCCCGCTGGCCAAAGAGTTTGGCCTGACGGTGGACGTGAAGTTCGCAGCCGACAACACCATCACCCGCTGGAACGTGCCAGCCAACACGCCCAATCCGGAACAGCTCGTCAAGAAGATCGCGGCATCGCCCGAAGTGGAAGGCGCGTACGTAGTCTGGGGTGCCAAAAAGACCACTGCCCCTGTCACCGTCACTGGCCTGGCCTCAGGTCGCCTGGCGGTCCAAGTCCGCGTCGGCGCCAACATGACGCTCGTCGCCGATATGGAGTGGGGTGGCCAGACGATCAATGCCCTCGCCGGCTCGTGGCGAGTCACCCTGAGCAACGTGACCGACACAGCCTCAGCTCAGACTGCGCTCAACGCTGCAGGTCTGAAGGGCTACACCGTTGGTGCCGCCGCGGGCAGCACAGGTACGTTCCTGCTCTCAGCACCTTTCTCTCTGTTGCCGTCGACGGTTGTCAGCGATCTCAGCAAGGTCAATGGCTTCAAAGCCGTGGTCCCCGTTCTGGCCGACAGCCGCACCAGCACGTTTTCTCCGACCCGAACAATTAGAAACGTGTTCGATAGCCCCCTACCCGACACACAAGACGGCTGGCAGGTGCTCCCTTCTCTCCCCAACCTCCCGGGAAAAACGGCCGAGCTCAGTCTGACGCGCGCCAACGCGCTTTCTCTGGACCCCGCTTCCATCCGCGCCACGCTGGCTCAGGCCCCGCAGGAGTTCACCACCGGCGTTGACGGCGCTCTCACGATCAAACTCCCCACTCCCACCGGCCGTTGGGACACCTTCGCCGTCTGGGACAGCCCGATCATGGAAAAGGGCCTGGCCGATCAGTTCCCCGACTTCAAAACCTACGTCGGCCAGAGCCTCGACAACCCCACCGAAACTCTCCGCCTCAGCCTCACCGCACTTGGCTTGCAGGCCCAGGTCCTCGGCTCCACCACCGGATCGTGGTACATCGACCCCTACTTCCACCTCGATCAGTCGGCCTATGTCAGCTATTACAAGCACGACATGAATGCGCCCACACAGCAGTGGGTCTCAAACTCGCTCGAGGCCGACGGCACCGACTCCAACGCCACCTCCGACCTGGGTGGCGGCACGGTCAACGCGCAGCCCGCGATCGCCGGAACCCTGCGAACCTATCGCCTCGCCGTCGCCTGCACCGGTGAATACGCAGCCTACTTCGGCGGAACTGTCACCAACGCCATGTCCGCCATCGTAGCTGCCGTCAACCGTGTCACAGGCGTCTACGAAACCGAGCTGGATATCCGCCTCAACCTCGTCGCCAACAACGCGAGTATCGTCTACACCAACAGCGCCACAGACCCCTACACAAATAACAACGGTTCGACCATGCTCGGCCAGAACCAGACCAACGTGGACAGCGTGATCGGGACGGCCAACTACGACATCGGCCACGTGTTCTCCACCGGCGGCGGCGGTGTCGCCTACCTCGGCGTCGTCGGCAAAGCCGGCAGCAAGGCTGGCGGCGTCACCGGCTCCAGCGCCCCCACCAACGATGCCTTCTGGATCGATTACGTCGCCCACGAAATGGGCCACCAGTTCGGCGGCAACCACACATTCAACTCCCAGACAGGCAGCTGCAGCGGCGGCAACCGAAACGCCTCCACTGCCTACGAAGTCGGCAGCGGCTCAACCATCATGGCCTACGCCGGCATCTGCGGCACCGATGACCTTCAGCCCCATTCCGACCCCTATTTCAGCTTCATCAGCTTCCAGGAAATCGTCGCCTACACGACCACCGCTGGCAGCGCAGGTAACACCTCTGCGGTCCAGACCAGCACCGGCAACAACGCCCCGACCGTCAGCGCCGGCTCAAACTACACCATCCCCGCCAACACCCCCTTCGTCCTCACAGCCACAGGCTCCGACCCCGACGGCAACACCGTCACCTACGGCTGGGAAGAGCGCGACACCGGCGCCGCACTGGCCCTCTCTGGCGGCGACAACGGCGCCTCACCCCTGTTCCGCAGTTACAACCCCACCACCGACCCCACCCGCACGTTCCCCCGCCTCAGCAAGATCCTCGCCAACTCCACCGCGATCGATGGTGAAGTGCTCCCCACAACATCTCGCAGCTTGAAGTTCCGCGTCACCGCCCGCGACAACCGTGCCGGCGGCGGCGGCGTGAATCAGGCCGACATGACCGTGACCACCGTCAACACGGCCGCCGCCTTCGCCCTCACCTCACAAAACACCGCCGTCACTTACGCCGGTGGCAGCACGCAGAACATCACCTGGAACGTCGCCGGAACCACCGCCAACGGCATCAACGTGGCTAACGTCAAAATCAGCCTCTCCATCGACGGCGGCAACACCTACGCCTACGTTCTGGTCCCCAGCGTCGCCAACAGCGGCACGGCCGCCGTACAGATGCCTTATGGCCTCAGCACCACACAGGGCCGCTTCAAGGTGGAAGCCGTCGGCAACATCTTCTTCGACGTCAACAACGCCAACACGACCATCACCCTGGTCAGCCAACTCGGCACCGCCTCGGGAAAGGCCTACCAAGACTGGCTGTCCGACGGCGTATTCAACGGCTCCGACATCGCCACCTCCGGTGCCACCATCTTCAGCGACGCCAACAACAATAACGTGCTCGATGGCGGCGAACTCTCCACCACCACCGATGCCTCCGGCAACTGGACGCTCTCCAACATCCCCGTCGGCAGTGCCAACATCAAAGCCGTCACCCCGTCGGGCCTGATCTACACCGGACCTTCCGGCGGCTACACCATTACCTCCAGCGGGGGCTCTTCGTCGCCCGGCCTGAATTTCGCGTTCTTCCCCACGACGATTTCAGGGACGGCCGGCGCAGACGCCTATGTCGTCACCCTGTCCGCATCCAGCACCGTTCAGTTCACGCGTGGCGCCACGCTGACGCACGAAATCGCCCTGGCCCGCGTCAATCAACCCCTCACCCTCAGTACAGGCAATGGTTCTGATACGGTCAACATTGATCTCGCCAATGGCTCCCCGATTTCCGCCTCCGGCCTGACCGTCAACGGCGGACTGGCGACCGACGCGATCTCCTTCACCGGCTCCAGCACCGCCGATTCCATCACCGTCAACGGCAGTACTTACACGGTCGCCGGCGGAGGGGGCGGGACTATCAGCACAACACTCGTCGAATCCGCCTCCATCAATCTCGGTTCGGGCGATGACACCATCACCTACGCCACCGTGCCAGCCCTCCCCACCTCACTGGCCAACGCAGGCGGCACCGACACGCTCGCACTGACCGGCGGCTCTCACACCTTCGCCACAGACCTCGCCACCTTCGGCCGGTTCGCCCTTTCGGTCACCGGGTCTGCGTCAGCGACCCTCAGTTCGGCCCAGACTCTTGCCGGCCTCACCATCGGGGCCGGTAACCTCGTCAATGTTCCTCTCAATGGCAATCGGGCGATTACCACCGAGGCCCTCAGCATCGCCGCCACCGGGGCCCTGGACCTCAATGACAACGACCTGATCGTCCGCAACGGCGACATCGCGGCCGTTACCGCACTCGTTTCGTCGGGCCTGAACCTCGACGCCGCCGGCTACTGGGATGGCAACGGAATCCGCTCTGGCTGGGCAGCCGCCGATTCCGCCTTCAATCGCTATGCACTCGGCACAGCACTCAACAATTTCGGCGGCGACCCGCTCCTCACCACCCTCGACGGTGTCACACTCGGACTGAACGACGTCATCGTCAAAGCCACCTACTTCGGCGATGCAGACCTCTCCGGCACCGTCACTGATACCGACTACTTCCTCATCAATGACAGTCTCACCTCAGGCCAGACCGGCTGGGTCAACGGCGACTTTGACTACAGCGGCGGCTTGTCCGATACCGACTTCTTCCTGCTGAACAACGCCTACACCAACGCCGGCGGCCCACTCTAATCGCCCGCTACGGCTTCCTGACCGGCAGACCAATCTGCACCGGTGCGTGAAACACCTGGTCATGCACAATCCCCATGGCCTCCAGATCGCAGGCGAACAAATCGCTGGCGACCTGACTCGGCAGCCGCTGCGGTACATCGTGGTAGTGCAGCGTGACGTTCAAACACGCCAGTCGGTCGCTGATGCCGGTGACGGCACGCAGGTCATGGCTCACAAATATCAACGTCAAACCCAACTCCGCCTTTAGCTCGGTCAGCAGTGCAATGAAGCGCTGCTGATTTTTCCGGTCGATGCCTGTCGTCGGCTCATCCAGCAGCAGTAACTGCGGCCGCGAACTGACCGCCCGCGCAATCAGCACCCGCTGCCATTGGCCCCCGGAAAGCTCTCGCACCGGCCTCTCGGCCAGCGGCCCCAGTTCCAGCCGCGCAATCAACTGCTCCACGAACGCCAGATCATCCGGTCCCGGCCGCCCGAGCACGCCCACCTTCCCCGTCAGCCCCAGCTCAATCACCTGCCGCACGGTCAGCGGCAACGCCGATTCCACCCGCAAACTTTGCGGCAGATAACCAATGATGTTTCCCCGCCGCACTGCCTCCGACGGCGACAACCCAGCCACTCGAATCTCTCCCCGATCCGGCGTGATCTGTCCCAGCAGCAAACGCACCAGCGTCGTCTTACCCCCACCGTTCGGCCCAATCAGTCCCACCGTCGATCCGCGTAACACGTCCAGCGATATGCCACGCAGCGCCGCCGTCGCGCCGTAGCTGAAGTCGACATTCCGGATGGTGACCAACGGTTCCAAGATGATCCTGACGTTATTGCGCACAGCGGGGTTGTCCACCTCACCTCACACACCCGAGCAGCCCCCCTGCCATTTCGGCATTTGGTACGGAATTTGCAGCAAACATCTCCGCAAATGCCATGCCTGTGCGATATAGTACCTTGTATTGCCTCCGATTGAGGGCCTGCGGCCAAGCATAAATAACACGCGCGTATGCACTTAGGTCATTCAACATCCCTCCGCACCGATCAGCGTCAAATCCTGACGCCGCGCATGATCCAGTCAATGGAGATTCTCCAGATGCCCATGGCGGCGCTGGAAGAGAAAATCGAGCAGGAACTCGCCACGAACCCCGTACTGGAACTCAAGACCTCGGACCCAGACGCCTATCCAATCTCGCGCGCTGAAGCCGAAGCCGATAGCCTCGCCAACCGTCGGCACTCCGAAGAGGAGCGGCCCCTCAATATCAGCAGCACCGACGCCGACACAGCCGGGGATTTCAACCGCCTGGAAAAGCTCGGCGAGTACCTCGCCAACGAAGAGTTCTCCACAAATGACTACCACACCCGGTCCAGTGGCGGCACGGGCGGCGGCGACGGTGAGCGCGACGGCAAAATGGATGCCCTGGCCAACTCGCCAGATCACCACGCCAACCTCACCGATCACCTGCTGGCCCAATGGCGATTGGTTTCAGCACTTCCCGACGTCCAGCACGCCGGCCAGCTCATCATCAGCCGCATCGAAAACGACGGCTATCTTCGCATCCCACTTGAACAACTCGCCACCGACGAAGCCGGCACCGGCGTCACGCGCGGCCTGCTGGAAACCACCCTACGCCTTGTCCAGCAGCTTGATCCGGCCGGTGTCGGTGCCCGCGACCTGCCCGAATGTCTGCTGCTCCAACTGGACGCGCTCGATCGCGATGACGAACTCTCCGAAGGCCACGACTTCCTGCTGGAACGCGCCCTGGTCCGCTATCACCTGAAAGACCTCGAGGCCAACCGCTACCCGCTGATCGCCAAGCGGCTGGAACGATCCATCGACGACATCAAAGCCGCCGTCCGCCGCCTCAGCCGCCTTCCGGCCCACCCCGGCCGCAGCATCTCCTCCGAAACATCCCAGCCCATCTTCCCCGATGCCATCATCCGCTACGACCCCGACACCAAGGCCTACACCATCGAAATGGCCCGCGACCCGGCCGCCAATCTGTCGCTGTCAAAGATCTACCAGCGGATGGTGCAAAAGCCCACCGAAGGCGGCGCCGACAAGACCACACGCGAGTTCCTGATGAACCACGTGCGCAATGCCAAGTGGCTTCTGGAAAGCATCCAGCAGCGGCAGAACACGCTCCAGCGCGTCATCCGGCAGGTGCTCGACCACCAGCGGGATTTCTTTGATAACGGCCCCGAGCACCTCCGGCCGCTCCCCATGATCGACGTCGCCGACCGCCTCGGCATCCACGTCGCCACCGTCAGCCGCGCCGTCAGCGAGAAATACATCCAAACCCCCCGCGGCATCTTCCCCCTCCGCCGCTTCTTCTCCGGCGGAACCACCAGCGAAGACGGCACCGACATGAGCTGGGACGCCGTGAAGGAAAAACTCAAAGCCATCATCGCCGAAGAAGACAAACACAAGCCACTAAGCGATGACGACCTCGCCGCCCGCCTCGGCGAGCAGGGCATCACCCTCGCCCGCCGCACCGTCGCGAAATACCGCGAACAACTCGGCCTCCCTACCGCCCGCCAGCGCAAACAGCACTAAGGGTGGCCCTGGCCAACGCTCGGCTCGCATCAACTCCACCCCCTCCAATCGCTGTCCACTCACAGACAACCTTCTCGCGGCTGTACCAAGCTCCTGTCAGCTCGCCACCCACAGCAAAAACTGCCACCCATGTCCTCGGTCCATCCCGAAAGTGGTATTGACACCATACCTAACACATTCCCAAAATGATCGACTGTATTTGTCTTGCGCGTCCCCCCGCCAATGTCCAATGCGTTGCGCCATGTCACCAAGAAACCCCAAACCGACCACCCAAATTAAGGTAAACACGTTCAAGTTACCCATCTTCTGCATACCGCCGTAAGTTCATTATCCATAAATCTTTACAGATTCTCAATGTCGACTCATGGCATGTTTTGTCCGCAAACGCAAAATTCGCATCCGAATCTTGTGCCGTCGACCTTCCTCACCAGACAGGGTGGGTCCCCGCAGTCCAACAATCCCTGCACCCGTCTGACCGAATCTGACTTCTCAAATCGCGCCACCGCCCCCGCCCCCTCACAACTCAAAATACAAATCCCGATGCTTCCGACACCCCGGATTAAACGGAGCCGCACAATGGGGACACCGATCCTCGCACCCAACGTATTCCGCCAGCAACATCACCCAACCACAAACCCCACAAAGCGCCACCGCCTCTCCCGCATCCCCCGACGTCCATCGCTGGACCGTATGCCCAGCCAACGCCGCATGGCAATCCGCGCACGCGTAGTAATCACCACAGCACTTCATCCGCATGGCAACAACATCCAGCACCGAGTGCCAATGGCGGCACCGCGTCTGCGCATCAAGGTCAAGGCCAAGCACGGTGGGCCGTGGAACACTCATTTCGCTTTACTCATCATGCCACGCACCTTGTACATGACCCGGTCGCCGAGCCAGGGCCAGATCGAAACCAAAGCCAGCAAAAAACGGGCCGGCCGAAACGGCCAGACTTCCCGAACATTTCTACCAAATGCATCGCACACCCGCCGCGCCACTTGCTCCGCCGTCTGCCGGATTTCACCCTTACTCCTCGGCGGCATTTTTCCCTTGCCCGTGCTCTCCGCGATATTAAAGAACTCCGTATCAGTCCCCACTGGGTGGATGCTGGTGACCGCAATCCGGTCGTCCCAGTGCTCTACGCGTAGGGCTTCACAAAGGCTGAGTTGCGCAGCCTTCGTCGCCGAATACGGCCCAAACAGAGGCAACCCCCGCCGGGCCGCAGCCGACGAGACCATCATGATGTGCCCACGAAACTTATTCATGGGCGGCTTGCCGGATACAGGCTGGGCTTTCATGAGGCTGATAGCCTCGGCACACACCGCCCAGCTCCCCGTGACATTGACTTCAAAAATGCGCCGGAACTGTTCGCCGCTGTACTCCGCCACCGGGCACAAGTCCCCATACCCGGCATTGGCGATCACAACGTCCAGACCGCCCAGCAGTCGCCCAGCCTCCCGGACCCACGCCCGGCTGGCCGCTTCATCTGCGACATCCACCACTAACGGAAGGAGGTTCGGATTGCCCGCCGCCAGTTCCTGCAACTTATCCAGACGCCGCGCACCAATGACCACCCGCGCGCCCCGGGCAGCGGCCTGCTCCGCAATCGCACGGCCTATGCCGCTTGAAGCACCTGTAATGGCAACACGCAGACCTGAGAACGATGATTGATTGGGGGCGAATATTGCCATGGGCGTCGGAATGGTATCCTCCGACCCATGGAAGCGGTCGGTGTAACATTATTGGGCGGCGGAACAGTCGGCGGCGGTGTGGCACGCGTACTGGCAGAACAGGCAGACCTCATCGCCCGTCGCAGCGGCATCGGATTCGTCCTCCGACATGTGGTCGTACGCGATACAGCCAAAGCACGACCCCATATCCCGCAACAAATCGTTCACGGCGACATCGAACGGGCCATCAGCGACCCCAAAGTGGCCATCGTCGTGGAACTCATCGGCGGCACAACGGCAGCCTACTCGGCAGTCAAAAATGCCCTGAATCACGGCAAGTCCGTGGTAACGGCCAACAAATCGCTGCTCGCGTTGTACGGCCCAGAGATCTTCGCGCTGGCCAAGGCCAAAGGCGTCGCGCTCGGCTTCGAAGCCAGTTGCTGCGGCGGTATCCCGGTGATCGGAGCGATCACACAGGGGCTGGTCGGCAACCGCCACGCGGCACTGGTGGGGATTGTGAACGGGACATGCAACTTCATCCTGACGCAGATGACCCGACTGGGGGCACCGTACGAGACAGCACTGGCAGGGGCACAAAAGGAGGGTTTCGCCGAGGCAGACCCCACGATGGACGTTTCAGGCCGGGACAGCGCCCAGAAACTGTCGCTGCTGGCAAGCCTGGCGTTTGACACTCGGCTCAGTGAGGCGGATGTGGCACTCGAGGGGATCGACCGGCTCTCGGCGGAGGAAATAAAGTACGCAGGCGACCTCGGGTATGTGATCAAACTACTGGCCATCGGCGAACAGTTTTCCAGCGGCCAGATCGGCCTGCGGGTGCACCCGACGCTGGTGCCGAAGAACGATGTGTTGGCCGAAGTGGGCGGATCGTTCAATGCGATCAGTTTGTATGGCTCGGCGGTGGGGCACGTACTTCTCTACGGACGCGGAGCAGGTTCGATGCCAACAGCCAGCGCGGTGGTCGCCGACATGGTCGCCGCAGCAACCGGCGTCGGCAGGGCCCAGTTGGCGGCTCTGCACCTTCTGGGCGATGACTCCCGCCGGCCCAGCCTGCTACCTATGAACCAGTTGACCAGCCGATACTACCTGCGGCTCAGCGCGCGAGACGAGCCGGGCGTGCTAGCTCAGGTCACCCAAGTGCTCGGCGACGAGCGAATCAGCATCGCCAGCTTTCTGCAGCACGGAGTGGCACAGGACGGATCGGTGCCTCTGGTCATTACGACCCATCTGGCCCAAGAAGGGGCGGTCCAACGTGCGGTAAGCCGGATCGACCGGCTGGAGCCGATTACTGCCGCCACGGTTATGCTGCGAATCTTCGACCCGCCGCCAGAGTTTGGATGATGACAGTTTCTCGGTTGGACACTTCAGGCAAAGCGTCTGCCATTATGCTCCATCACGCCGGCCATTTGAAATCCTTTTAGAATAGAAAACACATGAGCAAGTCAGTCAAAATCGGGGTCATCGGTTGCGGGGCCATCTCGGCGCAATATCTGGGGATGGCAAAGAACTTTCCGAATGTGGAAATCTTTGCGGCCGCCGATATGAATATCGAAGCCGCCAAGAAGAAGGCGGCGGAGTTCAATGTGCCCCACGTCATGAGTGTCGACGAGGTCCTGAAGCACCCCGACATTGAAGTCGTGTTGAATCTGACCGTTCCCAAGGCACACGTACCCATCGCGCTGGCGGCCCTAGAGAACGGCAAGCACACCTACTGTGAAAAGCCACTGGCCATTGACCGCGAAGAGGGGCGGAAACTTCTTGCTGCGGCCAAGGCGAAAAACCTGCGAGTTGGTTGCGCGCCGGACACGTTCATGGGTCAGGGCATTCAGGTGGCACGCAAGGCGATCGAGGATGGGTTGATCGGCAGGCCGGTCGGCTTGACGGCCGATATGCTTTGCGGCGGCCACGAAAGCTGGCACCCGTCGCCGGAGTTTTACTACGAAGTCGGCGGCGGTCCGATGTTTGATATGGGGCCTTATTACCTCACGGCATTGCTGAACCTGCTGGGGCCGGTGAAGCGGTTCACGGGGATGGCCAGAATCGCCATCAACCCGCGCACGATCACCAGTGAGCCCAAGAAGGGGAAAGTGGTTCAGGTGGAAACGCCCGACCACGTGACAGGGCTGCTTGAATTTGAGGGCGGCGCGATCGGCCCGATCCAGCAGAGCTTCGCGACACGTTTTACAAACTCCGATGGCAAACACCCGATCGTGATCATGGGGACCGAAGGTGCATTGCGCGTGCCCGATCCCAACGGCTTTGATGGCACCGTGCTCTTCAAGGGCAAGTCGAGTGCCGACTCCAAAGAGTGGACCGAAGTGCCCGTGCCCGAAAACACCTTCGTACGCGGGTACGGTCGCAGCGTCGGACTGGCCGACCTTGCGGCAGCCGTGCGGAAAAATCGCCCGCATCGCTGCTCGCTGGAGCAGGCGTTCACGGTGCTGGATCTGATGCAGGGGTTCCTGGACAGCTCCAACAGCGGCAAGTCACTGACGCCCATGACGGCTTACATGCGGCCGGCGCCCATGCCCTTCCTGCCCTTCGGCGAGCTGGACTAGAGGTTACTTCTTGCCACGAGTGACGTAGCGGATGGCCAGATTCACGCAGAAGATCATCGCGATCAGCACCAACGTTCCGCCCCAGGCGAGGTCCCGTTGTTCGGGGTAGCCGCTGGCGTAGTTGTAGATCGCGACGGTCAGGCTGGGGAACGGCTGATGGGGGTTGAGGGTCATCGCACTGGCACCGAGCGCGGTAAACAGCAGTGGTGCGGTTTCTCCGGCCACGCGTGCCAGAGCCAGCATCACGCCGGTGACGACTGAGCCGGTTGCGACCGGCAACACCACCTGTGCGATCGTCCGGGCCTTGCTGGCACCGAGTGCGATGGAGGCCTGACGATAGCTGTCGGGAACGAGTCGGAGCATCTCCTCGGTCGTGCGGGCGACCATGGGGATCATGATAAACGCCAGCGCGGCCGCGCCCGCGTAGCCGCTGGCACCGCCCATCGGCACCACCAGCAACTCGTAACCAAGAATCCCCACGACAATGGACGGCACGCCGGAGAGCACATCGGCTATGAACCGGATCGGCGTGGCCAGCCGGCTGTCGACCGAATATTCGCTCAGGTAGACACCGGCCAACATGCCGACGGGGATGCCGATCAAAGAGGCCAGCGCGAGGAGGATAACGGTGCCGACAATGGCCTGAAGCATGCCGCCGGGATAGCCGGCGACGCCCTGAGGGATGGATGTCTTGGTGAAGAAGGCAACGAAGCGGGAGAAATCGCCGGTGAGGCCGATGGCGGCTGCACCCCGGTAGGCAAGGAAGCCGACAACAAGGGCCAGAACGGTAAGAATGAGGAGCGTGCAAAGGCAGCACAGGACGTACGCGAACCGGCTGAGCATTTTTGCCCGAAGTGTGTGGCCAGTTTGCTGTGCAAGGGACTGCATGGGTTAGTGGGCTGCCGCCGGTCGGACGGCACCGCCGAAGAGGTAGCGGGCGACGATGTTGATGATCAGGGAAATGGCCAGCAGCAGGAGGGCGATGAGCATCAGGGCACCCATCGGATTGTCACCCTTGGAGGCCTCGCCGAAGTTGTTGGCGAGCAGACTGCTCATGGTCTGGGCCGGGGCAAAGGGGCTGAGGACGATCTGCGTTTTGTTGCCGATGACCAGCGTCACGGCCATGGTCTCACCGGCGGCCCGGGCCAGACCCAGCATGATGGCTCCGAAAAGCCCGCCGCGGGCATAGTGCAGCATCCCGGCGCTGCTCTGCCACCACGTTGCACCCAGCGCGGTGGTTCCCTCCACCTGCGTGCGCGGAACGGCCGCGAGGATATCGCGACTAAGGGCCGTGATGATCGGGATGATCATGATCGCGAGAATCAGCCCACCGGCCAGCAGGTCGTAGCCCGTTGGCGTGAGCTTCCCGCCCGCACCGGCCATGCCGTGAGCATCAAACATCCAGCCCAGTCCCGGTATTCCCGACAATCGATGGAACATCGGCGACTCGATGTTGGCCGCCAGAAAAGGACAAAGCACGAACATGCCCCAGATGCCGTAGGCGAGGCTGGGTATGGCGGCCAGAAACTCGACGAGGAACGAAACCGGGGCGGCCAACTTTGGCGGGGCGATGCGGATGAGAAACAGCGCGGTCCCGAGACTGAGCGGGACGGCAACTGCCAATGCAATGGCGCTACTCGCCAGCGTTCCGTAGACAACATGTAAGGCGCCGAACTCGGCCGGGACCTTGACGGTGACGGGCGTGCCCTCTTCGTCGAAAACAACCCGGCCGGTTGCATCCCGCTTGTTCACTTCCAGTTCGTTGGCCCGCCAACTTGTGCCGGTGAAAAATCGAGGACCGTAGGCCTTCAGAGCGGGCACGGCCGCGCGTGTCAGGACGACAATCAGCGCTGCCATCATCAAGACCAGCACAAGGGCCGAAGCCATGGTCGCGCCCCGCAAGGCCCAATCGCCAAAGGAGGTGTGACCGCCGAGGCCGAGTCGCCGCCGCGGGGAGGGGGCGGTAGGAGAGGGGGCTGAAGCTGGGGATAGGCTGAACACTTACTTGGAATCCTGCTTGCCGGCCTTTGTAGCGGCCTCCAACGGCGAGCCATCAAACACCACCGAACCTAGTGCGGCTAGGGCACGCGCACGGACACCGTCTGGGAGGCTGGCGTAGTCGAGGGTCGGGGCGACAGGCTGGCCAGCGGTCAGGCAGTAGGCCATGTAACCGACGACTTCTTCGGCTTTGGCCTTGTCCTTAAGATAACCAAGGTCCTGATAGACCAGCATGTAGGTGAGCGCGCTGATGGGGTAGGCACCCGGGTTTGAACTGTTCCAGATGTTCGTCGCCAGAACCTCTTTCATGCGCGACTCCGCGCCGGTGGCGGCGGCTGTTACCGAGGCGGGCGACGCGGCGACGAACTCACCGGCCGTGTTCTTGATGGCCGCATGAGGCAGCTTTTCCACGATGGCATAGTTCAGCTCGACGTAACCAATGGCACCTGCAATCTGGCGAATCTGGTTGCTGACGCCCTCGTTGCCCTTGGCCTGTTGGCCTTTCTTCCACTCGACGCTTTTTCCGATGCCGAGGGTCTGCTTGAAGATGTCGCTCTGGGTGGCGAGATAACTGGTGAAGACGAAGGTCGTACCGGAGGCATCTGACCGGGCGACGGGCGTGATCGCGAGATCAGGCAGTTTCGCGCCGGGGTTCAGTTCGGCGATGGCCGTGTCATTCCACTTGCTGATGTTGCCGAGGTATATCTCGGCCAGCACGGGGCCGCTGAGTTTCAGTTCGCCACCGAGCCCCGGCACGTTGTAGGCCGCGACAACAGCGCCGCCGCAAGTGGGGATGTGGAGCACGGGCGCGGGAAGCTTCTCACGCTCTTTCTTGTTCATCGGGGCGTCTGTCGCCCCGAAGTCGATGGTTCGGTTGGTGATGCCGTTGATGCCGAAGCCGGAGCCCTGACTTTGATATTCCACCTGGCTGCCGGGATGTTTGGTTCCGTAGTCGGAGGCCCACCGGAGGTACAGAGCCTTCGGGAAGGTCGCGCCAGCGCCTTGGATTCGCACGTCGGCCCATGACGCTGGCACCCACGCTGCTGACAACACCAGCATGAGCCGCAGCCACACAAGGTTCACGGCATTGGTTCTGCTCATGTGCTCGTTGTATCCGCTAGGACCGCAACCGGGCCAACCCAAGTATGAAGATTGCGCTAAAGCCCGTGGAGGCCGTGCATTGGCGTGCTTACTGCGGCTCTTTCACCCACCCGGTGCGGGCAAGGAGTTCTTTCTCGTCAAACCAGATGAGTCCGAGTTCACGAATGGTCCCGACGCTGGATTGTTCCACAAACTGTGCGTGGGCCAGTTCCGGCGGCGGAACGCCCGGTGAACGCTCCACGCCGATCAACTCGACCACTGTCAGCTTTCGGTCGCGCGGCAGTTCCACGGCGATGACGGGCGCATCTGAAGGATTCGCCGACCGCAACAGGGAACCGGCGGCCTGCTTCATGGCGGCCAGGCCGTACTCCGTCAGTCCGCCCTTGACCTGTACCGGGCGGGAAAGTGGCGTGGGCTGGGTCGCTTCATACGGAAGTTTCGCGTCGCGGGATGCAACTTCCAAGCCGAACCTCTTGGCCGCTTCAGCCGTCTTGGCAGTGAGCTGACGGGCCTGCGCGAAGGCGGTGGCAATTTTGTAATCCTCGCGCAGCTGCGGCTCGAAGTCCTTGTAATCAGCGGGCTGATGTGCGGGCGACTGTGCCACAGTGCGAACGAGCAACACGTCCTGGCTGGCGTTGATCATTTCGCTTGACGGTGCCATCAAGGCGAGTTCATTGCCGGTTGACGGTGCACCTGCGGGAATGAGCGCGGCTGCACGGCCGAAGAGCACCGCAAGTCCGTCTGCCCTTTCCACGGCAACGCCACCGATCGTCGGCTTGGCACCGGTAAACAGCGGCTGAGCGGCCAGTTCTTCGGCGGATGAGAGCTTGCCGGTATCGACCACGCGCATGAGCAGGCCGCTACGTGCCTGCTCTTTTGCCGCCACGGCCTGCAGATATGCAAAGGTGCCGTAAGCAACGCCGACGGATGTCGAAGACGGTCCGTCAGGCAGGGTGGTGGGCAGGCTGGTCGGCAGCGTGGTGGCCGAACCCGCAGCGCCGATGCCCGTTGCCTTGCTGTAGAGGGCGTAGTCGGCGTTGAGTGTGGAACTTGTGCGGCGGAGGACTTCGGCGGAAATCGCATCGGCGGCAGCGGCTACCAGCGTCTCTTCGATGTCGCCTTTGACAGAGGCGAAAGGCTTGATGGCCGGCTGGCTGGCGGCCGCAGGTGCGGCGGGCGTCACGGTCGTACCCGGGATAGGTGCCGTGTTGTAACGGTCCTGATTCTGCTTGTAGTACTTGTGGGCCTCAACGTCCCAGTCGTAGTCGGATTTTTTGGACCGCGCCGCACGAACTGCCTCCTTGCGGTCGATGGCCAGCACCTGCAAGCGCAGACGGTCGGGGAGTCGGTAGCCAAACCCGAAGGGGTTCTCGGCGATGTTTGTGCCACCCGCCAGAACATTGCCGTACTTCGCGAACTGTTCGTCAATCTGCGACTGGTTCGGCTCGGACACTTTTGCCAGAAACGGCGCGACTTCAATGGTCGCGATACCCAAGCGCAGGTTGTTGGCCAACTCGGCATATTGGGCGTCAAACAACGGCGCAGTCATGCGTGTGCTGCGGGCGACATCGCACAGGCCGTAGTAAATCGTCAGCGCATCGCGAACGCCTTCGATCAGGTAACTCTGCTGATCTGGCGTCATACCTGCGGGGGCGATGACGTCGTTGCGCAACACTTCCTGAACCTTGTCATCACCCACCTGAATGCCGCGACTTGCTGCATCGCGAACGAGCAGCGCGAACATCTCGGGGTGGCGATTGATGTCCAAACTGCGGAGCTGCGCGGAGTACAACCAGGGCAACAGCGCCTGTGCCACCGTCCGGTGCTCGGCTGCGGGGTCGGGATTGCGATCGTTGATGACGGCCTGATTTAGCATCTGCCACTTGCGGGCTGCGATGATGGTCTCATCTTCAGTGATAGGCGTCTTGTCGGGGCCGTATCGACCCAGAACTGCGCTGCCGGAGCCGCCACGCCTGCCGCCACCGCCCCGGCCGATGTAGCTGGGCAGGATGAAAGCGACCATCAACAGGGCCGCAAAGATCGTCAACAGCTTACGTTTTTTAGAGTTGTCAATCATGTTGTAGGGTCGGCGGAGTGCCAGCGGCGTAGTGATACCGGCTTAGGCGATCAGGGGAAAGGGCAGGAGAGGTTACGGCAGCCGGTCGAGGAGTGCCCGAGCCTGCTGGTGGACGGCCGGATCAGCATCTTGAGAAAGCGGGGTGAGAAGGCGTCGGGCCTCGTCTGGCTTGCCAAGCATCGCAAGAATTCGTCCCGCCCCGAGCTGGCTGGCCGATACACGGGCCTGAGCACCCGGTACGTCCTTGAAGTTTGCGACCACTCGCATGAAGTCCAGGGCGGCAGACAGTTGTTTGTTCGGGTCGCCTGCGGCCGACGCTTCGGTGGCGGTGGCCAGCAGAAATAGTGCTTCGGCCTGATGCCTTGGCTCGGTGAACCGCTCGCGATTTTTTTCGATCTGCGCGATGGCGCCGGGGTAATCTTTTGCGGCCAAAGCACGGCCCGCGTCAGCGAGAAGCTGCTCGGAGATTCCTCCCAGGGCGGCTGCTACTGAGTCGGGTCCAAAACCCGAGGTCGTTACGGTCACGCCCTTCGCGGCGAGGCGGTCGAGAACCGCCGCTGTCTTGGCGGGATCATTGGCCGCCCTGCGAATACTGAGCAACAGTTGCAGAGCGGCGACCTGACGGTCGTCCGACCAGTTGCGGGCTGACATCGCCTGTTCCAACTGGGCTGCTGCGAGTTCCAATGTGCTGGCACTGGCGCCAGCGGCTGCCGGTAGCGCTGTAGCTGCAGGTCCGTCCGACTCTAAGACCTCAATAAAACCGAGGGTGGCAGCATCCAGCCGGCCCACTCTGCCTGCGTTAGCCAAAAGCCGCCGGGCCGCCCAATAGCGCGCCCACGGACGGGACGACGACCGCAGTGCGCGCTGCCAACCGTCGACGGCCCTACCAACGTCTGACTTGGCAGGATCAGGCGGTGCAAATGCCTGATCGGCCTCCGTGAGAGCAGGCTCAGCCTCTGCGGAGATTCGGACGACCTTGTCCAGTTCGCGCCACCCGGCCGACCCCGCCGAGGTTTGAAAACGAATCCGGCCGCCCTCAACGTCGGTTATTTTCAGGCCTGAAAGAGTGGTCCCGCCAACCAGAAAGAGGCTGTCGGCCCTAGACACCGAGGTGGTGCAAAGCCAAGTGACCGACCAAAGGCCGCACGTCACGAAGAACTTGATCAAAGGGCCCGGGTTCACCAGTTCTTTTGAATTCTTGCTTAAATGCAGGAGAGGGGACTTGAACCCCTACGCCTTTCGGCACCGGCTCCTAAGACCGGCGCGTCTGCCAATTCCGCCACTCCTGCCCGAGTTGCGGGAGTTTATGCAAAAGATTCGTGCACTGCCATGGGGTGGGGTTTGGCAATGCCGGTCGCGTTGGCGAACTCGGGGGGGGGGGGGTGGGGGGCACGACGGTGGCGGCTTGCCCAAGGCCGTCCGTCGCTGCTCGAAAACGGGCGGAAAGCGGCCTAACGCTTTTGCACGCCGGGGGTTTGTTTACCGGAGTACGGCGTGTGGCCTAAACGAGATCGCGCGAGGGATTAGCGGCAACCGCCCCGCGTGCCATTGCGGGACATGGACAGGTCGAAAGGCGGACGGACCAAACCGTCATTCATTAGGTGAAACGCGTGGCCCACACCGGCGTTGTCACTGCTGACGAAGTGCAGCCAAAGTTCGTCGGGCACGCGTTCGAGATTTTCTTCTTCCACCTGTGGCTGGCAGAGCATGAAGCGGGTTGGGCCAGCCTCGGACCCGGCGATTGACACGATGGCGTTGGGCATATCCACTGGCAAGTCCCTTCAAGGAGAGACTCGCGCCATGGCACGTTCCGTCACTTTGTTCACCGGTCAATGGGCTGATTTATCGTTCGAAACCATCTGTCAGAAGGCGAAGTCCTTCGGCTACGACGGCCTTGAGCTGGCGTGCTGGGGCGACCACTTCGATGTGGAAAAAGCACTGAAGGACAAGGGGTATGCGAAGGGTCGGTGGGAGGTTCTCCTCGACCACGGTCTGACGTGCTACGCCATTTCGGCCCATCTGGTGGGGCAGGCGGTCTGTGACAACATTGATGAGCGCCACAAGTCGATTCTGCCGCCGGAGATTTACGGCAATGGCGACCCGGAGGGCGTGCGGAAGCGTGCGGCCAAGCGCATGGCGGACACGGCCAAAGCGGCCCGCAAGTTGCGGGATGCGGCACCCAAGGACCACCAGCACAAGTTCCCGGCCGTAGTCAACGGTTTCACCGGCAGCAGTATCTGGCACAGCATCTATGCGTTTCCACCGACCAGTCAGGAATATTGGCAGAAGGGCTTCGATGATTTTGCGAAGCGGTTCGGGCCGATTCTGGAGGCGTTTGACAGGGAAAACGTGAACTTCGCACTGGAGGTTCACCCGACGGAGATCGCGTTTGATATCGCCAGCACCGAACGGGCATTGGCGGCCGTGAAAAACCACAAGCGGTTTGGGTTCAACTACGACCCTTCACACCTGGGCTATCAGGGTGTGGATTACGTGAAGTTCATCCGGACGTTTGCCAAGCGGATTTACCACGTCCACATGAAGGACGTCTGGTGGGGTCATGGGGATGGCAGCGTCGGCGTTTTCGGTGGGCACGTCAGCTTTGCTGACCCGCGGCGGTATTGGGATTTCCGCAGTCTTGGTCACGGCGATATCAATTTTGAAGAAATCATCGTGGCGCTGAATGACATCGGCTACGCCGGCCCTTTGAGCGTGGAATGGGAAGACAGTCGGATGGACCGGGAGCACGGCGCAACCGAGGCGGCGGAATACGTGAAGTCCGTGGATTTCAAGCCGAGCAACATCGCGTTTGACGCGCAGTTTGATCGGTAGGGTGAAACGGCGGTCTATTTCAACTCGTCAAAACTGCCGACAATCGGCAGTGTGCCGACGAGGGGGCGGGCGTAATCGATGAACGCTTGTGTGATGTTGTTGCCGCCTTCCATGAACGAATGATCCAAGTGACGCGTTTCGCGGGCGACGCTGGCCAGCGGGGTCAGGAAGGTCTCGATCTTGTAGACGCTGCCGGGAGTGCGGCGCATCGCGACGCTGCTGCCGCTGGTACCGGCCTGGGCACTGGACTTGACGGCCACTTCGCCCACCATTCGCGCCTCTGCGACGTCAACTTCACTGGTGTAGCCCGGAAAGCAACGCTGGGGGTAGCCGAAAGTATCACCACGCACGCGGAGCTTTTTCCCGCCGGGCGACGTCAGGCGGCGGGTGATCAGGTTGGTCAGGCCATCGGCCAGTGCGCCGGTTCCGGCCAGCTGGATGTTGCCGTGGGCGTCGCGGTCGACGTCTTTCAGCAGGGCTTCAGTCCAGGTTTTTCCGTCGGGGGTCGACATGCCTTCGCTGCAGGCGATTAGGCAGCGGCCGTGCTTCTGGTAGACGTGATCGACATCTGACAGGAACTTGTCTTCGCTGACGGGGGCTTCGGGGACGTAGATGAGATGCGGGCCGTCTTCCGGGTGGCGGCGGGCCAGCACGCTGGCGGCGGTGAGAAAGCCGGCGTGGCGACCCATGATGACGTCGATCTTGACGCCGGGAAGGCTGGCGTTGTCGAAGTTGTCGCCGATCATTGCGGTGGCGACGTACTTGGCTGCCGAACCGTAACCGGGAGTGTGGTCGTGGACACGGAGGTCGTTGTCGATGGTCTTGGGGATGTGGTAGACGCGGAGTTCGTAGCCCTGCTTGGCGGCCAGTTCGCTGACAATGCGGGCGGTGTCGGCCGAGTCGTTTCCGCCGATGTAGAAGAAGTAGCGGACGTTACGCTTCTGAAAGTTGACGAATATCTTTTCACAGTACGCGGCGTCGGGCTTGTCGCGGGTGCTGCCCAGAGCGGCTGCAGGGGTAGTGGAGATGCGCTCGAGGAGGTCCGTGCTGACGCTGTTCAGGTCAATGTAGTTATCGCTGAGAATGCCACGGACGCCGTGGCGGGCACCGAGCAACTGCTCGATATGCCCATGCTTGCGGGCTTCCAGCGCGACACCGACCAACGACTGATTGATTACAGACGTCGGACCACCCGACTGTCCCACCACCGCATTGCCTTTAAGAACGCTCATTGCCACGAACCCGGTCCTTTCACGTGCCTCCCGGCCTGCCAGCGGAACCCACACCGGTAGTTCGCCAGCCATACGGAAGGGCGCGGCATGATAAGGGCGAACAGAATCGGTGACCAATCAGAAGGGTACGGCCCCATTCTTCGGCAGAACTGGCAAGGTTTCGCGTTCGGCCAGACCGGTGAACTTGGGCCGCATGGCTTGTAAGCTGTGCGGCATGACGAGTGAAAACGTGGCTGTAAAGCAAAAACTGGCATTTATCGGGACAGGCATCATGGGGGGACCCATGGCCGGCCACCTTGTCGTCGGATGTCATGACGTTCGGGTCCACAATCGCACGAAAGCGCGTGCCGATGCCCTGGTTGCGAAGGGTGCCCAATGGGCGGGCACACCTGCGGAGGCTAGCCGCGGCCGGGATGTGGTTTTTCTGTGCGTGTCAGACACGCCAGATGTGGAACAGGTGTTGTTCGGGACCGATGGCGTGGCAGCAGGTGCGGCACCGAATACAATCGTCGTCGATCACAGCACGATTTCGCCCGCATCGACTCGCGAGTTCGCCCGTCGGCTGGCAGCCCAAGGTGTGACGCTACTGGATGCACCAGTCTCCGGCGGCGATGTTGGCGCACGGAATGCGACGCTATCGATCGCGGTCGGCGGGCCGACAACGGCGTTCGAAAAGGTTTTGCCGCTTCTGGGTCTGCTGGGTAAGACGATTACGCATGTGGGGGAATCTGGTAGCGGGCAGCTTACGAAATGTGTGAACCAGATTCTGGTGGCCGTGAACAACATGGCGGTGTGTGAAGCGCTGAACTTTGCGGTGCGATCAGGACTGGATCCGGTGAAGACGCTGGCCGTGGTGGGTGGTGGTGCGGCCGGCAGCTGGCAACTGACGAATCTTGGGCCGCGAATGTTGGCCGGGGACTACAAGCCGGGCTTTACGATTGACTTGCAGCAGAAAGATCTGCGGCTGGTGGCGGAGATGGCGCGGGACTCCAAGACGCCCCTGCTAGCGACGGCCCTGGTGCAGCAATTGTTTACGATGGCGCAGAGCCATGGACTTGGCGCTCAGTCGACGCATGCGTTGTATGAGGCAGTCAAGGGGCTTTCGGCGGTGCCGTCGAGATGACTTCGAAAACATAAATTGGCGGCGTGATTTGCCTCGGTCTGAGGTTGGTATTTGCCATCGCCCAGTTGATGAGGTCTTGGCCCTTCGGTTCGGTAGGAAGTCCCGCGCCGGCGTCTGGCGTAAGGACGATGATGTCGCCGAGATGGAGCGGCGACATCACTGGATCGGCGGTGATGGTGCGCGTCTCAGCAAACGACCGGTCCCCTCGCATGAGCACGACACGGTTTCGAGCGGCAAAATGTGGCAGCACCGCTTCCTGTCCGACGACGCCAACGTCTGGCGGCAACGCGAATAGACCGGCCATTTGCGACTGGACCTGAACAGCACCGGGACGCGCAATCGTGCGATAGAGCTCGGCAAAGCCCGAGCTGCCTCGGACAAAGTAAACGGCCCCGAATGTCGCAGCTGCCGTCAACAGGATCGCAAGTCTCCTGCCGTGTTTGCCAGCGATTCTTCCCTCGATCCAGCCAAGGAGGTTGGCAAGCCCGTGGGCTGAGGCCAATGCCAGAAATATCGAGTTCAGGTCGTCGTAGTGATAAAGGACCTTGTACTGTGCGCGATTGTTGACCGCGAGGTTCAGCGCTATCCCTGGCAAGGCTGCAAGAAGTGTGCGGGGCGAAAACAGCGGGAGAAACGCCATCCCGCCGAGAATCGTCAGCAAGTAGATTCCCTTGAGACCGAGGTATGCCAGAGGTCCAAATCGGCGGGCTTTGTCCCACGGCAAGCCCTGTCGTGCCCAAGGCATCACTACCGTGAAGGCCAGAAGAGCGATTGCAATGGCCGCGAGCGTCAACACGGCGGAAGCTCGCCATCGACGAAGTTCCAACAAGGAATAAATGGCCGTGCCGCCAATGGCTAATTGCGCCGACTCCTTACAAGATAGGACGACGATGGCGCAGACGCAGGCCCAGACCAGAGACCTTCGTCGAAGCGCCTGCAAAAGCCCGGCCAGAAATGGCATTCCCAGCGTGCTGGGGTGAAATTCGAACCACACCGCACCCGAAAAGGCGCGGCTCATCATGAGCATGAAGACGGTTGCCGTAGCGGCGGTAGCGGGCACCAACCAGTCTGCGCCAAAATACTTTTCACGAACTACGTCCAGCGCGAGAAAGTAAACGATGATTAGCGCTGCTGCTGCGGCCAGCCCTTGTACACCACAAAGCACCGTGGCCAGATACTGGTGCGGGACAATCCATGCCAGCGGAGCCAGAGCGGCAAGAATGGGGGAAAAGTGGTCGCCAAGGTGGTTTCCGCCGCGATCCTGGCCCGGTGCCGGTGCGATGTCGATCAAGTCTGAATGGAACCAGCGGCCGTGGGCGGTGTTCCAGACGGTGTTGGTGTAGATGCCGGTGTCATAAGCGTGGGTTCGGAACGAGAACGGCTGCGAGACCTTCGGTACGACAATCAGGAGTATGACGAACAAGAAGGACAGCCACTGAATCCGCGAGACCCAGACAGGCCGGGTGCTGGTGCTTGTCAGGATCATGGTCGGACGCTGGCCCATTCGGACAGCGTAACCTGCGACTGCGGAAATCATCGAAAGGGTGGCCACATTCGCGGCGGAAGCGACGGTTGCTACACTTCCTCCGACATCACCCACCAACCACAGGAGCAAGCGTGAAAGACCCGCGTTTTGACAAACTGGCCAGCGTACTCGTCAAGCACTCGATGAAGCTCAAACCGGGCGAGAAGGTCCTCATCGAGTCATTCGATATTCCGGCGGACTTCACCGTGGCATTGGTGGCGGCTGTTTCCGGGGCCGGCGCGGTACCGTTCGTCGAGACGTACCAACAGACCGTCCTTCGCTCGCTGTACCAGCACGCCACAGAAGACCAGATGGCGCTGTGGGGCCAGATGGGCTTGAGCCGGATGAAAGAGATGGACGCCTATGTCGGGCTGCGCGGCAGCCACAACATCTCGGAGTTCGGCGATGTGCCACAGGACAAAATGAGCCTGTACGAAAAGCACTACTGGCGCACAGTGCACAGTCAGCGGGTGGACCACACGAAGTGGGTGGTGTTGCGCTGGCCGACGCCTTCCATGGCGCAGGCGGCCGGGATGAGCACCGAGGCCTTCGAAGACTTTTATTTCCGGGTGTGTGCCGATGTGGATTACGCCAAGATGTCGGCTGCGATGAAGCCGCTACACGCCCTGCTGGACCGTACAGAACGCGTGCACATTACCGGGCCGGGAACCGACCTGAAGTTCAGCAAGAAGGGGATCGCCAGCAAGGAATGTTCGGGCGACCGCAACATCCCGGATGGCGAGTTGTTCACCTGTCCGGTGAAGGATTCGGTCGAAGGAGTGATCACTTACAACTGTGAGACGCTTTACCGTGGAACGGTCTTCAATGGCGTCAGGCTGGTGTTTAAGGCGGGCAAAATCGTTGAGGCGACGGCAGGCGGCGAAACGGCGAAGTTGAACGAGATTCTGAATGCCGATGAAGGCGCACGCTACATCGGCGAGTGGTCGCTGGCCTTCAACCCGCACATTCTGCGGCCGATGAAAGATATTCTGTTCGATGAGAAAATCGCCGGCAGCTTCCACCTGACGCCGGGCCAGGCCTACGAAGAAGCGGGCAACGGCAACAAGAGTCAGATTCACTGGGACATGGTCTGCATCCAACGCCCGGAATACGGCGGCGGAGAGATTCATTTCGATGGCAAACTGGTCCGGAAGGACGGGTTGTTTACCCTGCCGGAACTGGCCGGGCTGAACCCCGACAAGCTCGGGACGTAAAAAAAGGGCACTAGCGGCGGGAACTGTCGCGAAGGATTACCATACCGGCATGGCAAGACCCTCGGCACTGGCCGACCGCATTACCCACGTGAAGGAACGGATCGCAGGCGCCTGTCAAAAGGCCCGCCGTGACCCGACAGAGGTGACATTGGTCGCCGTAACCAAGTACGCCCCGCCTGAAGATCTACGCGAGGCGATCAATCTGGGCCTGCGCGATCTGGGGGAGAACCGCGTTCAGCAACTCACCCAGCGTGCGGGGATGTTCGCCGAAGGTGCTCAGCGTGCCCTGCGGATGGGCGGGGGTGAAATGATTGGTGCGGCAGTGGGTACCGCGGTGAAGCTTCGGTGGCACATGATCGGTCCGCTGCAGCGGAATAAGGTCCGGATGCTTCTGCCGCACGCGGCCATGATCCACAGCGTCGACAGCCTGCGCCTCGCCGAGAAAATCGATGAGGAGGCCGCCAGCTTAAAACTCAAAGTGCCCGTACTTCTTGAAATCAACGCCAGCGAAGAGAAGCAAAAACACGGTGTGGCCGTGGGAGCCGCGCTGGCTTTGGCGGAAGAACTGCACGAAATGCCCAACATCGTGCTCAGTGGCGTTATGACCATGGCCGCACATGAGGCCGATGAAGTGACCGCCCGCCACACGTTCTCCCGCGTGCGGGAGATCTTTGAAGAGCTGAAGTGGCACAAGCTGGGAGGCGCGAATATGAAGCACCTCAGCATGGGTATGAGCAACGATTTCGAGCACGCCATTGCCGAAGGGGCCACTCTGGTCCGCATCGGCTCGTCCATCTTCGGGCCGCCGCCGGCCGACTATGAGGAACAGGCGGAAGAGGCATGATTTCCGGCGACATGCCGTCCGGGACCCGCCAACTTTCAGGCAACGCGTTGGAGCTACTGCAAAATGCCCTGATGGATCTCCCGACCAATGGGGTGTGCATCAAGCGGCGCGCCTATCGGCAAATTTGGCGGGTTGACCTGCCAGCTTCAGGCGATGGTTCTCCGGGCGGCTCGTTCTACCTAAAGCTCTACCCGAGGGCGGGCCAGCGACTGAAGCGGTACGCCACCGGCAATCCGGCGATGGCCGAATTTTCGAAACTGCAACGTCTGCAGAAGGCGGGAATTCCGGCCGTGCGGGTCTCTGCCGTTTTGAACGGTTTGATGCATGAAGGGGAAAAATGGGACGCCGTGGTCCTCCCGGCCCTGCCTCCCGGCCGGACGCTGGACGGTATTTTCCATGAACACTTGCTGGCCGGCACGCGGCATCCGCAACACCGGATGATCGCGGGGCAGATCGTGGACATCTGCCGTCAGTTGGTGCGGGCCGGGCTGGGCCATCGCGACCTGCATTTGGGGAACTTTTATCAGTCAGACGACAAACTCTACTTGCTCGATGGCTACGCCGTCCGCACGTCGCCGCTGAATCTGCGCGACCTGCAAAAGCTGGGTTTCAGTGTTGGCGCCCACGCGACGCGGAGCGACCTGCTGAGAGGCTGGAAGGAACTGGCAGGCGGGCCGCTTCCGCCCGCCAACAACCGGATTTCTCGCCGGCAACTGCGGAACTACCTTGAGCGGGCATGGCCGGGATTACGCCGCCACAATGCATATTTCTATCGACCTCCCGACCACGCCCCAGCGGCGGAGTCCACAAGTTCAAAATGGCGGTTCATCACGTATCGAAAATCTCATTTCGCACGCCGTTGGGCACCGCTCAGTCGAGAGGCTTTCGAAGTCCAGGCAGGGTCATCGATACTGCTCACCGACGTACTGGACCAAATGGCGGCCGGTCAGGGCGAATGGCTGAAGCGCGGAGGCTCCGGCGACGTCTGGCACGGAACACCGACGATTTTCGGCAGGCCACTGGAGGTGGTGGCGAAACTTCCCCGGCGTAAATACTGGTACAGGCACTTGACCGACTTTTTGCAGGGCGACCGATCCGCAAGAGCATGGACGCGATCCTGGCAGATGGCCATTCGAGACCTACCCGTGGCGTGGCCGCTTATGAGGGCAGTGCAGCAGACCGGCCCTTACGTGCGGCAAGCGATGCTGATCACGGCGTGGGTGGCTGGTGAAAACCTTGCAGGCATCCGCTTGCATACCCTTTCGACCGCTGACCGAACAACGCTCTTTTTCCGCCTCGGCCGGACGATTCGCCGCATTGAACAGGCTGGCTTCTGCCATTTCGACACCAAGACCAGCAACTGGATTATTCAGGCCGATCCGGTGCTCGGTCCGGTGCCGGTGATGGTCGATGTCGATGGCATCCGGCCGTATCGGTGGAACGGGGAGGGGATGCGCCGGCTGCGACTCAGCCTCGCCGAACATCCGGAGTTCGGTCCCGCTGATTTGGCCAATTTGGAACTGGGCTACAACCCGTGGGCGAAATCAGGCGGCGTGCGATGAACGCCGCTCCGTTTCAACACCTGACACAGCCGAAGCGGCTGCTCATCATCAAGCCCTCGGCCGTGGGCGATGTGGTGCAGTCGTTAGCGGTGTTGGCGCGGGTCGCCAGGCATTGGCCCGGAACGGAAGTTTCATGGCTGGTCACACCCGCGTGTCAGGATCTGGTTCGTGGCCATCCGATGGTTCGGCAGACCATTCTGTTTGATCGCAAAGGATTATCGCGATGGTTTTACATCCCGGTTGCGGCCGGACGATTCAAGTCGCTGATTCAGGAACTGCGTGCGCCAAAGTTTGACATGGCCATGGACCTGCAAGGTCTATCGCGGTCGGCGTGGCTGGCGCGGCTCAGCGGTGCGCCTGTTCGAATCGGACTCAAGTCCGCACGCGAGGGCGCGGGGCTGCTCTATACGCATTCGGTGGACGACCAGTCAGCCGGGTATCGCAATGCGACTTTGCGATACCTAGAAGTGGCCACTGCGCTCGGGTTGGGGCGCGCTGATGAACCGGTGGATTTTCCACTCCATGTCTCTGCGGAAAACGCGGCCGCTGTTGAGGCACACTTAAGCCCGCTCGTCGGTAGGCCGTTCACGCTGCTCTGCCCCACCACCAACTGGCCCACCAAGCAGTGGCCCATGGCTCACGTCGCCGCGCTGTCACGCGATCTGATGGCCAGCGGTAAGACGGTCGTGCTTTCGGCCGCACCCAACGAGGCCGCAGGCGTCGCGGCGGTTACCTGCCACTTAAGTCTTGCCGGAAAAATCACGCTGGGGCAACTGGTGGAAGTGATTCGCCGGGCCGAACATGTCGTGACGGCGGATTCCGGTCCGATGCACATCGCCGCAGCCGCACGGCGACCGCTCACTGCGCTCTTTGGACCGACGGACCCCGGCCGTACCGGGCCATTCAACATGCCGCAAGCGGTGTTGCGCCTGCCGATTGTCTGCAGCCCCTGTCTGAGCCGGACTTGCAGCCACCAAAGCTGCCTGCAGGGCATTACGCCGTCGCAGGTCCTGCAGCACATCACGCTGTCAGGGGAGCCGCGATGAAACTTGGGCTGATGTCTGATACACACGGTCGCGTGCCCAACGCCGCGAGGGCCATTGACTCTCTGCTGGCGGCCGGCGCAGGGCACATCTTGCACCTTGGCGACATCGGTGACGGCCACGACCCGTACGATGGCAAAGCAGTGCTGGACTGTCTGGCAGAGCTGCCTCTGATCAATCCGCCAGTGCCGTGCCACCTCGTCGCCGGTAACAACGACCACAACGAGTTTGATTTGCGTGAATACGCAAAAAATTTGGGTCTGCATCTTGTGCCCCAAGGGCACATTCTCGACTTGGGCGGCATCCGCGTCGGCATGACCCACGGCCACAAAGGCCCGCCGCTGCTGGCCCTGGAGAAGGCTGGCGTCGACCTAATTTGCACCGGCCACACACACGAACATCACGTTACGACCATTCAGGGGCCCAACGGTAAGTCGATTTTGTGGGTCAACCCCGGTGCCCTCTTCCGCACGCGGGCTGCGTCCGTCGCGATTGTCGAACTTCCAACGCTTCGTGTGCAGCAATACACCATCTGATCGCTGCTGGATCACGCTGGGGCTGGCCGATAATCCGACTATGGACTTTCTCATCGTCGGTGCGGGCGGCCATGGGCGGGTCGTCCTGGAAATTGCGCAGGCCGCCGGCGCAGCGGTGGGCAGTGCGCCCGGTAGCTCGCTTCGGTGCATCGGCTTTGTCGACGCGAATCCGGAACTGGTGGGCACCACGGTCGGGGGCGTGCCGGTGCTGGCCGGCCCCCATCAACTGCCCCGACTGAAATCGCAGGCATCCCACGCCATCGTGGGCATTGGCGATAACATTTCGCGTCAGGCCTATGCTCGGCGGCTGACCGAACTTGGGTTTACCCTCATCACCCTGGTGCACCCCAGGGCGGTCGTCTCGCCCTCGGCCCGCCTCGGCAAGAATGTGGTTGTCTGTGCCGGCTCTGTGGTCGGGACCGAAGCCCGAGTGGCCGACTCAGCCATTATCAACACGTCGGCTGTCGTCGACCACGAGTGCGAAGTGGGCGAAGCGGCCCACATTTGCCCCGGCGTTGCACTGGCTGGCAGAGTGCGTGTCGGGGCGCTGGCGACGGTGGGGACGGGGTCGAGCGTTATCCCGTGCCGGCAAATAGGAGCGTCAGCGGTGATCGGGGCTGGCACGGTGGTGATCGTTGATATCCCGGCCGGGGCGACGGCCGTAGGCGTTCCCAGCCGGATCATCCGTATCGCCGGGGTCTAGGGCCAAAAACTTGTAAACCGTTGCTGCCAAATGCTTTAGAAGATTTTATATTTTCCCAATATTTGATGCAATCGATTTTTCGTGTATGCTCACGGCACCTAGGACCAATTCATGGCAACCGAACTCTCTGAATCCGAGATCAAACGCAGCATCGAACGCCTTGAAATCGACGCACGGCACATCCGCCGCGTGATCGAGCACCAGCCCAATGAGGGCGGCAAGAGGGTACTCAATCAGCAGTTGACGGAAATCCGCGAGCAGCTTGAATCGCTGGCACAGCAGTTGCCCGCGGCCATGCCCCGCTGATCAGGGTGGCAGGGGGCGACACCAAAGGCCCCCCTGCTGTAATCTCTTAGTTTGATGGCACTCGGATCGCTGGCTTTAGCCGTAGTCGCCTTCGCACTTTGCGTTGCATTGACAGCTCTCGTCCGGAAAGCCGCGCTGCGGCTCGGATTCGTTGATAAGCCGGGCGGCCGCAAGATCCACGACAATCCCAAAGCCCTGGGCGGGGGCATCGCAATCACATGGTCCATCATTCTGCCGCTGCTCGCGGGCGCGTGGCTTGCACCCAGCCTATGGCCGGACCCGGATAGCCTGATGCGGGCTTATCTCGGCGGTATCCGGCTGCAATCGGGGATGGTCGTCACGCTGGGCTTGTGCTGCCTTGCCATGCATGCCCTCGGCCTGATCGATGATAAGAAGGCGCTCGGACCCTTCACGAAATTGTTGGCTCAAATTCTGATCGTCGCCTGCATGCTGTGGTTCGCGGATGTCCGCGTACTGACAACGCTGGGCCCGATCCCTTCCGCGCTACTCACAGCCATCTGGATTCTCACGATTACCAACGCGCTGAATTTTTTAGACAACATGGACGGCCTGACAGCCGGTGTGGCGGCCATTGTCGCCGCGGCCATGTGGGCCAGCACCCTACTAAGTGGGCAGGTATTTGTGGGGGCGACTTTGGCGCTCGTCGTGGGCGCCTGCATTGGGTTTCTGGTGTTCAATTTTTCGCCAGCCAGCATCTTCATGGGCGATTCCGGCTCGCTGGTACTTGGGTTCGTGCTGGGTGTGCTCAGTGTCCGAGTGACCTATCTGCCGCCGGGCATGAACTTCGACAGCGACTGGTTCGCTGTTTTTTCACCCGTGCTGCTGTTGGCTGTGCCGCTATATGACCTGTCGGTGGTCAGCGTCTTGCGGATGAAGCAGGGTCGCAGCCCGTTACAGGGCGATACCAATCATTTCTCACACCGACTGGTCCGGCTGGGCATGACCCGGCGCGGGGCGGTTCTACTCATCTATCTTGTGACGGCCGCTACGGGCGTGGCGGCGACGGTGCTGCCCTATGTACACAAGCCGCTGGCAGCCGCACTGGTTGTCGTTCAGGTGGCGTTGATGCTGGCGATCATTCGCGTGCTGGAACGTGGGGGCGACCTGGTCTATCAGAGATCGGCCGCACAGACGGCTGCACCGGACGCTACTTTGCCGGTGGACGAGCATGCATGATGAATCGATGACTTCAGCCAAGATCGAGAGGCACCCGACACGGTGGAACCGCATTGCCTGGCTGGGTCTGCTGGCGATGGTTGTGGCCCGTGCGACGGTGCTTGAGATCATCCGCGAGCCTTTCGATGTGAACCCCGGAACCAAGGGTCCGCCGCTCGCAACCGGGCCGGGCACGATCATGGCCATGAACGCAGCGCTGGCAGCGATCGCTTTTGTCGCGGCCGTGTGCGGGCGCAGGAAGGCGGGTCGGTGCACATTGCTATTGACGGCCGCCGGACTCTGGGCGGTGGCCTCTACGCTGTGGGCCAGCGACAAATATCTGGCCCTTGTCACGTCTACGACCCTGCTGGCATCAGGCCTTGCGGCTTGGGCAGCCGGGCGGCTCTGCGATACCGCGATCCGCCGGAGACAGCTGCTGTGCGTCGCCTGCGGCATCGGCCTGATGTGGACGGGCTATGGTGTTTATCAACGACTGGTGGACCACCCACAGGACGTCGCCGACTACAAGCAACACCGGGCTGAGATCCTGCGTGACCACGGGTGGGACGAGAACACCTTCTCCCTTCAACAGTTCGAAAGAAAGCTGAATAGCGCAGAGATCAGCGGGTTTGTCCAAAGCCCCAATAGTTATTCGTCACTGCTGATGTTCGCAGCAGTAATGGCAGCGGGACTTGCCGCGGGGGCAGTGCCCGCGCGAAGCGCAGCGGGTTTGTGGATTCTGACACTAGTGCTGGGTGCGATGATGGCATGGGCGGCACCTAGTAAAGCAGCACTCACCTGCTTGGGATTGGGCGTGGTCGTGGCTGCAACCATGGCGGTAACGGGACTGTCGCGCCGCGGGAGTGGCAGCCGCACAGGGTTGACGGTGGCCATGGTGGGGATCGTCTTCGCCGGTGTTGTTGGTCTGGCCGGATACGGGTTGACCCGTGGCGAACTGCCCGGTGCCAGCCTGAACTTCCGATGGCGATACTGGGTGGGCTCGGCCGGTATCGTCCATGATGCACCGCTACTGGGCGTGGGCTACGACAACTTCGCGGCTGCTTATCTGAAACACCGCCTGCCCAATGCCGCTGAAGAAGTGCGCGACCCGCACAACGTGTTTGTCAGGGCCATCACCGAACTGGGGCCGGTGGGACTTTTACTGTTGGTGGGCCTGATTTGCGTGAGTGGCCTCGAGCTGGGTCGGGCGGCGCGGGCAAGCGATGTGGGCGAGAACCTTCTGGCGGAAGAGGTAACTTCTTCAGACGACCGCTCTGTGAAGGAGTTGGCTTGGATTGCGGTAGCGGGGCTGGCTTTGGCCTTGATCATCGGCGTCGATTTTGCGGGTGACGAGGCCTTTGCACTGCTGGAAACCATCAAGCGTGTGCTGATGGCCGGGAGCCTGGTCATCGGTTCCGCCGTCGCGTGGACGTTTACTACACGAGTGCGCACGGACTGGATGCCCCTGGCCGCCGCATGGGCCTTGACGTTGCTCGTGCTTCACAACCTGGTGGACTTTTCCTTGTTCGAACCCTGCATCGGCCTGCTGGCAGCGGTCGTAGTGGGTGGGCTGACCAACAGGCCGGCCGAGGAGCACCGCCACCGCATTGCATTTGCAGCGCCACTAGCCACCCTCATCATGGTCGCCGCGCTTTCGGGCCTCTGCATTTGGATCACAGCCGCCGAGTGGGCGGCCCGGGAATCCGATGCTCTTCTGCGGGAAGTCAAACACGTGCCGGGTAACACCGAGTTCACACGGGAAGATGCCCGACAACTCTCTCGCGCTGGCGTCCGAATGTCGGAGGCACTGGCACTCATGCCGTTCAATGCCGACTACGCGGCCCGCGCGGCCCGGGCATTTTTGCTGGCCCACCAGAGTCTGGGAGACATCCGCGAACTGCTCGACAAGGCGATTACCATTGACCCGAGTTCGTCCATTTTCCTGCTGAACCGGGGGCGGCTGGAAATTGTGGCGGGCCCCGAAGGTGACCGGGAGTCCGGCCTGACGTTCATGGCACGGGGCGTAGGGCTCAATCCGAATGGATTGGAACTGCAGGTCGAGTATGCCTCGGCCCTTGAGAATGCGGGCCATTCAGAGGCGGCCCGCGAGCAAATCCGCCGTGTACTCGCCATTGACGCGGCGATGGACCCCACCGAACCCCGCCGGCTGGAAGCTCACCTGCGCGCCACCCTTGAGAGTCGGCTTACGTCGACGTCGCCGAGCAGGTAGGCATCAGGCATCGATGGGTTCGGGCATCTCGGCGTTGTGGGCGACGGTCTGAACGTCGTCGTTGTCTTCCAGAGCATCGATCAGTTTCAAGATACGGACCGCAAGTTCCGCGTCTGCAACGACCGTGTTTTGCGGCAGGTGCAGGATGGCTCCCCCTTCGACGATCACCGGTACCGCCTCGATGGCTTCCTTCACCTTTAGATACGCCACAGGCGACGTCACCACTTCGTAGACTTCACCAAGATTGCGGACGTCTACCGCCCCCGCCTCGAGGGCCAGCTCCATCAGGCGGTCTTCGGGGCACGCATCTGACTTGATGCTGATGATCCCCTGCTTTTGAAACTGAAACGCCACCGAGCCCGGCGTACCGAGATTGCCGCCATTGATCTCGAATATCCTTCGCAGTTCGGCGGCGGTTCGGGCACGGTTATTGGTCAGGGCTTCGACGAGAATCGCGACCCCGTTGGGCCCGTACCCCTCGTATGTCATGGCCTCGTAGTTTTCGCCGCCCAGTTCGCCAGTGCCCTTCTTGATGGCGTTGGTGATGGTGTCTTTGGGCATGTTGGCGGCGCGTGCTTCTTCGATGATGTATCGCAGCGACAGATTTTCTTTCGGATCGCCGCCGTTTTTGGCCGAGATGATGATCTTCCGGGCTATCTTCGACCAGATCTTTCCGCGCTTGGCGTCGTTGGCGCCCTTCTGACGCTTGATGTTGTTCCAGTGAGAATGACCGGCCATGTGTGAAGTTTAGGGAATAACCTTGTTCAAAGGATAGGAGATGATGCCGGTCGCCCCGGCCCGCTTAAGCCGCGGAATCAGCTCGCGCTCCTGACGGTCTTCAAGAATCACTTCCACCGCCACCCACGCCTTGTCGCTCAGGCGGGAGATCGTGGGCGACTTTTCGGCCGGGAGGAACCCGACAATCTCCGCCAGCTTATCTTCGGGGACGTTCATCTTGAGACCCACCTTGGCCCGCGCCTCGATCGCCCCTTTCAGCAGCATGGCAATGTTTTCCAGCTTCTCACGCTTCCAGGGGATGTCCCAGGCCTGACGGTTGGCCACAAGCCGGATGGTCGACGAAAGGATTGTGTCGATGATCCGCAGATTGTTGGCCCGGATGGATGAGCCGGTCTCCGTGATATCGACAATGCCGTCGAGCAGGCGCGCCTTGATTTCAGTGGTGCCCCAGGAAAACTCGACTGTCACCTTCACGCCGCGATCTGCGAACCACTTGCGGGTGGTGTTTACAAGTTCCGTGGCGATGATCTTTCCTTCAAAATCAGCCACGGTCGTGATCGGCGATTCATCAGGCACTGCAAGAACCCAGCGTGCCGGCTGCGCGCTGGCACGGGAATAGGTCAGCTCACAAACCTCGACAACGTCGGCCGAATTGCCGTTTTCCACAACCCAGTCATGCCCAGTCAGGCCACAATCAATAATGCCGTCGACAACGTAGCGGCTGATTTCCTGGGCGCGAAACAACACCGCTGATATCTGCGGATCGTCCACACGCGGAAAAACGCTGCGATCGGGGACCGAAATGCGGTACCCCGCCCTGCCGAACAGTTCCAGCGTGCTGGCCTGCATTGAACCGGAGGGAATGCCAAGTCGAAGAGTCTCGGGCGAAAGTTGTGGAGTCATGGCAACCGTCGATCAGTCGATGGAAAAGTGGCGGATTACTTCGCGGCCTTCTTACGACCACGTTGAACAGCAATGCTGCGCAGGGCAACGTATCCCTTGTGCATTTCATCGGCCTTCAGATGCCCCTCCAGAAAGGATTGGGCTTGGGCAACTGTCGTTTCCTCTTCCAGAAGTTCCTCGCTGATCATGTACTCCAGCAGGTCTTCGTCGATGGGGAATGCAGCCGTGTCGTACCCGTAAAGCATCACATAACCCGTGACAAACGGGATGGCATCGGGGAACTGCTCGAGGAATTCGCGAATCTCGGCGACCTTCAAGCCCTTCATACGGTTCAGGTTGAGTGTGTGCTCTTTGTTGAAAATGTGGTTCAGCGCGCCGACCAGAAACTCCACGCGCTCGATCGGGTGCGGATATTTCTCACCCAGCAGGTCCTGAACTTCCAGCTCTGTTGCAACTCGAAGTTCGTTGAAGTCGACGAACTCCTTTTCGAACGCCGCGAGTGCCTCAAAAGCCTGTTTGTCGGTCGCGTTGTACATCAGTGCGCCCAGTACGAGCGCTTTGATGGGGTCGTGGACGGGCTTTTCGGGGACATCCATGCCCTTGGCCAACTTGTTGATGAGGGCCTTGATATCGGCTGCGTGTTTGGTTGCGTTTTTCATGGATTAGCTCTCAATGTCGGGTTGTTTTTCGGGTACTTCAGTCGTCTCTGCGGCCGCCTGCGTGGCATGGGTGTCCGGCTCCAACGACACTTCATCCAACGATCGCTGGTGTCGGGCCACACGTTCCGCTTCCTCGCGGGCTTCACGTTCGGCCTGGGCTGCGGCCCGTGCGTCCATCTCTTCCTTTTCGGCCGCGACCTTTCCAATGAGCTGAAGCACTTCCAGCTCCTTGCGCAGATTCTCGTCCACATGGAACTTGATGAACGGGACGGTCCGCATGCTCAGGCTCTTCGTCAAGCGTGTCCGCATCAGGCCGGCCGAGTGCTTGAGCGCTGTCATGGTGAGGTTTTGTTGGGTCGCAGTACCCATCACGGTCATGTAAACATCCGCCATGGACATGTCCTCCGACACTCGGACGCGGGTGATGGACGGCATGCCTGTCAGGCGCGGGTCTGACAATTCGCGCATGATGATGGTCATCAACTCCTGCCTGATGATGCTGGCGACTCTTTCGGTACGACGACTCATTGCTTGGCAAACCTTTCCTACTCAAACCAGATCTATCTGAAACTCTTCCAACCCGACCGTCGGCGTTGCCTTCACAAAGTCGACGATCTTTCTCAGCGCGCCTTCCACATAGCCCGCTTCATTGCCCACCATCACCACTGCCAGAATGCACGACCGGTAGACATCCAGTCCACCCACTTCGGCCACCGAAACGTTTCTCCCGTGAGAAATGCGGTCTTTGAGGCTCTTTATCACCCGCCGCTTGTCTTTCAGCGTGTCGGCATCGTCAATCGTCAAGTCCATCTGCAATACGGCAATCACCACGTTTGTTGTTGCGCACAGCGCGTTTAATGACCCGAGATCACCTGTGGCAGGGCTACCGAAGGTGCCGTTGTCGGCCCCGCTTCTACCACGGGAACACCCATGGCCCGACCCTTGGCCGCAGCCTTGCACAGTTCGCAGGAGCCTGCCTCGCCAGCCGCCGGGGACACGGCCGCCGCCGGGCTGGCCGGGGCCAGTACCGGTGGAATCGCGACTTCCGCCGCCGTGGATACGGCACCTGACTCACAGCACGACATTTTCATGGCGCCCGGCGAGGCCTTGGCCAGCGAGGTCTTAACCGGCGATGCCACAACAACTGCTGGTGACTTGATGGCCCTGCCGCCCACCGCATAAGTCACCGCGAACGACCCGCCCATCAATAACAGGCCCGCGATAATGAATCCGATTTTGCCCATGACTTCGTCCTTTCGCCTTACAGCGTCCGCTCAAATTCTTCTGTGACGTACGCCTCAAGCCGGTCGCCGATCTTCAAGTCGTCATAACCAGCGACCTTGATGCCGCACTCAAAGCCGGTCTTAACTTCCTTGGCATCGTCCTTGACACGCTTGAGCGACTCAATCGACAGACCCTCAGTAATAAGCTTGCTATCGCGGATGAGCCGCAGCTTGTCGCCACGGAGGATCGACCCGTCCACCACCATACAACCGGCGATGCTGCCGACACGCGAGACCTTGAACACCTGCCGGATCTCGGCATGACCATGGATCTTCTCGCGGACTTCCTTGCTGAGCATCCCCGACAGTGCCTTTTTCAAGTCGTCGAAAATCTCATAGATGACGCGATAGGTCTTGACGTCAATGTGGTGTTGTTCGGCCAGACGCCCGGCCGTGTCATCCGGCACGACGTGGAACCCGATGATCGCCACACGGTTGTCGGTCTTCTTGGTGCGCGTCGCCATTGCCAGCTCGACGTCGCTCTCGGTGATGCCGCCCACACCCGAGTGAATCACGCGGACCTTCACTTCCGAGGTGTTCTGTCCCGTGACCGTGGCCACGAGTGTTTCCACTGAGCCTTGCGTATCGCCCTTGATGATCAGGTTGATCGTCTGGATGTCGCTCGACCGGATGGCCGTCAGCAGGCTCTCTGCCGTGGCGCGGGTGCCGCCGCCCAGTTGCTTGTTACGGGCCGAGGTCTGCCGCTGTTCGGCGATACCCCGGGCACTTTCCAGATCTTCCAGCACGTACAGCTTGTCGCCGGCATTCGGCAGTTCGCTCAGTCCGGCCACAACGACGGGCGTGCTGGGCCCGGCTGATTGCACCGATTCACCACGGTCGTTCCAGATGGAACGTACCTTGCCGAACCCTGAACCGCACAGCGCCACATCGCCCACCTTCAGCGTGCCGCTTTGAACCAGCAGCGTAGAAACCACGCCCAAGCCCTCATCACGACGGGCCTCGATGACCGTGCCACGAGCTGGCAACTTCGGATCGGCCTTCAACTCCAGAACCTCTGACTGCAGATCAAGGGTCTCAATCAGCTCCTTGATGCCCGCGCCGGTCGTCGCGCTGGTCCGCACGATTTCCGTATCGCCGCCCCACTCGACGGGGTTCAGGCCTTCCTTCGCCAGTTGACCCAGAACCATGTCCGGGTTGGCGTCGGCCCGATCGATCTTGTTCATCGCCACGACGATCGGCACACCGGCCGCCTTGGCGTGGTTGATCGATTCAATCGTCTGGGGCTGGACGCCTTCAGCGGCCGAAACCACCAGCACGACGATGTCCGTCATGTTGGCGCCACGGGCACGCATCGATGTAAACGCCTGGTGACCGGGCGTGTCGATGAACGTCACGCGCTTCGCCTCTTTACCTTCGCCCAGCGTGACCATCCACGCGGCCGTATGCTGGGTAATACCACCGGCCTCGCCAGCCGCCACGTTGGCGTTCCGGATTTTGTCCAGCAGGCTCGTCTTACCATGATCGACGTGGCCGAGAATGGTGACCACCGGCGGCCGCAGCGGCACGTTGGTACTCTTGGCTTCCATCTCCTCGAACTGCTGCATCAGCAATTCTTCGGGGCTGGCTTCGGCCTTGACCTGCAACACCAGTTCGTACGCCAGCGCCAGCTCTTCGGCCTGCGCCACGGACAATGCCTGATTGATGCTGGCGAAAATGCCCTTGGTTTTGATCAGCTTGGTGATGATGTCATTGGCCTTCACACCCAACGCCGCCGACAGCGACTTGACGGTGATCGGCTCTTCGACTTCCACAATGCCGCCGCGTTGCACAGCCGTCTGCGCCTGCACGTGCGTGCCACGGCGATTGGACTTGTTCAAGTGTGAATCAAAGCCAGCGCGGGTTGCGGTGGCCGTGTTCAGCTGGTCTGCACGATCGCGCAGGTCCTGCTCGGTGAACTCCTTCAACTTCTCTTCGGCTTCACCGCGGCGACCGTCTGTCCGGCTTCGACGCCCCGACAGACCCTTGGCCGCACCCTTCTTGGCGGCTGCTTCATCGTCTTCAATGACGGCCGCACGGCGAACAACACCGCCGCCACCCTGCGCCAGCGGACCGCTCTGCCCGCGCATCGGGTTGTTCTGGAATCCACCGGGCCCGCCCTGACCGCCGGGCCCGCGGTTCATCATCGGCGGACGTCGGGGTCCGCTCACTGGCTCGGGCTTTTCCTCGCGGATGACCTTCGGTCCCTGCACGGTCGCTGGCAGCGGAACAAACTGACCCGGCTGGGCCACCGGGCCACGAATCTGTTGCGGCGGCGGTGGTGAACGGTCCACCAGAGAAATGGTCTTCCGAAGTTCCGGCTGAATGACCTGGCCGTCACGGCCGATGCGCGGCCCGCCCGGCCCGCGTGCCCCGGCCGGTCCTGCGGTGGTGGTGGTGCTTGTGGCAGACCCGGCTCCTGCGGCACCTGTTGTGCCGATCGACGGTGTGGTCGCTGCCTGACCCGGCGTGGTCGACTGTGAACCGCCATCCGAGACGTGCGGAGTAACCACTGGCGCTGGCGACGGGACTTGAGCCACCGGCGCAGGCGTCGGAACGCTACGCGTGGGGGCCGGCGTCGGTGCCTTCGGCGGATTGTTCGGGCGACTCACCTTCCGCCCGAAACGCTGCGGCTCGATTGCAACCGATGACTTCTCCGAATGCCGCGGACCGGCAAGCGTCGGCTTTTCTGGTGTAAAGGGGACTGAAGCGACCGCCCGCACGGCCGGACGCACGGTCTCCAGCGGACGACCGGTCTTGGGGTCCAACCTTGCCGCGCCCGACGGACCCGTACGGGGCGCAGGTGCCGTTGCAGTAGGCGTAACATGAGCCGGAGGTGCCGGAGAAACGGCCGTTACTTCCGGAACGGCCGCGCCTGCATGTGCCGTCGTGGCCGACGAAGAGGCTTCCCGTGCCGCCGCCTCAGAAACTTCGGCGCTCACCACTTCCGGCTGAGGCGAATGGGTCTGCGACGTGTTGGAATGCTCGACGTCCATGGGCTGAACGTGCCCGGATGCGTCATCCGTGGCGTGGTGCGACCCGTGACGCGACGCCTTATGCGGCACTTCCGCCATCACCGGACCGTCACTGTGATGTTGATCTGAGTGGCCGTCTTCGGCCACGGCCGTGCCACCACCATCAGACGACTCGTCTCCGGCCTTGCTGGCACCGACCGACTTGCGCGACTTCCGCGCCTTGGCCGCGACCTTGCGCGCTTCTTCCACGTCGACGTGAGGCGACTCTTCGACCGCCGTACTGGGCGCGCCGGCACTGAACCATTCGCGCACGCTGGCCGCCAGACCAAGCTTGAGTGTGCTCGACGGTGCCTTCGCATCGCCAAGCCCTTCCATCTTGAGCTTCTCAAGAATCTGCTTGCTCGTTACGCCCAATTCTTTGGCCAGATCACTGACCCGAACGCCTGTAGTTGCCAATCACTTCTCCGTGAAACTTCCACTAAAACAAAATGGAAACTGCCCAACTGCACCAACGTCACAACATCGCACCAGCCCTCCGCCCGACCAACAGGGCCCGGCGGCTACAACCTGTCTTTTGCCACGTATCACACACTCTTCCCGTCCGTAGGGGCGGCT
Source organism: Tepidisphaerales bacterium (assembly GCA_038226785.1). Classification (GTDB taxonomy): domain Bacteria; phylum Planctomycetota; class Phycisphaerae; order Tepidisphaerales; family Tepidisphaeraceae; genus JBBRQG01. The sequence continues at coordinate 22,159 of JBBRQG010000011.1, read as the reverse complement.
TCTGCCGCCACGGCTGCTTCTGCGGGGGCCTCCGAGCCATCCAGGCCGAACAACCGACGCGACGCCTCGTCGATGGCCACCATGCCCTGAACCTTTGCATTCGCACCAGCCGCCTTGGCTGCCGAATCGTGAGCCTTTTTCGCCTCTTCTTCGGCCGCAACAACCTTGGCTTCTTCTGTGCACAACTCGACCACACGCTCGGCCGTCTCCCGGTCCAGCGCCAAGTCGCCTTGCAGCGGCCCCACACCGACTTCGGCGATGTCGCGAACGTCGACCATGCCGATGACAACCAGCTTGTCCACATGCTCCTGAGAAATCCCGGCGATCTTCTTCAGTGTCGAGTCCAGACGCAGCACCTTGTTCTGGAATTCCGTCGGCGTCATGATGTCGACGTCCCAGCCTGTCAGCCGGGCCGCCAGACGCACGTTCTGGCCACGCTTGCCGATCGCCAGAGACAACTGATCTTCCTTCACGACAACCGTTGCCCGCGTCAATTCAAAGCAAAGACTCACTTCAGCCACTTCGGCCGGCTTCAGCGCGTTGCTGATGAACACCTTGCTGCTCTCGTTCCAGCGGACGATGTCAATCTTCTCGCCGCCCAGCTCGTCCACGATGTTCTTGATCCGCGAACCACGCACGCCCACGCATGCCCCGACCGCATCCACCTTCGCATCCGTCGACGCGACAGCCACTTTCGTGCGGTGACCCGGCTCGCGTGCCAAGGCCCGAATCTCGATCGTCCGTTCGCCGACTTCCGGCACTTCCCGTTCGAACAGCCGGCGGATGAACTCCGTATGCGACCTGGAAAGCGTAATCACCACCGCCGACGGCGTGTCGCGGACTTCGAGAATCAGCGCCTGCACGCGGTCGCCTACCTGGTGCTGCTCGCCGGGAATCTGCTCCTGCCGCGGCATGATGCCTTCGACATTCCGGTTGAGGGTGACAAACATCTTGCCATGTTCAAACCGGGCAATCGCGCCCGTGACGGTAGTGCCGACCTTGTCCTTGTATTCTTCGTAAATACTGCCGCGTTCGTCCTGCCGGAGTAGCTGGATGATCACCTGTTTGGCGGTCTGGGCGGCAATGCGGCCCAGCGATGACAAGGGCAACTCTTCCTGCCCGCGCGAAACAAAAATATCCCCTGTAACCCGGTCCAGCGTCACGCCGAACTCAGAAGTGTCTTCCGTGTTGAACTGACGGCGCAAGGCAGAAGCCATCGCCTGTTCGATGTTGGTGTAAACCTGTTCCTTCTCAATGCTCTTGTCGCGGGCAATGCCGTCGACGAGGCGAATCAGTTCCGGGTTGGCCATGTGGCTCTCTCCTACCTTGCTCTTCAGTTGTTTAGTTTTTCCAACGACTTACAGCACTTCAAAAGCGACCCACCAAAACAACGCGGGCCGCCCTTCTATTTGGCGGCCCGTCCAGAATGCCGGGAAATGACTCTCCTAATAATTAGGAAAGCCGTATCGGGGCATTGGTCTATGCAATGATCCCCACGGCATTGCCGAAGGACCACTGCACCCAAACAGGAACATGCACGTTAAGCGTGTGCATGGCTGAGTTGGTTGGCCGCAGTCAGGTTCATACCGGTCTTTCCCGGCTCGAAGAAATGGACCTTACGTAAATCAATGTACAAGTCCACCTTCGAATCCATCTGCAATCCGCTTTCCGCTTCTACCCGCGCTACCACACGGTCGCTCAGGACGGACGTCAAATACACGTCCACTTCTTTGCCCAAAGGCTCCACTACTCGCACGTTCAAGCTGACCTTGGCACTTGGCCCGGACGGCTTAACCGGCGAGAAGTGCTCGGGACGAACCCCCAGAACAATGTGGCTTCCCACCTTGCCCGCAAGTACATCCCGGACGCCTTCCAGCACGGGCACTGTAAAGCCCCCGTCTGGCAGGGTCAATTCGCCCTCATAAACCCCGTCTTCATCGCGTGCCCCGGTCCGCGTCAACTTGCCTTCCTGGAAGATCATTTCGCCGTTGACCATCTTCAATGCGCCGTTGAAGAAGTTCATGGGCGGCATCCCAATGAACTCCGCAACAAATCGATTAGCAGGATTCTGGTACATCTTGAGCGGCGTTTCGGCCTGCTGAATCCGTCCGTCCTTCATGCACACGATGCGATCACCCAGCGTCATCGCTTCTTCCTGATCGTGCGTCACGTAGATAGTCGTCGTCTGCAGCCTTTGGTGGAGCCGTTTCAGCTCGGCCCGGGTCGTGACTCGCAGCTTCGCGTCAAGGTTGCTCAAGGGTTCGTCAAACAAAAAGGCGGCCGGCTCGCGCACGATCGCCCGACCCACCGCCACACGCTGACGCTGACCGCCCGACAAAGCTTTCGGCTTCCGTTCCAGCAAGTGTTCGATTTCCAGAATCTTGGCTGTTTCCATCACGCGACGCTGAATTTCCGCCTTAGGCAGCTTCCGGAGCATCAGGCCGAAGGCCATGTTCTTGTAAACGCTCATGTGCGGATAGAGCGCGTAGTTCTGGAAGACCATCGCGATGTCGCGGTCTTTTGGGGCCACATTGTTCACGACCCGCTCGCCGATTTTGATCGTGCCAGCCGTAATCTCTTCAAGCCCCGCCACCATGCGCAGTGTCGTGCTCTTGCCACAACCCGACGGCCCGACGAGCACGATGAACTCGCGATCCTTGATCGACAGGTCGATGTGGTCCACAGCCGTGACATTACCTGCATAAACCTTGGCAACCTTCTCAAGTTCGACACGTGCCATTCGGGGATTCCTTCTTTCCGCTGGGTCAAAAGTACAGGGACGGCGAAAGCCTAGCACACACCGGCCATGCGGCCAAACGTTCCAATTGCGCAAAACTAGGCCGACACATTCACCTCAAGGACCCCCCGAACTCGCGCCACAGCCTCTGATAACGGGCCGGGAAGCCGAAATCCGGCGGCCCTGGCGTGTCCGCCACCGCCTAGTTTCTGGGCTACAACCGAGCAATCCACCTGTCCCTTGCTGCGCAGGCTGACACGAATGAGGCCATTGCTGCCCGCCTCTTCAGACGGCGGCTCGGTCAGGAGGGCACTCAGCTGCACGGACGCGATTTGCATCGGAATGTTTACGGCTGCCTCGGTGTCGTTGGTGGTGGCCCCGCAGTGGGTAAAATCCTGCTTGGTCAAGCTCATCAGCGACGCCCGCCCACCCGCCAGCAATTGCATTGAATCGACGGCCCTGGCGTGCAAACTCACGCGAGCTGCCCGCTCTGACTGGTATAGGCGTTGATACACCTGATCCAGGTTCGCCCCCGCTTCGAGTAGCCGGGCCGCCCGTCTGAGCGTTTCCGGCGAGGTGTTGCTGAACTGAAACCACCCCGTATCTGTGGTCAATCCGACAAACAGCGCCTGCGCCACCGCTGGCGTTAATCGGACGCCCAACCCGTCGAGCACATCCAACGCCATTTCACACGCCGCAGCCGCCGACGAATCAACGACCTTTAGTTCCGCCCAGTCTTCCTGAGTCTTGTGATGGTCCAGTACCGCCTTGAAGCCGCCGAAGGTCTTTAGCAGTTCCATGATTCCCGGCAACTGGCTGGCGGTGCCGGTATCTACAGACATCACGGCGTCGTATCCGCCCAAGGTGAATCCTGTCGGCGGGCCATCGACCCCCTCAATCCACTCAAGCCCGATCTCTTTCGGCACGAAGGCATATTTGGCTGGGCACTTACTGAGAAGCAGCAAATCGGCTGCCACACCCTTTTGACGCAAGCCCCAGACCACACTTGAGGTAGAGCCCAATGCATCGCCATCGGGCTTGACGTGGGTGGTGACCAAGACCCGCTTGCACTTTGCGAGGCGGTGGCAAAGCTCTTCGATTGCTGTCGGCATCCGATCCAGTCTAGCAGGTCGCCAGCAGTGGCAAGAGCGAGACATGTCGTATGCCAGCCGCCTGCTCCACGTCACGCGCGAGTTGCGCCTTCAACTGCTCCACACCGAAGAACTTCCGCTGACCCCTCAAAAACTCAAACATCTCGACAATCAACCGCTGGCCGTACAGGTCGCCATCAAAGTCCTTGAAGTGCACCTCGACTTGCAGCGGCTGATCACCAAACGTCGGATTCACCCCCACAGAGATCGCAGCCTGATACCACTGTCCGTCAGCCGCCTTGGCCCGGCCCGCATAGACACCCTCTGACGGCACAACCTGATCCCCCGACTCCAGATTCGCCGTGGGAAATCCGATCGTCCGGCCGCGCCGTTTGCCTGGCATGACTACTCCCGCCATTTGATGCGCCCGTCCCAGCACACGAGCCGCATCACGCACGCGACCCCGGGCGACCAACCACCTTCCCAGCGTGCTGCTGACGGGTACCCGCGAACCGTCGCACAAACTCACTTCCACATCGGGCAATTGTTCAAAGACCGCTCCGATATCCTCGCACCAGCGGGCCAGCATCAACGGCGTGCCGGTGCGGTTGCGCCCGAAGACAAAGTTACTCCCCTCGACCACGGCCGCGGGCTTGAGTCCGCTGAGATGAGCGAGAAATGCATCGGCAGAAAGCTCCAGCACCGGCGCATCGGCCTTGAGCACGACCACCTCATCCGCCCCCGCGTCTTTCAGCGCTGCCACTTTCAAGTCGAGTGGCAGCAACCGGGGCGGTGCCATCTCGGGGCGAAGCACCATCATCGGGTGCGGGTCAAACGTGACAGCTACGACCGCCTTGGCAGGTCCGGCCAATCGCCGGGCCGCCCGCAGCAGAGCCTGATGGCCGACATGCACCCCATCGAAATTGCCGATCGTCACCGCGCATCCGGGGCGGGCAATAGCCAGTTGGTCCAGTCCGTTGCTCATGTGCTTCGCCGCAGATTACGGGCGAACCACCTAAACCGCGACCGGTAACCGCTGGCTGCCGAAGGTAAAGTTCTGTCCCGACTCGTCAACATCGATGAAAATCGTGGCCCCTTCGCCATATTCCCCCGCCAGCAACCTGTTGGCCAATGGGTTTTCGATCCGCTGCTGGATGACGCGCTTCAACGGCCGGGCACCGTACTGAGGGTCGTATCCTTCCTCACCCAACAGGTCGCGCGCCGCGTCGCTGACGTCCATCTTCAGATGGCGGTCGGCCAGTCGCTCAACCAGCCGCGTAAGTTGCAGATCCACGATCCCGCGAATCTGTCCCTTCTCTAGCGGCGAAAAGACAATCGTCTCATCGATGCGGTTCAGGAACTCCGGCCGCAACGTCTGCTTTAGCAGTTCGCGGACCGCAGCCTCGATCTCCCACTGCTCCGCGTTCTGCCCGCTCAGCCGCTGGATCTCCTGACTGCCCAAGTTGCTGGTCATGACAATGACAGTGTTTTTGAAATCCACCGTGCGGCCCTGCCCATCGGTCAGGCGTCCATCATCCAGCACTTGCAGGAGCACGTTGAACACGTCGCGGTGGGCCTTTTCGATTTCATCGAACAAAATCACGGAATATGGCTTGCGGCGTACGGCCTCGGTGAGGCGGCCGCCTTCTTCATAGCCGACGTATCCCGGGGGCGCGCCGATCAATCGCGCCACCGAGTGCGGCTCCATGAACTCGCTCATGTCGATCCGCACCATCGAGGCTTCATCATCAAACAAAAACTGCGCCAGTGCCTTGGCAAGTTCCGTTTTACCAACGCCTGTGGGACCCAGGAACAGAAAACTGCCGATTGGCCGGTTCGGGTCACTCAGACCCGCCCGGCTGCGGCGCACCGCATCCGAGACGGCCCGCACTGCATTGGCCTGACCCACCACGCGCTGGCCGATGCGGTCTTCCATCGTGATCAACTTCTGTTTCTCGCCTTCCAGCATGCGCGTTACCGGAATGCCGGTCCACCGTGCCACCACCTGGGCGATCTCATCGGCCGTCACGGCCTCTTTGACCAGCGTATTTTCGCCTTTCGACAGCTCATGCACTTTCAGTTGGGCCTGCTGTAACTGGGCGGCCAGCTCGCGCAGTTCGCCATATTGCAGCCGCGATGCCACATCGAGCTTCCCTTCACGCTTGGCCTGCTCCAGCTCGGTCTCTTTGGCCTCGATCTGCAACTGAACCTTCTTCACACTGTCGATGACCGCCCGCTCGTTTTCCCAGCGGCTGGTCAGTGCTGCGTTCTTTTCCTGGAGGCCGGCCAGTTCCTTCTGTGCGAGGTCGCGCTGCTGCTTGCTGGCCGTGTCCTTCTCCTTCACGAGTGCCTGCAACTCGATCTGCAACTGCATGATGCGCCGGCGGATCTCGTCCAGCTCAGCGGGCAGCGTCTCGTTTTCAATTCTCAGCCTGCTGGCGGCTTCGTCCACCAGATCAATTGCCTTGTCCGGCAGAAACCGGGCCTGAATGTACCGATCGGAAAGTGTGGCTGCGGCGACAATGGCCGAATCCGTGATCTGTACCCCGTGGTGGGCCTCGTACCGTGACTTGAGCCCTCGCAATATGGCGATGGTGTCAGCCACGGTGGGCTCGCCAACGTTCACCGGCTGGAACCGCCGCTCCAGTGCCGCATCCTTTTCCACGTACTTCCGATACTCATCCAGCGTCGTCGCCCCAATGCACCGCAGCTGCCCGCGCGCCAGTGCCGGTTTCAGAAGATTGCCTGCATCCATCGAGCCTTCGGTCTTGCCAGCCCCCACCACCGTATGAAGTTCATCAATGAACAAAATCACCTGACCGTCTGACTCGGTGACTTCTTTTACAACGGCCTTGAGACGGTCCTCAAACTCGCCGCGATACTTTGCTCCGGCGATCAGCGCGCCCATGTCCAGCGCCACAATCCGCTTTCCGGCGAGCACGGCCGGCACGTCACCCTTGAAAATACGGATCGCGAGGCCTTCCACGATCGCCGTCTTGCCGACCCCCGGTTCCCCGATCAATACCGGGTTGTTCTTGGTCCGTCGTGAGAGCACCTGCATCGTCCGGCGAATTTCATCATCACGGCCGATCACCGGGTCGATCTTTCCCAGCCGCGCCGCCTCCACCAAATCACGCCCGTACTTTTCCAATGCCTGATATTTTTGTTCCGGGTTCTGATCGGTAACCCGCTGATTCCCGCGAACGCTTTTCAGCGCAGTCAGCACCGCGTCGGCCGTCACCCCCGCGTTCTTGAGCAGGTCACGGGCCGAATCATTCACCTTCAATAACGCCAGCAGCAAATGCTCGGTCGAGGTGTAATCATCCTTCAGCCTATCCGCCTCTTTCTGCGCCTCTTCCAAAAGATCGCGCGTCGGCCGGGCCATTTGCAACTGAATACCCGTAGCCTTGGGCAGTCGACCCAGTGCTGCTTGAACCTGCTCCGACAAGCCCGTAGTCAAGCCCGCAGTCGCCGCCCCAATTTTCTCGACCAGCGGCCGCACCAGCCCATCTGTTTGATCGAGCAGCGCGGCGAGTACATGCAGCGGTCGCAACTCCGCGTGGTCGGCCTTTTGGGCCAACTCCTGCGCGGCGGCCATGGCCTCTTGAGCCTTTACGGTGAACTTGTCCATTCGCATGGTGAGTAACTCCTGTGCGAGACCCGATATGCATACGGCGTGCCAAGGCGCCACTTCCGTATTTCACCGAATTTTCAGCCTGCACACGTCAATGGCCCCCCTCAGGCTGCCGGTTTGGCAGTCTGATTGTTGCTGTCCGCCGGGACAGGCTCAGCGACTGGTCCGGCTGCAGGTGGCGTTCGTAGCGAACCGGCCTGAATCCCCGACCCAAGGGAGACTAGAAGCCCCGCGACCATCGTCTGCACCACCACCGATCCCGGCAGCGACGACAGCCCCGGCCATTGCCCACTCCGAATCAGCCACGCACCCGAGAACACCACGCACGAAATCCCGAGCAGGCTCCACAGCAGACACGTGGCCCACTTGTGCGAGAAAATCGTCAACAACGTCGCCACGACGACGACCACACCCACGGCAATGGCCAGTGCATGCGCATCCACCGGGGCTAGCTGACCGGACATTTCCTTCCACCAACCAGAGATCGCCTCAGCCGTGAAACCCCGTGAAGTCGCCCATTCCAGGGGTGGCAGGCCGCGCAGCAGCATGGTCAGCAAACCCGCCACTCCTGCACCAAGTGACGTCAGTAATAGTCCGATGCACCAACGGTGCAGGCAAAACCCTATCAAACCGCCCACAACCGCCAGCAAGATTGCGGCGGCCATGGGTTCCATCCCCCAGCCCAACATCTTCGGCAGCTTCATCCCCAGCGCCGCGGCACCGACGATAATGGTGATGGTCAACAGCGGCCGGCTGAAGTGCACCCCGCGAATCCACGCCACAAGCCCCGCCACGAACAGCGCAGCGACCACCCACCATGGCCAATCAAGGACTGTCACCGGCAGGAATTTGGAAAGTGGAACAAGCATCTCGGGATCAGTGCAAAGTCTACGGCACCTCCGTCCCTCCAGCACACCCGTGCCAGCAGTCAACGCTGGCGGTAACCTGCCCCCGTGCTGACCCCGCTTCCTGTTGATTCCCATCTACCGCAGATCGCAGCGTCTCTTGCGGCCAACCCGTCACTGGTGGTGGTGGCCGAGCCGGGTGCGGGAAAGACGACACGGGTCGCCCCCTCATTACTCGACCAACCATGGTCCGTCGGTAAGCGGATCCTGATGCTCCAGCCAAGACGCATCGCTGCCCGGAACTCGGCAGCGCGTATCGCCGAAGAACGCGGCGGCCGGTTGGGCGATGAAATCGGCTATCACGTGCGCCTCGACCGTAAAGCCGGGCCGGCCACACGCCTTCTGGTCATGACCGAGGGGATCCTCGCCCGTCAGCTTCTGGCCGACCCCTATCTTGACGACGTCGCCGCCATTGTGCTGGACGAGTTCCATGAACGCTCGATCCATGTAGACCTCGCACTCGCGCTATCGCGCGAGCTTCAACAGGCCATTCGCCCCGACCTTCGACTGATCGTCATGTCTGCGACGTTGGATGCAGGGCCGATTCAGTCTTACCTCGGCGGCTGCCCACTGGCCGACATCGCGGGCCGGACCTACCCCGTCGACGTTCGTTACGCCCCCTCCTCCGCCCAGTGGATTCCTGATCAGGCGATCGACGGCATTCAGCTAGCACTACAGGAAGAGGGCGACGTTCTGTGCTTCCTTCCGGGTGCGCCTGAAATCCGTCGTGTTCAGCAATGGCTGGAAACCCGCCACCCTGAGATCGCGGCCCTGCCGCTTTACGGAGCATTGACACCGCAGGAACAGCAACTGGCGATCCGACGGCAGTCAAGGCGCCGGGTGATCCTCTCAACCAACGTTGCCGAAACATCCCTAACCATCGAGGGCGTGCGGATTGTGGTCGATACGGGCTACGCCCGCGTCGCCCGATACGACCCGCGCCGTGGCCTGGACAATCTGTCTCTGGAACGCATCAGTCAGGCGTCAGCCACACAGCGCGCCGGCCGGGCCGGACGCACCGAACCCGGCATCTGCATACGCCTGTGGTCGGCGAAACAGCAGGTCACCCTTGCGGCCCACGCCGAGGCAGAAATTCATCGCGTAGATCTGGCGCCCACGCTGCTCACGCTGGCGGCACTGGGCTGGGGCGACCCACGAAAGTTCGCCTTCTTTCAGCCGCCTGCCCCTGCGACCATTGACCGAGGCTGGTCGCTGCTGGAACGGCTGGGTCTGGTCCGTCAACTGCCCAATGCTGCGGCGCCGGAAGTCACGGCGATGGGTAAACAGGCCGCTGCGATGGGAGTCCATCCGCGTCTCGGCCGCATGCTCGTGGCCGCCAAATCCGCCGGGCAACCCGCCCTCGGGGCTGCAGTGGCCGCACTGCTTTCCGAGCCCGACCTGCTGGGCTCACAGCGGAACGATTCGGCAGACCATCACGGTCCGTCCGACCTTGCCCCGCGCCTCGCGCTCATTGCCGGGCACGGACGAGCATCGGCCGATGCCGACGCCGCCGCACTGGCACGCATCCGCCAACTCGCCCGCGAACTTCTCAGTGGCGACGGCCCCGTCAAGTGGGACACACAGGTGGAAGACGCCCTTCTGCCCAGACTCGCACTCGCCGCGTATCCCGACAGGATCTGCCTCCGCCGCGAAACCGACCGATTTGCCGCCCGCATGATCGGCGGACTCGGCGTACGTCTATCCCCCTCGTCGCGTGTCCAGCAGAGTCCGTTTTACGTCGCTGTGGAACTTCGTGATGACGACCGCGCTACCAAGCGCGAAGCCATGGCCACGATCGCCCAGGCTGTTTCGCTGGAGGACATCCATTCGGTCCTTCCCCACCGCATCCGCTCGCAGCGAGAAATGGTCTACGACTCCGTGAAGGACCGGGTCGTCGCCCGCCAGCAGTTACTGGTTGATGACCTGCCGCTGCAGTCCTCTGATGACGGCCCCATAGACCCCGAGGCAGCGGCATTGTGTCTGGCCGCAATCATCCGCCCCAAGCTGCAGGCCATGCTTGAAGCCAATGAAGCCGCCGCTCAGGTGTTGGCCCGCCTCGACCTTGCCCGAAAGCACCTGACCGATCTCGACTGGCCAGACCTCACCACCGAAATCGAAGCAGGCGACTCGGCCATCACACTTTGCCATGGCAAACGCTCTTTGGCCGATGTCACGGCGGCCGATCTCAAGGGCTGGCTTCTGGGCCTACTGCCTTGGAATCTCCAGCAAGCCCTTGTTCGTGAAATCCCGGAAGCGCTCACCGTCCCTTCCGGCCGACAGGTCAAGGTTGATTACTCGATCGGCAAGCAGCCCATCCTGCCGGTGCGATTGCAGGAAATGTTCGGCTGTAAGACCACGCCCACCATCGCCCGCGGCCGGGTGCCGATGCTCATTCATCTTCTCTCGCCCGGCTACAAGCCCGTGCAGGTCACGCAAGACCTCGCCAGCTTCTGGGCGAACACTTATCAGCAGGTCCGCAAAGACCTACGCGCTCGTTACCCCAAGCACGCATGGCCCGAAGATCCCCACGGCGCGGCCGCAGTCGCCCGCGGGCCGAGCCAGAAACGAATCTGACCGCCTACAATTCGGCCATGGCAATCTGGCTACTGAAGACCGAACCCTCCGACTATTCCTTCGCCCAGTTCTTGAAAGACAAAGCCGTCATCTGGGATGGTGTTGCCAACAACACGGCCCAGATGCACATGCGGGCCGCAAAAAAAGGGGACGTTGCCATCATTTACCACACTGCCGATGAACGCTCCGCTATCGGGCAAGCGGTGGTGACCGGCCCCCCGGTGCCGGATGCGACTGCCGACAATCCCAAGTACGTGGCCATCCCCCTTGGCAAGCCGAAGGCCTTCGCCAAGCCCGTCTCGCTTGCCCAGATCAAAACCGATCCCGCGTTCGCTGGCTGGGACCTCATCCGTTTGGGTCGGCTCTCCGCCGTCCCCACAAATGAGGCGCAGTTTGCCCACCTGCTCAAGCTGGCCGGCGAGTAACCAGCGCCCGGTATAGGGCGTCGTAGGCAGCGACCGTGTCCTTCAAGTCGTAACGACTCTCGACCCACTTCCGGCCGGCAACCTGCATGGATGCGCGATGATCGGCAGTCCACGCGAGCACGCGATCGATGGCCGTTGCCAGCCCCTTGGCATCGCCCTCCGCCGCAATGGCTTCGGTCACATACGAATCGGGAACGACGTCCCGGCAACAGCCGTTATCCGTACTCACCACCGGCGTGCCCACGGCCAGCGCCTCCATCAGCACGATCGGCGTCCCCTCCGCATCCCCATCCGCCGCGGTGCGACTCGAAACCACCAGACAGTCGGCCAAGTTCATCTGTGCCGCCGTCGCCGCACGGTCCAACTTGCCCAGCAAATCGACGCGCCCCGGCGCCACGCTTTCCGCCAGCACCGCCAACTTTGCCCGCAACGGCCCATCACCCACCAGATTTAACTTGACACCGGGCAGTAATGCCATCGCCGCAATCAGCGTGTCAAATCCCTTCTTCTCCACAAGCCGTCCCACCGCTAGCAGCACCGCTTGGCGAGCCAGTGGCTTGGGTGAAAACGTCCACTGCCCTGTGTCGATTCCCAGTCGAATAATCTCCACGGCCGCCTCAGGCACACCGACCCCCACCACCGCGCGCGTCATCGCCTCCCCCAGCGCCACAAACTTGCACCCATGGGCGGCAGCCCACGCATATCGCACGCCCCACGCCGGATCGCGTAACAGCCTCGACGCGTCATATCCATACAGACTCACCACGCACGGCACCCCCGCCTTCAGCATCCCCAACACCTGTAACATTCGCGGCCCGGTGTGGCAGTGAATCAGCTCCGGCACCGGCCCGCTGACCCCCTGCCGATCCGCAAGTTCCTCCAACTCCGAGCGCACCTCCGCCGGCGTCCCGTCCGTCACGTTCACCCGCTCGCGCTCGATCACCGTGTACTGAATCTCCGGACATTCATCCGCCCACTGCTCGTACCAGATCGCCGGCCGCCATCCCCGCTCCGCCAGCGCCAGCGGAACCTCGAGCCACACGCGTTCGGTCAGGGCACCCAAGATGTTGTAAACCTGCAAGACGCGCATCAACTGCGCATTATCGGCCCCGTACCCCCATCCCCTCAAGTTTTTAGGGGACACCGCTCGATACCCATAGACAAGAGGTTCACCATGCGCGTCCTGATCATCCAATCCGTACCCCTCAACGGCGGCGACGAAGCCCTCCTGCGCGGCCTGCTGGGTGCCCTCGACCGCCAGTTCCTCGGCGTCCGCCCCACCGTTCTCTGCAAAGACCTTGCCCGAGCACGCGAGCTTCTCCCCGATTTAGACCTCGATACCGATCTGGAATTCTGCACCCCCGAAAACGGCTATACCCCCACCGATCGCGCCCGGGTCATCAACCGCTTCGAACAGGCCGACCTCATCATTTCGTCCCCCGGCGGCTTCCTGCACGATCTTTACGACATCGGGCCGCGTCTGGACACCCTCAAAGTCGCCGTGGGTTTTGGCAAGCCTGTCGTCCTGCTCGGCCAGTCGGTGGGGCCTTTTTTCAAGCCGGAAACCGTTCACGAACTGGCCCAGCTCCTGCCGCGCATGAAGGCCATCTTCCTCCGTGATGCCGCCTCCTTGGCACACCTGCACGAAGCTGGCATTCCAACGAATAACGTGCACACGACCGGCGATGTCGCCTTCGTCTTTCGCACCTTGGCGCCCGAACTCTTCCGCCCTCGCCTCGGACCCATTCATCGCATCGGCCTTGGCATTCGCGCATGGCCCCTCAAAGACACGCAAGCCCGGGAAGTTACGATCGAAAAAGCCAGCGTCTTGGCCCACTGGCTGCTCGACCAAAACCCGGCCACGCGGATTGAGTTCACCAGTACCTGTCAGGGTGTCAGTGGCTACCACGATGACAGCCTACTCTCCATCGCAGCCGCCGAACGGCTACCGGAACACCTGCAGCATCGCGTTTCGGTTGATAGGGCCCGCCGCGACCCCGAAGCCCTCATCACCTACCTCGGCTCGCTGGACGCGTACATCGGCATGCGTCTTCACGGCTGCATTCTGGCCATGCTGGGCGGAACCCCGGCGATGGGCCTTGCCTACGAAACAAAAACGCCGGAAATCTTCACACAGATGGGCCTCACCGATGATCAAATCGATCACCGCGCCCCGGCCGACTGCTGGATTGACGCCGCCCGCGAGTTCCTGGCCCACGCCGCCGACCGCCACCAGCAGCTCCCAGCCCGCCTTGACCGGATGGCCCTGCTGGCCCAGCGCAACTTCGACCTCCTCCGTCCGTTCATCTCGCGGCAAGCCGCGTAGGCTTCCCCCATGAGTCAGGTCAAAAGAACCCGCGCCCGCTGGGAATCCCTCGCCGAGCGCTACGATCAGCCGCATGTCCGCCTGCGGCAGATCGCCCGCCTTGTCGCCTCATGCCAGCCCAAGACCGTGCTCGACATCGGCTGCTGCCGCGGCACCCTCGGCCGGCTGCTGCCGCCAGAGCTTGCCTATACCGGTATCGACTTCGTCGCCCCATCGAACGCCGCCGACTTCAACTTCCACCGCTTCGATTTGAACGCTGGCGGCATTCCCGAACATGTGGGCAAGTTTGATGTCATCACCTGCTCCGGCGTCCTCGAATACGCCGAGAGTCTGCCGTCGACCCTGCAAGACATCTCCGCGCACCTGAATCCTTCCGGCCACCTCATCGCCAGTTACTTCAACTTCAACCACCCCCGCCGGGCCTTCACCTTAATGGCTGGACAGACCCTCCCCATGCACCGCGATTGGCGGGGGTTCTATGCGGTCAGCCACTTCCAGCGACTCCTCAACAATGCCCGCCTGACGCCGACCAAACTCTATGTAAGCACATGGGGCTGGAAGCCTTCGCCGCCGGTTAATGAGACGCTGGACCTTCCGGCCGACCTGAGTCCCGCGACCGGGTTACACGGGGTCTTGGCGCATCAGTTCATTGTCGTGGCACAGGCGCGCAACTCGTAAATAGGTCATGGCCTGAAACGCCATGCCCCAATGCCGCCCGACGAAAACCTCGTGGGTAAATCCTACGCGGCCAATCGCGCAGTCTTCCGCTCCAGAACCTTGCCTTCCCACAGCTTCAGCACCGGCCCGTCAAACTCCCGCTCCACTTCGCCCAGGCGCATCTCCACCTGCGCAGGATTGACGGTCGAGACCACAACCCCGCCCACGCCATACCCGCCGTTCCCCAGCGCGACCGCCCGATCCAAGGGCATGATCGGCACACCCCGATACTTCTGCCCGGCGAACGCAGGGTTGCCATCAGCGATTGCCAGAACCTCCATCCCCGCGGCCTTGCAGGCCCGCCAGGTCGCGAAGAGGTTCTTGCTGAAATCCGTTATCACGACCCCGAACACATGATTCTTTTCGGCCCAGCGGCGCACTATCCGTTGCTGCCGACGCAGATCGAAAATCTCCTCCACCACAGGCTCGTCCAGCGTCTGTCGCCCGCTCACCATCTCCCTCAAGCGCCAGCCAGCAGCCTCCACCCGTGCCCGCTTTGCGGCCCGTGCGCAATCCGCACCCGCCGACTTGGCCAGCAACGAATACCGGTGAGTCCAGTCCGCACGATACTCGCCGCGCAACGCGTGTGGCAGGTACCGCTCCACCAATATCAGGTTATTCCGAAGGTCCATCCGGTGTGCGAACGGCTGGCTTCGCCCGGCCATCACTTTGTCGTGACGGTAGATCACATCTTCGAACCGCTCGACCGAATACCCCTTTTGCCAGATGCGGAACGAAAGGTCGTATTCCCCCGCCTTCCTGAAGAACTCCGGCCGGAATGGCCCGACTTCCAGCAGGACCCGTCGACGGATGCACACCGCCCCGGACAACATCACAGCCGGCATCGCGCACGCTTCCGCCCTGCCATCCGGCAGTACCACACGCCCGACCACACAAGCGCAACCAGTATGAGCATCCAGATACGCAATCGAATCTGGCACTGCCTCGCCCACGGGGTAACTGTCATCGTCCAGCAGCACCACGTATTCCCCGGCGGCTGGGCCGAAGGCATGGCTGCGGGCCGCGACCCCTTCGTTCGTCTGCCGCTCGATCAGTTTCACAGCCGGAAACTGTTCGCGCACGGCCTGAACGGTGCCGTCTGAACTGGCATTGTCGACCACCCACACCTCAAACGCACCCACCGATCGGGGCGTCGTGCGATACAGAATATCCAGCGTCTTCAGCAGCGGTTCGCGCCGGTCATGCGTAACAATGATGTAAGAGAGCTTCATAGTTCCTTCCAGATCCAATACTCACGCCGCCAGATGCCCGGCCGCTTCGTCTGTAAGTCGCTGCACAATCTGTTTGACCGTCCGCTCCATCCCGGCCCTGTAACTCAAGCGGTTTTCCACATTCGCCCGCTGGGCCATCACAAGCTGCCGCATCTCGGCGGCCTTGCCGTGCCAGCGGTCCAGCACGTTGTCCAACTCCACCGGGCCGCCGAACGAGACCGAATCCAGCCCCGGTACCGGCTCTTCCTGGCGCACCAGCATGCACGACCGCTGCGCTCCGCGTACCAGCGACACGACATCCCCCATGTCGCTGAAGATGCGGTTCTGTTCAATCAGCGTTGCCAGTTCGTCACGCCGGGCCACCGGGCATGCCGCCAGCACGCCCGCCGTGTCGTCGCCCTCATGCGGAACGTGGTCGAACAGAAAGTTACTCAGTCGCTGCATGAGCGTGTCCGCCTCGTGCCGGCGCACGAGGAAAAACCCGCCCGCGACGATCCCATCGAGCAGCCGCTGGTGCAGACAGAAATACGGAACGATCTGAAGGTTGAATACGGTCTTCCGTGTGAGCTCCTCCAGGCCGCCGCCATATTCCACCGGCCCACGGGCGAACCGGCCCAGCGTCGGGTGCTTGTCCCAGCCGTTGCCATAAATCCCCAGCCGCATGCCCCGCTTTTGGCACGCATCGGCCACCCACCCCAAGGCCTGCTGGCGGTAGAGCACGTTGTTCAGGAGGTCGAACAAGACGTTCGTCGCCCGCTTCTGCACTTCCTCGCTCAGTCGCACACCCAGTTCGGCACTCGCGGCGGCCAACAGGTTGCTCACCCCGGCAAGCTGTCCGATGCTCTGCCCGGCCTCGTAGTGCCGGACCATCCGCCCGGCGGTCTCTCGGACTACCCGCTTCGTCGCCGCGTCGTCAATCGCCGCGATCACCTGCTCGGTTGCCTGTTCCGGCGTGCGACTGGCGTGCGAGACGTATGAAAACTCATCGCCATCACTGGTCCACGCGGCCGGAAGCCCGGGCACACGCGTGCACTTGGCAAGGCTGATCGTCTGCCTCGCCGGATAGTCATACTGTCCACAGTACATCGCCGGAACATCGGTCAGTGTGAAGTCCCGAAAGCCCAGTTTCCGGCCCACCTCGCGGCTGGTCAGGTTGTTCAAATGGTCCTGAATCCAGCAGGCGAACGGCAGTTCCGGCGGCAGCAGGTCGCGGTGCTCGTGACGATGATGATCGATCTGGAAAAACAGGTCGGGCTGGAAGTCGCACAGCAGCGCCCTGACGCCTGTCAGCGTCATCATCTGATGATCGGCCTCTTCGATGACCAGACGGGTGTCGAAGCCGAGCCGCTCAAAGGCCTCCTGCGTGTCGCGCGTCGAGTATTGCAGCACCGTAGAAAAGCGGGTCGTCAACAGCACGACTCTGGGCTTGCGCCCCAGTCGGCCAGCCAGGCCCATCGCCAGCTGCCGGGGAGTCTTGGACAGATACGCAACTTCGACCTCGTGCTTAAGCCGGGCGTCCAGCCGCCCGAACTCTGCCGCCAGCTCCGCGATGGCTCCCCGCATCCACTCGCAACTCACCCTGAGAACCACTAACGCGTCCGGCAGTAGCGACTGCATATGGCGCTGGTGGAATGAGCTGAGCTCATCCATACACCCCTCACCCACGAACCACTGAAACCGTTGTTGTTCAATCGGACCGGCGGGACCGCTCATGTCGTGGATTGTCATCAACGTCCAGACGAGTCCTGCTTCGGTCTCCAGCACGTGCACCGACTGCTTTCGCCCAAAAGGCAGCGGCCAGGGGTGCCGGGCCAGTGCCATAAGCAGGTAGCCGTCTCCCAAACCGAGCAGGGCCGTCGGACGGGCTTCACGCCGGTCAGGGGCGAGCTGCTCCCACACCGCCGCCAGCGCACCCTTCGGATCATTCTGGACCGACTGGCTGACCGGCCCCTTGGCCGTCACTTCGACCACCGTGGGCAGCCCCTGATCGATGCCGGTTCCCGCCACGATCTGATAGGTCGCGCCACGCCCCCGGTTGGCACACAGCCAATCGTGCACGGCCGGCCGGTGCTGCTTCAGTGCCGCGAGGTTGCGCATCAGATTCAGCCGGAACACCGCCGAGATTTCGCCT
Organism: Tepidisphaerales bacterium; assembly: GCA_038226785.1. Lineage (GTDB taxonomy): Bacteria > Planctomycetota > Phycisphaerae > Tepidisphaerales > Tepidisphaeraceae > JBBRQG01. The sequence goes on along the minus strand of JBBRQG010000011.1, from coordinate 4,387 downwards.
GTTGCGGCCAGAGGCCCAATGAGTTCCGCCGCCCGCCCCCAGTCCAACCCTTCCACCGCTCTGGCGAAGTCGGCTTCGCTAAACAAAGCATGCATGGAAGGCTGTGATTGGGCGAGGGTCATCAATGGCTCTGATCGTTGTTATCGGACGATTCACCCCCTTACAAACACCTGTCCGATATACCCCCTTATGTCTGGCCCACGACCCGTCGAAAAGCAGCCGAAAATCACCGACCTGACCGGCCTGTTGGCATGGCGGGCCGCCGCTGCATCCGCCGGGCAAAAAGTCGTGCATTGCCACGGCTGTTTCGACATCGTCCACCCCGGCCACATCCAGCACCTTCAATACGCCCGGTCGCTCGGGGATTTTCTGGTCGTCTCGGTCTCTGCCGACACGCACGTGGGCAAGGGCGTCAACCGTCCGCTGATTCCAGACGACCTTCGCGCCGAATCTCTGGCCGCTCTGGCGTGTGTCGACGCCGTTTACGTCAACGACACGCCCACCGCCGTGGAACTGCTGGCAAAGCTCAAGCCGGACGTCTTCGTCAAAGGCCGCGAATACGAAGCCTCCACCGACGCCCGTTTTCTGGCCGAGCGCGATGCCGTGCTGGCCGGGGGCGGACGGGTGGTCTTTGCCAGCGGCGAGATCGTCTATTCCTCCACCGCACTCATCGGCGCGCTGCCGCAAACGGCCGCGTTCGATGCCGAAAAACTCTCCCGCTTCCGCCATCGCTTCGGCCTGACGCCCGCCGCGCTGAACGGCACGTTGCGGTCCATGCACGGCAAACGGGCCGTGGTGATCGGCGACTACATCCGCGACCGGTACACCTTCTGCCACGCCACCGGTGTCGCCAGCGAAAGCCCGATGATGTCACTTCAGGCCCACGACACCGCCGACTACGACGGCGGCGCCGCCGTCATCGCACAACACCTCGCCCGACTCGGTGCCGATACCACGCTGCTCACCACCCTCCCCCCACACGAGGCCGATGCCCTTGCCGGGCGACTCTCGCCGATGGGCATCCGCCTGATCGCCCTCCCCACCCGCCCGGATGCCGTCGTGAAGGAACGCTACCTCGTCGACAGCCAGAAGATGATGAAAGTCGACCACGGCCGCCCCGCCCCGGCCGACACCACCACCACCGCCCTCACCACCGCGCAGATTCTCAAAGCGTGCGGAGTGGGCGGGAGGGCAGCCGGGGGGGCGGATGGTGGGGCAAACGTGGAAGCAGACGGGGGGGCCGCCGATCTGGTCGTCTTCGCCGACTTCGGCTACGGCACGCTCACGCCCGCCATTGTGGACCATGTCCTGCCGGTTCTTCGTCCGCGGGTCGGCACGATCACGGCTGATGTCTCCGGCCGGGCCGGCACACTGACGCGTTTCCGCGACCTTGATCTGCTCTGCCCCACCGAGCGCGAGCTTCGCGATGCGATGCAGGACCACACCTCCTCCATCAACGCCGTCGCCTGGAACTTCATCGAGCTCACCCAGGCCCGCCAGCTCATTGTCACCCTCGGCAAACAGGGCGTCCTGGCCCTGGACCGCCCCACCCCCCAGCCCGGCGGCCGCCTGCGGGCGGAACATATTCCCGCACTGGCCGCGCACGCCATCGACCCCCTCGGCTGCGGCGACGTTTTTCTGGCCACCGCCTCGCTCGCCTGCTGTGCCGGCGGCTCGCTGCAATCGGCCGCGCTGCTCGGCTCCCTCGCCGCCGCCCACCACTGCCGGCAAGTGGGCAACCCCGCGCTGGACGTGACGGCCCTCTCAGGCCTGATCGCCGCCCTCGGCAATGCCTCGTCCCCCTACAGGCTGGCCAGTTAGAAGCTTGGCTCGATCACCCCCCTTGGTCGTATGCGGGCCGGGCAAAGCTTCATGCGAACGATTGGCGATTGACGCCGCACCCCATGCCTAAATGTCGGCATCAATAACCGGTTCGCGCAGAATTTTTCCCTCGATTGAGGACAAACTGCCTGATAATCGCCGGTCTAACAGGCATTAGTGCCATTGCGTCTGTGTGCCACACGAAAAGTAACCGCAGGATCACTAGTTCCTTGACTCTCCCATTACAAGGAGTGGATCATGCATTGGGAGGTGCCCATGGAACCGATCACGACGACATTGCTCATCGCGGGACTTGTCAATCTGGCCCACAAGGCGGCGGAGGGTGCGGCGGGGAAGTTTGGTGAAGCCGCCGCCACCACGGCCATGACCTATTGGCCCAAAGTGCGGACGTTGCTTGGTCTTCCGAACGATGTTCCCGCCAACCAGCTTGAGGATGCCATTGGGGCCGCTGTCTATTCCAAAGCGGAATTGCGTCCGCAGTTACAAACATGGCTTCAAGAATATGAAAAGGTCGCGGGTACAGCCGTAGTGGGCACGGTCCATGTGGAAAACGGGAGCGCGACCGTGGTGGGCACCAACACCGGCACCATTTCCAACACCAACACCTTTGGTAAGTAAGGTCGATTGGCCGAGCAAACTTCATCCTCACCGACCGCCCCAGTCAACGTAGTCCAGGGTTCCGCTACGACTGTCGGAAGCAACTCTGGCACAATCAACAGTTACAACGGTTTGGGGTCGTCGCAACAAGCTATAGGGACACCGCGCCACCGTTCCAACCTCCCTCCCCGCTCGCCAACGTTCGTCCCGCGTCCGGCGATCATGAACAAGATTCATGCCGCGCTTTCTCCGGCCGGGGAGACCGGTGTCATGCATCAGGCGATGGCCCGGGCCCACGGCGGGTTCGGCAAGACGGTGGCGGCGATCCTCTACGGGCACGAATACACCGGGTTCTATACCGGCGGACGATTTTTCCTGTCGATGGAGAATGCTGACTTCGTCACCCAGCTAAGTTCGCTCGGCCCGTATCTGGACGTTGCAGCAGACGCCAGCCCGCCGGAGGCCGCGCTGCTGGTGAAACAGGCACTGGAAACAGGCGGGCCGAGCCTGCTTATCCTCGACAACGTGACGGACGCCGGGCAGTGGGCCGAGATCCTCGCCACCAATCTCGTACCGCGCGGCCATTGCCGTCTGCTGATCACGACCCGGCGCGAGGGAATCAGGCAGGTGACGGACATCCCCATCGGCCGATTGAGCAAAGAGGAAGCCCGTGAGGTTTTTAAACGTTTCTGCCAGATGCCGAACCAACCGGGCGCCGTACTGCGCGCCCCGCCCGATGACGCGACGGCGGACGCCATCACCGAGTGGCTGGTGGGACTGGCAGTCGCGGTGGCGGCGGTCGCGGCGAGGATGAAACAGTTGCCGGATGTTGCGTGGGAAGATTACTGGATAAAACTTAAAGGGCTGAGGGTGGATCAACTGCCGGACGTGCGGGAAGACGTCAGGCTGGAACTCGGCATCGACGGTAAGGAATTGAAAGAATACCGCCAAACACTCCGAGTCATCGATGACGCCTTCGACGCCCTACCGCCGCCTGAGCGCCGGGCGGTGGAATATGCCGCCCTGCTGCCGGAGGACAGGGTCCCCGCCGTCTGGTTGGAAACCCTGCTCCAGACCGACCGGCAGCGCACCGAAGGACCGCTCAGGCTGACCCTCCCCCGCGAGGCCGATGACCCCGTGCCGCCGGCGCAGCGGGTGCTGAAACACTTGGGTGTGCTGGACATCCTTCTCCCCAAGGCCGAGGGGGGGAAACTCCTCTCCCTGCACCGTCTCTGGCGGCAGCGGATCAACGAACGGGCACCGGAGCGGGCCGAAGACCGGCTCCTTCTTCTGGCCGCCATTGCCGCGTGCGCCAACGGGCGGTACGAGGTGATCATCGGCCGGGATGCCCAGGGGAAGAATCGCGGCGTGGACAACCCTGCGGTGGTAACGGACGCCTCCCTGCGGTGGGAACTGACGCCGCTGGAGGCGGTCTGCCGGATGCTGTGGCAAATGGAGCGGTTCGGCGATGCGGCGAAACTCGGCCAATGGCTCGCGTCGCCACTTGGGCAACTGGGCCGATTCGGGGAGGCGGCGGCCTGCCTCTCTCCCATCGATAACAACGTGGCGGCGGTCGAGACGGCCCTCGGAGCTTTGGAACTGGCCTCCTGTTACTCCAACCTCGCCACGATCCTGCGAGACCTGGGGGACCTGCCGGGGGCACGCACGCGCATGGAGCAGGCCATCGACATCAAGTTAAAGCACTTCGACCCCGATCACCCCACGCTGGCGACCAGTTACAGCAACCTCGCCCTGATCCTGCAGGTCCTGGAGGACCTGCCGGGGGCACGCACGCGCATGGAGCGGGCCATCGCCATTTGGGAAAAGCACTTCGACCCCGATCACCCCACGCTGGCGACCAGTTACAGCAACCTCGCCCTGATCCTGCAGGTCCTGGAGGACCTGCCGGGGGCACGCACGCGCATGGAGCGGGCCATCGCCATTCAGC
>JBBRQG010000010.1:0-113439 GCA_038226785.1 Tepidisphaerales bacterium | reverse complement strand
TCTCGTGTGCGTTCGACGAACCGCTCCTGTAAAGCAGTGACTTGGGCCGTCATGCTGTGGCGATGAATGACAAGCGATCGACGGCGGAGGTCTGGAGGGAGAGGATCGAGGTCCAACGGGGCAGTCGGGCAGGGTGGGCGTACGCCGCCCACCATTCGGAGATCCACCCCCTGTCCTCCGCATTCGTGCACTCATCCCAATATCACTCCCGCCCACCCCCCCCCCCTCCCGCCCCCCTGAATAGGGGTAAAAACCCGTCTGTTGCGCAACAGACGAGAGTTGTTTATTGCCAAGCACTTACGCGCCCAAAACCCACAAAATGCGACCACCGGCGCAACACCGCCCCTATAGGTAGAGCCGCTCACTTCCCCCTCACCACTTCCCACACCCCCCAATGCCCGCCGCTGTCTGCCATTATCCGAAACTTCACAACCACTACCCAACTCCCAAACCAACAACATCTGGCCCCAAAGTTACCCATCTTCCGGCAACGCCCCCAAACCCCTGCCACACAACCACTTACAACTTCCCAATGTCAGTTCATGGCACCAAATGTCCGCAAACGCAAAAAACGCTATCGATTCTTGCCGCCCAGTTCCAAATTTCAACTCCGACTTTCCGCACACCCCCCTCCCGCCCGATCATTCCTAATGACCCATGCCCCTTGCCCCCGCCCACCCCCACCTCCCCCCCCAGCCCCCGCCCGCGCCCCCGCACCCAACCCGCCGCCAGCCGCTCCTCGTCGTCGCAGCCCTCCTTCTCCCGTCGCTAGTCGTTGCCCTCCTCGGCATCGCCCGTCTCACCTCACGTCCGCACCCCACAACCGCCCCCGTCACGGCTTCCCCTTACGCCAAACTTGTCGGCCGTCCCGGCTTCTGGCGCCTCGCCCGCACCCCGGCCGGCGTCTGGTGGTTCCTCTCGCCCGACCTTCACCGCGACTTCCTCAATTCCGTCACCACCGTCTGGCCCTACCAAAAACCATTCGACACATCCGAAGCAGCGGAAGGAGCAGGAGGAGCGGGAGCGGGGGGCGGGGGGCGAGGCGGGGGTGGGGGGTTCCTCTCCAAAGACTACGACGGCGGCTACACCGACTCCGGCGACCTCCGCCGCTGGGCCACAGCCACCATCGCCCGCATCCATTCAGCCGGTTTCAAATCTCTGGGCGCGTGGTGTCACCCCATCTTCCACGACACCGATATCCCCATCACCCGCGACCTCAACCTCTGGAAGTACGCGGCCCGCAGCAACGGCGAGTTCATCCGCATCTACGACCACGACTTCTTCCCCGCCATCGAAGCCGCCGTCAAAACCCAGGTCATTCCCCTGCGCGATAACCACTCGCTCATCGGCTACTACACCGATAACGAGCTCGACTGGGGCGATGACCATCTCGGCCCGTGGCGGTATTTCGACAACCTGCCTCCCACCGACCCCAGCCGCCGCGTCGTCACCCGCCTCATCCACGAACTCTGGCCCACCGCCGCCGCCTTCAACGCCGACTGGGGCACGAAACTCACAAACTGGGACACTCAAAAGGCCGACGACCTTGACGCGCTCGAATACATCCCGCGCGACAAGCCCCGCGCCTACCTCCGCCTGCAATCCGCACTCCTCTCCGACATCGCCCGCACTTACTTCCGCCAGACCACCGACCTCGTCCACAAGTACGACCCCAACCACCTCATCCTCGGCGTCCGCTTCCGCGGCTATGCCGTGCCGGAAGTTCTGGCCGCAGCCAAGGGCATTACCGATGCCCAGTCCCTCAACTATTACGTCTCCGATGCCCTGCTCGACGAACAGATGACCCGCGACGCCCTGATGCTCGCAGCCCAGCCCCTCATCATCACCGAGTACTCCTTCCACTCCCTCGACAACCGTTCCAAATCCCCCAACAAAGTCGGCTTCGCCGGCCAGGTCACCGACCAGAAAGCCCGCGCCGATGCCTACCGCCTGATGACCGAACGCCTCGCCCGCATCCCGTGGGTCGTCGGCGCCGACTGGTTCCAATGGAACGATGAACCGCCTTCCGGCCGCAGCGGCGACGGCGAAGACGTCAACTTCGGCGTCGTCGACATCCACGACCGGCCGTACGAGCGCCTCGTCGATCAGATCCGCGAAACTTCCGCCAGACTCAACGACCTCCACGCCGCCTCCGACATCACCCGCCTCGACGACATCTTCCGCCAATCGCCCGCCAAACCGACCTTCGTCGTCCCTTATCTGCACAACGCCCCCACCCTCGGCGACCCGCTCACGGCATGGCCCACCACGGCCCAGCTTCCCGGCGTCCGGCACTCAATGACCGTCGGCTTGGAACGCTCCCCGGTCCCGTTGCCGCTCCTCTATCTCGGCTGGCGTGAAGAAGGCCTCTACCTCGCGATGGAAGTTTTCGACACCGACATCGAAGCCGTCGCCGCAACCGGCAACTGGTGGACCCGCGACTGCGCCGAATGGTGGATCGCGACCGCTGCCCCAACCCCCGGGCACCACTTTTACGATGCCTCCTGTCGCCAGTTCTTCTTCACCCCAGATCACGCCGGAGCGCCTGATGCCCCGCTCGGCACCGTCGGCCTGTGGCATCGCCCCGGCGACGGCCTGCCCGGCCCGGTCATCCCGGCCCAGGTCAAATCCTTCTCGCAAAAACTCCCAGACCGCTACCGCCTTCAGGTTTTCATTCCTGCGGCCGCACTCACCGACTACAACCCCGCCGTCGGCCGCGAACTGGCATTCAACCTGAACGTCCGCAACTTCCGGCAGGGCTTGGAATATTTCTGGTCGGCCGGCAAAGAATCCCAGACACAACTTCGCCCGGATACGTGGGGCCGCCTCATCCTCGGCCAGTGATTCGCCACCCGATTCAGCCTATTGTTCCACCATGTTCGAAAATGAAATCGCGATCAACAAGTTCCTCCGCGGCTACCTCCAAAACGTCCTGATGGACCTCTCGGAAGCAGACTTGAACACCGTCGTGGCGGAGAACGTCAGTCCGCCGCTGCGCATCGTCGCCCATCTGGCAATCGCCGCCGATTTCGGCCTCAAGCGGCTCGGCCAGCCGATGACCTGTCCGCCCGACTGGGCCGCCGCCTATGGCCCCGGCACCGTAGCCACATCCCTACCCGCCAACCCACCGTCCAAGATCCAAGTCCTTCGTCAGGTTGAAGTGTCCTACGACGCGCTCTGTGCCGCAGCGGCGAAGGCCGACCCCGAATACTTGAAACAGCCAAATGAAGTCCCGTGGTTCGCCTCCACCCCCATCCTTACCAATGGCCACGCCGTTGCCCTGATGCTCACCGGCCACTTCGCCGTCCACCTCGGCCAGATCTCCATGACCCGCCGACTTCGCGGCCTCCCGCCGTTGTTCTAGTCCGGGATAAAGTGTCGAAAGATTCCGGCCCGCAACCCGTCGAGCCCTTCGCCCGTCACCGAAGATACGTGCAACCCTTGGCCAGCTTTTCCTAAATCCGCCCGGGTAGAGACGTTGATGTGCGCACGCCCTTCGAGCACCCGGGCAACCGCCGCCGGGCCAGTCGCGGCCGTCCCGTCCCGCACATGAAGCAGTAGGTTGGCCTGTTGGATCCGTCCCATGGCCAGCCCGATCGCCGCCTGTTCGATGGCATCTGCCGATTCCCGCAGCCCCGGCGCATCGATGAGCCGGACGATCAGCCCGCAGCAGTCCACCTCGGCCTCCACCGCGTCCCGCGTCGTACCAGCCTCCGCAGAAACAATGGCCCTGCGCTCTCCTCCCGCCAGCGCATTCAGCAGACTCGACTTTCCCGCGTTCGGCAGCCCCACCATGACCACCACCGGCGGATCCAACAGCCACACCCTTGCGTTCCCGGCCAGCACCCGGCGCACTGCCAGCTCAGTCCGTGCCAGCGGCAGTAGCCGGTGCACGGGCTCCGCGGCCGATACTTCCGTAGCCCCCCGTTCCGTCAGCAGCCGCACCACCTGCTCCACCACGGCCAGCCCACCGTGGCAGCAGATTTCCCACGTCTCTTCCGCCAGCCGTGCGACAACCACGTCGTCCACCGGTTGGCCTTTGTCGCGCAAGGTGACGTGCCGATGCGTACCGACCTTGGCAGACGCGGCGTCAGTAGCGGCCAGGAGAGCGAGGGAGTCCGGCCCCATCACCCGGATCACCGCCAGCCCGGCAGCAGCCTTGCCCGTCAAGACTTGGAAAGTCGCGCCCATGACGGTTGCCTCAGGCGTGCTTGATGTAGTGGTCGGCGTAGGCCTTGGCGATGCCATGCAGGGTCAGATCCGGCGACACGCTGTGTACGAGTTCCCAGCCTTCGAACAGGACTTCGGCGTCGCCGCCGGTGGCGATGACTTCGGGCCAGACGCCGAGGTCGAGAGCGAAGGCCTCGGCCATGTGCTGCACAAGACCGCGAATGCCGTGGTAGACGCCTTGCTGAATGGCGGAGGCGGTGTCTTCACCGAAGGTTCCGGCGGGTGCGGCCAGTTCGACCGTGGGCAGGGAGGCTGTGCCCGTGTGCAGGGCATCGAGTTGCAACCGTACGCCGGGGGCGATGGCACCGCCCAGAAATTCGCCCTTGTCCGAGCAGCAATCGACCGTGACGGCCGTACCGGCATCGACCACCAGGCAGCCCTTGCCCAGCACATCGTATGCGGCGGCGATGTTCAGGACGCGGTCAAGACCGGTCTTCTTCGGCTCCTTCGTCTTCACTGGTATCGGTACATCCAGATCAGAACCGACCCATTCCACGTCAAATCCCGTTGCGGCTTTGACGGCGCTATCGACGGAGACTTTCGCTGCGGCGTTCACGCTGGCCCCGGCCACGGCGGCGCCTTCCTGATTTTTCAGGTGGCCTTCATAGACGCGCGTCAGGGCCTTGGTCAGGCCTTCGGTATCGGTCACGGCCACACGTTCGGTCCAGACCAGTTCACCAGATACAAACACGCCCAGTGCCACCCGCGAGTTTCCCACATTCACCGCCAAGAGATTGATGTCCATAGGCGACATCATAGAGTGCCACAACCCGTGCAACACCGCCGTCAAGGGAGCAAGCCGATTTGAGCATGACAGGACTGAATTTTCAGGACACCTCCAGCGAGTTACAGGCGCTGCTGGCACGTGTGGCAGAGAAGCCGACCGACCCGATGGCCCGGCTGGACCTAGCACAGGCCTACATGTTTAGCCAGCAGATCGAGGCGGGACTGCCGCATCTACGGCTGGCCTCGATACTCGCAAAGAATCACTGGAAAACGCGATTCCTGCAGGCGTTTGTGATGGCCGAAACCGGCAAAGATCAGGAGGCCTTGCTGATCTGGCGTGAGCTGGCCCAAGACCCCGATGCCGACTGCATGGTGCTGGCCGCGTTGGCCGGTCAGGAGGAATACCACGGCGACAGGGCACTGGCCGCGCCGCTGCTCGATCGGGCCGCCCAGCGGGACCCGGGCAACCCAATGTTTCCGACGCTGGCCGGGCTGGCGCGGATGAAGGCAGACGCCGACCCGGTGGGTCTGAAACTGGTGGAGGAGGGCTATGCGGCTGGGGCCATGCACCGTTTCGCGTTGAGTAAGGAGTTCCAGAATTATCTCTTTTACTGCGCTCATAATCCGACCATTTCGGGCGAGCGGCTCTGCACGATCACCACTGAGTGGGCCGACCGTCACCCGAACCGCATCACGCCGGCAGCGAGAATCGCCAAGCCGCGTGAAGGCCGGAAGCTTCGGGTGGGTATCGTCACGGCTGATCTGACCAACCACGTCATCGGCAGCTACATGCTGCCTCTGGTGTCCGACCCCGTCTGGCAGGATACGGAACTGGTGTTCCTATACACCGTCATCAAATCGGATGAGCAGACCGAACGGTTTAAGGCCACGGGCATCCCGATCCATCTCCTGAATGACAAAGATGACTTGGCCCTGCCCGTAGCCACGGGGCTGGATCTGGATGTGGCGATCGATCTTTCATCGCATACCGGCGGTAACCGGCTGATGTTGATGGCCCATCGGCTCGCAGCGGCCCAACTGACGTGGCTGGGGTATCCGTCGACCACCGGCTTGAAGGCGATGGACTTCAAGCTGATCGATCCGATGCTTGAGCCGCCGGACCGGCAGCGCCTTTGGAACGCGGAAGAGCCGCTGGATTTTGGCGGCTTCTACTGGGGCTATCCGGTGCCGCCGGAAAAGATCATGGAACCTGTGCGTCGGGCCGAACGGCCGGTGATGGTGTCGCTGAACTTCCACCGCAAGCTTGTCCCTGAAGTGATCGCGGCGTGGGCGGAGATTTTGCGCCGTGTGCCCGGTGCCGAGCTGCGGCTGCTGGACGGTGCCGGGACGGAGCGCATCCGTTCGCACTTCGCGGCCGAAGGCATTGACGCCGCCCGCGTCACGTTTCTGCCGCGTACGTTCCGCAAGCCGTACATGGAGTATTACCTTGATGCCCGGCTGAATCTGGACCCGTGGCCGTACAACGGGCACACGACCAGCCTGGATGCCGTGTACATGGGAGTGCCCGTGCTGACGTACGCGTATGACTCGGCCGTGGGTCGGGCGGGGACGAGCCTCAACGTGCGGCTCGGTCTGCCGGAGCTGGTCGCAAAAACTGTGGACGACTACATCGCCCGGGCCGTGCAACTGTTGACAGGGCCCGATCTGCTGCCAGCGCCTGCGGAACTGCGGCAGCGGCTACTCTCGTTTTCCAATCCGGCCATCGCGGCCAGAAATCTGCACCGCTGTTGCCACGAGGCGTTCGATATCGTTCTGGCCCGACAGGCCTCGGCCACCTGACCTTTTACCTTACCAAGGATTTCAACATGCCCACCGCACCTTCCTACACACCCGCCGAAGACCGCTACGGCCGCGTCAGCAAGTCGTGGTTCCGCCGGTGCGGACGTTCCGGCCTGATGCTGCCGGCCATCAGTCTGGGTTGCTGGCACAACTTCGGCGGCGTGGGCACGGATTCGGCCCGGCACACGGATGAGGTAGCGTTCCACGATGCCTGCCGCCAGATGCTCTTTACGGCGTTTGACTGCGGCATCACGCACTTCGATCTGGCCAACAACTACGGACCGCCGCCGGGCAGTGCTGAAGAGCGGGTCGGCACGATTTTGAAGCAGGACTTCGCGGCCCATCGCGATGAGCTGGTCATTTCCACCAAGGCCGGTTACGGCATGTGGGCGGGCCCGTACGGCGATCATGGCTCGCGGAAGTATTTGCTGAGCAGTCTTGATGCTTCGCTGAAGCGGCTGAAGCTGGACTACGTCGACATCTTCTATCACCACCGGCCGGACCCGGCCACGCCGATTGAAGAGACGATGGGCGCGCTGGATCAGGCGGTGAAAAGCGGTAAGGCGCTCTACGCCGCCATCAGCAACTATCGTGGCGCCCAGACGGCCGAGGCCGTGCTGGCGTGCGAACGGCACCACTTCGCCAAGCCGATCCTGCACCAGCCGAGCTACAGCATGCTCAACCGCTGGTGCGAGCCGGACCTGTTGCCGGTGACGGACAAGTTCGGCCTTGGCGTGATCGTCTTCTCGCCGCTGGCGCAGGGGCAACTGAGCGACAAATACCTCAGCGGCATCCCAGCCGACAGCCGGGCCGGCGTGCCGACCGGATTCTTGAAGGCCAACCAGATTACCGAGGCCACGCTGAACAAGGTGCGTAAGCTTAACGAGATCGCCAAGGCCCGTGGTCAATCGCTGGCGCAGATGGCACTGGCCTGGACGCTAAGAACCCCCAGCGTGACCAGCGCCCTGATCGGCGCGAGTCGGCCGGAACAGATCAAGGAGAACTGCCGGTCGATGGAAGCCGCCGCGTTCGGTGATGAGGAGTTGAAAAAGATTGAAGCGGTGCTGGCGGGGGTGGCGTAGGGGCAGGTGGCTGGGAGGTCGTGGCCGGGACCGGGACTGGTGTTCCTTCCCCGCTTGCGTGGGGCCAGTAAGCCGACGCTCGTGCGCGTGCCGGTGAGACACTGGCCCCCGCGTCCGCCGGGGGGAAGCAACCGCGCTGGCTTCCCGTGCGACGTTTCCGGACCTATCCCCAAAGGCTTCGCACCCACGTCCGAAACATTCGGACCCGGAAATGAAGTTCTCACATTCCTGTGTGAGAACTTAATTCCCGGGTGTAAAGACGTCACATAACCGGCGAAACTGTCTGACTGGGCGTGGGAGGGGGGTTTTATCGGGCGGAGGACTTTGAAGCCTCTGCGTCTGCGTTTTCTCCGGCCAGACTCCTGCTGCAATGACCCCCAGCCAGCGAAAGAAACGGACGTAACACAAAATGTTTCGAAGGATTAACTGCTTTGTGCAGCGTCGAGGCTCATCCCACTGGATCGCCAGGTTCAATCGGTGTTTATAGTTCCACTCCACAGCTCGCGCACGCGAACTACCAGAACGCCGTCTGGCAATCCCGGATTTACAAAGGTTTCGCGGAGCTTGGTAAAGAAGTCCTCAGGCCTGGGCGTGCTCGCGTGCCAACGCTCGAAAAAATATTGATACGACCAGACACCGAAAAGTACGCTGGCCGCCAAGAGTCTGGCCTGTTCCCGGGCTTCTTCGCGCGAGTCGACATATCTACTTCCTCTCGGTCACTGGGCATGCATCATACGTGCCGCATGGCCGGACATTGTGTGGCTGCTCCTCACCGAAGCGTAGCACGGCACTACACCCTCGCAAGAAGGCAGTATCCACCCAACGAAATCGGCCCGGCGCTCTCGCGTCGGGCCGACTGGTTTTGACTCACAATAACTGCGAAGAACCGGCCAAAACTTATCCGGCCACTTCTTCCAGAATCGCTGCACGGACGTTGTTCGGAACCACGGCATACTTCAGCGGTTCCATGGCGCTGCTGGCGCGGCCGGTGCTCATGGAACGCAGTTCGGTGGTGTAGCCGAACATTTCGCTCAGCGGCACTTCGGCTTCGATGATGACGGCGTTGCCGCGTTCGGTGCTGTCCAGAATCAGGCCGCGGCGGCGGTTCAGATCGCCGGTCACGTTGCCGACGAAGTCCTTCGGCGTGGTGACGACGACCTTCATGATCGGCTCGAGCAGGCTGAGGCCGGCGGCCTTGGCTGCGTCGATGATGGCCAAGCGGCCGGCCAGTTCGAAGGCGACCTGGCTGGAGTCGACGTCGTGGTAGCTGCCGTCGGTCAGTGTGACCTTGAGGTTGATCAGCGGGAACCCGGCCAGCACGCCCGTTTTGCAGGTCATGCGGATGCCGTACTCGATCGAGGGGATGAATTCCTTCGGAACCGTACCGCCGACGATCTTGTTTTCGAACGCCACGCCGTCTTCCCACTTGAGCTTCTTGAGAACTTCCGGCTCGAGCGGCTTGCCGTCGGGGGTCTTGCCGTCGAACGGTTCGACACTGATCCAGCAGTCGCCGAACTGGCCGCGACCACCGGACTGCTTCTTGTGCAGCCCGCGGATGTCTTTGGCCTTGCCGGTGATGGCTTCGCGGTACGAAACCTTCGGCTTGCCGACGACGACATCGACCTTGTAATCGCGTGTCAGACGGAGCTTGATGATTTCAAGGTGCAACTCACCCATGCCCGCGATGATGGTCTCGCCGGTCTCCTTGTTGTAGGAGGCCTGGAAGGTCGGGTCCTGACGGCGGAGGTTGGTCAGGGCGCTGTTGAGCTTGTCCTTGTCGGCGGCGGCCTTCGGCTCGATCGACATGCTGATGACGGGCACCGGGAAGGTGGGCCGTTCGAGGATGATCGCGTCGTCCAGATCGCACAGCGTATCGCCGGTCATGGCTTCGTTGACGCCGATGACCGCGACGATGTCGCCAGCCTCGGCGGTATCGCGGGGGATGCGGTCGTTGGCCGACATCTGGAACATACGGCTGATGTTTTCCTTGGTGCCCTTGTTGGCGTTGAGCACGCGGGTGCCCTGTTCGAGGATGCCGCTATAGACGCGGACGTAGGTCAGCGTGCCGAACTTGTCGTCGACGATCTTGAAGGCCAGACCGCAGAAGGGCTCTTCGGGGATGCGCTTGCGGGTGATGGTCTTTTCGTGGTCCTTGTAGTCCACGCCGGTGGTTTCCGGCATGTCGAGCGGGCTGGGGAGGTAGTCGATGACGCCGTCCAGAACCAGCTGCACGCCGACGTACTGATAGGCCGAGCCGCAGAAGAGCGGGTGGGCCTCGAAGGCGATGGTGCCCTTGCGGAGGGCGGCGCGGAGCTCGGCGGGCTGGAGGGTTTCGGGGTCGGTCAGGAACTTGTCCATCAGGGCTTCATCCAGCTCGGAGATCTTTTCGAGCATGATGGCACGGTACTTTTCGTAGCGCTCGAGGTCTTCGCCTTCGAGGGTTTCGATGCCGGCGGTGTTGACGACGGTGCCCTTTTCAGTGTCGTCGCCGTATTTGTTGGGGGTGTAGACGATCTTGTCGATCAGGCTGATGACGCCGCGGAACTTGTCGGCCTGGCCGAGCGGGATGACGACGGGAATGGCCGGGGCGGCCAGACGGTCGAGGATCGTCTTGTAGCAGAAGTCGTAGTCGGCACCGACCTTGTCCATCTTGTTGACAAAGCAGATACGCGGGACGTTGTACTTGGTGGCCTGACGCCAGACGGTTTCGCTCTGGGCTTCGACGCCTTCCTTGCCGTCGAACACGGCGACCGCGCCGTCGAGGACGCGCAGCGAGCGTTCCACTTCGGCCGTGAAATCGACGTGGCCCGGGGTGTCGATCAGGTTGATGTTGTACATGGGGGATTCCATGTTTTTATCGAGCCACGTGCCGCGGCGCCACTCGCAGAAGGTGGCGGCGGAGTTGATGGTGATGCCGCGCTTCTGTTCTTCGGGGTCGAAGTCCATGACGGCGGTGCCTTCGTGCACTTCACCGATCTTGTGGACGCGGCCGGTGTAGAACAGGATTCGTTCGGAGGTCGTTGTCTTGCCAGCATCGATGTGGGCCGCGATACCAATGTTCCGAATCTTTGTGAGGTCACGAGACATGAGACACCTTCTGTAAGTAAAAACGCAGCCACCAAATTCGCAGCCCAAAAAGCCGCCGAACCTATTCCGCCAGTAAACAACACAGCCTAGGCCGACGGCCTTCGCCGCAGCCTAAGTCCCGCTCAAACAAGCCTTTAGGCATACCAATTTGCCCAAATCACGGCCTCTCGCGCGGGCCAAGATGCTAACGGCCCCACTTCAATCGTCAAGGAAAGACCGAAAAGCGGGATAGACGGCCGCAGTTAGGCTCCAAAACGGTGGCCTCTTGACGGCTGGGTACCGGACTTTCAGCGTTTGCATAATCGGGTTATTTTAGTCGCTTCTAACCGGAGAACGCCGCCAATGCCTGTGCGCTGCCACCACACCGAAGTCATTGAAACCGATCCCAGTACCGTGTTCAGGATGATTGACGACCTCCCGGCGACGGCCAAGTGGCTTCCGCCGTGCGTCAGCCTGGACAACCTCAGCCATCCGTCGCCCGAGAAAAACGCCGTCGGCGACCGGCTGCGGTATGTCTACCGTCAGGGCCGCCGGACGGGGGAGATGGATGGCCAGATTGTTGCCCGGGTCGAAGGACGGCAGATTCACTGCCTTTATGCGGACAAGATGTTCGAGGTGTCGGTGGACCTGCAAGTGGCCCCCGGAAGCGTAGCGGGGACAACAGACTCCACCCACATTATCCAGATCACGCCGAAGTCGTTTTTTGGCAGGCTGATGTCGCCACTGGTCAGGATTGGGGTGGGAAAGCAGACCCGCACGGCATCTGCGAATCTGAAGAAGCTTCTGGAATCAAAAGTCTCTTAGGTGGCGGTTACGTTGTTCTGCGTCGCTGGCCGATCAATCCGAGGCACGCTAGCAGGCTTGCGGTAGCGGCACACGGCTCGGGAACGACGGCGCCGTGCGGAATGAGGTAGGGCATGATCGCGGCGTCGACACCGTTGATCGGGTCGGCATGAAAGATGTAATTGTTCGGCCACCAGGGGCCGCCGCCCCACGTCTGCCAGCCCATCCACACGTCGCTGTTTTGGGACATGTAGTTGAGCATGTTGCTGAGGGTTTCATCACCGATCTGCCCGGCCCCGGTGCCGATGGTGGAGTTGGCGATTCCGAACTCGCCCAGAAAACCGCGCCGGTGATTGGTGATGCACCAGTTGGTGAACGCCGTCAGCCGTTGCACGCCGATGGTGGGGTCGTTGTTGGTGATGGTGGCCGACGTGCCTGAGCCGTCGTTGTCCATGTACTGGTGGACGTCGAACGCGTAGTTGTTGCCGGTATCTTTGATGCTGAGCATGGCCAGCGCGTTGGACCGGCCGTTGGAATCGGAGGTGTACCACTGCCACGCGCCTGAGTAGCGGTTGCCCGGCACGAGAATCAGGTTGCTGGCCCCGGCCGCGCGAATGCTGGTGATGGCGGCGTTGGCCGACCCGACCCAGGTGTCGGTGTTGACGTTGGCCGGCTCGTTCATCAGGTTGAAGATGACGTGGGAGTTATTCTTGAACTGCGGTACCGAGGCGATCTGGCTCCACAAGTTTGCGAACGATGAGTTGGGCACATCGACCCCGACAATGCCTGTGGAGGAATCCTGAATGTTGGCTGCCGGCGTGGGGTAATAGCGGGCGAAGTTATGCGGGTCGATGATGACATTCGCGCCCTTGGAGGTCGCGTAGTTCACGAAGGAGACCATGCGGCTCAGTTCCGTGGCGTTCAGCGTCGCGTTCTGCGACTGCTGGAGCCGCTCCCACCGGAACGGCAGGCGGAAGGTGTCCATGCGCTTGCTGGTGAAATAGTCGATCTCCCCCGGGGTCGGGTAGGTGTAGTCGGTGTTGTAGGTACCCGGCAGGTTTTGCGCGCCAAACTCGGCGCCGGACAGATTGATGCCCGCCATGAGCAGACCGGGCCGGGCGTGGGCCTGACCACCCCCGCCCAGTGCGGCGACTGCGGCCAGGACGATCGCCGTACGCGTAACGACATTTTGTATAGATGAGGGGTGCTGCACACCCCTGAATATACACCCAATCCTGCTTTTGCAAACGATTTAATCTGGCCAAAGGCGATCGGGAATAACTTGGTTAGCGCATACCCGGAGTTCTATTGTGATCATGCACAATTTACCCCAGCCCTCCGCCCCCCCCCCCCCCATCCACCCCACCCCCGCCCGACAACTTTACGCCCCGGCCGTCGCGGGAAGCTCAGCGTAGAACTTTCTGGCCCGGGCCAGCATCTGGTCCTCGGTCAGGTGTTTCTCATCCACGCTGACCACGCCGACGACCTTTGCGGCGAGGTCTTTGTGGTGGGCCTTCAAATCTGCCATCAGGCTCTCGGCCGCGCTGCTCGCGCCGGTACCGCAACCGAATACCAGCACCGCCGCAGCACCCTTCAGGTGGGCCGCCACTGCCTCGTAGAAACTTTTGAGTTCCGGCCGGCGCTGGCCGGTGCCTTCGTTGCCTACATCATGCAGGTAGCGGCCTGAATCTCCGGCTGAAACGGCGCCGTTGTGTGGCAGATGGTGGGGCAGAATTCGCTGGGGCACGGTGCCGTGTAACTCGGTCTGAAAAATCCGTGCTTCGCGATGATCAATGACGACGAGCAGGTGGGGTGCCGAGGCCGACGGGTTGGCGCCAGCGGTGTCGCCGGACTCCTGCAGGCCTTTCAGAAAGTCTCGGATGTGCTTGAGCTGCTCGGCCGAGTGGACATCCTTGTGCCCATCGGCGTGCAGGAAGAGCGTCTTGCCATTCCCTGAGACCTTGGTCTTGCCGCTGTGCTCCGGCTCGACAACCGCGACTACTTCGAGCAGAGACTTCACATCGTGCCATGCAAGGTTGTGTGGGGCCGGATGCCCCAAAATCGCGTCAAACGTTTTTTTGTGTGCGGCTGAAAGCTTAGTGATCATAACACGTACCTTTGGTTGAATGGGCTGGCTGGCCCGTCAGTTGGTCCGGGCGGAAATCGCCCGTGGCCGTACTCTTGCCCCACGGCATCCGACGTCAGTGCCCCCGATATGGTATGCGAGCGGAAGCGGGATATCCCCTTGCCACGCCACTAATCCCTAGGCGAACGTAATCAACGGTTTGATCATCCCTTCTTCCTTGGTCCGCATCATCTGAAAGGCACGTTCGATGTCTTTGAACGCGAAACGGTGTGTGGTCAAGGCCAGCGGGTCCACCCGCCCGCTCTGCATCAACCGCAGCAATCGCCCCATGCGCTCGCTTCCGCCGGGGCAAAGTGCCGTCCGGATGGTCTTGTCGCTCATGCCGACGCCCCAGCCCAGCCGCGGAATCGGGACCGTGTCGCCGTCGCCGTGATACCCGATGTTCGAGACGGTTCCCCCCGGCCGGATCGCATTGACGCACATTTCAAAGGTTTTGGCCGACCCCAGGGCCTCGATTGCCGAGTCCGCCCCCTTGCCGCCGGTCAGCTTCATGATCACTTCCACCGGGTCCTGCTTGGCGAAGTCAATCACCTCGTCGCAGCCGTACTTCCTCCCCAATGCGAGGCGGTTGGGCATTGTGTCCACCCCGATCACCAGACCCGCCCCGCGCAGGCGCGCGCCCACCACGGCCATCAGGCCGACCGGCCCCAGCGCGAACACGACGACACTGCCGCCCATCGGAATGGCTGCGTACTCCGCCCCGATGAACCCGGTCGACAGCATGTCGCACGCGTACGCGGCTTGCTCGTCGGTCAGCCCATCGGGGATCGGCGCCAGATTCGCGATGGCATTGTTGACGTGAAAGTAGTCGGCAAATGAGCCGTCCTTGAGGTTGGCGAACTTCCAGCCACCCAGCGCCCCGCCGCACTGACTGGAGAAACCCCGCTGGCAGGGGTCGCAGGCGTAACAAGGCGTGATGGCGTTGACCGCGACCCTTTGACCGAGCTTGAACAGGCCGCTGGCCGCCGCCAGGTCACCGAGTTCATGGATCACCCCCACGGCCTCATGCCCGAGCGTCAACCCGTGCCTGTCACCAATGGCCCCAGCCACCGTATGTGTATCCGATGTACAGATGAGCGCGGCCGTGGTCCGCACAATCGCATCCGCCGGCCCGGCACGGGGCACGGGTTTCTCGACCAGGCCGACCTTACCGATTCCGTGCATCACAAAGCTTTTCATAACCGCGGTCATGTGCGACTCCTGGCTAGGTTCAGTGACGCCTGAGAGTGTACCCGAGGCGGGTGGTCCGGTTCGCTGCCCCGAGTGAAAGAATTGCCCGTGCAGCCCGTTGTTTTTCGGGGGAGCGCAATGATCAACGGTCACCAGCGGTTGCCAGCCTTGGGCGGGCCTTCGGGCCGTCAGACGGATGATGGGAGATCACGATGAAGCGGCACGTCTGAAGGTCGGTGTGATCGAACTGGCCGGTTCTGACTTGTGAATAGACAGAGGCCGGTTGGTTGAGGAAGGGAGAGTTGGTGGGTCGCGCGGGCCGGATTACGCTTTGGTCATGGCGATTGATCTGCCGAAGTTGCGGAAGTTGTTGGCGCTGGACCCGTCGGACGGGTTAAGCCGGTTTGCGCTGGGGCGGAAGCTGCTCATGGATGGTGGTACGGCAGAAGAGCTGGACGAGGCGATTTTTCATTTGCGGTACTCGCTGGAGAAAGACCCATCGCACTTGGCGACGTATCACAAGTTGGCACAGGGGCTGGTGAAGGCGGGGCGGCTGGGGGAGGCGAAGGGGGTGCTGGTTCCGGGGGTTGAGAAAGCCCGGGCAGTGGGGGAGGGGATGGGCCATGACCTCGGGCCGATCATGGAGAAGATGCTTCTCAACATTCAGTCGGTGATACCGACCGTGCGCCTCGGGCGGGTGGATGAGATCATTGATTTGCGGTGGCGGGTGTTGCGGGACGGGCTGCCGCGGGAGGAGGCGATGTTTCCGCACGATGACGATGCCGAGTGTCGGCACGCGCTGGCGGTGGATGAGAGCGGTGCTGTGATTTGTTGTGCGACCATGCACCCCGAGGGGTGGCACGGCAACGAGGCGGTCCCGGCGGCCCCGGCGTGGCGGCTGCGGGGGATGGCAACCGATGCCGCGTGGCAGGGGAAGGGTGCGGGGGCGCGGGTGCTGCGAATGTTGGAGGAGGTCAGTCAGGTGGTGAGGCCGACGGGACTGCTCTGGTGTAATGCCCGGGTGCGGGCGATTCCGTTTTACGAGCGGGCGGGTTGGGTGACGCGGAGTGAGCTATTCGATATCCCGACGGCCGGGCCGCATAAGCGGATGACGAAGGAGATGAGGGGTTTCTAGATCTACTGCAGAGCCGCTGATGGACGTATGGCGGAATTGGACAATGATATTCGTCTCCCCCACGTGCGACGTCTGACTCCGATGGCCCATTGAGCCTCATAGAAAACACTCAGCCCCGAGCTGCGGTGATATGCGGACGGATTTTTGAGATCTGCGTGGGTCTGTGGCCAGCGGTGGTTGAAGGCTGGTCTGCCGTGTGAAAGCAGGGCCGTCATCCCGGGATCATGATGGATTGCCGCAGGTTTTGACGTGAAATCGGTGTGCCGCTAAATTGCTTGGTCCATTTTGCGGGCACCGTTGGCCTGATTCTCTTACCCCTTCATCACCTCTATGGCAGCAAAAATTCCCCTTTCGCGCGTGTACCACTCGGAGAAGATCGACCGCCGCATTCTGGATGTGGTCAAGGGCGGCAACTTCATCTTGGGGCCGGAGTGCAAGGCATTTGAGGCGGAACTGGCGGAGTACTTCGGGGTCAAGTACTTCGTGCTGAGCGCCAACTGGACGGCGGCGGTGCATCTGTTGCACATCGCCCAGAAGATCAAGACCGGGGATGAGATCTTGGTGCCGGCGTTGACGGCGTTTCCGACGATTGAGCCGCTCATTCACTGCGGTGCGAAGCCGATCTTCGTGGAGATCGATGACCACTACACGATGGACATGGCCGATGCGGCCGCGAAGGTGACCAAGAAGACGGTGGGGATGATTCCGGTGCATCTCTATGGCCGTCCGGCGGACATTGACGGGGCGATGGCGCTCTGTAAGAAGCACAACCTGTGGCTGCTGGAGGACTGTGCCCAGTCGCACGGGGCGATGTACAAGGGAAAGAAGGCCGGGAGTTTCGGCGACTTCATGGCGGTCAGTTTTTATCCGAGCAAGAACCTCACGGTGTATGGGGACGGCGGCGGGATCGGGACGAACAATGCGGAACTGGCGGCGCTGGTCGCCAAGCTGCGGAATCACGGCCGCAAGGACAAGTACCTGCACGAGCTGGTGGGGTTCAATCTGCGGTTCAATGAGATTCAGGCGGCCATCGGGCGGGAGCAGTTGGCGGTGCTGGACAAGTTGAATGGGGGTCGGCGTGAGGCGGCCGAGTTGTATCGGTCGATGCTGGGGGGCGTAAAGCAACTTGTGTTGCCGCCGGAGGATATCGAGGGGAAGACCGAGACAGTTTACCACATGTTCGTGATCCGGCTGAAGGATCACGACACGCGCGAGGCGCTGGCGGCCCATTTGAAGAGCAAGGGGATCGAGACGGGGGTGCATTACCCGGTGCCGATGCACGAGCAACCGGCCATCACGGACTTGTATAAGGACCTGCCGAAGCTGCCGAAGACGGAAGATTACTGCCGGCGGATTTTGTCTTTGCCGATGCACCCGTCGATTGCAGAGGATGAAGTGCAGACGGTGGCGGATGAGATCAAGGCGTTTTTCGCGCGGAAGTAAAGAACAGACATGGGTTCGATTCTCTCGGGATATACGTTACTGAGCCTGGCAGGCATCAGTGTGGCGGGGCTGATTCTCGGCCAGACGACGATGGCGGCGGGGGGGGCCGGCGATGTCGGGTTTCTCTCGTCGTTTCATATGCCGTTTCAGGACAACTATGTGCTGTGGAAGGTGATCGGCTTCGGCGGGCTGGCAGTGTTTCAGTCGCGGTGGATCGTGCAGTGGCTTTACAGCGAGAAGCACAAAGAGAGCAAGGTGCCGCCGATCTTCTGGTATCAGAGCCTGCTGGGCAGCCTGCTTTGTCTGGGGTACTTCCTGCGGCAGCAGGACAGTGTGGGTGTGGCGGGGTATCTGTTCAGCGCGGTGCCGTATACGCGGAACATCATGCTTATCAATAAGAAGAGAAAGCGGGACGAGGCTGAAGAACAGGCCCGGGGGTTTACGGTTGAGTCGTTGCCGGAATAGCGGGGGTAGTCAAGGCATCAGGCAAGCGCTGAATGCAGCGGACATCGTCGACCTGCGTGATTACCGGCCATGTGGGCAGTTGCTGCCATGCGGGCCGCTGGAGCATCCAGAGGGTGTGGATGCCGTAATCCGTCAGTTGGAGCGTATTGCCTGCGGGTTTGACGTGAAGGTGGAAGTTCACGTGGGTTACGCCGGCGGCTTTCAGGGCAGCTTCAAGTGCGGCCGGATCGGGGGCGAGAATGATGTTTCGGGCGGCCGGGGACCAGGCGGACAGGGCACGCACGCCTGAGAAGATGGCGCGGTCGTTCAGTTCGCAGGTGAGGGCGGGCTCATCAGAGAGTATCAGGGCGCGCGGGCGAGCTGCGGCGATGACGCGATCGGCCTGAGCGGTCAGGGTTAAGCGGTTGTCGGTGAGTTCGAACGTGCTGAGCCGGTAGACACATACGCCGAGACCCAGCAGAAGCAGGAGCGTCACGGCGGCGGATCGACGCGGGACGGAGACACCTGCGACCAGAGCCAAGACAGCCAGCATGGGCGTCAGGACGCGCAGGGCATACGAAGCGCCGCCGGCGGTGTAGGAGGTACTCGAGACCCAGAGGGCACACGTCACGAGGACCGGTAGCAGTAACGCAGTGCGTGTGCGCCACGGCTGGGGCGATGTGCTGAGGCGCCACAGGCCGAGCAGACCCAGCAGCACGACCGGGAGGACGCCGGGCAGGCCTTGCCAGAGGGTTCGTGATAAATCCTCCGGAGAGATGTTTTTCAGCGAGAAGTATTGCGGGTAGAAGCCGAGCCACTCGTGAAGGACGGGGTTGAGGGCTGCGGGCATGGCCGGTGTGCCGAAGAGAGGCGAGCCTGTTCTGAAGAGGTTCCAGAGCGGCGAGACGGCGACGATCGGCAACGCGACGGCTGCCACGATCAGCGAATGTCGCAGGCCCTGAATCAGGAACGCCGCGGCGATCAGGGAAAGGGTGAGTGCCGGGCCGTAATCGCGGGCGGCGCCGGCGCACGCGGCCCCCAGACCTGCTGCGACTGCCCATCGCCACCCGGTGCGCGGAAGGCATGCGACAGCGGTAACAGTGCCGAGGGCAGTCAGGCCGGTCTCTTGACCGATGACGGTCCCGAGGACGAGGACGGCCGCGCCGGCGGCTGCGGCGACGGCGGCTTTGGGCGCGGCAGTTGTGCCGAGTCGGTCTGCCCACAGGGCCGCGCCGTGCCGGACGGCCGAGAGAATGGCGAGCCACTGGACGGCGGTCCAGCAGCCAGCGATCCATGGGGCGGGCTTTCCGGCCGCGAGGTAAAGCCATGCGACCATGGAGGGCTGGAAGAGCGCGAAGCCGTCGGGATAGGGGTAGAGCGTGAAATCGGCGTCAGTCACTGGCGGATAGAAGCCGATGGTGTGGTGCCGGACGATGAGACGGGCGAGACGATCCCAGCGCCAGATGGTGTCGAAACCGCCCAGCGGGTGGAAGACCATGTTGTAAAGCGCCAACAGCAGGACTGTGGCCGTTAGAGCCTGAATGAGAGGGCCGGGGCGGAAGGTATCGCCGGCGGGAGGAATGAAATCCGCGGGGGTGTTCCCGAGCAGGGGCAGGGGAGGCCGGACAAAGCCGACCAGCAGCCGACAGAGGATCAGCCCTGCGGCGACTGACCAGAAGGTGACTGATAGGCCTAGTGCCCCGAGTCCCACCGTGACTAAATAAACGAACAATCCTGCGGAAATGACCGTGACGGCAAACCGGGGTTGCACTTCCAATCGACGTGACAGCAGCCTGGCCGGCCATGCGGCCAGCAACCCGCCGAACAACAGGCCGAGGAGGCTCATTTGGCCTGCACTCCCGGAGTCCTTGTGGCGGGTGCGACCGGCGAGCGGCGCTCGACGAGCAGCACGGTTTTCACGCTTCGAGACTGAGCGTAAAGAACACCCTGCCGGGACGACCGCACAGTGAACATCGCTTTTGCGCCGCGGGGCAGCGTGTTGAAGATGGACTCATCTACTGTAAAAAACTGCGGGCCGGTTGCGCCGAGAAGCTCGCCACTTTCGGCCTCGCGGATGGTGCCGCCCTGATACCAGGCGAGGCTGGGCTCGCGGAAACCGATCATGAGTGATTCGCCCTTCTCATCGGCACCAGCTGCGGTAAGGTCGGCACCAAGTTGGCGGGGCATCTGCAAGTACCAGGTGCGGGGTGCCCAGACGGTGTAGATGAGCACCATGGTCACGGCCATGCCCGTGCCCATCGCGACAAAGGCCGCCCGCGATCGACGGGTAAACAGCAGGGCGGCAGTGGTCATGCCCCAGACCAACAGCCAGCCGGAGAGGGTGAGCGTGCTGAGCCAGTCGCCGGGCTTGTAATACATCGCGCCGACAACCGGTGCGGCCGCCAGTCCGAGCACCACCAGCAGCCAGATGCCGGTTGCCATGCGAAAGCCGTTGGCTTTCAGGTCGGGCTCTTTGCCGTCCAGGGCGCTGACGAGCCACTGGGCTGTGAGAATTGCCAGCGGGGCGAGCATCGGCAGGAACCAGTGGGGCATCTTGCTGACGAAGCATTCGAACATGATCCATGGACCGATCACGGCTGCGAAGGCAAAGCGGGTCAGGGGGCGGTGGCGCTGTCGCCAGCCGAAGAAGGCCGCTGCCGGAAGAAGGAGTGACCATGGGAAGTAGGTTCCCCAGACGAAGAGCCAGTAAAAGCCGGGCGGACGTGCCTGTCCGTCAACGCCTTTGGTAAGGCGCGACCAGAGGTCGTGGTCGAGGGTTCTTTGGAGCATGCCTGCGGCGCGCTGCTGGACGAGCACGAACCACGGGAGGGCGATGGCAAGGGCGATTACGGCTGCAACAGTTATGCCCAGCCAGAGCGGCGGCGACTTTTGGCGATCCTGACCGGGCCAAGGGTAGGTCTGCCAAGGGGCTTTGGCTGGCCAGCGGCGTTCAAGCAGGTTGAAGAGTCCGAGGGCGGCCAGTGTCATGCCGTGAATGCCCAAGGCGACCGGGCCTTTTGTCAGGAAGGCGAGGCCGCCAGACAGGCCATAAAGGATGAACCAGCGAAGTGCGCGGTCGCCGCGCCACATCCGGTAGAGGCAGGCCCAGCCGATGAGCACCCAGCAGGTCAGGGTGGCATCGGTAATGGCCATCTTGCCCAGCATGAGTGCCAGGCCGGAGGTGCCGAAAATGAAGGTGGCCCAGAGTGCGGTGCGGGCATTTTCGAAGGCTGTCACCATGGCCAGCAGGACCATGAGACTGGCGGTCATGAGGAGGGCCGAGGGGAGGCGGGCCGCGAAATCGCCGGAGCCGAGCAATTTCATGCTCGTGGCTTGTAGCCAATAGATCATGGCGGGCTTGGCCGGGCGGGGCTTGTCGTACTGGCGGGGGACCACCCAGTCGCCGCTGGTGACCATGTTCCGGCTGGTCATGGCGTAGCGGGGTTCATCGCGGTCCCAAAGGGGGGCCGAGCCATTGCCGAGGAGGTAGGTCAGGCCGAGCCCAAGAAGCAGCAATGCGGGGATTAGGGCCTTGAGGGGGTTCATTCGGGGCTGACGTGGGGAGTACGATAAGGCAGGGGAGGGCGGGGAAGTAGTCAGGGCAGGAAAATGGGTGGGGCAGCACGGCGTGAAATCGATTGATCGAAAACGTTTTCAAATGTAACTTACTGGCATGACAAGTCCTTTGTTTTTGGCGGTTTTGGCGGTCGGTCCGATGGGTCAGGTTGCGGAGGCCGCCCCGGCGGGGGTCAATGTGACGGTAACCGTCGCGGCACCCGCCCAGCCGAAGCCGATTTCGCCCTACATCTACGGCTCGAACCAGGAGATCGGCATCCCGAACGACCTGACGTTTCTACGCCAGGGTGGTAACCGGATGACGGCGTACAACTGGGAAAACAACGCGTCGAATGCTGGCAACGACTGGCACCATCAGTCGGATGATTATCTGGGCGGGGGAGACACGCCGGGGGAAGTCGTTCGCAAGTTTGTACAGCCCGTGCTGGCGCGGGGGCAGACGGCCATCGTGACGATCCCGATGGCGGGGTTTGTCGCAGCAGACAAGGGGCCGGACGGCGATGTGAACAAGACGCCGGACTATTTGAACAAGCGGTTCCGGAAGAGCGTCGCGGCCAAGTCGAAAGTGTCGGACAAACCGTTCGCCTATCCGCCGGATTTGTCGGATGAGTACGTGTTTCAGGACGAGATGATTCACTGGCTGGAAGGGACGTTTCCGGCGACGACACGCAAAGGGCAGATTTGGTATTCGCTGGACAACGAGCCGGACATCTGGGACGGCACTCACGCGCGGATCCGGCAGCAGAAGTTGACGTACAAGGAACTCATCGACCGGACGATCGAGTATTCGAGCGCCATCAAGGCGGAGGTACCGAACGCTACGGTGTTGGGGCTTGTCAGCTATGGCTATGGGGGATTTTCGACGTTGAACGGCGCGGCCGATGGGAAGGGGCGGTACTTCGTTGATGTCTTTTTAACGGAGATGGCGAAGGCTGAGAAGTCGGCCGGGAAGCGGCTGGTGGACGTGCTGGACTTGCACTGGTACCCCGAGACCAAGGGCGGCGGGAAGCGGATCACTGAAGAGAAGGTATTGACTCCGGCACTGGTGACAGCGCGGGTGCAGGCACCGCGGCACTTGTATGATCCGAACTTCCGCGAAGACAGCTGGATCGACAAGGACGCACTACGCGGGCCGATTTATCTGTTGCCGACGATTCAGGAGAAGATCGCGAAGAACTATCCGGGGACGAAGTTGTCGTTCACGGAATACAACTACGGCGGCTGCAATGACATGTCCGGTGCCATCGCCGAGGCCGATGCGCTGGGAGCTTTTGGGCACTACGGCGTCTTCGCGGCCGCGCTATGGCCGTTGGATGAAGGGTCGGCCTTCACGGCCGCGGCGTTTCTGGCCTACCGGAACTATGACGGCAAGGGCGCGAAGTTTGGTGACCAATCGCTGGAAACAACTTCGAGCGACATTGCCAGCGTGAGCGCGTGGGCCAGCACGGATAGCACGGGCAAGCTGACCATGGTTCTGATCAATCGGAGCTTGTCGGAGGCGAAGGTGGCCCTGACAGGGCAGCCGCTGGCCGGGCATGGCAGCGCCGAACTGTTCCGACTGATGGGAACGACGCCCAAACTGGTACCGGCCGGGACTGCGGACACCACCCAGCCGCTGACGTTACCGGCGATGTCGGTGACGGTGCTGGCGGCCAAGTAGGGCCGGATGTGATTCCGATCAGACGCGGGCGCGCCGAGGCTGTGCGACTGACATCGCCGCTTGTGCGATGTGCCAGAGAGAATGTGGACAGCCCCCGCCCTACGATGATGCGATGACTTCATCAGGCATTGTGGACGTACAACGGCGATTTTCGATTCGACTGGCTTTGTTGTCGGCGGGGTCGATTCTTTTGGGCGTTCTGGCGTGGGTGATTGGAAAGGCCGCAACGGGCGTTGTTGTTAATGTGACGGCCACGCACTTTGTGATCTGGGGGCTGATTGACATCGCATTTGCGGCCCTCGGGATCTGGGTGACCCGGCGTGGTGCCCCGACCAAGTCGCCGGAAGAACTGCTGAAGGCAAAAGAGGGACTGGCACGTTCACTGGAGTTCAATCAGAAGTTGAACTGGCTCTGGGTGGGCAGCGGCGTTGCGTTGCTGGGTCTGGGCGCGTGGCTGTTGTCACAGGGACGCGAAGCCGGGCCGGGCACACTCGGGCATGGCGTGGGGGTGACGATTCAGGGCGGGTTGCTGTTTGTGTTTGACAGGGTGTTTCTACCTGCGGTAAAGAAATCCATAACCTGATTTTTTACAAATACTTAGATGCACTTCGGACGGCCATTCGCCTATGGCTTGACTTGAGATCATTGTGATATCATAATGATCTCAGACATTTTACGGGAAGGACTCATCATGAGTAGGGAAAAAGCGTACGCGGCGCCGTCTGGGTTTCCGATGCTGACCGCGGGGTTGAGCGGGATTCTGGCGGCTGGCGGGTTGTTTGTTTTGGCGGGGGTCATCAAGCATCCGGCACCCGCGGTGGTTGCGGTGGCGGTCCTGATCACGGCGATTCTGATCTTGTCGGGGCTGTTCAAGGTGGCGCCGGGCGAGGCGCAGGTGTTGCAGTTGTTCGGCGACTACAAGGGGAGCGTGCGGAAGCCGGGGCTGGGGTGGGCCAATCCGTTTATGAGCAAGGCACGGATCAGCCTGCGGGTGCGGAACTTTGAATCCAGTCGGCTGAAGGTGAACGATCAGGAAGGCAGCCCGATTGAGATCGCGGCTGTGGTGGTCTGGCGCGTGGTCGATTCGGCCGAGGCGCTGTTTGAGGTGGACAGCTACGAAGACTTCGTGCGTGTGCAATCTGAAGCGGCACTTCGAAATCTGGCAACGCAGCACCCGTATGACAACAACGACGGGCCGGGGATGTCATTGCGCGGGCACACGGCCGAGGTGGCTGAGCAGTTGAAGGCCGAAGTGCAGGCGCGATTGAGCAAGGCCGGCGTGGAAGTACTGGAGGCGCGGTTCAGCCATCTGGCGTATGCGGCGGAGATCGCATCGGCCATGCTGCGACGTCAACAGGCGGGCGCGGTGATCGCGGCACGATCGAAGATTGTGGAAGGTGCCGTGAGCATGGTGGAGATGGCGATTCAACTGCTGGAGCAAAAGAACGTGGTTCAGCTGGACCCCGAGCGTAAGGCCGCGATGGTGAGCAACCTGCTGGTGGTGCTGTGCGGCGAGGCAGAAGTACACCCGGTGGTGAACACCGGGACGCTGCACACCGGATGAGGCGAGCGAGACGTTGAAGGTCGGCAGTCGGGAGTTGCCAATTTGTATCCGGGAGATTTGTGGCGGAACGGAAGCCGTTTTTGTTGAGGGTTGATCCGCTGCTGCTCAAGAGTCTTGAGAAGTGGGCCGCTGATGACCTGCGCAGTCTGAATGGGCAGATCGAGTTTCTGCTGCGGCAGGCGGTGGTAAAGGCGGGTCGCGGCAAGGCTGATGCCCTGCCGCAGTTGGCTGGCGGTGAAACAGACACGACGGTTAGGCAGTCTTAAGCAGCGGTACCGCGCTAGGCCGCCTGGGCTTGGGCGAGATCGGCGGCCAACTGATGTGGCCTGTCGTTGGGCAAACGGGCGATGTGAGCCGGTAGAAATGACGAGAGGCCACGGGCGAAGATACTTCGCCCGTGGCCTCCTTGGTTTATTCGAACACAACCTCAGGCGGCCAGCGGCTGGGTGCTGAGATAGAGGCTGAGCATCCCTCGATCGATCTCATCCAGATCAACCAACTGTCCGCCGACTTCCACTTCGTTGTTGATCGGGCGGACACGGGTGACGTTGATCCAGCCGGTCCAGCTGCGCTTGGCGCGGATGTTCGGGCCGCTGGTGTCAACGAATGGCGAAATGCCGGCGTAGTCGGGGAGTTCGAGTGTGACACGGATCTGCGTGCCGACCTGCAGGCTCTTGTCGGACGTGCGGATACGTACGCCGGAGGCGGAGATGTCCATCAAACGGCCGAGCGGGGTGGCTGCGGGATTGATCTTGGCGCGGGCCTCTTCGAGACGCTGGACCATGACGGCGGAGTTTTCCAGATCGTGCCGGCGGTGTTTGCGGCGTTCGGCCCCTTCGAACCACAGGCGGGCGGTGCTGGGTGCTGCGAACGATTCGAGGCTTGACTTGCTGTTACTACGCGACATGGCAACTCTCCATCGGCTTGATGGACCCGCCTGGCGGTGCGGTCCACATTGGGCCACGCCGGAGGCTGTCACCCTAAAGATCGGCAGACAGCGATCGGGCCTTGATAAGATGGGTAAGATTGTTCGATCAGGCCGCTTCGGAACTTTGAGACTTCTACAACTTCTGGTTGCGTCCGATAAAAAGCTGGCTGGCGTTGAAGGAATGGGGGAGGGGTGCGCAATTCGAAGGTGGCGTCGCACATTGTCGGCGGAGTGCGGAAACGGCTGAGGAGTTATCGGACGGCGACGACCGGGGTCAAGGCCAGTGCTTTGGCGGCAAATGTGGCGATCAGGGCCGCCGTATCGGCCAGTGAATCGATGCCTTCAAACCGTGCGGCCGTGGCCCGGCAGGCAGACGCCACGGCCGGATCGGTCAGGAGTCGGTCGAGTTTACGGGCGACGATGGGCGTTCGGAAGAAGAATGGCCGGAGGTGATCCCCCACGCCGAGGCGTTTGATGCGGGCACCGTTATCGGGCTGGTCGTGCGACATGGCCATGATGAGCTGCGGAATGCCGGCAGCCAGTGCCTGGCTGGTCGTGCCGATGCCGCCGTGGTGGACGAGCGCGGCACAGCGAGGAAGCAACTGGCTGAAGGGGGCATAGGGAACGTGGATGACACCGGCGGGTAAATCATGCGGAATCTGCCCCGCATGGCGAGTCAGCAGCAGGCCGCGGCGGCCGAGCTTTTTGCAGGCCGCGGCCGCGACCTTGAAGAAGCGATTACCGAACAGCATGGCCGAACCGGGGGTGAAGGCGATGGGGGGCGTGCCGGCATTGAGGAAGTTGCCCAAGGTTGGGTCGAGCGGACTCAGGCCGCGTTCGTCGAACATGGGAAAGCCAGTCACGCGAACCTGCTTCGGCCAGTCGGCGGCGGGATTGGCATACCAGTCCGGGAAGAGGCCAAGGGTCAGTCCGGGCGCGTGCCACCAGTCTTTGAGGAAGCGCTCCACGGGCGGCAACCCGAGTTCTTTGCGAAGGGGGTTGACGGAGGGGGCAATGGCGGGGTCGAGCATGAAACGGTCGCCGCCTTCCCAGATTTTCTCCTTGACGACCATCGGCATCCACCGGGGCATGAACATTCCGGGCAAAGATGGCGGATCGATCAGCGAGCGGAAAATGGAAGGGGCAAGGTGAACGGTGACGGCCGGAATGTCCAAAGCGTCTTGCGCGACGCGACATCCGAATGCGAGGGTGGAACCAATGAGTACGGTCTCGCCAGGCCGGTGATGATCGCGAATCAGCTCGAAGGTTTTCCGGTGGGCGGGGGTCAACCATCTCATGATGGCTTTGAAACCGGTATAGCGGCCCCAGACCCGCTTGTCCTTCAAGCCGGTGAGGAAGTCGGCCTCTTCGCCCAGTGCAAGAAAGTTGATTCCGGACCGCTCCACGAGCGGCTGGAAGTGGGTATTCGTCGCCAGATCGACGTCGTGACCAAGGGATTTGAGAGCCCGGGCCAGACCAATAAACGGGTGGACATCGCCGTGGCTGCCGAGGGTGATGATCAGAAAGTGCATGGGGATGGCGATCAGGACGGACGGTATTCACACCACGTTTTGGGGGTCTCCCAGACGGTGACGGAGTCGAGGGTAACCGGCATGGGAATGGCGGGGGCTAGGCGTTCGTAAATGATCCGGGCGATGTTTTCCAC
The DNA here is from genome assembly GCA_038226785.1 of Tepidisphaerales bacterium. Taxonomy (GTDB): domain Bacteria; phylum Planctomycetota; class Phycisphaerae; order Tepidisphaerales; family Tepidisphaeraceae; genus JBBRQG01. The sequence goes on along the minus strand of JBBRQG010000010.1, from coordinate 85,999 downwards.
GGAGGGGTTGAGGCCATGGAACTCGGGCACCTGGCGGTTCAGGTGTTTGTGGTCGAGGTGGTCGATGACGTTCTTTTCCACGATGGCTTCGAGGGCGGGTACGTGCATGACCATTCCGGCCGAACCGGGTGGTCCCTTGATGGTGACCGCGAGCTGGTAGTTGTGGCCATGGCCTTCGGCGTTGTTGCACTTGCCGAATGTGTTCAGGTTGTCGGCTTCAGACAGGTCGGGGTTGTGCAGACGGTGCGCGGCCGAGAATTCGAAAGTTTGTGTAAGGCGGACCATGTTCAACTCCGAAGCGTGGACAGACACGTGAAGCCAGGGGGAAAGATCGAGCGTGAGGCCGGAGAGGTGAGCGGGCAGGAAGTGAGGCGAAAGAATTTCGAAGGCTGCGCGTAGGGCTTGGCCGGGGAGAAACTGGTTCGGAAGAAGCTTGCGCCACTGTGGTAACAGATGCTTCCGCACGGCGTTGTCGACCGTTTTGATGTTCAGCAGGTAGCTGCTTTGTGTGTCGATGGTGCCGACCACGGTGACGTTGAGTTGAAGATAGTGGCCGAGGCCGATCAGCGGCGGGTTTGCGGCATAGCCGTTGGTAAAGGTGACACCGTTCAAACCTGAGCTTTCGGGGCCTTCCGGGGCGAGGGAGAAGCGAACTTGGCGGGTCAAACGGTGCATGTTCGTGTGGTCCATCGTAGGCGGGTTTTGCGGGGAAGTGGGAGGCGTTTGAGGACCCTGATTTTTCAGGGGATTTTCGATGTGATTGGGCGCGTCCGGGGCGTGCAATTTCGATCGAATTCTGCGATACTACAGGGACCAATCGAGGGAGCACTTCAGCACGTCATGGCAGACAACAAAATACCGGAACAAATGCCGGAAAAAGCACCGGAAAAACAAAGCGACATGACCTCTCCGGTCACGCAGGAATACGACGAATCGATGATCAAGGTGCTGGATAACGTCCAGCACGTGCGTACGCGGCCGGGCATGTACATCGGTGGGTACAACCTGCGCGGGCTGCACCATCTGGTGTATGAGATTGTCGACAACTCGATCGACGAAGCACTCGCGGGGTTCTGCAAGACCATTACCGTCAAGATCAACGCCGACGGTTCGTGCACGGTGTCGGATGACGGGCGCGGCATTCCGGTGGGCATCCACCCCACGGTGGGCATCCCCACGGTGGAAGTGGTGTTTGCGACGCTGGGCGCCGGCGGGAAGTTTGAGCACAACGACAACTCGGCTTACAAAACCAGCGGCGGGCTGCACGGGGTGGGCGCATCGGTCGTCAACTTTGTGTCCGAGTTCATGGAGATCGAAGTCAGCCGCGAAGGCCAGATCCACCACATGGAGTTCCGGCAGGGCATCAAAAGCCAGAGCATGAAGGTGATCGGCAAGACCGCCGTCAGCGGGACCAAGGTCACTTTCAAGCCGGATGCGACGTTGTTCCCGGATGTGAACTTCATCCACGAAACGCTGGCGAACCGTCTGCGGGAACTGGCGTTTTTGAATGCCGGGATCGACATCACGTTCGAAGATGAGCGGGTCGGCAAGACTGATAAGTACCGGTTCGACCGTGGCCTGATGGCGTATGTGGAGTTCCTTAACGAAGGCAAGCCGACGACCTCACCGGTGATCTCGTTTACCAAAGAAGACACTGAGCTTCGGCTGATCATCGAGGTCGCGCTGCAATACAACGACGGCTACAACGAATCGATTCTGTCGTTCGCCAACAACATCAACAACCACGACGGCGGCACTCACCTGAGCGGCTTCAAGACTGGCCTGACAACAACCATTCTTCGCTATGCCGAACGGACAGGCCTGTTGAAGGAAAAAGAGCTACGTCCCAGCGGCGACGACCTGCGCGAAGGACTCGTTGCGGTCATCAGTGTCAAGATCCCGGAGCCCACCTTTGAGAGCCAGACAAAGGACAAGCTGCTCAACGTCGAAGTGGAAAGCTTTGTTCAAAGCGCGGTCAGCGAAAAGCTCGGCGCGTTTCTGGAAGAGAACCCCAAGGCTGCGAAGGTCATCTTCGAAAAGGCGACCGTAGCCGCCGAAGCCCGCGAGGCCGCACGCAAGGCCCGAGAGCTTACACGCCGGAAAAACTCACTGGAAGGCAACAGCCTGCCCGGCAAACTGTCCGACTGCCGCAGCCGCAGCAATGAAGACACCGAACTGTTTCTGGTGGAAGGTGACTCGGCAGGTGGATCGGCCAAACAGGGGCGCGATAGTAATATTCAGGCGATTCTGGCCCTGCGGGGTAAGTTGCTGAACGTGGAGAAAGCCACGCTGGTGAAGATGTTGGGGCACGAGGAAATTCGTACGATTATCAGCGCGCTTGGCTGCGGCATCCGCGATGACTTCAACCTGGAAAAACGCCGCTACGGTAAAGTCATCATCATGACGGACGCCGACGTGGACGGAAGCCACATCCGCACCCTACTGCTCACGTTCTTTTTCCGTCATATGCCGGAACTGATCAAGGCCGGGCGTATCTACGTCGCCCAACCTCCGCTCTACCAGATCACCCGCCGCAAAAAGGTGGAATACATTTTGGACGACCGCTCCATGCGCACGGGCGTACTGCAACTCGGCATGGACGGGCTTGAAATCGTCGTGCGGGATGTTGAAAACGGCGAGACGTTGCGGCACCTGACGCCCGCCGAAGTTTCGCAGGTGTGCGAACTGTTGGTCAAGCTGGAAGAACTCATCAAGGTGGTCCAGCGCCGCGGTATTGATTTCGCCCACTACCTAGGCAAACGCGACGATGGTGGCACGGGCCATGTCCCGGCGTACCGCATCATCGTGGGCGCGGAAGACCAGTTGTTCCACACGCTGGAACAACGCGAAGAGTTCGTGCGGCGTCACAAGCTGACCCACCCGCCGCAGGTGGGAGTCGCCACGGAAGTGTTCGAAGCCCGATACCGCCCCAGCGACCTGCACGAAGCCCGCGAACTGGACAAGATTTTCACCCAACTGGCTGTGCTGGGCATCAACATCGACGATTACTTCCTGACGCAGGAAGAGTCCGACAGCGGTGAAAAGCTTCTCACCCGCTACCTGCTGAAATCCGGCGGGAAAGATCTGCCGGTGGCCGGTGTCGGGCAGCTACTGCCTGACGTGTTGAAGATCGGCCGTGAAGGCATCGAGATCAAGCGCTTCAAGGGTCTGGGCGAAATGAACAGCGAAGAGCTGTGGGAGACGACCCTGGATCGGAGCAAGCGCGTCTTGATGCGTGTCACGCTGGAAGAGGCCGTGGAGGCCGAGCGGCTATTCAGTGTATTGATGGGCGAAGACGTCGAACGTCGCCGGCAGTACATCGAAGACCACGCGGTCGAAGTCAAAAACCTGGACGTGTGACCGGGCGCATCAGGCGTTGTCGAGAACCTTTTGGTAGAGCGCCACGTTCAGCCACCGGCCGAACTTGTGGCCGACTTCCTTCATCAGCCCCACCTGTGTGAAGCCGAAATCGGTATGCAGGCGAATGCTCGGGGTCTGGTCGGCGGAAATCACCGCCAGAATCGCGTGGTGATTCAGCGCCTGCGCGACACCCATCTGATGCTCCATCATGGCCCGGCCAAGGCCTTTGCCCAGCAGGCTGTGGCGCACGTAGATGCTATTTTCAACCGTGCGGGCATAGGCCTCGCGTGGCTTGAAGTGTGTCAGGCTATGCCAAGCCACCACTTCGCCATTCTGCACGCCGACATATGCGGGGTGTTGTGGGCCGCGCGCGGCCAGCCACTGGCGGCGTTCTTCCAATGTGCTGTCAACGGTCTGATACGTGCAGGTGCATGTGCGGACGTAGTGGTTGTAGATGTCATTAATGGCCACGAGGTCATCGGGCGCAGCAGGACGGATGAGGAGTGCATCGGGCATGGGAGTATCGTCTAGTGGGCCAACGGCTGACCACGCGTCAGGCCGCCGGGGGGCGGGTTGGCGGTAAGAATCTCACGGATCTTTTTTATACGGTCTTCCGGATACGGGTGGGTCAGAAGAAACTCCGGTTGTCCACCCCGACCGCCGACCTTTTGCAAAATCTCCATGACGCTGATCATCGCCATGGGGTCGTAGCCAGCCTCCTGCATGAACTGGATGCCAAGTTTGTCGGCCTCCAGTTCATCGCTGCGGCTGAACTTCAACTGGGCAACACTGTTGACGACCTGCGCGACCATGGCGGCTTCGTAGCCGCGGCCCCGGTCGCTGGCTGCGGCCCCGGCGGCGACGCCGAGCATCTGACCGAGTTGCTGTTTGGCCATGTGCTCGGCCGCGTGCCGGGCGACCACATGGCCCACTTCATGCCCCAGCACGCCAGCCAGCGCGGCTTCATCCGGCAGCTTGTCATACAACGCCATCGTGATGAATACCTGGCCGCCGGGCAGTGCAAAGGCGTTGACGGTGTTTGTGTCGGCCAGCAGATGGAAGGCGTACGGGTAACCGCCCTTGCGGGCGGAACTGACGGCCAGCAGTTGGTTCCCGATCCGTTGAACGGTCTGGGTGCGCGGATCGCTCGGAGGAGCGTCGCCGCCCATCTGTGCGGCCATTTGCGGAGCCGACTGCAATCCGAGCGCGATCTCCTGATCCGGCGTCAGGGCCACGTGCTGCTTTTCGCCTGTGACCGGATTGATGCTTGTATTACCAAAATAGCTTAAGGCCGCGACCAGCACGATGACCACTGCAATGATCGTGCCGACCTGTATGCGCCCGAATGCTGAATGGGTGGGCACTTTGCGCACTGCGCGAACTGGCACGGAGGAGGGGGTACTGACAGGTTGCCTCATGGTTGCATATCCTAGCAGGGCTGACCAACCGATACAGAACTGATTCATGCCACTTGATGCCCTGTTGCCACTGATGATCTGGTTTATCCGCCCGGCGGGAATGGCCAGTGGATACTGGCAACGACCGTTGGCGGCAGCCCTTGCCTGGGCTGCCTACGTTCTGCTCCTGGTGGGCATCGTCGGAGGCTTGCGGCTGCTGGCCGAAAATCGGAGCCGCCGCTGGACCACCCGATCATGGGTGCATTCGGCCGTGGCGTTCGGACGGTGGCAGCGGGCCAGCCTGGTGGCCCTGCTGGGTGTGCACGCTGCGATGGTCTGGTTTGGGCCATTGGGCACGGAGTTGGAGAACGTCACGGCTCACTGGTCGATCGGCTCCGGGGGCGAGCTGGAACTATTCAAAACACTGGCGGCGGCGATTCCAGCGTTTGTGGGAATGATGGGCCTCTGGTGGGCGGGCCATCCGGTGTCTGTGGCCGCCCGAGAAAGTGCCGCGCTGGATGCGCTGGAAGCCGACCTGCCGCTGAGAATTCCACCGACGGCCTGGGCGATGGTTGCGATGATGGCCCGGATGCGTCTGGGGTTGGCGCTGACGCAATGGCTGCTGCTGGCGATTGTCGGCGATGGGTTGGCGACGCTGTGCCGACTGGCCGGACGGCCGATGGACGAAGCGACGCGGGCCATCACCCTGCTGGGCAGCGTGGGAGCAGTCGCATTGCTCAGCCCGTTGATCGTGCGGTGGGTCCTACCGACACGCCCGCTGCCGAACGGACCATTACGGCACAGGCTTGAATCGCTGCAAAGCGGAGCACGGGTCCGACTCGGCGGCATCTTCATCTGGAACACGCATGGCACATCGGCGAACGCCATGGTCAGTGGGTTTGTCTGGCCACTACGGTATGTTTTTCTAAGCGACCACCTGCTGGAAACCTTTACGGATGAGCAGATCGAGGCGGTCATGGCGCATGAACTGGGACACGTGCGAGGTTTGCACATGGTGTGGTTCGTCGTGCTGCTGACAGGCGTATCGATGGTGTTGCAGATTTTGGAACCCCTCTTCAATCGGTTCGGACAGAATCCGGCCGGGTCGCCCGCGGCCGAGTGGGTTGTGCTGCTGACTTCAGGAGTAGCGGTGGCCGGGGGATTGGCAGTCTTGCTGGCAGCGTTCATTCCGTTATCAAGGGCGTTTGAGGGTCAGGCGGATCTGGATGGTGCCCGACTGGTGAGTGGCGGCGATGTGAGTTCCGAAGGTGCGGCACGGATGGCGGGTGCATTGTTGCGGGTGGCCCATGTCAATGGCATTCCGCCTGAGGCTGGAAACCTCACGCACGGATCGATTGCGATGCGGATGGCACGTGTAATGCGTTGCGGCGGCACACCGGATTCAGCGCGAAACTTTGACCGGCGGGTTCTGGGCGTCAAGCTAGTGATCGCGTGCGTGTGGACGGCCGGGCTGATTGCCACGCTGTTGCGTGCCTAGTTTGCAGCGGTCGCGATAGATCAGGCCGGGGCGAGGACATCAACTTTAATGTCTGGTGGCAGCATCGACTCGAGTTTCTGCTGGAACCGGCCCTTAATCAGGGTATAAAACGCGCCCTGACGGCTGGTGCCGATCAGCATCTTTTCACAGCCCCAAATGGCAGCAGTCTCGGCCATAAGTTCCGCCGCTTCAGGGCCAGTGTCATACACGGGCAGAACTTTGACCGACATGGTGTGGGCCAGCTCGAGGTAGCGGGCAAAGACGCGCAGGGCTGCAGGGTCGGTGTCGATCGTCAGACTCGATTGATTGGTGCCAAAGCTGAGGGCCACTTCCCGTACGAAGCAGACGACCAGCGTCGCGCCGGACTGCTTAGCGGCGGTGAGTGCAGGGATGGCCAGCGTGTCAGATCCGTACGTGCCGACCAAGAACTTCGGGGCGGCCAATGCTTCTGGTGTCAGTTGTTCGTTGATGGCCTGCCGCAACAGGCTGGGTTTGGGGCCGCTACGACCGGCCAGCCACTTGTTGATCTGTCGTGCGCCAAGTCCGATCACCATGACGATCACGACGAAAAGCACTGCTTCGTGCTTGGTCCAGGCGAGGCTGAACCAGATGGCGAGCAGCAACACCCCAAGGGTCCCCATTGCGACCTTGCGCCACATCGACCTCAGCCTTGGATGAATCGTGCACAGCGAACAGTTGATCGCTACTGCCCCAACGACGCCGATCGCGTACAGGGCCGACAGAGTCCCGATGTCATGCGCGAAGAGGAGAACTACGCCTGGCACGACGGCCGCTACGATGGTTCCAAACCACGGTGCGCCAAAGCGATTCAGCCGCTGGAACATCTCCGGCAACTCACCATCACGGCTCATCACGTAGGTAATCGAAAGAAGCCCGTTGACGGCCGTGTTACTTGCTGAAAGAAGTAGCAGCCCCCCCACGATTCGGACGATTCGCTCGCCCCATACTCCCGTGTACTGCCCGGCCATGAAGGCCAACATGTCTTCCTTGTGGGCGTGGCGATCAGGGCCGAGCGCGGTCATCGCGATGGCCAGCAAGATGTTGAATATCGCGACTTCCGCCGCGACCAGATAGATGCTCCGCCGGGCCGTAACAAACACCGGCTTTTTCATCACGGCGGTCAGGTTGGCGATTGCCTCAACGCCGCTCAGCGCGAGCACGATTTGAACGAACGCGTACCAGAGGTCCTTGGGGTTGTGGTGCCACGTACCCCAGTCCATCTGGCTCCACTTTATTTGCGGCAGGGCGAACATGACCAGCAACAGCGTGATCCCCACCATTGCGATGGCCGCCACTGTGGCGAAGCCCGCGCTGTGCCTCGGCCCGAGCAGATTGAATGCCCCTAGAGCAAGAATCGCGACGATCGCCCATAGGCCGGGCGAAGAAAGGTGGAACAGCGGCTCCGCCTGTGATGAATCGGTTTCGTGTGTGATCCGCAGGTCAGAGCCGGGGTCTACGTGTTCTGTAGCGACGTTGTTATGGGCACCAAGCCCGAAGTAGTGGAATGAATCCACCGCTGAGAGCGACGCTGTGACCGTGTAATCGGCGAACAAAAGCAGCGCGCCAATAACGCCGAGCACGCGGGCCCGCTCTTTGCCGGCCGTATAGACACCGCCACCATCGGGGTAAATACGGCAGATGTGCGTGTAGGCCCATGCCACGAACATGATGAGGAAGCTCATCGCTGTAACCAGCAACAAGCTGCTGCGTCCCGCGAAGACGAATGCAATTCCCAGCACATACAGCCGACTGGTTCCCCAGTCGCCGAACAGCAGACTGCCTGCACCAAGCCAACTTAGGTTTCTGGGCCGCTTGGAAGACAACTGCGTCAATGCTGCCGGGAGATTGACGTCTGAACCGTGGTCGTGATCAGTGCTCATGAAATTGGTGCTGTTTGCCGCAGCGTGTTCCCCGATAAAACTGCGCGGCTCTGCAGCCTACGGCAGGCGGATCAATCGCGACAGAGGTATCCGGCTTCGACGACGGCGGGTTTCAACTCGGCGTCGCCATGGATAGCAAAGAACCGATTGAAACCGCCATCACCAACGCAATCGTTGGCACTTTCTGTAAACCCGTTGCCTAACGGCTGGCCCGATAACGAAATAAACCAGCTGTTGCGTCACGGACGAAGCGTTCCCGGCCGACAAAAACAGTACCTATGGCAGTTCAGACCTTAAAACTTGACGTTGGCAACGACCAGAACAGCATTCTCCTGGGCGGCCTGTTCGATGCTGCTCACGATGCGATAGCTGTAGTCGGTGAGGATGGCAGTGTGCTCTTCTGGAACCGTCAGGCGTCAAAACTCTTCGGGTGGTCGACCGGGGAAATGATCGGGCAGAAGTTCATCAGAATGGTCCTCCCGCAGGAGATTGATCAGAACGGCCAACGCAACCCGCTGGGCTTCCTGAACGGCGAGGTTGATGCGCCGATGCCGACACAGGGGATAAAAGTCCCGGTGGTGCGCCGCGACGGCTCGTTATTCACCGTTGAGTTGACCGCAACACCGATCGCCCTCACGGGCGGTCGAGCCTTCGGGGCATTCATTCGAGACGTCACCGTCGACAAAACGGCGGAAGACCGGCTCCACGAAAATGAAGCTTCCCTCGCCATTGCCAAAGCACAGTTCGTCTTCGCCATCGAGGCACTGGATGCCGGCTTTGCCATGTTCGACCGCGATGAACGTCTTGTCATCTGTAACAGCAAATACCGCGAGATATACAAGGCCGCTGCTGACGACATCGTTCCCGGCGTGCGGCACGAGCAAATCCCCTGGTTCAAGGTGCTGAGCCAGGGCGGCGAGGCAACAGCTTCAGAATGCGACGATGCCAGCTCGAATGTGACGCAGCGCGACCACAAAATCGGCGACGTCTGGATTCGCGTGAACGACCACCGCACCGAGGACGGTGGCTTCGTCTCGCTGCACACCGACATTACGGCGCTCAAACAACAGCAGCACGAACTGCGTGTGGCACGCGACGCTGCCGACGCTGCCAACCGCGCAAAGAGCGAGTTCCTGGCAAATATGAGCCACGAAATCCGAACGCCCATGACTGCCATTCTGGGCTACGCTGACATGCTGCTGAGCGAAGGCGACATCGCCGACGCTCCTCCTCAGCGCATCGAGGCAATTGAGACGATCCGCCGGAACGGTCACCACCTGCTCGAAATTCTGAACGACATTCTGGACATCTCCAAAATCGAAGCCGGCCGCATGGCCCTCGAGACGATGGAAGTCGACCTGCCCGCTCTACTCCGCGATGTTTACAATCTGATGAAGGTTAAGGCCGACGCGCAGAAACTGACCCTTGAGCTGGCCGTCCAGACTCCCATCCCGGCACGAATCAAGTCTGACCCCACACGCCTTAAGCAGATCCTCTTGAATCTGGTCGGCAACGCCGTGAAGTTCACCGATCAGGGCACCGTCCGATTGGAAGCCGCCGTGCTGGACGGGCAGTTAAGACTCTCCATCCATGACAGCGGCATCGGCATGACGACAGCACAAATGGCACGACTTTTCAGGCCCTTTACACAGGCCGATGCCAGCATGAACCGGAAGTTCGGCGGGACCGGGCTGGGCCTGACCATCTCGCGACACTTCGCCCGGCTGCTCGGCGGCGACCTCACTGTCACGAGCGAATCCGACAAGGGGTCGTGTTTCACCGCCGTCATCGACCCCGGCCCGCTGGAAGGGGTTCCGACAATTGACACTCTGTTGGTGCGCCCGACCGCGATAACAAGCGCCAGCACCAGCGACACCGGAAAGCCGTTGGCGGGCGTTCGAATCCTGCTGGCCGAAGACGGCCCGGACAATCAGAAACTCATTACCTTCGTGCTGGGTAAGTTCGGGGCCGAATCGGCAGTGGCTGGCAACGGGCGCTCGGCCATTGAGCTTTATGAAGATTCCATTGCCAACGGACGCCCGTTCGACTGCATCCTGATGGACATGCAGATGCCCGAGCTGGACGGCTACGAGGCCACCGCGCTGCTTCGCCAGTCCGGGCACAAGGTGCCCATCATCGCCCTCACCGCCCACGCGATGAGCGGTGATCGTGAAAAGTGCATCTCTGCTGGCTGCTCGGATTACGCAACAAAACCAGTTCAGCGGGCCTCACTATTGCTCCAGATCCAAGCCGCGCTGGGGCACACCTGCCCGATCAGCAACGCTGCTTAGACCCCTCGCGGGTGGCTGCCGGAGCCATCCTATTTGGCTAATCCCAACTGCCAGAGCACGAAAGCCTGATTGAAGGCTTCTTCTTCCAACGCATCAAAGCGTCCGCTTGCCCCGCCGTGGCCCGCACCAAAGTTGATCTTCAACAGCAGCGGGTTCTGATCGGTCTTGAGGGTTCGCAACCGCGCCACGAGTTTGGTCGGCTCCCAGTACATGACCTGACTGTCATTGACGGAGGTCTTCACGAGCATGGCCGGGTACTTCTGCGCCTTCAGATTATCGTAAGGGCTGTACGAGGACATGTACTTAAACGCGGCCTCTTCATTGGGGTTGCCCCATTCCAGATACTCCTGTGCCGTCAGCGGCAGCGAGTCATCCAGCATCGTGTTCATCACATCCACGAATGGCACTTCAGCCACAACAGCTTTGAACAGGTCCGGCCGCATGTTCGTGACGGCGCCCATCAATAGTCCACCAGCCGAACCGCCGATGATCGCCAGCTTATCCGGCGACGTATAACCGCTTTTACAGAGAAACTCTGACACCGCGATGAAATCAGAGAAGGTGTTCTGTTTGTTCATCATCCTGCCCGCATCGTGCCAGGCCTTGCCCATCTCGCCGCCGCCACGGATGTGGGCCTGAGCAAACGCCACGCCACGATCCAGCAGGCTCAATCGTGATGAACTGAAATAGACATCATTGGGAATGCCATAAGAACCGTACCCGTCGAGCAGCAGCGGCATGGGACGGGCGGCCTTGTCTTTCCGGTAAACAATCGACACAGGTATGGCCGTGCCGTCCGGTGCGCGGGCCATCACGCGCTCGGCGGCGTAGAGGCTGGCGTCATAGCCCCCCACCACCTGCTGAACCTTGCGCACTTCGCGTGTGCGGGCCCGCATGTCGTAGTCAATGACCGTTTTCGGCGAGACAAGGGAGGTATACGCCAGCCGGATCGTGTCGGTATCAAAAACCTGATTGTTCTCGAGCGCGACGGCGTAGCTCGGCTCCGGAAACGCAATTTCATGTGCGCCCTGCTGAGCCGCATCAACCACCAACACACGCTGGTTCCCTTCACGCCGGGTGACAGCCACGATGTAATCGCGGAATAGTTCCACGTCCTCAATCATCGTGTCGGCCCGTTGGGGAATCACGTCGGTCCAGTTAGCTGAGCCCGGCGACTCGACTGGCGCACTGGCCAGCCGGAAGTTTCGGCCCGTGTCATTGGTCCGCACGTAGAAGCGGCCGCGCCGGTGGTCAACGTAGTATTCAACACCCTCACGTCGGGCCTCGATCAACCGGAACTTTCCATGGGGATTATCCGTTTCCAGCACGGAACACTCGCTGGTCGTGCTGCTGGCCGAGGTCAGAATCAGGAAGCGCGAGTCCCGCGTACGCGCTATACCGATGTTGTACTGCCGAACCGGCTCTTCATAGACCACTTCAGCCGGTATACCGCTGCCGACTTCCAGCCGCATGATGCGGTAAGGCCGCTTGCTGTCGTCATCAATCGCGTAGAAAAGCGTCTTGCTGTCAATCGCCCACGCCACGCTACTGACCCGCTCGGCCGTCTCCGTCAGCATGTGCCCGCTGACCAGGTCCTTGATCGCGAGTTTATATTCACGAAAACCGGTTTCATCGCGGGTGAAGGCGAGGAGCTTACCGTCATCGCTCGGCTCAAACTCGTCAATCTGCATGAACTCTTTGCCACGGGCGAGTTCGTTCACGTCAAGTATGGGGACACTTGTTGAGCCCTTGCTGGTGTGCTGCCTGTGATAAACCGCGTACTGATTTCCGTCAGTGTAACGCGTTGAGTAGAGCCAACCGTCGCGTTCGTAAGGTACTGAATCGTCATTGCCCGGTACGCGCTTTTTCATTTCATCGAAGAGTTTGGCGCGAAGGTCTTTGAGGGGTGCGGTTACGGCGTCGGCATAGTTGTCCTCGGCATGCAGATAGGCCTGCACCTCTGGCGAGTCCTTGTTGCGCAGCCAGGCGTAATCATCCGTCAGTGTGACCCCAAACATCGTCTTGGAGGTCGGCACACGCTTGGCCACCGGTACTGCCGAGCTGGAATTACATCCCACCACAAATACCGCCAGACTGAGCATCAAGGCCGCCCGCACGCACGCCATTGCCTGCCCCAGAGATGGAATCGTCATAGGCTCGGAAGAGTAACGCGCCCATCACTGCAAACCCACTGCCAGCCGTATCATTATTCAAAGGTGGTGACCCATCTTGTCGCGCTTGACCTGAAGATATTTCTCGTTGTGGGGGTTCGATGCAACCTTCACCGGAACCTCTTCAACCACCTTGAGCCCGTACCCTTCGACGCCGTAAATCTTCTTGGGGTTGTTCGTCATGATGCGCAGCTGCGTCAGCCCCAGATCACGCAGGATCTGGCTACCGATGCCATAGTCCCGCTTGTCTGCCGGCAACCCCAGCCGCTCGTTGGCCTCCACCGTATCCAACCCCTCTTCCTGCAACTTGTACGCCTTGAGCTTGTTGAGCAGCCCAATGCCGCGACCCTCCTGCCGAAGGTAAAGCACCACACCCTCACCCTCGCGCTCAATGGCCTCCATCGCCGTCGAAAGCTGTCCGCCGCAGTCGCATCGGTCGCTGCCGAATACGTCCCCAGTCAGGCACTCGCTATGCACTCGTACCAACACAGGGTGATCAACCGCAGGCGCGACACCGTTCGCTCCGTACTCGCCGATACCTCCCTTGACCAGCGCCAAATGCGGCTGCTCATCGACGGCCGTCGTATATGCGAACAACCGAAAATCGCCCCACTTTGTCGGCAGGTTCACCGACTCCACCCGCTTCACAAACTGCTCGCCACCCAACTGCATCCGGTGCGTGATCAGGTCGGCAATGGTGCACATCTTCAGGCCGTGTTCTTCACAGAATAGCTCCAGCTGGGGCCGGCGCATCATCTCGCCGTCTTCACCGATGACCTCACAGCCCACACCCGTCGGCTTCAATCCGGCCAGCACACACAGGTCGACAATCGCCTCCGTATGGCCGGCCCGAACCAGCACGCCACCCTTCTGGGCACGCAGCGGTATCACATGCCCCGGCCGTGCAAGGTCACCGGGCTTTGCGTCATCATCGACAAAGACCTTGACGGTTGCCGCACGATCAAACGCGGAAACGCCGGTGGTCGTGCCGCGGAGCGCGTCGACCATCTCGGCCATGGCGGTGCCGTGCCGGGCAGTGTTCTGCTTGGTCATCATCGGAATCCGCAGCTCGTCCAGCCGCTCGCCGGTGGTCGGAATGAACGGCACACCCCGGCCGTACTTGATCATGAAGTTGATCGACTCGGGCGTGCATTTTTCGCCGGCGACCACCAGATCGCCCTCGTTTTCCCGGTCTTCATCATCCACCAGCACAATCAGTTTTCCGGCGCCCACATCCTTGAGAATCTCGGGAATCGTTGCAAAGGGCATAGTCGGAGGCTCCTGGGGTATGTTCCAACAGCATTGTAGACCGGTACGATTGAACGCACCCGTCCTGTCTACAAGTCGATGCGATATCGACACTTATAGCGTTCGCCACGCTGGTAAAGCAGGTGGTCCTCGGGCAGCCGGACGATCTCCACGAGTTCCGCCCCCACTCGCTCGCACGTGAGCCGAGAGGCCGTGTTGTCTTCGTTACACGTAATCCAGACCGACGTCAGACCCGCCCTTTTGGCCAGTGGCAGGATCAACCGGCAGGCCCGTTCGGCGTACCGCCGTCCGCGGGCGAATGGCCGGACGCCGTAACCAATCTGCCCCGAATACAACAGCAGGTCTTCGCTCATACCGATTCGAAGGGAGATGCCACCGACCATCGTGACCTCTCCACGCCCCATGGCGCGAATGGGCGGGCAGGCGGGAGGCCGAATCCGCATTGCGAGCTGGTAGGCCGGAGCACGCCAAGGTGCGGCCGAGGCACTTTGTATTCCGCCGGGCGCCACGCGAGCCACTTCCGTCCAGAAGCCCACTTCCCTGTCCGGGTTCTCGCCACTTGCGATCTCGCTCTGGCGAATCTCGCGAAGTATCTCAGCGGACGGTGCTACAAGAGAAAGCTCCCCGTCGGCCTCGGCAAGAAGACCCGGATCCGGCAGTTGCGTGACCTCGTGAAGCATCGGCAACGCATGATAGGAGCGCAGGAACCAGTCGGGCACGACCCGGGCCGTCTCTCAGGCAGTTACTTGCCGGACGGGCTGAAGTTCAGCCAATCCAAGCCACCCGGCAGCGAGGTGGAAGCCTTCAGCGCGATAATCAGCAGACCGCCCACCGCGACCAGCACGGCCACGCCTGCAAGCGCAGTGTAAATGTTGTTCGTCGGGCGGATCTGAATCGGTTCGCTGGTAAGACGGCTCATAGCAAGGCTCCTGACAGTCCGGATATCGTGATTTACAGCTTTGTCTTGGCAGCACTGCCGACGGCAATGTCAGTCACGCGCGGGCCAGACAACTTGCCGACCGACTCGTTCGGCTGGACGGTATCAATGGTCAGAATCCCAAGGAAATCGCCGCGGATCGGGTCGACGATCTTGAACTCCATGCCCGGCGAAACCCCATCCGCTGAACCTACCGAAACCGTGGCATACGGCACGTTCGAGATCGACTTCAGTTCACGAATCGCACCGTTGATCGGTGGCGCGCCAGCCTTCAGGCCCACCGGGGCGGCTGAGGCCAGGGTCGGGGTGATGCCAGCATCCTTGATCACGCCGACGGCCTTCTTGTAGTTGCCCTGCAACTCGGCCAGCTGCTCGGCCACATAACGGCGTTCACGTTCGGTGATCTCCAACTGGTTTGTCAGCTGCGAGACTGCACCGTTCAGGTCGGCCACTTTCTTGTTGGCCTCATCGTCCTGCGAACGCAAGGTGGCGACGGTGTCCTGCAACTTGGCAGTCATGTCGGTTGCGGCCTTGGCGGCCTCCGACAGCTTGCCCAGGTCGGCGGACTGCAATGCAATCTGATTCTTCAAGGCGGCCAACTGCTGGTCGCGGTCGGCCAGTTTCTGTTGAAGCTCAAGGCCGCCCTTGCCGGCTTCGATCACCTTATTCTGTGCATCCGAGCGCACAAATGCTTCGCTGGCATTGGCCGCGGCCAAGGCCGCCTGCGCCGCACTCAACTGCGAGCTTTGGGCCTGCACCTGAGTATTAAGGGCTGCGATCGTGGCCGCAGCGTTGTCGCTGCGGTTCACAAACGTAACGGTGGCGCTGGTCAACAACAGCGACACGATGACCAGTACGATCACAAAAATCTTCGTCAGTGTGCTCAAGGCTGCTCCCGCAAGACCAAAATGTGTTGACAAAACGTCTACCGCACGGCGGATCGTAATGACCCCCTAAACCCTGTCAAGCAACGATTTCGAGGGGCTAACCGGCGGTCATGGCGATCGTGTTTGCCGGTAGTTGCCACGCCTCGGGGTTTGTCCCGGAATTGGGCGACACCGCGCACGGTGCGCGCCCGGCGGGCAGATTCGGTGAGATTTCACTATCTTCTGTCTTACCTGTGCGTGATCAGTCGTGTTTATGGGTACAAATCTACGTTCAGAAACGGGTGTGAGGTGTCGGGCGAGGGGGCTTTATGGCAACTGTGCTACTCGGTTCGATACTTCTGGAACCCAATCGGTGGACCTCCGACAAGCAGCCGACGCTACGGCTCAGCGAATGGAGCGACTGCATTGCCGCCGCCGGCTTTGATGGCATAGAGCTTTGGGAAAATCATGCGGTGACGTTGGGGCCCGCTGAAGTCATGCGGCTTGCCGTTGGTCAACTGCGGTGCCCAGTATTCAACTGCTACCTCGATTTTGCCCATTACGAGGCCGACAGATGGGAAGCCGTTGCAGCGGCAATCGGACGGCTACGCTCCTCCGGTGTGAAGTGGAACTTCGGGGCAAATCCATCGAACGTTGCGGTCGAAATGCAGGGAGTCAGACGATTTGCGGACATGGTCGGGCCGGATGTTCGGATGCTCTGCGAATGTCATCCCGGCACGGTGGCCGAGACCCCGGAGACCGCGGCTGGGCTGTTGGACGAACTGGGGCCGCCGGATCGGTTTGCTGCAATTACCCACAGTGCCCGCACCCAGTCAGAAGTCCAGGCATGGTTCAGGCATCTGGGCCCGCGGATCCAGCACGTGCATGTCGTATTGCAGAACGAAGTGCGCTCGGCCGTGGACGCCCGACCTGATGCCTTGGACAGTTTGCGAGAGGTTTGGCGGCTTGGGCGGCAGTGCTCGTACACGCTGGAGTTCACCCGCGGAATTGGGACTGCTACGGACGTCCCGGATGTGATGTTGAGCCGGGCCTCGGATGATCTGGCTGTGATCCGCCGGGTACTGGACTGAGCGGCCGGACCTCGCCTGCCCTGCGTCGGCCGGGACGGGCAAATCCGCCGATCACCCCCGTCGTGAGAGATCTTCGAGGGCATACGGAACCGACGCTACTTTACGCCATTCGTTCGCGGAAACCTTCGATTCCCTTGCTTTGAAGTCAGGGGGTGGCAGGATCGACGTTCGCCGCTCATTTTAGGAAATCGATATGCCACAAGAAGATTTGGGTTCGCAAGCAGGGCTGATGAGTCGCAGGGGCGTGATTTCGGCGGGGCTTCAGGCTGCCGGTGCCCTAAGCCTTGCACCGCTGGCCTCAAACGCCGCATGGGGTGCGTTGCAGCGGTTTGACGTCGGCGTGCCGGGCGACAACGGGGTGCCATCAGCACCGATCTTGTTCTGTCCGCCGGGGCTGTTGCCACAAGCCGTGGGGATGCTGGTCAAAACTCCGAGCCTCGAAGTGAACAGCGTCTTCGGCAGGCTGCTGGACCGGCACGGGAAAACGGCTGCCGAACTTTCACAGCACTATCGACAGGAGAAGCCAGCACTGGGATTTGCCGAGCGCTCCATGTTGCTGGACCTCACCGTCGGCAGTGTGCTGGCAGAGCGCGTGGCGGCTGGCAAGGGTGATGCTGCATTGGCAAAAACGGCTGAAGAGATGTCTGCCGCAACGGTGGCTGCGGTGATGGATCTGGTGGCAGCATTGGACAAGGTGGGGGTGAAGACCCGGGATTACCACGTCGGGCAGGGGAGCAACATGCTGCCGCTCGCGACGGCCTACGACTGGCTTTACCGGCACTTCACTGCCGACCAGCGCAAAGCAGTGGTGCGGGCGATGGTGGTCTACAACTTTGTCCCCACGCTTGAAGCGATGTTCATTGGGGGCCCGGAAGCGCCCAAACCGTTCTGGGTGAAGGGGTATAACAACTGGACGACCATCTGCCTCGGCGGGGCGCTGGGGCTTGGGCTTGCGTTGCGAAAAGAGGATGACCCGGGGCTGGTAGCGGCGATGAAACTGGGTGGCGCAACCGTGAGCCGCACGGTGGCTGAGCATATGGCTGAGTTTCTGCCGGTAGCGTTGAAAAATCTCCGGCGGGGGTTCCTGGTGATTCGGAACAACAACGGACTGCAGCCGGAAGGGACCGGGTATCACCATGACACGGTGCTACCGTTATTTGGCATGGTGGCTTCGATTGAAGGGGCATACCCTGATGTGGCGACTCGGCCGGATTTTGTGACCGAGTTTCTGGCGGATGCAAAGCAAACGGCCGCGGTGCACATCTTCGCCGGCATCCACATGGGTGGGCCGAGTGGTGCGGACTGGCAGTATTCGGATGGCACTTGGCCGCTGACGAGCCTGCCTATCAACCTGTTGATCGCGGAATACGCGCGACAGGAAAATGCGCCGCTGGCGGCGGCGGCGGTGTGGCGGGGCTTGGAATTGGGCGGTAATGGGGACTGTGCCTTGCACCTGCTTTACAGGGCGTTTCATGAGCCGCAGGCGGCGTTTGAACCGGCAACCATTCCGACAGCACACTACTTTTTTGGCCGACTGGTTGATCCAGCCAAGGGTGAAGTGGCAATAAATGAGTTTGTGGTGACGTGGCGCCAGCGGTTTGGCGAGCCTCAGGCGGCAGCCGTCTTTTTCAAGGGGGGTGACCGGCGGAGCGATTACCACTCGCACATGGATATCGGAACGTTTTTGTATGATGCGCTGGGTGTGCGGTGGGCGATTGACGTCGGTAACGCTGGCGGATATCCGTATTACTTTCGCGACGGTATCAAGCAGTGGGAAGCCGTAACGACGTATCAGGCCTATCCGAAAAGGGCCGCGGCGCACAACACGCTGGTTATCAACCCTGCGGTGAATGACTACACGGTCCGCGGCGTGGTCAAGAACGAATGGGTCTGGCAGTTCAATCCGGATCAGGCGCTGGGGCAGGATGGAACATCCGTCCCGGTCTGTCCGGTGGAGGGACTGGAAACCGATCCGAAGGCCGGGGTTTACCGGGGTGCGGTGAATCTGGCGGGGGCTTATCAACGGCATGGGATTTCGTCGGCCACGGGAGGGGCGCCCGCAGACCCGCGACGGCACTTCCAGTTTGATCTCGCTACAGGGGTACTCACTATCCGGGATGAGTTGTACTTCAAGGCAGCTCATGGGAATGATGTGCACTGGTTCATGAATGTCCCGATGACCGCGGTGATCGTCGCGAAGTCCGCCGGGAGAGTCGTGCTGGGGGATAAGCGCGCTGACGGGACCGCCGTCTATTTGGTCGTCACCGCGGAAAAGGCGGTGGGTGGAAACGGCACCGGGTTTGTGGTCGGCTCACCTGAGCAGACTATGCCACCCGGACAACCGGCATCCGATATTCTGTGGGGCTACAACAACGCCAAAGGCCATCGGGAAAAGGTGCGAAAAATAGCGTTGCGGATGCAAGAGGTCGACGATAAGGCGGAGATCGTGGTCAGTCTGAAGCCACTTCCCGAGTTCACTGGCAAGACCGCCGAGCAGGTCATGGCAGGTCTTAAGTGACGCCGGAAAGGGGAGTCAGCGCGGTGCGAAGTGACACGTCAGCCCAGGGGGGGGATCGGGTGGAGGCGAATCCGCGGGCGATCGACTACGCCACGGCGCGTACTAAGACGTGGACGGTGGGCACGCTGGTCTATTCGTTCAGCGGGATTGTCGCGCTCTTTACCTGGCTGCTGCTGGGGGACTTCGCACTGGCGATTCGCGATCGTTCGGTGCCGCCTGTGGTGCAGACGCTGCTGCACAAGTATGAAGCATCCGATTCGCTGACTTCGCTCTTGATGGTGGTGATTCCGCCGGCCATTGGGATGTTCATAGTGCCCATTATCAGTTACCGGTCCGACCGGTTTCGAAGCCGTTGGGGTCGACGAATACCGTTCATGCTGGTGCCGACACCCGTCGCGTTTCTGGCGATGGTGGGATTGGCGTATTGCCCGTCCATCGGGGAGGCGTTGCACCGGTGGCTCGGTTATTCGCTGAATGCCAGTGTGCTGGCGAGTTTTTCAGTGTTCTGGACGCTGTTTGAAGTGGCGGTCATCGCGGCCGGGGCGGTGATCGGGGGGCTGATCAATGACGTCGTGCCGGGGCGGTTGCTCGGGCGGTTTTTCGGCTTGTTTCGGGCAGTGAGTCTGGGTGCCGGGATCATCTTCAATCGCTGGTTTTTTTCCTGGGCTCAGTCGCACTTTTTTGAAGTGTTCATGACGGTGGGAGTGATTTTCGCCGGTGGGTTCACGTTGATGTGCTTCATGGTGCGCGAAGGGGAATATCCGCCGCCCGTGGACGATGCCAATGACCTGCGTGGGCGGGGCTTTCTGGCGGCCGCAAAAGTTTACTTTCATGAGTGTTTTAAGCTGAGCCACTACCGCTGGATCTTTGCGTCCGGGCTATTGGCAGGGTTGACGTTCATGCCGTTTAACAGTTTCTCGATCTACTACTCCACCTCCGTGGGCATGGACGGGGATACCTACGGGCGCTTGCTGGCTGGAAGCTATGTTGTGTCACTGATTTTGGCCTACCCACTGGGTTGGATGGTCGATCGATTCCACCCGCTGCGCGTGGGCATCGTGGCGATGGCGATGTACGTCTTGTCGACCCTCTATGGCTCTTTGTTCGTGCACGACCCGGCGACGTTTTCCGTGGCACTTGTGGCGCACACGGTGCTATCTGGAACGTATTTCACAGCGACGGCGGCGCTGGGTCAGGCTCTGTTTCCCAAGTTGAGATTCGGGCAGTTTGCGTCAGCCGGGGGGCTGGTGGGGTCACTAGGCTCCATCGCCACCGGCCTGTTACTTGGGTGGGTTCTCGATGTCAGCAACCACAACTACAAGTTGACACTGGTGGCCGGGCTGGGAATGTCGTTGATGAGCGTGTTGCTGCTTTCGGTGGTCTACCGGAATTATTTGCGGCTGGGCGGACACGGCGGGTACGTGCCACCAGAGCCGTGAACGGCGATCTCATCCCGACCCGATCAGTGCGGTGGCAGCGGGTCGTGACTTCTGATGGCATCGGTCCACGCCTTCGCTCGGGCACCCCATCCGTCATGCGGGCCTTGATGGCCAGCCATGGGCATGAACACGACTTCTCTGCGCCCCTGAGTCTGATTGGCCGCAGCCAGTACGCCGGCGGGGGGGCAGGTGACGTCGATACCGCCCATCCCGATGAGCAATGGCACCTTGATGTGGCGGGCAAAGTTGCTGGCGTCGAAGTACCGACTGGTCTGCATGATATTGTCGGCCGCGGCACCGTTGGCCCGTCCCTGCCAGTAGGGGAAGCCGGTGGCCCGTCCGAGGGTTGCACCCGTGGTGTCACAACCTGCGGGAACCAGAGCCATAACGGCAGTCACTTTTGGACTGAGGCCACCTGTAATGAGGGCTTGCTGGCCACCCTGACTGGTGCCGGAGACGAGGAGCACTGTGCCGTCCCAGTCGTCGCGGGTGGTGAGGTAGTCGGCTGCACGATAACAGGCCAGATACATGCGGAGGAAGTATGAGGTCTCACGATCGTCCATCCCCTGATAGAAGTAATCTTTCAGTTTGGTCTGGCCGAGTGTTTGGAACTCGTCGGCGGAAAGGTCGAACGGAACATCATGGGCGATGATGTTCAGGGCAAGCCAGCCTTCTTTGGCGCGGTCGGTCACCCACGCTCGCTGAAGCGGATAAACCCCGGCCCACTGGACAATCAGGATGGCCGGATATTTGCCGGGTGATTTTGGGCGGGCCAACTGGCCGTAGATGTGGGTGCTGCGGATATTATCGAGGGTGACTTTATAGTAGCCAACCTTGGCGAGATCAGGGCTTGCTGGCTGCGTGGGGGTGCTCAGAGGCACCTCTTCGACCCGTGCATTCATGGGGACCTTTGCCAGCTCGGCGAGTTTCGCCGACCAGAAAGCGTCGAAGTCATCAGGGGCTGGCTGAGAGGGAACGATCTTGTCTGGGTCGACCACTGCGCCGCCGAGCGCCTTGGCACCGGGCCCACCGCCGGTACCGGGCAGGGAAATTGCCAGTTGCAAAGCGCCCGCTCTGGCCGGTGTGAAGGTGACTTCGGCCGTTCCGTGCTCGACGGTGACGTTGCCAGATGTCAGGGTCGTACCACCGTCCTGTTTCAGGACGTAGCTCAAGGTTCGGCCGTCACTGTTCACTGCATCAATGTGGAAGGTGACGGCCTCTGACCCGTGATAAATCCCGCTGGGCCGAGTGGGGTGGGCGGATAAGGTGATCGACGGAGCGGTGGTTGTAGAGGGCGCCGCGGCCGCTGCACCGACTACGGTGAGAAGCAATGAAGCAACGGTTGCACGGAAGTCAGGTCTGATCATGATTGCTCCCATCATACAGGCAGCCCCCGGCCGAAGGAGGGCCTGGGGGCTGCATGCGGAGGGCAAATGTAAGCGAGTCTACAGAGGGGCGACCGGGCTGAGGTCTTTGGTGGAGCCGTCCGGGCACTTCACCGGTGGACCTTCAAAACCATAGGAACTTTTCTTCTTCCATCCGGCTTCGCCGGGCTTCTTCACTTCCACTCCGCCCTCGAAAAGGCGTTGGGCGGTGGGCGTGTCAGGCATGGACTTCATGGCCTTGTAGCGATCGATTTCGACCTTGGCTTCCGGCGACATGCGTTCGAGGTAGCCGACGAACTTCACTTTGCCGTCATTGCACGTGTAAACATGGGCGGCGACCGCGTCCTTGCCATCCTTTTTGTAAGGGGCGACATTTTCTACGGAGTCTTCGAACCAGGTCTTGCCGTCGTCAGTGGTGAAGTAGGTGGTCCGGTAGCCGGGTGGGCGAAGGTCACCGGCGTTCATGTAGGTGTAGACAACGGACCCGACCACCATGAGCAGGCCAATGGTCACCCCAACCCATTTGAAGTGATCCAGTTTTTCGCGAATGTGCATGGAACTGCTCGCTTCCGCCGGGCCAGAGATCGGTCGTCCGTGCCCGCTGTTCGAAGACTACCGACCGGTTTTAGTACTGATCCTTCAGCATGTAAATGTAGTCCTGACGGGTGACGCCGGTTGCGCCAGCGTTTTTCGACCACTTTTCCGTGCTGAAGTAGCCGACATGTCCGTCAAAGAAGGCGAGGTTGGTCATACCGTCATAGCCCTTGTTCGTGGGCTTGCCATGCCGAGCGGCGTTGGCCCGCGGGTAGTAGACCGGCGTGGTCGGCGGGCCGTACTGGTAATAGGCCGGGCCGCTCATGCTTTCAGTCACCATGACAACCTCGGAAGCCTTTTTGACCATGGACATGTTGCGCTGAACGCGAGGGTCTTTGAACATGGCCTCGTTGAGGGCATCGGGTACGCCGTCCCAGAAGATCATGAACGGCAGCGAGCCCGTGCTGGCGTAGTCGCGGCGATCCCACGGCAGGCTGTAGGAGGTGAGGACGCCGAAGGCATCACTGGCAGAGCTGCTGTTCATCGGATACCGCTGGGGCAGAAACTGACCGAGGTCCCGGGGGAACAGCGCGTTGACGGAAGTGAACCCAGCGGTCCAAGGCAGGATGCTCGGGCACTGAAAGACGTTGTTCGACTTATCTTCCCACGCTTTGGTTTTGAAGTTGTAGCAGTTGGGAGCCTTGACGTACTTGCCTTGAACGAGGGCTGCGCCCCAGTGGAAGCCGTCCGGCCAGGGGTGAGGGGTTCCGGTCAAGGTTCGGTCGACCCACATCGGCGGGAACTTCCCCTTGTTGTCGGAGATGTACATCATCAGGCCGCCAGCAATCTGGCGGAGGTTGCTGGCGCACTTGACGGTGTTCGCCTGTTCACGCGCCTTGTTCAGCGAGGGGAGCAGAATGCTGATCAGAACCGCGATGATGCCAATGACGACCAAAAGCTCAACGAGCGTAAACCCTGAACGCGAAACTGATCGAGCCGACTTGCCTGAAAACGATGCCATCAAATCCTCCGTGGGTAGATGCCCTTATTTTGCCCTCTGACCCATTAAAAGAAACATGAAAAAACGATTTCTGAACGCGTTTAAATATGGTTTGGCGACATGAAAAAGACGAAAAACTGATCTGGCTGGCAAAGACCGCACGTTTTGGATGGCTACCGTCAAACAGTTGCTAGTCACGGCGGCTCGGGTTGAGTCACTCAGGGATATCCTCCGACAGCAACGGCCAGCCTAGGCGAGGAGACGCAAACTGGGGGAGTCGGGGCGACTAGACCGTCTCGTTCCGCAATACGCTGGTCTGGCTAAACAAACTCCTTGTTGCGCGCAAGGTGCCCGCAGCGAGGGTCGCTCGACCGAAAAGGCCAGCGGTGGCGCCAGCGGCTGAAGTGGGCGCCTGACTTTGAAGATTCAGGGTCGTGCTGTCGATATCGTTCGCCCGAATACCGCCAGCCCCGCCAGACAAGACGGCCGGCCCCCCAGCACTGGCCTTATCGAAGTTAAGGCTGGCCCAGTCGACCAAGGTGGAGCCGGAGACGGCAACGTTCAGTTGGCCGGATGACATGGCCGAAAGCAGCGTCGTACCGTTCCCGTATTTTATCGTCGACAAGTCGACTTCGCGCACGGTTTCATTGCCATCGACCGCAGCCCAGCTGAGCGTGGAGCTGGTGAACGAGAGTGTGATGGTTCCCTGTGCGGTGTTCAGGTACAGGGTGTCAGGGTTGGAGTTGCTGGAGAGCGACTTGAGGGCCAATACGAGCTTGCCGCCGGTAAGGCTGTCGCCGGATGCGACATTGTAGTTGAACGTGAACGGGACGACCCGGTTTCCCGTCGATGCATCGAAGATCGCTCTGGAGCGGCCGGACGTTTGCGCGATTTGCGTGGCCCACACGGAATCCACGGTAACCGTGTCAGCTGCGTCGCCGGTGCGGGCGTCATCAATGTCACCCAGCCACACCTGATTGTCGGCCTTGGGGAACCAGTTGGTGAACGCCGTTGCTGCGGCAGGGAAAGGCGGCGTGGCCGTGCCCCAGTTACCCCACATGGCGACCGTTAGCCGTGTAAACGTTGAGACGTTATTCAGGCGGATGTGCAGGCGGTCGTAGCTCCCGGAATAGGGCGTACCGTCAGGATTGAGGTATTGGGAATTGGCACCGTTGAACAGGGACTTTGCGTCTTGAATATCGAATGTCCCGCCGCCGGACAGGATGCGGAGGTAAAGCTTCGCCGAACCCTGTGTAAACATGATCTGGGTATTGCCCATCGAGTAGACAGGCGCGACGCCGCCGCTGTCGCCGGAGTTGAAGGTTGCGTACCAGTCGAGAGTGGAAAGTGTTGTGCCGGAGTTGGGCGTAATTTCGTCTTGCACGATGGCCACGCCAGTGCGCTTGTCGAACAGAAATCCACGCTGGACCTGACTCGTGCCCTTGCCGACGTAGGCAGCGGTCATGTCGATCAGCGAGGTGGTCTGCGATGAGTTGGACAGGCTTCGGACAACCGTATTGTTGGAGCCTGGCACCTGATCAGCCCCGGCGTCGCCGTTGATAACCAGCGTGTTGTGGGATTCCGCACGGTTGCAGTAATAGTCCCAGCGGTTGGGATGCTGGGAAGTAACAAGGTTATCCCAGCCGGGAAGGCTGTAGTCACCGTGGTAAATAACAGGGAACCAGCGTTTGCCCTGTGAGTCATAGTTCCACGTGCCGGAGTCCAGCAGGTCGTGGCGGTTATCAAAGTAGCCGCCCTTGTAGTTCAACATGGCAGCCTGCCAGTTGGTGTCAGCCCAGGACTGGCGTGTGGTGTAGACCTGTTCGGAGTTGTAGGTCGACTGGTCGCCGACGGAGGCAAACTCAGTCCGGTAGCCGCCAGTGGCGGGGTTCGTGCCACGATCATCCCACCAGAGGAGCGTGAGAGGGTCAGCCGTATTGCTTGGGAGTTTCTGTCGGATGAACCACGCCGTATCGGTGCGGGCGAATCGCTTTGCGAAATAGAAATTCCACGCAGAGAAGATGCCGGTCCACTGGCCCTCCGAAAACATCACCATGGTGTTGTTGAAGTTGTTGGCATACTGGCCGAACATGAAGTTGCTCCAGTTGGAGAACCCTGTAGTCCGGGATACGCCAAAGTCCGTACCGAGCGTGTTGTCCATCGCTGCCAGCGCCTTGACGAGGTAAACGCCACCATAGGTGTTGTACCCCGGGCCTTCTTCTGAGCCGCCGGCATTGGTGTCCAGCATTCGGTCGATGACAGTGTTGAACCGGGGGATCGCGCGGGTGATCAGTTCTGAGGCCGCGTCGGTGTAATACGGTGCGATAGACACGGCCGCACAAACGGCGCCGCCGGCGCAGACGAACGTCCAGTTGTTCTGCCAGTTTGCCCAGTAGGTCCCGGTCTTGAGTGTGGAGATGCAGGGCTGCAGGATGAGCGTATTCACCTTGCCAGCGATCCATTGCGGGGCGGGTGTGCCGTTCAGGGTGGAATCGGCACTGGCGTCGATGGTCGACAGGTAGTCGTACATCCAGTCGAAGCAGGCAGCGACACCCGTGGCACCCATGCCATATCCCAGAGCCTGATTGCCGCCGTCCCACGACGGAAATTGGAGGGCCTGCTTGAGCTTCTGCCATGCTTTGTCGGCGTAGGCGGTGTTGGCTGTGAGCTTGTACGCGCCGGCCAGATTTGTCAGATCAATTTCGAGGTTTTGCAAGACAGACTGAGTTGTTGACGCGCTGTAAACCAAGTCGGCATCGGGAAGCGCGGCATCTGCGGCGGAAATGACGTTCTGTTTGTAGGCTGCGAACTGACCGCCGGAATCGACCAATGCCTGAGCCTTCGCCCAGAGGTCGGGTGTGGCAAGAAAGCGGCTGTGCGCTTGCGACGCGTTAGTAAAGAGGTTGGTGAACGGGGTGCTGCCCGACGGGATGGACGGGGCGGCGGTATCGAGACCCCAGGGCGATAGAAACTGGCCGTCGATCACTGTCCATGTGGCGGCCGCCCACGGCGTTTGCCAGGCCACCGAGAAATGGTTGCTGGTTTCGCCAGATTTCTCCCAGACTTCGAAGTAGTACTTCTGCCCGGCGACCAATGACACCGCAGCCGACTGCTGTGTTGAAGGCGACTGTGTGAACACGCGGAACCCCGTCGCACCGTTGGTATAGGCAACACGCTTTGCCCCGGAGACGGATGCGCCAGAGGCATTCAGCATGAACTGGGCGTCGGAAGAGCCGGCGACCGCGAACTTATAAGTGCCGGTCTGGTCGGGAATCAGAAAGCCGCGCACCTTGACGCCAAAGTTAGTACCCCAGTTCTGCGAGGGGGACTCCAGCGTGGTGATGTACTGTTGAAAACTTGGAAGGGTGTTGGCGTTGAAGGCGCCATTGGTCTTAAGCGTCAGCAGCGAATTGCCGTTAAGGTTTTGCCACACCGATTGCAGCGCGCTGCCGCGATCGTTCGAGGTGCCCGACGGAAAGAGCTGGCTTTGCGGGATGATCTGCTTGACTTGGGAAGCAGAGCTCCACGAGAGCGATACCTGAGCGGGACCCGTGCTCTGGAAATATTCGAGACGCAGGTTGTAGACCTGACCGGCCCGAAGTGCGATCTGGCCGGTGGTTTCGGTGGCAGTTTGGGTAACGAAGTTGTTGAGCACCATCTGGTCGTTGACCCAGAGGCGGTAACCGTCATCGCCATTGACGTAAAAGGTGTACATCTCACTGGCCGGAGCCTGCACCGAGCCAGACCAGCGCACCGAGTAAGACGTGTTGGCGATGCCAGCCACCGGCGACGAAGTGCCCCAGTTGAAATTGACTTGAGCATCCGTCCGGATAGCCAGCGGATTGGTGAAGTTTGAGTTGTCGTAATACTGGGCCGTCAGGCCGGTCCCGCCAGCGAAGAGGTAGCGGGACTCCAGCACTTCCACACGGCACGCGCGGCAGAGGGCCCCGCTCCTGCCCTGCGATAACGGCGACGTCTTTGCCGACTTCATCATCAAGTACTCCATCCGTGTTGCACGACCCCGTCGCCATGATTGTTGCGAGGTCGTGCGATGTTTTCAATTCCAGTCAGACCGGGCACTGTTCCAAATAGGCCAACAGGTCTGGCATTTTACAGGTTGCAACGCCCACGTACTTGTCCGCTCCACCATAGTAAACAAACAGGGTTTCATTGATGATCACCTTGCCGCAGGGGAAGCAGACCCCGCGGTAGAAGCCCTCAAACTCGTACGGCATTTCCGGCTGAAGAATCCAGTCTCGCGTGCGGTAGCGCACGACGGTGGGGTCCTGTAAATCCAGAATCATGGCCCCAAGCCGATAGAGCTTGTCCGTCCCAACCGCGTGATAAAGGGTCAGCCATCCCAGGCGCGTTTTGATCGGCGGGGTGTTGCCGCCGATCTTGCGATTTTCCCAAGAGTACTCGGCCTTGGCCAGCAGTTTGGGGTTTTCCCAGCAGAGCAAATCCGTACCCGAACTGATCCACATGGCGGGGTAGTCGGTTCCATACTCGGGACCGGCCCAGTTCATCGGCCGGTGGAGCATCCAGTACTTGCCGCCAATCTTCTCCGGGAAGATGTAGACATCCCGGTCATCAACCTCAGGGTCGGTCATCCGGCCCGCCCGGATCCAATTCTTGAAGTCCTTCGTCATTGCCAGATACGTGGCGGTCGCATTCGTCTTGAGATGCCATGGGGCATCTGGCGGCATGTCCGGCGGCACCACCTTGTCCGGCGTCTGAATCCAATACTGGCCCGGCGGAAACGGACGGCTGGCATACGTGACGTAGTACCACTCGCCGATCTTCACTATCCGGGGGTCTTCGATGCACCCACCATCCAATCCAATCGATCCTGGCGACAGCACGGGGCGGGACGATGCACGCTTGAAGTGCAGCCCGTCCGTGCTGACAGCCAGACCGAGATGGATCAGATGCTCCGGATCATTGCCAGCCGCACGGTAAAGCATCAATACCTGGCCGGTACCCTCGTCGTACCACGCACCAGGATTGGTGGTCACCATGCATTCCCAATCGCTTGTCGGCAGGGGCGATAGAATCGGGTTGCCACTAAACCTTTCCAACCGGAATGGCGGCCGGGAAATACTGACGGAAACCGGCTGCTGCCGGGTATTGATTGTATTTGCGATCGTCATCGGAGCGTCCGTTGGTGCCTCATGCCACCCTCCCGGCCGCCCGGAGTGGGTGAAAAGGAAGTATCCCGCCGCCGGAACGCCCGGACGGCGGGACACGCGAAGTCTTACATCTTGCGGCGGCGGGCGGCCAGCAGTCCGGCACCGACAGCGATCAGGCCCATGCCCGTCGGTTCCGGCACTGACCCACCTGCACGCAACGCGGGGCCCTGGGCGCCGTAGCCGTTGTTGATCAGGAAGAAGTCAGTGTCATCAATCGTGCCGCTGTAGTCGAAATCACCATTGATCCAGCCGGTCAGGGTGTTGCCGTATCCGTTGTTGACCAGGAAGAAGTCCGAGTCATCGACGATGCCGTTCAAGTCGGCATCACCGAAGTAGGTGAACTTCACCAGCACATCGGTCAGGCCGACCGCCTGGCCATCGAAGGTGTCATACAGGGCAACTCCGTCGATGTCGTTCTTGATGACACCGACCGCATAACGCAACAGGCCACCTGCATCAGCCGCGGCGTTGGCGCTGGTCAGGCCGGCGGCGCCAAAGAGAAGGTTCGGGTTGCCGGTCTGGGCGGCACGGGCCATGTCGCTGACGTCGGCAACGCTGCCGTTGCGGACGATCATGTCGTTGTTGGTGACATCGACCGTGCCGGAGTAGACGCGGCTACCCAGGGCTGCACCGTCGTTGGCAATGGTCAGACCCGCGGTCACCACCACAGTCTGCAGGTTGCTGGAGCGGTCCGTGGCCGAGAGAACCACTTTACCGTCGGCACTTGCGCCCACACCCGCGACATCGGCAACGACGATGTTGCTGCCGTTGGACGCAGGAGCGGCCAGAGTGACTTGGGCGCCGGCGCCAGAAGCACCAAGGCTTCCGGTGGCCGTCACCAACGGCTTCTGGAGCACCAGTTCGCCAGCATTGGCCACGGTGTTACCGGCTTGAGTCAGGGTGCCGGCCATGACCAGCTTGCCCGACCCGGTCTTGGACAACGACCCGGCTCCGGTGACGTCACCGTTGATGGTCTGAGTGCCGATTGCTTCGAGCGTCCCGCCAGAAGAGCCGAGCGTCACGCCACGGTTGCTGGGCACGTTCACGTCGCCGGTGTCAGTGCCGGTGGCCGATGCCAATCCACCCGACCCGCCGCCACCATTGAGGGTGACAACCGGAGTGGTGCCGTTGAAGTCGTAACCGTTGTTGGACAGCAGGACCCCGGCGAGGCTTAGGCCGGTCACGTTGATGGCCGCGGCCGTGCCGCTGGCTGGGGCGCCGATGGTGAACACTGGCATCGTCGTATATCCGCTGCCGTTCTGAGTGATGTTCACGCCGGTCAGCGATGTGCCCGTGCGGACGGCGGTCACAGTCATCTGCGTACCGAGCTGGTCGGGTGAACTGACGAAGATCGTCGGGTCGGTGTTATAGACACCCGTATTTGGCGTCACGGCCAGCGTGAAGGTGCTGACCTTCACCAACCCGGTGGCACCCGTCACGTTGCTGAACGAAACCGTCGGGATCGAGGTGTAACCCGACCCGGCGTTGTCCAGCGTAAGGCTGCCAGCAATGCCGCGGTTCAGCGACAAGGTGGTGCCGTTGAGCGAAATCGAGTCGGCCGTTGTCGAATCCGGGTTACCCATCCCGGTGTCGCCGCTGCCAGCCACCAGAACCAGCTTGCCACCACCGACGGTGTAGCGGCCCTTGAAGTCGCCCGGCAGTGCCGTGCGACCGTTGGTGCCGTTGATGATCAGCGTGCCGTCACCCGTCTTGGTGATGTCGCCGGTGCCCAGCAGGCGGACCGTCGACTCCACGAGCGTCGTCCGGCCGGCGGGCGAGTTGATCTCGTGTGTACCATCGGCGGCGATGTTGAAGTTGACAGGGTACGGGTTGATACGACCGGCGATATCCAGATCGGTGCTGGCATCACGGTGCGTGATCACGCCGTTGTTGAAGTTGATGTTCGGCTGGCTGATACCGCCGTTACCACCCGCCTGGCTCGATACGATCGAAGTGGCCTTCAGCGTGCCGGAGGTGGCCAGCGTGTTGTCACCCAGATTGTAGTTCGTGATCATGTTGGGGTAGCTCTGGGCATTGCTGCGACCCATGATGATCGAGCCGACACTAACCGTACCACCCTGCTGGTTGAAGTTGCTGGTCAGCGCGGGGGCCCCGGCGTTCAGCTTGTCGTTCATGACCAAGGTGCCGATTGTCATCGTGCCGCCCGGCATGGTGAACGAGCTGGTCGCGTTGTTGTTGGCGTTGGCGATGTGGGCATTCATGATCATCGTCGTAACGATCCCGTCGATCGTCCCGCCGGTGAGGTCGAACTTGCCTTCACCCGTACGAGCACCGGAACTGGTCGAACCGAGGTTCAGGACGTTCACGGGCGTCGAGCCGCCAGCGGTGCCACGCAGGGTCAGCGTCGGTGTCGCACCGACACCCGACTGGAAGGCCAGCGAGCCGGCCCCGTTGAACCCGCCCATGTTGAACGTGTTGGCGTTGATGCTATTGGTGGTGCCCAGGCCGAGGATGCCCGTGTGTCCTGCACCCTGACTGCTACCGGCAGCTCCACCGATCTGAACGGTGGCAACGGTGATGTTGTTGATGCCGCCGCTGGCACCACCCAGGGCGAGGTTGATCCGGTTGATCTGAGCAGTCGTCGCATCCGTGGCTGGCAGGATGGTCATGGTCTTGGTCGGTGCGGTCTGCGTGTAGTTGGTCAGCAGCGAGAAATCGATCACCGTACCGGTGGTGCTGCCCGCTGTGCCGACAGCACCGCTGCACGTCACATCGTCAACCGTCGAGAAGGTCAGGGACGGCGGGTTGAACTGCATGACCCCGCCAGCATTCTTGACCAGACCCGAGAAGGTGAGGGGCCCATTGAGGTTCAGACGGCCGGCGTCGGTCTTCACCAGACCGGTGGCCGATGTCCCGGCGATGGTGCCGGCGATGTTGACCACCACAGCAGCACCGGACGCACCGATCTGCGACTGGGCACCGGTAAGGGTAATGAGACGGGTGTCGGGCACGTTGATCGTGTTGCCGCCGTTACCCGGTTCGAATGTGAGGCGGGCACCGTTGGCAATGGAGACACCGTTGCTCACATCACCCAGGCTGAAATCACCTTCGGCGCCAAAGATGCCGCCGGAGATGACGATCGGGCCGCTGTAGGTCTGGGTCGAACCATTGAAACGGAACGTCAATTTACCCGCGCCTGTCTTGGTCAGTCCCTGCGTGCCAAGAATATTGGCGTACATGAAAATCGACTGATTGGCGGAAGTGATGTTGATCGTCGGGGTACCCGACGAAACCTGGGCATTAAGAATGTCTGTCGTCACGCCGTTGTTACCGATCACGACCGAGCCGCTTGCCGTCGATGTATCGGTGATCGTGCCGAAGGTGTACGGGTAAAGGCCGCCAGTACCGGTGTCGGAAACGTTGACGGTGACAGCCGAGCTGATGTTGGCCGTGGCACCGACTGCGTTGGGAACGCCAGCGCTCCAGTTGGAGGCCGTGCCCCACTGGCCGTTGGTGGCCCCGGTGTAGTTGGATTGGGCCATTGCTGATGATGCACCGACCGCTGCCGTTGCCGCGGCCAAGGCCGCCAACAGGCGGCTGCTCATGCGCCGGCTGACCGCGCGTGTGCCCTTACTGCTCTTCACTTCGCCCGCTGTGTGATAAATCTCGCTCATAATCAATCCTCCCTCGGCTTGCCGAGAAAAATGGTGCAATCGTTGTCAGACTTCTGCTCGACCTACCCAAGTACATATTCTTGAGTACCGGGGATGTCTGCCACGGAAAACGATTGTGTACTAGAGGCCGATCAAAAAACACCGCTTTTCTGTACTTTGAAACGCGTATTACTCTGGTTCTAACGCCAGTCCCACCAGTTCAACAGGCCCACCATGCCAGAGATTAGTCATCTTCTTGCCATCTTCGCATGGGGTGCAATCCTGTATCGGAGGCTGTGACGTTTGTAGCAAATGTGCGGTCTGGGGCATCTGGGAAGTCTTTCGTTTGGACGATCACTTTTGTGAGAACTGCGGCGACAGTTTTCACGGTTGTTCGGGGCCTGCCATCAGAAAAACATACCCTGTGAAAGCGGGGTCGCCCGGACTTTGACGCGGTCGCGTGGGTGAGCTTGCACTGTTTTGAGGTCCACCATCCGTCAACGGGCTTACAGTGGGCATCGTCGTTACTTACGACGGCGACAAAGCAAAACTCCGCCCGCCACGGCCGATAACCCCATGCACGTCGGTTCCGGAACTGCATTGCCCGAACGCAGAAGAGGTCCCTGCGTCCCATAGGCATTATTGATGAGGAAGAAATCAGTGTCGTCCACGGTGCCGCTGTAGTCGAAATCACCGTTGACCCAGCCGGTCGCCGTCATCCCGTAGCCATTGTTGATCAGGAAGAAATCGGTGTCGTCGACGAAACCGTTCAGGTCGGCATCGCCAAAGTATGTGAACTTTACGAGAACATCGTTCAAGCCGACGCTGACCCCATCAAAGGTGTCAAAGAGGGTTGCACCGTCGATGTTGTTCTGGACCACACCCACGGCAAATCGCAGCAAATTGTTCGCATCGGCGGCCGCAACAGTGCTGGTGATGCCAGTGCCAGTGAACAGGCCCCCGGGTCCATTTTGGCCCGACCTGGCCATGTCGGTTGCATCGGCCAGACTGCCGCCAATGATGATCAGATCATTGTTCGAGACGTCAACTGTCCCGGAATAAACGCGAGTACCAAGCGGGCTGCCATCGTTGTCGATCGACAAGCCATAGGTCACCAGTACCGTCTGTTCTTTTGTTGACCGATCAGTCTGGGTCAACACAACGGTGCCGGAATCTGCCACAGCGACGTTAGCCACCGTCGCGACGATTTTATTGCTGGAGACCAGCGCCGGCGTTGCCAGACTGGCCTTTGACCCGATGCCGGAAACGCTGAGCGTGCTTGCTGGTGTGTTGAGCGGCTTGGCCAACACAAGCTCGCCCCCTTCGACGAACGTGTTGCCGGTGTAACTGAGCGATCCGGATAACGTGATACGGCCGTTGCCAGTCTTGGCCACCCCACCGGTTGAGCCGCTGTCGGGCGCCAGCGCCGAGGTTACGAGCGCATCCACACCCGCGGCTGCATCGAAGATTGCTCCACCATTCCGGACGATCCCGTTTACAGCCGAGACCATGGTACCGGACGAGTTCAACTGCAAGACCCCGCCGTCGAAATACAGGTTACCGGTGGCCCCGACGATCTGGTTGCCAGTGAATCGTCCGATCGGGGCGGCGGTGCTGAGCGTGCCGCCCTGCAGAAAAATATTGCCTGTCACATTGGCTGAGACGCCCGCGCTGACGCCTGCCGCACTCCGCTGGCCGAGGTAGATGCCACCGACACTGGGCAGGATATTGACGGTGCTCGTGCCGCGCACGATCAGGGAGCCTGTGGCTTTGGCAATGCCGCTTGTGCCTGTGCTGACGGTATAGGTATCACCGGAGCCGCCGATCTGTAGCAGACCGCCGTCAATCGTCAGGGTGCCACCGGAAACGTCGACCGTGCCGCTGACCGTCTGCCCACCGACATTCGCTGTGGCGATGATCAGGCCGTTGTAAGATCCCGGCGTCCATGGGGCATTCTTGAGTGTAAGCGACCCGGCCGTCAGGCTAAGCAGATTGCCAGATGAAGTGTTTTGATCGCCGACTACATAGATGTTGGCGGATGCGGCCGAGCCCCAAATGCCGGTTCCTGCAAAGTTCAGAGTCGAAGCGCCCGCACCCAGAATCGCGGGCACGCCAGCCCCGGCGCTGACGCCAATTTCAACGTTGCCGGGCAGGTTGAATGTCTTACCAACACCCACCGCTACCGTCCCGTTGCGGATGTAGTAGCCACCGCCAAACGTAGTCGAAACTGCGTTGACAGAGGGTGTGACCAAAGCGCCTGCTCCGGCCTTGTAGAAGTCGCCTGGGCCGGTCAATGTGCCAGTCTGCGTCAGTGTGACTGCGCCGCTATCGACGGAGAGTGTTCCGCCGCCTGATCCGGTGACGAGGTTACGACCCAGCGTGCTGCCATAACTGGCCAGCAGCCTGAGGGCACCGCCATTCACCGTCACCAACTCAAGGCCGGTGGTGCCGCCGAGGTTGGCATTTGCTCCGACCGAAAGGCTGCCGCCATTGATCGAGACCGGTCCGCCGAATGTGTTGACGCCGCCGAGTGTCAGGTCACCGCCGCCCGCCTTGGTCAAACCCCCTCCACCCCCGACGGTGTCGTCGACGATCGTCTGATTCACGACCAGCGACTGGCCGTTGGTGTCGATCGTGCCGCCGCTGCTGGTGACTGAAAACTTCGTCAGGCCCGTGACCCAGTTCGTGTTATCCTGGCCCGCATAGGCTTGGAGCGTGCCGCCGTTCAGTACGAAGGTGCTGGAGAGACCTGCACCTGAACCTGTGCCAATGGTGCCGGTCGTGATCGTGCGCGAGGTCTGGAATGTTCCGCCGCTGTTGACGATAACGGTTCCTGACTGCACGCCCGAGACAGCCGACGATGCAGCGCCACCCGTGGTCTGTGCGTTTACGCCGAGGTAAATGCTCTTTGCCGTTTGCGCGCCCGCAGCCGAGAACAGACCGCCGTTCTTCACGTTAATCGTTCCGGTCGTCTGAAGCAGCGTGCGGAAAGGGTTACCGCCGATGCCGATCTCGACGACGTTCGCGTCCAGGGTCAGTGTTCCGTCAATGTTGACAACATCGGTGGCAGCCGAGCCCGAGCCATTGCCAAACGCCGCCGGACGTGCAGTGCCGGTCGTGGGTCCCTGAATGTCCAGCGTGCCCCCCGGCTTGATGTTGAGCGTCGTGGGGACAAGCAGGCCCGACTGATCGCCCGAGATGAAGTCCGTGAAAGCGGGTTGCTTGACGGTCAGAGACGTAAGCAGGTTGACGGTACCGCCGCCTTGGCCGAAGCCGG
Organism: Tepidisphaerales bacterium; assembly: GCA_038226785.1. Taxonomy (GTDB): domain Bacteria; phylum Planctomycetota; class Phycisphaerae; order Tepidisphaerales; family Tepidisphaeraceae; genus JBBRQG01. The sequence goes on along the minus strand of JBBRQG010000010.1, from coordinate 50,262 downwards.
TGAGTACGCCGGCGGAGAAGGTGCCGTCATAGGTCACCGTGCCACTGAAATGTTGAAGCGAACCGGTGAAGAGCGGCGAAGCCCCCGACACCAAACTACTTGCTGAGAATCCGAGCGTTGTCTTCGTGCCGAAGTTGGCGGCTCCGGCACCCGTCAGTCCGGTGATGTTTGCCGATGCGCCGTTGGCCACGGTCAGTTGGTTGGTGGATGTGGCGAAGTTGACTCCATTGGGAATCGTGAAGCTCCCGTTCTGCAGGGTCAGGCGGCTGTTCAGATCCAGCGAGACCTTACTGAAAGTAAGGGCGTTCGCGTTACTAAGTCCGTCAATAACGTTTACCGTCGTGGCCGAGGTGCGCACAGCCTGCGCATAAGTCCCAGATGTCAGAGTTTTCAAAGTGCCCTGATTCAGAACGATCTCGGCACCGTTTGCCGCGATTCCGGTCCCGAGTGCGGCCGGGCTTGCAGCACTGACCGTCGAACTGACGATGTAGGTCGACCCCGAGTACGCCCCAGTGGCAGACATCGTAAACGTCTGGCTATTCCGGGTGCCGGCCAACACCAGGTTCGATGTGAAGCCATTGTCTGCAAACGGCACCGCAAGGGACACGTTTCGCGCTGACATGATCGTCAGCTCATTGGCCGAACCTGCCTTCAGTTGCGCTCCGGTTGTTCCGGTGATGGTCAGCGGCTGCTGTATGCTCAAAAGTGCGTTGAGTGCCAGAGTGTTGCCACCGAGGTCGATCGTGAAACTGCCGCTGTCGGACACGTTCAGCGTCGTTGAAGTGGCTGTGAAGCCAGAGTTATACAGACGCAGCGTGTTGGCTGAGAGATTGCTGCCCACGTTGAAGGTGTAAGTCGCCGTGGCGGTGTTGGCCGTGCCGGTCACGGTGGCCAGCCCGCCAGTGTTGAGGTTTGCGGTGTAGTTCGCGGTGCTGCTGGTTACATTGGCAAGATTCGCAGTGACACCCACCTGACCAGTAATGGCGGTCAGGTTGTTGCCCGCGCCACGCATGGCAAAGTTTGCCGGGTTCAGACCATTGACTTCGTTCGTGATCCACAGCCCATTAACGACGGCCCCGTTGGTGTTGGCTACTGAAGTATTCGATGTCGCAATGTTGATCGTCCCGAATGTTCCGTTGTTCACCTGAATCATGCCCCGGTCAAACCGGTTGAACACACCATTGATATTGAGTGTCCTGCCGGTGCCGCCGGAAAAGACGCTGAGCGGTCCGTAAGCATTGACCGTCAGGGCCGCATCAAAAGTCCCGGTGCTGGCCCCGCTGCCAGAGATACCAATGAACGAACTCCCACTCGCCTGCGCAACGATGTTGATCGTGGGCGACACTCCGGTTCCCGAAAATGTGAAGGTTGCGGTCGTTGCACTGGCCCCAGCCGGGCTGATATCCGCGCGTTGCAGCCACCGTGAGCCCGATACGACCAGTGAGTAATCGCCCACCGTCGTGATCCGCGTGTCGCTGTAGATTGCCAGCTGGTCACCGCCGCCGGATACCGGATTCTGTGCGAGGTCTGCGACGAATGTGCCAGTTGTGCCGTTTGAAGCGGTGTCGGTACTGAAATACGAGTTGGTGCCGTTCCAGAGAAAGCTCCCACTGGCGGTCGCACCGTACCCGGCCGTCGTTCCATTGACGTCAAGGGAATAGACGACAGCTCTGGCAACCATCGGTACCGCAGCGACTGCCGCTGTCACCAACGCAGCCCAACGTGTGTTCTGACGACGCATCCGACTTACCCGGCAAATAGCTTCACGATCGGAATAACCCATCTGACCTCCACCACGTTGCCCACGGCCCTATGCGGCTGCCTACAAAATCAACAATGTTTTGCAAACGTTCTCGCAAATAGCCGCGGCCATTCAAACAAGTCGAAATCGCCTGTGCTTACGATTGACCACTGGCACACTATGGCCGATCCTTGGAGAGTAATCCACGCATTAATCTTGGCCGCCTCCGCTGTTTTATATAATTTTCGGCGAATAGTTTGCGATTTTCCACGCTTGGCCTAACCCGGCCGGATGACCCAGAGAATTTGGCGCCCGAATCCGCAGAACCCCCGTCAACCGGTGACGGGGTTTGGCAGGATGATCCTGCCACCATGTCACGATTGCTCCCACAGATCTGCCTTATCGCCTCGCATTGTGCCACGCCAATTCTTGCAGCCGCCAGCCCCATGCTTCACCCATTGTTCACGCCACACGCAGTTTTACAGCGGGACTTGCCCCTGCGTATCTGGGGTAACGCTGATCCCGGCGAGGCCGTGACCGTTACCCTCGCAGGCAAGTCCGCCACGGCATCGGGCGGAAAGGACGGCAAGTGGTCTGTGGTACTGGACCCCATCCCAGCTGGCGGACCCTACGATCTCAAAGTTTCCGGAAAAGCCACCCTGACTGTGCCAGATGTCCTGATCGGCGAAGTATTCCTCGCATCCGGCCAGTCCAACATGCAGTTCACCATGACTCCTCAGCCGCCTTGGACCAAGGGCGTATTGGATTACGAAGCAGAGGTGGCATCCGCCGACGTGCCAACCGTTCGATTCATCACCGCTCCCACCACTTTCGCCGAAACTCCGGCCTCTGACATCAACGCCGAATGGACCGTCTGCTCGCCGGCGACGGCTGGGAAGTACTCCGGCGTGGCCTTCTACTTCGCCCGCAAGTTGGCCCGCGATCTGGGTGTACCGGTAGGCATCATCGCGTCATCTGTAGGGTCATCCACGGCCGAGGCCTGGATCGCAACCGATGCGTTGTCAACAGCCCCTGCGGGCCGTGAACGGCTTGCATTGCTGGCCAAGGATATTGCGACCTACCCACAGCAAGTCAAAGACCACGAGCGGGCCCTGAAACTCTGGAAGACGGGCGGGCAGCGCGAAGCGGACAAACCCAAGCCAGTCGAAGATCCGCACCGATCGGTGTTCGTGCCCGCGTTACTGTTCAATGGAATGATTGCGCCCTACACCCCTGCCACGGTTCGCGGCTTTATCTGGTATCAGGGCGAGTCGAATGCTTCACGCAGCAAGACCTATGTCGAGCTGATGTCGGTTTTGATCGCTGACTGGCGAAAGCGGTTCGGCCGTCCGGACATGTCGTTCTACTTCGTGCAACTAGCCGGGTATCACAACCCGACGACACATCCGACAGATACGAACTGGTCGCGTCTCCGCGATGCGCAGCGGCGGACTGTGGATGCCGTCCCCCACACGGGTATGGCCACAGCCATTGACGTCGGCGATCCGATGGAGATTCATCCGCGTGACAAGAAGACGGTCGGCGAGCGGCTGGCGCTGCTGGCGTTGCGAAACACCTTCGGCCGGAGCAATCTCTCTGCCACGGGGCCGGCTTACAGGACCTTCGCCGTCGCCGGGCCGGCGGTTCGGTTGGAGTTCGACCCCGCGACAGGGCCGATCGTTCTGAAGGGTACCGGGAGCTTTACATTGGCAGGGGTTGACAGGGTGTTTCATCCTGCGACAGCCCAGATCAGGAATGGTTCAATCGTGGTTACCTGCCCGGACGTGCCGAACGCGGTTGCCGCGCGGTACGCATGGGAGGACTACCCAGTGCCAACCCTTTACAACGAAGCGGGCCTACCCGCGTCGCCCTTCCGCACGGATGACTGGTAGGCGACGACGGCAAGTTACCGTGCCCGGTTCGGACTGTAATCAACCCAGTCGGAACTTGGGCCCTCGGTGGGCCGCAGCAGCGCGGGCTTTGCTCCATCGCTGAGGTGCGTGGTGGCTTCTGCACCGGGCTTTTCGCCCGGCGATCGCTTGGTCATGGCCGCATCGCGATAATCGCTGGGGCTCATCTTCAGCTTGCGCATGAACACCCTGCCGATCCGGTCGGAACTACCGAAGCCACTGAGTCGGGCAATTTCGCTGACCTTCATTTCAGTCGAACTCAGGAGCCGCTGTGCGTGTTCCAACCTGCGTCGGGTCAGTTCTTCAGCCATTGAATGACCGACGTGCTTGACGAATGTGGCGTGGAGCTGCGGGTAACTAAGTGGGACGCGCTCGGCCACACGGATGACATCGATCGGCTCGGTGTAGTGCTGCCAAATAAGCCGAAGCGCCATTGCAACTTCTTCATGCGGAATGGCGAGAATGTTTGTGCTCTGCCTGACGATCACACTGCGGGGTGGAATTAGCACGGGCTCTGTCGATGTGGGCTGGCCCTGAAGAACACCGTCCAGAAGTTTGGCTGCTTCGTAGCCTATTCGCTCCTCGTTGTTGTCAATGCTTGACAGCGGTATCGGGGCAAAGGGGCAGCGCAATTCGTCGTTGTCAACGCCGAGCACGGCCACCTGTTCCGGCACACGGAGGTCGCTCATCAGCGCGGCATCGAGAACTGAAATGGAATGATCGTCGTACTCACAGAAGACCCCCACCGGCTTGGCCAGGGCCTCCAACTGCACTGACAGATAGCGGTAAAGGTCTGCCCGCGGGGGCGACATGTGCGAATCGTGAAGCGGCCCGATCAGGTGGGCTGTGTGGCCCAGTTGGGCCAGCGCGTCGCGGAATCCTTCCCACCGCGGGACTTCGCCGCCGGAACGGCTCCACATGAAGTAGGCGAAGTTCCGAAATCCGCGCGAGCTGAAATGCTCGGCGGCCATCTGCCCGATCAATCGCCCGTCGGCGGCGACCGATGGGACGTCAGGAGGCCCTCCGTAACCGATGTTGACGATCGGCACGGCCATTCGCTTGAGATGACGGTCCAGCTCCTTGTGCATGCCAAGCACCGATAGCACGCCATCCACATCCAGACTGCCGGGCTGATAGCCAGACCGAACATAGCCGCCGTCGAGAATCCAGCCCGCTTCATAGGCATAGCGCGTGATGCCTCGATGAATCGCCACTGAGTACCAGGCGAGCGCGACCAAAACACGCCGGCGTCGTTGGGAGGATGCAGGTTGGATTGGCGCGGAGCGGCTCATTTTCAATCCAGGAAATCGTCGACCCAACAGCAAGAGGAATCGCCGAATGATACCTGACGAAAGCCGTCAATTTCCACCCTTGCCAAACGATTTCTCGGCGGCATTTTTCCGATACGGGTGCACTCAACCCGGCCCGGCCCACTCTACCTCCATGCCCCCGCCTGAAGGTGCAGCGTTGCTTTCACGGTGCTGCCACGTAGGTCTCCACCGGGCATGAGCAGGGTGATCGGTGAACCGTCGACCGTCACGATCAGGCTGCCCGGCCTCTCAAACGGGTCGGAGGCCGACAAGGTCAGCGTGTCGCCAGCTTTTTCAATGATCAATACCGCTGGCCGGGAGATAGCCAGCGACAGGCCACTCGTTTTCAAGGCGCCAGCCTCGTGGAACACGGCACCGATCCACTGACCCCCCCGCACTTCAATCGCCTGAAGCGACCCGGTGTTGGACAGAACCTTCCAAGGCGGATTCGCGGCGAGTTTGGCCAACGCCTCTGGCGTGATGTCGGGCACGACCGCCCAATCGAACGACAGATGTTCATCTTTGTGGCCATGGTCGGCATAGAACGAAAAGACTTGGCGGGTGGAAGTGGCGATGTTTTTCTGGGCGTCGCCGTCCTGCAGAATATCTTGAAGAACCTTGTCTCCTGAAGACGGCGGAAGATAGCCAAGACCGTCGTGCCATGCCCACGTGATGGCGGCGTCCTTGACCGACTGTCCGACGGCAAGCCTGCGCACTTCGGAAGTGCCGGTGCCGTAGATTGTTTCCGATCTTGACGATAGTCGCTGCTCGAGATTGGTGAACGTCGGCAGCGAGTCGTGACGAGTGTCAAAGGCGGCCCCTAAATGCACGACCGCGTCTTCGAGGAAAAACGTGGCCCGGCGTCCGTCCACCGACACGTCCGAGAGCCTCCGTTCGCCGGGGGTGCGATTGGGGTCAACATTAACCAACCGCGACTGCCACCACCCCATCACACCTGTGTGGGCAGTCTCCACGCCGTTGGCATACGGAGTATTCCCGAAAACCGATCGAACAGCGAAGCCCGCGCTATCGCGGTTCCAGCACGCTGCCAGCGCTTCGCCAGAGACGTGCCGGGTGGTCTGGCCGGGAAGCCGGGCGTAGTCCATGGCTGTGAAAATGGGTCCGGTGGTGTCCTGATACTCGCGGGTGTCGCGGCGGACAAAGCACGTTCCCAACGGCAGCAGGACACTTTGGATGGCATTACGCGCGTCCTTCTGGCCGAACGTTTCCATTCCGCCAGTCCGTTCGGATACGGCCCGGATCGAGGCCATCCAGTGCGGAAAGTGCTTGGTCATGAAGTCGATGGTGTAGTACCGCTTCACGCTTTGAGCTGGGAGGGGCCATAGCGTTTTACCCGGCTCCCAGTCGAGTACGGCCTGAATCTCTGCGTCGCGGTAGTCGTACCCTTTAAAGCTGTTCAACCACTCGCGCAGTTTGGAGTTACTTCCGGTGCGGGCGTTCACCCAGATGAGCGGGTTCCCAAGGTTGGGATCCACTGCCCCCTGATAGCAATACGTGACGGAGTCCAGCAGCACGTCGATCCAGAGCTTGTTCAACTCCGGCGGCATTTCCCATCGCTTGATCCCTTTCATCAGGTCGCGGTAGGCCACCACATCGTTGAGGTACCACTCGCCATAAGAACCCATGCAGGGCTTTTCGTGTTCTCCCAGCATCCCGTCGAGCGTCAGCCGCTCGCACTGCCCTTCCGGGCCCTTGGGTGAACGGACGGCCATGGAGTTCCAGACGTGTTTGAAGTAACCGTCGGCCGCCCTGATGCGCAAGTCCTGGTCCGCACTGGTCAGGTATGTGACCAACTCACCTCGAACCGCCCACAAAACGTTGGCGCCTCCCTCCCATCCCTTATTGATTTCAGTGAACTGCTTGGCCCGATCCTCCGATGGCTTGAAGCTTTGATGGATGATGCGGGCCGACCAGTGGTCGATCTGCTGTTGCGAGAAGGTGTTGAGATCGGTGCGGGCGAAGAGGCAGCACCGGCCGATGCGGTTGGATTCGAGCAGGTCGGCGTAAGGGTGGCCGAAGCCCCACGGGTCATTGTGGTCGTAAGGCGCGGCAACATAAACATCCAGCGCGGCGATGCACTGACGGGCGAAGGCGGGGTCGTGATAGGCCTTGGTTCCGGGCAGCCGCCACGCGGTGAACATATCTGCCGTGCGAATCAGGTGCGGCCCCCATCCCTCCTTACCGCCGTCGCGCGACGTGATCAGCGGTTCGTATTTCAGGTCGCGGAAGTGACCGTCCGGATTGATGGTTTTTCGGGCGGTCTCGACAACGATATTAAGGCGTGCCACCTCTTTCGCGTCGTTGTATTTCAGATAATAGTCGCCCCAACGCTTCTCAAGTTCATCGGCCTGACGAATGGCCTCAGGATCTGCGGCGTAGACAGATGAACAAACTGCGATGATGGCGGTCACCGCCAGTAGCGAGCGAATGGGCACGGGCTGTTCTCCTGATGGAATCGATTCACCGTGACTCCTCAGGGTTGGCGTGTCAACGCAATTCGCAGCTTTCCAGAGAAAACGGCGAGCTGGAAATCGCTTTCACCGAGGAGCGTTGGGCCTCTCTCCCGCCGCCCGGAGTCGCTTACTCACGGCCACCCCTCGGAGTGGCTCCTCACTCAGCGGCACCCTAACGATACCGCTCCGGCGGGGTTCCCGGCGGGCGGAGCTGCAGAATGGCCGTGGCACCAGCCAGACGCACTTCAGGGCTGGGGTCCAGCAGCGTGGGTGCGAGAAGTTTCTGGCTGTCGCTGCGGCCGATGGCGGCGAAGGCGAGCGCGGCCATTTGCCGCTGGCGGGACTCCGGGCTGACGATGTATTGGGTGGCAACGCCGTAGCCTTCGTCCCAGCCAAGCATTCCGCTGCCGCGGGCCGCGGCCAGCTGCACTTCGGGAAAGTCGTTGGTGAGCTGCTCGTAGATATAGGGCATGACGTCGCCGCGGCCGCCCTGTGCTAGTGCGATGACGGCGATGACAGCCTCATCGGGCTTGCTGGAAAGCGTGCGGGCGACCAGATCTTCCAGTGCCGATTTGTCACCCAGCCGCCACATGGCCTCTATGACTTGAAGGCGGATGGCAGGCTCGGGATCGACGACCATTTTTTGCAGGCGCGGAAGCGCGCTTTTTTCGCCGAGCAAGCCGAGGACTAACACCGCGTCGCCACGAACGTATTTCCGGTCATCCGTGGTGGCCACAAGCAGTTCATTCGTCAGGCGGTGATCGCCAAGCCTGTGCAGACAATATCGGGCCCCGATGCGCACGGACGGGTCGGGGTCGTATGCCAGCTTAAGTGCAAGGTCATAGGCATCGCGGGATTTCAGGCCGCCGGCCGCCATGCACCCGGCGAAGCGGACCAGTGAATCCGAGTCGTTCATTCCGCGCAGCGCGAGGTTTGCGGCCTGCGGGTGGTGCCCACCCTGGGCTGCCTCGATGGCGTTGGCCCGAACGACAGGGTCTGGCGAGGTGATGGCCGTGTCGATCACGGCGACGGCCTTCAGTTTGAGGTCTGCGTCAAGGGCCTCGGGGGCGGGCGGAAAAGGGTAGGCGGGCGGCTGACGACGCACCTTCGTGCCGGTCGGTGGCGACTTGGTAGGGCTATCGCACCCAACAGCAACAACCTCCACAGCCATGGTGATCATGGCAAAACAAAGCATCCGTGCTGTCTTCATGGTTTTCCTATCGGACTACGCGACGTTGTCTATCGAATAACGCCCAGGCGAGCGCCAAGTTGGCCGGCAACGCTAGTGAGATCACGGGCCAATTCGGTTGAGAGAACGCTGGAATCGTCTTCAACAGCAGGCCCAGCAGGCTTAGGGCGGCCAGCGACAGGCCTAAGACCGAGCACCAGCGGAAGCCCCGGCGACCGACAAGGAGGCCAATGAGCACAAATCCTGCCAGAGGCGATAGTTGCAAGATGTTTTCGTTCCACTGGGCATGGACATGGCCGGTGAACAGCCCCAGAAAAATCAGAATACTCCCGACAACCGCCGACACTGTTAGCCAGACCACACATGCCAGCCAACCCAGCCACCGCAGAACCCGCGGCAAGGCGGGGCGGGTCAGACAGATCAGAGCAGTGACCGCCATACCGGCCCCGACCCAATAGGGCCATTGCCGTGGGGGCGCCTTGGCCTCGCTGATGCGGACATCCATGTCGAGGTCAAGGCGATCCATCACGATGGGCTGGCCATCCAACCGCAACTCGTCGAGTCGGCGGGAAAGCTCCATCGGAACGAAAGCTTCTTCGTAGCGGGAGAGTTCGCGGTCGCCGGGGTGGCCGATCAGGTAGGTCATGGCGCCGAGCATCCAAGGGGTCGATGCGCTGCAACGCAGCGTCTGCCAGCGATAGGTGGTGCCGGAGGGCTGCGTGGTGAGGATCGCCTTCAGACGGCCTTCGGTGGCGGTGTTGAGAGCATCCCGCACGCGGGTGGAGCAGTTGTCGCGGTAGTAGTCGTAGAGATAGGAGCGGGTGGCGTCGGTGTCCTGCTGCTGGCACCAGTTCCAGGCGAGGGCAACTTGATCAGGGGTACAGGAAAGGCTTTGAAAAGTGATGGCACGGTGTTGGGAGCGGTAGGCCTCGATCATGCTGGAGAGGCCGGTCGGCTGCATCTGGTAGCGCATGCTGCCCATAATGAACCGCTGGATGAAACCGGGGTCCTCGAAGTTGAAGACGCCCCAATTGTAGGCCACGGCATTCCGAGAACGGTCCATGAAGACCAGAACGTTGTGGCCGAAGAGCTCGTACGTTTCGGTGCCGGGGCCGACGGTGAGAACGCCAATATCGGCCGGGATAAAACCCGAGAAGGTGGTAGAGGGGAGGGGTTGCGTTGATGGGCGGCTCGTCGGGACAGCTGCGGTCTGCGCATGTGCGGAATGCGAGAGCGCGTTCAGTAAGAGGAGGAAACAGAGGGCAAGAAGTCGCATTGGATGACGAGGGTATAGCCGAAGTACGCGTAATTGTGAGATGTCTGACCAGTCGAGACATAAGCGCTATCAGGCGTGGTTCACGGGGCGGGGTACGTGAATTGGAAAATTCGCACACATTCTTGGGGACATTGTGTGCTCAAAATACGGAACATCGTATGACCACTCGGTTTGAGCCACAGGCCGGACGCTGGCTCTTGCGCAGAATCATCCAAATGCGATAATCTTCTCGTTCGACGCAGAAACTGTCTCACTCTTGCGTGGCACATAAGGGACCGACAATGGACAAAAAGGGCGCTGCTGATTTCAAGTTTGTCTCCTATCTGTGGGACGACGCCACGGCAGCGGGAATGTCAGTGCTAGGACGACTGGTGTATCGGAGCAACCTCTTGGGGGCCGATCAGCGCATTACGAACACCGGGGGCGGAAACACCTCTGCCAAAACCTACGAGACCGACCCCTTGATTGGTGAACCCGTGGAAGTGCTGTGGGTCAAAGGGTCCGGAGGCGACCTGCGGACAAGCAATGCGTCCAACTTTTCCAGTTTGTATCAGGACCGGCTGGTGGGGCTGCAAAAGTGGTACGGGGGTCAGGCCAATCGTGGAGTTAAATCACAAGCGGAAGATGCGGCCGTTGGGCAGTACAACCACTGCACGTTCAACCTAAACCCGCGAGCATGTAGCATCGACACGCCGCTGCACAGTTTCGTCCCGTTCAAGCATGTCGACCATACCCACCCCAACGCAGCCATCAGCATCGCCGCCAGTAAAAACTCGGCGGCGTTGACGCGCGAGATTTTCGGCGAGGATGTCGTCTGGACAGGGTGGCAACGGCCGGGGTTTGAGTTGGGGTTGATACTGCAGGAAGCCTGCAGAAAACACCCGAACGCCTCCGGTGCCATTCTGGGGCAGCATGGGCTCATCAACTGGCACGATGACGATAAAGCTTGTTACCAGCTGTCGCTGGACCTGATTGAAAAAGCGGCGGCCTACATCGCAGCCCACGATAAAGGGGACAAGACTTTCGGCGGCCAGAGCGTGCAGCCGTTGGATGAGGCGACCCGGCGCAAGGCGTTTGTGGCCGTGCTGCCCTGGCTGCGCGGACAGGTATCGCAGGTGAAGCGGATGGTTGCCACCGTTCAGGATGATGCGGCAGTGCTGCGGTACGTCTGTTCGGTGGATGCGCCGCGGCTGAGCGAGCTGGGGACGAGCTGCCCGGATCACTTCCTGCGGACGAAGATCAAGCCCCTATACGTGCCGTGGAACCCGCAAACGCAAGATTTGGCGGCGCTGAAGGACCTGCTGACCAACGGGCTGACGGCGTATCGGGCGGATTACGCGGAATACTACAACCGCTGCAAACGACCGGATTCACCGGCCATGCGCGACCCGAACCCGACGGTTATTTTGATTCCCGGCCTGGGCATGATCGCGTTCGGCAAGGACAAGAGTGAGAGCCGTGTGACCGCCGAGTTTTACAACTGCGCTATAGAGGTGATGCGCGGGGCGGAGGCCATCGACAGCTACGTAGCCCTACCGCAGCAGGAGGCCTTTGACATTGAGTATTGGCTGCTGGAAGAGGCCAAGCTGAAGCGGATGCCGCCGGAGAAGGAGTTGGCCCGACAGATCATCGCGGTGATCGGTGCGGGATCGGGGATTGGCAAAGAAGTGGCCCACCGGATCGCGCCCGAGGGGGCGCACGTAGTGTGCGTGGACGTGAAAAAGGAGGCCGCAGAGGCGACCGCCGCCGAGTTAAACAAGAAGCTGGGCGACGGAGTCGGCGTGGCCGGGAGCGGCATTTCGCGGTGCGGATTTGCCATAGGACTGGCCGGCGACATCACCAACCGGGCGAGTGTGAAGGCCATGCTGGAAGAAATCACGCTTGCATACGGCGGGTTGGATGGGATCGCGGTGACGGCCGGGATTTTCATAGCGCCGGATACCGGTGGACACATCCCGGATGAACGTTGGGCGCTCACGTTCGCCATCAATGTGACCGGCGCTTACGTCGTTGCGGACGAGGCGTTTCATAGCCTGCTGAAGGACCAGAATCTACGGGCGAATATCGTGCTGACAACCAGTGCGAACGCTGTGGTTAGCAAAAAGGGGTCGGTAGCGTATGACACTTCGAAGGCTGCTGCGGCACATCTGACGCGTGAGCTGGCTGTGGAACTTTCGCCGCTAGTGCGGGTGAACGCCGTCGCACCCGCTACCGTCGTTCAAGGGAGTGCGATGTTTCCGCGGGACCGCGTCATCGCGAGCCTGGCGAAGTATCACATCGCCTACAGCGAAGACGAACCGACAGAGCGCCTCACGACAAAACTGGCAAAGTTCTATGCCGACCGGACGTTGACAAAGTCACCTATCACACCCGCCGATCAGGCGGAGGCGTTTTTCCTGTTATTGTCGAACCGGCTGAGCAAGACCACCGGCCAAACTATTACGGTGGATGGCGGATTGCACGAAGCGTTCTTACGTTGACCATGACCTGATTGCTGGCCAGCTATTGACGCCCAGGGAGGTGTTGCCCGTTTCACTTCTGAGGCACCCGAAATGGAGGGGGTGTATTAATCCGCCCTTTTCAAAGCGTGCGCAGGCATCGCCAACGCTCAGGTTTCACCGGCGGCGTCGGGCAAAAAGCGACATCGCTGGTAACAGCCCCAGCGCGGCAGGGTCCGGCACGGTACCGCCGGGTTCGCGCAAAACAGTGCTTTGAAGAGCGAATGCGCTATTCAGCAGGAAGAAGTCGGTGTCGTCCACATGGCCGCTGTAATCAAAATCGCCGTTGAGCCAGCCGCTCAGACCCAGTGCGTACCCGTTATTGGTCAGGAAGAAGTCGGTGTCATCCACGTACCCGCTCAAATCGGCATCGCCAAAATAGGTGTACTTTATCAGCACATCCGTCACGTCCACGGATACGCTGTCGAAGTCCTTGTAAATCCCGTTGCCATTGATGATGTTCTGGATAATGCCGACAGCAAAGCGAGCCTGGGTCAGCGCGTCGGTGGCGGCAGCGCTGCTGGTAATACCGTTACCACTGAAAAGGCTCGGGCCAGCCTGTCCGGCCCGGGCCATGTCCGAGAGGTCGGCTAGCCCGCCGTTCCGCACGACCGCGTCATTCGTGCCGAGATCGAACAGGCCGTAATAGGACCGTGTGCCGAGCGGGTCGCCGTTGTTTGATATGGTCAGAGATGACAGGAGTGTGATATCTGGAGCAACGATGCGGCCCGTACCGTCGGCCGTGATTTTGACCGAACGAATAACAGCGGTCTGGCTGGCGACTCCCGCAAGATTGACGCCCACCCCGTCCAACGTGCGGGGGCTGGCCGGTGCCGGATTGATGGTCGGACCGGACAGGTTCAAGGTGCCACCGCCATCAACCTGAATGGTGGCGGTGCCCAATGGGGGGCCGGTGACGGTGCCAGTGGTGAATGCTGGAGTGGCATTAGCGCGGACGTGCAGGGTCTCACCGGTATTAAAGTTAAAGGCGCTGATGCTTCCATCGGTCATGATTGTCCCGCGGAGGGTGCTTGCGGCGCCGGCGGTGTAATCCAGAGCGTTACGGAGGTCGGCAAGTGAAAGATCCGCTTTTTTGAACTGCACATTGGCAAGTTCCGCCGATGTGAAGTTCGCAGAGGAGAGGTTCTGGCTGGCGAGATTGAAGCCCGTGAGGTCGTTGCGGCTGAAGTCGACGCCGATCAGGTTTCGCGCATTATGGCTGGCTGTGCTGGCCAGTTGACCATAGGTGAGGGCGACGCCCAGCGTGCTGCGGGCGAAGTTGGCGCCGGTGAGAGTGGACGCGGTGAGGTTGGTGGGGAAAGAGCCGGACAGGTTGAAGGAGGCATCGGCAAAATTGGCGCCGGCAAGATTGGCGGAGGTGAAGTTCACACTCCCGAAACCTTTTCCAGCCATGTTAATACCGCCAAGGTCGTTGCGGGTGAAGTCGATGCCGAAAAAATCACTGACGAAGCCGTAGGAATATGTGGCATAAATCTGGGTCGGGGTGAGGGCGGTGCCGAGGGTGGAGCGGGCGAAGCTGCTCCAGCGGATGTCAGCAATGGTGAAGTCGGTGCTGGCGAGGTACGCATCGAGGAAGTTGCAGTAATTGACGTTGCAATAGGCGAAGCCAAATCCGCTCAGATCATTCCGGGTGAAGTTGATGCCCATAATAGACTGGGACGCCCTGGTGGATGTGGAGGCGAACTGGCCGGGTGTCATGGCGACGCCGAGGGTATCGCGGGTGAAGTTGGCATAGGCAATGGATGCACCGCCGAAGTTTGTACCGGCCAGCGTGGCATTCGATAGATCGGCACTGTTGAGCACACACCCGACGAAATTCACATTCGCTAGGTTCTGCGAGGCGAAGCTGTAACTCTGCAAGTTGTTACGGGCGAGGTTGACGCCCGACAGATTTTTCGCGACGTAACTTCCGCTGGAATATAACTGGGTGCTGGTCAGAAGGGCCGTACCGAGGGCGCTGCGCTCGAAGGTGGCGCTGTTGATGGTCGCGCTGGTGAAGTTGGCGTTGGTCAGATTGGCCGAGACCAGGTTGGCACTGGTCAAGTTGGCACTGATGAAATTGGCGGTGGAGAGATCCTGGCTGGATAGGTTGAAGGCGGTCAGGTCGTTTCGCGCAAAACCAGTGCCGACGAGACTTTTCGCAGCATAGCTGCCCGTGGATGCAAGCTGCGCCGATGTGAGTGCAGTGCCGACGGTGCTGCGGCCGAAATTGGCACCGGCAATGTTGGCGCCGCCGAAGGTTGTATTTGTCAGTACTGCATTGGTGAAATCGGCACTGGCCAGCGTGGCATTGGCCAGGCTGGCCGAGGTAAGGTTAGCGTTGGTGAGGGACTGTGAAGTCAAGTTGAAACTGCTGAGATCGTTATTTGTGAAGTTGATGCTGGAAAGGTTTTTAACACCGTAACTATTGGTGGCTGCAATTTGGCTGGCGGTGAGGGCGGTACCAAACACAGATCGGGTGAAATTGGCACCCTGGATGGTGGTGAGGGTCAGGTTCGCCCCGGTCAGTTTCGCATCGGTAAAGTTTGCAAAGCTGACATCGACCAGCAGAAAGTTGAAGTTGCTGAGATCGTTGCGCGTGAAATTGCAGACCTTCAGATTGTACGGGGTAAGCCCATAACTCGTGGTACTGGTGAACTGGGCGTTGGTAAGGGCCACACCGAAATTCGTGCGGGAAAAGTTGGCACCCTGAATCAATGTGCTAGAGAAGTTGGCGCCTGTCAGAATGGCATCAGTAAAGTTGGTGGAAATGAAATTGTCGCTCGTGAAGTCCGCACTGGTGAGGTTGGCACTGGTAAAATTCTGGCCCGAAAAGTTGATGTTGGAGAGGCTATTTCTGGTGAAGTTGATGCCGGTGAAGTTTTTGGCGGCGTAGTTGGCCAATGATGTGATTTGTGAGGCTGAAAGTGCGGTGCCGAGGGTCGCCCGGGAGAAGTTGGCGCCGGTAATCGTCGCGCCACTCATGTTGGCGTTGGTCAGAGCGGCGTTGGACAAGTTCGCCGAGGTAAGGTTTTGTCCGGCAAGATTGAAGTTACTGAGATCGTTGTAGGTGAAGTTCACGCCCGCGAGATTTTTGGCTACATAGCTGGCGAGTGAACCGAGTTGAATGGTACTCAAGCCGGTACCGAGAAAAGAACGGCTGAAGTTGGCACCGGTGATGGTGGCGTTGGTCAGGTTGGCACCGGTCAGGCTGGCATCGGTGAAGTTCGCGCCGGTCAGGTTCAATTGCGTCAGATCGAAGTTGCTCAAATCGTTGAGCGTAAAGTTGACGTTCGTGAAGTTAAACGTCGATTGCCAGTTGATGGTGCTGGTGAGCTGGGCGTTGGTCATGGCCGTGCCTAGGCTGAGGCGCTCGAACGAGGCGCCGGCAATGTTCGCGTTGGTAAGGTTCGCGCCGGTAAGGTTTGTCTGGAATGTGGAGTAACCGAGGTTGGCGCTGGTGAGATTCGCTCCCGTCAGATCGGTGGTGGTCAGAAAGCAACCGGTTAGATTGGCACTGGTGAGATTCGTGCTGACCAGTGAGGCCTGGTTGAAGCTGCTGAGCGATAGATACGAGCCCGTGAAATCAGTGTAGGCCATGTAGCCGCTGTCGCAGTACAACGAATACGCGTGAGTGTTCATGAAGTGGGCATGATCCACGGCGGTGTTCTGAAAAGAGGCACCGTCCAGCGTCTTATTGGCCAGATTCGCGTACGAGATGATCTGGCCGTGATAGTCCGCATTGGCAACCGGCGAGGTAAAGGAAATCAATACGTTATCCGTCCAGCGGAACGTTTGAGCGTGCAAGTCGGATACCAGCACCGACTGCACCGCTGCCGTCATAGCCAGAAGGGCGACACTCAATCGCCGTTGGTCAACCCGTTGTGACCTCTGCTCAACGCGATAGTGAGATGTCTTGCGCGATGCATTCCGTGATTGCATTGTTGTTCCTCAATTGCAGCGAGTGCGCGATTCACAGCCGGCCCGACCAACAGACTGGCGAACCAGATTCTACTGAATTTTTCTGCAATTTCAGAACAATTGCGACCAGTTGACTGGGGTAATTAAGCCACAATTACGTGTGTCACCGACATGGGCATCACCCAACTGGACGTTAAGCACTCGCACAATGTCCCCCAGCTTTACTTTTGATACGCGCCAATATGGGCGAAAACGGGCTACACGACTACTTTAACTCGAACCCCATCGCAGCCATCGTCTCCCTCATTCTATCACGCCCACCAAGGCTGGCGACTCTAGCATACCTATCCAACACCCGCACGATCCACCCAGCCGGCGGCATTTGCTGTTCGTGTTGGAAGGCCTTGATCCGCTCCTCAAACGCAGCCAGTCCTGCCGCCTCACCGGCCGTGGAATATTCCTCAAGGTGCAACACCACCGACTGCGGCAGGCGCGGTTTGATGCTGGCAGGTTTACTCGGGACCGGATGGCCGATGCACAGACCGAACGTGGCGAAGACCCTTGGCGGCAGTTTAAGCTCGGCCGCGACCTCGACCGGCTTGTTGCGGATCGCGCCAATGTAAACAGTGCCCAGCCCCAAGCTCTCTGCGGCGACCACCGCGTTCTGGGCGGCCAACGCCGTATCAATCGCGGCCGAAAGAAATGATTCCAGATAGTCGGTGTTTTCCAGTATCTGTCCCAACCCAGCGGCCACGCGCGTCGGGCGCGACAGGTCCGCCAGCCACACCAGAAAGAGCGGCGCCTGACGGATATGGGCTTGATTACTCGCCAAGGCCGCCAGCCGATCCTTCCGTGCTTGGTCGGTCACCGCCACGACGCTCCAAGACTGCATATTGGAACTGGTCGCCGCCGACTGGGCGGCCGCCACAATCGCCTCCAGCGTCCCCGTGGCAAGCGGCTGATCCAGGTAGTCCCTCACAGAACGGTGCGAAAGCAGGGAATCAATGACGGGGCTGGAAACAGCCAGCGAGGCCAACGCTGGGTCGCGATACCGCTGATAAATGAGGGACGTAGTCGAGGTGGAGATCATGAGTTGGCAAAGAATAGGCCGATCGGGGCAAAAAGCGCCGGCTATGCCGTCCAGAATCAACCACTTCAAGCCACCAGCCCAGCCCGTCCGATAACAACCACAGCCTATGTCGGACACGTTGGACCAATCTGAAGTCGATGCGTTGCTCGCTGCCGTCGATTCGGGTGGTCCTTCGACCGTGGCCCAGGCCGCACCCACGGTGTTTGGCTCCACAGGCCAGTCCGACATGGACGTCACCGTCTATGACTTCAAGCGCCCGGAACGGGTCAGCAAAGATCAAATGCGGGCGCTCGAAGGCCTGCACGAAGGCTTCGGCCGCAACTTCGGTGCTGCACTTTCAGGCTACTTGCGGACGATCATCGAAGTCTCCGTAGCCCACGTCGAGCAACTCACTTACAGCGAGTTCATCCACTCCCTGCCCAACCCGACCTGCTTCAGCCTGCTGAAGGCCGAACAGCTTGATGGCCAGCTTTGTCTGGAAATCTCGCCGTTGATCATCTACCCGATCATCGACCGCTTGCTGGGGGGGTCGAATGCCGACCTGTTCATCCCACAGCGCCCGCTAACAGCCATCGAGAAGCGGCTGGTGCAGCGCATCACCGACCGCGCCACGCACTACCTGTCGGAAGCCTGGAGCAACCTGACCCCCGCCACGTTCACCACGGGTGATTTCGAAAGTAACCCTCAACTGGTGCAAATCGTCCCGCCGAACGAAACCGTTGTAGTCATCGGATTTGAGCTGAAAATGGGCACCCGCGGCGGCACGATGTCACTGTGCATCCCCTACAACGTGATCGAACCGATCATGGGTGTGCTCTCGAATCAGAGTTGGTTCACCTACCAGCGTAAGGGCGGACAGGACGATTCGATGAAGCGGCTCGTCAAGACCGTCAGTGCGGCCAAAGTCCCGCTCCGATGCCTGCTCGGCCAGACCACACTGAAGGTCAGCGACCTGATGTCCCTGGCCGTCGGCGACATCATCACGACTGATATTCCGGCTGGCTCGCACGTCATGATTCAGGTCAACGGGAAGTCGAAGTTCTCCGGCAGCATCGGCCAGTATCGGGGTAGTAAGGCCATCCGTCTGACCAAGGTCCACCCCATGCCGATCATGGCGAGCGAGACATTGCAGGCCGCCGAGAAGCCGGCCGCGTAATCCGGTAAAGCCCTCCGTGACACTTCGCGAAGCCAACATCGCCAGACCAGCCCGGAAACAGGCCCGGAAAGCCGTCGCCGCCGAAGCAGACATTGTCCCAGACTTCGCCGAGTACCTCCGCGACTCTCAACGCCCCCTGACCTGTCTGGCGGTGGTGCTCCCCCTGATCGCCTTTTACGAACTGGGAATTGCGTGGGCCGAGCAGATCAACCACGGACGACCACCCACCCACATTCTGGCCTTCGTGATGCTGCGGGACGCTCTGGCGAATCTTGGGGCCAGTGGCATGTATTTGCCCGCAGCCGGACTTATCGGCACTTTGCTGGCAAGCCACATCATCCGCGGCGACCCGTGGCGGCTTGAGGCCCGAACGATCACCGGTATGGCGGCCGAGGCGATCACGTGGGCCCTACCGATCCTTGCGATGGGGTTTGTGGTGGCGCAGTTTTTTCCACTGGCCGCATCAACTGGTCCGATCGAAACTGCCAACCCGCAAGACAGTCTGTTTTATTGGATCGTTTTATCGGTAGGGGCGGGTGTATATGAGGAATTGGCATTTAGGGTTGTTGCCTTTGTTGCATTGGGCTGGTTACTGATTGACGGCCTAAGATTACGTAGATCATGGGCGATTTCCCTCACAGTAGGGTTATCGGCTCTCTGCTTCAGCCTATACCATTACTGGGGGGTCGAGTCCTTCCATGCACAAACCTTTGTGTTTCGGACAATGGCGGGAATTTTTTTTGGTGTGCTGTACCTAAATAGGGGAATCGGCATAACCATTGCAACCCACGCGTTTTACGACGTTTTGCTGCAGATTATGCGCAGAGGCGGCAGTTAGCCACACGTTAAGATTTCTCTAGGCTAATCGGAGGCAGATGCTACAATCACCCTCCCGATAGAGCATGTTTGGCGGCAAGGGTTGGCGGTGCCAACCCCCAAACGTGCAATCCTTGAGCATGGATGCCACACCTATGAGCAACCGAACCAAACAACGGCGTTCCAACGGGCTGACGCTGATGCTTTATCAGCGAATGCTGCACCCCGAATTTTTCCGGATTGTCCACCAAGAAACCATCACCCGCCGTGCATATGACGCAGACATCTGGCTGGTTGAAGGCGGCCATGTCGTACAGTTCACGGCTGGCAAGAACACATTGTCGGAAGTCATTGTGTCTGCCACCGATGGGTTCAACGACCGGGCCTTGGTCCAGCAGTTCCCCTGTCGCGGCGAGCGGTACCACGAGATGGTCAGCGGCGGGAACATCCGCTACATGATCAGCACTCAGGAAGAACAACTCACACAGACGCTGTACGAAGCAACCAAGCACGAGATCAGCTCTTACGCGGCCAAGCGCGAACTGATGGCCAATGAAACGTCGGCCAGTAGCGATTTTGGTGCAGTCCTGTCCGTGCTGGATATCGAACGCCGCAGCAACGAGTTGTTGATCCAGTCGTTCCACCTGTTTGATGACAATCAGATGGTTGTCAAGACGCAGGGTATCTTTGAGGTCGTCAAGGATGGCAAGCCGCTGTAAGGCTTCCTGACAACAAGAAACGAAAGGGGCCCCACTGGAAACAGTGGGGCCCCTTCTCAATTCCGCTCGGACAGAAATACCGGCCCGATCAGATGGATTCAGGCGCGTCAGACGATTCGCCCGTATCGCCGGCGACGGACTTTTCGATGAGTTCAAAAATCTTGTCGGTGGGTGGGCGCTCGAAGATGAAGTCGTCGAGGGTGATAATGCCGCCGGGCGTTCCGGTTTTTTCGTACGTCAGGTAGGCGATGCCCTTGCGATCCCACTTACGGCGATCGATCGCCACGATTTCTTCGAGGTCGACGGCCGGATGGCCGGGGACCTGAAGGGTGGTACCGGTCAGGCGATATTCGCCGCGGCTGAGGCGGAAGCAGCGGAAGGCCCAGAAGATTCCGAAAGGAATACAAACCGTGGCGAGAACTTTTTGGAGGAAGATGTCAACGTCGCTGTGGGGGAGTTTGCTGACGTGCTCGTCAACCTTGCCCGGCTGGGTGGCAGGGTCGGCGATTCCGATTTTGGCAAGATATTCCCGGTTTTCCTTGCGGTAGTTGGCCCAGTCGTCGCCGACGGGCTGGAACCAGCCGCCGTCGCGGACGAACATGATCCCGATGACCAGGGCGACCAATGCGACAATCAGCTGCTTGACCCGCCAGTTCCGGGTGGGGAGGGCAACGATGGGGCCCCCATCGGCAGCGGATGGTTTGAAATCGATGTCCTGATTGTCCGTGGGACTGGGGGGAGTGGGTGAGGGTTCGCTCATGGGGTATTTAGAATATCGTCGTTTCCCACAATTTGCGTGCAGGCGCGACTGTGCGATCGTGGTTGAAGGGATTCAGGGCGAAAACGTGTCGACGAATCGACAACGTGCGGCGCCACCCCCTGAGTAAAATCAGCTGCGGCGGGCGATGGTCGAGGCAATCGGCTGGACGATCTTGGGGACCACGTGCCGGGCGGCCAGATGGTTGCACCGCTCGCTGAGTTCCGTGATGAGCGGCTGCAACGAGGATTCACCTTTCCCGGCGAACATGGCGTTGGCATCATTACCGTGGATGTACCGCCGGACGGCCAGATAGACGCTGATGGTGTCCTCAGGGAACTCGCCGCCTCGGCCCATGGGCTGCGGGGACCGCGGGACGACATCGATGCGGGCCTGAGTCAGGCGGTCGGGCGAGACGGTGAAGGTGATGGCCGGGCAGAGTTCAAGGACGGACGTATCGGCCTCTGTCGCAAAAGAGAGCAGGGGCGAATCGCCCAGCAGGGACTCGGCCAGCACTTCATCATGGTTCTGCTGACAGGTAAGGTCAAAGCCCAGAACGATGTCGATGTGCTCGATCTCCAGCGTCGTCAGACCGAGGAACGAGGGGGCCAGATCCATGACCGTGTAGTGAAGCTTCAGTGCGCTTTCCACATCCGTCGGGTTGACGTGGCCGCAGGCGAGGCGTTTGGGTTCGAACGAGAGCCAGCGATGGCTTTCGCCCGTGCGGTCTTCTTCGAGGTTGATCTCGCCGGCATCGCTGCGGCGGAAGCGGGTCATGCCCGGGAACTCTTTTTTGATCCGCTGGCAGAAGTGAAGGACGGTTTCGCGTTCCTGCGGGAGCGGCATCTGCGTGCCGAGGCGAAGGTTGATATACCAGTCGTCACAAAAGGACGCGTAGGATGTACCCATAACGACTCCGTAAACGACTTACTGGCCCCGAACGCCGACTCCGACCGCCAGAGCGAAACTCCGTTCCGATTCGGCCCAATATACCATATTTGAAGCCTCTTGGCAGCGGGGGTTGATCATGCGGTAAACTTTGGGCAACGCCATGGCAAAGACTTCCGAAAAACAGAAGGCGATCAAGACCGACGCGGCCGCCGCCATCTACGCGCTGGTCGGCACCGACAGCCTGATGCAGATGGAAGCGCTGACGAAAGTCACCGCGCTGGTGGGCGAGGACGCCCAGCGGACCGACTTCGACGGCGACGAGCACGACATCGGCGACGTGTTGGAAGACCTGACCAGCTACGCAATGTTCGGCCCCCCCGGCGCAGGAAATAAGCGGCTGGTCGTCGTCCGCAACGGTGATGAGCTGATCAAGAGCGGCCGGGAGGGGCTGGAGAACTATTGCAAATCCCCCAGCGATTCGGCCGTGCTGGTCTTGCGGTTGAACGCCTTAAACAAGACGCAGAACATCGCCAAGCTGATCGTGAAGAACGGCGAGGTGATGGATTGTGACCCCCCGAAGGACGCCGCGGCATGGGCGATGAAGCGGGCCGCCAGTGAACACGGGTTAAAGCTGGGTCTGGAGGCGGCACAACTGCTGGTCGGGCGAATCGGGGACACACTCGGCCTCATCGATCAGGAACTGGGTAAGCTCGCCTTGTCGGGCGTGACGAATGTCACGGTCGCCGAGGTCGGTTCGTCGGTCGCGTTCCAGAAGGAACAGGAGATGCAGGCCCTCACCGCCGCCATGAGTGCCGGCAACGGCCCGGAGGCGGTGGCCCGCTGGCGCGAACTGATCGCCAGCGACCCCAGCAGCGAGTTCCGGGCGGTGACGTGGCTGGGGATGTGGCTGGACGATGTGCTGCTGGCCCTCCGCGAGCCCGGCGGTGCGAGGTTTAAACTTGCCTGGAAGTTTAAAAGCGGCGGCACGACCGTCGATCAGTTCATGGCGCTGTGCAAGACCATCGGACTGGTCCGCGCCCGCGCGTTGCAACGCCGTCTGACCGAGACCGATGCGGCCATCAAAAGCGGTCTGGGCAAGGCGGGCCGACTGGTCGAACAGTTTGTCTTGGAGGCGGCGGTGTTGATGAGGTAGGGGATGATGGGTCGGCGGACCAAGGAGCCGCGCACGTAGTAAGCGGTTGACGCCCTCCTCCCCTAATGCCATCACCCGCACACAGCACCCCCAGACCGCTTACTTCGTACGCGGCTCCTTTTCCGTGATCCGTTGGCGGTGTAACATCGGCCATGGCGAAAAAGGCGGCTACAAAACAAGCGTCGAGTGTGGTTCCGGTCGCGATCACGCAGATGGCCTGCTCGGCCGATCTGGCGGGGAACCTCAAGCGGCAGGTGGCACTCGTCGAGCAGGCGGCGAGATCGGGGGCGAAGATCATCTCCACGCAGGAGATGTTCCGCTCGCAGTACTTTTGTCAGGTGGAAGACCACCGCTTTTTCAAAACCGCCGAGACCATCCCCGGGCCCAGCACCGACGCGCTGGGGAAGATCGCCAAGAAGTACAAGGTGGTCATCGTCGCCTCGCTGTTCGAGAAACGCGCGGCCGGGCTGTATCACAACACGGCGGCGGTGATCGGGCCGGACGGGGGAATCATGGGCATCTATCGCAAGATGCACATCCCCGACGATCCGCTCTATTATGAGAAGTTTTACTTCACGCCCGGCGATACAGGCTTTCGCGCGTGGGAGACGCCGTACGGAAAGATCGGCGTGCTGATCTGCTGGGACCAGTGGTACCCCGAGGCGGCCCGACTCACGGCGTTGCAAGGCGCGCAGATTCTGTTCTACCCCACCGCCATCGGCTGGCACCGCAGTGAGAAGGCCGAGTACGGCCGGTCGCAGCATGAGGCGTGGGAACTGATCCAGCGCAGCCACGCGGTGGCGAACGGGTGTTACGTGTGCGCACCCAACCGCATCGGCACCGAACACATCCTCGGGGCCGACGGGAAGCCGGTCAGCAAAGACGGGATCGAGTTCTGGGGGCAGTCGTTCGTCTGTCAGCCCAATGGGCAGATCGTCTCCAAAGGATCCGTCGCGGGGCAGGAGATCGTCCGGGCGGATTGCGACCTGGATAAAGTGGAGTTCGCGCGGACCCACTGGCCGTTTTTGCGCGACCGCCGGATCGACGCCTATGGCGGGCTGGTCAAACGCTTCGGCGACGGCACGGAGATCTGATCCTCCTGCGTTGTGTGTCAGATCTCACAGCCCCTCCCCCCCCCGATCCCCAACCCGACTCTACCACCTCTCCCTCCGTGGATGGAGAGGTGGTAGAGTCGGCGAAATGGTTCGTCTGGGAAGGTCGGGGGAACTTCGTCGGTGCCTGGCACGTGCCGCCGTCGTCTGGGTGGCGTTCGGTCTGGGCGGCTGTCTGGATGACAACAAGCCGGAACATGTCGCGGTGCGGCGGGTGGAAGTGTCGCCGAACTTTCTGATCTATAAGCACACGTCGCCAAAAGAAGTGAAACTGGCCGTGCTGGAATCGACGCCCACCGGCGTCATCATCCGGGCGGCAAACAACGACCACCCCAACGACAGAAACAGCCTCAAGTTCCGCGTGAAGCCGGACGGCGCCGTGGAACTCTGGAACTGGCGGTACGAGGAATTTTTCATGGACCTCCCGGCCGACGAAAATCGCTAGACTCCCCGCCCTCCCCCCCCTTCCACCGTCGGCTCTTGACGGCGGTTTGTGGCCGCAGGGGTGATGCGGACTGTCAAGGAGATTGTTGTGGCCAGCGAAAAGAAGAAATCAGCGAAGGTGATCAAAGGGCTGCCGGGCAAACTCGGCTACACGTTTCCGCCGGAGTGGGCGCCGCACGTGGGGACATGGCTCAGTTGGCCCCGGCCGGAGGGGATCAGCTTCCCGGAAAAATATCACACCGTGCCGGAGAATCTGGTGCGGATCATCAAAGAGATCGCGGCCCGCGAACAGGTGCACATCAATGTGCCCAACGAGAACTACCGGCACATCGTGACCGAACACCTCAAGGCGTTCGGCTGCCCGACGAGGAACGTGTTTTTCCACTTCATTGCCACCAACGAAGCGTGGTGCAGAGATCACGGCCCGGCGTTCTTGAACCATGCCGGTGGCAAGATGAATGCAAAGGGGGGAAGGGGGGGGCGTGGGGGGCGTGGGGGGCAGGCGATTGTGGATTGGGGATTCAACGCCTGGGGCGGAAAATACCCACCTTACGACTCCGACGACTCAGTGCCGACGAAGGTGGCGGGTGAGTTGGGGCTGGGCGTGTTCAATCCGGGGATCGTGATGGAGGGCGGGTCGGTTGATTTCAACGGGGCCGGGACGATCTTGACGACGTCGCAGTGTCTGCTGAACAAGAACCGCAACCCGCACCTGACCAAGGCGGAAATCGAGCAGTATCTGAAGGACTACTACGGACAGAACCACGTCTGCTGGCTGGGCGAGGGGATTGTCGGCGACGACACGGACGGCCACATCGACGATCTGGCCCGGTTCGTGGACGAGCGGACGATTGTGACCACGGTGGAGGCGGATCCGAAGGACGAAAACTTCGAGATACTTGAAGACAACTTGCGACGGTGTAAGAGGTTACGCGATGCCAGTGGCAGGGCCTTTGAGATCGTGACGCTCCCCATGCCGGGCGTGGTGGAGCATGACGGCCAGCGGCTGCCCGCCACTTACGCCAACTTCTACTTCGTCAACGGCGCCGTGCTGGTCCCCACCTACCGGCACAAAAAGAACGACAAAATCGCCTTGGAAACGCTGCAACGTCTGATGCCGAAGCGCAAGGTGATCGGGATCGACTGCTGGGAGTTGATCTGGGGCCTGGGGGCGATTCATTGCTTGACACAGCAGTGGCCCAAGGCCTGAGTTTTGCGGAGCCGGCGGGTGTGGGAGCTGCGACAGAAGATTTGTGTGAATTCTTTGTCGGGCCATTGACTTATGGCTGAAGCAGATAAACTTTATCTCGCGGACTGGCAGGTGTTTGCCGGGTCCGCCGGAGACTGAGTTTTTGGCCCGGCCGGGTGAATGGCCGTCGCCTTGAAAGTGACCTCGATGACGACATTTGCCGCAGGACTGCCCACACCCACCACCGCCGCTAACCCCGTTTCTCCTGCCGCCCCGGTCCTTCCGGTCAAAGTCTCTTTGCCCATTCCGGCCGCAGCGCCGCGGACCAAGCCGTGGACCATCGAAGACTCTTCACGCACCTACGGCGTACCGCATTGGGGGCAGGGATATTTTTCCGTGAGCAACGAAGGGACGGTGCTCGTCCACCCGACACAGGACCCGGTTCACAAGATCGATCTGAAGAAGCTCGTGGACGAACTTAAAGAGCGCGATCTCGGTCTGCCGATCTTGGTCCGCTTCACGGACATTCTGCGACACCGCGTAGAGAAGCTGGCGGAGGCGTTTAATAATGCCATCCGCGACAATGAGTTTAAGGGGACTTACCGCTGCGTCTACCCGATCAAGGTGAACCAGCAGCGCCATGTAGTGGAGGAGATTCTGGACTTCGGCAAGAAGCACGGGTTCGGCCTCGAGGCCGGCAGCAAGCCGGAGTTGCTGGCAGTAATGGCGCTGGTCGATGACGACACGACGCCGATCATCTGTAACGGCTTCAAAGATGACGAGTTCATCGAGGCCGTGATCCTGGCGACAAAGGTCGGCAAGAACATCATCCCGGTGGTCGAAAAGTTCAGCGAGCTGGAACTGATCGTGAAGTATGCCAAGCTGCACAACGTGCGTCCGAGCATCGGCGTGCGGGTGAAGCTTTCGGCCAAGGGGGCCGGGCGCTGGGAGCAGAGCGGCGGCGTGCGCAGCAAGTTCGGTCTGTTCGTCAGCGAAGTGTTGGACGCCGTGGAATATCTGCGGGCACAGGGCATGGGCGATTGCCTGAACCTGCTGCACTTCCATCTGGGCAGCCAGATCAACAACATCCGCAACATCAAGAGCGCGATCGTGGAACTGGTGCGGGTTTATGTGGAACTCCAGCGCATCGGCGCCGGATTGAAGTACATAGACGTCGGCGGCGGGTTGGGCGTGGACTACGACGGCAGCAAGACCAACTTCGAATCGAGCATCAATTACGGCTTGCAGGAGTACGCCAATGACGTGGTCTTCCACGTCAAGCAGATCTGTGATGAGGCTGGCGTGGAGCATCCGACCATCATCAGCGAGTCCGGGCGGGCGATGGTCGCCTATCACAGCGTGCTGGTATTCAACGTGCTGGGGTGGAGCGGCTTCAACCGGTTTGAACTCCCCAGCAACCTGACGGCAGCACAGCGGGAGGAAATGCCGACGCCGGTGGTCAACCTGTTCGATTCGTTCAACGAAATCAACGAGAGCAACTTCACCGAGTACTACCACGACGCCCAGGCGGCCAAGGATCAGGTGTTGAACCTGTTCAACCTTGGCTATTGCACGCTGGAGTACCGCGCTCTGGCGGAGAAGGTTTTCTGGGGTCTGTGTGCCAAGTGCCTGAGCTTTGTCCGCAAGTTGGAATATGTGCCGGAAGAGTTTGAAGCGCTGGAAAGCCAGTTGTCGGACACCTACTTCTGTAACTTTTCGATCTTCCAGTCGATGCCCGATTCATGGGCCATTGATCAGCTCTTCCCGATCATGCCGATTCACCGGCTGACAGAAGAACCCACCTGCCGCGGGATTCTGGCGGATATCACCTGCGACTCGGATGGCAAGGTGGACCGGTTCATCGACCGCCGCGATGTAAAGCAGGTGCTGGAGCTGCACCCGGTGGATGGGAGCGATTACTACCTGGCCGCGTTCCTTGTCGGCGCGTATCAGGAGATTCTTGGCGACCTGCACAACCTTCTGGGCGATACCAACGCGGTGCACGTGTCGGTCGATGAGCACGGGCACGTGACCGTGGACGAAGTGGTTGAGGGCGATACCGTGCGTGAAGTGCTGCACTACGTGCAGTACAACGCTGATGACCTGAAGCGCTCGATGCGAAAGACGGTCGAGAAGGCGCTCAAGGATCGCAAGCTGACGGTTGATGAGTCGCGCGTACTGCTCAAGTTCTATGAGAACGGCCTGGAAGGCTACACATATCTGGAATAGCGAATGGTCCTGTCTGCCGCCTCAAGCATGTCGGCTGTAACCGAGCCGACGGCAGGCCGTGGGGACCGGGTGCGCCCGCCGGTGGTGCAGGTGGCGACATGGGCCGTGTGGACGTTGCTGCTGGCGATGGTTCTGTCGCTCTACCTGATCCATCCGTCCGATGCGCCCTTCATTGCTGACGAGCCGACACTGATCGCAAAGGCCCTGACCGCCAACGCGGCGGGGCGATGGGAGACCGTCGGGCTGACCGGGACGGTGGGTCGGCCTTACGGGCCGGTGTCCACATGGTTTTATCAAGTACTGCTGGCCCGGGGTTTGGGGCCAGAAGGGCTGGTGCTCGGCCGCGCGGGATTTGTGGCGTTGGTCACGCTATTCGGCTTGGCTTGGACGGCCATCGAAGCGCGGCTCAGTCGTTGGGGCGTGCTGGCTTTGCTGGCTTCGCCGTATCTGGTTTTTTACGCGCGGCAGTTGTGGGACAATTCCTTCAACATTCCGTTGGCGGCCGTGCTGATGGGTGCGACTCTCGCGATGGTCGTGAACCGTCGGTGGTGGACCATGCCGGTGTGGGTTCTGACAGCCGGACTAATGTTGCTGGTCCACCCGATGTCGGTGGCGTTGATCGGGCCGCTGGGGGTTTGGGCGGCGGTGGGCTTGGTACGGAATCTACCCGCCCGATTGCGCAGTCGACGGTGGCTCGTCCCCTTGGGGGCGATGGTCGCCAGCGGGGTTGTTGTCGCCGTTGGGGTCATGGCCGTGCCGGATTATCTGGCGGCCGCACGTGCTTCGACAGCGCCGGTGCAGTCCAGGCTGTCCGTCGGAGGCTGGCAGGCGTGGGCTTTTGCATGGCTCGGGTTTCGTAACACGACCGGGCTGTGGTTCGATTACTTTTTTCCACAGGGTTACCTGCCGGGGTGGATTGGCGGCCTGGCGACGGTGGTGGCCGTGGCCGTTGGTATCGGAACTCTCGGGATTCTTTGCGTCGCGCGGCGGTTGCCCCGGTTACATGCCGGGCCCGGCACTGTATTTGCCATCGCGCTCAGCATCGTCATCGCCCAGATGTTCCTGAACGCCCATACCCACACCTACGGACACCCACACTACTTTAATGCAACATGGATCGGGTGGGCGTGTATGGCATGGGCCGGTGCTGAGGCGCTTGCCCGCTCGGGCCGGTCCGGCCGGGTGGTGGCGGGGTTGGTTCTTGTCGTATGGCTGGGCGGGGTGGTCGCGACCAACGTTGGCTGGCTGGCGGCCGTCCATGAGCATGGCGGTTCGCGCTACGACTTGGGAAAGGGTGTGCCACGAGGTTACGGGCCGACGATTGGCAATCAATGGGCTGTCGCGGCCGCACGAGATATGTTCGCACCGGAGTCGCCCATACGACTCTCCCAGCCGTCCAGAATCGAAGACGTCACTCACTATCACCTGTTCGCGTTCAGCTACGACGTGGTCCGGGCTTGGCGAACAAAAGTTCAGCCAGCAACTCAGCCCTCGGGCTATAAACCTTTCCGCCCGCTGGATATCCGGTATGTCCCGTCGGGT
This sequence comes from Tepidisphaerales bacterium, assembly GCA_038226785.1. GTDB lineage: Bacteria > Planctomycetota > Phycisphaerae > Tepidisphaerales > Tepidisphaeraceae > JBBRQG01. The sequence goes on along the minus strand of JBBRQG010000010.1, from coordinate 20,845 downwards.
GATGCGTTGTCTGGAAAACTGGAGATGGTCGGGCAGCGCTAGCCGCCCTACAACGCGCCGGCCCACTCAGGCGGCAACAGCAGCACGGGGATCTTTGTCGTACGGATGACTTCCACCGGCACGTTGCCCGCCAGCAATCGGGCGAAGACGTTTTTCCCAGTAAGGCCGAGCACAATCAGATCGATCTCGCGCTCGGCCGCGATGTTCAGAATAGCCCTCGCCACATCGTCGCTGAACAGCAGCAGCGTCTGGACTGGAACCGTCGCTTCCATCAGTTTGTCGCGCAGGATCCCAAGGGCCGCCTCGCCCTCCGCTTGTTCCTGCTCTCGCATCTGCCCGGAACTTGGCCGGGAGACATGTACTGCCAGAACTTCGGCATTCAACTGGCTAGCCAAGCCAGCCACTTGAATGGCCACCTTGCCAGCGGCCCACGGGGAGGACACTGCCAGCAGGATTCGCTTGGTCCCATCAGCCATGGCTGGATTGTAAGCGACCAGCCGCCTTACGTCCCCGCGCGTGCTAAAGTGTGGCCGTGCAGGACTTGAAGGCAATCATCAGACACCATCTGGCCGGAACGATGCCTCCGCACGCGCCCCAAGGCCCACAATCCTGGCGCGACCCTCCGCCCTTGGCCGACGGGCTGATCTGGCCGGCAAGGCTATTGGATAGAACTCTCCCTCATCGGGGACGACCACATACCGCGACCAAACCCTGCGTTGACGAATACGGCCGTTCGAGGGCTATCTATTGCCCATTGAGACAGTGGGCCGTGAAAGCCGCAGCCGAGCTCGACGACGACGGCCAGTTGACCCATTTTTATTTATCCGGCAGTGCTCCGTGGGCTAAGAATCCACCGACTCGTCAACGAGCATTCATCCTCTCGGATACTGATTGGGCAGAGGCAGACTTGTTTCATGCGGCGGCGGAACTGGCGAATTTGAAAAGGTTGCGGCGTCTGCCAGATGAGGCCACCAAGTGGCTTGATCAGTTCATCGCATTCCAGCTGCCCTCAGGCAATTTCATCGCCACCATCCCGGCAGACAATGCCGAACTCACCTGGTACCACGAGCTTGTTATCTTGCACGGCCTCATGCTTGCGGGGGCGTTCGTTGGCTTGCCTGCGGTGGATGCCGCCATCCACCGTGCGGCTCTGTTTCACCTGAACGAAACACAGCCGGATCACGCCACCCACCACCCGTGGGCGCTCGCCGCGTTTGTCCGCCACCCGGAATGTCGACCGATGGCCGAATCGATGTTGCATGCCATGACTTCACACTTTCCCAACGGCCTGGATGTACTTTCACGGATCCTGCTGGCAGATGCGCTTTGGTTGCTGGAGCGGGAGGAACGGGTTATCCCATGGCAATGACGCACATTCCCAAGCCTGTTACTGCCGCCCCAGAGAACGTCCCGGCCATCATTGCCCCTGATTTGCTTGCGATACTGCGCTGCCCATTGACGCTCTCAACGCTGCGACAGGATGGGACGTTTCTGGTCGCAACAGTGGGTGGTTTGCGCTACCCGATCCGTGACGGATTACCCGTCATGCTGGCTGAGGAAGCAGAACTTCCGGCCGGTGTCGAATCTCTGGAGGAATTCCGGCGACTGAACAATGTCAGCCGCTGATCGGATCACGCGGTTTCAGAGCCAGTTTAGGGAAAGTTGAAGGCGCGGTGGGCCAACATCTCCCTAGGCGCTGCAGTTCCCGAACTGCCCGAGTTATGTCAGGCGTAATAATTCCCACGCAAGCCCCCAGGAAGGTGTGTGGGCAACCGGTGCAATTCCTGTGAGCGAACCATTTTCGGCATGACGCGCAAAAAAACTTTATCGAAAAGGCAGAAAGTGGGATATAAAGGTTGATCTAGGGATAAGAAACCGTATATTGGCACACGTGGTCGAAGGTGCAGCTCCTATCCCGCTGTTCTTCGGTCACCACGAGTTGACCATCGACGAGAAAGGTCGGGTGTCGATCCCCAGTGTGTGGCGCCGTGTAATCCCAATTACGTCCGATGATCGCCAGCGATTGATTGTCAAACGCGGCGGAGCAGCGGGAGGTGGTGGTGGGGGCTCAAAAAACGCCGAGCTGGTTCCTCTCGATACCTATCTGAAGACGTCAGCGATGGTGCCGTATTCGATTGAGTCGTCGCCCGAAGAAGAAGCAAAGCAGCGTCGGGTGTTCAGTCACGTTTGGGACCTAGAGATCGACAAGGCTGGCAGAGTTGTGTTACCGGATAAAGTCCGACAGTTGTTTGGACTGAATGGTGAAGTGACGTTGGCTGGTCGGGGTCATCACATGGAGTTCTGGAATCGGGAGGCATGGAATGCCTTTCAGATTGAAGAAATGGGCCGGTAAGTTGCCGGGCTCGTTGAAATAGTACTGGGTTGACAAGACCGGAACTCAAGGATGAGTTTCGGGGACAGAGGTTGTAAACAGTCTGGCCTCCTGGATGGACAAAGGACTGTGCCGTGTAGAAAACCTTCTGAGGGGCCACCACTCAGAGGAGATCGGGAATTTTTGCGGGCCTTGGCGTTCCGCCAAAGCCCGCGAAAAGATCCGATCGAACGTGAGGTCGGCGAGGGATGGTTCAGGGACTGAACCCCGGCAAGCGGGCTGTAACCCGACTACCGGAAAGGGCACGGATGCCCGCCCTTGCTGGCTTTTTGATGGGCCAAATCGCGCAGCAGGGCTTCCCCGAACACTACCCTAACGATTATCCCCTCGATTTGAGTTAAAGCAAGGGGATCATCGCACGATCTGACGTCCTGATAACCACGGGCTTCAGAGGGCTGCAAATAGGACGACACATCGCAACATCGTGTCTCGCCAGTCTCCACTTGCCATCCGAGGAAGTCCGCCAGCCGTGGTGGTCATTGCGGCCCGGCGATACAACAGATTGATGATGGCCTTTCCCGAACGACCGACCTCTTCCAATCCGCTGCCCGAGCACGGCCACGAGCCGGTTTTGCTGGCAGAAGTGCTCGATCTGCTGGGAATTCAGGCCGGTATGACCGTTGTCGACTGCACTGTCGGCCGCGGGGGACATTCTTTGGCGATCGCTGGGGCGGTCGGGAAGGAGGGGACGCTCATCGGCATTGATGGCGACCCGGAAAATCTGGGGTACGCCAAAACCAGACTTGAAGGGTCACGGGCGACGGTCCGACTCTTCCATGCCCGGTTCGCGGACGTGGACGAAGTTTTAGAGGCGGCCGGAAGCCCCCGGGTCGACGCAATTCTTGCCGATTTGGGGGTGTCAACCAATCAGTTACTTGACGGAAAGTACGGGCTTTCGTTCAGCAATCCGGGGCCGTTAGACATGCGGCTAGACCCAAGGATTGACCGGTCGGCGGCGGACCTTGTCAACATTATGCGGGAAGACGACCTGGCCAACCTGATTTTCGAGTTGGGTGAGGAACGCCACAGCCGAAAGATCGCCCGAAAGATTGTGGAGGTACGGCGGGAAAGTCCGATCAATACATCAGAGAGGCTGGCCGATCTTGTAAGGTCGGTCGTCCCTCGGGAGTACGGGCCGAGGGGGTCGAAGATCGACCCTGCGACCCGGACGTTTATGGCGCTTCGTATGGCAGTCAACGATGAGCTCGGGCAGTTGTCGACCTTTCTGGAAAAGGTTCCGACGGCCGTTGCGCCGGGGGGACGGGTGGGGATCATCTCGTTTCATTCCGGCGAAGACCGTCTCGTGAAGCAGTGCTTCAACATGCTCGGCGAGAGCGGCAGCTTTGAACGGGTGACGCGAAAGCCGGTGGTAGCGGGTGAGGCGGAACTTTCCACCAATCCCCGGGCACGGTCGGCGAAGTTCAGAGTTGTTCAGAAGGTGGGAGACAGTCCCAACTGACAAAAAAGGGGACGGCAGGGCCCATGGGGCTGTGCCGAGGCTACGGTTCGTGGCAGGATCATCAATACTCAAACCGATTGAATGGACTCAATCAACATAAGGTGAAGCATGACGCGTGAGATGAAAGTGAGCCTCCTTGTAGGCCTGGCGTTTGTAATCGTGATTGGCATCCTGTTCAGCGACCACGTCGCGGTGGACCGCGAAAAGCCGACCGCCCGGATCGAACGCGTCGTGGCTAACAGCAACAAGGCCATGCAGGTTCCCGGCGGCGCAAACCCCACCGGCAATGGCAACATCGAAAATCCGATCACCGCGCCTGACCAAGTCAACCCACAAGGTCCGGTGGTTCGTGCCGAAGACCTGAAAAATGGCGTCGCTTTGGCGGGGACCACGGCCAACACCGGCAGTTCCGACATTGACATCACCCCGATTCCGGCGCCGGCCGCACCACAGATCGAAGTCGGCATCTACCCTGCCAACCCGGTGTCAGCTGGCCAAGTGCCGGGCGGGATGGTGGGCAGCACGCCCCTGGCCGCGATCCATGTTCCGACCGCCGACGTCGATGGTGTGACTGCGAAGATCAGCGACAGCAGTGTCCAAAAAGAGCCGCAGATCCTCAACCTGAGCAAGGTGACGAGGGGCCAGACCGCCAAGGTAGGAACGGTGCCCGTGGCCGCTGCTGGCCAGAAGTCGTACACCGCCGTTTCGGGCGACTCGCTCTACAAGATGGTCGCCAAGGTTTATGGTAAGTACAGCCGCTCGGCTGAGAAGGCCGTACTTGCAGCGAATCCTGACCTGGCTGCGAATCCCAAGGCCGTCAAGCTTGGGAAGGTTTACACCTTCCCCGACCTCTCCACCCCTGCCGTTGCATCGGGCAACTCGGCAGTCGAGGCCGCCACCCCGCAACCCACCCAGCCGGCCACCCCGATGGTGGCGGACGGTTCGATTCCGCCGGATGTAAAGGCACCCATCGCTGGCAACAAGGCCGATGTGGGCAAAGAAAAGGTGGCGAAAACGGATAAGCCCGCCGGCCGGACCACCGTCTACACCGTCAAGGACGGCGATTCACTATGGAAAATCGCGAAGGCGCAGCTCGGTTCGGCTGGCCCCTCGACGATTGACACGATTACGAAGTTGAATGGCGACGTCCTTAAGAGCAAGGGACTGCACCCGGGCATGACGCTGAAGCTGCCCGCTCGCGAGGCCATCGCGGGCGTCGACTGAACACCGGAACAGGATCGGTGTTGCATCGCTCATCTTCCGGGAGGCGATGGTCCGATAATTCCCGTTGTAAAGCCGGCACGGGAAGTCGGCGGCCGGGTTTAGAGCCATGTTGAAACTGCTTACCTGTCTGGTTGTCATCTTCGGACTGTGCCTTGCCACGCTATTGCTGCGGCAGCAGCGGCAGTGGATCGGGTTTCGTCTGAACGAAACCCACTCGCGGATCGAGCAGATTCAGGGTGAACTCTGGACACAGCAGGTCGCTATTGCACAGGCGACTGCGCCGAAGCGGCTGGCCGAAACCGTCTCCAACCGGAACATTCCCATGTCAGGAATTCGCAGCTACCCGGCGGCTCGACGGCCGTTTGACACTGCACCAACCACCCAGCCGCAATCGGCGGATGCCCGTTGACCCAACCCCTCTCACTCATGCCAGCTGCTGCAACTGCAATCCAACTTCGCAACAGACTTTTGCCGGCCGCCACCGTCTTCGGGGTGATTGGGCTGGCGATGGTCTATCTCGGTGGGCGGGTGGCCTATCTTCAAACAAACGATAAGAACGACCAGCGAAAGAAGCTGGAGCTTCAGCAGTATCGAACGGAGGTCCTGCAGGCACGCCGCGGTTGTATTTTTGATCGCAACGGGCTGCTGCTGGCCGGAAATGAACGCCGGTACAACGTGTTCATCGACCCGAAGTTCATGATGGGCGAGTTCGCCAACCTGAAGATCAAGCCGACGGATGGCAGCGACCCTGAGGTCGCACGAAAGCGACTGTGGCAGGAAGCCGTCCAAAAAATCTGTACGACTGTCGGCATCACCGAGGCCGAGTTTGCCGGGAGCGTCAAAGACTGGTCGACGCAGAAGTACGTTCGGATCGCCATCGAAAAACCTGAAGAGGTGGCCCTTGCGGTATCCAAGCTGCGGATGACGGTGCCGGGGTGGAAGCAGGACCAGCCCATTCCCGGTGTGGGCACGACGGCGGTGACCATCCGGACCTATCCAATGGGTACAATGGCTGCCCAACTGCTGGGCGGGGTTTCGGCCGACGGCGGCGGTCTGGAAGGGCTAGAGCTTCAGTTCGATTCGCTGTTGGCCGGACGAAATGGTTTCTGCCGCGAGCAGACAACCAAAGAACGTCGCGGCTTTGATGTCGCGGATGACGATCTTCAGCTCCCAGTTCACGGACAGCATCTGGTTCTGACGATCGACGCAAACATTCAGACCATCGCCGAGAAGGAACTGACCGAGGCCTGCGTCGAGAATCAGGTGGATCGCGGCGAGTGCGTAGTACTGGACCCCAAGACCGGGGAAGTGTTGGCCATGGCCCACTGGCCCACGTATGACCCGGCTGACGTCAGGAATATCCGAACGCCCAAGGGGAAGGTCAACCCGGTCAAGAACCGCGCGCTCTACGATGCCTACGAACCCGGTTCGACCATCAAGCCGTTCATTGTCAGCCCCGCTCTTGCTGATGGCGTGACGACGATCTCGGAAATGTGGCATACCCAGACGCCCTACATCACGGCCACCGGCCGGCGGATCACTGACCACGGTTCCGGCTATCCGACCTTGTCGACCTGGGACGTTCTGGTAAAGAGCAGCAACGTCGGGATGGTGCATCTGGCCGAGCGGCTGGGAAGTACCCGCCTCAGAGACGAACTGACGCGATGGGAGTTTGGCCAGAAAACTGGCATCGAGCTGCGCGGCGAAAGCCGGGGGCGGCTGAAGCCCCTGACTTCCATCGGTAAGAAGGACGTGGAGTCGATGGGCATGGGCTATGCGCTCATGGTCACCCCCGTGCAGCTGGTTCGCGGCATCGCGGCGATCGCCAACGGTGGAATCCTGCCGCCCGTCGAGATTATCAAGGGTGAGGTGGCAGCCGACGGTTCAATAAAGGACCTGAACTTGCCCCACAAGGAGCCGCGAAGGGTGCTGGATGCCGCGACTGCCGCCGACGTTCGTCGGATTCTGGCCGATGTGCCCATTCGCGGTACAGCCAAAGCCGTTTCTCCACGTCCGGTCACTTGGACGGTTTTCGGCAAGACTGGCACGGCCCATGTCGTGTCGGGAAGCCGCTACACGGACAAATACACGGCCAGTTTCATCGGCGGTGCGCCGCTGGAAGACCCACGACTGGTCATCGCCGTCGTTCTGCACGAAGTACCGAAGCTGAGTAAAGATGCGTACTTCGGCGGCAAGGCATCGGCACCGGCGGCCATCGCCATTCTGGAGCGGTCTTTAAACCTGATGCAGGTGCCGGCATCGCCTCCGATACCGCTCCCGCCAGATTCGGTGAAACTCTGGAACTACAAGCCCGACGAATACAAGTTGTTCCGTGAAAAGACAGCGGTTGTAGACGACCTCGGCCCTGTGCCCACCACCCTGCCACCAGAGCTGGCCGACGACGAAATCGATCCCGCCGGTACGCAAACTGCGGATATCCCCGCCATTCAGCCTCAGCCTCTGACGCCGGGTCTGATCCCTGCGATGGCACTAAGCGAAGAGGGCGCTCCCGCCGCCCCCGTAGCGCCGAGAGGCAAGGCATCGAAGCCTATTCACCCTAAGTCACAGACGCGGTAGCGGCGATTCCATCGCAGGCTAGTGCCTCACTTCCGGCCCGCTGTGAAGGCTCCAGATGAAGGTGCGCCAGTCGGCGGACCGACACCGTAGAAAACAGCATCAACGCGGCCAACGCCCCAAACGCGACCCACCAGTGCCAGCCTGTCTGTGAGACCCGCGCACCCATGACATCAGTGCCTGCGGCAACGACCCAGTTGCTGGCACCAGCGACTGTGCCAAGGATCGTCAAGGTGATGCCGTTGATCCTGCCGCGACGGGCTGGGGCGATGCGCTCTGCCAAGGCGGCATCGCTCAGTGCGCTGGCGGCCAGTGCCATGGTCTGCAAAACCACCAGCGCGGCGATCAGCCAGCCCAGTGGCAGTGCGGGCAGTATCGCCATCAGCCCGGCGGCGGAGAAAAGACAAAAGCGGAGCGCAGGGAGCCGCCGTGAACCGCCTGTGAGCCAGATCGCGAGCGGATTTACGACCGTTGCCAGAAGCATCATCAGCCCGAGGATCAGCCCTGTGTCCTTCAGGCCAAGGCCGAACACCCGCTGCAGGTAAACACTCAAAAGTGCGACCGAACCTACGCCAGCGAAATCGCGCCAGCACAGGAGGCTCGCCAGCTTAATGGCATTGCGGCGCATCCAAGGCTCCAGGGGAACAGCTTTGTTTTCCGTGCGGCTATGGGGGCCGTCCCGGGCTACCAGCAGGTAGATGATCGCGACGGCAATGCCCAAGGCGCCAAGTTCCACGCATGGGATCTGCCATCGCTGCATTGTCTCGGGAATGCGACCGCCCCACGTGGCCGACTCCGCACGCCAGCCCGCCAGTTGCGGCCCGGCGAAGAAGCCCAGCCCGGACCCGATTCCCAGCAAACCAATCGCCAGCCCCGGCGACTTCGGAAACAGCGCGGGCATCATTGAGTTGGCCGTGGGGTGAAACAGCGCGCCGAACACACCAGCGACCACAACAAGCCCGACCAAAGACGCATAGCCGTGAGTGAAACCCATCAGCAGGATGGCAATGGCATTCCCGAGTAACCCGATACCAAGCAGTAGCCGGCGGTCAAAGCGGTCGGCCAAATGCCCGGTGACGGCCGCCAAACCAAAGTAGACGACGCTCATGATCGTCACCAGAAGTGCTGCGGTGCGTGTACCTGAGAGGTGAAGGTCGCGTGCCATCGCCGGGAACAGCGGTGCGAACATCGTCAAATATATGTGCGTAAACGCGTGAAGGATCGTCGTCAGGACGAGCGCAACATACGATGAACGTGGGGCACCTCTGATCGACACAGCGGCGGAATGGTACGGGACTGACCCGAGTCACGCCTGCGACAAAAGTTTTGCTCATCACAGCGTAGGGGCTATTTACCGGCTGGCCCGCGAGCGGCGAAGTAGCACGCCGAGCCCGGCCGCAACCAGCATGGTGATGCCCGGCTCTGGAACCGAGGACGAGCCACCCGATGACAGCCCCGACGATAGGTCACCCAAGCCGACATCGGTGTTGCCGGATGCACCGTTGATCGCGACGTTACCGATGATGTCGCCTCCAGCGGCCGCGCTGGTTCCCAACGGGATCAGGGCGCCTCCGCCCGAGGGAATCGGGTCCAACGGCCCAACGCCAAACACCAGACGATGAGGGACGTTTGCAACACCATCTGCAACAGACAGGGATGAGAGGTCCGTCTGACCTTGTCCGACCGTCAATGGTGTTCCGATGATCGAAGCAGCCATGGAGGCGGCGATACCGGACGGGGAACCACTGGTCTGGGAAGCAGATCCTGAACCCTGCCGTCCGAGCGAAGTTTTCTTGTCGGCCGCCGCAAGCGGATCCGCAGAACCCGTTTGCGCGTACATGGGACGTCGCACCGTGGAAAGTGACACGTCGCCAGTGGTTGACATGCCACCATCCAGCAGGGCAATCAAGTGAGAAGACGACATCAGCGTTGCTGAAAAGATCATTCGGCCCGGGTCGAATGTGGTGGCCACGCGCGACCAACCCTGACCGTCATACGACCACAAGCTGCCCGACATGTCTGTGACCCGGCCGGTGATGGAGAGTGACCCGTAATCCGCTGTGGAGGAGATCTGCCAGATCGAACACGGACTTGTGCCCGTGGGGAAAGTGGGAACCTCAGCGCGGTCTGAGGCGAGAAGCGATACCGCCAACTGGCCGGGGGATTTAACCGCCGAGATACTCAGCACCAGACTGTTGACCAGGTCGGGCGCCGTGGGACCGGCTTCGTCTCCCCAGACAACCTGATTGTCGCCCACGGCCAGCGGAATCCGCGGCAACTCAAGGCGACCGCCCGCCAGGGCATACCAGCCATTGGGCGATCCCGGGGCGTTGGAAATAGTGTTCTTGATCGCGGTCGCCCCAGAGAGGTCCAGCGTGCGCTGGTGACCATAGCCGGTGGCGATGACGACGCCCGACTGGTCCAACGCGCGGTTCAAAGGCACTGTGCCAAAACCCTTGAGAACCGTTACGCCCGAGCCAGTATTGAGCGACGAATAGACGTAGGTCGACGGTGAACTTTGACCGGGAGCAGTGAATCCAACCGCAGGGCTTGCCAGACGGCTGGCGATCTGAAACGTCGGCGCTGAAGCGGCTGCAGACCCTGTCGAGCCCACCACCGCCGGGGAGCTGCCACTCGAAGTTGTCCCGGCATTCGCTGGAGAACTGCCGATAGCTCCACCGAGTGTTGCCAACACCGCTCCGCCAGTACCGATCTGCGAAGTACCTGAGGAACCATCCGATGATGAACCGATTGAGGTTCCTTCTCCTGCGGCGAACGAGGCAGCTGACCCGGATAGACCGGCAATACCCGACCCGCCGGCGCTGCTCGTTCCGGATGTGCCACTCGCACTCGAAGGATTCCCGCCCGATGCGATTGAGGCATCCGTGCGACTACCCGATTCACCCGTTCCAGCACCGTTTGCAGCAATCGAGGTCGTCAGAATCTTGGCGAGATCGGCCTGAGTAAGCGGCCTAATCTGAATAGGAAGGGGCACGGTTGCGCCCGGCCCGGGAATTGTGCCCAGGCCAACGCTTACAGTGGCGGGGCGATCGGACGGGCCTGAGGAAACGCCATAGGACATCGAGCCAAGCGGGTCTTTAGACACCCCAGAAGGGCCACTCCCGGCAAAGAACTGATTCTGTATTTCAGCGGACTTCACCGTGGGAACCGTCGGCTGAGCAGACGGTGCGGGCGTCTTAGCGAGCGTCATCGAGCTTGAATGCGCTGGCGTTGTGAACAGCGACGGAAGTTTCACCCTCCGGACCTCGGTGCCGGCAGCCACAGTGATCGGGGACGGAGCGACTATCGGAGCCAGCACCGGAACTGAAGTATCGACCTTGGAAGTATCTGGGAAGCTGACTCCCGGCCATGCGCTGGTCGCGTCAGATACGCCGTGGGAGGTCAACCCGGGCAACTGGCGTTCGTAATCCAGCGGCAGATTTCGTGAATCGCTCCAGCCTCCATCAAACAGGCTCTTGAGTCCGCTAAACGACGGCAAGACCCATTCGCCGGTGGCGAACTTATGGACGATTTCGGCGCCGCCTGCCACCGCAGAGGCAGCCAACACTGCCGACGTGATCATTGCTTTGACCCGCAGCGCTATGCGACCGGAACTACCGACGGGCAAGTATCGGGCCGCCTCGGGAATGAGGGCCGATGTGACGCCCGACGATGCGCCACCGTGAATCAGTTCGGCAGCAGTGGCGATCATGCCAGCTTTGGCAGCCAGTCCGCCGGTGATGTTCGAGCCAATGACTTCTGTGAGGAATGCCAGCAGCAAAAGAGGCGTCAGCGAAATGCCCCGCTTTTTCAGCCGCTTACCAAGCATCTCGCGAGCGCGGAAAATGCGAACGCCAAGGGTGGCGGCCTTGCAGCTCAGTTCCTTGGCCATCTGGTCGCGCGACATCCCGCCGAAGTAATGGAGGATGAGCGGCATGCGATACTTCGCCGGAATCTGCTGGAGTTCTTCCTGAATCGCGGCCCGGAGTTCGGCGTTATCAAGCCCCTCTAACTCGGGTGTTGCCACCTGATCGTAGCCGTTGACACGGTGATGCTTTTGTTCGCGGGCTGTGCGGCGGCGCTTGGCCTTTTGCTGATCCAGGGCCACTCGGCGGGCAACCTGCTGTAACCAGGGGCCGAGCTTACGGATGTCCGTCTGGCCGCGTGCATGGACGGCAAGAGTAAGGAAGGCCGCCTGAGCGGCGTCTTCTGCGTCATGGCGGTTGCGCGTAACGGATATGCACTCGCTGAAAACCAAAGGGGCGTACCTCTTGACCAGCAGTTCGAACGTCGAATGTGAACCGGTGTCCCGGTAGTGCACCAGTAACTGATCGGCGGTGATCAGCAACCGGGACTCGTCCATCACTTCTGGAAGTGAAGACGACGCCGCCTCGGTGGGGTTTGCAAACGCAATATCATGGTCGTTCGATTCGTTCACTTTACCCCTTAGTATCATGCTCAACGCAAAAACCAAACACTTATTTTTCTGCTAAAGCTTAGACCCCGGCTGGCCTCCAAACCACGAGCTCACCATGATTATCTCAGATGTCCCGCTGACAATTAACGGCTTTCAGAAGCATATTTCCGACAAATACGAGGCCGCTGATCGCCTTAAAGGTACGCCCGCGACATGGCTGTGGTTCAGCGAAGAGATCGGTGAGTTGGCCCGGGCGCTCGCTCGACAGGACAACCGCGAGAATCTGGAGGAAGAATTCGCCGATGTGTTTGCCTGGCTGTGCACCCTTGCCAACATCAACGACGTCAGCTTGGCCGAGGCCGTCCAGCGAAAATATTTGAGTGACAAGGCCCCCGGCGGGCACAAATGAGGGTGTGGGTCGTGATGATCCATTGAATCATCAATATTTAGTTGTGGAACGTGCCTACCTATTTTGACTAGATTGCCACCTGATGCGCTGCGAACAACGCTTTGCCTGTTTCTTGATGGTCTGGCTCGTCTTGGGGAGAGCGTTACCGGCATGGGCCGGACCGACGGGTTCGGTGGTCGGCTTCGGGTGGAACAATGCCATGCGTGGAAACGCTTGGGTCATGGCCCGGACGACCATTGATCCCGGTGATCTGCCCAGCGGGCGATACCAACTATTGGTGTCGCAAACCGATATGGACGGCGACACCGTCGATTACGTCACACCGGTCACGCTCACCAGCGGACGCATTCAAGAGTCCGTCGGTTACTTCATGCCGCGGTCGGGTCGGAATCCGCAGGGGTTCGCGGGGCTGGTGACGACGTCTGGCGGGGGCGGGGCAGCCTTGGCAGACCTGAACCGCTTGTTAAAGGTGTACCTTTGTACGGCTGGTGGGCAGACGATCTGTGTTCTCCCGGTGACTGCGCCGCCGCAGATCTTGGAAGCGCCGGGCCGTGTCAATCGCGGGCAACGGCTAGTGGTGGTGGTTCGCAGCGGCGGCGGACCCTTACCCAGCGGCGATTACGCGGGGGCCATTGGCATTCACGAAGAGTCGCAATGGGTCGGTGTCACACCTGAATCGATGCCGACCGATCTGCGGCCTTATGACGGCGTGGATGCCGTGGTCTGGGCCAATGGCGGCCCGCCGGACCGCTCGCAGCCGGGGGGCGAGGCCACTTATCAGGCTTTGATGAAGTACGTCGAAGGCGGTGGGCGGCTGATCGTTCTGCAAAGCGCGCAGTGGCAGCTCACAGCTTCGTGGGGCGATGTGCTGCCGGTGCGGCTTGTCCAGAACAAGCGTGGAGATGCATTGCTGCCGCGCGGCGACAGCAAACCTTTAGCCGATATTGGCAAGTCAATCAGTCGCAACGGACGCGACGACCCCCAGCGATTTTCAAACCTACCGCCGGGACAGTTGGTTGCACTGGCCGTGCCGTTGCCGAACGCCCTGATCGAGCAGTGGGTGACCTGGGCGGGAATCGACGACGTGCCGCAGCGAACCGCCTGGCTGGCCCGCCGGCCGTGGGGTAGCGGCGTGGTCACATACGTTGCACAAGACCTGTTGGACCGTCGGCTGATCGAATCACAGGCGAACGGTTGGTCGACGGTTTGGAACCAGATTTTTGACCTCCGTGAAGACCCGACCCAACTGACCAAAGACGCTGACAACGACTTCGCAAAGGTGCTCGAGCCCTCGACGGGTGGCTATGACCTGGGCCAGCCGGTGGTCGCAGCGATGGAAATGCCGGGGCGGGTGGCGGGGCTTCTGGTGATTGTGCTCGGATTTTTCATCGCCTACTGGCTGGTGGCCGGGCCGGGGCTGTACTTACTGCTGCGACAGCGCGACAAGCTGGAATGGAGCTGGTTCGGATTCGGTGTCGTTGCCGGTGTTGCGACGTTATTCACGTTGGGCGTGGCGCAGTTGATCCTGCGTGGGCACGCCGAAATGTCGCAGTTTTCGGTCGTCAAGATTGCTGCCGACGGCAGCACCACGGTGCACAGCCGGATCGGGCTTTATGTGCCGCGCGACGGACGACAGCGGATTGACCTTCCCGGCGCGCAGGGCGATGTGAGCTGGGTTACGCCCTTCGTCGAGCCGTTGATCTACCAGCGCAACCGCGAGTTTCACGGGGCTCGTGATCGGTACACCGTTGCGACCATTTCGCCGGCCGGCGGGAGTCCGGAAGTGATCGTGCCCTATCGATCGACGTTGAAGCGTTTCTCCATGGAGTGGCGCGGACGCTTGGAAAGTCGCATTTCAGGTCAACCCGCCATCGCGCCGCTGGGCCGCCCGGGTGCGCCCACGCTGTCAGGAATTTTGAGTAACAACTCAGGTGAGAACCTTCTGAATGTTTATCTGGTCTGGAAGTCGGCGGACAACACGTCTGACGAAATCGTCTATCTGCCCGGCTGGCCCGCCGGACAGTCGATCCGGTTGGAACTCGTCACGAACCACGACAAGGACAGCCTGACCAAACTCATCGACAGTGGAACTGGGGATGTGCCGGGCAACGGGAATAGGGCACTTCAGGGGCGGCTGATGTCGATTGATAAGCAGCAAGGGTGGGAGCAATGGTTCTTCTCCCGGGCGCGAGGCACCCTGACCAGCATTGGCGACGTCGGCGCGAGTGACTGGTCGGACCAGGCCCCGCAGTCACTGCCGATGCTGTCCATCTTCGACCGTCTGCCCGTGATGCGGTTCAAGCCCTCCAGCTCCAATCGAAGCACCCGTGTGGACCTACTTCGGCGCGAAGGCCGATTCGCTGACGGGTCTGCGGTCGTTGCGGCCGGACAGCTGCTGGTCGTGGCGGAGACGCGCGACCGTCCACTGCCGGTCAAGATGCTTGTCAACGGCAACGAAATGAAGGGTAACGGACGAGTTCTGTGGGAGTGGGCTTTGCCGCTGGACCGTTCGGCATCGCTAAACAATGACCGTCAGTCCGTCGACACTGCCGCACCCCTGCCCGCCAACACAACACCCGCACCAGAACCCTGATCTTTCTGAAGGATTTCCACCTGTGTCCATCGTCATCAAAACCGTCAACCTCACCAAGCGTTATGGAACGCTGGTCGCGCTGTCGAACCTGAACCTGGAGATTTCCGCCGGGGATTGTTTCGGATTCATTGGCCCGAATGGCGCGGGCAAGACAACAACGATCAAGATCCTGGCGACGCTACTGCAACCCACGTGGGGGGAAGCGCGGATCTGCGACTACGTCGTCGGCTACCAATCGCGACAGATCCGTCCACTCATCGGCTACGTCCCGGATTATTTCGGAGCCTATCCCGACATGCTGGTTCAGGAGTACATGGAGTTCTTTGCAGCGGCCTACAACATCAACGGCCCACAGCGCACGAAGCTTGTTGCCGAGATCCTGGAATTCACCGATCTGGCATACAAAATGGACTCGCCAGTGGACGGTCTGTCTCGCGGCATGAAACAGCGGCTCAGTATCGCCAGAACACTGCTTCATGACCCCAAGGTTCTGCTTCTGGATGAGCCTGCGGGCAACCTCGACCCGCGGGCCCGTATCGAGATGCGCGAACTACTGAAAGAACTGCGCCGCCGCGGCAAGACCATCATCATCTCCAGCCACATCCTGCCGGAACTGGCCGACATGTGTAACACCGTCGGCATCATCGAACGTGGAGAGCTGAAGTATTCCGGACCCGTGTCAGAAATTCTTGCCCGTACGCGGGCCGGTACCGTGATCCATGTGGGCGTGGGTGGTGGGTCGGAACGCCTTGAGAAAGCATCCAAGCTACTGGCGGAACTGCCTGAAGTGGCCAGTGCCGAAATCGAGGCCGAGCACATCAACGTACGGCTGGCGGAAGGACTGAGCGATTGGTCCTTCCTTGCACCACGGCTGCTTTCCGGCGGATTTCAGCTGCGCCTACTCAAAGAGCAGGAAGTGAACCTTGAAACCGCGTTTATGCGGTTCACTCAAGGGATGGTGCAATGACCACGCTTTCTCCCACTCCCCCCGCTCCCCCCCCTGCCCCCGCCCCGGCCCGTGCCGCGATCGCCAACAACTGGCTCGGCTTACCAGCGCATTTTTGGCGGCTGCTGCCGGGTAACCCGATTCTGCAGCGGGTGGTGCAGGCCGCCGGAAAACGTCGGCGCGACCTGGTAGCACGATGGACGTATCTGGCCATTCTGATGCTGGTTGTGGCGATCAGCGTCCTCTCGAGTGGCACCAATATTGCCGGCATGTCGCTATCGGAACTGTCGCTGGAGTCGGGCGACATCTTTCGCTCGCTGAGCTATCTGCAACTGGGGCTGGTGGCACTGCTCGCCCCCATTTTCACGGCCGGGGCCATCACACAGGAACGCGACAGCCACACCTATGACATCCTCCTGACGACACCCTTGACGAACGGGCAGATCGTATTGGGGACACTGCTAAGCAGACTCTATTTTGTCATCGCGCTGCTGGTCAGCGGTATTCCGGTGTTCGCGATTACGCAGGTGTTCGGCGGGGTGACGCTGGGTGCGGTGGCCCTATCGGTGACAGTCTCGGCCGTCACGGCCTTGGTCACCGGGGCTGTTGCGATCACGATCGCGACCCTGCGCGTCGGCAGCGGACGGACGATCTTCGCGTTTTATCTGGCGATTGCCTTCTACCTTGTCGGACTGACGCTTCTCGACCAGCTTCCGTTTTTTCATCCGGTGTTGCTGAGTGGCCAACCCGCCGGGACCAGTTGGCTGACTGGGTTGAACCCATTTTTGTCGTTGAAGGTGATTTTTGAGGAGCGTGGCTATGTCCCGCCGGAACTGGCGGAACTGCCGGCATCGTTGCGTGGGTGGCCTGCCGGCTGGTACCTCACGCACCCGACACAGGCGTTCCTCGTTGGCGGCACGGTCTTTTCGTTGGCTGTGGTGCTGCCGTCTATCGCGCTGCTTCGACGGCTGGCGAAGATGACGCTCAGCCCGACGCAGTGGGTCACAGCGCACGGCCGGAGAATGCTGCGTGTGCAAGCAAACCGCCCGCCCCGAACCGTTTGGGCCAACCCGATCGCCTGGCGCGAGGCCAAGACCCGGGCATCGGCCGCCAAGGCCAGCCTGCTGCGGTGGTCGTTCGCACTTTTGGGCGTCTCGGCCGCGACCTACATAGCCATCGCCCACGCGCGAATGATCACGCCCGATCAGTACGTGCCTGCCAGCGGCATTTCCCGCCTCGACAACACCGTCCTGATTATCAAAGGGAGCGTCGGCACCACCTACCAGCTTGCGGCCACCACGACCGTGCGTGTCGATGGTAATCAGGTCAGCCCGTTCAGCGTCTCCCAGATGCTTCGGGTCGAACAGATTGACGTGACCGCAGGCAGGAACCCTTACGTACGCGGGTTGGATCTGGTCCAGCCGGAACGCGGCATGGCGGCCGGGCTGGCGCGGCAACTGTTGCTGGGTCTGATCCTCGTCGAGATTTTAATACTGCTGCTGGTGGTCACGAATGCGGCGGCAAGTACGGTCACCCGCGAGAAGGAAGATGGCACCCTCGATCTGTTGCTGACCACGCCCATTACGTCGCGGTATTACATTTGGGGCAAGCTGCATGGGCTGGTGGTGTTCGCGTTGCCGCTGATCGCGGTGCCCACGGCGTCGCTCATCGGCGTGATGTTGGTGGGATTTTTCGCCTCGATAGGCAATGGCGATCAGTCCCGTTGGCTGGTCCAGCCGGAATCGGCCGTGCTGCTGCCCGTGTTGTTGACCATCCTCTCGGCACTGGCCGCGATGGTGGGGATGAACCTCTCACTGCGTGTGGATTCAACCGTGAAAGCCATCATGGCCAGCGTCGCCATTATCGGCGGCGTGCTGGGTGCGGCCGGATGGTGTGGCACCTCGCTGGTGGCCAGCAGTGGAAACGCCGTCAGTCTGGTGTTTGCAGGTCTGTCGCCAGTGACGTCGGTGGCACTGCTCTTGGACGGACCGCGCGTGCTAGGGACGCTGGCATCGGGCGACTTGTTGTCCGGGGGCCAACTGACAACTCAGGCCCGACTCATCATCGCGGTCATGGGCCTGCTTTCGGCGGGGGTCTGTTGCACCATAGTCTGGTCCATGTATAAAAATATGGTCTACAATTTTGACATGACCTTGCGGCGACAAAGTCGTTAGGGTAAGCCCAAGTACCCATTGAGAGTAAGACGTTGTGCAAACCTTAGACGTCTGTTATTTTTCGTTACCGGCCCCGGGCAAAACCCCCGCCTGAGTCGGCCGGGACTAGTATAGTTGGACGCAAGGAAACCCTCCTCTTATGACACCGCCACTCCCGCCGCATCCGGTCGAAAACGCCACCCTTCCCGATGTCAAGCCCAGCCCGGTATCGGCCGGTGAGTCCAGTTCGGGGGAGGGTGCAACCAACCGACTCTCGCCTTCGAAGAACGAGCAGACTCACTCCAAGTTCTGGCAGAACGCGCACCTGTATTTTGACCGCGTCTACAGCAGCATGGGCCTAGACCCTGTATGGCGGCAGACACTTTCCACGCCGAAGCGCGTGCTGACCGTCAGTTGCCCGATCCGCATGGACGACGGGTCGATTCAGGTCTTTAGCGGTTACCGCGTGCAGCACAACAACGCCCGGGGTCCGTTCAAGGGCGGGATTCGTTACGACCTCTCCGTCGAGCGCGATGAAGTCATGGCGCTCGCCATGCTGCAAACGTGGAAAAATGCGGTGGTCGAACTGCCTTACGGCGGGGCCAAGGGGGGCGTCGTTTGCGACCCCAAACGACTGAGCATGGGCGAAAAAGAACGGCTGACACGGCGATACACGGCCGAAATCATGCCGATCATCGGACCGAATCAGGACATCCCCGCGCCCGATGCTGGCACCGACGGGCAGGTCATGGCCTGGGTGCTGGACACCTACAGCATGATGGTCGGCCATCAGGAACTTGGCGTCGTCACCGGCAAGCCTGTAAGTCTGGGCGGAAGCGTGGGCCGTGAAGAGGCAACCGGCCGCGGCGTGATGTACGTCCTGCGCCGCTTTCTGGAGACGAAGAACAAGAAACTGGATGGCCTGCGGATCGTGGTGCAGGGCTTCGGAAACGTGGGCTATCACTCGGCCCGGTTGCTGGCAGAACAGGGCGCAAAGATTATCGCGGTCATCGAACGCAGCAGCGGTCTGTACAACGACAACGGGCTGGATGTCGTCGCGGCCCAGACCTACCTTCGCAAGCACGGCTCGCTGGACGGCTGCCCTGGCGGAGACAGCATCACGAACGAAGAAGCGCTGATGGCCGAGTGCGATGTGCTCATCCCCGCGGCCATGGAAAACACCATCGATGAAACAGTCGCCCAGCACATAACCGCAAAAATACTGGTCGAAGGGGCGAACGGGCCGACCACGCCCCGCGCTGATGAGATTCTCCGTGACAATGGCGTAACCATCCTGCCCGACATTCTGGCCAACGCCGGCGGCGTGACGGTGAGCTACTTCGAATGGGTGCAGGGTCTGGACAGCTACTTCTGGGATCTGCGGCGTGTGCAGGATGAGTTACAGCGGGTCATGGAGAAGGCATTTGACGCTGTGAACGCCAAGGCCGATGAGGCCGATTGCGACTACCGCACTGCCGCCTACACAATTGCCATCAGCCGGGTGGCCGAGGCCCACCGGCTGAAGGGGTTGTTCCCGTAAATCGGGGGGGGGTTTTGCCTCTTACCGACGGCGGCGGCCCACCAGCGTTGCTGCCACCACACTTACTGCCAGGAATGAAGGCTCCGGGACAGTCGGGCTGAAGTTGCTAAGGACAACCGACGTGGTGTTGTAAGTCACATCGAAGGTACCGGCGGGCGAGGTCAGAACACCACCGGGCGTGTTGCTGAACGTGCCGGCTATACCGTTCGGAGCCACCGTGCCGCCGAAGGTGGCCAATACGGTGAACGTGTCAGCGGCGGAGGGCATAAACCCGCTGAGCAACGACACGTCGAGCGTGCCGTCCAAGGTGACATTGCCGCGGACGGACAGCAGGTCGTAGCTGAGACCCTGCGTCAGGCCGGCCAGTTCGATCTTCAGCGATGCCGTCGGGGCATCGGGGAGATTGCCCAGAATGGTAAAGATGCCGGGAGACTGGCCGGGAGAAATCACACCCTGATTGAGGAAAGTGACGCTGGCCAGCGAGACATCCAGTGTGCCGTCGCCGCCCAGCAGGCCGGTCGGCTGATTGGTGAATGTGCGTGCGCCGGCACCGGCAACCTGTAGGGTCGTCCCGGCCTGAACGATGAAGCTTCCCGCGTTCAGGATCACCGCATTGTTCTGGTTGAACAGGACGGTTCCGAGGCTGCCGTCGGCGAGTACGTCGCCGCCGCTGTTGGTGAGGCTAGAAGCGAAGACCCGCGAAGGGTTTGTACCGGCTGTGTTCTTGAATCGGAGTTGGCCTGTGTTGGTCAGGGTGGTGCCTTCGGGCATGGAGAAAGCCGAGGCTCCGTTCGCGTTCGAGTCGAGGATGAGCTTGCCGGCGTTGGTAAAGCTCGCGGCGGCTGAGGCGGCCGTATTGAGCCCCGATGTTCCGAGAATCGTGACCACTTCGGCCGGGGCGATATTGCCCGCGATAGTGGTCCCACTGCCGATCAGGGAGACGCGTCCGGTGCCATTGGCACCGTTACTGTGCTGCAACGCGCTACTGCTTAACACTGGATCATTCCCGGTGATGGTTCCACCGTTGAAAATGAACGTACCGGAGCTCATTCTGAATGACCCCAGGTTGTTCAACGTGCCGCCACCCTGTGTGAATGTCTGACCATTCGGGAGCAACACACCCCCCGTCGCGGCGACG
>JBBRQG010000009.1:0-122259 GCA_038226785.1 Tepidisphaerales bacterium | reverse complement strand
GGACCAGGCGTACGGCCTCGGCTTTGAACTCGGGGGTATACAGCCGCCGTTCGATCTTACGGTTCGTCTCAGACATGTGAAAGCTCCTTCGGCAGTCATTCTGCCTTGTCTTTCACGCGCCCACTATTCTTAGAAGGGTCACCTGACGGATTATAAAGCTTGAGATTGCCCGCGTTGGCGAACTCCCCGTGTGCTCGGCCGACGACCGTGTTCAACCCAAGGTAGTCGTACGCTTCAAGGGTGGTGGTTCCTTGCGATGTCCCAGAGAGGTAGAAAGTCTTGCCGACGATGCTGTCCAAGCGGCTGATGCTGTCATTCAGGCCGCCACTGGTGCCGTAGGAATAAGTCAGGCTTTCGGCACCGTAGTTCATCCCGGTCAACCGGGAGTTATTTCCCCCGGCCCCGCCAATCAGGCCGTAACTGTAGCTGTAGGAGACCGTCCCGTTCGTTTCGGCGTCCGACAGCAACTGGCCCAAACCATTGAAAGTCAGAGTGTCCACAGCCATCTCGGCTCCGGCCGAGTTCAGAGTAGCCGTACGATAAAGACGACCCGCCGAATCATAAGCGTACGACATCTTCCTGACCGATCCGTCCACTCCACTTCCGAGAATCGACACATTATCCAGCGTGAGGCGTCCGATGGCATCATAGGTATAGCCGTGGACCGAGCCGGTCCGCTGTTGCCAGGAGGTCTTTTTCCCCTCGGCGTCGTACGCGAATTTCTCAACGTCGGTACTGCTGGCTGAGCCGGTTGTTGGATCGGGGTAATCGATCTCCGCCAATAAATCGAAACTGTAAATCGAACTGCTCTGGCTGGGTGAAACGCCGTAGATGTATTTGGTCTCTTGAACCGCGCTGCCCGGCTGCCACGCCTTCATGTCGATCATGTGGTTGGCACCGTCGTAGAAGTATTGCGTGCGACGGTTGGTGCTGGCGGTGGCGGAGGTGCTGCCGATATAGCCGTAGGTTCCAGCCGTGCCGACGGAGTCGTAACCGTAGGCTTCGATGCTCCAGACGGTGCGGCCTGCCAGATCGGCATAGGTGCGACTGTTGATGCCGCGAGGGTCGGTCGTTTGGGTTCCCCATACGCCTGCGTAGTCGCCGGAGCCGACGATGTCATATGTGTAGGTCGTTACTAGCCGGGAACTGGTCGAACCTGACACCGCGTTGGTGGTCAGGGTGTAACTACTGCCACCATTGGTGCCGACATTGATCGTCTGCACCCGCCGGTTGGCGAGGTCATAAACGCTGTTAATATAGGAAACTCGGGCCTTGACGCTGCCATTACCGCTGGTGGTCGGCCCACCCAAGGCTCCCTGGGCACTCGTTCCGCTGGTGGGGTCGCTATGAACACGCTGACGGGTCACGGTGAGTATCACGTTGCCCGAACCGTCATAGGTGTACTCAGTCTGCTCCAGCACGATGTCGTCGGAAATGCTCAACGCGTTGGCGTAGGTCGAGTCCGCATTGCCGTCCGTTGAGAAGACCTTGCTCAGCCGTCCGGCTCCGTCATAGCTGGACTTGGTGACCAGTCCGCCCGGGGCCTTCATCTTGACCACATTGCCGCGCGAGTCATACCACGAATCGGTGTTGAGCGAGCCGTCGGCGTTGCCCGTCGTCGCGTCAAGGCCGGTGACGGGATTCACCCCGAATACACTGCTACTGAACACGCGACCCTGTGCGTCGTACTGGTTCTGACTCATCCCCCGCACCTTGGAAATATCGGGCGTAGACAGCATGCCCCCAGAGAACGAAATCGTCACACCGTCCCCGTCGTACTGACGCAGTGTGGTCAGCCGGTCTAGGTTGTCGTAATCGTAGGTGACCAGAGGCCGCTGGTCGGTCGAGGATTCGCTGCCTGGATCAGGGAGGTTGTCCGCATCCACCGACGCATCGGTTTTTGCTGCGACCAGCCGGTCACGCCAGTCGTACCACATCAGCGTCAGACGGCCGCTGGCCGCATTGGTGCCGGTGAAGGTGGTGCTACGGACTTTGTTTCCGTCCGCGTCGTAACGAGCTTCGCTGGTCTTGATCAGATTGAACTCGGCATTGGAAGCATTATCCGGCGACCAGTAAATGATTCCGTCAGAGGAATTGTCATCCGTGTCATCGGTGCCGACCCATGTCTGCGTCAGTAGTCCCCGTGCATCGTAAATATAACGGGTGACAGTACCGTGACCCTGGCGGCCTGAACTGGTCGAGGGATCACCGGAGGTTTCTGTACGCTTCAAACGGCCACGCGAGTCGTAGTCCATGAACATGGCATGGTAAATGCCGCCGCTCGTGGCGGTGGAGTTGCTCAGCGCACTCGACCCGCCGAGCCGACAAATCGAACTCGAATACCAACTGCTTCCCGTTGGCACTGCGTAGTAGCTGTCCACCTCGACGGTTTGCCCAGCGTTGTTCGTGAGACTGCGGCTCAACGACTTGACGGTGGCGGGTGAATAAGTGAATGCCTCTACGCCAGTAGGCAAAGAGGTAGAGAACGTCTGATAGATCAAAAGTTGCTCGGTAAAGGCGACTTGCTGGTTCGCCGGGACCGCATCGCCCGGCGCATCCGAGGTGCGCGCAATCGGCCAATAAGTCCGACTCACTTGGATCGGGCCGGTGGTAGACCATACCCCTGAACCGACGGATGTCCAGCCGGGGTAATAGCGCGATTCGTGGTCCACGTCGTCGTATGTCGTGAGCGAAATACGGTTCGACGGATCGGTCATTGAGGTGGCCCGGCCAAGCGCGTCCACAGTGAATGATGTAACCAACTGAAGGCCGCCGCCGGTCGGTGTCGACCACCACGATGGGAGCGCGGAAAAGGTGCTCGTCTGGGTCGTGTCGACATCTGCGATCTGCTTGATCACCGAGCCAGTCGCGGTGTCATACGCTGTGTAGGTCAGGTAGCCGCCAGCATCCTTCGTCCAGATGGTCCGGCCCATCGCGTCATAAGCCTCAGCCATTGTATCGCCGGTGCCGGACCCATTCGTGGCCGTCGAGACCACAGGCAGATTGGTTGTCGCGATCAAAATGCGGTTCGTCTCAGTCGAAGAGGTGTCCTGCCGGTAGGAGTAGGTGTAGGTGGTGGATGAGCCTTCGCCGGAGGAGAGCGTCCCGTCCCCGTTGGCGTCCCAGCACTGCAAAACGCTTGCCAGCGGATACGACGGCTGGCCGTTGTAGTCATGCTCGTAATATGCGTACTGCTTCACCGGGACGAAACTGCTGCTTCCCACGGACTGAAAGCCGTTGGCCAGCAATTGGGCTTTGATGTATCCAGTGACATCGCCGGAGTTAGCCGTCGTGATGCCGTTTCCCAGTGACCCGCCGGAAGTAGCACCCGTGGATGTCCCGTACTGGTAAACCTCGATCAATCCGCCCTCGTAACGGCCGAAGTCACCTGCTCCGGAGGCGGATGTCGTGAATCCGATCAGGTCGGGTAGCGACTCGTCGTAACCGAGAATGGCGCTGGAATGCACAGCGTAAGTCAATCGACCCGCGTTATCGTAACGATTTTGAGTAGCGTAAACACGACTCGACTGTGTTCCTGAATCAAGGCTACCGCTCAGATCGAACAGGTCAGACCAGTAGGGTCCTCCAATCACAACAACTCCACTGACTTCTTTTCTGGAGAGAGTGACGCTCGATGAGGTGACGCCAATCACTGTCCAAGTGCCGTTGATGAGCTGAAGGTCGGGGGACGTGCTCGTGGCACCGCGAACCTCTATTAAATCCCCCGGAAGATAACCGTGGTTACTCGCGGTGAGGGTGATTTGTTCGTCGCCACTATCGCCGTATGTCGCACCGCTGAAGCCGGACAATGAGACCGACTTTGAGTACTCCTTGACGACCTTGAAGACTGGCTCACCCAACTGGTTGCTGTAGACGACAGATTTATCGTTATCGAGCCACTGATCGGCGTCGACGATCCCGTCGCTGTTTGTGTCCGCATTGGTGGTGTCAGGCAAATACTCTATGGTTTTGGCGACCCAAGTGTTCGGTTGGTTATAGTCACCGGTTGCCCCCCCGTTATTCGCCTGGGCGTAGTAATCGGCCTTGGCATTCGAGTTGCCGGAATAAACGTACTTGAAGGTGCCGATACCACTGGAGCATTGGGAACACCCGGTTCCGACCGCTGTCTCTTGAACGACTCTGTAGCGTGTGACGGTGGCGTCAATGGATTCAATATCCCCCGCGTTATATCGCTCGTACCAAAAGAGGTGGTCCGCATATGGCTGCAGCTGTGCAGTCGTGGCGGTCTGATAGGAGTAGATGCTTGAACGGAGTTTAGCGAGTTGTACACCTTCGACCGCTGCCGCCAGTCCGCTCCAAACGGCGTTATCTCCGGTTTGGCTGGCGAAAGTCGTGTCGGTTCCACCGGTGCCTCCCATCCCGGCTGCGGTATCATTGCTGGAAGAGATGCCATTTAGGGGCCCGTCGTTGGGATAGCCTGCAGCGCCGTTACCGCTAAACACCTGACCGTGGAATTTGTTATAGCGGTAATATTTTTGATCGACGGTATCGCCACTGCTGTTGCGAAGGTAGTCAAGGATCGTGACAGTCTTAAGGTCGCCGAGACGACCAAAGGCCGCATCTGCATCCGTTGAAATGCCAGCGTAATAAGTGTAAGACGCGCTGCGAACCTTCGACCAAAGTGACACGGTTGACGGGTCATAGTTGCCACTGGTGCCCGTACCGCGTTCGAGAACGACTTCTGAAATCGTCGACCCCGATGCTCCCGTTTGAGTATTTGCAATCGTGCCGTACGTGAATCTAAATCGCTCAAACTTGCCGGACCCGTCCGTTCGAACCACATTTTGTCCAGCGATGGCTCCTCCAGATCCGAACGAATACGTCGAAGTCATCTTCAGTCGGCCCGATGCATCGTTGAAGCTCTTGAGGGCTCCAAAGACATACTCAGCCGTCGTTCCTAGCGAACTGCTACCTGTAGACGTATCGAACCACTGATTGGTCGGCTGGTTTGCATAGCCACCCCCGCTGTAAAGTCTGCCATACGTAAGTCCGCCGGACGAGTAACCCCCACTGCTGGAAGTGTCTCGCGGCAAGTCATAGAAGGTATAGACGCTTCCATCGTCTTGGGTGAGCTTAAATTCCCCAGGAAGGCGATTGCCGCTGCCATCGACGGATGGCGGCGTATAGGTCATGTGCCTGTCTACGGAGGTGCGTGAAGTCAGAGCGGACACACCGAAATCGAAGAAAAAGTCACTGGAGCGAGTTCCCCGTTCGACAAGCGTTACGATGCCGTTATGGGCTCCGGACGTCTGATTCCGCTTGACCACCAGGTAGGGAAGGCCGTCCAGTGCCCAGCCATTCCCGACCTGCCCACTGTCGTTGAGACCGGTCCAAGACCGAGTGATGCCGAAGGTGGCACCAAACGCGTTGGACATAAGGTCAGTCGAGTTTACAACCGGTAAACCTGAAATATTGAGTACAGGGGCAGAAGTAGAACTTGGCGCGGAACAAGTAGCGTCAGGACCATTAGGGACTTGGTTCGTCTGGATCCAGCCATAACCAAAAACTAGCCTGCCCTCTAAGGGCTCTAATACGGACTTTAGGGCATGGCGGGAAGAAGGTTTCGCAATCCCACTCGTTGCTCGCATAAGAGCCTTGCGGCTACGGGAGCGGCCGTACCGACCCAATCGCTGAAGCCCTCCACGAATGCTCTTCCCCATACCGCCAACGGTCTCGTAAACTGACATGGCGTAGCCTCCCGATAAAACTTATTCGTGAACATCCGCACTCCGCGACATCATGCGCCACCTCAAATGAGGTGCAGCTGACAGTTATTCTGTCCAAGCGCCTGATTCAAATGCGAGAGAAAAATCAAACTTAATGTTTTGAGTCATTCGGCACCTATTTTTAGGTGGCAGGGGTAAACAAGATAATCTTCGTCCACGGCGGACGAGATTGTCGGGACGGTGCGAAGTGACATGAGCCAAATGGCACATGGTTTCGGTCCATGAGAGAGCGATGTTAGGACGACTCGTTTTGACCGGATCACGCTGCGTTGGCCGAAGGACCCGACCAGCTGTTCCGGGAGGTTTGGCGACCGGAAGCTGGTTTGCGATTGCATGCTAACGCCCGACGCCCCCGCGTTAGACTCCACGTCCATGTTTCGCAAAACCCTCGCCTACTTCCGTCAGGTGCTGCGGTCTGTTCAAAGTGGCTCTTCCGAGGCCGCCGTCGCCTACCTCAAGGAGGAGAATCGAATCCTCCGCGAGCTGCTGCTCACCCGCTACGGCTGCAAGCGCCTTCCCCTGACCGACTCCCACCGGCGTCGGCTGGCTGCTCTGGCCAAACCCCTGGGCACCGACCTCCTGGCCAAGACCACCCAGCTGTTCTCCCCCGACACACTGCTCAAGTGGTACCGCAGGCTCATCGCGGCCCGGTATGACGGCAGCGCCAATCGCCACGGCGGCCGCCCCAAGGTCGCCCGGGAGGTCATCGATCTGGTCCTGCGACTGGCGTGTGACAACCGCCACTGGGGCTACGGCCGCATTCATTACTACATGGATTACCTCGGTCACCCGGTAGGACGGTCCACCGTCCGGCGGATCATGGAGGACCACGGTCTTTCCCCCATGCCACAGCGACCGGCGGTCCCGCGTACGACCTGGAGCGACTTCGTCCGGTCGCACTTGCAGATCATTGCCGCAACCGACTTCTTTACCGTGGAGTTACTGACGTTCAGGGGACTGGTCCGTTACTCGGTGATGTTCTTCATTGACCTGGGCTCCAGACGGGTTCACATCGCCGGGATCGGCCAAGACCCGGACGGAGCCTGGACCCAAAGGGCGTTGCAAGAGGTCATGGATACACCCGCCGGTGTTCTGGCGGGTAAGAAGTACTTGATCCACGACCGGGACTCTGTGTTTACCGCCGAGTTCGACCGCCTGGCACGGGAAGGGGGGGAGGGGGGGGAGGGGGGGGAGGTGAGTATGACGCCGCTGAAGACTCCGCGGCAGTCTCCCAACTTCAATGCCTATGCCGAGCGGTTCGTGCAGACGGTGAAGCAGGAGTGTCTGGACAAGTTGATTCTGACGAGCCCGGGGCAACTGGAGTATGTGCTGAAGGAGTTCACGGCTTATTACCACCTGGAAAGACCGCACGAGTCGTTGGGTGGCCGGATGATCATGCCGGAACAGGTGCCTCGACCCGGGGCTGCCTGCAGCTCGGACCGGATTGTGGGGTCTGAGCGGCTGGGCGGGTTGTTGAAGTCGTACCGACGGGCGGCGGCATAGGGATGAGAAGAGGGGGGAGGGGGGTGGGGGGGGGGGGATTTGGAATCCCGCTAGGAGCGGGCTTCCAAGCTCCCCTTGCCCTCGACCCTCCAGACCTATGCCGATCCGACGGCAACGGTGTGACAAAACAGTAACAGAGGTGCGCTTCGATAGGCGGTGAAGACCATCTCGTGCCACGCCGCATGCGCTCTATCGGCGCACCAACCGCGCTCTATTTGCGCTCTATTTTCGAGTGGCCGGCGGTGGCGCGAGTCGCCCGGGGACGACTTTTGAGGAGCGTTTCGGTCGGCACCCCCAGTGGAACAGTTGATACCAGTGCGGGAATGCGGTTTTCGAAGGTCAAAAACTTAGAACAGTTCGTAAGACGGTTTGGAACGGGGAGGGCAACCGAATGCGCGGCCTGCCCGCGATGAATGCCGGTTGAATTGTCGCTTGAACAGGATCGGCCGGAGCATTGGGTCCGTTTATTTCCCTGCCGCTTTCGATTCGGCTTTGGTCGGTTCATAACGCATACCGACATTTGTCTCGCCCCAGACCAAGACGACTAAAGATGCCTGCGTATCGGTCGAGTTTTCGAATAGCGCGGCCTGACCGATCGGGAAACTGTGGACTGCAGATTCCCCCGGTGCAAGGACGACGATCGGGGTTTCGGTCTCTCCCTGACGGCTCAGCAGTCTCACGGCCACCGGTCCAGCATTTCGCACCGATGCGGTGTAGGCCCCGTCTGTGGCCGCTCCGGCAAACACGAACGTTTGACGGCCTTCGATCTGCAAATTGGATCTCAGATCAGCCTTTCGCTGCGGGCTGCCCGCGGCCGCATCAGACTCAGGCCCACACCCGCTCAGCACACCCAGCACGCAGATTGAGCCGGCAGCGGCAATGGAAGCCCTCTGCCAGATCTTCCGCTTCAAACGACTGGTGATGTTCATGATCGCCTCGCAAATTAATAGTCTCGTATCACCGCACCCTGGCATTAGCATCCGGCGTTCCAAACCGGGATCACCGGAGTTGACGGATACGAGCCTTTGACGGACCAACGGTGTTCCGGCCCGACCGCATAAGTTTCGTTGAAGGCTCTGGCTACGGCAATTCACCCTGTGCCTGGCTCCGGATCTTTTGAAAAGCGATGAAATCCACCAGACACTCGGCCCGGGCCACAGTCGTTACTGAAGTCGGCTTTTTACTGCGTTCGCGGGCCGGGGTAGCCTGATTCGGTCCTATGAAAACCAAGGCAATTTTTCTCAGCAACGAACCCGGCTGGTCTGCGAAGATCCTGCCCAGGGTCTATCCACCCGCCGTGCGCGCCCAACTGGAATCACTGGTCGACCTGCACCCGGTCTGCCTGCACGTCAGCGACCTGGCGCAGCCGGCGGTTGCCGCTGTTGCCAAAGAAACCGAGCTCATCTTTTCCACGTGGGGCATGCCGTCGCTCACCGCCGAGCAACTCGCCGATCACGTTCCACAGTTACGGGCGGTCTTTTACGCCGCCGGGAGCGTTCAGTCGTTCGCCCGGCCGCTGCTGGCCCGAAACATCACCGTCGTTTCTGCATGGGCGGCCAATGCCGTGTCGGTGGCCGAGTTCACAATGGCGCAGGTGTTGCTGGCCACCAAACATGTTTTTCCGGCGACGCGTCGGCTTTTTCAGGCCGGTCCTGATCAGTGGCGTCAGCCCGAAGGCCCCGGTAACTATCGCACCACCGTTGCGCTGATTTCTCTCGGCATGATCGGTCGCAAAGTGGCCGGGCTGCTTCGTCAGTTTGACTTGGACCTCATCGCCTACGAACCATTCCCTCAGGCGGGCGTTGCCGAGGGCTTGGGCGTCCGTCTGGTTCCGCTTCAAGAGTGCTTCAGGTCGGCTGAAGTTGTTTCGCTGCACCTGCCGAATCTCCCTTCAACGCAAAAAATGATCGGCCGGCCGCACTTCGAATCAATGCGACCCGGTGCCACGCTCATCAATACCGCACGTGGAGGCCCGGTGGATCAGGAGGCTATGCTGGATGTGCTCTCTGGTCGGCCGGATCTCACAGCCATCATTGACGTCACCGACCCACACGAGCCGCCTCCGGCTGGGTCTCGATATTACTCTCTTTCCAATGTGTTCCTCACCCCGCA
This sequence comes from Tepidisphaerales bacterium, assembly GCA_038226785.1. GTDB lineage: Bacteria > Planctomycetota > Phycisphaerae > Tepidisphaerales > Tepidisphaeraceae > JBBRQG01. The sequence goes on along the minus strand of JBBRQG010000009.1, from coordinate 112,897 downwards.
TATGGCTGGCGCGACAGGTAATGAAGTGGGCCGTATGGGCGATTGCATGGTTGGTGAGGTGGCCCGATTCCTCTCCGGCCAGCGGCCCCTGTACGCCGTAAGTGAAGCCATGTTGGAAACCATGGCCTGAATCTTTCCCGGTAAAGTTTCTCCGACGGGGCTTCATCATCTGCCTGACGGCTGACGAGGCCTTGGGCACGACGCGCCAATCGAGCCGCCCACACACTCCGGCGTCTTTCAACGCCCGCCCTCGTCAGTCAACGCAGCGATGACTTTGATCATTTTCCAGCAGGCAGATCATCGAGAATCGGCTGCTTGATACCCGCCAATGTCCGCTTACCGGTGTCTTGAAGCTCCAGCACTGTCACCACATTTGCTCCCACATGCAGGAATGGCGCGGGCACATAAAGTGTTTGTTGCGGACCAATCGACCAGAACCGCCCGAGGTTATGCCCGTTCACCCAGACGACACCCTTGCCCCACCCCCGCATGTCCAGAAAGGTGTCGGCTGGCACGCCCACATTGAGATACGCCCGGTGAAACGCCGGGCCTGAAACATCTGCTTTCTCAAACTTCAGGTCACTCACATTTTTCATGGGTAATGAAAACTGCTGCCAGCCCGTCAGTACGGCCCCCCCGATGCTGACATCGCCCGTAAGCCCTTGACGGTTGTCTGGCAGAGCCCCGCCGTAATTGACCCGGCCGGTGTTCTCTACCAGAAGTTCCAGCACCTGACCTTTACGAAGATCCAGTGTGAATGGTGCGGGCTTTTCAATCCTACGGTCGATGACGCCGACCTCTTTTCCGTCGACCGTCACCCGCGCCCAACTTCGCACGCCGTGCTCGACTTTCAACGGCCCGCTGACTGGCTGAGTCACCGTGGTGCGGTAGAGCACAAAGCCGTACGCCTGCCCCAACTCTTCCATGCTCATGGGCGACTCACTTTTCACCGCCGCAGGCAGCATCGCCAACAACGGGCAGTGCTCTTCAAACTTCAGCGCGTCGGTCGCCATGACCGGAAACTCGGCCGGCATCGGCGGCAGGCTGTTTGGCGGCAAATGCGATGCGATCACGTCACGCAAGAGCCGGTACTTGGGCGTGGCCCAGCCCGCCTCGCTCAATGGGGCATCGTAGTCGTAGCTGGTAATCGACGAAGCAAACGGCGTGTTCGATCCGTTGTAGAAACCGAAGTTCGTTCCGCCATGAAACATGTAAATCGACAGCGATACGCCCCGATCCAGAAAATCGTCCACCTGCCGGGCAACCCCTTTCGCGCCCACCCGGACGAATTTCTCTCCCCAGTGGTCCAGCCAGCCGGGGTAGAGCTCGGCACACATGTACGGCCCGTGCCCGCGAAACGCCTTCACCATCGCCTGCACCTCCACCGCCGAAGCGCCGTTCACCGCGGGCAAAGCCTCGTCAATCGCACCCCGACCCAAAAGCGAACCCCCATCCGCGGTGTACAGCGGCACCGTAAATCCCGCCTCGCGCAAGTACCCCGCGTTGGCCTTCACGAACGCATGGTCTCCTCCATAGGAGCCGTATTCGTTTTCTGCCTGTACCATCAGAATCGGGCCGCCCCCGCTCACTTGAAGTGGCGCCAGTTCCTTGCCCAGTCGCAGCAAGTACGCCCGGCTGGCCGCTAAAAACCGGGGATCCTGCGACCGGACGTTTAAATCCTTCTCCTTCAGCAGCCAATAGGGATAACCGCCAAACTCCCACTCGGCACACGCGTACGGCCCTGGCCGCAGCACGACAAACAGTCCCTCCTCCTGTGCCATCCTGATGAACGCCGCAACATCCGCCGGCCCGGAAAAGTCGAACTGACTCTGTTCGGGCTCGTGAAAGTTCCAGAAGACATACGTCGCGATCGTGTTCAGCCCCATGGCGCGTGCCATCTGCAACCGCTGCCGCCAATACTCACGCGGAATGCGGGCATAGTGCATCTCCCCGGCCACGATCTGAAATGGCTTGCCGTCCAGTACAAACCCCTCGTCCTTCGCTTCAAACGTGTGCGGCACGGCGCTTGGCAGCGCCGTGGGAACCATTGCGATCCCCGGCGCGGCGATGTCTGACTTCAGTTCGCGGCTCATCTTGGTATCGCCACCGGTCTGCAAGTAAAAATCCCGGCCCCCTGCCGCTATGCCGGCGTCAATCGTCTCCTTCGCCTCCCACTCGGCCCCTGATGCGGTGAATCGCACCGATTGAGCCCGCGACCACGTACCGTCGGCGGCCTTGAACCACGCCTGCCCGAAACGCGCCCTACGGACTTCCTGCGCACTTCTGGTATCGCGGCGGAAGTCTTCGATGAACGAATAATGCCCGCCGATGGTCCCGGTCGGATCGCGTCGACGGAAAGTGGCCATATGAAGCCACTTGCCTTCACCAACCTTTGCGGAAGGATCGCGAATATAGGCCGCGAACGTTGTCGTCTGATTTTCGGTGGCCCAGGCTCGGACGAAGCATTGCACCGGCTGACCCGGTTTCCAGTCGAACGGCATGATCGACTGGGCCCCAGTCCCCTCGCCGCCGAAACGCTTCACCGTCACATCTTTACCTGACCCCAAGACGCCGACACGCTGGTCCTCAGGAATGGTCTTTGCATCGTCCCCCTTGGCCGTATCCCACACTGAGAACAAGGCGACCTTGGCGCCGTCGGCGTACTCCTGAATGCCGAAGTACCCACCGGTGAACCCACACACCATGAAGTAGCTGCCCGGCACGGATTTCTCGACGACAACCTCCCGATAGACGGCGGTCGCAGGCGGACCTTTCCACCAGAGATGAACACTTCGCGCCGCCTTCGGCGGCGTTGACGGCTCCGGTGCGGCGGCAACGGACAGACACATCAACAGCGCAAGGGCAACATTAGCTATTCGCATGTGCGCAATATAACCCTAGGTTCAGCGCTTATATCGAAACTATCCGACGATGGCGGCCGAGAACCGGCCGGCCGAATCGAACACTCCAACCTTTTTCACCTTCGCCAACGCCGTCTTGCCGCGCGTGTACGAGGCCACCGATGTCGCCGCAAGGCCAAATGTCGTTGTATTGGTCGTCGTCACTCCTAACAGGGTGACCGTTCCGACCGACCTCGCTGCAATGTTTACATCAGAAAACACCGGCTTTTTTGCCGACAGCGATACCTGCTTTATCGACGATGGCGCTGCAGTAAAGCCCGCCGTCGTGGTCGGCAATACCGAGCCTGAAACGCCAGCGAAGATATCCACCGACTTCATCGACGCCGCAGTGACCGTGCCGATGGAAGTTGCGGCCGTCACCGTCCCCCGCATGGAAGGCGTTCCGCCCAGTGTGCCAGTCACAACAACCGTCTTGATACTTCCAGCCAGTAGTTTGCCCGAGTAGTTACCCACCACAGAAAATGAACCCAGAGATCCCATTCCATCGCCGACCGACACGTTTGCCGAGAAGTTACCAGTCGCCACAAAGGCGCCGAGCCCCCCTGACGAGGTGGCCTGTCGAAGATTAAAGATCCGATCGTTCTTTTTCGGCTGTGCCTTTGCAGAAAGCGGCGTGAAAGTTACCGACGTGCCCGAGCCGGTGCCAGTGAGCACTAGATCGTCCGTACCGTCGCCGTTGTCTTTGATCTCTCCGGAGCCTTTCCCACTGACAGTCACCGAGGCCAGCGTGCCGTCAGGATCGGCCACCACCAAGGGGGCCGAGGCCGTGACGGTGTTGACCACCGTCAGTTGCAATAAGCTTCCCGCCGCCGAGGAGACATGGGTGTCAATATTTGCCGCCTTGATGGCACTCTTGGCATCGGGCGTAAACTTCACCCTGAGAGGAAACGAACCAGAGGCGAATGGTGTCGGCAACTTGAACTTGAACGCCGCCTTCTGACTCGATTTCTTGCTTAGATCGATCGGCACCGCGACGGATGGAAGGACGACTTCCTTGCCACCCGGCAGATCAAGCGTGAAATCTAACTTCCCCGATCCCGTCTTCGGCAGGGGCGCGGATGCGGAAGCTGGCTTCGAAACTTCGACCGTACCGGCAACGCTCCCACCCGGTGCGGTCGCGCGGCCGCCGCCGAAAAATATGTTCAGATACAGAGCTCCGATCGTGCTGATCTTGTGTGACAGCTGTCCGGTGGCCGTGTCGCGGGCGATTGTGGCATCGCCACTTTCAATCGACACACCTACCTTGAAGGTCTTGTTGACCTCTGCCTCAGTCACACCGCCTCTCACGCTCACTACGCGCTGCGACGACCCGACTTCAAACGTCACCATCGTATCCACCGGTGTGTAGTCCGACCCGGGCTTTGCGGTGGTAGATGCGTCTTTATCGAGCGTGTGCACACGAACCACTATCTGTGCAGTCGCCGGCGTCGACAGCGTCAGTTTGAACTGCAGTGCAGACGGTGTATCACTGTAGTTTTCGACATCCACACCCGAATCGTCCGCGATGCTAAGGGCGGGGAGTACGACCGGAACCGCAATCTTAACGGTGGCAGGCTCCACAAAAATATCGGTGCTGGTGGCGGCGGCGGATGAGGCCGAAGTGGTGGAAATCAAGACCGCCGACGACACGCTACTTGAGTTAAGGCGTATCCTGACATCGCTACTGAAATTCCCAATAAGGTTTGTGGAGTTGATGGTGTTTGTCGGGGGGTCGAACAGCACGCACTGGGCCGACGTGACCACCAGCGGGTTTGTGCCACTCGCGCCTTCGGGGCAGATGCACGCGACATAGTTGTGTGGTGTTCCCGTGCTGTCGTTCGCTGTAAACGACTGCAAATCTGAAACAGACGCCAGAGTCGGGGGCTGGGCCGTGAGCAGCACCGTGGTACCACCAACCGCATTACCGTCCGGACCGATTTTCAGGCCAAGAATGTGCGTATAGTCGTAGTTGTAGTTGAAAGTCGCCTGATCCACCGTCGTGTAAACGGCCTGTGAAAACGCTATGAAGCTGCCGTCGGCCGTCGGCACAATTCGCGGAGTGCCCACCACATCGCTAATGAGCGGGTCCTCGAACAACTTGACCGGCAGTCCGGCCCCCGCCGCCGACACCACGCTGCCAAATAACTCTTGATCTTGTGCCTGAAAATTCTTGTCCCGAAGTTCGGTGTACCACACCGTCTGAAACGCCCCCGACGCCAATGGAGCGATTGCCTGCACCGTGTTGCTCACCCCTCCTGGCGGCAGCGGCGAGGGCGAGGCCGATATCTGGACGGGCGGCAGGATCGGCGCACCCGTCGTCGGAGCGAAAGTCCCGAACCACTGCTCCGCCGCCTTACCCCCCGTCAGGGTGTTCAAGAACCCCACCCCCAGTGAACCACCGCCCGCCGGATTAAACGCAATCGCCGGAGTGTCCTGTTGGCCCGAAGGACTACCCAACACATTGATTTTGTTGAAGAGAATGGACCCCGTCGGCGAAACCGCCGCCAACTCGATGCCGCTGGGTGATAATCCGTACGCGACAAACGCATTGCCCGTCTTCGGGTCGTACGTCACCGCTGGCCTGACGAAATTCGAGACAAACTCGTTGGTGGCACTGATCGGAAACAGCGACCCCACCGCGGCACCTTTGTCATCGACAATCTGACCTTCCACCACGTTGTAGCCGCTGGCCGCATCCCGCTGCGGAAAGACCACCAACGATCCGCCCGTCGTACCGATCGGACCCACGGTGTAGTACGCCGGGTGTTGCGGAATCGTCAGCAACGTGGACCGCGCGCCGCCCGAAGTAATTCCCCCACCGGACAGCAAAAGTCGAGATTCGAACGCTTCAATCAGGGCAGTGCCCATGTTGCGCCTCTTCTAGTTGGTGGTGCGAAGCACACATCATTCTTACGCGCAACCGCCAAATTTCAATGAACTTTGAAACTTGGCCGCTGGATCGAGGGTGTCCCGCCCCCGAGACATTGATGCGGTACGCGGCTGGCGGGCCAAATGACGGAATGATGAGGTGTGGACTCATTAATAAATGTGGAATTGCGACGTTGGCCGCGCTGCGGCAACGTAAAATGCGCGTCTCTCGGTAAGGGCTGTTGTGCTGTTCTGTAGACAGCGCCGCTCCATGCGCTGACCACCTACCAGAGGAGATCTCATGTCGCATCGCCTTCGACCTGTCACCGGGATTCGCTCCGCCCCCCCGCGCTCTCGCGATGGGCAACGCACGCTTAACTTGCTGCGCCCCACCATCGAGGCCATGGAGAATCGCTGCCTCATGTCCATCACGGCCCCCCCGCCCGCAAACTTCACTGCGGTGGGCAGTGCGGCCAACGCCATAAACCTTTCGTGGTCTGCGGTCCGGACCTCCAAGCTCACCGGCTATCAAGTGCTGGAACGCACCTTCCACAGGACCAATGGCGGCAAAGGCAGCAGCACTGGCTATTACACCTACAACGCTGTTGGCAGCACCGTCACAGCCACTTCGGAAACCCTCAGCGGTCTGATCGCTGGTAGCGGCCACAACTACGTGGTCGAAACCATTACGGGCAACGGGAACTCGCCCTACTCCAAACTCGTCTCCGGACAGACTTGGGTCGCCCCCAGCCTGTCTTGGGGCTCGGCCTTCCTGCTAAGTAGCGGCGCCGTTTATTCCTCCCCCGTCAATGTCGCCACAGGCCTTTCAACCCAGGTAACGATTCTGGTTTCGGGCAACCCTCTGACCTTCACCCTTCAGAACGGACCATCGACCGCCTCGGTCGATGCGAAAACCGGCGTCATCACCTACACCCCATCGGCCGGCGAAACAGGCGATGTCTCCATCGCCGTGCAAGTTTCCAATCCTCTTGGCTCTGTCACACAGACGGTGCCTTTCCACGTTGTCGCAACGGACCCCACTCTCCTGAAGCCCAAACTCAAGCTGAGCAACACCGTTCAGACCTACAACGGCCAATATCACGGCGTCAGCGCGACGGCCGTGATGGGTGACGGTACCGTCGTCAACGGCGGCACTACGTTCGCATATAACGGTTCGACGGGTTCCCCGTTGACGCCCGGCACCTACAGCGTTCTGGGAACGTTCACGAGTTATGACTCGCTTTATTCCGGCGCAACCGCGCTTGGCAAGCTGGTGATTCAGAAGGCATCACCGGTCTTCAACTCCATCTCTTCCCCGACTTTCGCGACCGGCACCACCTCAGTCACCATCACCGGCAACATAAGCGGGAATTACAGCGTGTCTCCTTCTGGCGAACTGGTCAGTGCCACCTTCTCGCCCGCGCCCTCTCTTGCAGGCTCCGCTGGCGGCAGCAACGAGGTGATCACAGGGCCGGTCGCGCCCTCCGCCGCTTGGCCGACTGTCGCGCAATACGTGTCGGTCGACACGTTCGGTAACTTTTCCATCACCGTGCCCACCGTCAACCTGCCCGTGGGTAGCTATGGCGTTACCTTCGGTTATGCCGGCGGTTCCTATTTTAATGCGGCCGCATCGACCAGAACAACACTCACGGTTGTCCCGGCCGTGGCACCCCAAGTGACGACCAACCCCCGCAACGTGCTGACCACCGTCGGCGATGTCGCCACCTTCACGGCGGCCGCCTCGGGCAGCAATGTCCCCACCGTCCAGTGGCAGGTCAGTAGCGACAACGGGCTGACGTTCGCAAATCTCTTCAACGCGACCGGTACAACGCTGGGCTTCGCGACCACTGCCAATCAGGACGGCTACTACTACCGCGCGATCTTCACCAACCAGCTCGGCAGCGTGACGACGACGGCCGCCAAGCTCACCCTGCAGGCCGACACCGGCGGCGGCGCTTAGCACACAGGCAACCCGCTGGGGCCACTCATCGTCGGGTGACTTTCACCAGTAAACAGCCGTGCCTCGGCACTTCGGCGGTGAGCTTATCGTCTTGGGGGCCAAGGTCTTTTTGCCGCCAAACGTCGCGCACGGCTACGTTGGTTGGCAGGCCGATGTCGGCGAAGTTGACGGTGATTGACCGGGGCATGAAGCCGGTATTGAAGATGCCGACCGCCCAAGCCCCATCGGCCAATGGCTTGACCCAGACCTGATCGAAGTCGTGCTTGACGACCTGCCGGGCTGACTTGCCTAGCTCGTCCTGATCGATATCGATCACCTCATCATTCGTCAGCAGCGACAGCGTGAAGGCGTCCAGCTTCGTCATGTCGCAGCCGATCAGTAGTGGTGCCGATAGCAGGCTCCACAGCGAAATGTGCGTGTACTGCTCGTTGGGTGTCAGGCCGGTCGGGTGAGCCTTTCCCCAGCCGACTTGACCGACTACGAGCATGTCGGGGTCATTCCAATGGCCGCCGGATTCCGAAACACCCGCCAGTGGCGCGGCCTTGTCCTGCGAGAAGCCGATGCCGGCCATGCTGCCCCAGTTATCGGTGATATCGCCGGTGGTACGCCAGCAACTCCCCTTCACCTCGGCACCCCAGTTCCAGACATCACCCATGCCGTACTGGCAAAGGCTGAAGACGATGTCGCGCTTCTGGCTGGCGATTGCCTGACCCATGAGCGTGTAGGGTGCTTTGAACCCGTCCAATTCGCTGGGAACCTTGCCCTCTTTTTTCAGCTGGTCGTAGACACCGCCGTAGCTGCACCAGTCGTACTTCAAATAGTCGTAGCCCCACGCAGCATAAGTCGCGGCATCCTGAGCTTCGTGCTTGTAGCTGGAATAGCAGCCGCCGCAGGTCAACGGGCCGGGCGATGAATACAACCCCACGCGCAGACCCTGCCCGTGCACGTAATCCGCCAGCCCTTTCATGTCAGGGAAGCGCTGGTTGGCGAGGATGGTCCCATCGGCCGAACGGGCCGGACCCTGAAGACGCTTGTCGTGTGAAGACGGGCTGTTCTGCCAGAAATCGTCGATGTTGATGTAGGTCCAACCGTGATCGATGAGGCCGGACTTCACCATAGCATCGGTGGCTGCTTCGATATCTTTGGCGGTGACCTCCCAGGCGAAACAGTTCCAAGAGTTCCAGCCCATCGGGGGCGTCAGGGCGATGCCGGGGCCGACAACCAACTTTACATCACGCTGAGACTGGCCAACGGCATTGGTGGCCGTGACCTTGAGCTTGTAAATGCCGGGTTCTTTTAATGTGCCGCTGATGCGGCCGGTAGCACCGTCAAGCGTTGCACCGGCCGGCAGGCCTGTCACCGCGAAAGCAATGGGTTTGGTGCCCGTGGCCGGAATCGTCCAAAGGATGGGCGACCCGGGCCGCACGCCGAACACACCAGCGCCGTTGATGCGCGGCGATGGCAGGGCTGGCGGCGTGAGGATGATTGCCTCTTCCTTCTCGGTGACGGCGGTCGACGGTTGTGCGCCGGTGTAGTCAATCTTGCCATCCACCCAATCGGCATGGTCGAACATCATTCCGTCGCCCGCATCGTCGACGATAAGCGCGAGGTACCGCACGCCGGTCAGGTCTACATCGCAGCTTTGCAGGCCGGAACCGGCCTTGAGGACAGGGGTTTCCCACAGCAGTTTGGTGTCGCCGTAGACGCGGAAGCGGATGGAGGCCCGTGGCTCGGGCTCTTCATCATCCAGACCTGCTTTGACGGAGAACTTTGTCGCCCCACCGTGCAGATCGACGATCCATTCCCCAGCCGCATGGGTGCCAATGCCGTGCTCAAACTTTGTGCCGCCAATGGACAGTGTGTGGCCGCCGACTGAGAGGTTCCGGCCGGGCTTGCCGTAGCCCTGCGTGATGGAGGCAATGTCCAGCTCATCCAGACGAACCACGTCGGCCGACGCGTACGCCAGTGGCAGCAGGACGGTGCACGCGGCGGCGAAGATACTAGTCAGGTATTTCATAGTCATAAGGCTACCCGCACATTCCCATCCACCACCACTTCAGGTACTGCGGCATCCAAGCCCACATGCGAAAGCGGGATTGGCCTGCGGTGCGGTCGATCCAACCGGCGGGGACTTCGGCCACTGCAAGACCGGCGAGGTGGGCCTTGACGACCAGTTCCAAGCCGAGGCTGAAACCGGCCTTGCTTTCGATAATGACGGATTTCAGAAAGTCGGTGCGATACGCCTTGAAACTGTTGGTGGCATCGTGGGTGGGAAGCTTGCCGCACCAGTGCAGCGTGAGGCCAGCCATGCGCGAGAGCTGGCTTTTGAGCCATGGGCCCTTGGTCTGCCAGCCGCCGGGCATGTAGCGCGAGCCGGCGACCACGGCATGGCCACCGACGGCGAGGCGGACCATCGGTTCGACGCTGGTGAGGGTGTCGGAAAGGTCGGCCATGGTGACGACAGCCACTTCGGTTTGGGCGGCTCGGAGGCCGGCTTCGATGGCGTAGCGGACGCCGCGGCCGAGGCGGTTGCGGACGAGCCGCAGGCCCGCGGGTTTGGCAGCGTCGGGCATGGCGGCCAAGGCGGCCAGAGTGTTGTCTTCGTCGAAGTCGTAACAGATCAGCAGTTCATAGTCACCGGGCAACTCCTTGATGCAGCGGGCGCATAACGCGGCCATGTTGGCCCCTTCGTTGTAGACCGGTACGACGAGGGAATAACGGGGGAGGGGAGGCGTCAAGGGTGCAGGGTTTTGTAGGCCGCAAGGAGATCGGTAACGAGAAGGCCGTTGATGGTGGTGCCGGTCAGGTTGGCGTGGGTGATGGCCATGTTGGTGAGATTCGCGCCGTCGATCGAAGCATCGCTGAGATTGACGTCGGTGAAACGTACACCCTTGAGTTTGATATTGTTGAACGTGGCGGATTCGAGGTTGACGTCGTCAAACGTTGCGCCGGAGATGTTGGCATCCGTCACACTGAGCGTGGTGGTGGTGTGGTGAATATCCATGACTGCTCCTTTACTGGGTGTTCGCTTTCGGGCGGCTTGCGAGATCGTGACGGTGTGGCAACAGACCTAGATTCTACCGGCTTCCATTTCCTCTTTTACCCAGGGGATCACTTCATCAAGCATGGTAATGAGGGTGGTCTCGGCTTTAAAGCCGAGGATTTTCGCCGCTTTATCGGTATTGGGGATGCGGCGTTGGACGTCGTGGGTGTAAGCGGGTTCGGAGATGTATTTGAAGGGCCTGTGGGGGCCGTGCACTTTCTTCCAGATAGCTTCGGCCAGTTCCAAGACCGTCGTGGCGGTGGGGGTGGAGAGGTTGAAATCGTTGTTGTGGGCTGCGGGGTGCGTAAGGGTGGTGGCGATGCCTTTGGCGAGGTCGCCGCCGTAGGTGTAGCAGCGGACTTGCTGGCCGTCGCCGAGGAGGTGGAGTGGGTCCTGACCTTTGAGGATTTTCTGGATGAGGTCGGGGACGACGTGAGAGAGGGCGAGCTTGACGTTGCCGGAGGGGATTTCTACGCCGCCGAGCGCCCGGCGTTCGCCGATGCCGACACAGTTGAACGGTCGGCAGATGGTGTAGGGAAGTTTGTGCTGTTCCCATGCGCCGCGGGCGAAATATTCGCAGGCGAGTTTCTGGAAGCCATAGGTGCTGGTGGGGGGCGGGCAGGTGTGGATGTGGTCTTCGGGGGTGGGGAAGAGGGTGGCGTTTTCGAAAACCATGCTGCTGGAGAGCACCGTGATCTTTTTACACCTCCCCGCACCCCCCGCATGGCTGGCGATGGCAGCGTCGAACGTGGCTGCGATGATGCGTTCGTTTTCGGCCAGCAGGTCGTAGGCGTATTGGTGGAAGTAGGAAATACCGCCGATGCGGGCTGCACAGGCGATGACATGGTCGCAGTCCGTGGCGAGGGAAGTGAGGAGCTCGCGGTCGGTGCAGTTGCCTTCAACGAGGCGGTACCCGGGATGTTGGTCGTAGGACTTTGCGACCGGGCCGTACTTGGAGAAGTTGTCGACGCCGATGACGGAGTGGCCGCGATCGAGAAGTTCCTGAACGAGGTAACCAGCAATAAAGCCAGCGGAGCCGGTGACGAGGATGGTGGCAGGGGAAGCCGACATAAGGATTAGGTTATAAATCAATTTGCCGGGTAAGCACGCGTGAACCTATTTCGGCAGGCAGTTCCAGACGTCGATCACGATTTGGCTCGGGCGCGGGGTGAGTGTCCGGTAGGCCTTGTGCGGGGTTGACACGAACAGGACGTCGGCTTGTTGCATGAGGGTGTCAAGGGGGGTTAGCAAACTGTCGGGCACGTAGGGGTCGGTGCAGAGGACTTTTCTGGCTTCCAGCGTGAGGAGCTTTTTGAGTTTGTAGGCGAGAGAGTCGCGGGGGTCATCGGATTCGGCTTTGAAGGCCATTCCCAGAATGCCGACGGTTTTGGTGCGTAAATCTGTTTTGCCCTTGGCGTGTTCGATGAGGAACGCGGGGAGGCCTTCGTTGATGAGCATTGCGGCGTGGCCGAGGGCGAAAGTGTTCTGGCTGAAGGCGGCGAGTTGCATGGTGTCTTTGACGAGGCAGGGGCCGGCGGCGAAGCCGGGGCCGGGCATGCCGGACATGCGGGGGTAGTGGTGGCGACAGCCGTGAAGGATACGGTTGAAATCGAGGTCGTGTTCGGTGGCGATCATGTAGAACTGGTTGACCGTCGCGAACTGAATGTAGCGCCAGGCGTTGGTCATGAGCTTGGCGAGCTCGGCCTCCATGGGAAGCATTTCGACGAACTCGGGGGTGAAGCGGGAGAAGAGTTCCATGGTGCGGGCGATGGCTGCAGGGTCGAAGCCGGAGATGATCTGGGGCAGCTCTTTGAACTCTTTGATGCTGTAACCCTCGGCGACGCGTTCGGGGGCGAAGACGACGTCGATCTGGACGTTGCGGTCGTGGAGATATTGCTGGATGTGGCGTGACATGCCGGGGAAGACGGTGGAGCGCAGTACAAGTGTCTGACCTTCGCGGAAGTGCGGGATGCAGGTGTCGATGGCGCGGAGGAGCTGTCCGAAATCGGGGGAGAGGTGTTTGTCGACCGGGGTGCCGATGATGAGGACGGCAAAGCGGGCGCGGGAGAGGATTTCGGGCCCGTCGTGGATGGTGAGGGTATTGGCGGCCAGCACGCGGCGCAGGATTTCTTCGCCGCCGTGTTCGATAAAAGGCATGCGGCCGTCGCGGATGAGCTGGTTGACGGGGGCGTTAAGGTCGTAGATCGCGGTTTGCAGGCGGGTTTCGGCGAAGGTGATGGCGAGGGGCAGGCCGACGTGGCCCGCACCGCCGATGACGCCGACGTCGATATCAAAAGGGGTGGTGGGTGGGTTCACGATTGGTTGGGTGGAGTGGTGGTGTCTTGCTCGAGGTCGTCACGGTGGGGGAAGCGTGCGGAGCGGTGGAGAGGAAGGCGGATACGGTACGCGGCCGAGGCCAGCGCGTGGGAAGTGCAGGGGCCGGCGATGAGAATCAGGACGGCGAGCAGGATGGCTTTGGGCCACGCGACACCGGCGGCGAACACTGTGGCGCCGACCAGCAGCGTCACGCCGAAGGTGCCGACCATGCCCGTGGCGTGGAGGCGGGTGAAGACATCTGGCAGGCGGTAGTAACCCAGAATTCCCAGAACCGAGGCTGCGGTGCCGGCAAGAATCAGGACAAGGGCGAGGATGCTGGTGAGGAGGGGGAGCATGGTGAGGAGCGAGGCTTACGCTTTCAGGCAGCGTTTTCGTCGGTGATGAGTTTGGCAAGGAAGATGGTGCTGAGGAAACCGAGGCTGGCCAGGGCGAGGGCGACCTCAACGTAGATCGCGCTGCGCAGGACAAGGCTGAGTAGAACCAGAAGCGAGCAGGTCAGGGTGCCGACGAGGTCGGCGCCGATGAGGCGGTCGATGGAGTTCTGGCCGCGCCAGACGCGCCAAACGCACAGCGCGATCAGAAAGATGTGGATCGCAATGGCGGCGGGGATGGCAATGTCGAACAGAATGTGGTTAATGACGGCGTCGGGGTGGGCGGCCGCATGGGTGAGGGGGTGTGGAAGGGGTCGCGTCATGGTGTGGGCCCTTGGCTGTGGGAAGCAGAGGCTGGGGCAGAAGCCGTGGCGATGGGAGGGAAAATGCGGTCGTAGCTGGCCAGACGGGCGGCCTGGTCGGCTGGGCCATCGGTCGCGGTGGTCGGAGCGTTGAGTGTGTGGGTATAGAGGGTGCCGTCGTCGGCGATTTCAAGAACGAGCTCGCCGGGGGTGAGAGTGATGGCGTGGGCGGCCAGAGCGGAGATCACCGCACCGGGTTGGCGGCCGGGCGGGACAGAACGGATGGCAATGATGCCGGGGGCGATGGGCATCCGTCGCGAGAGAAGCAACTTACTGACAGCGAGGTCACAACGGAGCGTGTCGATAATCAGCTTCGCTAGGTAGGCAAGGGTGGTAACGATGGCGAGGGGGGCCGTGAGTGGTGCGGCCATGTAGGGCGGGGGCTTGATCAGCCAGGTTATGAAGGTAGAGAGCAGCAGCCCCGCTGTGACATTGGCTGCGTGCAGGTTGGCGGTAAGGCAGAGGTAAACCAGCGTGAGGGGGAAAATGATTCGGATGTAGCCGATGATCATGGGTGGACCTCCGCTGCGGCTCGGGACATGGGATCGGAATCGACCGGCACCGCGCCAATGTAATGCGCGGGGGTGGAAAGCCATGCCGCGTTATCTGCGGCCAGCCGGGCCAGTGGAGCGGCATAGAGGCCGAGTGTGAGACAAAAGGTGATGAGAATGGCCGGAGCGACCAGAGAATCGCCGTCTTCTCTCGGTGGCCGGCTTTCGTTGAGCGGTTCTAACCAAACAAGGGTGTAGGCCCGGCCGACGTACATCAGCGAGATGAGGCTGGCTGGCAGTAGCACGGCCAGCGGCCACCACGAGCCTTTGCTCCCGGCGGCGGAAAGGACGCCGAACTTGCTGATGAAACCATTGGTTGGGGGCAGACCGGCGAGTGCCATTCCGCCGAGGAGAAACAGTGTGCCTGCTACGGGCATGATGCGGCCGATGCCGCTGATGGCATCGAAGGCAGCAGTCTTTTCGACGGAACGGCTGGCGACGCAGCCGGCGAGCATCATCATGGCGGACTTGATCAGTGCGTGGTTGACGCTGAAGACGATGGCGGCAGCCAAACCAGCTGGGGTACCAAGGCCGATCGCGAACAAGATGAAACCCATCTGGCCAATGGAGCTGTAGGCCAGTACGCGTTTTAGATTGTGCGTGCCGAAGGCTGCAAGGGCGCCAAAAACGGCGCCGCTGAGTCCGACGACGATCAGCACCCACCGAACGGTCGGGGCATCGGCGACGAACAGAACTTGCGTGAGGCGCAACAAACCGTAGACCGGGAACTTCGCGACGACGCTGGAGAGCACGGCTGCGACGGGAGTCGGTGCGGCGGAATAGAGATCGGGTTGCCAGAAGTGCAGCGGCACGGCCGCACCTTTGATCAGAAAGGTGACGAGTAGGCAGGTCATTGCCACCCCAGCCAGTGGGCGGGTGGGGCTTTGGCCAATCAGGTTGGCGAGATCGGCCAGGTTGAGAGTGCCGTAGCTGACGTACAGACACCCGCAGGCGATGAGCAAGAACATGGCCGCCAATGTGGCGATGAAGAAATATTTGTAGGCGGCTTCCGGGCCGGTTTCGTCGTCTGAGATGGCCGTCAGGACGGTGGTAGAGATGACGAGCAACTCGGCGAAGACGAAGAGGTTGAACAGATCACCAGTGAGGAATGCGCCGGAAAGGCTCATCGCCAGAATCAGAAAGAGCGGGATGAAGGTGGGATAGCGGACACAGGCGTCGCGGCAGCCCAGCACGTAGAGCATTGCGCACAAGCAGATGGCCTGAGCGAGAAATGCGAAGGTGCTGCCGGTAACGTCGGCGGCAAATGTGATACCGACGGGGGCGTGCCAGCCACCGATTTGCAAGACGACCGGCTGGCCGGACTGCCATACGTGTGACAACAGCAGCCCGCTGACAGCGGCTGCGCCCAGCAGGCTTAACAGCGCCACGACGGCCTGTGCGTACCAATGTCGGCGTAGCAACAGTGCCACAATCGCGCCGAACATCGGCAGCAGTACAGGGAGCAGGACCATGTGTGCGTTGACGGGCATGGGTTAGTTTTTCAGCCTTGCGACATCGTTACCGTCCGCCGTCCGGTAGCGGCTGGCCAGAACGAGAATGAGGGATAGAACAAAGCTGAAACCGCCCATGCTGATGACGATGGCGGTGAGGATGAGCGCCTGTGGAAACGCGTCAGAGTGCTGGCCGACGGCGTCGGAATAGCTGGGGACCACGCCGTTGTAAGCGCCGGTGGTGAGCAGGAAAAGATTGATGGCGTTGCCAAGAATCATCAGACCGATCGCGCAGCGGATGACGTTGCGGCGGAGGATCTGATAGAGGCCGATGGCGAAGAGAGCGCCGATGCAAAGTGCGAAGAGTAGGTCCATTAGTGAGCCGCCTCCGGGCCGGCTGTCGGGTCGATGGGCGCTTCTTCGGGCTGGGTGACGACGCCGCGTTCTTCGAGGGCCTCGATCTGCTCGAGGCTGGCTTCGGCTTCGACATCCCTTTCGGCGACGCGGGCCAGCGTATCGACCATGAGAGTACTACTTCCCAGCACCACGAGCGCAATCGCCAGTTCAAAAAAGAACGCGCCGGAGAAGTGAAGCTCGGCGGGCAGAATGGAATCCAGCCCGATGGCGTGGCCGACGTCGAACGGGCTGAAGAACATCTGCTGGTGGCCCAGCGGGATGGCGAGCCAGCCTATGGCGAAAGCGATCAAGAGGCCGGCGCCAACGAAATGGGCGGGCCGAAGCCAGCGGAGCGTGCGGCGGCTGGTCCGGTAGCCCATGATGGCATAGAAAAAGGCGACGCCCAGGATGACGGTCACACCCGCAGTGAAACCATCACCGGGGCCGAGGTGGCCGAACATGATCTGCGTAGCCGCGATCATGACAGTGAGCGGGAGCAGCACCCACGCGAGGCCACGGAGAAGGGGGCTTGTCACAGGGCCGGCAATACCTTTGATGCTTCGTGGCAAGGTCTGGCGGCCCGCTGCCGAGTCGTCGCCGAATTTGTTGCCGGCATACGGGGCGGCATAGCGAAGGAGTGAATAGATGCCCAGACCAGCAAGGCTAAAGACGGTGATTTCGATGAGTGTATCAAAGCCGCGGAAGTCGACGACGATGGCGCCCACGATATCTTTTGCGCTGGTCAGGGCGCGAGCGGTGGCTTCGTAATACGGCGTGACTCGGCTCAGGCGGGAGACATCAGACACTACGCCACCTCCGGCTGCCACGGAGCCGGTTGTGCCCTTGCTGAGCGTTTCAAGACAGATGACGGTCACTACCAGCCCGGCACCTAGGCAGACAATGAGATCCAGCGTTCGTCGGCGGCGGTCGCTGAGACGGGATGTCTCACGGGCGACGCGGCCGCGGTATTCGGCCGGGAGCTTCATGAGGGACAAGACGAGGATCACGACCGTCAAGATGTCGACTACGACCATCACCAAGGCGACGTCCGGGGCGGGTTCGAGGCAAAAGAGCAGGGCGATGGCCAGCCCGCTGGAGCCGAGCGCGATGATCGCGAACAGGTCGCGAAGAAGTGTGACACTGGCGAAGCTCGCACCGACACAAAGGAGGAGCGTAAAGGCTTTCAGGAACGTGAGCGGGTTTCGGTTGAACGTGGGCAAGGACCAGGTCAGTGGGGGGTGGCCGAGGAAGAGGATCAGGCCGAAACCCACGACCAGTGTGACGATCAGATAGTGGTGTAGAACGCCGTTTTGCGGACGAATGGCAAGGCGTGCCAGTGCTGCGGCTCCCTGTAGCAGCCCGTCGTAGCCGCGACTAGCCAGCGAGCCAGCGTCAAAGGTGGAGGCAAATGTGCGGAGGGGGGTTCGCACGAGAAACAGCAGCGCGCCGACGGCAAGGATGGCCAGACTGGTTAGAAAGGCGGGTGTGAAGCCTTCGAACAGATGCAGCGGAGTTGACGACGCTTTGCCGGCGAACTCCGTCAAGAGGTTGTCAAGCCAGTGAAGGCCGAAGAGAGGGAGCAGCAGGCTCATGAGGCCGATGGTGAGTGGCGGCAGCCACAGGCCGGCGGGGCTTTCGTGCGGATGTGATGCGGCGGCGTGGGGGTCGCGTTTTGCGGAGGCGAAGAAGACATCCCAAACGATCACGCAGGCGAGCATGACAGAGATCACGCCGCTAATGACAACCCATGAACAGAGGAACAGATCAAGGCTGGCACTCAGGACCAGTTCCTTACCGAGGTAGCCGGCCGTGGGGAGCACGCCAGCCATGCCAAGCGCACCAAGGATGGCGGCGACCGCCGTGAGGGGCATGGGCCGGAAAAGGCCGCCGAGTTTGCGGAGATCGCGGGTGTGGGCCGTGTGATCGACGCTGCCGGTGATGAGGAAGAGCGTCGATTTGTAGAGCCCGTGGCCGAGGAGGACGACGGCCAGAGCCCGCATGGCCGCTGGCGTACCGACACCGACGAGCAGTGTCATCAGGCCGAGCTGGCTGATCGTGGTCTGGGCGAGCAGGGCCTTTAGGTCCCATTGTTTGATGCCCTGCCACGCGCCTAGAAGCATGGTGATGGTGCCAAGGGTGATCAGGGGGATGAACCAGAGTTTTTGGCTGGCAAAAACGGGGGCGAGCGT
The DNA here is from genome assembly GCA_038226785.1 of Tepidisphaerales bacterium. Taxonomy (GTDB): domain Bacteria; phylum Planctomycetota; class Phycisphaerae; order Tepidisphaerales; family Tepidisphaeraceae; genus JBBRQG01. The sequence goes on along the minus strand of JBBRQG010000009.1, from coordinate 94,469 downwards.
GGCGAAGAGAAACACACCGGCTTTCACCATCGTGGCCGAGTGGAGCAGGGCGCTAGCGGGCGTGGGCGCGGACATGGACTCCGGCAACCAGAAGTGGAAGGGGAACTGGGCGCTTTTTGTGAGGCCCGCAACCAGCACCAGCGTGATAACCACCGGCGCCAGCGGGCTGGCCAGCAGTACGTCTTTCAGGATGACGAGTTGGGCGAGATCGGTCGTGCCGACAATATTGGCGATCAGCACCGTCGCCACGAGCAGACAGACGCCGCCGGACCCTGTCACCAGAAGCGCTTTGAACGCTGCGGCCCGTGCCGGTGGTGTGCGCGTGTGGGCGATAAGCAGGTAACTGGTGACGGTGGTGCCTTCCCAAAAGAAAAGCATGACCACCAGATTTCCTGCCAGCACCAGTCCGAGCATTGACAGCAGGAAGAGCTGCATCTTGGCCAGAAACGCCATGCCGCGCGGGTCGTCAGCGACATATGTTCCGGCATAGGCCATGATGAGACCACCGATGCCCGTGACCATGAGGGCGAGGAGGCGTCCGATGCCTTCGCACTGAAAAGTGACGGTCAGCCCCAGTTCTGGAATCCATGGTGTGCTGACGCGGGCATCGCCGATGCGTAGGAGCAGTCCGAACGCGAACCAGCAACAACCGGCCAAAACAACACCCATGGTTGCCACCGGAGAAGCCCGCGTTGATCGATGAACGGCATTACCGCTGGTTGTTGCTCCAGCCGCCGCGCAAACCACCGCTGCCCCCGTGGCACAGGCTGCCAGGCTCACCAGAATTGGGTTCGCTAGATGTATCACAATCGGCGCAGGTTAAGGTAAACCGCGCGCCATGCCCATGTATCGGTCATCAGCAAGACGTGCGGTGTCCAGATGGCCATTCGACTGTCAGGAACCTTGACTAAAAACAGCAACATCCCAGAGGCCTTCACATGGCCCAAGCGCGACGACTACGTCCGGGTGACGACATAGAGGAACTCTTTATTCCTAAGGTGGCTGACTTTGCCGACCTTCGTGCCCTTGGGGTTATAGATGCCGATCTGCGCTCCCACATAGCGTTTGTAGTCATGTTCCAGGGTTTGTACTTCGGCCGAACCGCCCCACAGACCGGCCAACATTCGTTCCATCTCGTCGCGCCCCAGATAACCTTCGTTATTGAAAGAGACCACCAACGCCTTGGCGCGGATGGCACTCAGCAAGCCGTGCATGGCGGCGGCAAACTTGGGCCGGGAGTTGAAGACGCTTTGGCGATTGCGAACGTCGAGCCGTTTGCAGGCGATGCCGTAAACCTCGGGCTTGTCCCAGCGGATGAGTGATTCCCAAACGTGGTAGTTACCCAGATAAGAGTGCTGGTTGTAGGGCGGGTCGAGGTAGGCCACATCGACTTCGTGTTCTTCGGCAGCGCGAGCGGCGGCGGCGACAGCATCCAGACAGGTTGCCTCGCCTTTTCCGCTGGCCGCTCTGGGCAGCACGTCGGGAGCCCGCAGGCACAAGTCCTGACTCGCGCGGGGTGCCCACTGTTTGAGATAGGCCATTTGCAGGCCGGTCGTGCTGTCAACGCGGTCGGCCGCTTCCATCAGGGAGACGAGCATCACGGCTTCCAGTTCGGGTGGAAGCGCTTTGCGGGATATCTCCTCGCGGATGGCGTCGATGCGTTCACCGTTTTTCGGCTGGAAGAAGCGAGATTGCTGGCAGAAAGTGCTCGTGAAATAGCCGGGCCGGCCGGAAAGCTGATTAAGTTCTGCCACCAGCTGTCCGGCTTTTTCCAGCACGTCTTCGGCATCGGCCTGCACATAGCACCGGGCGAGCGTGGCCGCGTAAACGTTGTGATCGTTGGCCAGGACCCGATAGCCCGCTCGCTTCAGGGCATGGCCGACGCGGGCCGTGCCGGAAAAGAGATCGAGGACGGTGCCGCCCTTGGTGGCGATGCAGTCGGCAACGGCTTCTAAAATGACCGGGATAAGTGTGCGTTTTGAGCCGAGGTATTTGATCATGCCCAGCCCTCCGTCATTGCCCCGGCGGCTTCTCCCGCACCACTTCGTCCACCACTGTCCGCCGGAGCGTTACACCCGGCAGCTCCGGCGACTGAGCTTCGTGCCGCTCTTCCTTGCGCCAGACAATTTGCTCGGACTTGGTTGGATCTTCGTGGACGGCCTTGCGGACATAACCGATCTGCCGGCCCAACCAGCCCCACAGGCCCTGGCCGGGGAGAGGGTCGGGGGGGCGGGCGGGGGGGCGGGGAGATGGTGTGGTGCCGCTCATTCGTCGCCCACGCCGAGGTCTTGGGTCACTTCGCGTTTGACCGGGTCGTAGACATCAATGAACTTTTCAATGTCACCGATACTCCGGCGGCTGTGCCCGAAGGTTTCGATGGCGGCTTTGGCCTGATCCTTGGTCATGCCCATGACACTCATCTGGTAGGCCGCGACCATCATGCCGGTGCGGCGGACGCCCTGAGCACAGTGAACCAGAAGGGGCCAGCGTTTTTTGTTTTCGGTGTTGCCCAAAAAGACCTGAACCTCGTGAGTGTTGGGGTAGCCGCCGAGCTTTACAGGGATCGGGACGAAGCGAATCTTCGCCCGTAGCAGAAACGGCTCTTCACCGACGAAGGGCTCTTTCGCCCGCTCGTCGTGATCGAGCAGGCAGATGATGGTCTTGATGCCGTGAGATGCCAGAGCAGTGTCGAACGTCCGCATCGACCGTAAGCCGTCGCGGTAAAGGATGTCCGGCTTCACGGTCTTAAGGTGATAAGTGTCAAAGAAGTTGGCCCAGACCCAAACACCCGAGCCGACAAGGGCCAAGCCTGCAATAATCGCTATCCATGCCACGCGCGACATACGCCCCGATCTTTAAACCAGTTACCTCTGCCTAGTGTTTCTCTTCGGCCCAGGTGATGGTTGGGTCGTGATACTCGGCCGGGTCGGCCGGCAGTGTGCTCATGATCTGGTCGAACTTCTCCACCGTCAGATTTTCGTGCAAAACTTCGTTTACCAGTGCGACGGGGGCCGTGCCGCAGGCGCCCAGACACTCCAGCTCTACAAAGGTGAATCGGCCGTCGGGCGTGGTCTGGCCGTGTTCGACGTTCAGCTTGCGCTTGACGTGATCAGCCAGTTTGCCGGACTCGCAGATTTCGCAGGTCAGGCTGCGGCACACCTGCAGGAGGTATTTCCCCTTGGGCTTCAGCCAGAACTCTTCGTAAAAGGTGGCTGTGTCCATGGTCTCGGCCGGGGAGCAGCCGATGAACCCGGCCAACTCTTCCATGGCGGCCGTGGGGATCCAGCCGTACGTGTGCTGGATGAGATGCAACGCCGGAATCAACACAGCCCGACGGGTGGGATAGCGGGGGACGTATTTTTCTTCCAGATATTTGCGCAGGGCATCGGTGAGATAGGGAGTGCCGGGCTTTTCCACGACTTCCAGCCGGCGATTTTCGGTCTTCCAAGCCATAGGTCGGGAATAGTAGGGGCGGCCCAGCCTTCGGCCAAGATGGGGACGCCCGCCTGCTGTTGGAAAGCGACGGGCCTGTTAACCTACGTCCCATGTTCTTCCGGCCCCGACAGCCTGTGCCGCCAAACCCGGTAATTTCCTTCTGCACCCCGGTGAAGGGACGGCTGGAATATTTGAAACATGCCTATGTTCACAACCTGCTGGCTGTACGGGAGGCCGGAATCCCGGCTGAATTTGTGCTTGTGGATTACGACTCGCCCGATGGCATGGCGGAGTGGGCCAAAGCGACGCTGCGAGACTTTGCCGACCTGGTCAGTTTTTATCGCGTCACCGAGCCCCGGCCCAACTATTACATCCCCGTGGCCGACAACACGGCCATGAAACTGGGCCGGGGGGAGATTGTCTCGAACCTGATGGCAGATACGCGGGTGACCCCGGCCTATTTCCGGGAGACGTATGAGCTGATCTCCAAAACGCCCACTGCGCTGGTGAGGGCTAAGCGGGAAGCCAACCCGGGCACCGCCGGGCTGATGACGCTGTGGAAGGAGAAGTTACTTGCACTGGGCGGATATGACGAAGAGATGAAAGGGTGGGGCTATCAGGATGTCGACTTGCGGCACCGGTGCGAGGCCAGCCGGATGAAGATCCTGTTCTGGTCAGTGGAGAATGCCGAAGCGATGCAACATGACGATGCGCTGCGGAACAAGTTTGCAGATGTGCCCGAAGCGCCACAGCTCAGCAACCAGCGGAATATTGAGCGGAGTAAGCTCAACTTAAAGAAGAAGTGGCTGGTGGCGAATGTGAACCGGCGGTGGGGCGAGGCGCCGGTGGAGCGCGTCGCCCTGTAACTACCGGTCGAGTTCGGCCGCGATGACGTTAATGCTGCCCATGACCGCGACGATATCGCTGATCGTGTGGCCTTCCACCAACTTGGCGAAGATGCTGTAGTTCAGGAACGACGGCGGACGCGTGCGGACGCGCCACGGAATGTTGCCGCCAGCACTGACGATGTAATAGCCCAGTTCGCCGTTGGCAGTTTCGATGGCGCCGTAGACTTCGCCCTTGGGCGTATCAAAACCTCGATTGGTCATGATCAGCTCGAAGTGCTGAATCAGGCCTTCGATGCTTCCGTAGACCTGATCCTTCGGCGGCAATACGTCTTTGCCTTCTGGGCTGACGTTCACCGGGCCGCCGGGAATCTTGTCGATCAGTTGGCGGATGATGTGGCAGCTTTGCTTCATCTCTTCGAGGCGGATGAGGTAGCGGGCATACACGTCGCCGGTCTCCATGACCGGCACTTTGAAGTCGACGGCAGGCGCGCCCTGCCCATCCCAGTTGTCGGCGAAGCAGAGATAGGGTTCGTCCTTGCGCAGATCACGGCGCACGCCGCTGGCCCGTGCCATGGGTCCGGTAAGGCTCCAGGCGATGGCTTCTTCGCGCGAGATGGGGCTGATGCCCTTTGTGCGATCGACGAAGATGCGATTCTTGTTGAGCAGCTTTTCCAACTCGCCGATGGCGACGGGGATGAAAGTATCGATCAGCTCGTGAACCAGTTTTTTGAAGACCGCCTCATCGGGCAGGTCCATGTTCAGGCCGCCTGTGCGGGTCCAACTGGTGTGGTACCGCTGACCGGTCATCAGCTCGATGATGTCGTAGATTTTTTCTCGTTCGTTGAAGCCGTAGAGAAACGCGGTCAACGCTCCCAGGTCCAGCCCTGCCGCGCCGACGCATAGCAGGTGACTTTGAATCCGGCCGAGTTCCCCGGCGATCGTCCGCAGGACCTTGCACCGGGGGGTCAGTTCAATGCCGAGCAGCTTTTCCACAGTGCCGTGCCAGGCAAGCTCGTTGTAGATCGGGGCGGAGTAATCCATCCGGTCGACGATGGTGACATACTGGTTGTAGTTCAGGTGCTCGCCCAGCTTTTCAAAGCCGCTGTGCAAATAGCCGATGTGCGGCGTGCACTTCATGATGCGTTCGCCATCGAGTTCCAGCACCAGCCGAAGGGTGGTGTGGGTGGCCGGGTGCTGCGGCCCGAAGTTCAAGGTCCAGCGATTCTCTTCGTGGCCGGTGGGTGAACCGCCGAGTTCCGGGTCCTGCGGATCGAGCTTGGAAAGTGTGTAGGGCATGCGCTCGGCATCTTACGTTGGGTGCTGCGATGGTGTCACGGCGGGCAACAAGCGACCCCGGTACACAATTATTCGCTACGGCAGGAAGCGATTCCATCGCCCAAGCGGTAACTTGTGGACCAATGGACTGGATCGATGCCCACGGCCATGTGCCCCTCGATATCCCGGACGCTGCCGATTGGTGGCGGGAGTTCGGTCTGTCAGCGGCCACGAACATCTGTGTGGCCCATGACGACCTTGGCGGTCTGGCGGCCCAGCGAAGTTGGTATCGGGCGCTGGCCGAACAGTCGCCGGACCGATGGGCGTGGGCGACCAGCTTTTCCCTCGAACACTTCGGCCGCGCGGGTTGGGCAGAGAGCGCGATCGCGAGCATTACAGCCGACTACACCGGGCCGGGCCGGGCTGCGGGGTGCAAGGTTTGGAAGAACGTTGGCATGGAGTTGCGCGACCCGGAGACCGGCGAGTGGGTCTTTGCGGATGACGCCCGGTTCGATCCCGTATTCCGGTGGCTGGAACAGCAGGGCCGGCCGTTGCTTATGCACATTGCCGAACCCGTACAGGCATGGCGCGAACTGGACCTGCGAGACCCGCACTACAGCTACTTCAGCCGGGCGACCAAGTGGCATTGGTATGGTCGGACGGATGTGCCGAGCCACGAACGGCTCATCGCCTCGCGCGATGCGGTGGTAAAGCGGTATCCGAGTCTGCCGGTCGTCGGCCTGCACTTCGGCAGCCAGGAACATGATCTGGCGGCTGTGGCTGAACGGCTGGAGCGATCGCCGAACTATTTCGTGGATACGGCCGCCCGCTTTGGCGATCTACTAGTTCACGCCGAACGGGACCGAGACGGTCTTATCGCGTTTTTTGAGCGGTATCAGGAGCGCGTTTTATGGGGGGTGGATTTCGTCCTGACCCGGCCGGTCAGCCGCTACACACCGGAGGAGAAGGCGGCTTTGCGAAAGAGCATGGCAGCACAATACGACTTAGAACGCCGGTTCTTATCGACCACAGAGGCTCTCGCTGCGGAGGGTCGCGCCGTTCGTGGCTTGGGACTGAGAGGTCGGGTGTTGGAGAAAGTAGTGCGCGACAACGCCCGTCGGCTCTACTGGCGCTCGTAGTTCCGCCGGAATGTTGGCAACGGCAAGTCGGCCGAACCTAGGACTTGACGGCCTGCCCGGCAGGCTGCTGGGTCGGTGCCGGTGCGGCCTGAAGCGGCGGGCGGGCCATAGCCGGCGCGCCGATATTCAAAGCCTGACCCGACGTAAACGGCTGGCGCGGTGGCGGTGCGCCCGGGCTGCGCGGGGGCGGGGCACCGGGACTGCGCATCGCCGGAGCACCCGGCACTGGCAGGATGGTTTTGCCCGGCTGAAGGACCAGCGTCATGCGCTTGCCTTCCATCTTGGCATCGCGTTCGATCTTGCAGACGTCGGCAAGCTCGGTCTTGATCTTGCGGAAGATGTTGTAGCCCAGGTCAATGTGCGCGAGTTCGCGCCCACGGAACTGAAGGACAAACTGCACCTTGTTGTTTTCCTCGAGGAAGTCGCGGGCGTGGTTGATCTTGATCTGAAGATCGTTGTCGCCGATTTTAACGGTCTTGATCTTCAACTCTTTGAGCTGACCGCCCTTGGAGTGGCTACGGCCCTTGTCTTCTTTTTTCTGTTGCTGGTAGCGCCACTTACCGTAATCCATGATCCGGCAGACCGGGGGCTTGGCTGTGGGTGCGACCTCAACCAGGTCTAACTGAGCCTCGCGCGCCATGCGAAGCGCTTCGGCTGTTGTGACGATGCCCACCATCTGTTCGTCGGCGCCGATGAGGCGGATGGGGGAAATACGGATCTGCTCGTTGTGGCGAAAAGTCGTTGAAATATCGGTACCCGTAAAAACAAAAAACCAACTCGGTGACCTCTTCCCCAAAACGGGGACTTGGCCGGGCAAACTGCCCCACACGTCAGGCTCGGGAATGATAGGACGGCCCGTTCAGTGGCCCGCCCCACGCCGCCAACATTGCGGCCGACCTTGGTGCTTCCTTCTACATGTTATCGGATGAGGGGGATTTCTTTTCAAGCAAATTTACTGGCGGATACAAAACTAAGCCCGCGCACCGGTATTGTCGACTTGTTGCTGTTTGGTGGGCTCCGCTTGGAGTCGTGCATCCGGCCTCGACGGAGGCACGGCCACGGGTGAATCGCTCGAGACGGCCTTTTGACGCGCCAAATGGCGTTTGAGGGACAATCCATAGACCTTGGTGACAACCTTACGCAGTGCCCGCCGACCCAGTCCGCCGGGGACATTCAGGGGACCGTGCTCGGCCACCATCGCTCCGGCCGCTGGCGACAGGGCCATGAGTCGTTCAACGAACCGGTTAAAATAGTCGGGCCAGAGCGAGCCGAAATAGTGAATTACGGCCGGGTCCTGCACTTGGCGTAGGTAGTCGTGCTCAACCAAGTGCGACATCTGGTGGTGAAATCGCAGCGGGAGCACGCCGGTGCGCAGGCCGAGTCTGGCCAGCGTGAACGGGAGCGTGACCTGACTGGTGTGGTAGAGACCTGCCACTGGCGACTTGGCACCGGAGAAGAATAGTTTTTTGAAGTCTTCTCGGTAGGTCGCACCGAAGCCAGCACCCCGACGGACCAGGAAGACGCCATTGTTCCAATACTGATAGATGGGCTGGCCCGTATCCAGACTGCGGACGACCGGCAATCGGTCAACGGGAAACTGAAGCACCCTACCGGCATGGGTCCAGTAGGCGTGGTTCGGCCCACCACCCGCCAGGGAGGCACCGCTCATCTGCGGATGGTTGGCCAGAAAGTCACAGTCCGGCGGGATATCCATGGTGGAGAGGTCGCCTGTCACCAGTGTGTCGGTATCCAGAAACCAGAGAAACTGCTGGCGTGCCAGCGCTTCCACCGTTTCGATCGCGATGACTTTGTTGAAAATTGGGAACCAAGGGAGTTCACTCGAACGATCGGGGACCACGACCTCCACGCCGAGAGCGGCCAGGCGTTGAATCGCCGACCGTGATGGCTGGGCCAGCCGACGGGGGGCGACCATCACCCAAGGCCAGCGCGACGAACGGCCGCCGAAGCGGGCCCGGGTTTCTGCCAGCAGAATCGCCTGCCGTTCCATCGGCCCGCCCTCGACGACGGATACCAGACAGCACGGCTGACCCCGAGATGCCGTTACGTCACTGCGTTGAAAAGGTGTAGTGGCGCTGAGAAAATCCGACGGCTGCGGTCTGTGGGGCAGACGCGAAAACTCCTGTGCTTGCATGGTAAACCTCCGCCAAACGACAAGAGCGAAGCCAGCCGTGGCGTGATGCGGCGAGGGAGGTGGTAATCAACCCCGCCGAGAGACAAAACAAGAACGCAGCGCCTGCCATGTCGGCATGCACCCGGTCAACCACTGTCCTGCCCGCCCGAAACATCACACCCGGCCAGCCCGCAGTGCCAGCACACGCCGGCACAATAAATCCTGCATTAAGACAACCCGGTGTTTACTTTTCTGTACTAGGCGTCTTTCTGTTACAAACACTACACTTTAAATCCGCACACAAAATGCCACATACAAAAGTACACATACACTTAATCCTTGTGTAATCTGCGATGAGCTTTCGACGTCTACCGACGACGCCACGAGCCCCAAATTACTGATTTTTTGATTAAATGCAATAGTTTTTGTCGGCCAAATCAATCTAGTGTTATGTGGATTACATGTCTGGTGTGGAAATATGGCGGTCGGTGTGTTGCCGCGTATACTAGTACGTGTACTTTTTAGGGGGCGTGCTCGTAATACATTTCATCTGGCACGCACGTTGATCACGTTTTTGGTCTCTCGTCTGTGACTGAGTCGCGCCCGCCGGTGGCTAGGCCGCCGGGACGATCTGCCGCGAATGTCGAGGCGAATGCACTAGGGCTTGGCGACCACGATGCGTTCGCGGCCGCCCATATCCCGCAGGACTTTGGTGCTTGACCAGCCGGTGGACTGGAATATCTGGCTGGCAGCCGGGCCCTGATCGAACTGGATCTCTGTATACAGCGTGCCGCCGGGTTTGAGGTGGCGTTTCGCTTCGACGGCCAAACGGCGCTGAAACGCCAGGCCATCGGGACCACCATCAAGGGCAGTGTGGGGTTCGAACTCGCGTACGGAGACGTCAAGGTTCGCGATGTCTCCTGCGGGGATATACGGCGGGTTGACCGTGATGAAATCGAACGGGTGGGCATCGGTCACCGCATCCAGCGCACCGAACAAGTCGCCTACACGGACGTTGACCCGTTCGGACAAGCCGAGTCGCTGCGCGTTCGTCCGGGCGACGTCGGCCGCCTGCGGCGACAGGTCCGTGGCGACGACCACGGCCGCCTTCAGCTGCTTGGCCAGGGCCAGTGCGATGCAGCCGCTGCCGGTACAGAGGTCGAGAATGCGTGGCTCGGCCGGGGCATTGATGTCCGCCCGGAGCGATTGCAGGAGGTGTTCGACCAGTGTTTCGGTATCCGGACGGGGGATCAGGACGTCGCGCGTGACCACCAGATCGAGATTGAAAAAGTGTGCGTGACCGGTCAGATAGGCGATCGGCTCCTGCTTTTGTGCCCGCTGGATGAGGGCTTTAAAGGCGGTGAGCTGAGTCGGGGCCAGTTCGCGGGCAAAATCGGTATAGAGCCGAATCCGCTGGATGCCCAGAACGTGGGCCAGCAGCAACTCAGCGGAAAGGCGAGGCTGATCGACGCCATTTTTACCAAAAAAGGTGACGGCCCATGCAAGCATGCGCTGGACGGTCCAAGTGTCGGAAGCGGCGGAGGTCGAACGGGGGGCTGGCATGGGCGGTGACGATTGTAGCGAAGTGCAAACTTGACGCCTGCACAGCCAGACCGAGACTGTGGCCATGTGCCTCACCTTGAGTCGTTTCGGCTTCACAATCGCCGCCTTCGTGCTTCTGCTGGGGGGTAGCACCGCACCCTCTGCCGGTTTGAAAGCGCCCGCCAAGAAAGAGATCGCCATGCGGCTGGTCTCGGCGGCCGAGAACTCCTCTCTCGATTGGAAGGCTCAGTACGCCTATATCCAGTACAACGTGGAGGGCAAAGAGAAGGAAAACCGGGGCTATACGGCTGGAATCATCGGGTTCACATCGCGGACCCACGATCTGCTCGAAGTGGTAGAGGCCTACGAGAAGTTGTCGCCGGGCAACATCCTCACGAAGTACCTGTCGGCGCTGAAGGCGGTGGACGGTACGCCGCGCAAGACAGGCCTAGGCAAAGCATTTGAACGGGATTGGAAAGCCGCAGCGGCCGATCCCAAGTTCCGTCTGGCACAGGACGGCGAACGCGACCGGACGTACTTCAACCCGGCCGTGGATCTTGCGCAGGCAGATGGGCTGTGCGAACTCGGACAGTTCGCCTACTACGACGCGGCGGTCATGCACGGCAGCTGCCGGGATGTAAGGGCGGCGGCGATGTCAAAGGCGAAAACCCCAGCCGAAGGCGGCGATGAAACGGTGTACCTCAATGCATTCCTCGACGCGCGAGTGGCGGAGATGAAACGCGAGGCGGCCCACGTCGACGTCAGCCGCGTGGAGACCGTGCAGCGCAGGTTTCTTCGCGACGGAAATCTGCGGCTGGAGCCCCCGTTGAAATTTGCCACCTATGGCGAGAACTTCAAGATCGACGCTGTGAAGTAATGCTGTGTGCCAGTCATCTTGCGATCATCAACAGCCTGTAAGGTTGCGCTTGCTCGTGGATCCCGGTCTCACCAAGGAAGCAACATGCACATCGTTCATCCCAATCGCACTTCGACCGCGGCCCGCTCGACCCTGATGGCCGCGATGGCGGTTGTACTGCCCGCCGCCTTTGCGTTCGCCGGCCAGCCCGTTGAATGGGACAAAATTCCGAAGGCCGTTCAGGCGACCGTACTGGCCAACGGTGGCAAAGCGGGTCCGGTCGATGTGGAGAAGGAAACGAAAGACGGTCAGACCATTTATGAGGCCGAGGCCAAGGGCAAGGACGGCAACGTCCGCGATCTGGTCATCACGGCGGACGGCAAACTGGTCGAGATCAAAGACGACGACGCGAGCGACAAGGCGGCCGAGCGTACCGCCCGCCGCGACAAGGTGCTGGCAGGCATCAAGTTCAGCCACCCGACACACATCACCAACCCCTACCTGCCACTGGCAACGCTGCAGCAGGACATTATCGAGGGGACCGAAGGCGAATCGAAAGTGCGCGTCGAACGCACAGTAAAGTCGGACATCCATCGCACCTTCCAGATCGCCGGGCAGACAGTCGAAGCGTTGGTCTTTGAAGACCGCGCAACCAAGAACGGCGAGCTGGAGGAAGTGACCCTGGACTACTTCGCCCAAGACGACAACGGCAACGTTTACTACCTTGGTGAGGACGTGGACGAATACAAGGGCGGCAAGGTCATCGGCCACGCCGGTTCGTGGACGCTGGGACGGGATACCGAGGTGCCGGGCTTGCTCTTTCCCGGCGGCGAACCGAAGGTCGGTGCGAATTGGCTGTCCGAAGATGTGAACGATGAAATCATGGAGAAGGACGAGATCGTAGAAGTCGGAGCCACGACGACCGTTCCGGCTGGCACGTTCAAAGATTGCGTGAAGGTCAAAGAGACCACGCCAGACGGTGTGGAATACAAGTATTACGCCAAAGGTGTCGGCGTTGTCCGCGAAGTTCCGGCCGGTGGGGATGAGCAGCTCGTGAAGCACACGACGAAGTAGCGCCAGCCGCGGGCATTGCCGCCCTATTCCATCGACATAAGCCGTCTTTCCAGTTGGGCCTTTACCCTCGGCCACTCCTCGTCCAAAATACTGGATATTTCTACGTCCCGCACGGCCGGTGCCGGCCGGCTGATGGATGCTGGCATGATGCGGGCTTTTCGCAAAACACCCTCACGCACCGCCCCCAACTTGGCTATCGCCGCCTGGCTGTGAAGATTCGTCGCAGTGGTGGTGATCTGCACGCGGATAGCCGGGGGTGAAATCACTTGAAACGCGTGTCGCAGCATCAGGTATTTGGCTTCCGGATTGACGCGCGTGCCGTGGTAGGCCCGACCGATCCACGTGCGTCCGATTTCTACGCAGCGATGGTCGGGCATGATGTCCATGAACGTCGTGCGCCCGATGGCCCGGCCCGCATGCTCGCCCCCACCACCCGGCCCGAACAGCACGATGGCGAATGCCACCACATCCGGCATCGCCTTGATCGTCGCGAATTCGGTCTCGAACCCGCGCACAGACCATTCGGCTGGCGCCTGAGACGTGTGAGTAAACAGTTCCGGGTCAGCGGCGGCAAAGAGGTCGGGGGCGTGCCACTTTTCCAGCGGTTCCAGCCGTATCGTCCGGACGACGCCGGGACATTGCAGGATAGTCGGCGTGACCCATGCATCGGGAGCGGTAGGCATGATGCCGCGGAGTATAACGGCCCGCGCCAGGTGAAACTGCCGAGCGCGATGTACGATTCGCGACATGCTTAAGACACTCCCCACGCTGGTCATGCTGGTTTGTATGGCGTCACTTCCGGCGTCGCTTTGCGCCGAGCCGATTGTTGCGCCCGCCGCAAGACCAGCGACCCTCGCCATAGCAACTGTCGCCATCCACGGCACCGGCCCGATCCCGATGATTCTCGTGCCGGGGCTGAGTTGTGATGCGTCGATTTATGACGAGTTCGTCAAGCGGAACGAATCGGCCTACACGATGTACTGCGTGACACTGGCCGGGTTCGGCGGCACGCCGGCGATGTCAACCGCTGTGGACCCTGATTACGCCCACACCGCCTGGTTGAACGCGGCCGAGCAGGGTCTGGTCGATCTGGTGGCCGAGAAAAAACTGGATCATCCCGTTCTGATGGGGCATTCACTGGGAGGGTTTCTCGCCCAGCGGACTGCGGCCGATCACCCGGGCCTGTTCCGCGCTGCCATCACCATCGATGGCTATCCGGCCTTTCCGATGCAAGGCAATGTGACCCCGGAAGCGCGGGCAAAGCTGATCAATCTGCAGGTCGCACCGGGACTGAACCGGGCCTCCACCCAGCCGACGTTTGCGGCCCAGCAGGGCGCATCCATGGGGCAACTCGTCACCAGTCAGGAAAGGGCCAAGGAACTGGCTGCACTTAGTGCCAAAACCCCGGGACCTGTGACCGCACGGTACATACTGGAACTACTGGCCTCAGACATCACGGCCAAGGTGCAATCCTGTCAGACGCCGGTGCTGGCGGTGTTGGCCGTGGGGGGCCAGACGGCTTTCGTGCAGCAGCAGACTCTGACGGTCATCGACCACACCTATGGCAGTGCCAAAAACGTGACCGTGGTGACGGTCATGAAGTCCCGCCATTTCATCATGGACGATGCGCCCGCCGCACTGGACACGGCCGTTTCTGACTTCGTCAACCACCGCCCGCCGACCACCCGAGTCTCGGCCGAAGCCCGTCCAGCCGCGCCAACCCACCCATGACTTATCAAGGTGTTAGCATTGGGGCATTTTTCGGACAAAAGTGCTGGTAAATACCCTGATCTATTAATACGCCGTGAACGATTTCTGGGTCTACTCTAGCAGCACCTCTGAACTCCCAGACCAAGGACATCGCAGTGAATCCAAGACCCTCTTCGCCAGCGACACGGAAACAACTTCGCGCGCGGTCCTCCGGCTTTACGCTGGTGGAGCTGCTGGTGGTGATCGGGATCATTGCGGTGCTGATTTCGATTCTTCTCCCCAGCCTGTCGCGGGCCCGCAAGTCGGCCAACAAAATCGTCTGCCAGTCGGCCATCCGACAAATGCTGAACGGCATGCAGTTGTATGTGCTGGAAAATAAGGGCTACTTCCCGGGCCCGAACACTTCGGGTTTGGCCCTGCACACCGGTAGTGCGTTTGATGGTGCGGCCGCGTCACCTGTTCAGGACTGGGATTGGATGAGCCCGACCGTGGGCAAAATGATGAAGTTGGCGGCCGCTGACGCCTCCACGCCCAACACAACGGCCGCGCTGGAGACGGTCCGGCTGAAAAAGTACATCGACATTTTGGAAAACAAGCTTCGTTGCCCCGAGAACGAGACCCGCTACGCCAAACTCTACAACGGGCCGGCACTGCCGATGGTGGGTCTGCCACACATTTTAAGCTATGTCACGCCCAGCTTTTTCCACCTGATGCCGACCGGTTCACTGGCGAAGTTCATCAGGGAAGATGATGGCTCGACCGGTTATTACCTTTTGCCGCAGGGATATGTGCCCAAGATTCAGAAGATCGGTCCGGCGGCGAACAAGATTTTTGTTTTCGAAGGTGGGCGGTACTGGAATACGACTGGCAACAACGCGGGCTACTTCGATTACACGACCAATCTTGCCACCAGCTCACTGACTGGCTCGCCACAGGGGAACTTCCATTCGCGCGGTCCTGCCATCGCCGGTGGTTCGGGTGAGCCGTACCTCTACATCGCCCCCTACAATGTCAACAACATGCGACAGGCCCGGCCCGGTAAGGGCTTTCAGCAGGCGTCGCTGCGGCATCTGGGGAAAATGGAGGTCGGCTTCTTCGACGGCCACGTGACCGAAATGACTCCGGCGGAGGCTGGGAACATGGATTACTGGGCGCCGAAAGGCTCTTTCGTGGGCGACAACATTCTGGCCCAACAGCGCGATGCATCCTTCGCGTACTACGCAAAGCTTGGGGCGAACCATCCGCTGCCGTAAACCGGCACCCATGCTGTTGGCGATTTATTGCTTCCGCGTGGCCTATTCGCCTTGTTTACGTAAACAACAGGTGTTTACCACAACCCTCACCCGTTCTTATTGGACGGTCACCATGCGACCGGCGACAATCTCTCGGCGGTAACACCCCGAACGTCTGCGGGAGGTTGGTCGCATGAACACGATGGCTAATACCACGGGCTGGAAAAGGGCGGACCTGCACTGCCACAGCGAAGCCTCCAACAGGGCGGCCGAGGTCGCGCTGCGCGCCATCAGTTGCCCCGAATGTTACAGCGACCCCCTGATGGTTCATGCCCAGGCCAAGCGCCGGGGGATGGATTTCGTCACCATTACCGACCACGACACGCTGGAAGGTGTCTTGCGGATCGACCACCTGCCGGACGTGCTGGTGGGCGTGGAACTTACGTGCTGGTTCCCGGAAGACCAGTGCAAGTTGCACTTGCTGGTATACGGAATCGACCGTGAGACCCATGCCACGCTGCAGTCCATGGCCAACGACCTGTATCAGGTGGCCGAATATCTGGAGAAGCACAACATCGCCCACTCCGTGGCCCACCCGATCTACCGGCAGAACGACAAGCTGGAGAAGTGGCACCTGGAACGGCTGCTTCTGATCTTCAAAGGCTTTGAGTGTCTGAACGGTGCCCATAGCAGCCTGCACCGCGAGGCGTTCGAGCCGATCGTTGATCGCCTGACGCCGGCGGAGATTGAACGCCTGAGTCGGAAGCACGACCTAAAGCCGCGCTGGGAAGAGCCGTGGGTCAAAACCCGCACGGCGGGGAGCGATGACCACGGCCTGCTCAATATTGGCCGGACCTTCACGGAGTTCCCGCCGGAAACGCGGACGGTGGCTGAGGCGTTGGAGTGTCTGCGCACCGCGCGCACGCGCCCCGGCGGCGAGCCCGGCAGCAGCGCGAAATTGGCCCACACCTTCTATAGCGTGGCCGTGCGTTACTACACGCAGCAGGTATTGACGCCCGGCCGGACGCCCAACATGGCCGGGCTGATGATGCAGTTGTTGGTCGGCCAGCGCCCGAAACCGGGCAAGCTGGAAATGGCCCGCATCTATGCCCGCCACAAAGCCAAGAAGATTTGGAAGCGTGTTAAGAGCCCCTTCGCCCCCGAGCAGAAGACGGGCACAGGCGGCGTTTTGGCGCGGCTGTTCACAGAGAGCGTCAAGAACCGGATCGGCCAGCACCCCAACCTTGGTCGCGCCCTGAAGCGTGGTCTGCCGCCGCTGGGCGAGCATGATGAAGTCTTTGCGTTCGCCAGCGACATCAACCGCGACATCACGCAGGGGATCGCCGAGGCATTTCAGCAGAACATCAAAGACGCCAGCTTCACCGGCGTGTTCGACAGCATCTCGGCGGTGATGGCCCATCAGTTCACGCTGATGCCTTACTACTTCGCCGTTTTCCACCAGAACAAGGAACGGCACCTGCTGCGGCGGATCACCGGGCAGCGTCAGGGGAAGACCGACCAACCGCTGAAGGTCGGCCTGTTTACCGACACACTGGACGACATCAATGGTGTGGCGCGGTTCATCCGCGATATGGCGACACAGGCCGGCTCGCAGGGGCGGCAACTGTCGGTGGCGACGTGCGGGCCGAGTGAGAAGATTGTCGGGCCATGGCGTACAAACTTTAAACCGCTGCTGAGCATGCCCATGCCGTATTACCCGGATCTGGTTGCCAGCCTTCCGCCCGTTCTGGAGGTTTTGGAATGGGCCGACCGCCAGCAGTTTGATGCCGTGCACGTCAGTACGCCGGGGCCGATGGGGATGTGCGGGTGGCTGGTCGCCAAGATGCTGCGCGTACCGATGCTGGCAACGTATCACACGGACTTTCCGGCCTACATGCGCAACCTGACCGGCGGCGACCACCGCGTGGAAATGGCCACTCGCAAGTACATGGAGTGGTTCTATCGCGAGGCTGCAACCACCTTCAGCCGCAGCCAGAGCTACCGGGCCAACTTATCCCAGCTGGGTGTGCCGGAAGAAAAGCTGGCCGGCATGACCCCGGCCATCAACACGCAGACCTTCAACGCCACCAAACGCGATACGGGCGTGTGGGATCGGCTCGGAATCAATCAAAAAAATAAGTTGCTCTACGCTGGGCGAATCAGCAAGGAAAAAAATCTTCTGCTTCTGGCCGATGCGTTCATTGCCCTCTGCAAGGCGGGCCACGATGCAGCGTTGATTTTCGCCGGCGAAGGCCCGCTGACCGAAGACCTGAAGAAGCGTCTGGCTGGCCATCCCGCTTATTTCCTAGGCCGTCAGAATGATGCCCAACTGGCTCCGCTGTACGCGAGCGCGGACTTGTTCGCCTTCCCCAGCCGCACGGACACGCTGGGGCAGGTAGTGATCGAGGCCCAATGTTCGGGCCTGCCCGCCATCGTCAGTAACGAGGGCGGACCGAAGGAGATCGTGGAAGACCACGTCACGGGGCGCATTCTGGGCGGCACCGATGTGGGAATCTGGACGCAGGCCATCGCCGAACTATTGAGCGACCCCGCCGCCCGCGACCGCATGAGTCGTGCTGCGGCCGGCCGCATCGGTCAGTTCGACCTTCGCCGCACGTTTGAAGATTTCTGGTCGCGACACGCCCGGTTGGCTCAAGGCGAGTTGTCGGAAGACGAATTGCTCCCGCCGGTGCGGCCGAGCATTCGCCAAGGGTAGTGCTCTACGGCAAGACCCGTACCTGACTCTTCCCGTCTAACAACAGCCCGAACACCTGCTCGATATCCCCCGTGGCAAGTCGGATACAGCCCATGCTGCCCTGTTTGCCGATGCTGTCGGGTTCGATCGTTCCGTGGATGCCGTAGCTCATTTTCCCCACGGCCTGACCTTCCATGCCCTGCAGGGCTATCCAGTACGGGCCCAACGGGTTGCGTGGGTCACCGGCCGGGATGACGCCTTCGCCGCGCGGTGAGAAGTAGGTCGGGTTGCGGATTTTGTTTCCGTGTTCACAGAGCCATAGACCGGTCGGGGTGCTGTCGTCGCGGCCGAGGCCCACGGCAAAGCTCGTCACGTACATACTGCCAGGGCCGCCGGGCGCGCCTAAATAAACGTCGAGGGTAAAGGCTGATTTTGTTACTACGGCATGGAACGGACCTTTGATCAGCTTCAGGTTCTGGCCGGACCGGAGACGCCGGGCATCGGTCATGGCATTGGCTCTCAGGGCGAGGTCGGCCGTCGTGCCGGACCGGAAAGCCAGCTTTTGCAGAACGTCTCCCGTCTTGACCTTGATCATGTCGACCCAGGGGTCGGCGGGTTCGAGACGCGGACCGAAGATGAGTTGCTCGTTGAGCGTGCTGATGAGTTGGCGGGCGGCGGCGGCATCACCCGCCGAGAGGCCACCGGCCAGCAGCGCGTCATTCAGCATCGCGCGGGCTGGCACAAACTGCCCGGCCGCGACTTTATCCTGTGCTTCGCGCAGTACGGAGGGGGACGTAGGCCCGATCACATTGGGGACGGCCCCGAAAACGGCCACTCTGCCCGAAGGCATGGTGGCCGCCGGCAGACCGGCCGGGGTGAGAAGGGTGGCCGATGGTAGTGATGTTGGCCGGGTCGCAGGATTGACCGCTGACGTTGTGCTTGCCATGGGCAAAGCCTGAGCCCCAGCGAAGGAAGGCCCGCCGCCATTGGCTGGCCCACTCCATTTGACGAGCACCACAATCGCGACAACGACCAGCCCGCAGCCGGCCAGCGCATTGCGAAGCCTCTGACCCTTTGAGCCACCACCCCCGGCAAAAGACGAAGCCATCCGTGCAACCTTTCGCAAACCTAAGCTCCACTCCAGTGGGGCATTTTCACTCTACGTAGGTTATCGGCACTTGCGTCGCCAAAAGGCAAAACGAGGGTCGCCACCCCTTGGACGAGTCGAAGGGGGATCCAGATTCAGTCGCTCAGACTCGACAGTTTATTGGGGTCTGCAGACCAAAGGACCTGTTGCGCGCCGGTCTAGACCGTCCACATGGTCTGGCTTGTAAACCGGCGAATGCCGCCGTCGCTGACGAGCATGTTGAGCGGGACGTCGTGGTCTACGACCGGCAGCTTTTCCACCAGTTGCTCGTCGAATGCCAGCCCGCAACTCACGCCGACAAAATCCGGTTGTGCCAGGAACCGATCATAGAAGCCCATGCCCCGGCCGATGCGATAGCCCTTGGGCGTGAAGCCCAAACCCGGCACGATCACCAGATCAATGAACTCGGCGGGCACCGGCTTGCAGGCGGCCGGCTCGCGAATGCCTTTTTCGTTCGTCACCAGGCCCGTCGTCAGAGAGTTGATCTCCACGGGCATCATCTGGCGTTCGTTCCAACTGGTCTTGGGGACGACCACCGTCTTGCCCATCTGCCAACACCGCAGCACCAGCCCGGCCGTGTCGACCTCGGCCGCAGTCGATAAATACAGCATGACCACCGACGCGGCCGCGAACTCCGGCGTGGCCTGCACCAAGGCACAGGCCAATTGGCTTTTGGTACTGCGATCAGCTGACGACATAGCCGCCAGCTTGAAACGCAGTGCCTTGCGAACGTCGTTTTTGTCTTGCTGTAAGTCCATCAGGGATACCACCACCCGAGAGTTGCGACCGTGGGAAACAGTCGCCGTGACCAGATCAAGTCGAGGCTCAGAATAGCACCGCTGCCCTGTATCTGTACGAACAATTCATCGGGTTGTTCATACGGGATTCATAACAATTGCAGTGCAATCGAGTGCACAAACGGCCGCAATACCCCGGCACTGCATAACCAAGGTACCAGCTGGGGCAAACGACTGTTTTTTATTCGACCGACCCAGTATCCGCCCGCCCCATCTCTTTCAGTCGCCGGGCCAATTCGGCCTCGAAGCCTCGGTCGGTCGGGTGGTAGTACTGTACGTCGACCCCGAGGTAGTCCTGATCAACCTTGCCATCGGGCGTGCTGTGCGGACTTACATAGCCCTGCCCATGACCAAGACGTTTGGCGCCCTCGTAATGGCCGTCCTTGAGGTGTACGGGCACCGGCACCGTGCGATTCAGTTTGACATCTCCCATGGCTCCCCAGATCGCCTGGGCGCTGGCGTTGCTTTTGGGTGCCATGGCCATGTAGATCGCGGCCTGCCCCAGTGTGAGTTGGCATTCGGGCATGCCGATCCGTTCGACCAAGGCGTACATGGCGCTTGCGATGACCATGGCCTGAGGGTCGGCGTTGCCGATGTCTTCGCTCGCCAATATGGCGATGCGCCGTGCGATGAAGCGCGGGTCTTCGCCGGCGGTAAGCATGCGCGCCACCCAATAAACGGCCGCATCGGGATCGCTGCCGCGCATGGACTTGATCAGGGCACTGGCGGCGTCGTAGTGCTCGTCGCCGGTGCCGTCATAGACGATGGCCTTCTGCTGAATGGATTGTTCGGCGGTGTCGAGGTCGATGGTGATCGCTGCATCGGTGGCGACGCCGGCGGCCTGCTGCGATTTCACCGCGATTTCCAAAGCCGTGAGCGCCCGGCGGGCATCGCCGTCGGAAATCTTCGCCCAGTGAGCTAGGGCTTCGTCGCTGACATTCAACCGCAGCCGCCCGAACCCACGATCGGGGTCGGCCATCGCACGTTGCAGGACGCCCAGAATGTCTTCTTCTGTCAGGGCGGCGAATTGAAATATTTGTGATCGGCTGAGCAGCGGCGAGTTCACGCTGAAAAACGGATTCTCAGTCGTCGCACCAGCCAGAATGACGTAGCCCGCCTCTACATCGGGCAGAAGGATGTCTTGCTGGGCGCGGTTGAAGCGGTGGATCTCGTCGATGAACAGGACGGTTCTTGCCCCCGCACCGCCCATCTCCAGCCGCTGGCGGGCGGCATCCAGCACGGCCCGCACTTCCTTGACGCCTGAACTCGCCGCGTTGATCTGCTCGAAATGGCACTTGATGTAGGTGGCGATGAGCTGCGCCAGGGTGGTCTTGCCCGTGCCCGGCGGGCCGTAAAACAACACGGAGTTGATCCGGTCGGCCTCGAGCATGCGCCGCAAGAGCTTGCCGGGGCCGAGAATGTGCTGCTGACCGACAAACTCTTCGATGGTCCGTGGCCGCATCCGCACCGCCAGCGGCGCGACCTTGCCAAGATTGGCCTTGCGAGATTCGGCGAAGAGGTCCACGGCGGGATGGTAGGGGAGCGGCTGATGATCCGGCACAGAGTGCTGAGGTTCACGCCGCAGAGGATCTAGCTAGGGCGATCAAAAAGTTACCTGCCGGTACTCTTGTTTCGCCCGATTGCAGCCTTCAGGGCTCGAACCTGAAACCTTCGGTTTCGTAGACCGATGCTCTATCCAATTGAGCTAAGGCTGCGCTTCCCGGATCTCGTCTGTGCGGCTTATTGACGGGGGCTCAGCACAACCAAGACCGGCCCCGCATCTTCGCCCGCAGGGGTGCGATGTCAAGCCATGATCGTGATGCCCCCGAAAACCAAGGCAACTTGTTGCCAAATGGGTGCGTGCCCTTGGGTGGTGACTATTTCGCGGTCGCTGGATCGCGGATCGGCTGGCCCGGCAATGGCGGCGGCGGGGCGGGGTTGGCGGTCTCCCAGACGACCGTTCGCCGGAGGCCTTCCAGAAAGTCGTATTTGGGGGTGTATCCGAGGGTCTGACAAATCTGGGTGCAGTCCAGATCGATGTGGGCCTCGGCCGGAAACCGGGGAGTGCCACCGACCCCTCCGGTGGCAGCAGGCGAGGCCTCATCATCGCCATCGGCCGTGATCTGCCCGGCGGATGATCCTTCTGCGCCTGCCACCTTAACGATGCCCCGCACCCAGTCGTGCTCGCTGAGGGTGGGGATATCGGCCACATTGAAGATGCGGCCCTCGGCATCGTCCTCAGTAGCCGCCAGGGCCATGCCCCACGCCATGTTCAACACGAAGCCGCGGCAGAGGCGGTGTCGGCTTGCCAGACGACCGAGCTTGATGCCGCCGCCGTCGCGCAGGGTTCTTAGGTAGGGCGTGCATCGCCATTGCGGGTCACCGGGGCCATAGACAGCGGGCAGGCGGATGATGGTCCCCGGCAGGCGGTCACAGCCCATGACCACTTCTTCCACGTCCAGCTTGTCATACCAATAGCGCATCTCGGTTTCGTCTTTGGCCATGTAGCGAAACGGATAGCGGACGGTTCGCAGGGGGCCGCGCTCGGTGAGGGGGCCAGCGTATTCAGTGAGCGGTTCCCAGCCGTTGACCTGTGCAAAAGGCGCATAAACATCGCAACTGCTGGCCACGACAACCCGGGCCGCGTGACCGCCGAAGACATCGCCCAGTGCCTCGGCATCGTTCCGCGACATCGCGAGCATATCGATGACGACATCCGGCTTGAACTGGCGAAGCTCGGCCGTGCTTTCACGCATGCGGCGGCGGTCGCCTTGAATCTGGGCGACGTTGCCGGTCAGCCAGTCGGGAACGGTCGTGCTGCGATGGAATACACCAACATGATGGCCCATCTCCAAGAGCCACCGCGCCACCTGTGGGCCGATGAACTTTGTGCCACCGAGAATGAGGAACCGCTGTGACCTGGCCATGAGGGGCGGATGCTAAGGCGAACTGTCCTGCGGCTGCTACACCGATTGAATGTCCAATACCTGTTTGCCGATGCATCGGCCGGAAGCTTGAACAGCAAACGCCCGTGCGATATCCGAGAACGGCACGCGCTGGACCTGCGGACGCAGGTGCCCGGCCGATGCGAGCGCCACCACGATCTCGAGTTGTGCCCCAATGGCAGACGCGTCGCCGTTGCCGACCGTTGGCGCTCCGGTAAAAACAAAGTGCAGCGACGCGGCTTTGTCGAACAGCACACGGGCGTTGACGGGCATGTCGGCCGTCTCGACGATGGAGACGGCCCGGCCACCCATAGCAAGCGCCGCCAGACAATCGGTGAGCGTTGCACTGCCGACGAGGTCTAGAGCGACATCCACACCCCGGCCGCTGGTGAAGGACCTGGCTCGTTCGACAATGTCCCCGGCGCGGTAGTCGACGATGTGGGTGGCGCCGGACTTTTCGGCCAGTGCAACAGCTTCCGCCGAGTGCGCGGTCGCAATGAGAATCGCCGGGGAGCTGCCCTGAATATAGCGGGCCAACTGAAGGGCCAAGTGGCCAACGCCGCCCCCGCCAGCCGTCACGAGGAGGGAATGGCCCGGCTTGAGGGCCGCGCGGGTGACTAGAGCTTGGTAGGCCGTCACCCCGGCGATGGGCAATGCGGCCGCGACATGGAACGGAACATCTGCCGGGAGATAGGCAACCGTCGATTCGGGAATGCTCACGAGTTCTGCGAACGCCCCCGGCCTGTTCAGCCAGCCGAACGCCGACACACGCTGGCCGGGTTTGAACCGGGTCACGCCAGGGCCGATGGCCTCCACCACGCCAGCCGCATCGAAGCCCATAATGTGCGGCTGCGGATACTTGCGGGCTTTGGTGGCCAGCTTCACATCCACCGGGTTCACTCCGGCCGCGATCACCCGGATCAGGACGTCGCCGGGGCCGGCAATCGGGTCGGCGACTTCTCTCAGCTCGAAGATCGGTGGCGAACCGGGGGCGGTCAGGACGGCAGCAAGCATGGGTAACAGGGTAACGCACTCAACGCCCGGAGGACTCCGCAAGGGTTTCTTTTTTCGCGTGAAGCCAACCGGCCCGGAATTAAATCCGCTTTAACGCGGCAACGTGTCCGCAGCCTGCCGGTATCAGGAACAGTGGCCGGTTGTACCCACGCCCGCACCCTAAGAGGTTAAACATGTCGTTCTATTCACGCCCACCGGCGCGGCGGGGCTTTACGCTCGTCGAACTGCTTGTGGTGATTGGTATCATTGCCGTGCTCGTAGGCATTTTGCTACCGGCTTTGACCAAGGCCCGAAGGCAGGCGGCCACTGTGCAATGCTCCAGCCAGCTCCGGCAAATTTACACAGGCTTCTGCTCATACTTGAACGACACCCGCCAGACCGTCTTCTGGAAGGCGCCTAACCCCAGCACCGATGGCATGGACTGGTACGTCTACGGCGGCCGGCCCAGCGGGAACACGAACACCGGGCAGAACGGCCTGTTCAACAAATTTGAGGACCGCCCGCTGAACCGGTACGTCAACCACAACTACAACGTCTTCCGTTGTCCGATGGAAGCCGACAACAGCCCTTGGGCCACCAACAACAGCCACTTCGAGTGGGTGGGCAACACTTACAACTTCAATGCTGGCAACTTCGCGGGGCAAAAGTTTGTGAAAACTCGTGAACCGACGCGGACGATTCTGTTTCTCGACGCCGGTCTGGTTTATCCGGGGCGTTGGCACGGAGTGAATCGCGGGAACGTCTGTTTTGCCGATGGGCACATCGCCACGATGGCCCGGCCGGGCGCGATCACGACCGTGGATTACAAGTGGACCCTGGATTGAGTGTTCACGAAGGACCCTTATCGCGCAATTTCTTGATTTCTTCCAAATCAATGACGGCAAGCAGGTCTTTACGGCGCCCCGATGCACGCTTGGCAGTGATGAGCGATTCAAGGCTTAAGACCTTGCATCTCGTGCCGTCGACATCCATCTCAACCGAGAGTGTTGCGGCCGCCTTGTAGTCGCCGATGCCGGCGACGTCACCCAAGAGATCGAACAATCCCCAATCGGTTTGCAGGTATAGATTGAGCACGCCACGAAGGCCTTCGACCGTTCGTGGCAGTGGCATTTTGTCAGGCCGCATGCGCAGTCTCGGATCCAGATCTTGAAGTGCGGCGAGTAGCCGCTGGATGTTCGCCTCGGTCATGGAAGCACAGACGTCAAGATCTTCGGTCGTGTAGCCGAGCCCATGCATCACACAGGCAAGGCCGCCGATGACCACAAACTCGACACCGTTCTCCGTGAGCCTGCGAATCAACTCGGGCGCTTTAAGTTGCGGGGGGTGGTTGGGTTGCATTGGGGTGGGAGGAATAAAAACGGTCTCCGGCCTCTCTTAGCGATTGAACTGACCGCAGTGCCTGCTCATGCTTGCGCAACCGTTCAACGGGCGTTAGCGTCAGATTTGCTTTGATCGCTTCGATATCGACGTCACCGAGGTCGGCCGGGTGCGGCTGGCCAAGGGCGTCGAGCGGAAACTTACTAGATTGGCCAGCGGTCTCCGCCATGCCTTGATGATAACGCCACAAGCCCGCCCACAGCCAAGCAATTATTCGATGCGCTGCTGTATTGGCTCTACGCGTTTTTTGAAACAGGGTTATGCCGCTATGATCTGCCGACAAACACCCCATGGACACCCAAGCCCTACCCGACAACGTCCTGACCACCCAGCTTAAAAAGGTTGTTAACTGGGCCCGCCGGTCCAGCCTTTGGCCGATGCCCTTCGCCACTGCCTGCTGCGGCATCGAGCTGATGTCCACGGCCTCCAGCCGCTACGACCTGGCCCGGTTCGGCATGGAGCGCATGAGTTTCTCGCCCCGGCAGAGCGACCTGATGATCGTCGCCGGTCGCGTGACGATTAAAATGATGCCGGTGTTGCAGCACATTTATCAGCAGATGACCGAGCCGAAGTGGGTCATCAGCATGGGCGCGTGTGCCAGCACGGGTGGCGTGTTCGATGCCTATGCAACGATTCAGGGCATCGACCAGTTCATGCCGGTGGACGTCTACGTGCCCGGCTGCCCGCCCCGGCCGGAGACGCTGATCGAAGGGATCATGGCCCTCCAGCGGAAGATCGACGAGGACGGACTGCCAAAAGGCCCGCGCCGGCCGCTGCAACTGGCGATCGAGCCGAGCTACGAGCCGAAAGTGCAGCCGGCGGGAGCGGGCGCGCGTGGGATTCCGGTCACTGTGGGTGGGGTTGCGATCAGGTAGGGTGATTTTATCCGCCGTTTTCAGGCTGATTGGCACTTGAAGAGCCAGATGAATCCGTTTTACGGCGTCGCCGTTTGACCAGAAATTGGGCTGTGATGCCCGCGATCCAAATCGTTATGAGAACCGCACCGGCCATTACTCGCGGCCGCCGCATCAATATCTGATCGGGTGTCATGTTGCGCGTCGACATTAGCCACAGAACCACCTCCTGAAGAACCCAACTCCCGAGTGATATTTCACCAAATACGCCCAGAATGATCGCTAGATTTCGGATTGAAGTACGCATGTACATCACCCTCCCGCCGACTGCGACGGAAGCATGCCACCGAAGCCGCCGAAGGGGCTGCGGTAGAGCCCGAGGGTTGCAAGGAAGTTGTAGAAGAGCAGACGGAATTTGGGTGGGCGGCTGACTTGGATAGGCTGGGGTGCGGCACTATCCGATAGTGCTTTGGCCCAGATTGGGATGCCGGCTTCCTGCCAGCGGCGAAGCGTGTGGGCGAGATCGGACTGCGGTGTCGTGCCGGTCGCCTGAACGAGAATGACCTTTTGGATACCGTGCGAGAGCATGAACTGCGCCGAGGGAAAGTCGGTCGGCAGGCTGACGGAGCGGTTGTCGAATTGATCCTCGCGGATGATGCGGCCGGGGGCGCGGCGGTTGGCGTCCAGAATAAAGGCCGGTGGCGCGTTGGCGGAAATATGTGACTGCTTTAGCAGTGTGGCGGCATGAATCAGGCTCATCAGGACGGACACCATGTCCACCACCGATGAGTCATTGGCGCCGAGGATGGTGTGGGCGTATGGCTGGGGAATTGCGTTGTAGAGCGGAACCGGCGCATAGCCGAGATCAGCCAATGAAAGCCCGGCCCAGACTCCTGATGCGCCGGGAAGATCCAGGATGATGGCGGTCGCTCCATTGGCGGGCTCGGCCCATGCGACATCCATGAGTATTAGGGCTTCATATGAAGGTGGGGTGGTCGTCTTGGAGATGCATGCGAACAGGACCGGCTTGGCCCATTTTGACCAGAGGCCATCCGGCGGTGCCCATGTGTTGTAAACTTCTTCACTGTTCATCGCGGCCTCCTGCTTCATGATCGTCTTCGATCAGGACCGCGACATCGATGGCGGCAAAGTCGATTAGATGTCGAGGCGATAAGCGGCCATAGATGCCGCAAGCTTGACTGTTGACGGTGTAGACGCCGATGCAGGGGTACACAGTGCCGATGGGTGTGTCGAGTGGAATGGCCGAAAAGCGTCGCTGGGCGATCCACTGGCTGGGGCGAAGCCAGACTGAACGTCGGACGGCATTCCATTGGCGCGGCGTTAAGAGATCGCGCATCGCTACCGTGTCACCGGTGTTGCAGAAGGCGGATTTCACCAGCCAGGATTCGTCATGCTTCCAAGCGGCATCGCGCGGGTCATGGGTTTCGGGCAGAAGCTTGCGCCAGGTTGGTAGCCGGGTTGCAAGATCGTCCCACACTAGCGGGAAGCGTTTGCTTTCTATCAGCACGGCGATGCCCGGGTTGGCCACAGGCGTTTGGCCGCCGAAGAAGAGCGGCTCCCAGCCGGCGCGATGGGGCAATGCGCCGAGCCATTCGGCCTGATAGAAGCGGACGATGGCACCAACTTCGCCCTGATGCCATTGCGTATTGAGATTTGCTCGCCCTTCCTTCCACACAATATTCGACAACCCGGCGAGATGGCCGATGTGGCCGCGCTGCGACAGTTGCTCGGCGAGATAGGCCATGATTTGCTGATCTTCCATAAAGCCCGCGGCCGAGAGGAGTGCGACGGGCTTACCCTGAGCCGTAGCGATGATGGAGTTGATCCATGCGGATTCGGGCCGGCCGGCTGATGCGGTGCCCGAAAAATGATGGGCCATCATGGCCGAGAGATTCGAGGCTTCGGTGAAGCCGCCGGGAACATCGCTGTTGACTTCGGAAATGCGCCAGCCGTCGTCTGTCCAGTGGAAATCGAATCGCAGGATGCGCCCGGCGGCGGGTGAGGGCGCGTGGTCGGCCGCCGTGCGAAACAGGCGCCTGAGTTGGCGCGGAATGGCGAGCACTTTGTGTAATGCCGGGCGGTGGAGGAGTTCGGCTTCGGCCGCGGCAAGTTCGGCGGCCAGTACTTCAGCCACAGCTGATAACTTGTTCCATTCCGCCGTACCCAACAGAATCGGAAACGGGGCGATGGTCGTCACGTCGCTGACCTGCGAATCCCACTTGTGTCCGTGAAGGATCAACTCGCGGCGGAGGTTTTGGAACTCCTTCGCTTGCAAAGCGATGCCAGCGCGATAAGGCGCGTGGCATGAGGTGACGGGATGGGTCGGTAAGCCGGTTACCATTTTGAGGGGTTAAGACCGTGGGGCGTCAGCGCCACCGCACTGAGTCCCGCAAAGATACACGCGACCGCGAATGCCATGTCCAGTAGGGATATCGACGATGATGAATCCGCTCGAAAAGATCGCAATGCTTGGTGCCCCCGCCCGGCCATGGCACCCAGTGCCAGCGACGGCCACCCATACTTTGCCAGATCGATCCAGGTTTCATCCCACGAGACAAAATTGCCACCGACCGCCCGGCCGAGAATGAGAGCCGCGCCGGCCAATGCTCCGGCTAGCCTGATGCCCGCGCCTGTATCACGACCCACCGTGATGTCTTCGACTACGCCGCCAAGATTGACGATGATAAGATAGGCCACGGCGAGAGCAACGGCCCCGGCGGCAGCGGGCAGCAACGTTGTTTCGATGGTCGGACCTGTGCCGACATTGGCCAAGGCATAAATAATGGAAACCGCCAGCAAGGTGCCACTGACGGCCATGGCGGCCGCGGGATTGTCGCGCTCCAGCGCATCGTCCAGTGCACTGATCCCAACCATCGACAACCCCCACGCCGCCACCCCCTGCCATGCGGCGCAGCCGAATAGAAAAAATAGGATGTAGTCTAGATGTCCGCGAACCTGCGAGTCGCTCCATGTTTGCAAGACTGCCAGAGTGATCGCCATGCCAATGACTGGACAGACTGCGAGTGACAGCCGAATCCTTTTTCGCTTACCCAGCCACGTCATTGTGAACAGGGGGCGGTAATATTTAAATCCGGTAACACAGCTGGCGGCCAGCATCGCGAAGAATAAAAATGTTTCGTCCGGGGCAAAATCGAACATTGATGCGGCGCATTATGCATCCATTTTGATCTGCACCGAAATGAATGGCCGTCCGACAACCCGAGAGACGGCACTGTCTTCAGTGCGCCCGCCGTCGATCGCCCATTGGTCCGTCCGGCTGCGTGACGGGGACATCGCCCTCCGGCAGTGTTTTGACGGGCGCAGCGACCTCGATGGCGCCGCAGAGGTCTTCGCCGCATGCCATGGGCTGGCTGCCAGGTGGCAGCGGATCGGTCGGACACTCGGTCGGGCGGACCGGCAGGCCGAAGCCGGAACGGAGCGTGCGGCGGTGTTCGAGGATTTGTTGCATGTCGCGCTTGTTGCCGCGGGTGGGCGCGGCACGGGCAGTGGCATCGTTGAGCATGGCCCACGCCACTTCGCTGGCTATTGCGCTGTCGCGGGCGGTGGGCAAACCCAGATTTTTGCCGGCCAGAATGCTGTTGGCAAAAACGTTCAGCAGCACGTCCAGTTTCTTGTCGTTGAACGGTGCTGTCTTGTGGACGGTTTTTGTCTCGCCGTGCATCTCGATAGTCGCATCACGAAAATCGTGCCGCATGCGGGCGATGCCGCGGGTGCCGATGACATCGACATAACAGTTGTGGGTCTTGTCCTTGGCCATGTGGCCATAGACAAAGCCCTGCGTGATATCGAAAACGATGCCGTTTTTAAACACTCCGTGGGCCTGCACCCACCACGGGTCTTTGTACTCCCACATGCGAATGCCCTGCGCGTGCCAGGTGTCATATTCGCTGCGGGCGTACCAGCGGGCGACATCGACATAGTGCATGCCGCAATCGTGGAAACACGGGCCCTCGTATTCGTGGCCTTCGGTGGGCATCGCGCCCGGTGTCATGTGGCTGACGCGGATGATGGCCACTTCACCGATCTCGCCCATGTCGATGAAGGCCTGAATTTCCTTGTGGTACCAGGCGTTGCGGTTAAAGAGATTGACGGCGACGAACCGGTCTGATTTTTCAATCTCCTTGACCAGTTGCCATTCCGTTTCGCTGTCGGCGGCGATGGGCTTTTCGGCAATGACGTGCAGGCCTGTGGCGAGGGCAGCGCGAATCTGACCCGGCCGGGCATCTGCCAGCGTGAACAGCCCAACGGCGTGCAAAGACTTGTCCCCCAGAATCGATGAGGCGTCGGCCGTTATTTTGGCTGTAGGGACTGTTTTTGCGGCCAACTTGCGGGTGGCTGCATCGGCATCGCAAATGGAGATGATTTCGTAGCGTTCGTCCTGCTGGAGCACCGAAACATATCCCCGCCCCATCCGGCCGAAGCCGATCACGCCGATGCGGATTTTCTTCTTCATGGTTTTAGCCTACCTGACAATCTGGATTCGTCAGGTGACTAGCATACGGAGCCGCTAGCCCTATTCGCAATCGCTTGCAATTGGGCGGGCAGAGGGGCCAGTGGGGGCAACTCGCAACAGTTGGCTATCGCGAACGGCGTCGGGCCACCATGGTCAGGCCCGCCAGCACGGCCGCGTCCTAGAGCCGGTATTTGGGCAAAATGGGTAGTCCCGGATAGGCTACTCGTAGTCAAGGCTGGGCACGGATGGCCCTGGCCGGGCGAAGGGACAGACCAATGCTGACACCAGCACGGAGTTGCTCGCGTGATTTTCGACTCGCTTAAAGGCCTATTCAGCATCGACATGGGCATCGATCTTGGCACCTGCAACACGCTGGTGTGCGTAAAGGGTCAGGGAATCGTTCTAAACGAACCGTCCGTGGTGGCAGTGCAAAAAGGCACAAACCGGGTGTTGCAAGACGGCAACGCAGTCGGACTTGTGGCCAAAGAGATGCTGGGCAAGACGCCCGGCAGCATCACGGCCATTCGCCCACTCAAAGATGGCGTCATCAGCGACTTTGAAGTCACCCAGGCGATGCTGAGCTACTTCATCCGCCGGGTGCAGGGTCGCAGCCACTTCATCGGGCCGCGCGTGGTGATCGCCGTGCCGTCGGGTATCACGATTGTGGAGCGGCGGGCCGTCGAACAGAGTGCAAAGTGGGCCGGAGCCAGAGAAGTGTTTCTGCTGGAAGAACCCATGGCCGCGGCCATCGGCGCGGGGTTGCCCGTGGTCGAACCCACGGCCAGCATGATCATCGATATCGGCGGCGGCACAACAGAAGTCGCGATCATTTCGCTGGCTGATATCAGCGTCAAAAACAGTGTGCGAACCGCCGGTGACGATTTTGACGACGCCATCATCAACCACATGAAGCAGGTCTATAACCTCGCGATCGGCGAGCAGATGGCCGAGCGGGTTAAGATTGAAATCGGCTCAGCGGCACCCTTTGCCGACCCCGAACCGAACATGGAAGTCCGCGGTCGCGACCTCATCAGCGGCTTGCCACGAAAAATGGTGGTGACCGCCGAAGAAATCCGGCAGGCACTCAGTGGGCCGGTAAGCATCATCACCGAGGCTGTGAAGCGGACGCTGGAAATGGCCGCACCGGAACTGGCGGCCGACCTTGTGAACAACGGCATCACCATGGCGGGCGGAAGCAGCCAGTTGCGTGGATTGACGACCGTGCTGTCACAGGCGACCGGTCTTGACGTGCGGCTGGCCCAAGACCCGCTGACGTGCGTGGCACGCGGGACGAGTGTGTATCTGGAAAATCTCGACCTCTGGAAAGACACGCTGCAGCGTGAAGGCGATGAGTAAGTCGTAGCGCCGTCACAGTGTTCTGAGTCATGCGTTGACAGCAGGGTGGGTGGGGGATGGGGTCGCCATGCGTCTGAATATTGGGCACATGTTCTGGATCCTGATGGGGCTTGCAGTGGCGGCAATGCTGCTTGCACCGGCCAACTTTGCGGCGCCGGTCCGCACGGCCGCTTCATCGACTCTGACCCCCGTTGCCTGGCCCGTGCGAAAAGTGTTCGGCCTGGGCCAGCGACGACTGGCTGTGAACACGCCGGAGACGCCGGCCACATCGGCTGGGGGCAAGCCGATGAATGCCGACGACGAAATGCGCGAGCTTCGCATCGAGCTGGCAACCGTCACACAGCAACTGGAAGACCTAAAGCGGTTGAATGCCGATCGCAACCAACTGGGCCAGCTTCGCCAGCGATGCACGCCGGCGGATGTGCTCTCGGCCGACCCCGGCGGGCGGCAGGCGATTACCGTTCGTCTGGCCGGGGCAACACCCGGCGAGGCCCGCGACAGGCTGGCCGTACTGAACGGCTCGGGGCTGATCGGACGGGTGGAAGGTGTGGCCCGCGACGTACTTCGTGTGCGGCTTGTGGTGGATAGCGGTTTTGCCGTGCAGGGAACAATCGGCCGGTTCATCGAGAACGATGGCACGGTGGCGTTTCAGAAGCTCAACACGCCGTTGCCACTGGTGCAGGGTGTGGCCGGGCGACTGGTGATTCGAAACATCTCCCTCAAAGAGGCGACCGACTCCGGCATTACCGAAGGGGATTGGGTGGTCCTGAGCGATCCGGAATGGGACCCCGGCGTGCAGGGGCTGAAGATCGGGCAGGTAAGGCGCATCCGGCCGTATCCCCTCAGCCCCCTATTCGCCGAAATTGACCTCACGCCCTCGGCCGTGCCGGGCACGCTGAAACAGGTCATGGTGCTGACGCGGTAAAACTTCATGCGGGCGATTCTTCTTGCCATCCTCGGGTATGTGTTTCTGGCAGTTGCGGCCGGAAGTGGCGGCATCTGGCCCACACCCGGTGGCCAGCCGAATGTGTGCATGCCGCTGGTCGTTTTTTTGGGCTTGCTCGCGCCACCAGCCTGGGCGTTGCCGGCCGCCTTCTTGTTGGGGCTGGGGCAGGATGCGATTTCCATCGGACCGCTTGGGGTTTATGCCTTCGCATACGGCATCACAGCTTGGGTGCTGGTGCGGTTTCAACTGGCGGTGGATGGCAAGCACCCACTGGCGCAGGCCTTCGGAGCGGGGTTCGGGCAATTTGTTTTGCTGATGGTGGCTGCAATTCAAAGCTATCTGGTTGTCTCGCTTTCCTTGCGGTCTTCGCCAGCGCTGGAGTTGCCGCCGGACTTTGGCGGCGCGGCATTGGGCGGCATGTATACGATGCTGCTGACGCCGCTGGCTTTGTTTTTGATCTCGCCGCTACAGAAGCTTCTAGACTTTGACCCCTCGGCCCGGCGCGGACGCACGCCACGGTCTGGTGGGGGCCGATCGGTGGGGCGAGATTCAACAACGTGGGCCGGCGGGAACAGGTAACGGTGTATGTCGCTTTCCCCCTCTTCATCCGACAACGTTCCGGTCATCCGTTTTCTGCTTCGGCTGAAGCTTCTGCTGCTGGGTGTACTGATCATGCTGGCCATCGTGTTGCTGCGGTGCGTGCAGATTCAGGTGTTTCAGCACAGCAAGTGGGTGGCGGCCAGCCAGCAGGTCATCCAGCGCGGGCAACTGGTCGACACCACCCGGGGCACGATTCTGGATTACAAGGGCCGTGAGGTCGCCGTGGACACCGCCTGCATCGACGTCTGCGTCGACTACCGGGCCATCACACCAGAACCTGACCCGAAATGGCTGCGAGATCAGGCCCTGGCGCGTCTGCGGGCGCGCGGCGGCTTGAACAGCCGCCAGCGGACCCAACTCATTGAAGACGAGCAGGAAGTGGTACGTGGCAACATCAATCTGATGTGGGCCATGCTCGCACGCCTGCCGGGGCAATCAGCAGAAGGTATCGCCCAAACCCGCCAGACAATCGTCCGGCAGGTGGAGATGCGCCGGCAGGCTGTCCTTTACCGCACCTTCGACATCGCCGTCGAAAAATACAAGGCCACCAGCCGCCCGAGTACCGAACGTTCGGCCTTCGCACGGTTCATCGAATGGCTGCCCGGCCAGCGTGATGAAGGCCCGACCATCGATCAGTTCGACGTGCAGGTGGGCGAACAAATCAGGCCGCACGTCATTCTGCATGATGTGAATGACAAGATTAATAACGAACTGGCAAAACGGCTGGAAAGCTTTCCCGGACTGTCGCTGCGGCCCGGCGTGGCCCGCAAATACCCCTACGGAGAAACCGGCTGCCACCTGCTCGGCCACATGAGCCGCGTCGATCGCGACGACCTCACCAACGACCCCTTCAACGGCGACGACTTGCGCGAGTACCTGCCAACCGATGAGGCGGGTCGCGGCGGGTTGGAAGCGTTGGCCGAACCCATCCTTCGCGGACGCCGCGGCAAAGTGGTGCGCATCGCCGGTTCGGTAGAGCCCATGGAAGAGACGGCCGCCATTCCCGGCCAATCGGTCACAACCACAATCGACTTTGAACTGCAAAAAAGGATGACCCAGCTCTTCGCACACGCGAAGTTCAAGCACAACGATGACCACATCGAACTGACCGAAATGCATGGTGCGGCCGTCGTTATTGATGTGGCCACCGGCGAAGTGCGGGCGCTGGCCAGCTACCCCGTTTACAACCCCAACACGCTGGATACCGATTACAAGCGCCTAAGCACCGACGACATCAACCAGCCGCTGCTCAACCGCGCAACCATGGCCGCACTGGAACCGGGCAGCACCGTCAAGCCGCTGATCGGCATGAGTACGGTCACGGCCGGCCTTTCAACAGTCGCCGATACGGTGCAATGCACCGGCTACCTGATTCTCAACGGCATCCGCTACAGCATGGGCCGCTGCTGGACGATGACGGAGTTCCACACCACGCACACGGGCGTTCCCTCGGCCTCGCCACACCCAAGCGGCATGATGGACATGGAAGACGCCATCCAACGGTCGTGCAACGTCTACTTCGAAACCATGGGCGACCGCATGGGCATTGACCGCCTCAGCGAGTGGATGGGCAAGTGGGGCCTGGGGCACGTCACCGGAATCGGCATCGCCGAAAGCCCGGGCCGGGTGCCGAATCAGGTTCCAGTGCCGGCCTACCTTCGACGCAGCACCGCTTGGTTTGCGGGCATCGGTCAGGGCAAGGTGCTGGCGACACCGCTACAAATGGCGAACGTCGCGGCGACCATCGCCCGCGGCGGAATCTGGGTCAGACCGACCCTCCTCTCCAGCGCCGACAAAAGTCGTCTTGACACCCTGAAAGCACGCCAGCCCAGCACCATGCCCGTCAAGGAGGCCGCATCCCTTGGCCCCGATCGGTACGACTTGCACATCAAGCCAGCCGCATTAGCCGCGGCCCACTCAGGCATGGTCAAGGTCGTCAACACCGAGGCCGGCACAGCCAAGGTGATGGCCCGCACCGATATGGTGGTCGCCGGCAAAACCGGCACAGCCCAGGCCGCGCCGTTCCGTTACCGCCTGCGCGATAAGGACGGAAACTTCCTGACGGATGCCGCGGGCAAAATCCAGACGGCCACGCTGCAACTCAGCACCGATGGCGCCGTGAACCCGCAAGCCCCGTGGTACCGCGGCACCGGCAAAAGCGGCACCGATCGCGCACACGCCTGGTTCATCGGCTTCGCCCCGGCCGAGAACCCGAAAATCGCGTTCGCCGTCCTGGTGGAATACGGCGGCGCCGGCGGCCGAAACGCGGCACCGATCGCCAAGGATGTACTCCAAGCGTGCATTGATGCGGGGTATTTGGGAGAGGCAAAAACGGAGGGGCAGCCTGCGTTGGGCATGCTTGTTCCGTAGGAAGCCCAGTACGTCTAAAGCCGCCGGACATCGCCCACCAACAACGCCGCCAAACTTTCCGCGATGTACGTGGGCCGCAACTGCACAGGCCGGGCCATCGCCGCGGCCACGGTCCCCACGCCGCCGAGCACCAGCACGCTCTCCATCCCCACACCGCACGCCCCGGCGATGTCGCTTTCGAGGTTGTCGCCCATCATCAGGCAGCGGGTGGGTAGAACATTCATGTGGCCGCAAACATGTTCGAAGAAGAATCGCTCGGGCTTGCCGCAATAGACCGGCGTGACGTCTGCCGCGTAGGCCAGCAAGGCCGTCAGGCTGCCCGCGCCGAACTCGATGCCGCGCTGGCTGGGGTAGACCCGGTCGGCACACAGGCCCGCAAGCCGCGCGCCGCGCCGAAGGTGCTGCAACGCCGCCCAGCGACGCGCCTCGGCTGCGTGGGCATTCGACGGTGCGGCTGCCAGCACCGCATCGCACTCGCCCGCTTCATCCTCCACCCACTCCACCCGACCTTCGAGTAACTCGGCAATGCCAGTACTGGCCAGGTTCATGACGCGCGGCTGGCGGGAACCGCCGCCGAACTGCTCCAACACCCAATCGGCCGCAGCCGCAGCGCAGCTGTAAACATGCCCCGCCGTGAAAGGCATGCCCATGCGAACCATGCGAGCGGCAATCTGTTTCGGGCTGGCGGAACTGTTGGTGACGGCCGCATATGGCTTACCGCTTCTCACCAGCCCGGCCACAAGATCGGCCGCGCCGGGGAGGGCGGTCTCGTCACGGTAGAGCGTGCCATCCAGATCAAGCAGGATGGCGGCGTATTGATTCAGGAAGTCGATCACGACGAGAGTTATACCGCCGTCATGGCCCGAATCACCTCGGCCGTCCCCTTCTCCCACGCCGCGATAATCTGATCCTCCAGCGGGTCCTTCTCCCACGGTTCGATCTTCCCGTTGTTGTTCAGCCAGTGATACGTGCGGGCCATGCCTTCATCGAAGCCGATGGTGAACTTGAACCCCAGATCGCGCTCGGCAGCCGAGGTGTCAAGGATGTTGCTGTGCTGGAAGTTGTAGGCGTCGATCTCCGTTCGTTGCGGGGCGATTTTGAAGAGGAGCTCGGTGGGAATGAACACCATTTTCGGCTCTGGCGCGCCAGCGATTTTGGCAATGCGCTGGTGATACGTCACCCACGGCTGCCACTCGCCACCGGTCAGGTTGTAGCCTTTGCCGTACGCGGCCTTCTTGCCGACGATTCTTGCAATCGCCGGGCCGACGTCGTCGCGGTGGGCACTGGCCCAAAGACTCTGGCCGTCGCCGTGGACAATGATCGGCTTCCCCTTTTTCAAGCGGTCGAGGTAGTTGCTCGTCCAGCCGAGCGAGTGAACGATTTGTCCGCCTTCGCCGTACGTGTGGCCGGGGCGGGGCAGGGTCACGGCGAACTTTCCGGCCGCGTGGGCGGCCAGCAGCAGCTTCTCGATGGCGACCTTGTTTTTGGCGTATCCGGAGAGCGGGTTCGTCTGCGGCTCGGCCTCGGTAATCGGGTACGTCGCGGCAGGGCGGTTGTAGGTGTCCACCGTGCTACAGACGATCATCTGCTGCACGCGGCCGCCGAACGTGTCAATCAGGCTCTGTGCCTCGGCCGGGTTGTAACAAATCATGTCGATAACGGCGTCGAACCCCCGCTTGCCGCCCTCGGCTTCTATTTGGGCCTTAAACTCGGCGGGTTTGGTGCGGTCGCCGATCAGGGTCTTGACACCCTTCGGTACCGGAACGCCGCCGAAGCTGTCGCCGCGTTTGCCGCGGTTGTAATGGACCACTTCGTGACCATTCTTGATGAGTTCGGGCGTGACGCCCGTGCTGATCAAACCCGTGCCGCCGATGACCAACACACGCATGAAAGTCTCCGCAAAATGCCCGGCCGAAAGTGGTGGATTAGAAGCGATTTACAGCAAACCGGGACAGTGAGAATCTACCGCCGATGTGCTACAATGTGTGACCCTAAATCATGGCTGAAAACACACCCCCAAAACCGCCCGCGGCCCCCGATCCCGATGCACCCCTCGCCCCCGTTCCCGAGCGCATTGAACTGCTGAATATCGAGCGCGAGCTGGCCGATTCGTACCTGACGTACGCCATGAGCACAATCATGGATCGGGCCCTGCCCGACGTGCGCGACGGCCTGAAGCCTTCCCAGCGCCGAATTCTGTTCGCCATGCACCAGTTGAACCTCGGGCCAAGGTCCAAGAAGGTGAAGTGCGCCAAAATCTGTGGCCAGACCTCCGGTGACTATCACCCGCATGGCGATGCCGTCATCTACCCCACCCTCGTCCGTCTGGCGCAGGATTGGAACATTCGCTACACCCTCATCGACCCGCAGGGCAACTTCGGCTCGTCAGACGGCGATACCCCCGCCGCAATGCGTTATACCGAAGCCCGCATGACGGGTGTAGCCGCCGAACTGCTCGCCGATCTTGATCTGGACACAGTCGACTTCCAGCCGAACTACGACGAGCGCCCCGGAATGGACGAGCCGGTGGTTCTGCCGGGCAAGTTCCCGAACCTGCTGGTGAACGGCTCGACCGGCATCGCCGTCGGCATGGCCTGCAACCTGCTGCCGCACAACCTGCGGGAAATCTGCGACGCGATTGTGAAAGTGATCGACAATCCGGAAGTTTCGCTGGCCGAACTGCTGGAAATTGTGCCGGGGCCGGACTTCCCGACCGGCGGCACCATCTGTGGGCGCGAAGGTATCGTTGACGGGTACACCAACGGCCGCGGCCGCATGACCATGCGGGCCAAACTGGTGGTCGAAGAGGATAAAAAGGGACGCCGGTCGGTCGTTGTCACCGAAATTCCCTACGGTGTCATTCGCAAAAACATCGTTGAAGCAGTGGCAGAGGCGGTTCGAAACGACAAGATCGTCGACGTGTCGGCGGTGAACGATGAATCGGGCCGCGAGCACAAGGTCCGCATCGTCATCGACCTCAAGCGCGATGCCGATCCCGACGTGGTCATCAACCAGCTGTACGAATACACACCCTGCCAGCAGACCATCTCGATGATCAACATCGCGCTGGTGAACCGTCAGCCCCGAACCATGGGGCTGAAGGAACTCATCACGCACTACATCGAGCACCGCCGCGTGGTCATCACCCGCCGGACAAAGTTCCTGTTGAAAAAGGCCCGGCAGCGGGCCCACATTCTGGAAGGGCTGATCTTCGCCGTGTGCGACATTGACGAGGTCGTCAAACTCATTCGCAACAGCAAGACGCGTGAAGAGGCCATCCGCAGGCTGCGTGAAAAAGCCTTCCGCATCGCCCCGGAACACCCGGCCGCGCCCAGCATTCCGGAACGGCTCATGCTGCTGCAATCCGGACAGGACATTTTGCTGTCACAGGCGCAGGCCGAGGCCATCGGACGGCTGCAACTCATTCAGCTGGTCGGGCTCGAAATCGAAAAGCTCGTGGGCGAATACCGCGAAGTGGTGGAAGAGATCGAAGGCTACGACCGCATTCTGGCCACCGATGCCGCCGTGATGGACATCATCCGTGAAGACATTTACGAGATGAAAGAAAAGTACGGCGACGACCGCCGGACAGAAATCACTGGTGCCGTCGGCGATTACAACCTCGAAAGCCTGATCACGCGGCACGATGTCGTGGTGACGCTGTCGCACGCGGGTTACATCAAGCGGCTGCCTGCCGATACCTACCGCGCCCAAGGCCGCGGCGGACGCGGCATTCAGGGCGGCAACGTCAAAGACGGCGACTTCGTCGAGCATCTCTTCGTCGCCAGTTCGCACGACTTTCTCCTGCTGTTCACCAATACCGGCCGCGTCTTCCAGCGGAAGGTCTACCAACTGCCCGAGATGTCCCGGACCAGCCCCGGCCGGGCGGTGGCGAATCTGCTGGAGTTCCAAAAAGACGAAAAAGTCGCCAGCGTGTTGACCGTCGCCGACATGGGCCAGGAAGAACGGTTCCTGCTCTTCGCGACCGCCAAGGGCACCGTCAAGAAAACACCTCTAACCGCCTACGCCAATATCCGCACCGGCGGCATCATCGCCAGTGGCATGGAAGAGGGCGACGCACTGATTGATGTCGCCGTCACCACGGGTAGCGATCACGTCATGCTGGGCACCAAGTCGGGCCTCGCCGTCCGGTTTGAAGAAGGCGAAGTCCGCGCCATGGGCCGCACCGCCGGCGGCGTGACCGGTGTCCGCTTCAAACGCGAGAACGATGAAGTCGTGGCCATGCTCGTTATCCCCACCGGCTCGAACGAGGGCCTGCAGGTGCTGACCGGCTGCGTCAAAGGGTTCGGCAAGCGCACGCCGCTGGCCGACTACCCCGTCAAAGGCCGTGGCACACGCGGCGTCATCAACATTGATGCCGGCGACCGCAACGGCGATGTCGTCGGCTTGCGTCTCGTGGCCGAGGGCGACGGCGTCATGATGATCACGCAAAAGGGAATCCTGATCCGCACGCGGGTCAACGAGATCCGAGAAACCGGCCGGGCTGCTGCCGGCGTCAAACTGCTTTCTCTGGACGACGGCGATACCCTCGTCGCCATCGCCCGCGTCCCGGGCAGTGAAGAAGAACCGCCCGCAGTGACGGGTGCCGAACCCGCCGCACCCACTGATGTGCCCCCGTCCACAGAATCAACCAGTAACTAGCAACCACCACCATGTCACTACTCGATTCCATCAAGGTCCAGATTCCTTCCGTCACCAGCCCGTTTGCCCTGCTGGTGACCTTCCACCTCGATCCGGCCCACTTGGGCGGGTTCATCGAAATCGCCCGCGCCACCGCCAAGGCCACACTGGCTGAGGCCGGCGGCGGATGTCATCAGTACGAGTTCTCGCTGGACAAAGCCGTCGCGGGAAAGGTCGTGCTCTACGAAAAGTGGGCCAATCTGGCTGCGCTGGAATACCACTTCGCCCAGAGCCATACCAAAGCCATCGGCGAAGCCTCGGGTAAAATCGCCTCTAAGCCCACGGAAGCCCTGGTCCTCGTACTGGTTTAGAACGGGCTCGCTTGCAATACCGACCTTTCAAAGGGTCGCGCGCGAATCACACAAACCATTACTCACCGATGCGTGTGTGATAAGCCTTGTTCGTGTGGATCAGGCTCGGCACCACCACGGTGTTACCTTCCAGCTTGGGGTCACGAAGCAGCGGAAGGAACTCGTCCACTGTTGCCTTTGCCAGAGCCGGCACGTCCTGCACGCTGGCGACGATCGGCACCGGAATCAGATCCATCATGGGCATGTGGTCGAAAATGCCCATCACCGGTACCCAGTCAGCGGTCGTTTCCAGTTTGTCCA
This sequence comes from Tepidisphaerales bacterium, assembly GCA_038226785.1. GTDB lineage: Bacteria > Planctomycetota > Phycisphaerae > Tepidisphaerales > Tepidisphaeraceae > JBBRQG01. The sequence goes on along the minus strand of JBBRQG010000009.1, from coordinate 53,319 downwards.
GCAATCCCTGACCGATCGCGTTGTTCGTGCCCACCACCGCATCCGGCTTCAGCGGTGCAAACTGCCGAATGGCATCGCGGCCGGTATTACGCACGCTCGACCCTTCGTGGGTCGAGACGATCTTGAACCGCTCAGCCAGAATGTCCAGCCGGCGTTTGTGCGTCCCGACATGCAGCGGGCCGTGTGCAACAGCCAGCGTCTTGACGCCCGCCTTGGCAAGCGCATCGGCCAGCGTGCTGACCAGACCGTCCTGATCGCTGGAAACGCTGGAGGTCACACCCTGTACCGCACGGTCAACAATCGTCAGCGGCAACTTGGCCGGCAGGTGCTTCTCCAAAACCTTCTTGCTCTTGAGCAGGGGCACCAGAATCAGCCCGTCGATCCCCTTCTGGGGCAACAGGTTGAGGTACTCGGCCTCGGTCTCCGGGTTCTCGCCGGAGTTGCACATGAACATCGAGTAACCGTGCTCGCGCATGCCCTTTTCGATCAGGCTTGCCAACTGGCCATACCACGGATTGGCAATGTCGCTCACCAGCAACGCGATGGTGTTGCTCCGGCGCGTTCGCAGCGACCGGGCGAGCAAATTCGGCCGGTAACCCAGCCGCTTGGCGGCTTCGTGCACGCGCTCACGGGTCTCTTTACTGATCCGCTTACTGACCGGCCCGCCAGAAAGGACACGAGACACGGTTGAGACCGAAGTGTTGGTTTCTTTCGCAATATCACTAAGTGTTGCTGCCATCGTCGTTTGCTCCGTTGGTGGTCGTGCAGTCCGAACCTGCCTGCCAGACCTGTGCAACATCATAGCGATGAACACCCGACTCGTGTATGCAACAACCAAGTTTTTTGCACAACCTTTACAGACACAATGGCTGCTAAATACTGCTAAATGATGCTAAGGACGGCTCGTGGGCCCCTGCATCTGTCCGCCAGCCCTAATCAGTGCAACAACAGCCGGTTCCAGCCCGTAAGAGTCGAAAAATTGCTGGGCGGCCGCGATGGAGCCTGACTTGTCGACGAGAACCGCGCCGTTGGGTGTCAGGCCATAAGCCACGGCCGTGCCATCGGCCAGGTCGTCCACGGCCATCAGAACGGTGAGTTTGAGCTCCTTACGGGCTTGCTGGGCCTGAGTAACGCGTGCGGCCAGCGTGTCAGGCTGTTCGATGTGGATCTTCGCATCCCGGTTCCGATCGACGTCCCAGACCCCCGCCGCATTGGCCTCGCGGGTGTAAATCAGCCAAATCCCCACAGTGCTGCCGTACTTGGTCTTGAGCCGCTCGATTTCCGGGGCCTTGGCCCGGAAAACCGGCGACGAATAGCTGCCGAAAACCAGCAAGGTCGGACGGTTTTTGAGTGCCGCAAGCCGCAACGGGCCAGCCATTCCTCCACCCCCCGTCCCCCCGCTGGAGGTCTCCAACTTCGTGGCAGTCAGTTCCGGGGCGGCCGAGCCGATTACGATCTTTCCGACCTTCCTTGCGAAGGCTGTCTGGCGGGGCGCGTGGTCCGACGGCGCCTCGTCGCTGGCATTTCGAGGGTCGACGCCCGTGACGTCATCATCCCCCGTACTGCCGCCCATCATGGGCTGGGTGGTCGCGTCAGAGGGCTGGGAAGTCGGGGCGTTGGGGTCTGACATGGGAAGGAACTCCGTGCCGAAGTGAAACGCCGGGAAGGCCCGATTTGTTTGACGCTCCCAAACAGCGGGATTAGCGTCTCCGCAACTGCAAAAGCTACTCGTTTTCTGCCAGCCAGACCGCCATCCTCTGTGTCGGGGCACGGTTTACAAGCAGGCGGCGAAAATCGTACCGGGTTGTTTGTCAGATGTTTGTTGGCCGCTGTTGGGCTGATCGTTTTGTCCGCCGTTGGTCAAAGGAGTTGAGGTTGAAATCTGCTAAATCCATGCGTCTGTTGGGTGCCGCGCTTGTTCCGGTGATGTTGGCCGCAAGTATTGTTCTTGGCTCTGGTTGCGCCAGCCACAAGGCCGAGGTTCCAGTGGTAAGCACCATGCAGGCCGGCGCGTTTTCACGGGTCTGGTCCAGCGACGTCAGCAAGGACATTTCAGATCGGGGCGACCGGGCTACGGCGCTCTACCTCACTGATAGAAACCTGTTCCTGATCACGCGTCAGAACTTCAGCTACGTCTTTGACCGTTCCAGCGGCGCGCTGCTGAACGTGCACCAGATCGCCACGGGTGACATTCAAATTCTCCCGCCCATCGTGTTCGGCGATCGCTGGGTTTACCCCACGCTCAGCACGCTCGAGATTTTTGACACGACCGGCGTGAAGACCTCCTCCGTGCCGCTGGCCGCCACCGTTCGCACGCCGGGCCTCGTCGCGGGCAAGTCGCGGATTCTTCTCACCCTGGCTTACCCCGCCGGCGGACGGCTGGCTTTGGTCGAGCTGAATCATCCGTACAACACCGGCAGCGTGTGGGAGTTGCAAACGCTGGGCGACATTCGTTCCCAGCCCGTCATCCGTGACGGCGTGGTGTTTGTCGCTTCTGGCGATAGAAAAGTTTACGCCGTGGATCTGGACCGCAATCCCGTCTGGAAGCTTGATGACGGCACCTTCCATACCGGTGGCCCGTTGCTGGCCGATCTGGCTGTGGATGATTTTGGTCTCTACGTCGCCGGGACCGACACCAAACTGGTTTGCCTTTCCCGCCAGACCGGCAAAATCAAGTGGCAGTACTACGCCAGCACACCGATGGTCAGTGGGCCGTTCGTAGACGCCGACACTGTCTATCAGCCGGTGCCAGGCACGGGATTGGTGGCCATCTCCAAGGCTGATGGTTTATTCAATCGCAAACCGTTATGGGTTGCGCCCGACGTGGGCCGAGTGATCGGCTCCGATGCGAAGTATCTGATCATTGAAACCGTGAAGGGCGATATCGCGACCCTCGACCGCAAGACCGGCAAAATGGTGCAGCAGGCCCCGGCCGCGATGTACGCGTTGAAAGTGATCAACACCAAGGACGGATTGATTTTCGGGGCCACACCGTCCGGCAAAGTTGCGGCCGCAAAAACCGTGCAGGCACCGGGAACTGTGGGCGAACAGGTTTTCGGGCACTGATCGCGACTGGCGCCAAGAGTTCCTACATGCCGTAATCCGTGGCGCGATCTGACTTCGCATCACCGGTCATCACACGCATACCCCAGTGGCACCGCACATCAGCCGACTTCGAATCCGCGTCGTTCGTTGCGGCGCTTCTCTACGCCTGCGGCAAGCCAGATGCCCATTTCGTAAAGCAGTATGAGCGGGATATAGAGCGCCATCATCGCACTGACGACATCGGCCGGAGCCACCACCGCCGCGACCACCGACATGACAAAATAAACGATGCGCCGATGCTGCCTCAGCATCTGCGTGTTCAGGATGCCGACCGCGACCAGCGCCATCACCACCAGCGGCAACTGAAACGCCACGCCAAACGTCAGCAGCGTCATCATCGTCAGCTCGATGTACATCCGCAGTGTGATCTGCGGCGCCAGCAGGCTCTTTGGGCCGAAGGGGATGACCCTCGTCTCGCCGTTGAGAAAGACTTTCAGCTGACCCTCAACCGAGTTGATCCAGTAGCTCCCTTCGGTGGGATTCGCCGCATCGCCGGGGATGCTGGGGAAACTTGGTAACGTGGCCGCGACCTGTGTTGTCGCGTGCGGACCCGTGCCGAATGGCATCTTGAAACTCGATCCAAACGCCAGCAGGAAATTCACCGTCAGTGGCATGACCACGAAGTAAACCAGAACCATCCCGGCGATCAGCAGTGCGATACTCAGTGGGATGTACTTGGTGATCGCCTTTCGCTCTCGCGGATAAAGGCCCATCGCCACGAACTGCCAGATCTGATAGGCGATCCATGGGCTGGCGAATGCCAGCGATGTAATCACCGCCACCTTCAGATACGTCATGAAGGGTTCAGAAATTTCACTGTAGTAGATCTGCGGGTTCAACCCCGCCGCCCGCAACCCGTTGATTAGCGGGCGCAGAAAAATCGTCACCACTTGCTCGCCGTAATACAGGCAGACCATGACCGCTATCGCCACACCGATACAGGCCCGGAACAGCCGCCGGCGGAGATCGTCCAAATGCTCACCCAGCGTCATGCGATACGCATCGGGGTCGAAATCGCCCGGCTTGCGGTCTGTGGAGGATTGTTGCGGATCAGGACCTGGCATCGGCAGGCGAATGATAAGGGCGGTTAAACGAAGCCGCCCGGATCTTGCGCCGAAGGTTCGACGTGGGTCCGGGCGGTTGGGGTGCTTATGGCACAGGCTTGCGGCCTGTGTTACGCGGCGTAGACGCTTTCAAAGCTCATGCTTAACTCGTAGTTACCGTCTTCGGCCACGCGACACTCGTCAATCAGCGCCACGGTGCCGGCCCGGGGCAGGAAGGGGCTGTTGCCGAAGTTCAAGGCGACCCGTTGGCCCGGCCAGACCGGGGTCATGCTGGAGGCTGTCAGGCCGTCGTCACGGCGCTCGGTGACCATCAGTTCCAGGGCCTGATGAATACGGGTGGGGTGGAGGTAGTCCAGCGGATAGGCCTCCGCCCGAATCGGGCGCCGGGTGGCGCGCGGGGTGGCATCCGGAAGTTTTTCCAGGCTCGAAAGTTTCAATGCCAGCATCTTGACGACTCCTGTGAGGTAGGCTGGGCGGAAATGCCCGTCGTCAATTCCATCGGCAGTAGTACAAGTAAAATCCATGAGGAAACTCAGAAAAAAATTCGCTCTTCCGGGTGGGTCGCGCTCGTGGGTGCCGGACCGGGTGACCCCGGCCTGCTAACCCTGAGAGGCAAACAGTTATTGGACCAAGCGGATGTGATCGTCCATGACCAGCTCCTTCATCCTGAACTACTGAGTTATCGGACCAACGCCCAATATGTCTTTGTCGGCAAATCGGCCGGGCACACAACACTTCCTCAGCCACAAATAGAGCAGGTTCTCATTGATCTGGCAAAGTCGGGGAAGGGCGTCGTCAGATTAAAGGGCGGCGACCCCTTCACCTTCGGCCGGGGTGGCGAGGAGTGTCAGGCACTGGCCGCCGCCGGCGTCCGGTTTGAGGTCGTGCCCGGTGTAACAGCGGCAGCCGGGGCAGCGGCCTATGCAGGCATTCCGCTGACGCACCGCGACACCAACTCGGCCGTTCTCTTTTTTACCGGCCACGCACGCGAAGGCGTGGCCGATGAAGAAACCGGGCTGGCCCCGCCGCTCGATTGGTCCGCGCTGGCAAAACTGCCGGCACTGGTGATGTACATGGGCGTGAAAAGTCTGGCCGAAGTGCTGAGCAAGCTGCTGGCTGCGGGATTGCCCGCGGAGACGCCCGCAGCCGCCGTGCAGTGGGCAACTTGGGACAAACAGCGAACAGTAACAGCCACCGCAGAGTCTTTGGCGGCCGCTGTCGCCTCGGCGGGAATCAACGCACCCGCGATTTTGTTTTTCGGAAAACAGGTCTTGCTGCGCGACCAACTGGACTGGGCCGGCAAGCGGCCACTCGCGGGCAAGACCGTCCTCGTCACACGGACCGGCCCCGCCAGCAGCGACCTGCGGCAGGATCTGCGCAACTTTGGTGCCCGTGTGGTGGAGGCTCCCATGTTGCACACACTGCCCAACCCGGACCTGGCGACACTTGCCCCACTGCTCCTCCGCCTGAATGCGATGGACTGCATTGTGTTGGCCAGTTGGCGGGGTGTGGAGAGTTTGAAGGATCAACTTCAGGCCGCCGGGCTTGATGTTCGGGCCTTGGGCCGGGCAAAACTCGCCGCCGTCGGCAGGCACACCGCCGATGCCTGCTGGCAGATGCTGGGTGTGCGGCCCGAGATCGTCCCGCAGGACGGCGGGGAAGGCAGCCGAGCCTTATTGAATGAGTTGCAGACCGTCGGAATGGTGACGGGCAAGCGACTGGCCCTGATTCGCGCCGACGTCGGGCTTGCGGGGGTGGCTGAGAAACTTTTGGCGGGCGGTGCAGCCGAGGTGATCGAGTTACCCGTCTATCTCAGCACGCCAGCATCGGAAATCCCGCCGCACGCCATTGCGCTGCTGCGAGCCGGCGAAGTGGACTGGATCACGTTCACCAGCGGATTGACCGCTCGGCGGCTCATCGAACTGCTCGGCCCGGAGAAAACCCTCTTGACGGGTATAAAACGCGTCAGCATTGGCCCAATGACCAGCCAGACACTGGCCGAACTGGGCTTTCCTGCCACCGTGCAAGCCGCGACCAGCCACATGGGAGATGTTGCCGATGCCATTGTGTCGTATCAGCCCTAAAGCCTTATTGCAGCGCTGTTTACGGTACTTTTCCGCCGTCGGCCTCCGGTGGCTGTAAGATTCGGCCCGGCAAACCAGATGCGGGACAAGGCTTTTGACATCATTGTGGTGGGCGGCGGACACGCCGGGGCAGAGGCCGCGTGGACCGGCGCGCGCATGGGTTTGCAGGTTGCTTTGATCACGCTGGACGCTGCCAAGGTCGGCGCGATGAGCTGTAACCCGGCCATCGGCGGCTTGGCCAAGGGTCAAATGGTGCGTGAGGTGGACGCCCTCGGCGGGCTGATGGGCCGGGCGATCGACGCAACCGGAATTCAGTTCCGCATGCTCAATCGAAGCAAAGGCCCGGCCGTCTGGGGTCCGCGGGCGCAGGGTGACAAATACAAGTACGCCGCCGAAGTGCAGCGACTGCTTTCGACCCAGCCGAACATCAGCACGGTTGAAGGCGAAGCGGTGGACGTCGAGACCGAGCCATCTGGCAGCCGCGGCGAGCTTCGCGTTATCGCCGTCCGTCTGGCCGACGGTCGCAGGCTCGCGTGTGCGTGCGCGATCCTGACCACGGGCACGTTCCTGCGTGCTCTGATGCACACCGGCCTTGCCAAAACCACCGGCGGCCGCGTGGGTGAGGCGGCAGCCAACAGCATGTCCGACTGCTTGAAGCGGCTGGGCTTTGAACTGGGGAGGTTGAAAACGGGGACGCCGCCACGACTTCACGTGGACTCCATCGATTTCAGCAAATTCACCGTGCAGCCCGGCGACGATCAGCCGTTGCCCTTTGCCCACATCAACGAATCCGACCCCGCCTGGAAGCCGCCGCTCCGGCAGGTGCCGTGTTTCCTCGGCCACACGACGCCGGCGGCACACGACATCATCCGCGCGAATCTCCACCTGGCGCCTATGTACTCCGGCCAGATTGAAGGAACCGGCCCGCGCTATTGCCCCAGCATTGAAGACAAGGTCGTAAGGTTCGCCGACAAATCAGGACACCAGCTCTTCCTGGAACCCGAAGGCCTCGATACCAACGAAATCTATGTCAACGGGATTTCCACCAGCCTGCCGGCCGAGGTTCAGCGCGGCGTGCTGGACAACATTCCCGGCCTGGAAAAAGCCGAGGTGTTGCGCTGGGGCTATGCAGTGGAATACGACATGGTCTGGCCGCACCAGATCGAAAGCACCTTGCAGACCAAGCGTATCACTGGCCTGTTCCTGGCCGGTCAGATCAACGGAACCAGTGGCTACGAAGAAGCGGCGGCACAGGGTCAGGTGGCTGGCATCAACGCGGCCCGAATGATCGCTTCCGGCGGACAACGTGCAGGCGCAGACTTCATCCTCGGCCGTGATGAGGCATACACCGGCGTGCTGATTGATGACCTCGTCACGAGGCCGCCGACCGAACCCTACCGCATGTTTACCAGCCGCGCGGAACATCGCCTGTACCTGCGCAACGACAACGCCGATGCACGGCTGACCAACCGCGGCCGGGCACTCGGACTGGTGGACGACAAACAGTGGGCGATTCATCAGGCAACACTGACGGCCATCGCTTCGGCCACGGACCTGCTGGCAACTGGCCGCGTCGAAGGCGTCTCCGCCACCGAGTGGCTGCGCCGCCCGGACAATGTGTGGGCCGGATTGGTGTCGCACATGCCAGCACTGTCGTCGGTCAGTGCGCACGCCGCGATTAAGCTGGAAGTGGCCATCAAGTACGAGGGGTATGTCAGACGGCAGGGAGATGAGATCGAACGGATGAACCGGCTGGAATCAAAACTGATCCCACCCACGCTCGACTACGCCGCCGTGCCGGGCCTTCGAAATGAGGCGCGTCAGAAACTGACAACATTCACGCCGCGCAGCCTCGGGCAGGCCAGCCGCATCAGTGGCATCACGCCAGCCGACTTGACCGTGCTGGCTATTTGGATGCGCAGGGCAGAATCCTCGCCTGCGGTCTGATTCTGTTGGGCGATCAGGGCAAAGCCTGAGTTACGGCAGGTTCAAGACATCGCGCACTTCGGTCTTGGGCACGTGTCGCCATTCGAAGGTCTCCATCGGATCGACGGGCACGGAAAGGTCGCCGGCAACGGCGAACAGGCTTCCGGCCATGGCCTTGTTATCCGCATCCTTTGCCGTTGTGCTGAAACCGAGGCGATCTCCAACCTTCAGGCGGTTGCGAGCCAGTTCTCGCTCGGAGGTCGTCCCGACATAAAGCCCGTAGTAGCCAGCCTCTTTGGCTGTGCCGAGTTCCGGCGCGGTGCCGGGGGTAAGCTTCATGACGATCTCGCCATCGCGCTTGTTGTAGCAACCGGCCACGGCCAGAAAAATCGTCGCCGCCAGTACTGCCAAAGCCCTGTTTTGTGACGCGTGCTTCATTCGAAACCTCACTGGGAATACCTTTTTGACTACACAAACAACGTCCATCATCTGTCTTATCGGCTAAATGCGGGGTGGAATCGCTACTTTCGGCCCCTGCCAGCCGGTGGCACTCTAATCCGAATCCCCGCCGTCAGGCAGAAAGGGACTGGCCAGAGACGTTCACAGCGTCTTTTTCAGGTAAGTCACCTGACCGGTGGTGTGGCGCAGTGGCCCGTTGATACAGGCCAGCACGCCCTCTGCCACTTCTTCGGGCGAAAGGGCGAGGTTCGTAGGGTATTCATCGGGCGTCAAAAGGTTCCGGAACATTGCCGTTTCCACAGCACCCGGCCCGATGGCATGCACACGGATGCCGTGCGGCTGGCCTTCGCGGGCCAGACTCAGGGTGAGAATATTCACTGCTGCCTTGGCCGCCCCGTAAAAGCCCAGGCCCGGAAATGGGTCCAGCGCAGCGACACTGCTGATATTGACCACCACTCCGCTCTTCTGCTTCATCATCGCTGGCCAGACGGCCGACGTCATGTAAACAACGGCCGAGAGGTTCACGTCCAGCACGCCGCGCCACTGCGCCTCCGTAATACTTTCAATCGATAACTGCGGAGCCGACCCGGCATTGTTAATCAGCACATCCACCCCCTCGCAATGGCGGGCCATTTGCTCAACCACACCTTTGCAGGCTGCGGCATCAGAGACATCGGCCGGTAAGACCCACCCGCCCGAACACAGCCGCTGCGTCTCCTTCAGTTCCACTTCCGACCGCGCGACCAGGCCCAGTTGATAACCGGCCTTGGCAAGCTCAATCGCCACCGCCCGGCCAATGCCGCGACCCGCCCCCGTAACAATTGCAACTGGTGCCGCCATAGACCCGGACCCTAACGCCCATCGGACGACCACTCAAAATCTTCGGTCTTGTAGAGCCAGATGGTCTTGCCAGAACCCAACTTCTCCATGGGCGGCTTGGCAAACAGTTTGTCGTATCGCGCCCGCACCGCGTCTGGCAAATACGTCCCCTGTAAATGGGTCAGGCTGACCGCCAGCACGGCCGGACGGGTGGTCGCAGTTACCGCCGGACTCCAATCCCCCGGCAACGACGTATATCTCAGCCCCAATGCCCGGGGATCAGCAGCACCGAAATAACCGAGGCCAAGCGAAACATCTGGGTGCCTGTGCTGCCAATCCACCAGCGCGGGTAAATCCTGACCCCAATCAAGATTGGAATCCGAAAGCAGCCGCTCCGGACCAATCAGCCGTCCAAAGACATTGAATGAGGCAATGCCCGGCGACTGGCCGACCTCCAGACCGGCCATGCCAACCGCGAACACAATCGCGTTTCGACGAAGTTTCCGCTGAGTCAAATCCGCCGTCGACTGGATCGCGCGGGCAATCGTCACAGCCATCACCACAATGGCCGCCGGGTAGATCGGCAACAGATGCCGAAGCCCAAGATTGAATCGCTGCACCATCGCCAGCAACACATACCCCGCGACGAAAGCGACTGCGATCCGCATCGGGCTTGACACCCGCTTCCAACCCACAGCCAGCAAAGTCGCTGTCAACAGCGTCAGCCCAATTAATCCGAGCGGCGACTTCACCAGCCATGCCACAGGAAAGTACGCCAACCACCCCACATCCGACCGCGCGCCCAAAAAATACGTCGGCCTGAGCTGCACGGAGGCCTCGGTATACATCAGCCCCGCCAGATAGGCCTCCGGCAGTAGTCGGTGGCTGTGGGCAAACAAGATTCCCCGCACCACCCATCCCGGCTGCCAGTCGCGAAAGGCCTCGGCCGGCGGCACGGCCGGGTAATACACCCGCCGCAGTTCACGGTCCGCCGCAAACTCCACCAACCCCTGCATATTAAACCCCGCGCCATTCACTGCCGGCGTGAATCGGAATGCATACACCGCCCACACACCCAACCATGACATCAACAACACACACACCAGCGCGACGAGCGGCTTGCACCAGCGCCGTTGAATCAACAGACTGGCACTGAGCACCGCTACCATTCCGGCAATGAAGATCAGCCCACTGAACTTCGTCGTCGCCAGCAGCGCCGCAGCCACACCGACCAGTGCCATATTCCCGGCCGATGCCTTCCTCCACCATCGCCCGAGCCCCCACACCGCGACCAGCACGGCACCACCCAGCGCCACATCATTCTTCATCAGCGGCGCATGGGCCATCAATGTCGGTTCGATCAACCACAGCCCGGCCGCCAGACAAACCGTGAGTTTGGTTCCGCCCCACGCCCAAGCCGTCGTCACCGTTAGAACACCAATCAGCACGGCCAACCCAAGCATCATCCGCCGCGCCTGCCACACAGCCGACTCCGGATCAGGAACAGGCTGGCCGTAAACCGCTGCCCTGTAGTAATCGATCGACCCCCTCACCCCTTGCCCGGTGGCCGTGAAATCTGATTCCGAAAACGGCCGCGCCAAGTCCTGCGTCCGCTCGGCCAAACTCGCCCACCACAACCACAACGGCGGATCCTCGCGATTCAGGCGAAAGTCCGGCCCGCCGCTCCCGTGTCGCAAGTTCCACGCCGCCGCCGCGTGCAGCGGCTCATCGGCCGTCGCGCAAGTTCTGGAAGCAAGCAAATAAGCCGCCGTCGCCCATAAGCCGAGGGCCACAACCACAAAAAGATGTGCCATCCATTGCCGCACACAGGTAGCGTACCGGCGCGGCCCCAATACCGATGGCACTGCCCACCCGAAAGATTCCATGAAGCGATTTAAGGCAGCGGTGCAGAAACGGATCGGTGGCGAAACGGCCACAACGTACATAGACGCTGCCAACACACAGGACGCACTCGCGCTTTTCGACACGCAGGGTTTCGAGGTGCTGAACATCGCCGAACAACGTTCGACCACCGATCCTTTGTCAGATGCGGTTTTGCCTTATGCCTCCGGCCGTGTCACGGGGCGATACGACGCGTTGATAAAGCTCGGATTCCTCTGGCGAGCTTTGAGGATTATCTGCTGGCTAATGGCGGCGGGTTCGTTTCTGGCGGGCATTCACAATGCAATACAGATGGTGGCCATAGCCAGCCAATCGAGTCCGGGCTACACCTTTTACACGCCCTACAGCGCTGGCGGCAGCATAGCGCGTCCAGCACCAGCAGCGGTAGGCACCGACATCTGTATCACGCTAGCGCTGGCCGTATTTCAGACGCCGCCACTACTGACGGTGCTCGGTCTGGCTTGCCATCTTGCACCCGACTACCTGCGCGCCAGGCGCGACCAGGCCATCAACTTCGGTCCCGGCCACTAGGCCGCCTAGGCCTCCAGGTCCAGATACGCCAGCTCCTTCGGCGTCAACTTGATGTCCAGCCCGCCCAGGCTGCTATCCACTTCCGAAATCTGCCGCGGACCGATCAGCGGGAATGTTCGGAACGGCTGGTTCAACACCCAAGCCAGTGCAATCTGAATCGGGCTGACACCCTTTTCCTTCGCCATCTCAAAACACCGCGATTGCCGCTTGAAATTTTTCTTCGAATAAAACGCGTTGACAAGTTCCTTGTTGTCCAACTTTTCGGGCGACGCGACGCCTGGCACGAAAAATCCACGGGCCTGACTCGACCACGGCAACAGTGTCATCCCATTGTCAGCGATGAATTTCCGGTCGGCCTTGTCGTGCACGTGCAGGCAGTCGGCCCACACCGGGTTCTCCATCATCGCCAGCGACAACTGATTGCTGACGACACTCGGGGCCACCAGCTTGTGCTTCTTCGCATACTTGATCGCCTCTTTGAGCCGATCCGTACTCCAGTTACTTCCGCCCCAAACACTGATCTTGCCGGCCTTCACATATCTCGAGGCCAGATCCACAAACTCGCCAACCGGGACATCCAGGTTGTCGCGATGGAAGCAGTACATATCCAGCTTCTTCACGCCCAGATTCGCCAGCGATTCGTTGATCTGTTTTTCGGCGAATGACGGCACGCAAAACGGCGTGTGCGCGCCCTTGCCCAGAATCACAGCCTTGTTCGTCATGCCGCGCGACTTGAGCCACGCGCCGATGTGCCGGTCGCTCGCGCCGTAGTGCCAACTGCTGTCAATGGCGTTACCGCCCGCTTCGAAGTAAGCATCGAAAATCAACGCCGCTTCCCGCGGCTGCCAACTCGCAAAGTCGCCGCCCACGATCAGACGCGCCACCGGCTTGTCCACACCCGGCAATGTCGCCAGCGGAATGGGCCCCTTGCCCTTACCTCGGAGCGGTGCGATTTTGCGATCCGGAATCGGCTTGTTCTGCCCAGGCTTTTCCGCGTCGTACACCACACTCACGCCGCCCGCCCCTTGCCGCCAGCGGTCCAGCACGTGCATCGTCCCGCGCGTATCCGCCCGATTCATCCGCGGCGATTCAGTCAACCCCGCAGCAATACACCGAGCCACTTCATCCGCCTCCAGCGAATACAAATTCTCCGGCGTGCTGATCTCGATCTTCTCTTCCTTGCCGCCCGCGTAAAGCGTGATCGTCTCCTTCTCCTTCGGGATCCACGGATTGGTGACAACAATCTTCCCGTCCGTCCCATACAGGGTGACGTGGTTCTCCTGATTCAACTGCACGCCCGTGGTCACCGTGGCCAGAACCCCGTTTCCGAACCGCAGAATTGCGCTGGCGTATGCGTCCACGTTCGATGGCGTCAGCACAAGCTGCCCCACCGTCTCGACCGGGTTGGCGAACGGCTTCCCCTCGGCCGCGCCAGCCAGTAACCGGGACATGCTGACCGGGTACCCGCCGACATCGAGAATCCCGCCGCCACCCAGAGCGCTGCTGGTCACGCGGCTGTCCGCATTAAAGGGTTTGGGCCAGTGAAAGCTGAACTTGGCATCAATGGCCCGCAGCTCGCCGATGGCCTTGCTCCTCACCAGTTCCACCAGCTTCACCGTCTGCGGATGGCAGCGGTACATGTAGGCTTCCATAAGGAAAACCTTGTTCTTCGTGGCCGCGTAATCAATCGCCATGAACTCGGCATAGTTCAGGCCGATCGGCTTCTCAACGAGGAGATGCTTCCCAGCCGCCGGCGCACGCGTCGCCCATTCAGCATGCAGCGGATGCGGCAGCCCGATGTACACCGCCTGCACATTCTTATCCGCGAGCAACGCTTCATACGATGCGTGTGCCTTTGCACCCGTCGCATTCACGTCGGTCAGGAATTTGTCCGCCGACTTCTTTGCCCGCGAGCCGACGGCCACCAGCGTGCCCAGCCGACTGGCCAACACCCCCCTGGCAAAGGTTTTTGAAATGTTTCCAGTGCCAAGAATTCCCCAGGCGAGTTTTGAAGCTGTGGACATGTTGTGTAGCCAGACTTTGTTGTCAGAAAAGGACGTCCGCTTTTTGCTTGCAATAACGTTATTGCAACGCAATCGAGTGTTGAGGGCCGAGATGGTAATTCAACGACGTAACGCTGCCACTAGCCGCAGGACCGATTACTTATCGGACCTTAATACCCACTTCGGCCGCTTGCCTCACCTGCCGACTGGCTGCCAGCCAGCTCGGCCATGATGGCTACACCCGCAGAGCACCCCAACCGCGTCGCCCCAGCCGCAATCATCGCCTTCGCATCCGCCAGCGTTCGAATACCGCCGGAGGCTTTGATCTTCAGCCCACCGCCGTACTTGGCCATCAGCTCCACCGCCCGGACACTGGCCCCGCCGGCCGGGTGAAAGCCCGTGCTGGTTTTCACGAAATCGAACCCAGCCTGTCGGGCAGCGATGCAGGCCGTTTCGATGGCACGCTCACCGGCCTCTCCCGGCAGCGCGAGCAGGTACGCCGACTCAATGATCAACTTCAGAATCACGGCTGGACTGGCCGCACGAGCGGCGCGTGCAACTTCCAGATATTCGTTGCGGGCCGACTCCAAGTCGCCAGCGGCCAAGTAGGGCAAGTGGGCAACGAGATCGACCTCGGCCGCACCGTCTTTTACCGCACTACTCGCCTCAATCGCCTTGATTGTCGATTTATTGCTTCCAATGGGGAATCCTGCCACTGTGCACACCCTACTGGCGCTCCCTGCCAGCTTCTGCTGGGCCTGCTTGACGAAGATTGGGTTAATACACGCACTGGCAAAGTTGTGCATCCGACATTCAGCCAACACCTTGTCCACATCCGTCAAGGTCGCCTCGGCTTTTAGAATGGTGTGGTCGATCATCGCCGCCAGTGCAGCGGGCGTAAGAATCGTCATGGCAACCTCCAATAGGGTGTGTGGGATAGGGAGCGGGAGCCGGTACTGTTCCACGTGGAACAGCGGATGACGGCCTTTCCGTTGTGAACCATTGTTCCACGTGGAACTTACCTCCATTACGACTCGGGTAGCTCGACAGCCAACCGTTCGGCAAGGTTGTCAAACTCCTCCAGGCTGCCGTAGTGCAGAACGATCCGTCCCCGACCCCTCCCAGTCATGCTTGGCCGAATCTCCACCCGCGTACCCAACTGCCGGGTAAAAGTCTGTTCCAACTCCGCATAGTGGGCCTGACCCGCCGCCAAAGGCTTGGAACCGGCTTTGGCCGCCGCCCCGCCCACCGGCAGCTTGATCACCCGCTCCAGGTTCCTGACCGAGAGCTCTTGCTTTACAGCCATCTCAGCCAGCCGCGATTGTGCCAACACGTCGGCCACACCAGCTAGCACTTTGGCGTGCCCCAGCGTCAATTTCCCAGCCCGAACGTACTCCTTCGCCGGCTCGCAAAGGTCCAGCAAACGCAGGTAGTTGGCCACCGTGCTGCGTTGTTCGCCCGTCCGGATAGCCAGTTGCTCTTGCGTCAGCCCAAGCTCCTCGATCAACGCCGCATACCCGGTCGCCCGGTCCATCGGGTTCAGATCCTGTCGCTGGATGTTTTCAACCAGTGCCTGTTGAGCCTGCGTGTGGCTGTCGGCCGTGACGACCACCGCCAAAACATCTTTCAACCCCAGCAACCGGGCCGCCCGTGTGCGCCGCTCACCGGCGATCAATTCGTATGAATCGCCAGCCCGACGAACGGTAATGGGCTGGATCAGCCCATTGGCCCGAATGCTCTCCGCCAACTCTGCCAACGCCACGGCATCAAACACCTTTCGTGGTTGATGGGGGTTGGCCAACACCTTACCCAGCGGAATCAGGTGTAATTGCGGTCGAGTCGGATCCTGAACCACGGGTGCTGTCTCTGCGGCCGGTGCCTTTCGCTTCTCTCTGGCGGCACCGCCCGGCGCATCCACCGCTACAGCGGCGACAGCCGGGATCGGCGGCTGCACCGCCTCCTCGGGTAGATCAACACGAATCAAACTTGCCAGCCCGCGCCCCAGCCGAGATTTAGCGGGTGGTGCGGCCTTCGTATTTACAGCGTCCTTGCTCGTACCAGCCATGCGAACTCCGTTCGTTGTTAATTTGGGAACCCAATCAGCGGCGCCATTGTTCCACGTGGAACCTTTAAGGCAAGGGCGAGGGTGGCAGACGACAAGCAAGAACCACGAAAGCCCCAATGGCAGATTCTTTCGCCCGACACTTCTGGGTGTCCCCTTTTTCAACCTCCGGGTCTCTTCCATCGTCCGATAACAGCGCTCTGGTGCCATCCTTTCAATCCCCCTAAACCACAACCCCCCGACAGCCGATCCAAACCGATGCGACGGCACGGTGCCAACGCACCTCCGCTGTCAGAAAGGCGTAACCCATGCGCGGCGATTTTGGCGACTCCTACGGCGGATACTCCGGCGGCGACTACTCCGACTCCGGCGGAAAACCCTGGAACGACGAATACTCACGCTCGCCCGCAAGCACCGCCCGCGCCGACGAGCGATCCGGACGGCAAGACACCTTCGAACGCTGGATCGAAACCGTCGAGTTCCTCCCCTCAGAATCCGTGGTCACCCGCTTGGGCGGGTCGGCCACCTCAGACATTCAGGCCTTCACCGCCCTCGCGCCAGCCTTCAGCCACGAACAGCCGGCCGTCAAATCTGAAACCGGCCAGGTCCTCGCCAGTGCATCCGCCCCACTCACCTTTGGCCTCACACCTCACCCCGAAGACTTCACCAACGAACAACTGCCGAAATCGGTCCGCCAACTCAGGGACAAGCGGCTGGGCGCCGTAATGACAATGGCATTGCTGGCCGCGATGGGGGTGGGAGCGTTCGTCCAACCGTGGACCATCGTCGAAGGCCGCGTCGCTTTCAGTGGCAACAAAGACTTCGCCGCACAGCCAGCCGTAGCAGAGCTTGCGATCCACCTTTTGCCGTCCGGCATAACGCCCGGCTTTCTCGCCGACTCCGCGGCACGCACCCGGCTTGTCGCCACCGGCATAAACCAAAACTCCGCCCTTACCCTTCGCCTGACCCGGACAAACGCCAATCAACTCGGCGACGATCAGGCACGCCTGACTGCACTACTGACCGCGGCCCGCGATGCCAGCGGCGCTGGCTGGGCACCGGATACGGAAATCAATCGCCTGACCATCGAACGCGCCCGCCTCACCAGCCAACTGGTTGATGCCTGGCTGAAAGTGGCTCAGGTTTTGAACGAGCCCACAATCCTGTCGGTCGGCACCGACGCGCCACCGACTGACACGGCCACACCCACCGACCCCACAGCCACCAGCGCGCCGCTCCCAGAACGCACCGTATACCTCCAAGCCATTGCAGCGCGGGACGCAATAGCACAAAAGCTTTCAACCCTCGGCGGCAACGACGAAGCAAAGAAAGCCCTTGATGACGCCGCCGCCCGATTTGAAAAGGCTCTGGCCGCGGTCAATGACAACCAGAAGTCCGACCCGGCACTTGCCGCATTTGCCAAGGCCGCAGCCGACATCCAAACCCAGACACAGCAGCTAACGGATGATCTCCTCGAGCGACGCCTGGAACAGGTCACCCGGCTGGAGCAGCTCAAGCGGCGGTTGACCGACCGCATGAAAGTGCGTCAGGAAAAAGCCTGGGCCGCCGACACACAGCTCGCCCAACTTTGTGATCAACTCTCAACCGTTGAGCGCCGGCGCACGGCCGCCGAGGAATCCGGCGCCGTCAACGCTGCCAGCGAACTGACTGGCGAAAAGCAGTATTTGCAATCCATGATCGAGTCGCGCAAAAGCGTTTTGGGAACCGATCCGGGCGACACCCGCGCCGTTACCGAGGTGCAATCGCTCATCGACGAAGCCACCGCTGGGGCCGAAGCCGACAAAGCCGCCGCCAACCAGCGGCTGGCAGCACAGCGTCAAAAACTCAATGGCATGCTGGCTGGCACACAGGATGAATCCCGGCGCAAACAGGCGGCCGAACTCCAGCAGCGTCTGGACGAAGTCGCCGTCGCGCGACAGGCCTACGCCAAAACTCAGGAAACAAAAACATCCGCAGCCGGCACAGCAAGCGACCACGAGCGTGAGCAACTCCGGCAACAACTGGCTCAGGCACAGCAAAAGGTGGACGCCTTCAACGGACAGGTTCTTGCGCATCTGGTTGCCATAGGGATCGACCGTTTCACACCGGGCAGCACCGCACCCTCCGTGGCCGAAGTTCCGCCAGTCCTCAAAGCAACCGGCAAGGCCGTCGCCGCCGCGGCGATGACTGCCACCGCCGAGTCGAAAGACATCGTCTCGCGTTGGGTCGCCATGGGCAAAGAAATCACCGACCGCAAGTCGCGCGAAGGTCGGCAGGTCGTGCCGCCGGCCGTGGCGATCGTCGGCCGCGTCGATCCCCGTCAGTCCTGGGCGATGGCGGCATTCGCCCTCGTTCTGGGCCTTGGTCGACTACTGTTTGCCAGCCGCACCGAAAAAGCCGCGGAGCAACCCATCGAAGCCGTCACCGACGACGTCTACAACGCCTGATCCGGCCTACTCCCATTCGATCGTCGCCGGCGGCTTGCTGCTGATGTCGTAGACCACGCGGTTGATGCCGCGCACTTCATTGCTGATGCGTGAGCTCATGGTGGCAAGCACGCTATACGGCAGCCGTGCCCAGTCGGCCGTCATGAAGTCCTTGCTCTCGACCGCACGGATCGCGCACACCGCCTCATACGTCCGCCCATCGCCCATCACGCCGACCGTGCCGATCGGCAGCAGAACCGCAAACACCTGGCTCGTGCTGCGGTAGAGATTCGCCGCGATCAGTTCCTCCAGCACGATCTCGTCCGCATCGCGCAGCACCCGCAACCGCTCAGGAGTAACCTCACCAATAACACGCACCGCCAGCCCCGGACCGGGGAACGGGTGCCGCCAGACCAGATGCTCCGGCAACCCAAGAACTTCCCCAACCTGCCGCACTTCGTCTTTAAACAGTTCCCGCAGCGGCTCGACCAGCTCAAACCCCAGCTTTTCCGGCAAACCACCCACGTTGTGATGCAACTTGATGTTGGCCGAAGTGCCCGCATGACCATGGCCTGATTCAATCACATCCGGATACAGCGTCCCCTGGGCCAGATACTCCGCCCCTTCAATGCCCTTGGCCTCGCGCTGAAACGCCTCGATGAATTCCCTGCCGATGATCTTCCGCTTCTGTTGCGGGTCGGTCACACCGACCAGCCCGCCCAGAAACTCATCGGTCGCATCACAAACGCGAAGGTCAATCTTAAACGCCTCACGGAACGTCGTCTCCACCAGATGTCGTTCACCTTTCCGCAGCAGGCCATTGTCGACGAAAATACAAACCAGCTGATCACCAATCGCCTTGTGCAGCAGTGCCGCCGTTACCGCCGAATCCACACCACCGCTCAGCCCGCAGATTACCTTTGTCCCCGTTTTTACCTGCGCCCGCACCTTCGCCACGGCCTTCTCCACAAACCCACCCATCGTCCAGTCTTTGGTGCAATGACAGATGTCGTAGAGAAAATTCTGGAACAGCACCTCGCCGCGCGGCGTGTGTGTCACCTCAGGGTGAAACTGCACACCGTAAAACGGCCGCGACTTGTGCTTGATCGCCGCAATCGGGCACGTGGGCGTCGTCGCGATGACTCCAAAATCAGGGCCGGGGTCCTGTACCTGATCGCCGTGACTCATCCAGACGGTGGTCTCTCTCGGCAGGCCCCGCGTCAGGGCGTCATCAGCGGCCAGTGTCAGCCGTGCCGCGCCATATTCCCGCGACGTCGCCGGGAGAACCTTCCCGCCATGCAGCTGCGCCGTGAGGTTCATGCCGTAACAAATCCCCAGCACCGGCACACCGAGTTCAAAAAGTGCCGGGTCGCACCGCGGTGCCCCCGCTTCGTAAACACTCGACGGCCCACCACTCAGAATTATCCCCTTCACGCCCAGCTTCTTCAGTTCGGCAGCCGATATGTCCGGGCGGAAAAGTTCCGCGTATACACCCAGCTCGCGCACGCGACGGGCAATGAGTTGGGCAAACTGCGAGCCGAAATCAAGGACGGGGATTAACTGGCGTTCCATTGATTAGGTATACCGCAACCCACGATTTTGCGGAAGTGCGGCCCCTCACTTCGCCTCTTCGCCCTGCAACAACCGCCGCAAAGCCCCAAGCCGCTGCGACGGCTGGCCCGAGGAATACGTCCCGCGATCCACCAATATCTGCACAAACGCGATGCACATTTCATCCGTCGTCTGCTCGCCCCGTCGCACGCGCTTCGGCGGCGAGTTCGGATTGGCCGGGTTGCCTTCCGAGTTGTCGTACACCGCCTCAACATTCACCTTCGTCCCGGCCGGCAACTTCACCGGCGTGGCAAACCGGTACTGATCCTGCCAGCGGAAATCCCAATCCGGCACATCGATCAGCTGTTCGGTCGTCCCATCGGGCAGCGTCACCATCACCTTCATCGACCGCCCGACCAGATGCATGTGCGGCGTGATTCCCAAGACCTCCACACCGCGCGGCAGCGTAAGGCTGATCGTCTTGACGTAATGCGGATCGCCCGGCGCGATGTCGATCTGCCGGTTCATCAACGGAATACCCACCGCCACCTTCTGGATGGGCTTCTTCGCAAAGTACACACCCACCCGCGACTGGTCCTGATGCGCCTTCCCGTCCGGGTGGTAATGCACCTGCATCACCAGATCCGACCCCTTATGCAGCGGCCGGCCGACCCCATCGGGCAGAAACGCGGGCGACGCCCCCGGCGCCCATCCGCCCAATCCGCCCGTCGGCAAAAATCCCGGCCCACCAAACGATACATACCCGGGCTTGCCATCGGTGCTGGCCGCCTCTTTCGCCTTCGCGCTCCCCATGCCGTCGAGATACAAAATCGCATGGTGCACCACCGTCGGCGCGCCCGCCTGAAACTCAACGGCCGTCACAAACGTGTCTTCGGGAATGTTCACCGGCACAACGAACGCGCGATAAATGTCCTTCCCACCAGCCGGCACCTCAAAGGGCACCGGCATCTCCAGCACGAGGTCCGGCTCGCCCAACCGCCATTTCGATTCGACAACCCCCGCCAAAACCGGCGCCGCGTCCGCCTTATCCCCGGCCGGCGCGCCTTCCTTTGCCCATGCGGCGAACAATGCGATTTCCGATTCACTCAGCCGCCGCTCATCAGTAAACCGGTGCTTCTGGGCCGCAGCCCGCCACGGCGGCATGTACTTGTCGGCCGTCACCTCTGCCAGTTGCTTGGCCCGCTTGGAAGCATCTTCGTAACCCGTCAGCGTAAACGGCGCGACCTGCCCTTCCTTATGGCACGACACGCAGTTGGCGGCGATAACCGGTGCGATGTCACGGTAATAAGTCACATGCGCCGGCGCCCCTGCGGTTGCCTTGCCCCACGCCTCAAACACACACCCCACCACCGGCGTCTCAGCGGCAGCCGGCGATTTCCCGGCCGCAACAGCCGTCAGCGCGTCCCGCAAATCTTGCGACCTCGCCCCCGCCGCCCCCTCTCCCCCGCGCGGCTTGCCCAGCGCCACATACGCATCATCCACCCGTCCGTGATACTTCACCTCGCCCACCGCGTTCAGCACAAACGCCTCCGGCATCTTCGCCGGCTTGAAGGCCGCTGCCAGCGCACCCGACCCATCAAACAGAATCGGAAACGTCGCCTTGTATTCGTCCGCAAACGCCATGGCCGCCGACCGTGTCACCGTCGGGTCGGAAATAACCCCAAGCACCTCCACCCGCTCCATGGCCGCGGCCTCAGCCGCCAACTTGTTCAACGTCCCAATCGCCTGCCGCGAAATCGGACACTCCGTCCCCAAAAACACCAGTGCCACCGTCTTGCCTTCAAGCCGGTGTACCGCCCCAGATTGATCGATTCCCCAGAGCCGTCCGACTTCGGCAGCGCCGGAGGTGGTCCCGCCAGCCGCAATGTCGGCACGACCTACCGCTGGGCAAGCCATGACCAGACAAAGACTTAGCAGCTTCCCAACCATCGACAGCGTTGTGTTTCGCATCCCGCCATGGTAACGCGCTCAAACCTCAAATATTGCTGCCCCCTGCCACAGCCCTCGGGATGCCCGCGACAGTGCCCATATACTGGCTCTCCCCTGTGCCGACCTGATCATCCGACCCCCGGGCGCGGTAACGACGCATCCATGCCATGACCGGCCGTTCAATCATCACAGCACTTGTCGTCGCAAGGCCGACAGCGACCGCCGCGGCCATCAGCTCGCCCGCCACGACAGGTACGCCGCGACTGTTCAACTGAGAAATGACCACGTACCCAATGTTTTCGTGCAGCAGGTAAAGCGAGTACGAGATTCCCCCCAGCCAAATCAGCGGCCCGCGTCCGAGCCACTTCATCCGATCACCCACCACCAGATAAAATAAGCCGAAGATACCCAACGCTACCACCGCGACCGTGCCGCCGTTTCGCTGGCAGAGAAATACCGCATACGCCAGCGCGATGACGCCATGCTCACGCCAGCCGGATACACCGCGCCATATCCGGAAGAACATCATCCCGGCCACAAAAAACGGCGCAAACTGTGTCAAAAACGTCAACCGCCAGATCTCTGGCAACACTAGAATGCCCCGCCTTTCCGCAAACTGGTACGCCGCTGTCCCCAACAACCACACAGCCGAGAGCGATAAGGCGCGAGCCCTGAGCGCGCTAAAGTGCACAATGGAAATCCAAAAATAGAAAGATAGTTCTGCACACAGCGTCCAGTAAATACTGTCTACAGCCGGTACGTTGAACCAAGAGTGCAACATTGTCAGGTTCACGACCATCGCTCCCCACGAAACCTGACGCCCCGGCAAGCCAAACGTCAGCACCACCAGAAACGTAACGATCACGGAAAACCAGTACGCAGGATAAATTCGCGACACCCTCGACAACGCAAAGTCCCGTGGCGTCCGCGACCTCTCCAGCGACATGGCGATCACAAAACCAGAGATGACGAAGAAGAGGAGAACCGCCCAGTGGCCCTCCAAATGAAACGGGAGTCCACCAGTGTGGTAACGACTGCTCGCGTAATGGGAATAGTGCGCCACCAGCACCGTCGTGGCCGCAATACCCCGAAGCGCATCAAGCTCGAACAGTCGATCACGACCACCATCCAAAAGTCGCATCGAAACAATGTAACAACGGTTAGGTAAATATTACGCAACAATTGCCTTCAACTTGGCGCCGGCAGTTATTGTTCTCATACCCTCAATTTGCAGGGGTGTCGCCGGTTGCGTGCACCGGCCTACGACTTTCACTCCCGCCACGTACTCTCCGGCACCTTCGGAATCGCCCCGGCCTTCAATGTGACCTTCCGCAACCCCTCCTTGGCGCATGCCGATTTCAGTCTCTGCTCGCCGCCCCCCAGCAGCCACTGTTTCAGCTCGTACAGGTAGCTGCTCCCTTCCACCCGCACCGTCAGCACGCCGGATGAATACCCCTCCAGTGCCGTCTGCGCCACCAGTTTGGCCGGGACTTCCCTCTCCCACGCCACCGCCACACCGCCCATCTTTTTCACCATCGGCGCGATCGTCTTTTTCAGCCATACCGCCGCAAGTTCCGCAGCCTGCGGTGTCGCCCGTGTTTTCTGCTGCTTCACGCGCCACAGACGCTTAAGCTCGCCAGCCGCCCCGGCCTCTTCTTGACTATCTCGGCTCGGCAGCTTCATGCGGTCACCCTTGGCACCAGGCCCTACGTCAGGTTCACCGGCATCAACACATACACAAACCCACTGCTATCCTTCAAAACCCCCGGCCGGTTCGCGGCCTGCATCTCAAACACGACCTGGTCGCTGTCCACCACCTTCAGCGCCTCAATCAGCAGGGCCGGGTTAAACCCGATCTCCAGATCCGCCCCGTCAAACTTCGCCGTCAGATTGACCTCGCTCTCGCCAGCCTCCGGCGATGAACTGGTGATGACCACACCCTTCTTGGCCGTGAAATGCATCCGCACGCCACGCGACTCTTCAGTAGTCAGCAGCGATGCCCGACGCACCGCCGATAGAAACTCGGCCGTCGACACTTCCATCCGCCGGTCGCTCTCCTTCGGAATTACATCCCCATACGGCGGGAACTGCCCCTCGATGAGGTTGCTGCTCAGCGTCGCGTCCGCCGTCGCCAGATACACCAGATTCCCCTCCAGCTTGATCTTCACCGGCTCTTCGTTGTCGCGAATCAACTTGTCCACCAGCGCCAGCGTCTTGCTGGGAATGATGACCTTCTTGCCGTCTTTGCCCGCCTTGCCGCTGGAAAGTTCCCCCTTGGTCAGTGCCAGCCGCCGGCCGTCCGTGCTCACCAGCGTGATCGTCTTTTCTTCCGCAGTCACCAGCACGCCACTGAAGGCATACCGCCCGCTCTCCTTGGCCGCCGCGAACAGTGTCTTGTTCACCAGTTGCCGGAACTGCCCACCGATGACCGAAAAATCCCCGTCCCCTTCCAACACCGGCACCGGCGGATAGTTGGCCGGATCCTGAACGAACACTTTAAACTTGCTGTCCGACCCCTTGATCACCGCCTGGTCGGCCGTCGTTTCGATCCCCACCGTCTCGTCCACGCTCGCCCGCACAATGTCGCGAAGCTTGTCCCCCGGAATCAGTGCCACGCCCGCCTGTTCCACCTCGACCAGCCGAATGACCTGATGCAGCGAAACTTCCGTATCCGTGCCGCTGATGGCCAGGTAATCACCCCCAGCGCTTTTCACGGCCTCCAGCCGCAAACACGCCAGCGCCGGCCGGACGGCCCGGGCAGCCACAACACTTCCCACCAGACTCACAGCATCCGCCAGCGCGGCTCGGTTACAGATCACTCGCATCAGTTTCAAACCTTTCGTTTTCGGACGGGCAGTGTATCCCGCGGCACCGAATCCAGTTAGCCACGGCACCCCTTGCAACGAGTTACCCACAATCAGCTGTTTACGAATGTGAACAACTGCCTGCCCGCCTTCTCCTCTTCTGTTTTATAAGTAATTAATCTTTAAAGTAGTCCTAGTAGTAGGGCCTGTCGTGAAGTGGATAACTCCAGCTCTCTCGACGTAATCACCGTTCAAAAAGATACTTACAGCAACCAACCGTCGTCAGATTTAGTGGATAACCTGTTGCGCCGACCAGCCGCCCCGTGGCGCGCCATGCCCCCGTTCACATCAACCGACCCTCAATCCCTAATCGCTCTGGCGCGCAACCCCTGATGGCGCGCCACCCTTCCATCACCCGCACGGCCTTTAGTCCACCACGCTTCCCCACGTGGCGCGCCAGCCTATTAATCTTTTCTTGGCAGCACCAGACTCTTCACCCGCAAAATCCCCGGCCGGGCACGCAGGCGGTTCAGCAGACTCGCCGGCGGCTGTGAATCCACTTTCAATACCATCAGCGCACTGCGTTCAGCGCTCGATCCCGTAGGCGGCGTTCGGCTGATGACCATGTCCGCAATGTTCACCTGGGCCTCGCCAAAGCTCGTGCCGACCGTCCCGATTACGCCCGGTTGGTCGCGGTTCACGATCAGGACCATGTCCCCCTCCGGCACCATGTCCATCGCGAACCCGTCCATCCGCAGCACACGCGGCAATCCGTCGGCATAAACCGTCCCTAACACCCGGTGCGTCTCCGTGGCGTCCGTCGCCTTGGCACCGGCAATGTCCGTGTTCGGTGCCTGACACTCCACCTTGATCCCCACAATATCTCCCACCAACCCGGCCGGCGGCGCCGGCTCGTGCACGCCCACCAACTGAATCCCCCGCGCACTCGCCAGGTGTTCCACATTAATCACATTCACGCCCCCGCCCGTCTCCAGATGCGGCCGGAGCAACTCCACCGCCGCCAACCGCACCAGCGTATTGAGCAGCCGCGGCGCCCGCTGACCGCTGGCCCGCACCGTGATCCGCCGATACCCACTCTCACAAAGGTTCGCCGCCAGCACGCCCATCTGCCGGGCCAGATCCGCAAACGGCCTCTCTTCCGGCGGCAGATCCAGCCGCACGCCCGCCGCATTCACCGCACCGCGAATCTCGCCGTGCTGCAAAAACGCCACAATCGCCTTGCACGCCTCAACACTCACCGCCGTCTGCGCCTCGTCCGTGCTCGCACCCAAATGCGGCGTCAGCACCACGTTCTCCAAGGCAAACAACGGATGATCCCTTGCCGGCGGCTCGGACTCGTAAACGTCAATCGCCGCCCCGGCGATCTTCTTCGTCTTGAGCGCCTCAGCCAGCGCCATCTCATCCACCACCTCGCCCCGCGAGTCATTCACCACCAGCAGGTTCGGCCGGCACTTCCCGCCCAACAGCCGCTCACGGCTCAACAAGTGCCGCGTCGCATCGCCACCCGGCACGTGGAACGTGATGACGTCAATCTGCGAGAGGAACTGGTCAAAATCCCGGACCAATCGCACCCGGCCTTCCAGCGACGTCTCACCGCTGAAAAACGGATCAAAGCCGACCACGTTCATATCAAAAGCCAGCGCCCGGGTAGCCACCGTCCGGCCAATCCGACCCATCCCCACCACGCCCAGCGTCTTGCCGGCCAACTGCGTCCCCTGATAGGCGTTCCGCTTCCACCCGCCACCAATCACGTGCGCGTGCGCCTGCGGAATCTTCCGTGCCAAAGCCATCATCAAAGCCAGTGCGTGCTCCGCCGTGGAAAGCGTGCTCGCCTCGGCGGTGTTCATCACCACGATGCCGTGCCCCGTCGCCGCTTCAAGGTCAATGTTGTCCACCCCCACGCCCGCCCGGGCGATGGCCTTCAGTTGGCCGGGGTTCTTCAGCACCGCCGCCGTCACTTTCGCCCCCGAACGAACGATCAGCGCGTCATAGCCACCGGTCGACACCGCAGTCGCCAGATCCGCCTCGCTCAGGCCGATCTTCGTATCAAACGCCACGCCGGAACTTTTCAGAAACTCCAGGCCTTCTTCGGCCAGCTTGTCAGCAACCAGAATCTTCATAGGACCCGGAGTTTAGGGCCGAACGGACCAGATCGCGTTACCCCGCCTCGCGACAAAATGGACCCCTTAAAAACCGCAAGGCTGGAAACCCATCTCCCGGTGGGTCGTCCAGCCAAGCGGTGGAGGCTTGTTGACGCCGTAAAGATAGCCAAGCTGTGCAGATTATCCATGCAATTTTCATTCAATTCTCGTTAATCCCCCATCAATTTCCGGGTGCTCGCATGGAAGTAAAAACATAACAGTCAAAACGGGAAAACATGGCGGCGTGGTCATTGGAGGCACGTCAATAAAACAAGCCAGCCGCACCCTTTCGGGCACGGCTGGCTCAACTGATAAAACCAAAAGTCCTACTGGCTTAGGCCCGACGACGACGGCTCATCAGCCCAGCGGCAGCCACAGCCACCAGACCCATGCCGGTCGGCTCAGGAATGGCGGCGGGCAAAACAGCGATACCACGGAAAGCCGTGTTGGTACCAGCCGTCGCGATGGTCGTCAGCGAACCCGAAATCGCCGAGTTGTAGCCGGTGCTATCGACAAAGCTGTAGATCGACCCGCCACCGCCGGCCGCGCTGGCCCCGGTCGTGCCGAACAGGCTGACCACACCGGCCGACGAGACGGTCGCCGTCAAGCCACGAATCGCATCGGTACCCGAACCGACGATACCGTTGGCCGTCCAGCTGCCGCCCACCAGTGAGTACTTCAGCAGACCGCCGGCCGCACCGGCCGTGTCATCCGCCACATACAGCGTGTCCAAGCCAGCAACACCCGTGCTCAAGTCAGCCAGGAAAAAGGCGTACGGGCTGCCGGTCACCGGCAGGCCCGGCAGATTGACAATCGTCTGACCCGAAGTGGTCGGAAGGCCGGTGCCGACGGCACCCAGGCGAACCGCACTGCCCGAAGAATCCGACGAATAAAGCTGGCCACCGAAAATGCTGACCTGACGAATGTTCGTCACCGTGGTCGAAAGCTGGGTCGATGTGGTCCCACCCTTCACCGCGTAACGCACGCCACCAGCAGCGCCACCGACCCACAGGTCAGTACCGTTCGTGCTGGTCACCGAACGCGGGTTGTTGGCGGACGCAAAATCGCCCAGGGCGGTCGTCGTATCCATGGCGCCTGTCACAACATTCAGCACGCCGACGGTCCGGGGCACGGCCGCACTCGTCGTGGCCGACAGGCTACCTGTCCCGCCGATGGCCCGGCCATAACCCGTCAAGACGACTGAAGACTGATCGGCCGACAGCGAAATCAACCCTTCCGAGGTCGCCGTCCCGCTGGAGATCAGTGGGTTGTTGCCACCCGAGGCCGCGGTCGGCGCCGCAAAGCTCTGCACCAGCACGCCCGCAGCCGTGTACTCATCAATGAAGACGGCGCTGCCAGTGTTCGACAGCACGCCAGAACCGTCACCGACGCGGTAGACCAGCAAGTCGCCCGGCGTTACCGATGCGGCCGAGGCGACGGCCCCAAAAATCGACGCGAATCCAACAGCCGCAACCGCGGCAATAAGCTTGCTCTGCATGTTTCTCTCTCCGAAAGTGATGACCAGACTCAGCACCCTTCCCCCGCAGACGACCTGCAAGCGGTTTGGTGGAGCGAGAACTTTAGTAGGGACACCAGTTAGGAACAGTCAGCAAAGCGCTAACATTGCGCTAGAAAAAACCACTTTGCCAGCACGTAACATCAACAAACAAAGATAGTTGTAACACTGGGCACCTATCGCCCCAACAACATGTTTCCACCCCAGAAAATCCAAAAATCTACACAACTACATTCACAACCCTGTTCACCGCTTTTGCCACGGCACATCCGCCACCCCGACAAGCTGATTCGCAAGCCGCGCCGCGACGAACAGCCAATCCGAAAGTCGGTTGAGGTAGACCAAGATCGCTTCCGGCACTCCGCCCGTCTCTGTCCGATTCAACTCCACGGCCAACCGCTCCGCCCGCCGGCAGACCGTCCGCGCCAAGTGCAGACGGGCCGCCACCTCACTCCCACCCGGCAAAATGAACTGCTTTAGCGGCGGCAGCTCAGCCTCCGCGATGTCAATCTCCTGCTCCAAGCGTGCGACGGCCGCGTGCGGCAGCGGCGGCAGCTTGTCCGCATGTGGGTTACCCGGAGCCGACGCCAGATGGGCACCCAAAACAAACAATTCATGCTGAATCGGCCCCAGCCTGTCCATCAATGGCTGCAAACGGCCCGAACCCTCATGCGTGGCCGCAATCAGCCCAACCGCCGCGTTCAGCTCGTCCACGGTCCCATAGGTCTCGATCCGCAGGTCGGCCTTGCTGATCCGCCCGCCGCCAAACAGACCGGTCGTCCCGTCATCGCCCGTGCGTGTGTAAATGTGCATAAGGTTGGGCGATTGTAGGGAACAAATGCAGGTGGTGGCGAGGAATCACCCAACCACTACCCATGCGGTTAATGGTTTGTAAGCGTCTTGACAGTGCCGTGGTATCGCAGGCGACACTACGCATTAGAAAGAGGGTGGTTCTTCATGACTCAAACACCGGTTGCGGAGGGTTCGATGCGAAGCAACGAAGCGGGACGTGCGGCAAAGTCGACGGGGGCAGCGTCAGCCGCCACAGGCAAAGCTCGCAAGACTGTGCTCGTCGTCGACGACGAGCGCGATCTTGTCGAACTCATCAGCTACAACCTCCAGCGCAACGGCTACAACGTCATCCCCGTCCAGAATGGTGCCGAAGCCCTGGCGACCGCCCAGCGCGACAAGCCCGATCTGGTGCTGCTCGACCTCATGCTCCCCGGCATGGACGGCACCGAGGTGGCCCGCCGCCTGAAGGCCGACCCGGCCACCAGCGGCATCCCCATCGTCATGCTCACCGCCAAGGGCGAAGAGACAGATGTCGTCGTCGGCCTGACGCTTGGCGCTGATGATTACGTCACCAAGCCGTTCAGCATGAAGATCCTCCTCGCCCGCATCAACAACGTGCTGCGTCGCGGCGACCAGCCCGCCGTGGCCGAAGGCGGCGCCTTGAAGGTGGGTCCGCTCACCATCGACACCAACAAGCACGAAGCTCAGGTCGAAGGCGAGACCATCAAGCTGACCCTGACCGAGTTCAAGCTCCTCACCGCATTGGCAATCGCCCGCGGCCGAGTCCTGACCCGCGACCAGCTCATGGACAAGGCCATGGGCTCCGACGTGTTCGTCACCGACCGCGCGATCGACGTCCACATCACCGCCATCCGCAAAAAACTGGGCTCCGCCAGCTGGCTGGTCCACACCGTTCGCGGCGTGGGCTATCGCCTGCAGGAAACCGTTGAAGAAAACGGCTGATAAAGAAGTTGTTATTTTGCCGATCGAACGACTTGGGCGGTGTTAGACTTGACCGGGTCAAGGACGACCTGTTTATGGCTGATACAGACCTGTTCCTCCCGATTGTCGCTGGCATTTCCGCCGGCCTGAGCGTCGTCTCGGCCGGGGCGTTCGTCCTTTACGTCACCTATCTCCAGCCGCGACAGCACCGCCAGGCGCTACTGGAAGAAAAACTCGCGGCCCACGAGCGCAGCGTCCGCATGCCACGAACCGGCGACCTCCGGCCACTGGTCGACGCCCTGCCCGACCCACTGATCGTCACCGACGACCACGACCGCGTGGTGATGATCAATCAGGCAGCCGCCCGGCTACTCGGCGCGCCAGTCTCAGCCGCATTGGGAAACTCCTTCGTCTCCGTTGCCAACGAACAAAGCATCGTCGAGCTGTATGACGCCATCCGTCTCAAGAACAATTCCCCCGGCGAGCCCGCCCCATTCGCCCAGAAGCAAATCACGCTCAATCGCAATGGCCAGAAGCTCATCTATCAGGCCATGGTCGCCCGCAACACCGGCGGCAGCATGCTGCTGGTCATGCGTGATGTGACAACGATGGTCGCAACGGTACAAATGAAGACAGATTTCGTCGCCAACGCCGGCCACGAACTCCGCACCCCCATCGCCGCCATCAAACTCTCCCTCGAAACCCTGCGTGACGTACTCGATGACGACCGCGATCAGGCCGAACGTTGCGTGCAGGTCATCGAAGACCACATCCGCAGGCTGGAAGAGATGCTGCGCGACCTGCTCGATCTTTCGCGCGTCGAAAGCCCCGACCATCTGGCCCAGGCCCGCCCCGTTACCAGCATGGAAATGTTCTCCATGGTCCGCAGCACGCTCGGCCCCGTGGCACGCGAAAAACACATCGACCTGATCTTTGAAGGCATCGCCAGCGACGGCGGCGAACCCTTCCGCACCGACCTGCGACTCCTGAATCTGGTCCTGAAAAACCTCATTGAAAATAGCATCAAGTTCACCCCGGCCGGCGGCAAAATAATCGTCAGCGTCGGCCCCAACGAAGCCGACGGATTTTCCGTCACCGTCGCCGATAGCGGCATCGGCATCGCCGCCGAGCATGTCGACCGTGTTTTCGAGCGGTTTTATCAAGTCGACACCGCACGCAGCGGCACGCCGGGCCGCGGCACGGGCCTGGGTCTGGCGATCGTCAAACACGCAGTGCACGCCCTGGGCGGAAGCATACGTCTGGCCAGCAAGGCCGGCGAAGGAACCACCGTTACCTGCGACTTCCCCACCCAAGGCGACGGCGGCTCCGGCCGTAACGCCATGACCGGTGCGGCCTAGCCCGCTTTTCCATTGGCCCCAAAGCCCCGTTTTTGCCATGATGTATTCCCCATGGCTGCCCACGGCGCAAAACTGATTGACGGCGGCGAACTCGCCCGCAGCGTTCGCGAAGATGTATCCGCACGCATCGCCGCAATGAAGGTCGCCGGTAAAACCGTCCGCCTCGTAGCGCTACTCGTCGGCGGCAGCCCCGCCGGCGAGCTCTACGCCAAGCGTCAGGCCGCCGCCTGCGAAGATGTGGGCGTCGCCTACGAGCTTCGCCAGCTTCCCGCCGACAGCCTGCCCGAACGTGTCAGCGCCGAAATCCGCCTGCTGAATGACGACCCCCGGGTCACAGGCATCATGCTTCACCTGCCCCTCCCGCCGCATCTGGACGAGACAGAACTGCAATACCAGATCAGCCGCGTCAAAGACGTCGAAGGCGTGAACCCCGCCAATATCGGCCACGTCGTCTACCGGCACACCCTCATCGCGCCGTGCACCGCTCTGGCAGCGCTGGAATGTATTCGCGCCACCGGGATCGAAATGCGTGGGGCGGAAGCCGTGGTCGTCGGCGCCAGCAGCATCGCCGGCAAGCCGGCCGCACTGCTCCTGACCGAAGAAATGGCCACCGTCACCCTGTGCCACATCGCCACCAAAAACCTGATCGAACACACCCGCCGGGCTGATATCGTCGTGAGCGCAGTCGGCAAGCCCGGCCTGATCACCGCAAGCCACGTACGCGAAGGCGCCGTGGTCATCGATGTCGGCATCGTCTCCGTCAAACAGCCCGACGGCACCCGCAAAATCGTCGGCGATGTCGCCTTCGACGAAGTCTCAGCCAAACTCGGACCGACCGGCTGGATCACCCCTGTCCCCGGCGGCGTCGGCCCCATGACCGTCGCCATGCTGCTACGAAACACCCTCCAAAGCGCCG
The DNA here is from genome assembly GCA_038226785.1 of Tepidisphaerales bacterium. Taxonomy (GTDB): domain Bacteria; phylum Planctomycetota; class Phycisphaerae; order Tepidisphaerales; family Tepidisphaeraceae; genus JBBRQG01. The sequence continues at coordinate 20,947 of JBBRQG010000009.1, read as the reverse complement.
CACTGGTTCATGGCATCGATCTGGCCGATGACAGCGTCCCCGCCACCACCATGCACTGCCCGGAGATTCCCCTCCGCCAGCTGCGCCGCAACGAGCTCCGGAATTTCCTTCGCCAGTTCTTGACGGCGGAAAAACCCCGCAGCGTGTCGGAACTGTGTCAAGCCGTGCTGACCCACTTCGGCCCCGAATCCTGCCGGCCCGAAACTGGCTGTCCCCATTACAGCGTCTTCCAACCCGAATTCTGGCACGTCATCAAGCTGGCACTTTGGGATGGCCAACGCGCAGGCGAGTTCCGCCGGGTGGGCGGCGGCCGATGGGAGGGCCGTTGAGTCCGCCCGACCAACGCCCCATTCACGACAACCCCCTCGGCTGGGCGGTGGTTCTGTTCGCCGCACTCGCCTGGTGGTGGCTCACGCTGGCCTACGCTAAAACCATCTCCGCCACGTTTGATGAACCACTGCATGTGGCCGCAGGCGTACGGGCCCTGACCGGCGATTTCAGCGTCAACCCCGAACACCCGCCCCTCATGAAATACCTGGCCGGGCTGGGCACCAGTGCCCATGTAAATCCACCGCCAGCCACCGTGCTGGGCGACCCGACGGCCGGGTGGGCATGGGCCGTGCGCTCGCTCTACGGTCTAAGCCTGACAGGTGATTCCGCCGTGCAATCCGCACGATTCGCAATGTCTTTTGTCGGCCTGGCGCTGGTAGGGTCGCTGATCGGACTGGGCTACTGGTACGGCGGCTGGGCAGGGTTGCTTGCCGCCGGTTTGGTGGTCGGGGTCGATCCGCTTCTTCGCGGACACGGGGCATTGGTCACCAACGATGTGCTGCTGACACTCTGCACACTCTGGGCATCGGTTGCAGTCGCCGCATGGTGGAAGCGGCCTTCATTGTTTCTGGCCGTAGCCGTCGCACTGGCCGTGGGGCTTGCATGCATCAGTAAACACAACGGCCTCGTTCTTGCCGCGCTGGTTGCGTTGGTCGCCGTCGCAAAGGTGATCGTGGAGCGCAAGGCCCGTGGCGTCGTGCTGCTTTTGGCCATCACAACCATCATCCCAGCCATCATCTGGGCCGCGTACGGCTTCCGATTCGCCCCAACGCCCGATGCAACCCTCCACTTCGACTTGCCCGCCCTCAGAACACGGGCCGAAGTCGCCAACCGTCAAGCCGGCGGCGATGGCAACCGCCTCGCTCTCACCGCCACAACCGCCGCAGAGCAATACCACCTTCTCCCCGAAAGTTACCTCGCGGGCCTCGTTCACAGTTACGGTGTCACTCGCTTTAACGCCGCCTTCGCCGATGGCCAGTATTTCACCACCGGCCAGTGGTGGTATTTCCCCTACGCAGCCAGCGTCAAGATGCCACTGGGGTCGCTGGCCCTCGTCGCGATGGGTTTCGTGCTTGCCGTGCGCCGAATCGGTGTCGGAGTGTGGATTCTCATGGTGGGACTCGCCGCAAGCCTCGTCACCAGCCCGCTCAACATCGGCCTGCGCCACGCACTCCCTCTGATGGCCGTGCTGACGTTCGCAATGATTCGTGGCTGTGCCGGCTGCCGGTGGCGCGGCGGTATCGCAATCATTTTCGCCCTGATGGCCACCGGCGAAGTGATCGCCACCGTCGCCACCCGCACCCGAAACCCCGGAATCGCATGGTTCAACAAGTTCGCAGGCAAAGAAACAGAACTTCTCGGCGACAGCAACCTCGATTGGGGTCAGGGCCTTGTCGGCCTGGCAAGATGGCAGCGAGAAAATCCATCCGAAAAAATCTATCTGGCCTACTTCGGCACCGCAGACCCCCGCAGCTACGGCATCGTCTACCAACCCATCCCCGGCCCAGCCGCCTATGAGTTTGGCCCCCCGGCCAGCCCGCCCACCGTCCCCGGCGTCATCGCCGTCAGCGCCACCGTCATGCAGGGCATCTACGGTAAAGACGATACCGGCCACCCCGGCCCGCCGCCGTTCTATGCACGACTCCTGAAAAACGGCCGACCCATCGACATCGTCGGCAATGGTTCGATCTACCTGTTCCGGTGGGACGGCACCACGGTGGTCGGCGAATGACGCGCACACGCACTTGGGCCATCGCACTGGTGACACTTCTTGCACTCAGCCATGCCACGCTCGCATGGCTTTCCGTACGCGGTAAAAGCTCCACGTTCGACGAAACGCTGCACATCTCCGGCGCGTATGCCGTCGGCATCATGAACGACTACCGCCTCAACCCCGAAGACCCCGTGCTCTTCCAACGCGTCCTCGCACTGGGTCTGCGCCCCGGCGACCTCAACATCGATACAACCGACCCAGCATGGCTCGACTGTTTCAGCCACCTCCAGAACCGCTGGGATTTTTGCTCACGTGCACTCTACGGAACCACACCCCTTGTCGACGGCGGACCGGGCCAGATCGCCCTCAACCGCGCGCGGGCCGTCATGTCGCTCGTCTCAGCAGGTGTCTGCGGGCTCGTCGGCTGGTGGGCATGGCGACTGGCCAAGGGCGGAGCAATCGGATTGCTTTCGGCAACAATCGCCGCAGCGCTCTACGCCTTCGACCCCAACTTCATCGGCCACGCGGGCCTGGCTAAGAACGATGTCATCATCACCTTTTGCTTCGTGCTGGCGATGATCGGCCTCAGTGATTGCATGTCGCGGGTGACGCCCAAAGGGTTGATCTTTCTCCTGACAGCCACGTCGCTTGCCCTGCTCGTCAAGTTCTCCGGCGTCCTGCTCACACTCACCGTCATCGGCGGCCTCGGCCTGCGGGCCGTTATTAAGACCAGCTGGATTGCCTTCGGCGTCACGCTTGCAACACGGTGGAAACGCGTTGCCGCCGCCGCCCCCCTTGCCCTTGCCATTTCGATCGTAGGTTGGGTCGCCATCTGGGCCGGCTACGGCTTTCGATACTCTGTCTCTCCCGACCCCGCAGTCCACGTTTCCATCGAATGGGAGAAAGGCTACGAACAGTGGATTCGCGGCCAACGGGCCGAACAAAGCCAGGACGACGTCACCGGCCTTCCAATGATCGTGGACGACGCCGCGTTCACTTCCCCCCGCGAAGGCGACAACGCAAGCCCGGGCACGGTGGTCCGCTTCGCCGATTGGGCGATGCAGAAACATTTTCTACCCGAGACATGGCTCAAGGGGTTCACCTACACCTATCTCAGTGCCCAACTTCGCGACGGCTACCTCATGGGAACGGTCCGCAAGTTCGGATTCCCCACGTACTTTTTCTGGGCCGCCATGTTCAAGTCGCCGCTGGGCCTGATGTTTGGCACGGTCGCCGCCGCAATCATCTGGTGGCGGTTGCCGATGTTCAGTCCCAACGAACGCTGGATCCGCTGGTCCATCGGCCTCATCGCTGGCGTCTACCTGCTGATGGCCGTGCGCGGCGGCTTAAACCTCGGCCTCCGTCACGTCCTGCCGCTCTACCCCGCAGCCATGGTCTTCGTCGGCGTGATGATCGCCCGGGCGTGGTCAGTGCGGCCCAACATCGGCCGCTGGCTCGGCGGCATCGCCGTGTCAGCGGTACTGGCCGAAAGTGCTTTCGCCTTCCCCAACGGTTTGGCTTTCTTTAACGCCCCTTCGCAGCTCGCCGGACCGATCACCCTTCTTGCCGATAGCAACCTCGACTGGGGTCAGGACCTTCCGCAGCTCGCCGAGTGGCAGAACGCCCACCCCGACCGCACGCTCTCGCTCGCCTATTTCGGATCAGCCCGGCCCGAAGCCTTCGGTATTCGCTTCAACCCACTGCCGGGCACCTCCTACACCCGCGTCCCTTCAACCCGTCCTTCCAAACGGCCCTCCGGCGTCTGGGCCATTAGCGCCAGCTTTTTGTGCGGCTTGTACAACCCGATCGTCGGGCCGGATGGCCCCGTCCCCTACTGGCGATTCGTCCGCGGCCGCCCGCCCATCGCCCGCCTCGGTGGCGGCTCCATCTGGCTTTATGACATGGACGCCAGATGAAACGCTGGCCCGCCATCGCCCTCATCTTGATAATCGCAGCTGCCTTCGGCCTGATCGCCATCGCCGTGCAGTGGAACACCGCACCGACCAGCGACGAGCCACTACACCTCGTCGCCGCCTACACCATCCGCCACACCGGCGATTACCGCCTCAACCCCGAAGACCCCTGTCTCTGGGAACGCTGGGTCAGTCTCGCACTCAACGAATCCGACCTCCAGCCCGATTACCAGTCCGCAGGTTTTGCCGAAGTGCTGGACGACACGATGTCGCACTGGGGCTTTGTCGTCTCCTCCCTCTTTCACCAGACCACGCCCGGAAACTGGACACCCGTCGAGCCGGTGATGCGCAAAGGCCGGGCCATGATGGCCGTCATCGCCGTTGCGTTGCTTCTCGTGATCTCGGCCTGGGCCTGGCGCATGGGCGGCTGGGTCGCCGGCGTCGTGGCCGCATTGCTCGTCGCCACCGACCCCAACCTGCTAGGCCACGCCGCACTCATCAAAAACGATCTGGCCATGACCCTGTGCTATGTCGCAGCAGCATGGGCCACATGGCGGCTGACCCAGCGTGTCACACCGGCACGTGTCTTATTGCTCGGCGCGGTCGCGGGCGTCGGCCTGATGGTCAAATACTCCGGGGTCCTGCTCCTACCGTCAGTCGCTCTTGCCCTTGCCGGAGGCTGCCTCGCCCGATCGTCCCAGCCCGCAGCCAGGCAGCTTCGCCAGATCGGCATCGCCTTGGCAGCTCTCGTCACTATCACCGCAATCGGCGTCGGCATCATCTGGTCCTCGCACGGCTTCCGGTTCTATGCCGTGCCGGGTGCCAACAGCCCAACACTGAACATCGAAAAAGACATCCACCGCGCCAAGATCAACACCGCCTACATCCTCAACCCCGAAAGCAAATACGCCGAAATCGCCGACACCCTCCCCGATCCAGCCATGTTTCGCTTAGTCCGTTGGGGCCTCGATCACCGCGCGCTTCCGGAAGTCTGGCTCAAAGGACTGGGCTACACCTATTTCAGTTCAGTCCTGCGAGCCAGCTATTTTCTCGGCACCGAATACAAAACCGGCAACCCTTGGTACTTCTGGGCCGCCGCCCTCTTCAAAACCCCTTTGGGGACGATCACGCTCGGCGCCGTCGCCGCCGTCATCGCATGGCGATTGCGGCTTTGGCGGTCACGCGCCTTCTTCGTCATCGCTTGCTTCGCCGGCCTCTACGGCGTCATGGCCATGCGCGGCTCACTCAACCTCGGCCTCCGCCACGTCTTCCCCATCTACGGACTGGCGTATGTCGGGATGGCCGTCAGTCTGGCCCGCGGACTCGCCGCCGCGGCTCCGTTCGCCCGCCGCGCGCTCATCGCCGCCAGTTGCCTGTGTGCGATCGCCACCGTCGCCGAAACCGCCGCCGCCTATCCCAACTATATCGGCTTCTTCAACCTCCCCGCCCAGGCCGCCGGCCCGCTGAACCTGCTGTCCGACAGCAATATCGATTGGGGTCAGGACCTTCCCCTGCTCGCTGCGTGGCAAAAGGCTCACCCCAGCGTGCCGCTCTATCTCGGCTATTTCGGCACCGCCCCGCCCGACTACTACGGCATCAACTACCATCCCATCGCCGGCACCATGACCGCCCTCCGCCCCAAAAGCCGCGGCGGCCCCGGCGTCTGGGCCATCAGCGCACCGTTACTCCAAGGCCTCTACACCCCCGACCTCGCCCGCCCCGCCTACGACCAACTCCGAAAACGCAAACCCCTGATCGTGCTCGGCAGCGGCCTCTATCTCTACGAAGTCAGCGGCGTAAAAGCTCAGGAAGAGCCCACAACCCAACCCTGAGGCTCCCGCCAAATCACGGTGCCCCCCGGACCTCTCACAATCACACAACCCCCAGCGCCACCTCCGCCGAAACTTCAGGCTCTACGGCCGACTGCCGCAGGAACGGCACAAACAACAACCCCAGCAGCGTGATGCCGATCGAAATCCAGAGCAGCGGCGGGAAGCTCTGGTTGAAATATTTCTCGTAAAGATCCGCACCCACCACATCACTGTAGTTGGAGGCGAAATTCCCCGCAGCCATCAACGAAGCAAAGGTTACCGCCTCGGCTCGTTTCGGGCACACAATGGCCGCCAGCGAAAAGGTCGACAGGTTGCCGATCATGTTGCCGACGCCTGAAACGACATAACCCGCGCCGATCGACAACGGCGTGTGAACATACAAAAACGGAACATAAGCTACCGCAAAAGCGAGAATGCCTACGATCAGCGTCGTCCGCAGTCGAACACCTTCCCCCAGAAACCTCCAGAATATCAGCGCTCCGATAACGCAGCCCCCACCGTTAAGAGCGTCCGTCAACGACATGAACGATTCGCTCATCCCCACGTGATTCACAAAGTGGTAGTAGTAAACAGTGCTTCCCGCCGGATTAAAGTTCATCAGGCAGAGAAACAAAATAGCCAGCCACAGCGGCCCTGATTTCGCCGCAGCCCAAACACCGCCAGCCGTCTCCCGCACTTGTGCAACACTCAGCCGCGTCCGCTTCTCACGCACATAAAAATAGTTGCTAACAAAAAACAGCAGTGGCGGTACCACGCAAATACCCGCCGCTACAGCCAGCGCTTCCGCCGGGGAATATGAGCCAACAATCCAGGCACCCAACAACGCCGCAACGATGAGCGTGCAGTAAAAACTCGTCCACTGAATGGCTTGAAACCGTCGCGTCATCCCGTGGCGCTGGCCAGCTTCCACCATGATCGCGTCCGCAATCACATCCGAAGCCGCCACCCCAATGCCCGTGATGACAATGGCAATCAGCACGGCTCGCGGGTCGTGCACCCCTGCCACACACAGAAAAGCCATCGCCACCAAAAGGTTCAACACCAGCAGATAGCTCCGCCGGTGATATCCCAACAACGGGAAGAAATCGCTGATCAATCCATAAACAGGCTTGATACTCCACGGCAGCGTCACATAAAACATGAACCCCGCAGCCTGTACGGGCGAATACGACAGCCCCTTGTTCAGATAAAACTTCAGCGGCTGATTGATCAATGACGAGTACTGGCAAAACCCCTGACATATGTACGACCCTGCGAAAACAATCGACAGCTTTCGGATCTCCGCACCGCGGTCAGTTTCAACCACCGAGGATTCGCCAGCCAAGTTCATTGGAATGCCCACCCGTCATCAAGCAGCGACAGTGAAAGGGCCGACGCGAACTCCAATATAGCAAGTCCGCACGGTGCAGCCCGACTATTTTCCCCGCCCCCGCCCCCGCCGAGTACGCAGTTTGGACGTTCACAAGGCTGTCGCACATGTGTGACATCATGAACTAGGCGAACTCCGCAGCCCCAAGGAAAACATATTCAGCCGAGGCCTGAATGCGACCCGTCCTATTGACCCCGCCCAAACATTAGTTTCTACGCAACATTCTCAGGCCACCCCACCGCTCTCCGGTTCCCTTGTCCACTGAAACCTCCTGCGAAATTAGTCCGGAATCGACATATCGGCCCGCCAGCGGCCCTCCCAGACAATGATCCACAGCCTTACGCACAGTGTTGTGATGCGCATCATGGATCAAAATGACCGCACCACTTAAGGCATATTGGTCAATCTGCAGCAGGTCCTCCACAACCCCCGCAAAGGAATGACGGTGGTCCAACAACACAAAGTCGAACGCCCCCGGTCCGTCGAGCCCAAGTCTGGTTATGGCGAGCCGCGCCGCCATAGCGATCCCTTGATTGCCCTGGCCACCCTCCTCATTTGATGCGACAAAGGTCACGCGGTGCAAAACGGAATCGCGTATCGCTTGAGACACCCTGCCCGCGCCGGCCGAATCCCATGTGAACAGTCTTGCTTCCACTGCCGGTAAACCTGCTTCCATCGCGGGCGCATTATCCAATGCCCGCGCCAGAACCTGCGTCGCCCCGCCCCCCTGAGTGCCCACCTCCAGAACGCTTCGCGGCTGCAACGCCAGTACCAGCGCATACAAGATCATCCTCTCCGACCACATCATCCAGATCGGCACCTCTCGCAGCAACGCCATCAAATCCAGTTCACGCCGACCCAGTTGTTGCTTGAGATTCACCAGCCTTTGCTCAGACCGCACACCGGGCTGAAAGCACAGCAGATTTGTAAACGTCTGCTTCTCTGGGGCGTGCAACCTCAGCAAGTGTGGAATGTCTGCCGGATCCACCAGGCCGCCAGACGTTGTGTCAATTTCGACAAGTTCCAGCCCCATCGCAGCCAACTGTCCAGCAAAGGCCCGTGGCGCCTCTACGCCATCTTCGTGCCCGCCGCGACTCAGCCCATAGGGCCAGAACTCTGTAAACAAGACCGCTCGCGGGCTTCTCGCCAACAAGCGACTCATACCCCTGATTGCCGCCGGTTCATGCCCCTGAATGTCGATCTTTATCAACGCCACACCCGACACTTCGGCCAGAACATCATCAAGCGCAACCGACCGTACCGTTTCGACATCCCGCATCTCAGCAGGGTCTGCGGCCACCCGGTGATCACCGGGATTGTTTTCACTACGATGCAACTTGAGATTGCCCGACCGGTCACTCACCGCGGCATGGAATAGCGTCACCACATTCTCCAGCCCGTTTGCCTCCACGTTTTTTTGAAGCAAAGCAAACGTATCGCTTGCCGGCTCAAACGCGTAGACACGACCACCCGGGCCCACTGCCCGCGCCAAAGCAAGCGTATGCCAGCCGATATTCGCGCCAACGTCGACGACCACGTCGCCCGGCCCAACCAAGCCGGTCAAAATCGCGGTCTCCAGCGGTTCAAAACCACCAGTCCGCAAGATCTCCCCCGAAATCCACGGATCGTGATCAGCCGGATGTAAGGCCCAAACAAAACCGTTTCGCTTTACGTCGCCCATGTGGTGCGCGGTATGATGACACCACCGCGAAGGCCGTCAAGGGATAATTTAGACGGCACTTCTCACGCGCGCCGCGCCTCGCTCGCCAGCATCTTCTCCAGCGTCCCCTCCAGCACATCACACACCTGATCCACCTGCTCCTGCGTCATCCGGTTAAAGAACGGCAACGCCAGCGTCCGGGCGGCCACATACTCCGTCACCGGGAAATCCCCCTCCTTAAATCCAAACTGCTCGCGCATGTACGGCTGAAGGTGAATCGGCGGGAAGTAGTTGTTACACCCGATCCCCCGCGTCCGTAGTTCCTTCAGCACCACATCCCGATCCCCGGCCGCAAACCGGTCATTCAATCGCACCACAAACACAAACCACGACATGTGCGTGTCATCATCCAGCGTCGGCAGAATCAAGTGCGGATTCCCCATCAGACGCCGCATGTACATCGCCGCCACCCGCCGACGATTCGTCAAAATCTCATCCAGCCGCTTCACCTGAATCAACCCCAGCGCCGCCGACATTTCGTCCAGCCGAAAGTTGTACCCCAGCCGCTTGTGCGCCAACCACGACATCCCATCCCGCCCCTGATTCCGCAGGCTGCGATACATCGCCGCCAGATCAGGCTCATCGGTCACAATCATGCCCCCTTCCCCCGTCGTAATCTGCTTGTTCGGATAAAACCCAAACACCCCGCACTGCCCGAAAGACCCGATCGGCCGCTTACCCCCCGGCCCACCAAACCCGCCGAACCCCTCACAGCAATCCTCAATCAGCGCCAGCGAATGCTCCCTGGCAATCCGCTCCTGCACTTCCATTCCGCCCGGATGCCCAAATGTCTCCACCGCCACAATCGCCCGCGTCCGCGGCGTAATCGCAGCCCCCAACTTGCTGACATCCAGGTTCATCGTCTTGGGGTCAATGTCCACAAATACCGGCTTCGCCCCGACAAACAGAATGCAGTTCGCGCTGGCCACAAACGAAAATGGCGTGGTAATAACCTCATCCCCCGGCATCACGTTCGCCGCGATCATCGCCAGATGCAGCCCGCTGGTCCCACTCGAAACCGCCACCCCAAACCGCCGCCCAGCCACCTTGGCGCATTCCGTCTCAAATTCCTCCACCTTCGGCCCAATCGAAAGCGTGGGCGACCGCAATACTTCCACCACGGCCTCCACTTCGGCATCAGTGATATCAGGCGAAGAAAGCGGAATCGGAGAGTCTGGCATATTGGTTTCTTGAAGAGGTAAGAGTGCCGCAACCCGGGTATGATCGGGCGTTTCGAGAATAACAACCTATGCCGGAGAATCGACAAAACACCCCCGAAACCATCACCCCCGCCCGGGCCGCCAAGCCCGGCAAATATGGCTCCATCGCCCGCGCCGCCCGATTCTTAGGGCCATATCGAAAGTATGTCGTCGTTTCCATCATCGCAGCCTTCTTCGTCGGTGCCTTCACCACCACCGGCCTGACCGCCCTCTTGCCCGTCATGCGCGTTCTGATCGACGAAGAATCCGTCCCCCACTACATCGACCGCGTCATTGTCGAAAAACGCCTCGGCGCCACCCTCGATTCCGATACCAAAACCGGCCTCCATGTCCTGCGCCTCGGCAAAGGTGCGCCCGCCAGACAACTTGGCATCAAGCCCGGCGACACCTTGCCCGGCGGCCCCGAAGCCCTGCCCGCCTTGGCCGCAGGCGGCTCCCTACCTGCCGGAACGCTGCCAGCCACCCCATGGTGGGCCGAGATCGCCCGCAACACCGCCGCGATGCTCCCGATCAATCCGGTCGGCGCGCTCGCCGTCCTCCTCGGTGCCGTCGCCGTTCTGGCCGTCTGTTCCAACATCATTCGCTACTTCCAGGAACACTATGCCGACTGTGCCGCCATCTTCGCCGTCAACGACATGCGGGTGAAAACCTACGACCACCTGCTCCATCTCCCGCTCGGATACTTCGGCCAGTACGGCACCTCCGATGTCACCAGCCGCCTCATGGGCGATGCCGCCGGCCTGCAAGATTGCCTCAAGATCCTCCTCGGTCAGTGCATTCAGGAACCCATCAAGGCGGCAATGGCCCTCGGCCTCGCCATGATCATCGACTGGCGCCTCACGCTCATCATCATCTTCTGCGCCCCCCTCATGGCCTACGTCGTCAAAAAGCTCGGCAAAAAAGTCCGCCGCTCGATGCGCACCGCCCTCCAGAAAAACGCCTCCCTCCTCGGCCAGCTGGAAAGCACCCTCTCCGGTATCCGCGTCGTCAAAGGCGCCCGCGCCGAACGCTGGGAACGCCGCCGCTACTCCCACCTCATGGACGGCCTCGTCGTCGAACAGCTCCGCATGAGCCGCTACGAAGCCCTCACCACCCCCACCATGGAGACCATCGCCCTCGTCGTCGTCTCCGGCGTCGTCCTGGCCGCCGCCTACCTCGTCCTCATCCAGCGCACGCTCGAAGCCACCGACTTCTTCCTCATCTTGGCCTGCCTCGTCGCCATCGGTGAATCCCTCCGCCGCGTCAGCAAACTCAACAACGTCCTCCAACGCGGCAACGCCGCCGCAACCCGCATTTTCGAAGTGCTCGATATGCCGGTCGAACGTCCGCGCATGTTGACAACCAAAAACAGCGAACCACGCAAACCCCTCGTCAATCTCCCCGTCATCTCCCACGAAATTTCCTTCGAAAACATCCGCTTCGCCTACGCAGGCACAGACGCCCTCGCCCTCGACGGCGTCAGCCTCAAAATCCCCAAAGGTAAAACCACCGCCATCGTCGGCCGCAACGGCAGCGGCAAGACCACCCTCCTCGCCCTCCTCCCCCGCTTCTACGAACCCCTCAGCGGCAGCATCTGCATCGACGGCATCGACCTCGCATCCGTCACACTCCCCAGCCTCCGCAAACAAATCAGCATCGTCACCCAGGAATCCATCATCTTCCCCGGCACCATCGCCCAGAACATCGCCTACGGCCACCCGCTTGCCGAACGCCTCGATGCCGCCGGCGAGAAGGACTGGGGCGAGGCCGACTCCGTCAACCACCTCCGCCAGCAAGTCGAAGCCGCCGCCAAACGCGCCTTCGCCCACGACTTCATCCTGCAAAAACCCCTCGGCTACGACACCCCCCTCGACGGCCTCGGCGGCCAACTCTCCGGCGGTCAGCGCCAACGCCTCTGCATCGCCCGCGCCATCCTCCGCGGCGCACCCATCCTCATCCTCGACGAAGCCACCAGCCAGGTGGATGCCGAAAGCGAACACCTCATCCAGCAAGCCGTCGACGAACTCCTCCAACACGGCGACGCCGAAGGCCACCGCCCCACCACCTTCGTCATCGCCCACCGTTTCAGCACGATTCTGAATGCCGATGAGATCATCGTTATGGACAACGGCCGCATCGTCGGCACCGGCACCCACCGCGAACTCTTGGCCTCTTCCGAGACGTACCAAAAGCTTTACGAACGTCAGCTCGTCGCCATGCCGGGATGAACTGTTTACATTTTACGCTCATAACCGCCGCGTATTTGACGCGACTCCGTCCCACTCTCTACCGTGATAACGTTATGAACAGCCGATATTTTTCGCTTTGCGCCCATCCCATCGTCATTCTTCTCCTTGCTTTGGCAGCCTCGCCAGCTCCAGCGGCGCCGACCCAAACCATCATCCTCAACGCCTCCACCCCCGGACCACTGTTCGAAGGCGTCGGCGCGGTCAGCGGCGGCGGCGCGACCTCCGTCCTGCTCAAAGATTACCCCGAAGCCCAACGCAGCCAGATCCTCGACATCCTGTTCAAGCCCAACTTCGCGGCCTCCATGCAGGCCCTCTACGTCGAAATCGGCGGCGACGGCAACTCCACCCAGGGGACCGAACCCACCCACATGCGCACCCGCACTGACGAAAACTACTCCCGTGGCTACGAATGGTGGCTCATGGTCGAAGCCAAAAAGCGCAACCCTGACCTCACCCTTGATGGCACCGCCTGGGGCTGCCCCGGCTGGATCGGCACCAGCCTCGATAACATCCACAGCAACTTCTGGTCGCAGGACATGGCCGATTACTACGTCAAATGGGTCAAAGGCCTCAAAGACAACTACGGCCTGGAACTCAGTGCCATCGGCTGCCGCAACGAACGCGGCGCGGTCACCGACTGGTTGAAAACTTTCCGTAAAACGCTCGATGCCGCCGGCCTCAACTCCCTGCGCATCCACGCCTTCGACAATCCCGGCAACAAATACATGTGGGATTGGATTCCCGAACTGGCCAAAGATAAACAACTCGCCGACTCCGTCGCCATCCTCGGCAACCACTGCCTTAACGATGCCCCCTTCCCACCCGCCGACCGTGACATCGCCACCCGGCTCAACAAACCCATCTGGAACACCGAAGAGCACGTCTACAACGAAGGCAGCCGCGTCTACAAAGATGAGTTCGAGTGCGCCATCGGCGCCATACACCTTTTCAACAACAACTTCATCTCCCGCGGCGCGACCAAGATCGTCAACTGGTATCTCGTCGGTTCCACTTACAACGTCGAACCCTACGCCGACCAGCCGCCCGCCCTCTTCGCCCGCTCCCCCTGGAGCGGCCATTACAGCCTGAAACCGATCGTCTGGTCCTATGCCCACTACGGCCAATTCACCAAAGTCGGCTGGCATTACATCCCCTCCGCCTGCACCGCCCTCTCCGGCGGCGGCACCGTCGTCGCGCTCAAATCGGATGACGGCAACTTCAGCGTCATCGCCGAAACCGCAGGTGCCGGATCGCCCCAATCCCTCTCCTTTAAGCTCGCAGGTCTGTCCGCCAAATCGCTCTGCCTCTGGCGCACCACCCGCGCCGAGCAATTCATCCGCCAGCCCGACATCACCCCCGCCGCTGATGGCACTTTCACCTTCACCGCCGACCCGGATTCCATTTACTCCCTCTCCACCACCACCGGCCAGCAGAAGGGCACCTTCGCCGATGTCCCGGCCGAGAAACCCTTCCCCTTTCCCTACCTCGAAAACTTCGACCATTACCCCAGCCCAAAATCATGGGGCTATCTGCCCCATTACACCGCCGACATCTGCGGCGTCTTCGAGATCGCCGACCGCCCCGACCACAAAGGCCAATGCCTCCGACAAGTCGTCGGCCGAAAAGCCGAAAGCTGGGCACCTGAATGGATGCCCTACACCACAATCGGCGACGACCGCTGGACCGATTACGAAGTCAGTGCCGACCTCTTTTTCGATAACGGCGGCTGGGCCGGCGTCATGGGCCGCATCACCAACACCGGCAACGGCTGGGACGGCAATCCCAGCGGCTATTATGCCCGCCTCTATCCCGATGGCGGCGTCGCTCTCTATGTCGCCGGCAACAAATACCGCGGCCCGCGCGAAAAACAACTGGCCGTCGGCGAAGTCAAAAACTGGAAATGGAACCAGTGGCACAACCTGAAACTCCGCTTCGAAAAACAGACCCTCACAGTTCTCGTTGACGGCACCCCAATCCTCACCACCCAGGACACCGAATACGACCACGGCCAGGCCGGCCTGATCACCGGCGGTGAAGGCACCGCCCGCAATACCGCCCTTTTCGATAACCTGCTCATCAACAGGCCCGGCGGCGGCGAAGTTCCCCCCACCCCCTTCCCGCAGGATTCTTCGCCGATCTACAAACCCTGATCCGCCTCTTCGTTCGCGAACCCTGCCGGGCCGTGGCCGAATATCTCGATGCAGCGCCGCCTGTTTAAGCCCTTGTCGGTGGGAAGCAATGCCCATCTGCGCCAAAATGCCGATGCCCCGCGCCTTTATGGGTCCTTCCACTTTGATCCGCTGGCTGATCGTCTTTATGCATCCAATCGCAATCGGTAGAGGCCGTTATACCGACCACCAGAGCTTATCTGTTGATTATCGACATTGAATTCCATTCCTTTGGGATCGATGTATTCGATGTCTATGTCCTTGATAAGTTCCGCCGCATCAGAAACCACACCAGTGGCGGCGTATTCGACTCCCGTTTCTTTTCCGCCAAGGCCGCGTTCGGAAATCAATCGCTTTTTTAGCACATCTGGCAGGCGATCCAAAATCTGATATGCGGTTAGGTAACATCGCAATCCATCTTTATTCACCGCCGTTTTTTCGAGAACGCCTCGCACTGCGCTCTGGACTTCGGGATTGCTTGGCATCAGGTTTCCTAGTGACATAGTTTCCTCATTTCCCCGTTCGGGTAATAAAATTTCTGGCCAAAGTTTTCATGGCCTCCGATTTCAGATTCTCGATAAGAGCATCTGCGTAGTCGTCTCCGATGATGAACCAAGTGGGTAGCCCACGAGATTGCGGGTTACCGATGGGATTCTCTGCATTGCCGTTCCACCGCATTGCTAGAACTGGTTTATTCAACCACCGACCTAACGCCAGCACGCATTTGTGTGGCTTTTTGGGATCATCCAAGACAGCGATCAAGGACCAATGTAGGCGGGGCGAGGTTACCTCTTCCGGCAAGATGTATTCAGCCATGTCAAAACTCGCGAATGTAAAAATGTGAACGACGTCGGATTGAACTGAACGCCATCTTACACATTAGATAGGCCGTGTCAACAGATTCACGTGGTTCATTGGTGGAACCTTTCATCGAGTCCATGTCGTGTCGGACTTCACCCGAATTTCCCAAATTTCAGGGGAAATGCTTTTGAAGCACCCGCCGCAATATCTAGAGACGATTGCCAAATACACCGTCGACGCCCCCGCCACCATCCGTTACACCATGAGGCAGTCATGCGCACCCGCTTAACCCCGGCCCTTTTATTGCTCCTCGCCTGCACCCTCACAAGCTCCGGTGCGGCACCCACCACACAATCCACAGCCCCATCTCCCACAACCAGACCCGCCCCGCCGCAATCCCCGCCGATCCAATTCCCCAACACCCCCCACCCCGACTTCGGCCCCAACGTCCTCATCGCCGATCCCGCCACACCCCACCTCCAAGACACCCTCAACACCCTCTTCACCCAACAAGAATCAGCCCAGTTCGGCCCCGGCCGATACGCCGTCCTCTTCAAGCCCGGCAAGTACGACCTCGATGTCGAGGTCGGCTTCTACACCCACATCGCCGGCCTCGGCCATTCACCCGATGACGTCGTCATCACCGGTGCCGTCCGCTCCAAGGCCAAGTGGCTGCACAACAACGCCACCTGCAACTTCTGGCGCTCCGTCGAAAACCTTGCTGTCATCCCCAACCTCGACAACAACGCCAACATCTGGGCCGTCTCTCAGGGCACTTCCCTACGCCACACCCACATTCGCGGAGACATCCTCCTCTCTGATGGTGGCTGGTCCAGCGGTGGCTTCCTGGCTGATTGCAAAATCGACGGCGGCATCAACTCCGGCTCGCAACAGCAGTGGTTCAGCCGCAACGACGAATGGGCCGGCTGGTACGGCGGCAGCTGGAACATGGTCTTCGTCGGCTGCACCAACCCACCCAAAGGCGAATGGCCCGCCAAGCCCTACACCGTCATCCCAGAAACCCCAGTCATCCGCGAAAAGCCCTACCTCACCATCAACAAAGACGGCCGCTACGCCGTCGCCCTCCCCCCCCTCCGCACTGGCGAGGTCAAGGGCACCGGCTGGAACACCCCCGCCAAATACATTCCGCTAAGTTACTTCTATCTCGCCCACGCCGGCCTTGACACCGCCGAAACCATCAACGCCGCCCTCGATCGCGGCATGGATCTCCTCCTCACCCCCGGCGTCTACCACCTCAGCGCCCCGATCCACGTCACCCGCCCCGATACCATCGTCCTCGGCCTCGGCTTCCCCACGCTCATCCCCGACAAAGGCACCGCCGCCCTCGAACTCGCCGATGTCTCCGGCCTGAAAATCGCTGGCCTCCTTCTCGAAGCCGGCCCCAAACAATCCCCCACACTCCTTCAGGTCGGCCCGCCAGATTCCAAACTCTCTCACGCCGACAACCCCACCTTCCTCTACGACCTCTTCACCCGCTCCGGCGGCGCCAACCCCGGCACCTGCAAAACTTTCGTCACCATCAACAGCCGCAACGTCGTCGGCGACAACCTCTGGCTCTGGCGCGCAGACCACGGCAACGGCGTCGGCTGGGATAAAAACAAAACCGCCCACGGCCTCGTCGTCAACGGCGACGATGTCACCCTCTACGGCCTCTTCGTCGAACACTGCCAGGACTACCAAACCCTCTGGAACGCCAACGGCGGCCGCTGTTACTTCTATCAGTCCGAAATGCCCTACGACCCGCCCACCCAGCAAGCCTGGATGAACGGAAAAACCCAAGGCTATGCCTCCTACAAAGTCGCCGACACCGTCACCACCCACGAAGCCCACGGCCTTGGCGTCTACGCCTTCTTCAACGTCGCACCCGTCGTCGCAGATACCGCCATCGAAGCCCCCATCTCCCTCCCCGGCGTCACCCTCAAACACCTCGTCACCATCCGCCTCCCCGGCAAACCCGGCAGCGGCATCAACCACATCATCAACGACCAAGGCGCCCCGGTCATCACCGAAATGAAGTCAATCAGGTAGGACCGGCTCACAGTCTTCCGCAGCCCACCACCCCCGCCACATTCATCCGCACTCGCAGGCTTATGCAGTACCATCCCGCCGAACCCAAAGGAGACCTTCCCGTGACATCCCGCCGCCTCGCCCTCGCCGCCCTCGCCATCCTCGCCGCCACCTCGGCCACCCTCGCCCAGACAACCCCACCCGCCCCCCAAATGCACCGCATGGGCCCGTGGGGCTTTGATCTCACCGGCATGGATACCTCCATCAAGCCCGGCGACGACTTCACCGCCTATGTCTCCGGCGGCTGGCTCAAAACCGCCACCATCCCCGCCGACCGTTCCTCCTACGGCGCATTTGTTGAGCTGCGCGAAGGCTCCGAAAAAGCCGTCCGCGCCATCCTCGAAGGCCTGTCCCAAGCCGAACCCGCAGGCTCCGACCGCGCCAAGCTCACGTCGCTCCTCAAAAGCTTCATGAACACGGCCGAAATCGAAAAGCGCGACGCCGCCCCCCTCCAGCCCGTCCTCGCCAGCATCAAAGCCATCAAAGACAAGGCCGAGTTCATCACATGGCTCGGTAAAGCCCAGAGCTCCTACGGCATCAATCTCTTCGGCGCCGGCATCTCCGCCGACGCCAAAAACCCCGACTACTACACCCTCGGCATGCGTCAATCCGGCCTCGGCCTCCCCGACCGCGACTACTACCTCACCGAAAAGTTCGCCAAACAAAAAGCCGCCTATCAGGCCTACATCGTCAAGATGCTCGGCATGTCCGGTTGGGAGGGCGACCCCGAAAAAGCCGCAGCCGATATCGTCGCCTTCGAAACCAAAATCGCCGAAGCCCACTGGACCCGCGCCCAGTCCCGCGATCGCGACAAAACCTACAACGCCATGACCCCCGACGAGCTGGCCGCCTTCGCACCCGGCTTCGATTTCAAATCCTTCCTCGCCGCCGCCAGCCTCGACAAATCCCCCAAAATCATCGTCGGCCAGAAGTCCGCCTTCCCCAAGCTCGCCGAAATCTTCGCCGCCACCGACCTCGAAACACTCAAAGCCTGGGAGGCCTACCACGTCACCGACGAAGCATCCCCCCTCCTCAGCCAGCGATTCGTTGACGCCAACTTCGAGTTCAAAGGCAAGTTCCTCACCGGCCAGCCGCAAATCCGCGACCGCATCAAGCGCGGCGTCGGCTTCGTGGAAGGCTCCATGGGCGAGGCCGTCGGCCGCGAATACGTCGCCCAATATTTCCCGCCCGAATCCAAGGCCAAGATGGAAGCCCTCGTCGCCGACATCACCGCCGCCCTTCACAACCGCATCCAACACCTCGAGTGGATGACCCCCGCCACCAAGGAAAAAGCCCTCGCCAAACTCGGCAAGTTCCACGTCAAAATCGGCTACCCCGTCAAATGGCGCGATTACACCGCACTTGAAGTCGCCCCCGACGACCTCATCGGCAACGCCCTCCGCTCACGCAAGTTCCAATACGCCTACGAACTTTCCAAGCTCGGCCAGAAGGTCGACAAAGACGAGTGGGGCATGACCCCGCAAACCGTCAACGCCTATTACAGCTCCACCCAAAACGAAATCGTCTTCCCCGCAGCCATTCTCCAGCCCCCCTTCTTCGACCCCGACGCCGACCCTGCCATCAACTACGGCGGTATCGGTGGCGTCATCGGCCACGAAATCACCCACGGCTTCGACGATCAGGGCCGCAAGTCTGATGGCGATGGCGTCCTCACCGACTGGTGGTCCCTCGAAGACTCCCAGAAGTTCGAAGTTCAGGCCTTCAAACTCGGCACGCAATACGAGTCCTACCAGTTTAAAACACTCCCCAACTCCCGCATCATCGCCAAGCTCACCATGGGCGAAAACATCGCCGATCTCGGCGGCGCACTCCTCGGCCTCGATGCCTACCACACCTTCCTCGCCCGCACGCTGGGTGCCGGCAAGGAAGCCCCCGTCCTCGACGGCTTCACCGGCGATCAGCGCGTCTTCCTCGGCTGGACTCAGGTCTGGCGCTCCCTCGCCCGCGACGCCGCGCTCCAGCAGCAGCTCCAAACCGATTCCCACTCCCCCGGCACCATCCGCTCGTACGCCCCACTACGAAACGTCGACGCCTGGTACAAAGCCTTCAACGTCCAGCCCGGCGACAAGCTCTACCTCGCCCCCGAAGACCGCGTCCACATCTGGTAATCCCCCCCCTTCAATGCCACCCCCGCGATAAAAGTCGCCTCTTTTGAAACAAAGTGGCCGACATTCCCAAACCCCGTTACAGTTCACCCCGACACCATCGTGACTGACGGCACACTCCGTCCATCTCACGCCGCCCCAGCCGTCACCTAACCAACGGAGTCTCAATCCATGTCCGATTCCATCCCCGGCGTAAAGCCCGCATTCATGAAGCCCCTCAGCACCCTCTGCCTCGTCCTGGGTTTCGCCTCCATCATCGCCTCCATCGCCGTCTGGATGATGTCCAAAGAACCCGATGCCGCCCACGGCGAACGCTTCGGCATCTTCGTCGGCCTCTGGGCGCCCACCTTCTTCATCCTCTCCGATCGTTTCCGCCGCTGATCTCCCAATACGCGCGATCCGAATCAACGCCCGCCCCACCCCGGGGCCCCAGCCCCGCCACGTACCATGCGGTCATGTCCACGACCCCCGCCTCGCCCACATGGAACCCCGCCCTCTACCTCCGCTTCGCCGATGAACGTACCCAGCCCTGCCGCGATTTAGTCGTGCGCCTCCCCCCCCGCGCCTACCAATCCATCATCGACCTCGGCTGCGGCCCCGGAAACTCCACCGCCGTCCTCGCTGCCGCATTCCCCACAGCCCAAATCCTCGGCATCGATAACTCCCCCGACATGCTCACGCGCGCTCGCGCCGACCTCCCCAGCCTCACCTTCGAACTCGCCACCATCGAATCCTTCTCACCGGCCGCACCCCCCGACCTCCTCTTCTCCAACGCCGCCCTCCAGTGGGTCAACCCCCACGAACAAATCTTCCCCCGCCTCGCATCGCTGGTCGCCCCTACCACTGCCGACTCCCCCGGCGGCGTCTTCGCCATGCAAATGCCCTACCACCTCGCCTCCCCCGGCCACCACCAACTCCGCCAGCAAGTCACCTCCGCAGCATGGTCCACCAAATACCCCGCCACCACCGATTCCTTCCGCTTCCTCACCGTCCCCCACTACCACGAACTCCTCGCCCCCCACTTCCGCAGTGTTCAAATCTGGACCACCACTTACCACCACCTCCTCCCCAACCACCAATCCATCGTCGACTGGCTCAGCGGCACCGCCCTCCTTCCGTGGCTCAACCCGCTAACCCCCGCCGACCGCACCGCCTTCCTCGCCGAATACTTCACGCGCATCACCGCCGCCTACCCCCTCCAATCCACCGGCCAGGTCCTCTTCCCCTTCAACCGCCTCTTCATCATCGCCGAGAGATAACGCCCCACCGGCAACGACGGCAGGCCCTGCCGTCTTAAGTGGCTGAAATCCCCGCGCGGCGGGGCGCGCCGCCGGCGCCCCCCCCCCCCCCCCCCCCCCCGGACCAGCCCGCGCGCCCAGCCCCGCCACCAACCGACCCGCGGCCCCCACGGGCGCGGGCGCCCCCGCGCGCGGGGCGC
>JBBRQG010000008.1:0-136051 GCA_038226785.1 Tepidisphaerales bacterium | reverse complement strand
AGAGTCTTGCCCGTGGTGCCTGTGATGGGCTTGCTGATGAGGAGGCTCGCCCCGCTGCTGACGGCGATGTTGGTGTCGCTGGCGAGCGTCACGGGGACGTCAATCTGATGGGAACCGCTGGTGGCGGTCACGGTCGCACCGTTTGTCCCGGACAGTGTCAAGCTGCCGCCGCCCGAGAGGACGTACCCACTGGAAGCGCTGGCGAAGTGCAAGGTCCCAAGTTTGATCGCCGGGTCCAGCGAAACGGTCAGCGGCACCGAGACATCGGCAGTAAAGTTGGCGGTGGCGTCCGTCTGATTGGGCACGATACCATTCTCCCAATTGCCAGCCACCGTGTAGTTTCCAGCACTGGTTGACGTCCACGTTCCGGTCTGGCCGGTCGACCCGCCGAATCCCGGCAGGTCCGACAGCGACGTAAATCCACGCAGCTCACCGAAATCGGTCCGGTTGTTGATGCCGTAGGCAGTACCCGCCTGCATCTGCAGATAGGCGGTGTTATCAACACCGACCGGATAGGGGCCCGAGATGGTTTGCGAAACTGCGACGTAAGCATTGGCCTCCAGCACTGCCTCTGTCAGAGGGACGGATTTGATGGCGTCATAGTCGGAAGCCCGCAGGATCCACATCCTGGCCGTCTGCGGATCGTTGTTGAAGATCGGCAGATTCACATTGTTAAACTCGCTGATCGCCAGATAAGTCTGCCCCAGTTGCAATATCGCGGCGGAACTCGGCCCGTCCCCGTTGGCGACCCCGACCGCAGCCCTGTCCCCGCCCACATCGTTACCGAATGTGGTCACGACCGTACTGTGCAAGGCGTTAAAGTCGCCAGCCAGATTGTAGGTGAAACCCAAGTTCGAAAAATTCGCGAAACTCGCCTCCTGAGCATGCTGGAACAAAAAGCTGGTGAAAATCGTACCGCCGACAGGAACGGAAAAATTGGCCGGAAGCTTTCGAACCGCCGACACCGACCCATACGTGGCGTTCGGATCGTAATTATTGCTCAATACCTCCACCGCGTTGCCGTTAACCGGATAGTCGGAGAACGTGAGCCCCGGAACAACGCTGATGGAGTTTAGGGCACCCACCGTACTACTCCCGCCAATCTGCCATGAAGAAGAAGCGTCCCACGCCCCTCCCGATTGGCCGATGAGGCTGTTGTAGCCAACCGGATAATTGAAACTGTCCGCGAAAAGCGTGTCCGCGACCGCAGTACCGGCTGTCATCGCAGCGGACGCCGACATGGCCAAGACCAAAACGCGTCTGGAACCCAAGACGCCCAATCGAGCCTTTCCGTGTACCGGTTTACCGAAAGAAAAAGACATGACCATCCTCCTAAATGATTTGAGAACGAAGAAACAAAACCTGTGAGTAGAAAAAATGAGTTCGATCCGCGCACTCTGACAGCCCATACCGGGAGCGCGTCCCCCGATCAGTGCCCTGCTCCGGTCCACCCCAATGCCGCACAGTGCCCCGCCGCGCTTCTCTAGGGCGTGTCAATCCCAACCCACAGCCGGGCCTCGTTGCGACTCGGCAGCGGACATGGCAGTCGCCTTGGCGTGGTGTCCTTGAACGCCGCCACATGCGCATCCAGAAATAAAACGTTGCAGACAAAACCCGCATGCCTATAGTTGAAAAAAGTATTGGTCGGGTCAGGCTCGTAACTCGACGAAACAAAGTCGTAAAGCTTGTTGTTCGCCCCGTCCGCGAAAATCACCAGCGAAGACGGTTGCTTCATCGTCGAAGCCGGACGCTCCGGATAGCCTGCCCAGCCCCAACTATTTTCCAGCCACGGGTTGTAGGCATAGAGGGGTTTGTTGGTGCCAGAATCCACAAAATCGGGGACGCCTCGATAGTTGGTCAGCAGTGTTCCCAAAACGGGGCAATACATGATCTTGTTTTCGACGCCCTGCTGAAGCTTGCCGATGTAGGGCTGGAACTCGAACTTCAGCGGCTGGTTGTAGTTCCAAGTGGAGGCCGCACCCTGCCAAGTGCGGTCCATCGCGGGCAGGATCCCGATCCTGCCTTTGGCCCCCTTGGACTCATTGACGTACATCGTCACCACCTGCCCGATGACCCGCAGATTGGCCGCACACTGCACTGTCGCGGCCTGACCTCTTACCCGGGCCAATGCTGGCAAAAGAATCGAGATCAACACCCCAATAATTCCAATCACCACCAGCAGCTCGACCAAGGTAAAGCCCAGAACATTACCACGCGGAGCAGGCCGTGGCATCGTTTGCATTGCTGTTGACAGACGTTTGGCCATAACAAGTCACTCCGCTACTTCAAACCTGCGCGGGGTCCTCACCAGCCACCCCTCTGCCCGCACCACACTGCAATGAGATTACAACGTGAGAAATCGTTAGCCATACATTTTTGCGGAAAACATCGGACCTTTTGCGGCGTCACCGTTCTGTCTGCCGATAGACATCAAAGGATCCACCCCAATGCGCGTTCTCAGAGTCGCACTCCTTCTCAACCTCAGTTACGCCGCAGGGCGCATGATCCTTCGTGGCGCGACCAGCCACGCCCGCAGCTCTGACCGCTGGGTCTGTCAGGTCCACCTCGCGACACCCGAGTGCTTCGAGCCGCTTCGGCAATGGAAGCCGGCCGGAGCGATCGTCGAACCATGGGACCAAGCCTGGGCCGATAAGGTTCGCGCCACGGGAATTCCGGTGGTCGAAGTTGGAACCGGATGGATCGCCCGCCCCGAACCGTCAGATCCTTTGGCCCTTCGGGTCGCACATGCCACCATCGATGATCACGCCGTCGGTGTGATGGCCGCCAGTTACTTTGCCGAACGCGGATACAAAAGCTGCGCCTTCGTCGGCATGCAGCGATCGACCGCAGAAATGGGACGCGAGGCAGGCTTCCATGCCACCGTAACCGCCTCCGGCGCGACCTGTGTCAGCTATTTCCTTGACGATCACGGGACCGCCGCCGACCCTTGGGGCACCGCCCACAAACGCTTGCGCCACTGGCTGAGGTCGCTGCCGAAACCCGTTGGCATCCTCGCAGCCAACGACGGCCGCGGCATGCAGTTGATGGAAGCCGCCCGGCAGGCCGGGCTGGAAATTCCCGACGATATCGCAGTGGTCGGCATCGACAACGATGACCTGCTTTGCGAAACCGCCAACCCTTCACTCTCCAGCGTCGCCCCACCATGGGAACGCGTGGGTTACGAGGCCGCGGTTATCCTCGACGCCATGATGGCCGGTGGAGTCGCCCCGCCGGATGTCAAACTCCGCCCGGCCCGTGTCGTCACCCGACGCTCTTCCGATACCACTGCCATTCACGATGTCGGCCTGGCCGCGGCCGTGCGATATGTCCGGCAGAATGCCTCGCGGCAGATGAGTGTTGGCGACGTGGTAAGACATGTTGCGATGTCGCGGCGGGCACTGGAACGCCGCTTTCGCCAAAGTATCGGCCACACGGTGCTGGAGGAAATTCACCGCGCACACGTCGAATCGGCAAAGCAGTTACTCATCCAGACCGATCTGACGATGCGCGACATCGCCGAACGCGCCGGCTTCCACGACGACCGTAGATTGTCCGAAACCTTCCGCACGGTGGCCGGCATGTCACCGTCCGCCTTCCGCCGCCAATACCGTTTGCGCGTCTAAGTGGTACCGACTATTTCGGCAGAACCAGCAGGACCAGCCCGAACCCCGGCACTTCAACCCGGCCGTCGTGAACCGCTTCGGCCGGCGTCAGCGGCGCCATACCGTCGGCGTCGAGGCGGAAGGCCGCCTCCACAGTCGCGCCGAGCACAGGCAACGTCACGTCCGCCGTGTGATCCGACTTGTTCGTCAGCAATACAGCCCGCCTCCCGTCCGCCATCCGAACCGCCCACGGTTCCACGTCCGCATTATCAGAGGTCGCAACCACGGTTTCGCCCACCAGATACTTCCTCCCGAGGAGGTACAACTGCCCCGTGGTTCTCACCTTGTCATCAGCATCGATCAACCCGTATGCATGCCCTTTCAGGTGCCAGACCAAGACCCCGTTCAACCCCACGGAAGCGGCCCGTTTCAACAAACCCGCCTGAAACACCGCGCCAACCGAGTTCGCATGCCGGCGCTCGAACGGGTCCCACGTCCACTTTACGTTGTACTCGGTCAAGAACACTTCAACGGGCCGATCCTTCGCGGCTGCTTTCACTGCCTTGGCCGTGGCATCATTCTGCGACTGAATCTGCTCACGCTGTGCGAAAACCCGTTCGTTGGTCTCGTTGATATCTCCCACCGCATACGAGTGCCAACTCACGAAATCCGTCACATCCCCACATTCGGCCAGAAACCCGTCCACCCACAGCGGCTTTGGCCAAGTGAATGCCGGCCCGCCCACCTTTAGCGCGGGGTTGGCCCGCTTCGCCGCCACGATCATCCGGCGGTGCAGCCGCCACAACGCATCCAGTTTGCCCGCCTTCTCGTACGTCCCGTCCATCTCGTTCAGAACCTCAAGCCGCGTAACGTTCCTCCCGGAATCTTTGAGAAAAGTCGCAAGGCGTGCGATCAACTGCACCAGTTCCTCTTCATCTTCCGCGGCCAGCGTGCCATCGGCCTGTGCCTTCATCCACCCCGGCCAGCGCGGCACATTCACCATCAACGACGCCCCGGCCAATCCCTCCGATTCCCCCAGCGCCGCACGTATTTTCACTACATCCCAGTCCCGATTGGCACCATTCGTCCACTCATCGGTCAGACCGCCCTCATGCAGCCGCACCAGAGCCGGCTGCAGTGCCGTAAGGTACGCAGCGAGCCCTTTGTCCGCCGCCCGCACACCCTTGTGCACCGATTCATAATCATTGATGCCCCATATCTCCGCCGGAACCTTGAACGCCACTTCGGCCCACTTCACATCGATCTTGGCAACGCCCGCGGGTTTGGCCGGGTCCGGACGCTCAGGCGGCAACTCTTTCGCAACCTCAACTCCCGTTGTGCCGCCTCCCCCAGCGGCACCACCGGGCGCAGCAAAGGCGTCGCTCGCGAAGACGACGCAGTCGACCACAACATCCCCTTCTCCCTCCCCACGCATCAACAACACACTCTCGCCCAGGTCTTTCCGCAGATAGCGACCCAGCGAAGACCACGACCATTTTTCCGGCTTGGCCCAAACCCATTGCCGATCGGTCTGCTTTCCACCATCTGTTGACTTCAATTGAATCGGCCCGCCCTTGTGCCGCACCCACACAGTCAGCTCCGCGCCCTCCTTCGGAACTTCCACAGCGCAAAGCGGCTGCCATGCCCGTCCGTTCGCCACGGCCTGCCCGGCAGACCCTTCGGAATCAGCCACGACCTTTGAATCCGAAGCCCTGCCCGACTCCGCTTCGATTAAAATGCCCGCCGGTGCCCCAACGTCCCCCTTCACATCCTCAGCCGCCGCCAGACTCGGCCCACTCAGCAGCACAACACCGAGCGCCCCTGCAATAACCACACTTCTAAAACCCGTCATTGTCATGACTCCAAAAGTCGGTAACGCGGCGGATGCGAGAGAGTCCTGTCAACCGCTTCAAACAGTACAACCTTCGGTTCTAATCGCCACGCGCTTTTGCGGAAACCAGCAGACAATTTGCGGCGTAGCAATTCATAAAAGAAGCCGGGTCGGCCAACATCGGCCGACCCGGCATTTCTTTGTTGCATCACACTTCCGTTCGCAGGCTGGTCACGCCGGGGCACTTTTGCACGCGAAGCCCCGGTCACGCCTACCTGACTCGATCGTCAGCGGACGCGTCTTACTTACTTACGACGCCGACCCAGCAACATGCCACCGGCCAGGGCCAACACACCCATGCCCGTCGGCTCCGGAACCGCACCACCAGCACGCAGGGCAGAACCCTGCAGGCCGTACGCGTTGTTGATCAGGAAGAAGTCCGTGTCATCCACCGTGCCGCTGTAGTCGAAGTCGCCATTGACCCAACCCGTCAACCCGTTGCCGTAGCCGTTGTTGATCAGGAAGAAGTCCGTGTCATCCACAACACCATTCAAATCGGCATCACCGAAGTAGGTGAACTTCACGAGGATGTCGCCGGTGCCAACGCTGACACCATCAAACGTCGCATAGATGGGGCTGCCGTCAATCGAATTCTGAATGACACCCACGGCGTAGCGGAGCTGACCATTGGCATCGGCCTTGGCCACGCTGCTGACAATACCGTTGCCACCAAACAGGACAGCGCCGTTCTGACCAGCACGGGCCATATCGCTAAGGTTGGCCAGCTTGTCAGCCGAATCGGTGCCACCGAACCCACGCAGAACCATGTCGCTCGTGCCGACGTCCAGCGTGCCGTTATAAACGCGGCTGCCCAGTGCACCGCCGTCGTTGGCGATGATGAAGAAGCCCTGCATGATGTTGACGAACGGTGTGCTCGTCCGCGGCAGCGTGTCGGTGTGGAACGCGATCGTCCCACCGAAAATCGTCACGCCGCCCGTGTTCCAATGATCAACTTGCAGCGTGCCAGCATCGTACTTGTTGCTGTAACCGCCGAAGGCCTCACTGTTGTTCTTGCTGATGCTGTTAACCGAGAGCGTAGACCCGGCAGCCACGTAAATGTTCGTACCGTCGTTGGCCAGGTAAATCGGGGCATCAATGCGGTGCGAACCAGCGTCCGAACGCAGCTCCGGCCAGATGCCGTCGTCACGCTGCAGCGTCAGTGTGTGCGTACCGGTCAGCGTGTAGGCCGTCGTGCCGTTGAAATTCAACTTACCAACCGTGAAGTCATTATCGACGGCAACGCTGATGGCCGCCGCGTTCGAGGCCGATTCGGCAAACGTCGTCGGCTTGTTGACGCCGTTCGGTGCCCCACCAATCCAGTTGGCATCGTCCGACCAGTTGCCGCCAGCATTGTTCGTGAAACTTCCGTTGGCAACATAGCGATAGTTGTCAAACGTCACGGTACCCGGACCGGCAGTACCGCTGACGTTGATTCCCAGCCAGGTGCCCCAGTACCCGCCGGTAATGTGCTGAATCTGGTGCGCATCATCATTAATCGTAAAGCTGCAACGCACGACCGAGCCGTCGATCGGAACTGCGGTCAATGCCAACTTGAAGCCGTACTCCGACACGCCGTCGTTGTCTTGGTCACCGGCGGCAGCCATGATGACTTCTGAATAGGTCGAGCCGGCAAACGAACCCGGCTGAATCGTTGCATCCACCGTTAGCACGCCGCCGTCAAGCAATTTTTCGTGAAGATTGTAGTCGAACTGCTTGTACATCAACGTGAAGCCAGTCGACGACTGGCCCAACAGCGAGTGCGTCCCATTGGTCACGCCGAGCGTCGTCGACGTCGCACCGGTCGAAATGTTCGAACCGTTGTTCTCGACCTGGAAAACTCCAAGCCCGTTCTCAAACGATTCCAGCAGAATGCCGTCGTATGCCCCAGCCATTGATGCCGCAGCAGCCATCGACAGTGCAGCCATTGTAGCGATTGACAGTTTCCTCATGATCCGTCTCCTCCGATGAGCGCCACAAGTGGACGCCCAGCCATTTGTTTTCAACCCGGTCAAGGGCACACGCCACTTAACCCCGGTAGAACGATTGTACCACCAGACTTTCTTCATTTGCAATCGTTTTTGAATGTCTTTTGCTCTATTTGTTGACCCAAAATATCGCAATCTGACAGGCCGCCTAATCGATTGCGTCCCGGACTAAAGGGGCAAGCCCTATCGCGTTTTACTAATATAATCTCGTGTCACAATAGGCAAAATCTGCCGCGCCGCTCCATCGATTACGATAAGCCTGTCTCCTCCCCCGCCACCACCGAACGTTGGCCCCACTGTCCGTACAACCGACTTAAACAACACGAGGCCAACGAGCATAGCTCGCGGCCTCGCGTGTTGAGGGTGATGGTGTAGGTCACCCTCGGGTGGTGGTCTGTTTCTACAGCAACTTACCCGTTCAGATGACAATGCCGACGCCCTAACCGGACGATCGATCAAAAAGCCATGCAAACGTTATCTGGACAGCATATAACGATTTCCCGACATTGCAAGACGAGGAAAACTTTTCGCCGCTGACGTAGCAACTTGTTGTCTTTTGCCGTCGCTCGCTTGCCAATAACGGCAGAAGTCAGGCCCGTTACTGGGCCTGACTTCCTGATTGCCAACTGAGCGACCTACCTGCTATTACCGGGCGCGACGACGCGAGCCGAGTGCAGTCAAACCCAACATGCCGATGACGCCCGAAGGTTCCGGCACGTTCCCAAACGGGTTCGACCCAATGTCACCCATTTCACTGTCTGTCAGCACACCCTCGTACAGGCTGATCAGAGCGACGGAGCCCGGCGAATATTCGGTCTGTGCCGAACCGGCGTTGTTGTCCAGAAAGAATGAGATGATCTGGTTCGGCTGCTGAAGCTCAACCGGCGTGCTGTCCACAGTGAATTCGAGGTGGCCGTCCACGTAACCCTTAGCGGTCGAAGTGATCGGGTCAACGGTCAGGCCGACTGTGTGGAACTGCTTGCCGTCCACCACCGTCGTACCGTGGGCCAACGGATAGATATCCAGCGTGTTATCGGGTGCGTAGTAAAACCCATTATCCGACTGCCGGTCCAGCGTGTCGGCAATGCGGCGCCAGGCGTTGTCAAGACCGTCAAACGCAATGACCATGTTCAGCGAGTATTGCCCGCCGGAAATCAGGCCGTTGGTCGAAACCATCAGCCCGCCCTGCAGCTCCGGCGAAATGTCCCCGCCGAAGTGATAGACCGTGCGGGTGCTGCCGAAAACATTTGCCTGAATGTACTGGCCTTCCACCTGAGGCGCAACCTCTTGTAAAAACGGTGCGCCGGCCTGCTCGGCGTTCAGCGTGTGATCAAAAAGGTACTTGGCCTTCAAGGTGGCCGCGCCGGCCATAGAAACACCAGCGGTAACCGATACCGCAACTATCAAAACCGCAATACGAGACTTAGACATGGATATGCCCTCCATGCACATATCACCACATGTTTGTGTAATGTCAACGACATTTGGGGCCTTGGAACCACGTAAAAAAGCGATTGTTTGCTCCCACCCCTCAATTGTGGAAGGTTGGGCAACTTAAGCCCCCCGAACCAGCTCCCACTGCTTGTCCAGCCGAACCGGCGATACGGGAATGCTGGTCTTCAGCTCCTGGGCAAACATCGACACCCGCAGCTCTTCAACCATCCAGCGGTACTTCTCAAGCTCCACATCGATGACGCCGGCCTTCTTGTGGGCGTGTTTGCGTTCCAGATACCGTCGCCACAGCGGCTTGATCACCTGAAGGTTGGCCGCATCACGGGCTGCACCGGCGTCGAAAATCTTGGACACTCGAATCTCAGCGGCCTTCAAAAAGCGCGGCAACTGTGCCAGCCAGCTCACCGGCGTGGCCGTGAGGAACCCGGCGTAGACCAGATGCTCCAGTTGCTCCTGCGTGTCGCGCACGCCGGGCATCAACAGGGGCGGAATACTGCGGGCCATCATCTGCTCGATCTTGTGGCGGGTCTGCACGATCGCGGCCGCGTACTTGGCGACCTCCGTGCTGGCCGGGACCAGCCGCTTCCACCCCTCGGCCGCAATGCGGATGAATTCCTGCTTGGTGCGCACATCTTCCGGCTTGGGAAACAACGGCGTGGGGTTATCCAGCGCGCGTGCACAACTGGCGCCCAGAATGTCGTCTTTCAGTTGCTGGGCCGTGCCGAACGTGCGGAACCACGCCCCCATCTCGGCCATCTGCGGGATGTTCTTTTCCAGATACTTCAGTTCCGGGGCGATTTGCAGCTCAAACAAGCGGCGCAGGCCGTCGTGCTGGGCTTCGTGGGCAGCCAGATCGGTCTCAAACAGTCTGAGGGCCACCGTCTTGTCGCGGGCGACGATGGCCGGATAACCCACCAGCACCATGTTGGCCAGGCGCACATCGACCTGTGCCGGCAATTCATCGAAATCCCAGCTTGTCAGGTTATCGCGGTTCCACGGGCCTTCGGGGAGGTCGGCAAACGTGCTTCGGGCCTTGACGCCCAGATCCTTCCGCACGCCGGCGACGTCGCGCCCGCTGGCCACAACCCGGCCCTCGCCATCAATTACCGCGACGCGCGTGAACAGCCACGGCGCCAGTTCGCTTTCGCTGAACGAATCGCGCGGCACCTGAAGGTGTTTAGCCAGTGCATCGGTCAGAATCAGCGGCGAGTTTTTCACGGCGTCGACCGCCGGGCCGATGTGATCCGTCACCGGTACGAACCGCACGCGATGGGCCTTGGGCAGGCTGCGAATCAACTCTGCGATCTTCAACGGCAGATAACCCGGCACGAGCCGGTCAAGCATCCAGGGCTGTACACGTTCCAGATCGGGCAGGCGCACGCGGGCAGTCAGGCCATCGGCCGGGTGGCCGGGGTCAAACCGGTACTGCAGGGGGAACCGCAGCTCGCCACTGGGCACGCGCGCCACCAGAACTTCCGGATATCTTTCCGGCGTGATGTCTTCCACATCGCCCATGAGCGTGTCGGCCCGCGTCATGTAGAGCGCTTTGGGGTCCAGCGTTTCAGCCTCGTGCCGCCACTTTTCAAAACGCGGGCCGTCCCAGACATCGGCCGGGATGCGGGCGTCATAAAACTCGTATAAGCGGGCCGGATCAGCTCGCAAATCCCGCCGGCGGGCCTTGTCTTCCAGATGCCGTGCATCTTCGAGCAGATCAAGGTTGTGAAGGAGGAACTTGCCATCGGTGCGGAACTCACCCATCACCAGCGCGTGGTGAATGAACAGTGCCCGGGCCCCCTTGGGGTCCACCTTGGCGTACCCCACCATTCGCGCGGGCACGATGATCAGCCCGTGCAGACTGAGCTTCATCTGCACCATCGCCCGCGCCCCCTCCTGATTCCAGACGGGTGTGCCGTAACTCGGGCTGAGCAGATGCGGGGCCAGTTGTTCGACCCACAGCGGATCAATCGGTGCGACCGTGCGGGCATACAGCCGGGCGGTCTCGACAAGATCGGCGCTCATGATCCACTGCGGCTTGGCCTTGATCAGCGCGCTACCGGGGAACATATTAAATCTGACGCCGCGCGGACCGACATAGTCCTGCCCTTCGGGGTTCTTTTTGCCAATGTTCCCAAGCAGCCCCGACAGCAGCGAGCGGTGGATGGCATCGACTTTCTGGGCCGCGTTCCGGCCAAAGACTTCGCGACGGCTCATGAAGGCACCTCGCCAGACGTCTGTGCGTCACCGGTCGGTTCAGTGGTGGATGCTTCTGACGCAGCCACTTCACCGGCCCCGGCCTCTTCGCCGCGACCGCGACCACGACGCCCGCCCCGGCCGCGCCGCGAACGGTGTGCAGCCTCATCGCCCTCGGCAGCCGCGACCGGTGGCGCTTCGATGGCCGCCTGTGCCGCCGCAAGACGCTCGGCTATGGGCACGCGCGGTGGTGTGGCGGCTTGGGTGGGTTGAGGAAGCTGGCCCGGGCCGCCCGGCGGACGCCGATTTTCCTGCCGCGCACGTTCCGGCCGACGCTGCTGTTCGGCGCGCGCCTTGGCCGGTCCTTGCGGCTGCCGCAGAGGCTGCCTTTTGGGTCGTTTCGGCCGACCACTTTCCGGGTGCGCTTCGCCGGGAACATGCGGATGATGCCGCCGGCGATCCACCAGCGTATCGGCCGCGACCGCACGCAGTTGCCTGTGGACTTCCTGCCACTCGCGCATGCGGCTGTAGCTGAGGAAGTGATCACGGCACCACTTACGCAGTTTGCTGCTGCCCAGCGCCCGGCTGCGTTCGGCGAAGACTTCCCACATCTTCAAGTACGTCATGAAGTCGCTGCTGTTATCGCGGAAGACGGCATGAGCCTGATCGGCAGCCTGCGCCATTTCCTGCGGGCGATCGCGCGGGTCCTGCACGCTGAGGCCGGCGGCGATCACCAGTACTTCGTCCAGCACGTCCTCTTCCAGCGCCTGCAGGACCATCCGGCTGATGCGCGGGTCGGCGGGAATGCGCGCCATCTTCCTGCCGGTATCCGTCAACGCATGTTCGTTGGTTACAGCGCCCAACTCGACCAGCGTGGTGTACCCGTCGCGAATCTGCCGCACGTCCGGCGGATCGAGGAACGGAAAATCCACCACATCGCCGAGTCGCAACGCGGTCATCTGCAAGATGACGGCCGCGAGGTTCGTCCGCCGGATTTCCGGCTCGGTAAAGGCTGGCCGCTCGGCGAAGTCCGCCTCGCTGTACAGCCGCACACAGACGCCCGGTGCGACACGTCCACACCGGCCCTTGCGCTGCTCGGCACTGGCCTGGCTGACCTTTTCAATCGGCAGCCGCTGAACCTTGGTCTTGGGTGAATACCGGCTGATGCGGGCCGTGCCCGGGTCGACCACGCTGCGTATATTCGGCACGGTCAGACTGGTTTCGGCCACGTTTGTCGCCAGAACCACACGCGGCCGACTGCCACCCGACGTACTGAAAACCCTCTGCTGCTGCTCGACCGGCAGGCGGGCGAACAACGGCAACACGTCCACACCACCCGAAGACCCGCCACCCCGCCAGTCGATAAACGCCCGTGAAAGTGCCGTGGCTGCCTCATGGATCTCGCGCTCTGTACTCAGGAACACCAGCACATCGCCGTGGCCTTCGTCCAGCAAACCGCGCACGGCGTTCACGATTCCATCCAGCGGGTCGAGAATGGTCTGCGGCCCGGAAACATCCTCATCCAGATCCGCCACTTCCAACGGCTGATACCGCACTTCCACCGGATACGTCCGCCCGCTGACTTCGATAATCGGGCAGTTGCCAAAGTGCTGGCTGAACCGCTCGGTATCAATCGTGGCGGACGTGATGATCAGCTTCAGATCCGGCCGGCGCGGCAACAACCGCTTGATGTAACCCAGCAGAAAATCGACGTTCAACGACCGCTCGTGCGCCTCGTCAATGATCAGCGTGTCATACGCCCGAAGCTCCGGGTCGCTCTGCGTTTCGGCCAGCAGAATGCCGTCCGTCATGACTTTCACCAGCGTGCCGGAATCGGTCTTGTCGCCGAAGCGGACCTTGTAGCCGATCTTGTTCGTCCCCTGCGCGCCCGTCTCTTCCGAGATGCGCGTGGCCAGTGACCGGGCCGCGATCCGCCGCGGCTGCGTGTGGCCAATCGTCGCCTCGACCCCACGGCCAAGTTCCAGACAGATCTTCGGCAACTGCGTCGTCTTACCGCTGCCGGTTGCACCGCAAAGCACGATGACCTGATTCTCACGAATCAGCTTGGCGATCTCATCATGACTCTGCGAAATCGGCAGGATAGGGTCGTAGGTCAGCCGCAACCCGTGTTGCGCCCGCGCCCGCCGACGCTCGCGGGCGGTGTTGACGTCATCCACCAGCTTCTGCCACTCGGCCACGTCGTAATCGACCGTCTTTTCCAAAGCCTGCAAACGGCGCCCCAGCCGCTCTTGATCAGCGCGAAGGCACTCGGCCAGCAAAGTTTCGATTAGTCGGGCCTGACTCACGGGGGAGGCATCATACGCTGGCCACGGGGGCAATGCGCAGGTGGCGACGGCAGGGCCTGCCGTCTTTGGCCGACTTGCACATCGCGACCGATTTCCGATACCGCAAACAAATCCCGCAGGGCCTGCAGGAGCTACCGCCCCAACATTTCGTACAGTTCCACCGTCGATTTCAACTGCTTCTGAAACGTAAACCGTTCCCGAATCCAGGCCGCGGCCGGGGCACGCATGACCGCCAATCCGGCTTCATCCACCAACATTTCAAGGGCTGCCTTCACAAACGCCTCGTGCTCCACCGCCGTCGCCCGTCCGTTGACACCCTCGACAATCAAATCGGCCGTCCCGCTGGTCCGCGTCCGCAGCACGGGCAACCCCGTACACATGGCCTCGGCACAGACCAGTGAAAACCCTTCGCGCCCACTCGGCAACAGCAACACGTCCGCCGCCTGATAGACCGACAAGGGCTCCTGATGCCCCAGCAGCCTGACACGTTCGCCCAACCCCTCGCCCGCGATACGGGCATTCAGCATCGGCTCGTCCGGCCCCTCGCCCGCGAGCAGCACTCGAATCGCGGGCGTTTTATTCCCCCATGCCGCCGCGATATCCAGCAGCCACGGGCAGTTCTTCGGGTGCCGCTGGTCCAGCCGGCCGACATACACCGCCACCCTATCACTCTCGCCCAATCCAAACTTCGCCCGCGCCGCTGCCCGCATCTCCGGCGTCGTCACCGGCCATTGATCCACATGCACCCCGTGCGGAATCAAAGCCACCCGATCCGCTGGCACCCGAGCCTGCTCGATCACCCAGGCCTTCGCCTCGGTCGAGGCGACGTGCGTCTTGTCTCCGAAGTCACTCAACCACCGCATCGGCCCACTCAACGTCAGGTCCGACAAATGCACCGTATACAAAATAGGGACAGCGGTTTTCCCCCGCCGGTTCGCCAGCCGCCCCACCAGCGTCGGCCGACGGTAATGCGTGTGGATCACATCTACTTTGTTCGCCTTCACATACTCCGCAACCGCGCCAGCACTTTTCCAAAGCGCCAACGGCCCACCCTTCAAAGGCAGTTCAATCCACGGCAATCCGGCTTGCTCAAAGAGCCAATGCCACGCCCCACGCTGCCCCGCCACCGCCACCGTATGCCCCTCGGCCCGCATGGCCACGCACATGTCATGGATGTAGCGACTCAGCCCCCCGGCATCGCTTCCGGCTGTGAGGTGCAAAATGGAGAGGGGGCGGGCCAAGAGTCCCGAATGTTACAACGAAACCGCCGGGCGGATTGGCTCCGCCCGGCGGTCTGAATCTTCCAAATCAACCGAACCGACCGCTTACTTCGGCAACTTCGCGGCGACCGCCTTCAGGGCATCGTCGTACCCGTCCATCTTGCCTTTGCTTTCCTTGGCCAACGGATCAAACAGCTTGCCGATCGCATCGTTCACCGGGCCGCTCTCGCCGTCGGCAACCTTCTCGCTGACGACGTAGGCGTTGTACAGGCCGTACACGCCGTAGGCCTGCTGCTCGACACCATGAATGCCCAGTTTGGCCAGGCTGGCATCGCTGGCGATGGCAGTCAGGGTTTTGGTCGTCATCGCCTTGTCGGCCTTCAGACCCGCAATCGGGCCTTTCAGGGCATCGGCCGCCGTCGCGCCGGCCATGGCCGCAGCCGCGACACCCGCCATGTCAGCCTTCTCAACCGCAGCCGACAGTGCCTCGCCCGCCTTGGTGATACCCGAAGCATCGCCGCCCATCGACGTCACGAACAGCTTTAGCACCGTCAGATGGCTCATGGCCTGTTCGGCCGCCTGCTTCACGTCCTCAGCCGCGCCGCCGCCGCTGGCCCGTGCAGCCACCTGCTTGAGCGCCCCGCTCAGGCAGACAACCTGACCGGCCGCCCACTGGTGGGTGTTGAAATACGGCTCGGCCCCGTCCTTCCAGTGGCGATCGGTGTAGACGCCGGTGTTCGAGTAGTACTCCAGATCAAAGTTCGGCACCGGGTGCCCCGCCTTCACCAGATCGGCCTCAATCGCCAGATGGCAACTGGTGCAGCGCTCAGCCCGTGCGACCAGCGGATGCGTATCATAAACGCCCCATGTTGAAAGCAGCTTTTCATGGCTGCCGGTGGCGGTGCGCTGACCCGCCAGCCAACCTTCCTTGGCGTGTTCCGACTTCCACTTTTCGGTCGGGCCGTGACAAGTGGTGCAGCTGTTGCCTTCTTCAAGGTTGAACTGCTCGCCCTGCAGGTTGGCCGGGGCGTTGGTCGCATGACACGACAAACACCGCTGACTGGCCGCCGCGTTATCAATCTTTAGTGCGTCGGCAATCTTCTTGCTCTCGTCCTTGCCCAGCGTGTCGTAGGCCTTGCGGTGCGGGTCTTTGCCGTCCCACAGCGTGAAAGTATTGGTCCCGTGTGGCGATTTCCCCGGCTCAGTACCACCGTGACACGTAGCGGCCGCACACGTCTTGGCCCCATCGAACTTCATGCCCAGCTTCACAAGACCCGCCACCGCAGACTCCGGTGCGCCCTCGTGCATCACGGCCCCGGCCAGCAACCCGGTGATCCCTACCGCGCCCAGCAAAATGACGACCTTGTGTCCCCAACCAATCTTTCGCTTCGACATGCTCGACTCCTTGATTCGTGCGTTCGCAATCGTTACCTCATCTCGCCCGAACGGACGCGAGGCCGCTAATGCTAAAACGATGGCGATTTGCCGCAAGCCCCGCGCACGTCTGATAAAAGATTGCCGACGCTCGCTCCGTATGCCACCTCACACAGCCGTGCCCACTACCCTTCGTCGCGGCGTGCATCTTCTTGCGGTAGGCTCGCCCGCCATCACGGAGTGGCGTCTCTCAGCATGAAGCGGATCAGCAGCCCAATCTCAACCCCCCAGATGGAACTGATCCTGGAACTGAGCCGCAAATTCGCGCTCACTTCCGACCTCGAACACCTGCTTCCCGAGATCTGCGATGGCGCCCGGCGCCTCCTCTCCGCCGAACGGTGCAGCCTCTTTTTACATGACGCGGCCGCAAAGCAGCTCTGGACCAAGGTCGCCACCGGTTCCGGCGAGATCCGCGTGCCCGAAAACGCCGGCATCGTTGGCCACGTCCTGACAACCCACGAAAAGCTCAACACCCCCGACGCCTACGCCGAGCCGCGCTTCAACCCCGAGGTCGATAGGCGCACCGGCTTTGTCACCCGCAATCTGCTGACCATGCCCGTCCCCGACCTGCAGGGAAAGGCCGTCGCCGTGTTGCAGATCATCAACAAGGCCGGCGGCCCCTTCTCCACCGTAGACGAGATGCTGGCCGGCCTGCTCAGCGATCAGGCTGGCGTGGCCATTCAGCGATACCACCTCCAACAGCAGGCCGTTCAAGCGGCCGGACTCCATCGCGAACTGGATCTGGCCCGCAAGGTGCAGGAGGCCCTCATCCCCAAGCACCCGCCAACCATCCCGCCGCTGCGCAGCGCGGGTTGGACGCAGGCCGCCAGCCAGACCGGGGGCGACTGTTACGACCTTTGGGCACTCCCCGACGGGCGGCTGGGCATTCTCGTGGCGGATGCCTCGGGCCACGGCATTGGGCCGGCATTGGTGGTCAGTCAGGCCCGCTCGCTGGTGCGTGTACTGGCTGGCGAAGGCAACGCCCCGGGCCGCGTCCTCAGCATCGTCAACGACCGCCTCTGCGCCGATCTGGAAGGCGGCATGTTCGTCACGGCATTCCTGGCCTTCGTCTCCGTTACCGGGCAAATCGCCTGGAGCTGCGCCGGCCACGCCCCGGTCCTCATCACCCGGGCCGACGGCAAGACCATCGACGAACTCATTCCCGGCGGCATGCCGCTAGGCATCATGGAAGGCTACCCCGGCGAAACCGCCACCGACCAGTTAGCCCCCGGCGACCGCCTTGTCGTCTGCACCGATGGTATCGTCGAAGCCTATTCGCCCGGCGAACAACTCTTTGATCGCGAACGACTGGATCCCCTTCTCACCGCAGCGGCGGCTTCCCCAGATGAAGTGATCGACCGCATCCGCACCGCCGTCATCGGGTGGCAGGAAGGCAAGGAACCGAAGGACGATCAGACCATCGTTCTGATTGATGTCGGCCCCTAGCCCGCAACGCCAACCTGCCGCGCACGAGGTCCGCATGATAAAAACGCTCTACGTCATCCATCACTCCCATACTGACATCGGTTACACGCATGGCCAGTCGCGCATCATCCGCTGGCACGGCGAATTCATCCGGCAGGCCATGGACATTGCTCAGCGTCGCGACGATTTCGTCTGGACCTGCGAAACCCACTTCCCCATCGAGGAGTTCTGGAAGACCGCCACCACAGCCGACCGGGAACGGTTCATACACTTGGCCCGCAGCGGACGGATCGGCCTTTCCGGCAGCTTTTTCAATTTCACAGAACTGCCTGATGCGCCATTGCTCACATCGCTTGCCGCCCGCCCACGCGACTTTGCCACAGCCCACGGCCTGAGCCTGCGCGCGGCGATGACCGCCGATATTAACGGCACCACCACGGCACAAGGCCGTGCATTGGCCGCCGCCGGAGTCGAACTGCTCGTCACTTTCATCCACCCGCACCACGGTTATGTACCGCTTCGCAAACGTGCCGCTCTCTACGACTGGGACCTCGCCAACGGCAGCACCCTGCGCGTTCTCCACGTCGACCAATACCACGTCGGCAACGAAGTCGGACTGTCTCCAGGGGGTGGCGCAAACTACATGTGGGACTGGGGCGACCTCCCAACTCCCTCCGATGACGACACCCTCAACCGCCGCCTTCCCCGCTACGTGGCTCGCATCGAAGCAGAAGGCTGGCCGCACGACTTTTTCGTCTGTGGCGTCTCGGGCCTCATTACCGACAACGGCCCACCCAGCGAAAAGATCGCCGACCGCATCGCCCGATGGAACGCAGCCAACTCCTCGGGCATCAAGATCGAAATGGTCACACTTGACCGTCTGGCAGACATCACGAGTAACGCCGCACGGCCCACGCTTAAGGGCGACTGCCCCGACTGGTGGGCCGATGGAGTTGCCGGCGACCCAGAGGCCGTCGCACTCTTTCGCCACGCTCAGCGGCAGCGCGACTTCCTGGTCCGATTGGCGTCCCTTTACCCCAAAGCCGCTGTCAACCTCACAAAGCTTGACACCTCACTGGCTCTCTTCGCGGAACACACCTTCGGCCATTCCGGGTCGGTGCGTCACCCCGCGAACCTCATGGCCCATCAACTCCGCACGCGGAAAACCGGGTACGCCGCGCAGGCGGCTGACACCGCCGAAATGCTCACCGATGCGGCAGTGGAAGCGATCGGCTGCGGACCATTGCACGCCGACCGTCCGCTGACATTCCGAGCCATCAACGTTGGCCCGGACACCATCCGCGAGTTGGTTTCACTCATCCCCGACTGGTACGACGCCAGCCGCTGGGGTCTCGGTGCGCTGGGCACCGTCACCCGCCTGGACACTGGCGCGATCATTGCCCACCAGCAGCTTTACACCCATCGCGGCCTGGAATGGCTCGCAGAAGTCGAACTCGCCTCCGGCCAGTCAGTCGACCTTCGTCTAGACGCCGTCGCCCCGCCTGTCGGACCACCTCCTCTCAGGCCGACGCCACCGGTGCCCGATCGGACGCAAGACGTCACAGGTACCTCCGACGATGTTCCACTATCCGCCCTGCGTACAAAGTTCGTCGAGATCGACTTTTCCGCCCCGACCGGCATCACCGCATGGCGCCAGTTGGCCACCGGACGAAACCTTCTGGACCCCACTTCTGATGTTACGCCGTTCAGCATTCTCGCCAGCCGCCTGCCCGCACCGCTCGAGGGTAATGCCCAGTGCGACGGCCGCCGCAAACTCGGTCGCAACCGCAACGGTCGCGATGCCGTTTGGTCGAAAAGCACCTTCACCCGAATCCGCGCCACCGCCGACGGACCGCACCTGCAAACCGCCGAGCTGGATTACGAACTGGCTGGCTGTGAGTTCGTTCGCCTCAAACTCGCCGCATGGCACGGACAGCCTCGGGTCGATGTAGAAGTAGTCATGCACAAATCCGGCACGTGGGATTCGGAGAATCTCTATCTCGCACTCCCATTCGCCGCCGGCCCAGATGCAGCAATCTGGGTGGATCGCGGCGCTGGCCCGATGCGCCCCACCATCGATCAACTCCCCGGCACGCTCGTTGATTTTCTGGGTGCACAGTCCGGTTTGGCTTCCTGCGGACCCGACTTCGGCATCGCAATCGCCCAACGCGATAGCCACCTATTGCAGTTCGGCCCGCTGGAGTACGGCATTCGCAAACTCTCTGATGACCCCGAACCACTGCCCGACCCACTCCATCCCTACGTCTGGCTCATGACCAACTACTGGGAAACCAATTTCGCCCCCGAACTCGGCGGCTTCTATAGCTTCCGTTTCAGCGTGATGTGGGGTGACACCCTCCGCGATCCAGCCAAAGCACTGGCTGCTTGTCGCGCGGCCAACGCCGGCCTATCCGCCTTCCGTCTCGCCGCGACATGAGTTTCGTCACAGCGCGTGGGTACTCCGATGGTCCGCTGCGAAAACGTCGGGCACGTGATACCGCCACGCGTATTGAATGGCCAGGGCTGGCGCACGACGCCCTTCGGCACCACCCGCAAAGGCGAGGGGTCGTACTTTCAGCAACGGAATTGCAATGAACAGGTTCGGGCATCACGCTCGTCAATGTTCATCCCCGCCCTCTACCCGGCGACTTCCCACAACTGTCACAGACGTGCCGCTTCGGCAGAAACATCAACGGCATCCCCAATAGCACGATCGACAGCACCACCTGCCACCACAGCGGCGGTCCCGGCCGAAGCACGCCGCCCGGGCAATGGGGGCACGGGTCGCCCTCCACAATCGGCTGATCGCCCGACCACTCGCCCGTGGCAAACAGCACCGCCCGCGCCACGGCCCGCAACACCGACGGCACTTGCAGCTTGATCCCGCCCACCGCCGGGCTGAGCAGCCAGTCCATCGCCACAATGTTCTCGTCC
Source organism: Tepidisphaerales bacterium (assembly GCA_038226785.1). Lineage (GTDB taxonomy): Bacteria > Planctomycetota > Phycisphaerae > Tepidisphaerales > Tepidisphaeraceae > JBBRQG01. The sequence goes on along the minus strand of JBBRQG010000008.1, from coordinate 115,612 downwards.
ACAATCACACACGGAATCTCTTCGCTCTCCAGCTTCAGCCGGGCCAGATGCGCCAGGGCCGGCGAACCGAATGTCGCCACCGTCACCCACCGGAAATGTCTTCGTCCGCCGCCCCCACCCCCGCCACCCCCACCGCTCGAATCGTCGTCGCCACCGCCGCCCCCCGCGCCACCGCCAGTGTCATTGTCGGCGCTGTCCCAGGCCGCTTTGTCTCTGGGGTCGCCCTTCAGGTCGTTGCCGACCAATCCGCTGCCGCCTGAGGAACCTTCGTTCTCCATCGGGCCAAACCCGCCGCCAGCCCCTTCCCTGAACGGCGAGGTATATCCCGGCGGAACGCGAAAGTGTTGCGAATACGAATACATCAGCGGTGCCAAAGTCTACACCCTGTTTCCCCCCGGCCAACCGTATTTTTCACTCCTGATGAGAGAATCTCCAACTACCCAATGAAACCGGCCCCGGGAGATCATCCCGGGGCCGGTAAAACGTCTGGATAATCGGGCCCGAAGGCTACCCGGCGTTGTTCGAATATTCGTAGTACGTCTGAATATTCTTGGCGTAGTAGCCGCCTGCGTAAGCCCGGACATCGTTCAGCACGACGCCAAGGTTGTGGGCCTTGTTCTGGCTCAGCAGGTCACGCACACGCTGCAGCACGCCACGGGTGTTGCTGCGGGCACGAACCACCGTCACGACACCGTCCACTCGCGGCGCCAGAGCCAGCGTTTCGCTGGCAAACAGCAACGCGCCCGAGTCGAAAATGACATGGTCGTAATGCTTCAGTGCCTCTTCGATAAAGTCCGGCAGAAGCTGGCTTTCCAGCATTTCCGTACCGTTGCCCGGCTTGGCTCCCGTGGTCAGTACCGACAGGTTCGGCACCTGCGTCGGCTTGACCAGACTCATCAGGCTGGAAGCCGTCTGCAACGCATTGCTGAAGCCCTGACCGTTGTCCAAGGCAAAGATCTTGTGTAGTTCCGGCCGGCGGAAGTTGGCGTCCACCAGAAGAATCTTGCGGCCGACCAAGGCCAGACCGGCGGCCAGATTGGTCGCGATCGTCGTTTTGCCGTCGCCGGGGCTCGGGCTGGTGACCAGAATCGTCCGGTTGGAATCCAGATGCGCCGAGTACTGCATCCGCGTCCGGACCTGCCGAAGCTGTTCGGCCGTCATCGACTGCGGTGCCTCGAAGATAACCAACGCCAGCTTAGCACCCGCCGACTGAGGATCGTCCTCCTCGTGCGGCACCATGCCCAGCAGGGTCAGGTCGCCGACGCGGGTGATATCCCGCGGCGAGCGCACCGTCGTATCGAGCAGTTCACGCAGGAACGCGATGCCCAAAGCCACGGCCAGACCCATCACCAGTGCAGCCGTCAAGGTCACCGAAAGCTTCGGGAACGAAGGCGTATCCGGACGGATCGGCTTCTGACTCCACGAAATGTTGGCACTCGAAGCACTGCTCTGCATGGCCTGTGCCGATTCAATATCGCCACTCAGTTCCTTGATGGCCGTGCGGATGTCGTTCTCGCGCTCAACCAGAATCAGATAACGCGACTGGTTGATCGACAGTTCGCCCAACTGCTGCTTCAGGGCAACCACGCGCTTCTGAAGAATGTCGTCAGCGGCCTGTGACGATTCTGCCGCCGACCGGAGACTCTCTTCAAACGAGACCTTCAGCCGGGCGATGCCTTCCTTCTTGGCTGTCTCTTTCTTGTTCGTGTACTCCTCAAGCTGGGACTGCAGGGTTTTCACCTGCGGTGCCTCCGGTCCAAGACGGCTCTGCGTCTGGGCCAGGATCGCGTCAGTCTGGGCCTGCATCTCGCTGATGCGCTTGTAGGACTCGTCGCCCTGCTCAAGGGCCCGGAGCAGCATCGGCGGCTCCTGATTGTTCTGAATTTGCTTCAGAAACTGGTCCAACTGGGCCCGTTCGTCCGCCGCACGGCTGCGCGATTCCAGCTCGCGCTGAATCGTCGAAGTCAGTTCCACTTCCAGCGTGCTAAGACGTGTGCCCGACGGTGCACCCTGATCGCCCAACTGCTGGCCGATCGCTTCCTTATCCTGGCTGACACGCTTCAATTCAGCTTCCTGCTTTTTGCGTGCCGTATCCAGCATGCTGTACCGCTGATACCCACGATCACGGCCAAACTCCTGCTGACTCCGCAGATGCTCATCCACGATCTCATTCACAATCGTCTTGCAGTCATCCGGAACCGAATACGTCATGCTCGCAGAAATCAGACGCGTTTCCGGAACCGGGCTCGCCGAAAACTGCTTCATCAAATCGGTCTTGGCGGCCTTGATGTCTCCGTCAAAACCCTTGAACCACGTCGTCTTACGGATCTCACTGTTGTCGTTTGAAAGGACGGTGTTGAACAATGACTCCGACCGCATCAACTGCACCTGCGTCCGAAGGTCGGTCAGCAGCGTTGTCGCATCCGAGTACTGCGGACCCTTGATCAGCGGGTTGTTCGCTCCCAGCGGCTCAACCTGTAGATAGCCGGTCGCAGTGAATCGCGAAAACCCGCGGGCCAGGAACATGTTGGCAATGAAGCCAACAATCAGTGAGGCCAACAGAAATGCCCCGATCAGGAAAATATTTCCGCGCAGCACTCGAACAATGTCCGCACCCGTCATGCCGGCGGGTTGCTGCTGGGCCATCGGATGTGCCGAAACCGGCGTTGAAAGCATCGGCCGGAGGGCCGAACTATGTTGGGGCAGTGTCGTCATAAATGTCGTGGCTCCGCGTATCGCTGACTCTTCAATGTCGGCCGGGTGGGCCGACCTACTTCACTTTCTTGTTACCAACAGCCTAGGTGCGCCGTCCGTTCACATGGACGGTCCGATACTTATACGAGGTACCAGAAGCATCGGGTGTTTCAATAAACACCCTTAGCGCTTTGGCGTATTTTTCGTCGCCAGCAGTTCATCCGCCTTCTTGAGGTCGATCTCAATCTTCAAACGGATGGCAGGGTCCGTACCCGAACGGCGGTTCAATTTTGCCAATTCGTCCACTTTGTCAGCCACTTTCATGGCCTTTTCCAGCTCGCCCTTGGCAAGCTCCGGCGCGTCCGTCTTGAAGAACGCCTGCGCCAGGTGGTAGTGAACCTCCGGGAAATCCCGACCTGTTCGCGCCGCCCGATCCGCAGCATCCTGCAAAATCGGGATCGCATCACCGTCACGGTTGTTCATGATCAGCGCCCAGCCGTGCGTATCCACCAGCGTCGGGTCAAACTGGCCCATGTGCTGAAGGTTCTGGTAAAGCCGGGTCGAATACTGCAGCGCCTCAGCTGCCTTCGGCGGCGTAAACCTATCCAGCAACAAACAGGAAAGGTTGTTCAACGCCGTCATGTTATCGGGATTGAGTACCAGCAATTTTTTGTAGCTCTCGTATCCCTTTTCAATATTCTCTGTCGGGCCGGGGGCTACGAAAATCGTCCCGGCCGTCTGCAGCACCAGTGCCTGTTCGGCTGGCGGAAGCGAGTCCACCTTGTCCAGCAGCGGCGTAATCGCCCCGACCGCCAGTTCCGGCTTGCTGCCGGACATGTGCAAAATGGCAACCAGCGTACCCAGGCTCGGCTCGGTGGCGAGACGGGGTGTCAGTCGGGCGATGGCAGCGTCATAGCCGACATCTGCTGCCATGGACCGGGAGATCGCTTCAACACCGGGCATGTCCTTGGCAGCGAAGGACTTGTTCATCGCTATTTCGTACTCCGCGACGGCCTGCTCCTGATTCTTCTGTATCGCCCGGGCGCTCCCACGTGCCTGATAGATCCACGGCGCATCAGCCCCTTCCTTGATCAGGGCATCCGTCTCCTTGATGACCTGATCAGCGTTACCCGCCTGCAACAACACCGTCAGGTACGTGCGAATCATCGCCGCATTGCCGGGGGCGAGTTCCACCGCCTTGCGAATGGCGTCCACCGCACGCAGCGGCTCCTTCCGGGCCAGCCACATGTCGCTGATCGCCACAAAGAAATCCGGATCGCGCGAGAACTCCGGCTGGCTGATCGAATCGGCCAGCAGACGCTCGGCCTCTGTCCAACGCGGCGGCACTGTCTGCACACAGAACTGCACCAGCTTGATACGAATGGCCTTGTTGTGCGGGTCCGCGTTCAGCGCCTGGCGCAGTTCCGACATCGCGCCGTCCGTGTCATTGGTCCGGCGAAGGGCCTCCGCCAGTGCTAACCGAACTTCGATGTTGTTCGCATTCTTGTTCCGCAGGAACTGCAAGTCGGTGATGGCAGCCGATACGTCCGAACCGTTCAGGCGCAACACCGTGATCGCGCGGTAGTACCGCGCGACATCAGACTCATCGGTGTTGGCGGCCGCGGTGGCCATCGTCTTGGCGGCCTGTTCCTGTGCTTCCTTATACTTAAAGCTGTTGACCAGCATCATTGTCAGCAGGTTCTGATACGCCGCGTTCTTCGGGTCGGTCTCAAGCAACTTGCGGACGTAAACTTCGCCCTCATCCAGTTTTCCCGAGCGGGCATACAACTCCATCATCCGCTGCTGGAACGTGGAATCCCGCTGGTCTTTGGGTGTTCCTTCCATCACCTTCAACGCGTCGCCCTGGCGATTGCCCATCCGGCTCAAAAGGTTGACATACCCCGCACGGATGGAGTTATTTCCCGGCTCGATCTCCAGCGCTGCCTTGTAGGCCTTTTCAGCCTGTTCGATCATGTTCCGGCGGGCGTACACCTCGGCCAGCAACGCCTGGGGCGCACCCGACTTCTCAAACGCCGGACGCTTCTGCATTCCTTCCAGCACTGCAATCGCAGGCGTGGGGTCGCTGGACTGGATCGCCACTGCAGCCAGAGACTGGTACGCCAGAGCCTCATCCGGGCCTTTCTGGACAGCCGTCAGCATGGCACCCATCGCCTTGTCGGCGTAGGCCTTGGTCGCCGCAGCGTCGCCCTGCTGGGCCTTCTTCTGGGCTGCGGCCATGTAGGCGCCAGCCAGCTGAATGTAAGCACCGCTCTGTTCGGGACGATTCTTCACAACTTCTTCGCGCGCGGGAATGACCTTCTCCGGGTCGCCAAACTGAACCTCCCACTGCATTGCAATGTCGCGGAACGCCGCCTCACCCGGCCGCACACGCAGTGCCTGATCAATGTACTTCTTGGCATCATCCGACCGGCCCAGCCGGAAGTTGGCATTGATGGCCAGCCGCAGGGCTTCAACGTTGTTCGGCTGCCGTTGCAGCGCAATCTCATAGTTCTGCAACGCTTGGGCAAAGTCCGGCGGGTTCTGACCTTCCAACGCCTGACCGAGAATCACGTAGCTCTGGGCGAACTCGCTCAACTTCGAAACCACTTCGCGAGCCGTCGCGAGTGCCTCAGCCTTGTTCCCCTGAGCCATCTGCAACTGGAACTTGTAGATGCGGCCACCGGCCTCATCCAGATCCTTCGCCGTAATCCGCTCAAGCAGCTTGTTGGCGTCGTCGAACTTCTTGTCCGACAGAAGCAGGTTGAAGTACGGATCAATCGCGGCTTTGTTATCCGGCTTCAACTCGTACATGCGCAACGCGTGCTTGCGGCCCTCTGCAATATCGTTCTGGCTGTAAGCCAGTTCGAACAACCGCCGCTCACGGGTGAACTCGTCTTTCTCGTCGGTGATGTTGTCACGAATCGCGTTCTGAATCTCTGAAGGACTCTTCTTCTGTACAGCCAGCAACAACACCTTGAAATTCAGTTCGTTGGGGTTGGCGGCCATCGCCTTTGTCACCACATCTTCGGCCTCGCTCTGCTTCTTGACTCGCACCAGTACCAGTGCAAGGTCGCGGACGATCGTCGGATCCGACGGTCGGGCTTCCGCGCACTTCCGCAACATGGCCTCGGCTTCCTGCAAATCTGGCGGCGTGAGGGCTTGTGCCGCGCGCGACTTGGCATACATGTCGGCCAGCGTCTTTTCCGGCATGTTTTCATATCGCTTCCGGAGATCGGCCTGATTGCCGCCGGTCATCCCGCTGACCGCAAACTCCATCTTGGCCAGATCCGGGTCCGACGGCGCAAGCCTCTGAAGGATGCCAAGCTCCGTCTTCATTGTTTCCAGGTCCGTCTCCTGCGCGGCGATCTGGAAAAGCATTTTGTGGGCAACCGTCGGATTCGGCGCGATGGTCGTCAACTCACGCAGGATGGGCTTGGCCGTGCCGCTTTGCGCCACGTTCAGGTAGGCCTGAGCCAGCATGCCCAGCACTTCGCTGCGCAACTGCACATCGCCCTGATACTGGGGCGTCGAGTTGATCGCATTTCTCGCACTCTCCAGCGTTTCAACAGCCTTCTTGTTCTGCAACTGCACCAGCTCGTAGCGGCCCCGCAGCTTCAGCACCATCGGGTTGCCCTTTAGGTCACTGTCCAGACGGGTGATCTCCGTTTCGATGTCAGACTTCAACTTCGCCTTGGCATCCTCCCCAGTGACCTCGTCCAGCATGTCGATGCGGTAGGTGGCCACGGCAATTCTCGCCCGAATCTCGGCCTGACGCAGACGCGCCTGACCGTAGGGGTCGGTCACGTCGCCCTGCTTCGTCACCGGCCGCAACAGAAGATCGATCGCCTGCTGACGCGTGGCCTTGTCGCCCGACAGCCACTGCGCATAGGCCAGACGCCCATTAACGTCGTTAGGACGCTTTTCGATCAACTCGTCGAAAATCTTCCGGGTCTCATCCTTGTTCTTGGCCATCATCGTCCGCTCGGCGGCGTAGAGCATCGTCTCGAGGTAAAGCGGATCCTCCGGCTTGACCAGCCCGCGTGCACGGTCCAGCGTCGCAATAAACTTCTGGTCATACTTGTCGCGACCGGCGCGATCGGTACCCATCAGCTGCCCGTAGACCTGCAACATCCGCACCTGAACCGCCGCCGACTTATCGCCAGCCTTCGTCGCCTGATCCGCAAAATCGACCGCCGACTTGATATTCGCCTCGTACTCGCTCTTGCGACGATTCTTGGCAGCGTCAACCGCACGCTTGAGGTAGTACGTGCAGACCACCTGCGGCAGCCGTTCGTCGGTCGGGTTGGCTTTGGCCGCCTCTTCGATCAGCTTTTCGTCAGCCACAAGTCGGTCTTCGTCGATCGCCAGATCGTGCAGCCATGCCTGCACCGTTGTGATCTGAATTGTAATGGCGTTTTTCTTGTCCGTCGGGTCTGCCTTGGCCACACGCTCGGCGTACTCACGCAGCTTGTTGTAGATATCGATCGACGGCTGGGCATTGAAGACCTGCTGATAAAACGTCACCAGCTGCTGCAGGGCCGGAAGATAGTTCGGATCAATCGTCAGCGCCTGCTCCCAGGCACGGCGGTCGGCGCCAACAAGGTCGGGCCGCTGATAGCTGGCCAGCCGGGCCGTGCTGCCGATCTTCATGAACAACGCCGCGTCCGGCTTGCCCAGTGACGCGGCCCGCGCGTAGGCGTCGTACGCGATGTCGTACTTGCCGTCGGCAAAGGCCGCATCGCCACCGATAATGTACTTACGCGGGTCCGCCTTCAGGACGAACTTGTTGATGACCAGCACCCCGCCCCCAACGGCAACAACTGAGCCGAGGAGAATCGCGATGAACCGAGTGTTGAGGCGTTTTTTTGCCATGATAGTTTCGCTCTTAAGAGTTCAGTGAATCAGTCGTCAATGTCCGGCCGCCGGGGTGCCCGCCGAGGTACCCAACGGCGTTGTCGGCGCCGCCACCGGTGCCTGCCCCGGTGCCTGCTGCGGTGTTTGAGTGGGTGCAGTACCCGCCTTCACCGCTTCCCAGTCCGGCAACAGCTTTTCCAGTTCCGGCAACGCGCTCGACAAAAAATCTGACATCGTCGCCGAAGACAGGTTCTTGTCCTGAATCAACGTCATCAGCTCGATCTTGCAGTAATAACCGTGCTTCTCCAGCAGGTTCTGCAACCGCTGCCGAACCCCCAAAGGGTCGGCCTCGTACCCGCCGTTGCAGTTGAAAAAGTACGCCACGCTCTTGTTCACCTTCCGCCGCTGATTCCCCAGCGAGTCGGAAAAGTTGATGAACCGCACCTGCAACGCACGCGGCAAACTCCCCGTCAAATTCCAAGTGGGGTAGTCGGCGTCCGTCGGAACATACCCGTCCGCGATGTAGCAGCGGTCGGGAATGTGGGCCACCGTGTCCACCATGCCCGTGTAATACGTGACCGACACATTCATCACCGCCGTCGCATCACGCTGACGGATTCGGTCTGACAGTTCCGCACGCACGCGGATGTCCTGATCAGTGAATGCCGCAATCTCCGCCGCCGTCACTTTCCGCGAATCCACAAAGTCGCGGAAGATGTACTGTTTGGTCCCCAGCACTTCCTGCATGTCTTCCGCCAGCGGCTGATCGCGGCTGACCTGCACCCACGGGCCCAGTTTCACCGGCAGGCTTTCCAGCGGCTGACGCAACGCCACCGATTCCTTCTTGAAGTGCAGCCGCAAAAACTCCGTCGACGCGTTCAGCCCCACCGCGGACAACAACAATAGCCCGGCTGCCACCGCAAACTGCGGGGTCCGAATGCTCCGGCCGACAAGGGCACCAAGTGTGGGTTTCATGATCAAACTCCTGACGGACAACACGACCTACAAACGCGGACTGTCTCTAAAGGCGGGGGGTGGGGGGTGGGGGAACGGTAAAGGCTGGCACAGCGGGCACCGACGGACTGCCGGCGGGCGGTGGCACGGCCGCCGCACCCTCGGCTCGCGGGCGCGTATCCAACGCAACCGCCGTCGGACGCGAAGGCTCGGGGTTGTTCACCTTGCGACGCCGGATGATCGCGGCCGCCTGTGCACTCTGTGCAGCCAGCTGCGTCTCATCCACTTCTTCAATGAACAACTTATCCAGCACCCACCCGACCAGCAGGATCAGGAAGAACGCCGGCACCAGCATCACCAGCCCTACAAATGCGTGGGCAAAGTTTTCCGACAATTTCTGACTCACATACGTATCCAGCAGCCCTTGCCCACTCACGCGGGTCACGTTCGCCAGGATCGCAATCGGAATGGCACTGGCAGTAATAACCAGCTTCTGCCACAGCGGCCTAGCCGATAAAAACGCCACGGCCGCGCCCACCGCAATAAACGTCATCAACGACCGCAGCCCCGCACACGCCTCAGCCACGTTCAGTGTCCGTGTCGCGCTGCCAGTACCGATGAAAATCTTGCTGCCATCTTGAAACGATGAGACCCCGCTCAGGTTCAGCGTCCCCACAGCCACCGACGCCGCCAGCTCCTGAAGAGGTAATGCCACCTTCGAATAGACCAGCCCCGGCCACGGAATCGCCGCAATCAAAAACAAGATCGGGAACGACGTGACAGTCATCACGCCCCACCCGAACATCGTCAGCACCACGCCGAACAGCGTGATGATCATCCCGATGTCTTTAACGTAATCATTCTGCCCCGGATAAATGCCGTAGGCATATCCCAGCAAGCCGAAAATCGTCGTCCCCACACCCCACCCCAGCACCGCTGACAACACACCCAAAGCCAGCACTGCTTGCCCCAGCGATGCCAGCACATTACCCACAGACAAAAACCCGCTCCCCAGCAACCCGGCCCGGCCAACAACCCACAGCCCCACTCCCACAGCCGCCACGCCAGCCGAGATCAGCAACGCCTTGCGATCCCGGAAGCCCGGCAATACCGGCCTGACCGTCTGCTTGAGCAGCTCATCACGATTGATCCAAAGGTAATAGAGCCCGATCAGCGGCACGCAGACCGCGTGGCCCCAGTTCGGCTCACCATTAATCGGGTTCGTCTTTTCCCACAGCCGGCGCAGATTCGGCCAGAAGGTGGCCGCAAACAATACCGCCAAAATACCCAGCTGCAGCCAGATCTCCGGCCGAACGCCCAGCCAACCTTCGCCGCGCAGAAGGGACAACGATCCATCATTTATCGCATCATTCGGACGACGATAATCAGCAGTGACGGGTGCGACAGCGGAAGAATCAGGTGAGGGCGTGGCAGTGGTCATGAGATCTCTTCCTCCCACACCCATGCATCCTGCTCCGGGCTTCGCTTCCAAGTTGCGCCCCGCCATCCGTGCGAGGTAGACACTTCACCATGAGCCGACGCCCGTTACGTCGACCGAACACCGGGAAAACCTTTTTCCTTCAACAGCCCTCAGCTTACGCAGGCTGTTTTCGCATAGTTTGAGTGAGCCGTCCCGCCGGGCGGTTTATCTCCTACGCCGACTGAACGTAATCCAAACACTGCGACGGCTCAGTTACCGATTGCTATTGCTTTGTTGCGGTGCATAGTTGCGGTCGTACAAGAAGCCGAACCCGTACGACATACGGAACCCACCCCGCACCGCAGCGATAAACGGTGCCAGGAAGTTCGTACCGACCATCACCGTGTCATCGGGCTTCAGGAAGATATCCGGCTGTTTACCCTCGAAAATCGCGTCCAGATCCACGCGGCAGAAGACCTCGCGGTCCGTCCCGATGCGACGAATCACATCCGTACGGGCCGGAATAGCCACCTGGTCCAACATGCCGGAAGCAACGACGGCCTGCTTCAGCGTAACCTTCGGTCCTTGCAGATTATAAGCGCCGGTCCGGGCCACGTGACCACCCATGTAGTAGGTGCCGGTCAGCGGTGCCGGGATAATGATCAGGTCGTTCGGCTTGATGACGATGTTGAACTTCAAATCGCCGTTCTTCAACTGGGTCAGCGGAATGCGAATCGTCCGGTCGCCGGTCGAAGCCTTGCTGACGTTGTCCTCGAAAGCGAACGGCTGCGTGCTCGTCGGCAGATTCGGTAGCGGCGGCAGTGAGTACGCCGGGCCAGTCGCCGGAGCGACCGCCGTGCCGGTCGTCGGCACCGACATCATCGCGCCACTGGTTGTCGGAGACGCCATCGAAGGGCTGGTCGCCGGGGCCATCGCCTCAGCGGGGGCAGGCGTAATCGGTGAAATCTGCTGCACACCCGCAGCCGAACCCGCCGGCATCGCACCCGTGGCCGGTGCCGACGTCGTACCGCCGCCAACGAGCACAGGCTTGCCATCAATAATCACATAACGGCCTTCACCCTCAGCCGGCACACCTGCACCCGGAGCAACCGGGGCGGTGGACGGATCAGAGCTCAGGAACTTCGGGGCCAGCAGATCAATACGCCAGTTCTGGGTCCGCGGGGCCAGAATGCTCGGATCAACCGGTGCCGCGGGGGCGCCGGGGGCGGCCGGAGTCATCGCCGGAGCCGCCGAAGCCGCACCCGTCGCGGGCATCGCAGCGGGCATGGCAGCCGGCATCGCGCCCGGAGCCGAGTTGGAAGTCGATGTCGGCACGTTCCGCACGATGTAGATGTAATCCATCCCAACCAAGCCCTGATCGCGGGCCGTGACAAGGGCATCCAGCAACCGGAAGTCGCTCTTCACGATCGCGTATTCACCCGTCGAGCTGCCCGGCGTCAAGACGCTAAACGTCTTGCCGCGCGCTTCGATAACGGTGACCGAGACCTGAGCATTCGGAATGATATTGGCCTTGCGATACGCCTCGACCACAGACTTTTCCGCCTGCGCTTCGGTCAGACCCAGCACGTAGATCTGTCCGACCAGCGGCAACGAAATGCTCCCGGTCTCACTGACGCGCGCCTGCTTCGGCGTTTCAATGCCGGGGCCCGCCAAATCCGTGATCTTGCAGTCGATCAAGTCATTGCGACCAATGGTGTAATCCACATTCGACGAAACGAGGTCCGCGGGCAGCGGATCCGTCGCATTCGCGAACCGGTCGTCCGGCTCTTCAATGCCCGTATCCAGCTTCCGCAGGATCGGCAGCAAGAGCGGCTGATGCCGGTACCGCCCGACTTCGCCGGGGTCAATAAAACTCTTGACCTCGCAGCCCACTGAAGCGGCCGCAGCCAGACTCAGAACTGCCAGACGGCGCAGTCCCTTGGAAACACCGACCGATGTTGAAAGCGATTCGAAACGCAAGGCCATACTCCTTGTCACAGTCATTCAAACACACGGCGCGTCATCGCACCGCGATACCGCTCATATCGGACGACACGGCCTCCGGCGTTTGCACAAAAACGCTCCAGACCGAAATTGCCCAATCCGCACGACTCGCCCAAACTCACGTCCGGACAGCCTGCGCCCTACCTACTTCGGACGCTTCATCTTGCCGGAAAAACCGCCAACCCTCAACCGACAACGTCCGATAACTGCTGATCAATAAAACATTTACTTCCTGCTAACCCCGCCACCAGCCACCAGTACTGGTAACGCCTTCGACTTCAGTGCCTCTGTCCGACCTACAGGTTCAGCGTCAATCTGATTGGGCAATATATCGACAACGCATCTGCGTGCGTCAGTGGTCCCCGCTTGGCAAAATCTAGCGGCGACCTCAGACTCACTCCATGGCAAAAAATCGGTACCTCGTTCGTTGCTGTGCACTGGCAGTTTTCGGCGGGTCTCTACTTGCCGCCAAACCCATCGAAGCAATGGTCTTCGCCACCCCCGGCCCAACCGACTCGGGTCGGGGTCTCGTCTTTTCCCTCGCACCAGAACTCCCGGCACCCGCGCAGGCTTCCGACGCCCTGTCGCAAGCCGATCTGGAACAACTCCTCGGCCCGATCGCCCTTTACCCCGACAAGCTGCTGGCCAATGTCCTAGCCGCCTCCATCTACCCCGATGAAATCGCCAAGGCCGCCACCTATCTTTCCAAAGGCGGACAGCTCGCGACGCTTTCGTCTCAGGGTCTGGAACCCGCCGTTCAAGATGTCGCGGCCATCCCGGAAGTGCTCAACATGCTCTCCGGCAGCCCCCAGTGGACCGCCGCCCTCGGACAGGCCTACATCACGCAGGGCCCCGCCGTGATGCAGGCCATTCAAAGCCTCCGCCAGAAGGCCAATCTCAACGGCGCCCTCGTCAGCAACCCCCAGATGACCGTCGTCCAGCAGGGCAGCACCATCATCATCGAGCAACCCTCCCCCGAAATCGTCTACGTCCCAACCTACAACCCTCAGGTCGTCTATGTCGACAACGGCCCAAGCCGCAGCGACGTTGTCGCCGCCAGTGTCATCAGCTTCGGCCTTGGCGTCGCCGTCGGCGCGATCTGGCAAAACAACGTCGACTGCGACTGGCACAGCAACAGCATCTGCTGGGGCAGCTGGGGCCGCGGCGGGTACCGCAACAACTATTACCGCGGCGACACCAACGTAAACGTCAACATCAACAACAATTACAACCGCGTCCGAGTCGGTGGCGACAGCGACCGTTGGCGCCCCAACGACAACAAGGTCCGACCGAACACCACCAACGGCCGCTACAACACCCGCGACCTCGACCAGTTCAAAGGCGCCTCCAATCGCGATAACAACGTCAACCGCCCCAACATCCCCAATACCCCTCGCAATCCCTCGCCCAACCGACCCGCCCAACGTCCGGCAACACCGCGTCCGGCCAAACCCTCAACCCCGGCTGCCCGCCCCCAAAACGCTCCCCGTCCCAACAACCTGCCCGCGAGTGGCTTCCGGCCCAACAGCGGCGACGCTGGCGCCAGCCGAGGAAACGTGAGCCGTCAGGCCGCCGGACAGCGCTCCCCCGCACCCAACCGCGCCCCAGCCAATCGAGGCAGCGGCGCCGGACGTGGCCGCTAAAAACCCCAGCTCCCCAACAATCGCCACCGCGCCCTCAAGGAACCATTTCATGAAACTCTGGACTTCCGTTTCTCTTCTAGCCACCGCTTCATTGCTCTCGGCAGGTTGTCAGTCTTCCCAGGAAACATTCGCCACACCCGCAGCCGCCGCCGACCGCCTCGTCGCAGCCACCGCCGCGCGCGATGCTTCCGCCCTTAAGTCCCTCCTCGGCAGCCGCATGAGCGAACTGGGCAGCGGCGACCCCGAACAGGACAAGGCCGACTTCCAACGCTTCAGCGCAGCCCTCGAGCGCGAGCACAAACTCATCGAATCGCCCGATGGCACAATGCTTCTGGAGGTCGGCGGCGAAGGCTGGACCTTCCCAGCCCCCATCATCCCCGACGGAAAGAAATGGCGCTTCGACACAGCCGCCGGCATCGAAGAGCTCACCGACCGCCGCGTCGGCGACAACGAAATCTCCACGATCGCAGCCTGCCGCTACTACGTCGACGCACAGCACGCATTCTTCGATGCCGACCCCGACCACGATGGCGTCAAAACCTACGCCCAACGCATCGTCAGCACCGAAGGCCACCGCGACGGCCTCTACTGGCCCGACCAACCCGGCGAACCCGAATCCCCCCTCGGCCCGCAAATCCAGGCCGCCGTCGCAGCCGGAGACCTCAAGGCCAACAGCCCCCGCCCCGGCTACCTTGGCTATCGATACAAGATCCTCAAAGCCGCCGGCCCCGGCGCACCCGGCGGCGCAAAATCCTATCTCGACCCCGCAGGCCACCTCACCGGCGGCTTCGCACTCATCGCGTGGCCCGTCGATTACGGCCACTCCGGCGTCATGACCTTCCTCGTCGGCCCCGATGGCAAGGTCCACGAGCGCAACCTGGGTGCCAGTGGCAACGCGACAGCAACCGCAACCACCGACTACGACCCCGCCGCGCCTTGGAAACCTGTACAGGATTCCGATAAGTCGTCCGTTATGCCCATCTCTTCACCCGTGAAATAGCACAGGGCACGCAATCCGTATAACATCTCGCCGTTCCAAACATGCTCGAACGGCAGGCCACAGTTGCTAGGGAAGTAAAACTCGCTGGCCCGGGACTTTTCTCGGGCGAAGCGGTCGAGCTCACCTTTGCGCCCGCACCCCCCGACCATGGCATCACCTTCCTCCGCCAGCAAGACGGCCACGAAGCTCAGATCCCCGCCACCGTCGCCAGCCTCACCCACGAACTCCGCCGCACCGCACTAAGAAACGGCAACCTCGGCGTTCAGACGATCGAACACTGCATGGCCGCTCTGGTCGGCCTGGGCATCGATAACGCCGTGCTCAAAGTCAGCGGCGGCACAATGGGCGAACTACCCGGCGGCGACGGCTCCAGCCGAGTCTTCGTCGACGCACTCCAAAAGGCCCAGCGCGTTGAACAAGATGCCGCACGCAACCCCCTCATCATCCGCCAGCCCTTTCAGGTCAGCCACGGCGACGCCAGCATCGCCGCACTCCCCGGCCCGACCGACCACCTCGAAATCATCTACGACTTCGAAGGCCCGCCGCCCGTCGGCCGCCAGATCATCACCTTCCGCCTCGGTGCCGACCCCCGCGTCGGCGACGACTTCGTCACCCAACTCTCCTCCGCCCGAACCTTCATCTTCGAAAACGAAGTCGCCGGCCTGCGCGCCATGGGCCTGGGCAAACACCTTTCACCCCGCGACCTGCTCGTCATCGGCCCGACCGGCCCCATCGAAAACAAGTTCCGCTTCCCCGATGAGTGCGCCCGCCACAAAGTGCTCGACCTCATCGGCGATCTCTTCCTCGTCGGCCGCCCCGTCCGCGGCCGCATCGTCGCCCACAAATCCGGCCACGAACTCAACCACAAACTGGCCCGCAAGCTCCTCTCCATGGAGCAGGACGCCAGCCGCCTTTCGCTACTGAAGCGCGATGCCCTGCTCGACATCCGCAAAATCCAGCAGATCCTCCCGCACCGCTACCCGATGCTGCTCGTCGACCGCGTCCTGGAGATTCAGGGCGACAGCAACAAAGCCATCGGCATCAAAAATGTGACCTTCAACGACATTTTCTTTCAGGGCCACTACCCCGGCACGCCCATCATGCCCGGCGTCCTGATCGTGGAAGCCCTCGCCCAGCTCGGCGGCATCCTGCTGGCCAGCAAACTGGAACACACCGGCAAACTGGCCGTGCTGCTCTCGATGGACAACGTGAAAATGCGTCACCCGGTCGTACCCGGCGATCAGTTGATGTTGGAAGCCGAAGCAGTCCGCGTCAAAGCCCGCACCGGGCACGTGCGCTGCAAGGCCTATGTAGGCGATAAAGTGGCAACCGAAGCGGAGATCAAGTTCATGCTCGTCGACGGCGACACCGCCACCAACGCATGAACGACAATTAAGACACGGACGTCTTCAGGAGTGGAACGCGGACATGGCAACAATTCACCCGACAGCAATCATCGAACGCGGCGCCGAGCTGGCCTCCGACGTCACCATCGGACCGTTCTGCTACGTCGGCCCCAACGTCGTCATCGGCCAGGGCAGCCGACTCTTCAACCACGCCACCGTCACCGGTTACACCCGCATGGGCACCGGCAACGTCGTCCACCCGCACGCCGTCATCGGCGGCCCGCCGCAAGACCTCAAATACAAAAACGAACCCACCCGCCTCGAAGTGGGCGATAACAACATCTTCCGCGAAAACGTCACCGTCAATACCGGCACCATGCAGGACAAAAACTCCGGCGGCCTCACACGCCTCGGCAGCCACAACCTCCTCATGGTCAACACCCACATCGGCCACGACTGTGACATCGGCTCGTATAACGTGCTGGCCAACAACGTCATGCTCGCGGGCCACATCCTCTGCGGCGACCGCGTCATCATGAACGGCGGCGTCGGCGTCCATCAGTTCGTCACCGTCGGCGAACTTTCCTACATCGCCGGATACGCCCAGATTCACCACGACGTCCCACCGTTCTTAAAAGTCTGCGAATCCGACCGCGTCCGCGCCCTCAACAGCGTCGGCCTCAAACGCGCCGGCCACCGCGACGAAGATGTCGACGCTTTGGAAGAAGCCTTCCGCATCCTCTTCGTCGGCCGCCGCCCCCTCGCCGCAGGCCTCGCCGAAGTCCACAGCGTCACCCACATGCACCCACTGGTGCACCGGCTGGTAACCTTCATCGAACAACGCGATCAGGGCAAAAACGGGCGATACCGCGAAAAGCTGCGGTAAGTCTTCACAGGGTGTCAGTGGTCTTTCTACTCCGAGACCCATGCTTGACTAAACGCGCACGGGCGTGCCTTACAATCACTTCGCCATGATCAAACGCATCGCGCTGATTATCGCGGCCACACTTCTGCTCGTCTTACTCATCCGCTCAAATCGCGGCCCCAACAGTAACAGTGCTCAGCGAAACTTCCGAAGTGACTTGGCCGTCTGGCAGTCCATCAATCTCGCCGACACCGAACGTTCCGTTACAACGAATATGGGCCGACCGTACTGCATCCGGACTCTGCCTCTTCGTAGCGGTGAAGTTCAAATGATTGATAAATCTGTGAGCCCTAACACCTCTACCGTGAAGAAGTATTACCTCTATTATTTTAAGCAGTCGTTTCTTTCTGAGTATCTGCCAATTATCGGCTTCGATGAAAACGGCCGCGCGATTGCCACAGGGATGTTGGATGAGGATGCCTTGCACGATCATCACGAGCACCTGAAATAATGCGACCACCAACATACCCACTTACTTACAGGTGGCTCTTTTGACATTTCGGACAAATCGGCAGTCCATCAAATCCCCACCCCTTGTCGATGAGCTTGTTGCAGGCCCCGACCTTCGCCGCATCAGACCTTGCCGCATGTTTGTTCACCGAAAGCCGGCCCATGTACCCGCACGTTGCAGTTGAACACAACGGTGTGATGGAAGACTCGCTGCCGTATCCCTTGCCGACAAATGGGAGCAGCCCCTTAAGCAGTTCTTGCCGGTCACTCACCATGTCCTCGTCCAGTCCGCAGGTGTCTTTCGCTCACCAGCCTTAATAATCCAGCCTCCTTGACGCCGGAACAACCGCGCGCCCACACTACCCCTAACAAAATGCAAACTCTCGCCCAGCTTCTCATGCCACACCCAGCCGAGGAACTAGCCGCAGTCCAAACTACCCATCTTCCGGCAACCGCCATAAACCCCATCATCACAACCCTTTACGCATCCTCAATGTCCATTCGTGTCATCAAATGTCCGCAAACGCAAAATTCATCCCCGATTCTTGCCAGCAGATCTTGCCAGCACGGCTGTCACCCTGCCTGACTCCTCAATCGCCCCCCTTCCCAACGATCCAAAATCTCAGCGTCCATCACCCGCCAAATCCCTCTTTTCCGTGTTCATCTGTGTCCATCCGTGGTTGCAACCTCTTACCTCTTTGACCTCCCGCCCCCTGCTATATTCTCGCACCCATCTCCCCACTCAGAAGCAGGCAGAACACCATGACCGAACTCGCACTCATCGGCGGCGCCCACATCCACACCCCCGGCTTCATCAACATGCTCTTGAAGCGCAAGGATGTCGCCGTCACAAAAGTCTGGGACCCCGACGCAGCTCGCGCCAAAAAGCGGGCTGAAGCACTCGCCCCCGCCGCCACCCCAGGCACCACACCCGAAGTCGTCGCCGACTTTGCCGCGATCTACGCCAACCCAGCCATCAAAGGCGTCATCGTCTGCACCGAAACCAACCTGCACGAAAAAGTCGTCATCCCGGCCGCAGCCGCCGAAAAGCACCTCTTCGTCGAAAAGCCCCTCGGCATGACCGGCCGTGACAGTAAGGCCATGGCCGATGCCATCAGCAAAGCCGGCGTCATGTTTCAGACCGGCTACTTCCGCCGCGGCGAGCCGGCCCTGCTCATGCTCAAAGACCTCGTCGCCAAAGGCGCCTTCGGCAAGATCACCCGCGCCCGCGCTAGCAACTGCCACAGCGGCGCACTCGGCGGCTGGTTCGATACCGATTGGCGCTGGATGGCCGACCCCAAAATCGCCGGCTGCGGCGCCTTCGGCGACCTCGGCACGCACGTCCTGGATATTCTGATCTGGATTCTCGGCCCGGTTTCCAGCGTCAACGCCATGCTCGACAAAGGCACCGGCCGCTACGGCGATTGCGACGAACTGGGCGAAGGCCTCCTTCGCTTCGCCAACGGCACCGTCGGCACGCTGGCCGCCAGCTGGGACGACATGACCGACCCCATGCCCCTCTTCATCTCCGGCACCGAAGGCTACGGCTATGTGCAAAACGGCAAGTTGCACGTCAAAAGCACTGTGAAGTTCCCCCAGTTTGACGGCACCTCCCCACTTCGCGATTCCGACCTGCCCAAGGCACTGCCGCACGCGTTCGAGCTTTTCCTCGACGCCGTCACAGGCAAAGCCGTCCCGCTGGTCGACGTCCACGATGCCGCCTATCGCGTCACCGTCATGGAAGCCCTCTACAAGGCCGCCGCCAGCGGCACGTTGGTGCCCGTCAGCGGGTAATCGACGGGTAATCGACGCGCGGCATGGGTACAATGCCGGTCATGCAAAGCATCTACATGCTCGGGGCGTACCGGACGGACTTCGCTCGCAACCTGCGTAAAGAGGGCAAGATCCTCCGTGATGTGCTCCACGAAGCCGCAGCCGGCGCCATGACCTCCGCCGGGATCACCCCGAAAGACGTCGGCGCCATCGTCATCGGTAACTTCGCCGCCGGCCTCTATACCCGCCAACTCCACCTCGGCGGCCTGATGGTCGAAATGGACCCCGCCTTTTCCGGCGTTCCCACCCTCCACACCGAAGCCGCCTGCGCCAGCGGCGGCGTCGCCCTCATCACCGGTTTCGAAAAAATCCTGGCCGGCACAGCCAACGTCGTTCTGGTCGTCGGTGCCGAACAACAAAAGACCATGAGCGTCGCCGACGGATCTGAAGTCCTCGCAGGCGCAGGCGACTACGACCGCGAACGCCCCACCTACGGCGCCCACATGTTCCCCAAACTCTTCGCCGAAATCGCCGACAACTACGCCGCCGCCTACGGCATCGCCCCGGCCACCCTCTCGCAACACCTCGCCACCGTCGCGATGAAAAACCGCGCCGCCGGCCAGATGAACCCCGCCAGCCAGTTCCGCGACAAGGGGCTGTCAAGGGCCGAAGCAGACACCGCATCGGAAAAGAATCCCGTGATCGCCGGCCTGCTGAAAGTGAGCGACTGCTCGCCAGTTTCCGACGGCGCGGCCGCCGTCGTCCTCTCCGGCGAGGCCTTTCGCGCCAAATGGGGCAAAGCCAAGGCCCCAAGGCTGGGCGGCTACGGGCAATCCACCGATCGCATCCTCCTCAGCCACAAGGACATGCCCGTCTTCAGCACCGCCCGCCGCGCCGTAGAGCGGGCACTGGCCATGGCGGGCATCGGCATCGGCGATGTTTCCGCGGCCGAAGTCCACGATTGTTTTGGCATCACGGAGGTCATCGCGACCGAACTGCTAGGCCTAACCCACGGCGGGCAGGGTAGCGCGTGGATTCATGCCGGCGGCACACACAGCCCGGCCGTGGCCAAACGGCTCGGACGGGCCATTCCCGCCTCCACCGACAAACTGATCGCGGTCCCCATCAACCCCGGTGGCGGCTTGATGGGTGATGGCCACCCCGTCGGCGCGACCGGCGTCCGGCAAGTCTGCGAAGCCTTCGCACACCTCACCGGCACCGCTGGCGACAGGCAGGTCGAAGGGGCATCAAAATACCTCACCTTCAACATGGGCGGCACGCTGACCACCAGTGTCTGCACCGTTTGGGAGAGCTAGATGCCGCAACGCAGGACCGCGATAGTCGCGCTGTTGGCGCTGGCGGGCTGGGCGAATCTGGCCGCCGCGCAACCGCCCTCAGAACCAGTGCCGCCCAACGCTTTGGCCCTCTGGACGATCTCGGAGACGTTCGACCGGGCCGTGCTGAGCTTTCAGGGTCCCGGCCAGAACTCGCTTGCCGATGCCACAACCTGCAAGATCTTCGTGCGCGAATCTGCAGAAAAGCCGTGGCGCGAAGTCCTGCACAAACAGCCCGGCCCGGACGGCAAGCCTTCCGCCCTCCCCCTGCCCGCGGGCGAGCCCTTCCTGGATGAAGACACTATCACCTGCCCTTCGCCCATGACCATGTTGCGGGTCGATCGCCCTGTAACACTCCCGGCGGGTGTCGTCCTGCCTGCCAAGGTCGCCATGACCCACTGGACGGAGGCCACCGTGAAGCCGCTTTCCGGCCCGGCCGTTTTCGTCGGCAAACTGAAAGTGCCCTTCACCCCGCAGCGCGATGCCGGCAAAGAAATTGCCTCGCGCGTCTGCTCGCCCTCGGTCGTCACCATGATGCTGCAATACTTTGGAAAGGACCTCAGCATCGCGGCCGTCGCACAGCAGGCCTACGACCAGACCAATGACATCTACGGCAACTGGTCGCGTGCCGCCTGGGTGCTCTCTTCCAACGGCGTACCCGCTCACGTGCAGCACCTGACAAGCACCGCCGAAATCGACGCCAGTCTGGCGGCAGGGCACCCCATCGCCGTCAGCATCCGTTACGGGAAGGGCGAACTTCCCGGCGCGATGGTCAGCGGCACCGACGGCCACCTCGTCCTGATCATCGGCCAGACCCCCGCCGGCGATTTCATCATGAACGACGCCGCCAGCTGGGAACACGGCGCCGGTGCTGTCTACCCCCGTCAGCCATTCCTGAAAGCCATGGCCAACGCCAGCAACATCGCATACGTCATCGAACCCTAGTGACCGCTATTTCGCACTACTTCGCAGCCGCCAGCATCTTCCGGTATTCAACTTCCAGCGCTTCGGCCAGACCCTTGCCATCCATCAGCGGACTTTTCGACATGCGGTCACGCATGGTGCTGCGCAACTCCGCCAACCGCTTCGGATCACCCGCCAGTTTCCGGGCCTCAGCGACGCACTCTTCGACGGTATTGCCGCAGAGCTCAGGCAGACCAATGGCGTTGGCGATGGAAAGCCCAACCCGGCTGACGTGTGACGGGCCAATCAGTGAAATAACCGGGACACCCTGCCACAGCGCCTCGCAGGTCGTCGTCGTACCGTGGTAGGGGTAGGGGTCGATGGCCACGTCCACATCGCCATAGCGGCGGAAGTGCTCGCCACCGTCGCGGTCGGTCGGAAGGGCCGTCAGGCGGTCAGCTTCGATACCCTCGGCCGCAAACTGGGCCACGTAACGGTCTTTCACCATGGCATCAGCGAACTCACCCTTCAGAATCAACCGCGACCCCGGCACGCCTTTCATGATGGCTGCGAATAACTTCACGGCTGCAGGCGTCATCTTGGAGATACGGTTGAACGAACCGAAGGTAAACGGCTTGCCACTGGAACTGGGCACCGGGGCGACCGGCGGTACGTCCTGGGCCGGGGTAAAGCACAGGAAAGTCCGCGGCAATCGCACCAGTTTCTCCGTATGCCATGCGTCGGCCTTGCCGGCCGGATCGGCCCATGCATCGGTGATGCGATATTGCACGGCCGGGTTGGCGGTTGTGCCGGGGTAACCCAGATAGTTGACGACCACGGGGGTGGTCAGCATCGGCAGCATCTGCTGGCGGTTATTGCCCGTGTGGCCGCTCAGGTCGATCAGAACGTCGAACTGCTGCTCGCGAATGTAGTCCGCCAGTTCCCGATCGTTCAGCGCACCGACAGCGGCAAACTGATCGCAGAACGACGCCAGCCAGCGGCTGACATCATCAGTCCGCAAGAGGTTGTGCAGCGCCGTCACATGAACTTTGGACTTGTCGTGCCCCTTCAAAACTCCGGCGATGAAAAAGCCGACGGGGTGGGCCACGAAGTCCGCCGACAGATAGGCCACGCGAAGCTTGTCGTCCGCTCGGGCGGCCGCGGGTGGCGCGGGGGCCGCCGCTTCGGGCTTGGCCAGGTTTTCTGCAGCCCACTTGACGTGTAACGCCATCTGCTCGGGCGGAGTCAGCTTGTCGCTGAGCAGACTGACATACAGCAGGCTGTGCCACGCTTCGGAGTTGGACCGGTCGGCGTCGATGGCGGCCTGATAGACCGCGCCGGCATCGTCCAGTCTGCCTTGCGCTTCCAGTGCCGCACCCAGCAACACACGGCTTCGGGGATAAGTCGGATGGGCAGCGACCAAGCGGTGGGCGGCGGCCTCGGCTGCGGTGGTTTCGCCCAACTTCCGGTGCGCGCTCACCAGACGCACCATCAGGTCGGCATCATCCGGACGTTCCGTCGCCAGCGCAGCGAACAAGTCAATCGCCTCGTGCACCTCGTCGAGATTGCCGACCTCAGCCAGTGCCCGGGCCAAGAGCGCGCGTGATGAAACAGTGCCCTTTTCCAGCCGGACATACGTCCGACAAAGTTCCACGCGGTCCGAGGGGGTACCCACGGAGTTGTCATTCATCGCCTTCACCAGCAAACCGACCACGCCCGCATCTTCCGGCTTCAAGACCTGAGCGGTTCTAAGCGAAGCCTCGGCCGCGACACGGTCGCCAGCGCGGCCCTGAGCCAGGCCGAGGTTGGCGTAGGCCTCTGCCAGTTGGGGGTCGAGAGTCACGGCGGTCTGGCCAGCCTGAATGGCATCGGTCAGGCGCCCTGCGGTGACGTAGGCACCGCAAATGTCACAGTGGATGGTCGCGTTCTGCGGGGCGAGGCGCAGCGCCTTTTGCAGGAAGGCCACGGCCAGTGCCGGGTCACCGAAGCGAGTTGCCGCATGGGCTGCGGTCAATTGGGCCTGCACGTCATACGGAGCCGCTTCGGCCGATTGCCGGTACGCCGCGAATGCCTCGCTGGGCAGATGAGCCGCTTCGTAGGCCTGCGCCAGACTCGAATAAAAAACAGCCTGCTTCGGGTTGATGGCGATGGCCTGCTTGATGAAGTCCACAGAACCCGTGTTGTCACCCAACTGCATGCGCGCAATACCGAGCAGGTGGAGCGCGTCTACATTCTGCGGCTCAAAGCCCAGCACGCGGCGGTAGAGACGTTCGGCCTCGGCAAAATTGCCAGCCTTGTGGAAATCGAGTGCACGGGTCAGTTCAGCCATTGCGTTCATTGGGACGAACAGGGTCGCACGATGCGGCGGGTGCGGCAAGATGCCGACCGCTCCGGCCTTACAAAACCATGCGAAACAGACGATCGGCGTTAGTCCCTTCCGCCCGCTTTCCCTTACCCTGCCTGGTCCTATGCAAGTAAAACTGCTCGACCTGCAGGCGCAATACGCGCCGCTTAGGGAAGAGATTCGGTCGGCCGTCGATGAGGTCTTTGATGCCCAGGCCCTGACGCTGGGTCCGGCCGTGGACAAGTTCGAAAAGGCGCTGGCGGCCTATTGCGGCACCAAATACGCCTTGGGCGTCACCAGCGGCACGGATGCCCTGCTTTGCGTCATGATGGCCATGAACATCGGGCCGGGCGATGAGGTCATCGTGCCCACGTTCACATTCTTCTGCACGGCCGGGTGCGTGTCGCGGCTGGGGGCGACGCCGGTTTTCGTGGACATCGACCCGCGCACGTTCAATATGGATGTCGATCAGTACCGCAAAGCGATTACGAAAAAGACGAAAGCCGTGGTCCCGGTGCATCTCTTCGGCCAGTGCGCCAACATGGAAGAGATCAACAAGATCGCCTGCGAACATGAAATTCTGGTGATCGAAGACGCCGCACAGGCGATCGGTGCGAAGCGAAACGGCCAGACGGCGTGCAGCATGGGTTACACCGGCTGCCTCTCGTTTTACCCCACCAAAAATCTGGGCGCCTTCGGGGATGCCGGGGCGATCTGCACCAACAACGCCGAGCATTACGAAAAGTGCCGCCTGATGCGCGTGCACGGATCGGGGCATCAGTACTACCACACGCTCATCGGCGGGATGTTCCGCATGGCCGGGGTACAGGGTGCGGTACTGGGGGTTAAGTTGAAGTACCTCGACCGCTGGCACGAGGCCCGTCGAAAAAACGCGGCACTTTATGACCAGTTGCTAGCTGGCAGTGCAGTCACCACGCCCTACATCGAGCCGGGCAACTGGTCGATCTACAACCAGTACGTTGTGCGGGTGAAAAACCGCGACGCCGTCAAACAAAAGCTCGCCGATGCGGGCATCACCACGGCCGTGTACTACCCGCTGCCGCTGCACCTCCAGCCGTGCTATGCGGAGATGGGTTTCAAGGAAGGCTCATTCCCAGCCAGCGAACTTGCGGCCAAAGAAGTGCTGGCCCTGCCGATCTATCCGGAATTGCCGGAAGAGCATTTGCGGTATGTGGCGAAGACTCTTTTGGCAGTGGTTGGCTGATTGAGATGTCTGGAATTCGGCTGATTTTTTGATGGAAAAGTGATGCGCTGAAGGCAGGTGTGTGGGTTATTTCTTCAGGCCTGTGCCGACGCAGTCTTTGCAGTCGACCAGACCATGATCGCATTCCGCGGTGCAAGCGGCGGCGGCAGCGTCGGCGACGCACGTCGGGCAGGACTGCTTGGCGGTGCCCATGCAGACGGGGCAGTCGAGCTTTGTCGCCCCACCACAGGTGGGACAGGTGTCGCCCGGGGTGACCTGACCGGTGGCCGGGTCCTTGTTCAGCAGCTGGCCCAGGTGGTTCTCACTGATTTCTGCTGAAGCCCCGCCCTTGCCGGGAAACTTTCGCCAATGCCGTCCTTCTTTCATGAACCATGTGCCTTCGGTCAGCTTCAGGCACGGCGCGGGACAGGGGATCTTGCCAGCGGTGCACTTGGGGGCTTTGCAATCAACCAATAGTTCGCCATTGCAGGTTGCGCAATCTTTGCGGCCGGCCGGGTCACGGCCGGTGCCTTTGCACAGATCGCAGCGGACAAGCTCGGCTCCACGGCACGTGGCACAGAGTTGCCCGGCGTGCTCGAGGCGGAAGGCATCAATGGCTTTGGCGCGGGTCAATCCGTTGCTGACAGTCTTGATCTCTGTCCAGCGCAGCGTCGCCGGGCCTGTGGGTACGCTGGCCGAAGCCGCTGTGGGCTGCGTGGAAGGGTGGGTCGACGCTTTGCCGCCCACGACATTCATCACCAGTCCGTGACCATCGGTCGAGGTCAATGTGCCACGCAACACGGCCCCATCGATCTTGGTGACCATGATATTGACCGGCGGCTTTGGCTTGGTGGTCGGTGATGGTGCCGAACCGTGCGAGGCCATGGGTCCGAAGGCGATTGCGGTGTCTGCCGCGCCCGATGCAATGATCAGAGCGGCAAAACAAAGCAGCAGGCTGGTCAATGAGACCAGCCTGCTGAGTTTGGATGAGAGATTGGAGGCGGGTTTCATGCCCATCAGTGCAACCTACGGGCAGAAGCCCGTCAATCGTCACGTCAGGCGGAAACGCCCTTTGTTACCGGGCCTTGGCAAACTTCTTGCCACCGGTGGGCTTGCCAGCGAAGGGCTTGCGGGCGAACGACTTACCGCCTGCTGCACCCTTGACGAATCCGGGTCCGCGACGCGGGCCGGTGCGCGGCGGGCGAACGCCTTCAACGTGGACGGTGGGCTTGGGCGAAAGATTGGCAGTCACCGGGCCGTCGGCATGTGTCGGGGTCGACACTTCGCGGACTTCGCGACGGACGGCCTTGTAGGCGGCCTTGGGTGCCTCGCGACGCGGCCCGTGGGCAGCGTGCGGGGCGTGTGGGGCGTGGACGGGACGCGGCGCCTTGTGAGGCGTTGCGGGGGCGCGCGGTGCGCGCTCTTCGCGGGGCGCCTCGTTGCGGGGGGCTTCCTTGCGGGGACCGTCGTTGTAAACCGGTGCGAAGCCACGTGACTGATCACGCGGTCCGCTGGCGCGGGCGGGACGGCGGTCGGCGAATCCGCCCTGACGGCGGCCGCTGTTGCCACCCTGACCACGGCCATATGCGCCACGGTCATCGCCACGATCTTCGCGGTTGTTACCGCGACGATCGTCATGCTCGCCGGAGGTGTTCATCGTCGGCTTGGCGATAACGCCTTCGACGGTCTTGACGACCAGCTTCTGCTTGACGAGCCGCTCGATGGCCCGCAGGTTGCCCTGCTCTTCGCGGTCACACAGGCTGACGGCGATGCCGGTTGCGCCGGCGCGGCCGGTACGGCCGATGCGGTGCACGTAGGTTTCGGGTTCGTGTGTGATGTCGTAGTTGACGACGTGGGAAACGTCATCGATGTCGATACCGCGGCTGGCGATGTCGGTCGCAACAAGGACAGGCACCTTGCCTGCACGGAAGTTTTCTAGGGCGCGCTTGCGGGCGTTCTGGTTTTTGTTGCCGTGAATGGCTTCAGAACGGATGCCGTGGTCACGCAACTGGCGCACGATGCGGTCGCAGCCGTGCTTGGTCCGCGAGAAGACGAT
Source organism: Tepidisphaerales bacterium (assembly GCA_038226785.1). Taxonomy (GTDB): domain Bacteria; phylum Planctomycetota; class Phycisphaerae; order Tepidisphaerales; family Tepidisphaeraceae; genus JBBRQG01. Next base: position 88,708 of record JBBRQG010000008.1, on the reverse strand, counting down.
CGACCGTGACATGGGCAGTTCGTTCACGAGGTGGGCCAGCAGCGACGGCTTTTGCGAGCGGTCGGTGTGATAGACCCACTGTTCGATCTTCGCAGCGGCGGTTGAAGTCGCGATGACCTCCACCTTCACCGGGTTGCGAAGCAGCGTGCGGGCCAGCTCTTCGATCTGGCGGGGCATGGTCGCGCTGAACAGAAGCGTCTGACGGGCCTTGGGGATCATGCCGGAGATCTTGCGGATGTCGGGCATGAAGCCCATGTCCAGCATGCGATCGGCTTCATCCAGCACGAAGATTTCGATCTTGGCAAGGTCGACGTAACCCTGTTCCATCAAATCCATCAGGCGGCCCGGCGTGGCGATCACCACATCGACGCCACTGCGGAGGGCCTGGGTCTGCGGGAACTGGTTCATGCCGCCGAAGATCACGGCGTACTTAAGGGGCACATGGCGGCCGTAGGTCTTGAGGCTCAGGCCGATCTGCACCGCCAGCTCACGCGTGGGGCACAAAATGAGGGCACGGATCGGGCGGTGACCCGACTGACCGGCAGTACCGGCAAGCTGCTCGGGTGTCATGCTCTCAGCGAGCTTGTGAAGCAACGGCAGCGCGAACGCGGCCGTCTTACCAGTGCCCGTCTGGGCACTGCCCAAGACGTCTTTGCCATCGAGAACATGAGGAATGGCCTGAGCCTGAATCGGCGTGGCCGTAACGTAATTTTCCGCAATCAACGCACGAAGGATCGGCTCTGCGAGCCGGAGGTCTGCAAACTGCATGTAACAACACTTCTTTCTTGGGCTTTTTTCGGCCCGGGCGCAAACTTGCGCACCAAATAGGCCGCAGCGAACGCTGCAAAAAGAGCCAATCAGCACGCTACAACCGGCTCAGATTTGTGTGGAAACCGCCCTTTGTGGCGGCTTGCAAACGCAATCGAGAACAACGGTTGAGTAATCACTATATCGGTTTTCGGCCCTGACGTCCATCATTGCATATTGACCCATACGGCATGCAAACCATTGTTCACACTCGCCCATGCAGCGAAAAAATCGTGGCCGGAGGGGTGTTTTCACCCTTCCGGCCACGTTGAAGAACTCAATATTTACAAATGCCTTTAGGCATCAGAATGGCTCATATCGCCGGAAGTGGTCAGATCGGCTTCACGACGCGGGCCGCGTTCGTCGGCGCCGCCTTCGCCGCGGTTGTCGCCGCGGTTGTCGCCCCGACCTTCACCGCGGGGTTCGCCACGGCCATCGCCACGCTCATCGCCACGCCCGGGACCACGTCCGCCGCCGCGCCCGCCGCGACGGTTGCGGCCGCCACGTCCGCCGCGATTGCCACCACCGGGGCCGCCGCCGTTGCCGCCGCCGCCTTGGCCTCCCTGACGTTCCGGGCTGCCGCCATCCATGCGGGAAATCTGGCGCATCAGGCCGTCAAGCATGTGCGAGACTTCGTCGGCATCAGCGGTCAGAACACCGGTATCGATGCCAAGCTTCAGGTCACGGGCGAGGGCGAAGTAGTACTTCAGGCCCTCGAGGGCCACCTGGGCCAGGTTGCAGTAATGGGCCTTGTTCCGCGAGCCGCGACGCATGAAGCCTTCGGCGATGTTCCGGGGAACTTCGATTGCGGCCTTTTCCATGGGCACTGCGATGTTGTCGGCGTATGCGTCATCAATCTTTGCCGACTGCTTGAACACTTCGAGAACGAGTGCATGCGCGGCCTGCCACGGTTCGAGGTCTTCAAAGCGTTCCGGGCGGTTGTTGTCACGGTCGGCCAGACGGTCCTGTTGCTCTTCGGGGGTGACAGGTGTGTGGCGGTCTTCGGTATCGGGCATGAAACAGTCCTTCTATTGGCCCGCCCTTCCGGCAGAGTGCGTCGCCGGCACCGGCGATTCTTGAGGTTGCGACCCTGCGCTCAAAAGGGGAAAGGGGGCGAAAATGGGCCACTCATCGTACCCCGGCCGACGCGCAACCGCTATGATATGTCGTAATGGCCTTTCTTGAGCAACGTTTTGAACCCGGCCTGATCGTCACCTCGCTGGATTTCGCCCTGAACTGGGGGCGGAAAAACAGCCTCTGGCCGATGACCTTTGGTCTGGCCTGCTGCGCGATGGAAATGATGGCCGTCGGCGGCAGTCGGTACGACATTGACCGTTTCGGTGCCGGCGCGTTCCGAGGCACACCACGCCAGGCCGACCTGATGATCGTGGCCGGGACGGTGAACTACAAAATGGCCGAGCGGGTGAAGCGGCTCTATCACCAGATGGCCGAGCCGAAGTACGTGATCGCCATGGGGGCCTGTACCGTCGGTGGCGGGCCCTATTTCAAATATGGTTACAACGTCGTCAAAGGGGTCGACCTGATCGTCCCGGTGGACGTGTACGTTCCCGGTTGCCCGCCAAGGCCGGAGGCGCTGTTGGAAGGCCTGATGCGATTACAGGAAAAGATCGCCACTCAGACGCTTGCCCGCCCGGGGTAGACGTCGGCCCTGCCTGGCCGAGATTCGACTGAGTAGTTCCAGCGTCGCAGCCGAAGGGGGCCAGCCACCTTCCCGGCAGTACAGACGCCTGAAGTTGGCTGGTGAAATCCGCCGCCCGTGCCGGAGGCCCTTCCGGGCCTGTCGAAGGGCAACCGCCAGCGCGGCCCGATCCACCCCGCCCAGAAGATCGGCGATCACCTCGGCCCCCGTGACTTGCCGTAGTTATCCAGACTGGCGTGCAGTTCCTTTTTGACCCGGTCCACCAGCTCCGCAGGCTCTTCCACGATGCAGTGGCTCCCCTTGTCGAGCACCCACCAGAGAATTTCGTCCAGCCCTTCCACGGTGAACCGCAAACGCACCGAGCCGTCATCGCTGGCTGGCTCTGAGCTTTGGGTCGCGTGCCACTGCGTTTCCTCAATGGTGTCGGCGAACTGTTTGTCGATGCGCAAGACGATGTCGTACGACTTGTCGCCCCGAATCATCCGCCATGCGTTGCCGTAGTGCTTTTTGAGCGAAAACCCGGCCGGGATGGTGTATTCGTCCGCAACCAGCTTGCATTCGGTCAGGCGGGACAACTTCAGCGTTCGCACTTCCTTGTAGCCCTGATGCCGACCGATGACGTACCAGCTTCGCGTGTCGAACGACAGAACGTAGGGCGCGAATAAGAATGGCTGGGCGGGCTGGCCAGTTGCCATGACGCGTAACGATTCGTAGCGGCACTGGAGCATGCGGCCCTTGCGGATGGCCTCGTTCACCCGGTGCAGCGTTGTTTCATCCTGCTCCATGGGGGCAGCGGGGCTGAGGCGCACGGCCTGCGTGTTGGAAGTACGCGAGATTTCATCCTGCCAACTGAGGGGCAGCATGCCGCGGACTTTGAACAGGGCGGCCCGGGCCTGCGGTAGGCCGGGCATGGCGATGTTGTCGTTGAGGTAGTCGGCCAGAAGGCTGAGGGCGGCCACCTCTTCGATTTTCAGTTGGAAGGGCGGGAGCTTTCGCGAGCGGTCGATCTGGTAGCCGGACTCATCCCCCGCGGAGGCGAGTTCAAATCCGGCGTTTTTGAGTGTCTTGACGTAGCGCCCGACCGATCGCTCATCGACCCCGATTTCTGCTGCCAAGCGTTTGATCGTCCAGCCGGGCCCGGAACTAATCAGTAGAAGGACCTGACAAATACGGTCTATCGATTTGCCTGATTTTTTTGAAGTTCGCTGGCCGGAAGGCGGTGCTTTCATAATGTGTTTGGCAAATGTCAGGGAACCCCCTGCCAAACGCAAGTCACGACATCACACAGGTTTAGGGGGGTAGGACAGGGTGCTGTCCTACCGGGTCGGTATGTTTACCAATCGCAAAACTTCGGGCCATGAAAAGAAAATTGGCCGCTTCGAACGCGTTTATACGCTTTACATAATGAAAGGGAAGGTGGTGCACATGGATCAGGAAAGTATCTCTCGGATTGTTTCTAATCTCTCGCCGCGCCTGAAGGAAACGTTGGCCGTGCTATTGCAGGGTATCAGCGAACGGCAATGCGCAGAGCGTATGGGTGTTTCACCCAATACGATGCACGATTACGTCCGTCAGGTGTTCCACCACTTCGGCGTGCGGACTCGGCCGGGGTTGATGTCCGTATTCGTCAACCCCAAGGTGATGAAAGAGCTGCAGGGGTCCCATCTGGAGTTTCGGATGCACGAGCTGAACCACGATGGGCACAAGCAGGACGGGCATGACCATGATGGGGCACAGGTGAATCACCCTTTCGGAAGGCTCGCGGCCGCGGCGATCTGAGCCGTGACGGCATGCGAAAGCCCAAAAATCGCTGAAATCGCGCCCGGTGGCCCCTCCCGCCGGGAAAAAGGACGCCGGCCCGCATGTTGGTGATTTGAACGTGCGGCCGGCGTACCCCTTCGGGTACAACAGCGAGTCTGATGGGACTGCCAATCACGATTCTCGGCACTGGGGCAATGGCCACCGTTTGTGCAGAACTACTCTGCGCCAACGACCACAGCGTGCGGATGTGGGGCGCACACACCGCCACGGTGAACCGACTCAAGATCGATCGACGTCAGGACCGCCTGCTTCCGGGCAGCTCGATACCCGCTGGCGTCAAGCTGACCTCCGAAGATTGTGGCGTGTTCGATGGCGCGCAACTGATCGTCTCGGCCATTCCCACCCAGTACACCCGAACGGTCTGGCAACGGCTCGTTTCACACCTTCCTGCGGACGCCCGAATCGTTTCGGTCTCAAAGGGCGTGGAGCTTTCCACGCTTCTTCGACCGACGGAAGTTCTGGCGGACGTGATCGGAAAGGCTGGCCAGCGGGCCAGCCTGGCTGTCATGAGTGGCCCGAATATCGCCGTCGAGCTTGCCCGCAAATGCCCGGCCATGGCGGTTGCTGCGTCCGCCGATTCTGCATTGGCATGCTGCGTTCAAAAGGCCTTTTCGACGCCTTGGTTCAGGGTGTACACCAACCCCGACCTGATCGGGGTGGAACTGGCGGGGGCCATGAAAAACATCATCGCTCTGGCGGCGGGGATGTTGGACGGCATGGATTCGGGCAACAACGCCAAGGCGGCGCTGGTTACGCGCGGGCTGGTCGAAATTACGCGGCTGGCCGTCAAGCTGGGTGCAAACCCGGCTACGTTCATGGGTTTGGCGGGCTTGGGCGACCTCATCACCACCTGCGTCTCGCCGGACGGCCGAAACCGGCGGGTCGGCGAAGCCATAGGACGTGGCAAGAAACTGGAGCAAGTTCTGGCTGAATTGGAGAGCGTGGCGGAGGGTGTGCCCACGACCCAAGCCGTGCGTGATCTGGCTCACAAACACGGCGTGGAGATGCCGATCACCGAAATGCTGTACGCGATCCTTTTTCAGGGACAGGATGTACGCCGGGCTTTGAACCAACTGATGACGCGGGCCTATAAGGGTGAGATGGACTAGCCCTTTGGCCGCTGGCGTGTCCTGTTTATTGGAGAACCGCTTATGAAAAACAATGTTCGCATCATCGTCGTACCTTTGATTTTGGTTGGCTTGAGCAGCGGTGTTGGTGGATGCGCCACCAATCAGGGAACCGGAGCGTTGATCGGTACCGGGGCCGGTGCGGGTGCCGGGGCGCTGATCGGGTCGAACGTGGCTGGGAGTGGAAAGCGAACCCAGGGTGCGTTGATCGGGGCCGGGGCTGGCGCACTGATCGGCGGTGTAACCGGCTCGGCGATCGGGAAGAATGGCGACGACGAAAAGAAAGCCCGCGAAAAGCAGGATCTTAAGTATCAGGAAGCGGCGCCAGCGCCGCAGTACGCGCCTCCGGCAGCGCCCGCGCCAGCGACGCCGTACACACCGCCGCCGCAATATTCTCCGCAACGCTGATCTGGGGGGATTGATGATTCCCGCGAAGAAAAAAGACCGGGTAAAAAAGGCTGTCAAGCCAAAGGTGATCCGTGGGAAGAACGGATGGACTTTGACGGTGCACGAGAGCATGCAGGCCGCTGATGAGGCCGACCGGCAACGGTCCCGTGCCTTGACGCCAGCGCAGCGATTGCGTGAATGTGAACGGTTGCGTCGGTTACTCTGGAAGTATGGCGAAGGTAGACCTTTTCCCCGATTTCAAAGATCTGCTGTCCTTATTGACCAAGGCCAAAGTTAAATTTTTGGTCATCGGCGGTTATGCGGTTATTCACTATGGCTACGATCGTTCGACCGGTGATATCGACATCTGGATTGCCATAGACCCTAAGAATGTAGATAAAGTCTGCAAGGTTTTATGGCGGTTTGGAAACTACTCGCATAGTGAAGTGAATCCCGGCACGTTCAAGTTACCCGGCAAAATTCTCGTCTTGGGTAGGGAGCCCAACCGAATCGATGTATTGACCGGTCCAGCGGGTGTTAGTTTTGACGCGTGTTACCGACGACGGCACAAAGTCACTTGGGACGGGATCGTTGTTCCGCTCATTTCGCTGGAAGATCTGCGGATCAACAAGCGAGCCGCTGGCCGCAGTAAAGACCTTGCGGATATTCAGTACCTCGCAGAGGCGGAAGCAAAAAAGCAACGACCACGACGGCGAGGAGCGGACTAACTTTTCGCCACGACGTAATCAATCTCGCCGATGGCCGGGACCAGTCCGGCTTTTGCACCTTCGGCCAGCAGAAGATTGATGGCGTTCATGCCGATCTGCCCGTAGTCGAGGGTCCAGTGGTTGACGTACATGCCGACAAACTTGTCGGATAGCTCGCGATCCAGATCGCGGCCGAATTGCAGCGCGTAATCCACGGCCTCGGCACGGTGATCGAGGCTGAACTGGATTGATTTTTTGAAGATGTCGGTCAGCTCTTGCATGGCCGGCCGGCCGAGGTCGCGGCGGACGCAGTTGCCGCCCAGTGGCAATGGGAGGGCGGTCTTTTCGTACCACCACTTGCCGAGATCGACCACCAAGTGCAGGCCATCATTCTGGAAGGTCAATTGGCCTTCGTGGATGATCAATCCGGCGTCGGCTTTGCCTTCTTTGACGAACTTCAAAATCTCGTCGAACGGCACACAGACGAAGTTGAATGCGCCCGTATTACCGCTGCCAACTTCCGCGCCTTTGCCCATGCAAAGCTGCAGCGTGAGGAACGCCGTTGTGAGTTTGCCCGGGATTGCGATGGTCTTGCCGCGAAGGTCGTTGAGTTTCATCGGCCGGGGTGCGACGACCATCGGGCCGTAGTTCTCGCCCATGGAGGAACCACAACTTGTGAGGGCGTACTTGTCGGCCACGTACGGGTAAGCGTGCATGGAGATGGCGGTGATCTCGAGTTCGCCACGGGTGGCGCGGTCGCTCAGCGTCTGGATGTCTTGCAGGACGTGCTCAAACTTCCACTGGCCTGTGGGGATGAGGTCTTTGGCGAGCGCGTAGAACATGAACGCGTCATCGGGGTCCGGAGAGTGACCGAGATGGACCAGACGCCGGGAGTTGGTGGTGACAGAGGAAGGGGGCATGGCGGGAGTTTAGGCGATCAGGCGAGCTTTCGCGTCGAGACCCGGCCAAGGCATGCCGGCGTCATTTTCCGGCACACGCTGCGGTCCAGATGTTGCGGAGGGCCGAGGCGACCGCCGCTGCGTGGGCCGGGCCATCACACAATGGGCTGGCGATGAGTTGACGCCGCAAATCAGCCCGGATGGTGGCCAAGCCCGTCAAGTCATTTGAAAGTTGCCGTGCGACATCGACGTACTGGGGCGGGGTCTGGGCCACCCACTCGGGGTGGCCAGCGGCGGACAGCAGGCTGGCCCCCACGCGGCTCACGTGGCGGTCGCCTGCGAGTGTGATAACGGGGACGCCCATCAAGAGGGCTTCACAAGTGGTCGTTGTGCCGTTGTACGGAGTCGTGTCGAGCGCGATATCAACATGGTGATAGGTCGCCAAATGGTCGTTGGCTGCTGAGGTGGGGGGCAACAGTTCCAACCGGTCGCCCGGTACGCCTGCGGCAACGGCCCGGGCCATCACGCGCTGGCGTGTCGATTCTTCCACCAGGCCAATACCCTTGACCTTCAGCCGACTTTTCGGCACAGCAGCCAGTACGTCGCGCCATAAGGCCAGTGTGGCATCCGCCACTTTGGCGATGTTGTTGAACGAACCGAAAGTGATGTGCCCGGCCTTCTGCGCTGGCAGAGTCTTGACTTCAGGCGCATCTGGCGGGGGCGTGTAGCAGAGAAAACACGGGTCGAGGCGAAAGAGCGTCTCGCTGGCGTGAGCCTCGTAACCTGCGGGGTCAGCGGCGGCATCGGTGAAACGGTGAGTCATTCCGACAACGCCGGTGGTGGAAGGGTAGCCAATCCACGTGACCTGTACCGGGCACGGACGGAGGGCCATCGTCCGCAGGCGGTTTCGGCCGGTGTGTCCCGCCAGATCGATCGCGATGTCGATTCGGTCGGTCACTAAACGTTGTGCCAGCTGCAAGTCGTTCAAAGATTCGACGTCGTAAAATTCGTGAACCTTCTTCCGCACGTCGGCGGTCACTTCGTCTGGACGGCTCACGTCGGAATAGGCAACGAGCGTGAGCGCCTGCCGGTCATGGTGCGTCAGGAGTGCCTGCAAGAATGTGGTTACCGGATGGGCGCGAAAATCGCCGGAGAGCAGTGCCACCCGCAGTTGCCGGTCGGGGCGGGGGTCCAAAAGTGGCGGCATCGGCCGGTTGAGGGGCTTTTCGAAACGGTCCGACCATTGCCTATGTTCGGCCAGTACCTCGGCCGGCGAGATGTCGCTGAGGTACTGCATCTCAAACAGCCAGTTGCTGAGCAGGGCGGGGTCGTTTGGGGCGAGTGTTGTGGCTCGACGAAGGTCGGCAGCGCCTTGAGCGTGGTCGCCGCGCATCGCACGGGCGTGGCCGAGCTTGCTATGAGCCTCAGGCAGACGCGGATCGAGTTGGATGGCCTGCAGGATGGCGGCTTCGGCCGCGTCCGACCGGCCGGAGAGTCGCAACGCCTCACCCAAGTTCAGATGATAGTTGGCCCTTTCGGGGTCTAGAGCGATGGCCTGCTCGTAGCTCTGCACCGCCATGGCCAGATCGCCCGATTTGTAGGCACAGGTTGCCAGACCGGCATGCGCTGCCGCGAGTTCGGCTGGCCGCGGAGGCTGAATCGCCCCGGCCTTTGTGGTGGCTGCGAACGGCGTTTTCGGGCGCGAAGCCAGTTGAAGTGCGGCAGTGAACTGCGTTCGTGCGCCGCGATAATCATTCGTGCCCAGCAGCAGGTTGCCGAGGTTGAGATGACCCTTGAAGTAGGCCGGGTTCTCTTTGAGAAGCCCTCGCAACTCGGTGATGGCCTCGGCGGTCCGGCCCAGAATCGCCAGTGCGGTCGCCAGATTGTTTCGCGCCTGCGGGTAGTTCTTCTGGACGCCAAGCGCTTTGTGAAAAAACGGAATGGCGGCCTCGATTTGCGAGCCGCCCTGTGCCCGTAGTGCCTCGCCCAGATTGTTGTAAATCGTCGCGGTGACGGGATGGCCCGGCGGAATGTGGGTCAGGGCTGTCCGCAACATCGTGGCAGCTTCCACGTTCTGTCCCTTTTGGTGAAGCAACGTGCCGAGATATCGGAGGGCGTCTGGCTGGGCCGGATGCTCGGCAAGAACCTGACGGTACAGACCCTCAGCCGGTTCGATTTGACCACGCTGGTGATGGTTCAGCGCCTGACGGAGGAGGGTGACAGCTTCGGTGGGGGTCATGGGAGTCATATCGGGCGAAATGAAGGGTGGCCGGGCGGAATCTATACCGGATATGCGGGGTGGGGGTTGGTAAGGAAAAGGTATTGGCCGGGAAAAGCGTGAGATGTCAATCAGACGGGCCGACGACGGCATCTGATGGTTGACAATATCCGTGGGTCACGGCGCGTTATCACCGGTACGATATGGCTGATGCCCGAGGCCGATACCCGTTGGTGAAAAGCCCGGCGTTAGTTCGTGTCGATGAGGTTAATCATGGCCCGTACACATCCGATGCTGGTGCCGTTCAAGGACTCGCCCGAGACCCGTTGGGACGAGGTTAAGGCGGCACATCTGCTGAACCGTGCCGGCTTTGGTGGCACGCCGGAAGAGGTACAGGACGTTTTGGCGATGGGGCCGGAAAAAGCGGTCGATGCGCTGATGGATTTTCCTGATGCGCCGATGGACGAGCAATCGCAGACCGGCGGGCCGGACTTTTCGAAGCTGAAGGACTACCCGAAAAGCTTTCAGGAACTGCGGGCCATGATGGTCGGCAAAACCGAGCAAGAACGGAAAGAGATCCGTCAGAAGTTTCAGGCTGCCAATCGCGAGGCGGTGACGGAAGTGGCGCTGTGGTGGCTGCGTCGGATGGCGAACGGGCCTTTTCCGTTGCAGGAGAAGCTGACGTTCATGTGGCACGGTCACTTTACGACCAGTTCGAAGGACGAGCGCAGCGCGTTGCTGATGTGGAACCAGAACGAGATTCTGCGCCGGTTTTGCACGGGCAACTTCAAGCAGTTCGTCCGCACCATCAGCCGCGACCCGGCCATGCTGGATTACCTGAACAACAGCCAGAACCGCAAAGCCCACCCGAACGAAAATTACGCCCGCGAGCTGATGGAGCTGTTTACGCTGGGCATCGGCAACTACACCGAGAACGACATCAAGGAGTCGGCCCGGGCCTTCACCGGTTGGGCGCATGATGGGGATGAATACATCTTCCGCCGGGGCGATCATGATGACGGCCCGAAGACGTTCATGGGGCGGACGGGTAATTTCGGCGGCGATGAGATCATCGACATCATTTTGCAGAACAAAGCCTGCGCGCCGTACATCGCCGGGCGGTTTGTGAAGTACTTCGCCTACGAACCTGATGCCGCTGATCAAGACATGCTGGCAACTCTGGGCGAGACGCTTGTACAGGCGAACTGGGATATGCGGCCGATGCTGCGACAGCTGCTTTTGAGCAAGGCATTTTATTCCGAGAAGGCCATTGGCACGCAGATCAAAAGCCCGGTGCAACTGGTCGTACAGGCGGTTCGGCAGCTGGGGATGGCGTTCCCCGCACCCCGGGTAATTCTCGGATCTTTGAAGCAGATGGGGCAGGTGCCGCTGGACCCGCCCAACGTAAAAGGCTGGCCGGGCGGGCGGTTGTGGGTCAACACAAGCACGCTGTTTGTGCGCTACAACACGATGAGCTGGCTGGCGGGTGGGGAGCTGCCCGCGCTGGGTGCCCGGTCGGCCAAGCGGGGCGTGGAAACCGGGGTTTCCAGCGCGCTGGCTGCGCGATTGGCCAACGGCAATGGTCCGAGTTATTCGGTCACCAAAACCGACGGAACGCCGGAAGAGATTGTGAACTATTGGGTAGGCAGGCTCATTCAGCGGCCGATCGAACGCGACAAGAGGCTGGAGTTGACTGCGATTGTAGCGCAGGATCCGACCAGTATTGCGAATTTGAAGCGACTAATCCAGTTGATTGTCGTCATGCCGGACTACCAGTTGTGCTGATCGAATGAAGGTGAGATCTATGAGCCATTCCAGTTCCCCCCGCCCACGTCCGCTGTCGACCCGCCGCGAGTTTGTCGGCCGCAGCCTCGCGCTGCTGTCGGTCATGCCGACGGTGCCTTCGTTCATCGATCAGACGATCTGGGCGATGGCCAATCCGCTGGACATGCCGCGCACGCAGCAGGCGAGCGGCAAGGACGGGAAGATTCTGGTTGTCGTGCAGATGTCGGGCGGGAATGACGGACTGAACACGGTCGTGCCTTACGGCGACGATGCCTATTACGCCGCCCGCGGCGCGCTGGCACACGATAAGAAGGCCGTTCTGAAGCTGGATAACTATGTCGGTCTGGCCCCGAACCTGACCGCGTTCAAATCGCTTTACGATGCCGGCCGGCTGGCCGTCATTCAGGGTATCGGCTACCCGAACCCCAACCGCTCGCACTTTCGGTCGATGGACATCTGGCACTCTGCCCAGCCGGAAAAAGAAGTCTTCACCGCCGGCTGGCTCGGGCGATATTTCGACAACACCTGCGCCGGGACGGACCCCCACGTGGGCGTGGCCATTGGCGACACACTGCCGGCCGCGATGCGCGGCGACCGCATTCTGCCGCTGAGCTTCGAGCGGCCGGAGTCATACCGGTTTCAGGGCAAGGACAAGACTGGTTACATGAAGCTGAACATGCGCGACGGGATGGAAATCCCGCCCGCACCCAGCACGCGCCCGACGGGCGGGCCATCGGCCCGTAAGGCGGTGGCCGCCGTGACGCCGGGGGCGCAACTGGACTTCCTGCACAGAACGGCGATGGACGCGCAGGTGAGCAGCGACGACATCCTGCGAATGACCGGGCGGAATGCCAGCACGAAGTATCCGGGTACAGAGTTCGCCAACTCGATGAAGACCGTTGCCAGCATGATCGCTGGCGGCCTGCCGACGCGGGTCTATTACGTTTCGCTCGGCGGCTTCGATACCCACGCGGGCCAGAAGGGTCGGCACGACCAACTCATGCAGCAGTTGAGCCAGGGCTTGGATGCCTTCTGGGCCGATCTGAAAGAGCAGCGCAATGACGACCGCGTGATGCTGATGACGTTCAGCGAGTTCGGCCGACGCGTGCAGGTCAATGCCAGCGGTGGCACCGATCACGGTGCGGCCAGCAGCATGTTCCTTATGGGTCCGAAGCTGAAAACGGGTCTGGCCGGTAAATATCCGTCTCTGACGCAGCTGGATCAGGGCGATTTGAAGTGGAACACCGACTTCCGAAGCGTCTATGCGACGATTCTGGAGAAGTGGCTGGACACGCCCAGCAAGCCGATTCTGGGTAACCAGTTTCAGACGCTCCCACTTTTGAAAGTCTAGGTTCGTCGTCCCCGGCGGAAGGCAGTCGAACGTTGCCATTGCGGTATGCTGGTGCCGATGAGCGGCACGGCCACCGATGAATCCATTGACACCGAAAAGTCGCACGCCGTTGCGCGCGCGGCGTCAAGCCGGTTGCCCCGCCGGTGGTTCGACACGGTGGTGCTGGAAGTGGCCGGGCTGCGGCTGGCGGTCCTGACGCTGGTGGCACTGGCGGCCGTGCTTTCGGCCTGCACGCTGTATGAAAAAAAGTACGGCAGTCTGGCCGCGGCCGAGATCGCGTATCGATCGCCGATTTTTCTGGGGCTGATGGGGTTGTTGGGTCTGAACATTCTGGCCAGCGCGGTGGTGCGCTATCCGTGGAAGCGGAGTCAGGCCTGGTTCGTGGTAACGCATGCCGGATTGCTGACACTGCTGACCGGTGCGCTGCTGAGCTATCGCGGCAGTGTGGATGGGATGATGAAACTGACCGAAGGTGAGGTGACCGATAGCTTCGGTTCGCGACAAGAATCCATCGTCAGCTCCAGCGCCAAGGCCGCTCCGTTCAACACCGTCCTGCCCGTGTGGGACCTGGCGGGGGCACCGACGCTGTTGAAGTTCATGACGGGTCAAGGGCCGGACAAGTTGCCCGACACGGTCGGGGCATCAACCGTCACGCTGCGAGATGGGCTGGCGACCGTCGGCCCGTTCTACCCTGCGGCCGAGGCGTATCAGGAGATTGAATCACTGCCGCTGGCGGGTATCCCCGATCGACCGGCAGTGAAGTTGCGGCTGACCGGCACCACACCGATGGGGCAAATCGTGGATGAGCCACTATGGCTGGCGGTTTCGCCGGATCGGCGGGCGACCAGTGGAACGCTGGCAGGGAATCTGCTGGAGGTGACGCTGGCAGCCAGCGGATACTCGGCGGATGCGCAGGAGTTCGCGGCCGGGACGCCGCCGAAGTCGGAGTTAGGCGAGCAGGGACGGGTCACGGTTCGATTTGGGGCAAAGACGGTGACGATGGACGTGGCGGGGGCGGGTGGCAGGCCGGTGGCTGTTGGGTCGGGCTGGCAAGTCCGGATTGTGGACGTGGCCAGCGGCGTAGCCAGGGCAGATATTCCTGTGGAAGTCCCGGCGGTGCGGGTGGAAGTCACGCCCGCGAATGGCGAAGCCCGGCGGTGGTGGGTCAGCGGACGGATTCCTTTTCAGGTGGCGGCAGAGGGCGTCAATACGTCTATTCCGCTGGGGCTGAAATACGAACACCCGGCAGCGGTGCTGCCCAGCGGCTTTGCGCGGGTTGAACTATTGATGGGGCCGGACGGCAAATTGCGTTACCGGCTGTTGGACGGACGCGGGGTGGAAAAAGGTGGGGTGGCTGAGTCGGGGAAAGTGATTGGTGAGATGGGCGGCTTGCAACTGGTGGCCGAGCAGGTGGTACCGGCCGGGCGACTGGCGGAGCAGATCAGGCCGGTGGATGCACCCGCGAGCAAATGGACCAAGTCGACCGGGGCGCTGGGGCTGACCATTCAAAACGGGACCCGGCCGCCGGTGAAGACCACAGTCTTGAGGGGGACGAGCCGCACGATCATGGCGGACGGCGTCGAGCAGACATTTTCGTACGGCTACAAGGCAGCCAAACTGCCGTGCAAGGTGTCGTTGGCGAATATCACAAAGGTCATGCAGCCGGGCAGCGCCGAACCGGCCTGGGTCGAGGCCACGCTGGGTATCACGCCACCGGGCGAGGCGCGACGCACCGAAAAACTGACCGTCAACCGCCCGGCCGTGGTCGATGGGTACAGTTTCTATCTGGCCGACATCGGCGAAGAAGGCGGCCGACCGGTTGCCACGATCGGGGTGCGGAATGACCCGGGCACATGGGTGAAGTACGCTGGGGCGGTGATCCTTTCCATCGGCGTTATTGGGCAGTTTTGGTTGAAAGGGCTGCTGAAGGCAAACGCAGGACCGTTGGCGGGCGCGTCCGTTGTGTTATTTTTGCTTGCAATACCAGCAGTCGCTACTGCGGCTGAGCCTGCCACCGATCCCGCACCCCGTGAATGGCGCGGTGCCAGCAGCGCGTCCGAAGCCGGATCTGCAGATGAACTTCTAGAGCGCCTTCCAGTCGTCGAAAAAGGAATGGTTCAGCCACTTTGGTTGGTCATTCAGCAACGCATGAGCGAATCGGGCGCGTACTTTCTCTGGTTTCCCCCGAACTATGTCGCCTTTCCGGCATGGCTATCATGGGCTGCAGAAACGCCGAATGAACTTCCTAACGAAGTTGTCCTCAAATTGTCGCCCGAGTTGCAACGGCTACTCGGCCACAGTTTTCCATGGATGTTTTATAGTGTGATCGACAGGATGGCGGTCGCGGACCCAAAAGTTGAAGAACTCAAGCGCCGGGCCGAGGACGTCCGGGCGCTGTTCGACCCTTGCGGCTTGTACGTCCCGAATGGCACTCTTGCAGGCGGTACGGTCAGCGGCACGCGGCTCGACACCATTGTGCCGCGCGAAGTCATCCTGAAAGCCGTCCAGGGCGACCGCGCCTCAGCTCAAAGGGTTTTTGATACCGTCTGTCGCGCCGCCGGCCCCGCCGTCGTTCCGTGGCGGCTGACCATGCAGATCAAGTACGCGACATGGCACCCGTTTCGTTGGGCCTGGTTTACGTTTGTGACGGCCGCGTGGCTTTATGGCCTGGCCTACTGGTGGCCCAAGCTCCGCAGTCTGGCGGGAGGGATCATGGTGCTGGCGCTGGTGTTTTCCGTCGGCGGGTTTGCGATGCGGATCTCCGTCACCGGCTGGGCGCCGGTGACCAACTTTTTCGAGACGCTGGTCTGGGTGGGTCTGGTGAGCGCCTTGGTGTCGGTCGGTGTCGCCCTGACCACCAAAGGTTCCAACCGGCAGGCCATTTTGCTGATGGGCTGCGTCGTCGGGGGGCTGACCATGCTCTTGGCCGACAATCTGCCTGTCGGCCTCGGCCGGGCGATGCGTGGCTTGCCGCCGGCATTGCAGAGCAATGTCTGGCTTGGGTCCCATGTGTTGACCATTGTCAGCAGCTACGCGGCCTTCGCGCTGGCGTGGCTCATGGGGAACGTACAACTGGCCCGCCACTGGATTGGCGGAAAAAATGGCGTTGCCGCTGCCGAGACCCAAACCCTTTATCGCACCGTGCAGGTCGGCACGTTTCTGGTCATCGTCGGCACCATCCTCGGCGGACTATGGGCAGATGTGAGCTGGGGCCGGTTTTGGGGGTGGGACCCGAAGGAAGTCTGGGCTTTGATCGTGGCGCTGGTCTATCTAGCACTGTTGCACGGCCGGTTCGCGGGGTGGGTGGGTGCGTTCGGGCTGGCGGCGGGTAGTGTGCTGGCCTTCATGGCGGTGGTGATGAGCTGGTACGGCGTCAACTTTTTGCTGGGAATGGGGCTGCACTCGTATGGCTTCGGCACCGGGGGCGAGTCGGCAGTTTTTACAGCAATTGCCTTGCAGACCGTTTTCCTACTTGCGGCCGTACGGGGTTATCGTCGAAACTTGCTGATGAGTGGTTCGGTTGTCCGGCCCGCTGTCGTACCGGCGGGCGTGACTGATGTCGGCTGAAAAGCCAGGAGCGCATGATGACAGTTGTTGCAACAAATCCGGGTACCCCATCGGCACCGGCCGCACCTCCGGCCTACGACTTTGAACTCATCGTGATCGGTGGCGGTCCGGCCGGCGAAAAGGGCGCGGCGCAGGCCGCCTTCTTCAAGCACAGGGTGTTGCTCATCGAGCGATATCAGGAGATGGGTGGTGCCTGCATCAACTGGGGCACGCTGGCCAGTAAGACACTGCGCGAAAGTGCACTGTTCCTCTCCGGTTTCCGCACGCGACAGCTGGGCGAGGGCATGAAGGTCGACTTTCATGCCGACCTGAGTCTGTCTAACTTCATGGCCCGCAAGAACATGGTTCAGCAGCGGATGCAGGAGCGCGCCACCAAAAACATGGCCGCTCCGTGGCACAATGTCGAGCGCGTACAAGGGGATGCGAAGGTGGTGGACGCGCACACCGTGGCCGTGAAAATGCAGGACGGGAGCGAAAAACGATTCACCTCCCAGTTCATCCTGATCGCCACCGGAAGCGTCCCTGCCCGGCCCAAAAACGTGCCGTTCAATGACGACACCGTCTTTGACAGCACCACGATTCTGGAGATGAAAAACCTGCCCAAGTCGATGGTGGTGGTGGGTGGCGGCGTCATCGGCAGCGAGTACGCGTGCCTTTTCAGCGCGCTGGGCGTGCACACCATCCTGATTCACCCCAAGGGCCGGGCACTGGACAGCCTCCTGGATGCCGAAATCGGCGAAGAGTTCATGACCCGCATGAAGGAAAGCGGCATCGAACTCTGGATGAACGACAGCCTGGAGAGCGCATCGCTTGAAGGTGGTAAGGTCAGGATCAAAACCAAATCCGGCAAAAACGAACTGGTCGAATCACTGCTCTATGCTCTGGGCCGGAGCGGAGCGACCGACGGACTGGGCTTACAGGAACTGGGCCTGCCGATCGGCAAGTACGGCCACATCGAAAAAATCGACCCTTCCACGTACCAGACGGTCATACCCAATATTTATGCTGCCGGTGACGTGATCGGCGCGCCGGCACTGGCCAGCACCAGCATGGAACAGGGTCGGCTGGCGATGTGTCACGCGTTCAAGCTGAAATACAAGACGCAACTCGCGACGCTGCTGCCCGCCGGGATCTACACCATTCCGGAGATCAGCCAGGTCGGTAAGACCGAGCAGGACTGCCAGCGCGAAGGTATTCCATACGTTGTCGGTACCGAGCGTTTCGGCAAGCACGGCCGTGGCCAGATCATTGGCGATACCCAGGGCATGATTAAGCTGATCTTTGATGCCACCAACGGGAAGCTGCTGGGCGTGCACGTCATCGGCGAAATCGCCAGCGAATTGGTTCATATCGGCATGGCCTGCATGCAGTTCCAGGGCGATATCGACTTTTTCATTCACACGGTGTTCAACTACCCGACGCTGAGCGACGTTTACAAATACGCCGCCTATGACGCGCTGGGCAAGCTGAACAAAGTGCGGGCGGAAGCAGTGAAGGTGGCAACGAGTTTACGGATCGCGAAGTAGGCGTCTTGACCAGCTAAACCGTAACAGACAGGGATTACATGCGTCAGCGAACACAAAAGTCTGTAAGCCGCCGGATCGACCTGAATTACTTCAAACACCCCAGCCCATTACGCACCGGGCGCAAGATTGTCGGCTGGCTGGCCATGTTTGCCGCAGCAGTGTGGGTGGGGTTCATGGCCTTCGGCCCGAAACCGGCCGGGACCACCGGAGGGGCGGGACAGAACGACGGCATCCACAACCCCGGACCGCTGACAGCCGCGCACGCGTTGATCCAACACGACTGCCTCGCCTGCCACGACGGCGGCAAGGGGATGACAGCCGGCGATGGCAAATCCTTCAGCAAATCCATCAGCGACGCGGCCTGCCTGAAGTGCCACGACGGCGCGGCTCACCACCCGAATCAGACCGCCGCAAGCCTTTCCAGTATGAAACTTCCGGATGGCACCATGCACTCGGTCACCAGCAACTGCGCCAGTTGCCACATCGAGCATCGTGGCATCGAAGTGCTCTCGGGCAAGCAGGACACCAACTGCACGAGTTGCCATGCGGATGTGGCCGCACATTCGGCCAAGCCACCGGCAGTACAGGCGAAAGTCGTGGCGTTTACGGCGGCAGATCACCCCAAGTTTGGGCGGAGTCTGCCGAAAGACACTGCTGGGAAGTGGCTGGATACGACCGTCTTAAAGTTCAACCACCTGAAACACAACGGTGTGAACGGCCTAGTTAACAATTGCACGGCCTGCCATGCCGGTCTGGACCCACAGCCGACGGCCAAGGCTGCCGCTGCCGGCACCCTGCCACCGTGGAGGGACCCGCTGGACCGGCCCGCAGCCATGGCCGATATCAGCGACACGCGCAACCTCGGCCAGATCTCCTTCGCCAAACACTGCATCGGGTGTCACGCGATTGAGTTGCAGGGCAAGGTCAAGGTAACGGTTCCGCATGAAGACCTTTCCATCGTCCGCGGAACGCTGGCGGGTCTGGGTCAGACCTACGCCGATGCGCTGGCCGCGATGCCCGCCGACGCCCGCAAGAAGGAACTGGAAACAACGGTCAAAGTCGGAACGGGACCCAGAGCCAAGACCACCACAAAGATCCTTACCGATTCACAATGGGTGGATGCCCGTCTGGCAGAACTTACGGAGAGGGCCGACAAGGCAGGCGGAAGTGCATCAGGCCCGGCCAAGGCTCTTTACGCCACCATCAAGAAGGCGGCCACCCCGGCCAGCAAGCCCTCTGCCGATGCGCCGGTACTACCGTCGCCCAGTCAGTTGGAATTTCTGGTCACCTATGGCATCGGCAGCAACTGTGCGTTCTGCCACGAGGTGAAAGGTTCCCCGCCCGCCATTGCGGCTGCAGCGTCGTCAACCACGACCCCGACCATGGGTGATCTGGCGACCGTTGCCGACACCGCCCCCACCGGCATTCCCACCCAAAGCCGCCACTGGTTTAGGGCCGCAGAGTTCAGCCACTATGCTCACCGGAGCAATAGCTGCTACGACTGCCACTCTGCCGCATGGGATAGCAAACTCACCAGCGACGTCCTCAGCCCCGACATGGACACTGGCAAGGCAAGTTGCATCAGTTGCCACAGGCCGGAGACAGGCGAGTCTGCCAGCCAACGCTTCGCCCCCAGCAACTGCACCACCTGCCACGGCTTCCACCTGAAGACCGAGGAACGCCCGGCGCTGGCGATTGACGCCGCGCAGATCAAGCTGCTCGAAAAGCCGACAGCGAAATAAAGGCCGATCCGTTATTTCGCTGGTGCAGCCGACGGTGCAGTAGCCGCCTGCGGCGTTGCCGCCGAGACCACCACTACCGGGGCAATCTTTTCCAGTTGCGCCTTCACCTTTGACGCATCGCCCACGACCACGATCACCATCTTGGTCGGGTCAATCACGCTGTTGGCCAGACGCTTCACGTCGCTCTCGCTGGTCCCGGCCACGCCCTTCACCATGTCGGTCATGAAGGTTTCCGGCAGGCCGGAATACTCCGTCAGCCACATGTCACCGATGATCTGCTGGGGCGTCTCGCGGTCGCCGGCGAAGCTGCCAAGGATGAAGTTCTTGCTGACCGACATTTCGCTGTCTGTCACCGGGTCATCCTGCAGGCGTTTCACTTCTTCCATGATGGCGGCCACGGTGTCGGAGGTGGTGGGCGTCTTGCTGAACGTTGAGATGAACAGCACGCCGGCATCTTTCTGGCTCCGGAAGCCGCCACCGGCACCGTAGGTCAGGCCGCGCTTCACGCGAATGGTCTCATTCAGGCGGCTGTTGAACCCGCCGCCAAAGACCTGATTCAACACACGGCTTGCCGCCCACTGATCGCTCTTGCGGGTGATACCGGTCTGGCCGACACGGATCTGGCTCTGCACCTGGCCGGGCTTGTCGACGAGGTAGATGGTCGTCGGGCCGCGCTCGGCCACCGGCGGCAGTTCGATTTTCGGCATCGGGGCTGCCACCTTCCACGCGCCGAACTCTTTTTCCGCCAGTGCAAAAGCCTGCACCGGGTCAACGTCGCCGGCGATGTACAGAACCGACGTCTCCGGCCGGACAAACGTGCCCCACCAGCCGCGAAGGTCATTGGGGGTCAGTTTACGAATCTCGGCCACGGTGGAAGTGTGCCCGTAGGGATGAGCGCCGTAGACGCGCTTATCGAACTCTTTTTGCGCCAGATATTCCGGCGTCTGGGCGGACATCGTCAGGGCGGTCACGGCCTGCTGCTGCACACGCTTGAAGTCTTCCTGAGGGAAGGTCGGCCGCAGGGCCACTTCGCCCAGCAAACCCATCATCTGCGTGAACTTTTCGGCCAGACAGTTGCCGCCAATGGTGCCGGAATCTTCGCCCACCGACGCACCAAGCGAAATCGCCTGCTTGTCCAGCTCGGTGGCCAGCGCCTTGCTCGTGTAGTGCTCGGTTCCCTGCGTGACCACGCCAGCCGCCAATTCCGCCACGCCCTTAAGGTCGGCAGGCTCGGTCACCAGACCGTTTTTCAGGCCAAGCGTCACGTTTACCAGCGGAATCTGATGGTCCGTCAACACAACCACCTTCAGACCGTTGGCAAGCACTTTGGTCTGGGTGACCGGCTTGGGAAGGTCGGTGGTGACCGGCTGGACCGGGGCCGTGGTCGGGTAGTTCGCCGGACGCGCGGCCGTGGCCTTGGGTCCGGTGCGCATCACGGTGCGGTTGGTGCTCGGCCGCGTCACGGCGACGGTCTCTTCTTCTTTCTTGGCACCCGCGGCCAAATTCTTCAGCATTTCGCCGAATCCGGCCGGCTCGACCATCATCGTGTTCATCCGCTGGGGAACCAGATAGGTGTTGGCCACACGCTTGACGTCGTCCAGACTCACCTTGCGGATTTCATCAAACCGGCGGTTCACGCGGTCCAGATCGTTGTATAGCACTGAGTATTCGCCCAGCAGCTTTGCCTTACCTTCCACCGTCACAGCGGATTCCACCTGCGACTTGAGCAGGCCGAGTTTGGCCTTGTCCAGTTCCGCCTGCGTAATGCCGTCTTTCTTGATCTTCTCGATTTCTTCCAGCGTGGCCTTCACAAGGTCTTCGCGGCTGGCCCCACCGAACGGCTTTTGCAGCGCACCGGCTCCGAAAATGCCGTCCTGCTCGAGGCCAAACGTACCGGCCGCGGCAAGCGTGGCGATGTCTTTGTCCTTTACCAGCACCTGATACAGGCGGCTGCTCTCGCCGCCGCCCAGCACCGAGCCGAGAATTTCCAGAGGCATTGCGTCCGGGCTTGCGTTCGGCGTAGTGCGCCAGATCACCGCGCCAATCCCGATCGGCCCCTTGGGCTCTGAAAGGGTGATCAACCGGGCCTCGGTCTGCTCTGGCTCCTTGATCGTGACCGTCGGGACAGAAGCATCGGCACCCTTGGGAATCCAGCTGAAGTACTTGTCAGCCATGTCCAGCGCCTTCTCCGCGTCGATCGCGCCGACGATGACCAGCGTGGCATTGTTCGGCACGTAATAGGTCTGCCAGAACCCGTTCAGCTCATCAATGCTGGCCCGGCGCAGGTGGGGAATCTGGCCGATGGGGCTCCACATGTACGGGTGCTTCTTGAAAATCTGCGGCAGCACACGTTCGAGGATGGTGCCGTACGGCGCGTTCAAGCCCATGCGGCGTTCTTCTTCCACAACAGAGCGCTCGGTGTAGAAGCTGTCATCGTCGATCTTGAGGAACGCCATGCGCTCGGCCTCGAGGTACATCGCCAGCTCGAGCTGTGTCGCCGGAAGCTTTTCGATGTAAGTCGTGTTGTCGAAAGCGGTGTAGGCGTTGCAATCGCCGCCGGACTGGCGGATGAACTCGAAGTGGCTCTTCGGGCCGAGGCGGTCAGTGCCGCGGAACATCATGTGCTCGAACATGTGGGCAAAGCCCTGACGTGTCGGCTCTTCGTTCTTGCTGCCGACGTGGTACCAGACCTGTACCGCCACCACGGGCGACTTGGGGTCGTTGCAGGCAATGACCTTCATGCCATTTGAGAGCGTCTTGGTGACGTATTGCAGACCTTTGGTGACCGAAGCAGGCGCCGAGGGCGCGTCATCCGCGCGCACGACGGACGCAGGCGAAACCAACTGTGCCAACGCCACACCCGTGGCGACAAACATTGACGCAACCGCCAAGGCACGGCGGGGCGAGCGGGACTTGTTCTTCATCTGTTTCATCATTATCTCCAAGTTCGTGAGAGGCGTAGGTTCGCATCCCATGCCCCGGCCGACAAGCCTTGCCGCACTGGCCAAAACAGCCGACCGTTGACGCCCGTCGGCTGGCACGGTTGTGCCTCCCTGAGAATCGTCGATATTACCCCGATACCAACCCTTGACGCCGCCCAGACAGTATTTTCCCCGCATGGCCACGCCCCCGCCACCACCCCCGCCACCCAAACCGCGCAGCATCTACGCCGAGAAATTGGGCGAATATCCGGACGTGATCTTTCCCGATACGGCCGCAAAGGCCCGACAGGGTGCTTGGGCCGAACTCTTCCGCGAACGGATTGGCACTGCTTTTTCAGGTCAGATCATCCTCGATGTCGGCTGTTTCGATGCGGGCTATCTGAGCGAGATCGCGATCGGTCATCCCACCATCGGTTTCATCGGCATCGACTGGAAATACAAAGCCATTTACGACGGTGGGAATCGTATCAGTGGGTTGCAGCAAAAGAACATCATCCTGATTCACGGCCGGGGCAACGAGATCAGCGACTTCTTCCACACAAGAGAACTGGACGAAATTTGGGTCTTGCACCCCGACCCCTGTGACCAGCCGCACGAACTGAAGAACCGCCTGATCAACGAGCGATTTTTGGCAGTCGCGCTTTCGCTGCTGCGGTCGGGCGGCCTCTTGACCCTCAAGACCGATCATGCCGGGTACTACCAATGGGCCGCGGATGCACTGGCCCGCACTCCGAGGTTTGAACTCATCACCGCTTCAAACGACTTCTGGAATGACCCCGTCGCACTGGCCCACACGGCCCACCGGCCCTACGCCGGGCACCGCACGTTATTTGAAACGCGATTCATCCGCCGGAAGCAGCCCATTTACTTTCTTCATGCGGTTCGGCCTAAGATTTGACCATGTACGAACGTCGTGAACTTGAATCATCCAGTGTCAGCGCGTTTTACGCCGACCTCGCCGCCACGCTGACCCACGTGCTCGAAGGGGAGCGCGACCCCGTCTCGAACCTGGCCAACGCCTCAGCCCTTCTTTACGACCAGCTCGAAGACCTGAACTGGGCCGGCTTCTACCTACTGAAAACCGATTACCTGCTCGTGGGCCCGTTTCAGGGTAAGCCCGCGTGCGCCCGCATCGCGTTGGGCAAAGGCGTCTGCGGCACGGCCGCCGCACGGCGGGAAACCCTTGTCGTCGCCGATGTGCACGCCTTCCCCGGCCACATCGCCTGCGACGGCGCCAGCCAGTCCGAAATCGTCGTGCCATTACTGACAGCCAGCGGCGAACTCAGGGGAGTCCTTGACCTCGATTCGCCCATGCTCGCCCGCTTTACGGCCGAAGACGCAGCCGGGCTTGAACACTTCGTCAGCGAACTACTTCGCCTGACTGACCTGTAGCCGGCCTCAGCCTTTTCCTTCAGCAAGCTTCGCCAGGTCGTCCGACGGTGTAAATAGCAACGACTCCGAGTTCACACAAAACCGCAGCCCCGTCGGCTTGGGTCCATCGGGAAATACGTGGCCCAAATGACAATCACATCGGGCGCACAAAATCTCCTCCCGGCGCATGCCGTAGCTCACATCCGCATCGGTCGTGACGTTCTCCTCAGCCACCGGTCTGAAAAAACTGGGCCAACCGGTGCCCGACTGAAACTTCGAATCAGAAGAAAACAACGGC
This sequence comes from Tepidisphaerales bacterium, assembly GCA_038226785.1. GTDB lineage: Bacteria > Planctomycetota > Phycisphaerae > Tepidisphaerales > Tepidisphaeraceae > JBBRQG01. The sequence goes on along the minus strand of JBBRQG010000008.1, from coordinate 64,500 downwards.
AGCTTGCAGCAGATGCAGACGTAAACCCCGTTGACCTTGTTGTCCAGCAGGTTGCCGCAAAAGGGCCGCTCGGTCCCCTTGGCCCGCGCGATTTGAAATTGCTCCGGCGTAAGTTGCGCCTTCCACTGGGCATCGGTCTTGACGACCTTGGGCTGCTCGACCGGGCCAATCAGTTCGCCCGCATCATTGAAGACCCGCACCTTGACCGACTGTTTCATGTCTGATTCCTTTTTCACGACCCATCATAGTCGCCCGACCATCACAGTTGCTCATCACCCTTAATTGCCGGATAAAATCGTTATGACACACTGGCTGCTTCTCGTACTGGTTATTCCATTGGCGGTGTGTCTGCTGGCGGCCACCACCGCCATGGCCGCTCCGCCGTCCCTGCTTCAACTCCGCTACACCCAGCCAGCCAGACAATGGACCGAAGCACTCCCCATCGGCAACGGCCGCCTTGGCGCGATGGTGTTCGGCGACCCCACGACCGAACACCTGCAACTGAACGACAGCACCCTCTGGTCCGGCGGGCCGAAAGACTGCAACAACCCAGACGCCCCGAAGTACCTGCCGCTGGTACGGGCCGCCATTTTTGCTGGCAAATACAAAGAGGCCGAAGCCCTTTGCAAAAAAATGCAGGGTCCGTTCAACCAGTCCTACCTGCCTCTGGGCGACCTGAAGCTCTCTTTCCCCGGATCCAACCGGACCGACTATCAACGCACGCTCGAACTCGACGGCGCCCTTCATACCGTCACCTACAAAGTTGCCGGCACAACCTTCACACGACAAACCTTCGCCTCTTTCCCCGATCAGGTCATCGTCCTACGCCTGACCTCCGATAAACCCGGGCAGATCACCTTCACCGCCGCGCTGACGACGGACCTCAAGACCGTCTCCACGGTTGCCGCAGCCGATGGCATCGTGCTGACTGGCAAAGCCCCGTCTCAGGTCGATCCGAGCTATCTGGGCAACACCCCGAACCCCATCATCTATGCAGAAGAGGGCATGACTTTCGACTGCCGCATCCGAATCCTCCCCGATGGTGGCACGCTGACGCATACAGCGGACACCCTGACCGTCACCGGAGCCAACTCCGTCATCATCCTCCTTTCAGCCGCCACCAGCTTTAACGGCTACGACAAATCCCCCTCGCGCGACGGCCTCAACCCGGCACCCATAGCCGATCGCTATCTCGCCACCGCCGCGACAAAATCCTTCGACCAGCTTCTGGCCAGCCACATCGCCGACCACCAGGCACTCTTCCGCCGCGTGAATCTCGACCTCGGGCAAGATCAAGCTGCCGAAGCCCTCACCACCGATGCCCGCCTGCATCGCTTCGCAAACGGCGCAGCCGACCCCTCCCTCTCGACCCTCCTCTATCAATACGGCCGCTATCTGCTCATCGCCTGCTCCCGGCCGGGCGGGCAACCCGCCAATCTTCAAGGCCTCTGGAACCGCGACGTCCGGCCGCCTTGGTCCAGCAACTTCACCATCAACATCAATACGCAGATGAACTACTGGCTGGCCGAGCAGACCAACCTGTCTGAATGCCACCTGCCGCTAATGGACATGATCGCCGATCTGTCGGTCAACGGGGCGAACACCGCCAGAATCAACTACGGCGCTCGGGGCGGGGCGTGGGTCTCCCATCACAATGCCGACCTCTGGCGGCAATCCGCCCCCGTGGGCAATTACGGCCACGGCGACCCGGTCTGGGCGAACTACGCCATGTCCGGCCCGTGGCTGTGCCAGCACCTGTGGGAGCACTACGCCTTCACCCAGGACAAAGCCTTTCTTCGCGACAAGGCCTATCCCATCATGAAAGGCTCGGCCGAGTTTTGCCTCGACTGGCTGGTCGAAGACCCCTCAAGCCCCGGCCGACTCGTGACCGCCCCGTCCACCTCTCCCGAGCTCGGATTTAAAGCCCCCGATGGCTCGCGTGCTGTCGTGACCAGAGGCTCGACAATGGATCTGGAGATCATCTACGACCACTTCACCAACACCATCGCGGCCGCCAAAACCCTCGGCATCGATGCAGACTTCGTCGCCCGTCTGGAAACCGCCCGCGGCAGACTTCTCCCGCTGAAAGTCGGCTCACGCGGCAACATTCAGGAGTGGGCCGATGACCTCATGGAAGAGGAAGTTCATCACCGCCACGTCTCCCATCTTTTCGGCCTGCACCCCGGCCACCAGATCACCCCCGCCACGCCCGAACTCTTCGCCGCGGCCCGGAAAACCCTCGAAATCCGCGGCGACGACGGTACGGGGTGGTCGCTGGCCTGGAAGATCAACTTCTGGGCACGCCTGCTGGATGGCGACCACGCCTATCTCCTCATCCAGCGACTTCTCCGTCCCCTCGATGCTGGCGACGGCAGTACAAACTACGGCGGCGGAGGCGGCGTCTACCCAAATCTCTTCGACGCACACCCCCCGTTTCAGATCGATGGCAACTTCGGCTTCACCGCCGGCGTCACGGAGCTGCTTCTGCAATCGCAAAACACCACGCCCGACGGCATTCACGAAATCGATCTGCTGCCAGCACTGCCCGGCGTATGGCCCACCGGATCTGTCAGCGGCCTGAAGGCTCGCGACAACGTGACGGTGGATCTCATGTGGAACAACGGTCGCCTTGTGTCCGCCACGCTCACTTCGGCTACGGCAGCAAAGCACACCGTCCGCTACCGCGGCACAGCGAAACAGGTCTCCCTGACTGCCGGTGTTCCGACCGCCGTAACATTTCGCTGAAGCTTTCCAAAGAGCCACGGCCTGTATTGGGCAGCGACGGGGCCACCTTGTGAGGCAACGAACACATCGTCAAACAGGGATGTGTTTTTGGGTCCGAAAATTCTGTTGATTCTGAAACCAACTTCGCTAATTTCAAGTGTGGTTTCGGCTGGCGCACTCGTTACCGCCTGTGACCGATGCCGCTCAACGGACACTTTTCACTGGGGTCCTGCAATGAAAAATAGCAAGCTACTTCGTGCCATGGGCGTCGTATCTCTGATGGCATGGGCAGGTTCGGCGTGGGGGGCCATCAACTTTACAGGCCCTACTTCTTACACGCCCCGCGCCGACTGCATCTACGGCGACGGCGGCTACACCGAGGTCACCGCGTTTTCATGGACGTCTGGGGCTGATCTGCAAAACACGCCGGCAGGTCAGGCTTTGTGGGCCTCCGTTCAGACCCAGACCGCCAGCGAGTTCCCGATCCAGTGGGGATATTCGTTGTCCAACGCCCTGACCGGCAACCTCAACGTCGATAACTACGACGCGTTCGACAAAGACGCTGGCAGCATCTGCAAGCACGGTGTCACGATGAAGGCCACGCTGAATGGCGTGACGAACCTCCCGGCCAATACCAGTCTCAACTGGTATCAGGTCTACCGCGAAAACGGCGACTCCATCTCCCGCGGCCACGCAGCCAACGACTGGACCATCGACCCAGCCCAGCGCGAAACGGTGGGCGGTGTGACTGAAGACGACGCACCCTTCTACTACAACCAGGCCGAAGAAGGCCTCCTCCACCCCGATGCCAACACATGGAAATTTAGCGACAGCCCGAGCGACAAGTTCGCCGACCCCACGGTACACGCGGGTAGTATCGAATTCTTCACCATGCTGGCGAGTTGGGACGGTAACTACGAGCCCACCGAAGGCGGCGTCGGCTCGCATGAAATCACCGTCTACGGCGGCTGGTCGTGGGGTTATAGCTACTACTGCCCGGAACCAAGTTCCATGATGCTGGTTGTCGTCGTGGTCGGCGCGGCCCTTCGTCGCACGAGGTAGTATCGCCGGACACCCGGTCATTCCATGCGGAGCTTCTGCAACCCGGATGACAGTGCCGTGGTCTTACCCCGCCATTCCAGAACGCCCGTCAAGCCCGGCGGGAGCTCGATCACCGCAGTCAGCGTCTGTCCGTCAGCTTCAACCTCCGCACGCACCAGCCCGTGCGGACTTGCCACCGTCGCACTCGCCTTTTTCAGCGGCCCGAGCATGGGGCGAATCACCACGTGCTTGAAACCGAACGCGGCCGGACGGATCCCCACCACGCTGGCGCAGACGTGGTAGTACGGATGGCTGCTCCACGCGTGACAGTCGCTGCGCGTATCACCCAGCTGTTCGGGAAAAGTGCGAAAGCCTTCTTGTTGCAGCCCGTACCAGACCGGCAGTCGGGTAAACAACAGATCGGCCACCCCCGTTCTTGCAGCGGTCTCAAACAGGTAATGCGTGAAATAAAGCTGGCACCGCGTCCAGCCGTCAGGCGGCTGGACCATCATCTCCGCAAGCCGCTTGGCGCGATCGGTTGCCAATCGCCCCGTCAGCACGGCCAAGACTTGAGTCTGCTCAGAGAACTTCGTTTTCCCGACATCATCCGCAAGAACATCACCGACCGAAAACACGCGATCGACCGCGGCCGCCACCGCCGCCGCGTGACGCTGATATCGCCCGACCAGCTCGCCCTCCCCCGCAAAACCCTCCAGCTCCGCCAACCCATCCAACGCCAAAACCAACTGCAGGTTGATCGCCGCCGAAACGCCTCCCGCGCCGCCCTCTCCCCCTTCCCCGCCTGGCGGAACGCCACCGGGAAACGCAGCATCCACATAGTTCCACCCCGGCAACGACCTGCAAAGCCCGTCCTCACCCACGGCCAGTAAAAACTGGTCAATGACTGCCCGCGCCCCCGGCAGCAGCGACCGCACAAATGTCTTGTCCCCGGCCGAGGCGGCGCGATGCAACGCAAAATCGCGCACCATGCAAACCCACCACAGCGAAAATGGTGGAATGATCTGTCCAGACGGCCCCGTATTGGCGTACGTCAGACCTGTCTGGTTTCCACGTGTCCGGTCAAAGGCCACCAGCGCCTTCCGCGCCAGGCGGTCGTCCGGACTGATCGCATAGGTCAGCAGAGCCTGCACTCTCGTATCCCCCACGTACATCAGTTGCTCGTAGTACGGGCAATCCATGTAGGTCTCGTGCATGCAGGCCAGCAGACCCGACAGGCACGTCGGCAGAATCGCATTCAACAGTGGCTCGTCTGTCGAAGCGTGGCCCACGACCTCCAGCGGGTAACCCGTCGGTCGCACACCCAAAAACGTCAGTTCCACGGGTTGCTCGGCGGCCACGACAGTCAGTTCCGCATACCGCCCACACCGCCACCACAGCGGCATCAGCAGCCGATCCTCGCCGTCCAGAACGTACCGATCACCCAGACCCCGGAAGTACTTTCCATCCACCTGATCCCGCCGCCCCTTGTCATGCCTGCCGGCCGATTGCGACAGGCTTTCTGCAAACCTCAGCTCAACCGTGGCCCCCTGACCACCGCCGACTTTCATTTCCGGATACCCACAGACGTAAGCCTCAAAGTCGAGAATCGCGCGCAGCTTTCCGCCCGGCTGAACGATAAATGGCTGCTTCCCAGTCAGCGCCTCACTGACACCGCCAGCCGCAGTGACGTCATGGGCCGCCATCTCCACGGGGCCCTTCGGATCTGTTGATGTTCCCGACCCCATTGCCGCATACCGCACATTCGGAAACGTCGCGGCCAGTTCCTTCATCGGCGGCAGCAGGCCCGGCAGCGTCCAATGCGCGCCCTCTTGCACGTACATCCAAAAGCCGTTGTTCCCCCGTTCCCCGACCTCTGCCGCCTGCCACGCCGGGTCGTTCAACCCGCCATCAACCTCAAAGCCCCATGGGAATGTTGCACAGTCCAGATCGAACGACGGCCCGACCCCCGTGTGTTCACCCGTCATGTCTCGGCCCTGACGAAACGAATATCCCGGCAGCGTTCGCCCTTCCCACGCGGCGGTTCCCGTCCCGAACAGTTTTTGCCCCTCCTCCGTCGCAGGACACACGATCACGCCGGGCCGCACCGAGGCCTGCGCCCACGGCCGAAACGTGCCGAGTTCCCAGAACCGAACCACGATGAGGTGCTCACCGGGTTCAAGCGTTGCCTCATAGGTCTCGTAGTACCAGCTCGTCCGGTCGCCCCGCTCTGAACCACGGCCGACCCGCTGGCCGTCGACGAACAGCTCGTACCTTTCGTCTGCCGTCACATAAACCTGCGTTGTCAGCGGCTGGTCAACATGAAACTTGCAACGCATCGCACCGACCCATGGCGCCTTCGGTTGCCCGGCCAGGTGCACCCATCGACACGGCCACTCCCCGCTGGCGGCCCAAGGGTGCCCGTGGTCCGTTCGGGCAAAAGCCTGAAGCTTGTCATTGGCGATCCGGCGGACCTGATTCATGTAATCTTCCGAGAAGGCAGGCCGACCCTGAAACCCAAAAAGCCGCCCCGCAATCGGGACGGCTTTTGATTGCCCAGGACAGGATTTGAACCTGCACGGGTTGCCCCGCTACCACCTCAAGGTAGTGCGTCTGCCAATTTCGCCACCTGGGCGGTGGACCGGGCATCATACCGAAGCCGAAGGATGCTTCAATTGCGGCGATCTGGTTTTGGTTTCTTGCTTGATTATGCTGGGCGGCATGAAGCGTGTGCGACCACCCTATTTTTCGCTGGTCTATGCGGTGGTCGGGGTTGCCGTCTGGGCGGTGGGCCTTTGGGCGATGCCGTATGCCCTGTGGCTGGCGGGCGGATTTGCTGCAATAGCGGTGGTCATTGGGCTGGGAGGAGTGTTACTGGGGTTCAGGTCGAAGTCGGCCAAGGTCTTGGTTTGGGTTGGGGGGCTGGCGATGGGGTTTGGAATATTTGACGGACTGATGCCCTGGGTCTCGCTGATTCACCGCCCGGGGTTGATGTATGGATTCCTTGCCGGGCAGCTAGTCATCATTGCGGCCGTCGGCTTAAACACGCTTCGCCACCCGGCGGGCAACGCGCTTGCGGCCCAGTGAATCGGTTTTGGTCTCCTTGCGGCTCTTGCGCGTCTGGTCGGTGGCGGCACGGAGTAGGGCCGCGTCCGTGGTTGCAACCGGCTGCCGGGCCAGCGTTTCGGTCAGCCGCTTGCGGGCCCATGCGACGTATTCCTCCGACTGGTCGACCCCGATGTAGTGCCGGCCCAGCAGAGCGGCACTGATGGCAGTGGTGCCGGAGCCGTTAAACGGGTCGAGCACCAGATCGCCGGGATTACTGCTGGCGCGGATGATGCGGTTCAGCACGGCCAGCGGCATCTGGCAGCCGTGCCAGCCTTCCCGCTCTTTAAACGTGCCGCAGACCCGGCTGACATTCCAGGTATCGCCCTCTTCGGGGAAATGACCAAACGGCATGGCCTCCGGCGGGCGAAGAAACCAGACGTCATCCGGCAGTTTCCCTTTGGGATTGGCGCGGGAATCGCCGTAAGTGGTCTGACGGGCTGACGCGACACGCACGGCGTCAGCGTTAAACGTCAGGCCGTTCATGCCTTTGCTGAAATAGAGGATGTGCGTGTGGGTCTTGGCGAACATCTTCTTGGTCTGCTGGCCGAAGGTGTAGTGCCAGACAATCCAGTTGCGGAGGTGGAACCCGATCTCACGGCGGGCGATGACGCAGAGGTCGGCGGCGAACTCATCGCCGATGGCGAGATAGAACGAACCGCCGGGACGGAGTGCGCGGTAGACGGCTTTGATCCAGTTGCGGGAAAAGTCGAGGTAGTCATCGACGTCGCGCTTGTCGTCGTAATTGTGATACTTATAACCAATGTTGAACGGCGGATCGGCGAAGACCAGATCGACCTTTTCCGCGGGCCACTGCTTCAGCAGCTTGACGGAATCGCCGAGGATGATTTGATCGACCGGTAGACTACTGGTTGCCATGGGTCCGAGGAGTTTAGCGCGAAACGACCGTTGGCGCAATGGGACACGCCGTTTTCCCCGGAGACAGCAGCGGCGGTTACACTTCCGCCCGCCATGGAAGGCAATGTCTTGCGACTCTTCGATGCCTCCCTCAACCGATTACGGGAGGGGCTGCGCGTCTGCGAAGACTGCGCCCGATTCGTTCTGGACGATGCGGTGGCTACGGAATCGCTCAAGGCGATTCGGCACGATATCAGCCAAGTAACGGCCAAACTGGCGACTGCGGCCGTCCCATTCCGCGATACGCCGGGAGACGTGGGGACAGGGCTCACTGGGTCGGGGGAACGTAAACGGGAAGACCTGCTGGCGGTTGTGACGGCCGCGACGAAGCGCACCGGCGAGGCACTGCGGAGCTGCGAGGAATATGCCAAGGTGCTGGATGACTCGGTGCCGGCGGTGCTGGAACAGTGCCGATACCGGTTTTATGCGGTGGAGCAGCGGCTCCTTTCCCGGTTATCCCAGCCGGATTTCAGTGTCGTTCGGCTGTATGTGCTGATCACGGAGTCGGCCTGCAAGCGGCCGTGGCAGGAGGTCGCCGAGGCGGCCATCGCCGGAGGGGCCGATTGCCTTCAGCTGCGCGACAAGGATCTGGAAGGGGCGGAACTGCTGAAACGGGCGAAGTGGATGGTGGGACTCTGCCGGCGGCACAGTGTGATTTCGATCATCAATGACCGGGCGGATGTCGCGGCACTATCCGGGGCGGATGGCGTGCACCTCGGGCAGGGGGATTTGCCAGTGGCGGAGGCCCGCAAAGTGCTGGGATCGCAGGCGATCATTGGGGTCAGCACACATTGCATCGCCGACGCCCGGCGGGCGGTGGCGGACGGGGCGCACTACATCGGCGTTGGGCCGACATTCCCCAGCGCCACCAAGCCGCGAGATATCTCGCCGGGGCTGGCATACGCCCGAGAAGTGGCGGCCGAAATAAAGATTCCGGTGGTGGGCATTGCGGGAATCACCGCAGCCAACCTGCCGGAAGTGCTGGCGACGGGTCTCCGCGCAGTCGCCGTGACTTCGGCGGTGACGGGGGCCGCTGACCCGAAGGCGGCTGCGGCCGGACTGAAGGCGTTGCTACTGGGCGGGCCGAAATGAGCGGTAGTGAGGGCGCGGAAATGCGGCGGAACGCCCGGACCATGGGGGCGGTTACGATTATCTCGCGGATACTTGGGCTGGCCAGAGAAATGATAGCCGCACGCGCCTTCGGTTCTGGCAGCGTGCTGGCGGCGTTCACGTTCGCGTTCATGGTGCCAAACCTCTTCCGCAAACTGCTGGGGGAAGGGGCGATAAGCAGCGCGTTCATTCCGCTGTACGCCAAGGCGGTGGCCCGTGATGACGGCAAGGCGAGCGAGTTCGCACTGGCCAGCGTGAACATGCTGTGCGGTCTGCTGCTGGCGCTGACGGTGGTGGGCGAAATCGTGCTGGCCGGCTTTTACTTTTTCTTCTTCGAAAATCCGACCTACAGGCTCGGTGCGCTGCTTTCGATGGTGATGCTGCCGTACGCCTTGCTGGTCTGCGGGACCGCGTTTTTGGCGGCTATTTTGCAGGTGCATCGCCGGTTTGCGGCGTTTGCTTTCACCTCGGTTGTGCTGAATCTGGTGCTGATCATTGCGATGGTGTGGGCGACATGGCGGCTGGACCTGCACACCGAAGCCGGCCGGCGGACGGGTGTCTGGTGGCAGAGCATTGCGGTGTTGATCGCAGGGATATTGCAGATTGCCATTTTGGTTCCGAGTTTGCGGGCCGTGGGTTTTCGGTTCCGGCTGGTGTGGCACGCGTTGACGCCGGAGGTAAAACAGTTGCTGGTGGTGACCGGGCCGGTGGCGCTATCGGCGGGGGTGCTGCAATTGGGGACAGCCCTCGACAAGGGGCTGGCGTTTTTCCTTGCGTCCACACCCGGACATGAGACGTTTCTGTTTTTCGGAAACGTCATCCGGTACCCCATGACGGATGGGGCGGCGCCGCGGTTGAACTGGGCGCAGTATTTGTATCAGTTGCCGCTGGGTATTTTTGCAATTTCCGTGGCGACGGCCCTTTTCCCACGGCTTTCCGGCGGTTTGTTTGAGCGGCGAACGTTCACACAGACGTTGCGGGATGGGATCGATGCCAGTCTGTTCACGGCGTTGCCGGCAACGGCCGGGCTCATGATCGCGGCCGGGCCGATTGTTCGGCTGCTCTTTCAGGGTGGGAACTTTCACGACATAGACGGAATCCTGACCGCGCGCAGCACGATCGTTTACGCCAGCGCGATCTGGGCGTTCGCGTTGTTGCAGATTGTCAATCGCGGGTTTTATGCGCTGCATGACACGGTGACTCCGTTTCGGTGGAGTCTCTACAACCTAGTGATCAATCTCGCAGTCGAGCTGCCGCTGATCTTTACAAAACTGGGTGAGACCGGGATGGCGGTGGGGACCACCGTCAGTTTCATGATTCAGGCGGTCTGGATGACACACTTGCTTTCAAAGCGGATGGGGGGGGCGGGGTTGGAGCTGCAACTGATCTGGCCGCGCCTGATGAAGATGGTTCTGGCGACTTTGGTCATGTCCGTAGCCTGCCTAGCGGTGATGTGGTCGCCGATTTATCCGGCGGAGACGGGGGGCGGGAAACGGATATGGGCGATTCAGACGTTTGAGTTAATGGGTGTGGGAGCCATGGTTTATTTTGGGGTCTGTCACCTGTTGGGTATCCGGGTGACAGCGCCATTACGGCGGGGCAAAAAGGCGAATGTCTGAGTCTTCGCTTTGAAAGCGCGGACAAATCCGGACAATTCCGGACATTGAAGAGCAAGAAAGGTAAGTAAGAGGCCTTACGGCTAGCGACGTTGATTGGCCCGGAATTGCCGCCGGGCCAGTTTGGGCGCGTGTTGGTTCCGCCGTCAAGACAAAATCTGTGCGGGCCATAGGCGAGTTGGCGAGACGTTAGCCGACGTACCAGGCCATACCTTTGACGACGAGGCCCACGCCAATCGCGGCGAGGACGAAGCCAACGAGCACGAAGACGGTCATCTTGCTGGCTTCCACCGGGACCTCGCGGACGTAGCTGCACTTGACGCCTTTGTAGGCGACGCACACGAGTACGACGAGCGGGATGAGGGTCCACCACCACTGGTCCCAGAGGGGGAGTGGCTGGATGAAGGGATACTTGTAGGAGTAGCCCGGTACGGCTTCGGCCTGAGCGAGAAGAAAGGGGGTCAAGTGTGACCTCCGGCGGCTGCCGCGGCGGCATCTTGCGAGCGGCGGGCTGCACGGCCGGCGGCATCGACCATGGCCAGAAGGTTCATCATGCCAGCAACACCGCAATAGAGGGTGCCGACATCGCCCATGCGTATGTGCGATTTGTAGACCGCCAGCCGGGGGCTGGCATTCACGCGGGCGGCGGCGGTGGCTGCACCGATGGTCAGGGGTCCGCACATGATCTGCGGGACGAACCACGGGCGATTCATGACCTTGCCGAAGATTTCGCCCGGTACAGAGATGCCGTTGGTCTGGAGTGGCAGAACGGTGGGGGCTTCGGCGCTGTTGACACCACCGAGGAGCAGTCCGCCGACAAAGGCGATGATCACGGCGGAGCCAACAAGCAGACCGCGGGCTTTTTCGCCGATGAGGATGTGCCCGAGGCCGGGAAAGAGCCACGCGGCCAGCAGCGCCAGCCCCCAGGGGACTTTTTTGGTGGGAGGGGTCATATAGCTGAGCGTTTCGGCCATGGCGCGGACGGGAATCGTAATGGGATTGGGGCCGGGCGTCACTTGCGGGCGTCACTTGCGGGCGTCATGTGCGGACGTCATGGTGTGGGGCGGACGGCAGTGACCTGGCCCAGAAGCAGTGTGACTTCGCGGGTTTCGCCGGGTGTGAGGGGGCCGGTGATGGCGTGGGCGGGCACCTTTAACAGCATCTGGCGGACTGGCGGGGGCGTCAGGATTTCCACGGCCAGTTCCTGGTACTGGTCGCCGTGGATGTTGTAGGGACGGCTCGCAAGAAGTTTGACCGTCCAGGTGGCGGCGAAGGGGAGGTCGGACACGATGATCCTGTTCAGGCAACGGTTTCGACGACGCTGTATTCGTCGAGGTTGAGTGTGGTCAGCTCGCCATCGGCTTTTTGGAGCGTCAGGCGGTCTAGCCAGAGTTTGTCGTTTTTGCTGTGGGCGTACCACGAGCCGGTGGTCTTTTGCTGGTAGCTGACGACCGTGCCGGTGGTTTCGCTGGTCCAGGTGTAGTCGCGGGCTGCGATCTGCTGGGTGACCTTGACGCGAGTGCCGGGGAGGAGGGTGGGTTTGGGAGACTGTTCCATATCTGTTGAGTGGGGCAGGGTACGGGGTGGAGGCTGGGGATGCTACGTGGTTGCGAACAAGGGGTCGGCCGTCAGGCCTTACCAGATTCGACCAGTTCCCGCATTTCGCGCCAGAGCTGGGTGAGGGCTTGCGGCACCACCTGAACCTCGCCGACCACGCTCATGAAGTTGACGTCACCGCCCCATCGGGGGACGACATGTTGGTGAAGATGGCCCGGCACGCCGGCGCCGGCCACCCGGCCGAGGTTGATGCCGATATTGAAACCCTGAGCGGCCACCGCGAGTTTGAGCAGGGCCACTGCCCGGCGGGTCTGGATCATCAGGTCGGCGGCTTCGGCGTCGGTCAGGTCAGCCAGTTCGGCTTTGTGGGCTTTGGGAACGACCATCAGGTGGCCATTGGTGTAGGGGAAGCGGTTGAGAAGGATGAGCGAGAGGTCGGTCTGCCAGAGGATGAGGTGGTTGCCATAGTCGGCGACGCTTGCGTGGGCTGCCTCACAGAGGAAGCACTTGTCGCCGGCCGGTTTGTGCAGGCTGCGGATGTAGTCGATCCGCCAGGGGGCCCAGAGGGATTTACTGGATTGTTCGCTCATGGATCGACCCTAAGAAGGCTGGGGTTCAGCGGCGACGAGCTTCTTTTTCAGTGCTGCAGGGATCGGGACGCCAGCGGCAGTCAGGACTTCGAGGGCCAAAGCACGGTAGTCGGCTGCGCCGTTGCTGGTGGGTTCGTAGCCGAGAATGGTTTTGCCGAAGCTGGGGCTTTCGGCCAGCTTGATGTTCCGGCGGATGCGCGTCTGATAAATACGGGCGTCGCTCCAGGGGAGATTCTTTCCTTTGGCCTGATCGATGAAATTTTGCAGGTCGAAGACGACCTCGCCGCTGAGTTTTGCCTGTCCATCCCACATGGTTAGGACGATTCCGTTCACTTTAAGGGCGGGGTTCATGCGTTTGGAGACCATCTGCACGGTCTCGAGGAGCTTGCCAACGCCTTGTAGGGCGAGGAAGTGTGGCTGCATGGGGATCAGGACCTCGGTCGCGGCCGCGAGGGCGTTGATGGTGAGCAGACCGAGGCTGGGCGGGCAGTCCATCAGAACCCAGTCGTATTGATTGGCGACTTCGGTGAGTTTCTTTTTGAGGACCAGTTCACGTCCGAGAACACTGACCATCTCGACCTCTGCGGCGGCGAGATCGATGCCGGAGGGGGCCACAAAAACTTTTCCAGAACGTGAAGATTTTTTTGGATCGGAGGGTGATTGGGCGCCACTCGGAGAGGAATTGTCCGCCTCCGAGGCAAAGTGAGCGGGACGGATTGCGTGGCTGAGAGGCTGGTCGCCGACGAGTACATCATACAAACTCGCGCCACCAACGGTGGCGGCCACCTCTGTCCCCGTAGATGCAGATTGACCGCCCGCGCCTTCCGGTTCGATGCCATAGTTAATGGTGAGGTGCGCCTGCGGATCGAGGTCGATGAGCAGGACGCGTTGTCCGGCCTCGGCGAGTGCGGCGCCAAGGTTGACGGTGGTGGTGGTCTTTCCGACGCCACCTTTTTGATTCATCAGGGCGACAATTCGCATGGTTGAAAGCATGTTACCCGCCAGCGGACGCGAGGGCACCCATGATGCGGGCTGTTTGAATGGGGCGGCCAATAACGCCTGAAATAACAGCGTAAATTGTGGGGCAGGCGGGACGGGTCACGAGCGGAAAAGGTGTCACTTAAAAAAGAAAAGCGTCCGCCGTGGCAGGGACGCTTCTCGTGTTCTGTCGCCCAAGATTTTGGAGCCGGGCGAAAAACGGTTAGAGGTGACGGATACGGTAAGAGAAATCGGACTTCGTTGAGACCTTGGGTTGGGGCCGGCCACCTGCCTCACGTGGGAGCCACGCGGTACCTGCCCCTCCACCTTGAGTAACTCAGAAGTTACTTCTTGGTGGTCTTCTTGGTCGTCTTCTTTGCGGCCTTCTTGGCCTTCTTAGCGGTCTTCTTTTCTGCCATGGTAGTTCGTCACCTCCTTTCCTTTGCGTCTACGAATGTAAGCCTCTGACTTACATAGGTCAACGGATTTTATCGACACTCGCTTGAGAAGTTCATGACCGTCGGACCCGCCGCGCACCCTTCGCACGCCCGACGTACGTCTTTCAACGAGGTCCAAATCAAAGCCCGGACAGGTCCGGGGCGGGCCGGGCATACGCCGCACAGCCTGTCGTATGATGTGGTCATGCCAACACCCACAGTGATCCCCACGGTCATCATCGTCCGCGACGGTTGGGGCAGGAACCCCAACCCAAGCCACCATGCGTTCAATGCCATCGAGCTGGCGCGCCACCCGGTTCAAGACCGCCTGTTGGCTACATGCCCACATACGCTGCTCGCCACCAGCGGGTTCGACGTCGGTCTGCCTGAAGGGACGATGGGGAACAGCGAAGTCGGCCACCAGAACATCGGGGCGGGCCGGATTGTGGATCAGGAATCGGTGAAAATCACCAAGGAAATCAGATCGGGGGCATTTTTAACGAACCCCGCGCTGGTCGCCTCGGTGGAGTCGGCCAAGACCCGGGGTGCTGCACTGCACCTGCTGGGGATTGTCTCTGATGCGGGCGTGCATGGTCTGCTGGAACACTTGTATGCCTGCCTGCGGCTGGCCAAGGCCCACGGCCTGACCCGGGTGTACCTGCACGCCTTCACCGACGGACGTGATACCTCGCCCAACTCGGGCGCGGGGTATCTGAACCAGGTTGAAGCGCAGATGAAGGCGATTGGCGTCGGCCGGATCGCCACTCTCTGCGGCCGGTACTACGCCATGGACCGCGACAACCGATGGGACCGCGTCCAGAAGGCGTACGACTGCCTGACGATGGGCGAGGGGAGCGAGTTCGAATCGGCGGCGGCCGCGATTGAGTACTACTACGGGCACCCCACCGAGCCGAACATGACGGGGGACGAGTTCGTGGTGCCCTGCACCATCAAAGGCGGCGAGCCGATTCGCGACGGCGACTCGGTTATTTTTTACAACTACCGCGGCGACCGTCCCCGCGAACTGACCAAAGCCTTCGTCGACCCGGCCTTCACCGGATTCAAACGCCCCACCCCCCAACTAAAGGTCCACTTCACGACCCTGACGGCTTACGAGCAAGGGCTGCCGGTGCATGTGGCGTATCCAAAGCCGCCGAAGATGAAGAACACACTCGGGGAATACCTGTCGGGGCTGGGTAAGCGGCAATTCCGGTGTGCCGAGACGGAAAAGTTTCCCCACGTGACGTTCTTCTTTAACGACTATCGCGAAGAGCCGTTACCGGGTGAGGACCGGGCGATGTGCCCCAGCCCCAAGGATGTCAGCACCTACGACCAGAAACCCCAGATGGCGGCCTACGAAATCGCGGCCGAGGTGATCAAACGCATCCAGTCCGGGGTGTACGACCTGCTGGTGGTGAACTTTGCCAACTGCGACATGGTCGGGCACACGGGGGTGTTGGAGGCGGCCATTAAGGCTGTGGAGTGCACGGACGAGTGTGTCGGAAAAGTGCTGGACGCGGTGGCTGCGGCCGGGGGTAGTGCGATTGTGCTGGCCGACCACGGGAATGCGGAGCAGATGAAAGACCCGAGCAGCACGCCGCCGATGCAGCCGCACACGGCCCACACTACATATACTGTAGAGTGTTTCATCGTTGGAGATAGATATAAAGACTGGAAGTTACGTGACAATAGCCGGTTGGCGGACGTTGCCCCGACGGCCTTGGAGCTGATGGGGCTAGCAAAACCAATGGAAATGACAGGGCAATCGTTGCGATTCAAGTGATCGTATATGTAAGTGTATATACAACAACTGCACATTGTTAATATCTCGTTTTTCCTAGATTTACAGTTCATTCTTAGGTATATTCCCCGCTCTTAGAAATCTGGTCAGCCGGAATCGGTCGTGTGTACGCCGGGTTCGCTGCCCAAGGAGTCCTTGGAAGGGAATATGCACATGAACCGTTCTTCTTTGTTTGCGGCTGTTGTTGCTGGTTTGGGCCTTGCGGCCTCGGCCGGCGCGGCGACGATTTTTTCCGACACTTTCAGCTACCCGAATGGCGCGTTGCTCCCGGTGCCGCCCGCGACTGGACCCGCCGTTAACGGTGGCTGGGTCGCAACCGGTACCGCCAACGCAACCAACCCGATTCAGGTCACTGGCGGTGTTGCAGTGATGCTGACCTCCGGCCAAGACGGCAACTCGCCGTTCTCGTCCAACTTTGCACATGCCGATGGTGACAAGCTCGTCACGTCCCTTGATGTGAACGTGTCGGCCGCTCAGGCAAGCGGCGATTACTTCACCCACCTTGGTAACACCGGTGACAGCTCTTTGTTCTTCCAGCGCCTGTTTGTGAAGTCTTCAGGTGCTGGCTACGTGTTGGGCATCATTGGCAGTTCGGTTCCGTCGGGTGGCGCGCCAGTTTACGGCGGCGCCGTGCTGGGTTTCGGTACATCAACCCACATCGACGTCACCTGGAACGTTTTGGCCGGTGCTTTGAACGATACGTTCGACATTGCCGTCAATGGTTCGCCGTATGTCACGGGAGCCGCTTGGACCTCCACGACTGGCGAACCTGCCGGTTCTCTCAGCACGGTCAACCTGCGTCAGGGCAGCGGCACTGCAGCGGCGACCCTGACCGTTGATAACATCAACATCAACTACACCCCGGCGGTTGTTCCCGAGCCGATGGCCCTTGGCCTGATCGCCCCGGCCGCCTTGATGATCGCCCGCCGTCGTCGGGCCTAAGTTTCTCGTTTTAGCCAAATGACTGGGCGGCACGTTCCTGCAACGTGCCGCCCTTTCTTTTTTGTGCTTCAATCAGCCGCAGGAAGCCCTGTGGGTGGCTTGATGACACGGGGGCATGGCTTTCCTATAGTGCCGTAAGTCTATGGCCCACATCATTGCCCTCCCCTGCATCGGCGTAAAAGACACGGCCTGCGTTGCCGTGTGCCCGGTGGACTGCATCCACCCGACCAAGGAAAACCCGAAGTTCGCTGACTTCGACCAGCTTTACATCGATCCGGACGTCTGCATCGACTGCGGCCTGTGCGTGGACGAGTGCCCGGTCACGGCCATCTACCCGCAAGATGACTTGCCGAAGGAATGGGCTAGCTACATTGAGAAGAACTCGGAGTATTTTAAGAAATAAGGCACGCCTTCCGCCCCGTCCGCACCGACCGTGGTTTCCAATGCCGACTATTTTGAACGTGCCCGGCGGGTCATGCCCGGTGGTGTCTCTTCGCCGGTGAGGTCGTTTTCGGCAGTCGGTGGTACGCCGCCGTTCATCGTGTCGGCTACGGGCTGCCGTATGACGGATGCGGAGGGCAAGTCCTACATCGACTACGTGGGCAGTTACGGGCCGCTGATCGCCGGGCATGCTCACCCGAAGGTGGTTGCGGCCATCACCACGGCCGCCGCGAACGGCACCTGCTACGGCGCGCCAACGCCCTGCGAGGTAGATCTGGCCGAACTCATCCTGAGCGCTTTTCCTGCGGTGGCCGATGGAATGATCCGCTTTGTGAACAGCGGGACGGAGGCTGTGATGAGTGCCCTGCGGCTGGCTCGGGCGGCCACGGGGCGCACACACGTCGTCAAGTGCATCGGCTGCTACCACGGGCACGTGGACGGATTGCTGGCACAGGCGGGATCGGGTTTGCTCACGCTCTCCGATGGTGCCAGGGCCAGCGAGCCGTCCTCGGCTGGGGTGCCCGCGGAACTGGTCCGAACGACGCTGCTGGTGCCCTACAACGACCTTCATGCTGCCGAAGCCTTGTTCGGAGCACACGGCCGGGACATTGCGTGTTTCGCGGTCGAACCGATCGCTGGCAACATGGGACTTATTGAACCCGCCCCCGGGTATCTGGCCGGTCTACGGCGGCTGTGCGATCAGTACGGGGCACTGCTGCTGTTCGACGAAGTGATGACCGGATTCCGTGTGGCATGGGGCGGAGCGCAAACGTTGTATGGGGTTCGCCCGGACATCACGACTTTGGGAAAAGTGATTGGCGGGGGTGTACCGGTGGGCGCGTACATGGCGCCCGGTCATCTGATGAAGCAGATCGCGCCGCTGGGTCCGGTGTATCAGGCCGGGACGCTCTCGGGCAATCCGCTGGCGATGGCGGCCGGTCTGGCCACGCTGGGCATCATGCGGGAGGCGGGCGCGTACGAGGCGCTGGCCGGAGTGACTGGAAGTCTGGCGGAAGGCCTGCGAGCGGTAGCGGCAGAAACCGGGACAGCCATAACCGTCAACCATGTCTGCGGGATGATCACACCGTTTTTTTCCGCTGGTCCGGTTGACACGTACCCGGCGGCAACGGCCAGCGATACCCGCCGGTTCGCCAGTGTGTTTCACAGGCTGCTGGCCGGGGGCGTAAACGTGCCGCCGAGCCAGTTTGAGGCGTGGTTTCCGTCGCTGGCCCACACGCCAGCGGATATCGCCGAGACGGTCGGTACATTCAGGGCCGCTTTGACGGCCACCCGGCCTTAGAATTCGATATCATGGTGGTGCCTGATCGCGACCTTTCAGCGATGGGCAGCCGGTCAATGTCGGCGATGGCGCGCCCAAGGCTGGCATGGCCTTGGGGCTATGGCGGCAATAAATAAGGTAGACCATGACGCACCCAGACTCCCCCGCATTGAAGCCGGCCGCGATCCACACCAAGTACCGGCTGACGGTGGATCAGTACAGGGCCTTCCGGCGGGACGGGTTTCTGATCGTCCGCGGGCTGGTCTCGCCGGCTGAGGTGGCAGAACTTCGGCAGCACACGTTCGACCTGATGCAGGGGAAGCTGCCCGAACAGCAGGGGCACAACATGGCAGGCCGTGATCCCAACAAGGACAGTGGCGTGACGGTGCAGGGTCTGGAAGCACCGCCAGACCACCTTTCGCCCGATGAGAAGGCACAGTTCTTTCTGCGGATTCACATGCTGCACCGCAAGCTGGAGCTGCATGAAAGGTATCTGCTGCACCCGGGCATTCTCGATGTGCTGGAGATCCTCATAGGCCCTGACGTTCTGGCGATGCAATCCATGCTGTTCCTCAAGCCACCCGGCAAGCCGGGGCAGGGGTGGCATCAGGACAGCTACTACATTCCCACGCACCCTAACACGCTCTGTGGGGCGTGGATCGCCATCGACGATTGCGACGAGATCAACGGTGCGATGTGGTTCGCCAAAGGCAGCCAGCAAGAGCCGGTCTACCCGCCGGCCGATGGGTACGGTTTCGGCGACCGGACCATCGCCGACATTCACACGGTGGCGAACGTTTCCGACCCCAATGACGCGGTCAATGGCCTTGCGAGCGTTGCCGATCGCTATGACCAGATTCTGGGTTCCGTCCAGGCCGGCGACGTGGTTTTCTTCGACGGGCATGTGTTGCACCGGAGCAAACTGAACTACAGCCATGATCGCTCTCGCCGCAGCTTTGTGGGTCATTACTGCAATGCGCGGTCGTTTACGCAGTGGGGCGCCGAAGACGCGGCCCCGGGCGAGACACAGCCCTCCCCCCGCCACCGTGATCCCGTAAGCGGCATGACCAACGGCAGTCACATACTGGCCCGGGGTGACACGCATCTGCCCTTCGCCGAGCCCCGCTTCGGGACGCCTTGTGCCGCGCTGCTGACGCCAGCAGAACGCCACCAGCAGTCGATCATCGTGCAGTCGGCGATGGGCGATCTTGCCTCCGGCGACATGGGAGTGAAGCCCGCCGAGCCGGAGATCGACCACAAGCATTGAGCGCGTTCAGGCTGCCATTGAAAATCGGCTCATCAGGGCCAGCCGATCGGCGGCGTCAGATGATAGGTCCGGCCGCAGCCCTTGGGGTGGCAGTGGCGGTGCGGGGAAGGGGGAAGGGGCAAGGGGGGGGGCGGGAGCGGGAGCGTCCAACACTGTTCACTGGACGATGAAGGGCTTTACGTCTGCACGGAGTTCAAAGCGGACCAACCGTTGGTCGCGCTTGCTGCACCCATGTTGACGCATCACTGACCGGCAAAAGCGGAATCGGCCAATCGTAAAAACGCCTGTGTGTTTTCGTGAAACAATTTCTGGAGAACCGCATCTGGCAGAGCGAGGCCTGCCAGCCTTGGCTCGCGACCGGCTGGCACATCGGGGTCGGAGATATTGGCCGGGCCGTCATAGGCTGTTTCCCACAGTTTTCGGTGGGCCCAAAATCGGGAGGCCAGAAAATCAAACTTACGATCGTCGCCGGAGACCTGATCGCTGCCCCACAGCAGTCGGTCGACGTTGCGAATGATGAAATCTCTTGCCTGTTCACGACGCGCGCTGATCTCGCGGACCATCCACCGGGTGGCGCTGAGGTCGAGCCAGAGCTGCGGGTGTTTATCGAGCAGCCGTTGCAGGCGGTCGAAGTTTTCGGGGTTCCCACCGAGGTGTGCGCCCAGCCAAGGGTGCGGCGAATACTCGGTGAGGAGATTGTCCCACATGGTGTAGTGCTCTTCGCGCGTGCCGTACTTGGCGGTGTCGGCGTATTTGCCGGCGTACCAAGTGTCGGGGTCGCCTATGTGGCTCATGAGGATCATGCCGCGGGAGATGGCATCGGCGAAGATCGGCCGGGCCCGCTCATCATCCAGCCGCCAGCCGCGGGCGGCCATCGAACCGGGTGCCATGTGGAACTTGATGATGCGGCTGCCAATGTTGTAAAACGCTTCGATTCGCCGCAGCCAGTTGTCGCGCCAATCGGGGCCGGTATCGCCCCAACTGGGGATGGCGATAAACCGAAGGCGGTGCCCCCATGTTTTTTGCAGGCCGACGGCCTCTTCCAGCGGGGTCATCGTGATGAATTTGTCGATGCCGTAATGGTCGGCGGCCTCGAACCAATCGGCCGCGTGACGCACGGCCAGCAGGTGGGTGTGGGCATCAATGACGATGCCTTTGACCTTGGGCCGGGGCATGGGGGCTCGGTAATCGAGGCCGAGGCGGTTGTACTCGTCGATGCCGCCGGCCGGCGGCGGGCCAGTGGGGCGCGGCGGTGCCGTTGGCGCAGGGACGGGGGGAGCGGCGGAAATGGAAGATTGATCAGCCACAGCCAAAGACTTTAGGCGCAAGGAGTCGGGCGGGGGTGGGGAGGGACGGGAGGGGGGGGTTTAGTCAGCCGGGCGAACGGTCACGTCATACAACGTGCCGTCGATCAGCACTTCCAACTTGCTGACGGCGTAAGTCTGGCTCTCGGTGGGGAGCATCTTGCCGTCTTTGTCGTAGATCGACTGGAACTCGATCCTTTTCAGGGTGCGGGCGGGAATAGACGGGACGAAGGCGACGTATTGTCCGTCGATCCAGACTTCCACGTTGGTCCAGTCTTCTTCTGACAGGTTGGCGACTTCAACCCACTTCAGGTGGTAGCCGATCTGCGCACGCGCTACCAGGCCCTTGGCCTTGCGGGCATCGGCTGGGTAGGTTCGCCCGGCAGCATCGGCCCGGAAGGAGGATCGCGACTTGCGCAGTGTCGGGTCGGGGTTGGGAATCAGAGCCGTCTGATGACACCCCGCAACCAGGCAAGTCGTTGCGATCAATGACCCCGATACCAGCCGCCTTAACACACCTTCGTGCTTCGTCATAGCCGCATGGTAGCGGGAGAATGGCGGCGTGCCACGGGCGAGGGGATTCACCGATCAGACGGCACGACCGAAGGAAAGAACCCATACTTTCCGGCCCGGACTCTCCAGACCTTGTGCCATTGCTGTGAGACGATGGGCAGGTAGCCGTGCTATCGTATGTGCTCGATGCCATCCCGCCCCAGTCATCCCACCCCCGACCACGGCGTCATGCAGTGCATGGAGGTCTGGGGCGGCAATCAGGTCATGGACAGTAATGTGGAGATGTCCGGGCTGGACGGCTGGGTGTACAGCCGTCCTTACATGGACGCGAAGGGGGGCGGCGATGTCTATTACTGCTCGGCCTGTGCCACGGGGCGGATCACACGGTTGCTGCTGGCGGATGTGAGCGGCCACGGCGATTCGGTGTCGGAGGCGGCCGGGGTGCTGCGGTCGCTGATGCGGCAGTTTGTGAACTTCATCGACCAGAGCCGCTTTGTGCGGTCGATGAACGACCAGTTCACGGTGCTGTCGGCTGATAACATCTTCGCGACCGCCATCGTCGCCACGTTTTTCGCGCCGACCGGGGCGCTGTCGCTCTGCAACGCCGGGCACCCGCCACCTCTGGTGTATCGGGCAGCGAGCCGGGAGTGGACGATCCTTCAAGAGTCGGAGGAGAGTCAGGCCCGCACGCACGACAAGGCGGCAGGGGGAAACATTCCCTTGGGCATTCTGGACATGGCCGAGTACGAACAATTTGATGTGACCCTGCAGACCGATGACCGGGTGCTGTGTTACACCGATTCACTCATGGAAGCGAAAGACCCTACCGGCGAGTTGCTGGGGGTGGAGGGTTTGCTGCGTCTGGTCAAGAGCGTCTGGACGCCACAGACGGCCGGAAACGGCAAGGCGTTTGTGGACGCCCTGCTGGCGGCGATTGCCAGGGAGTATCCGACCAACCTCAGTGATGATGACGTGACAGTCATGCTGGTCAGGGCCAACGGACAGGGGCGGGTGTACCGGTTCTGGCCGCGTTTTCTGGCACCGTTCCGGCTGATTCGGGGGATTTGGCAGGCCTGGTGGCGGGGGGAAAAGCTGCCGCTGCCGGAGTTCAGCATCGCCAATCTGGGCGGTGCGATGATTCCGCAACTTGGAAAGCCACGACGCAAGACAAAGCCATGAACGACCCAACCGATCCGCTCTCCACCGGTGCCCGCGACCTTTTGAAGCATGATGCGAAGGAACAGGGCGGCACCTATCGCAAGCTCGTTATTGCCGAGGGTGACGGCCAGCCCGACGTTCTGGACCGGCTGCTGCTGGCATCGCCGTCATCGGTATTGACGCGGCGGCCGGACGACATTGAAGAGGCTCAGTGCCTGCTGGCGGCGTTGTGGCTGCGGCATGACTATCTGAACGAGGCGCATGAACTCTGTCAGGCAGTCGAAACGCCGACCGGAAGTTGGTGGCACGCCATCCTGCACCGGCGCGAGGGTGATTTTTTCAACGCCAAGTACTGGTACGCACGGGCGGCAGGGCATCCGGCAATGGCGATGGTCGCTGCCGCCATGGGTAACGCCGTGGGCGGTCTGCCCGCCGACAAGTCCCTGTTGCGGATTGTCAGCCCTTCCTACAACGGGGCCGCACTCGTGGACCTCGTTCAGCGGGTGCACAAAAACCAGGCGGATCCCCAGTACGATCTGGCTGTCACACTGCAACTCATGGAGTGGCAGACGCTGTTTGATTACGGCGTACGCATGGCCCGCTGAGACCTGCCAACCAACGGCTTAGCCCCGTGTGCTCAGGTACTGGCTGATCTTTTCCGGCTTGATGGCGATATAGTAAAACCGGCCTTCGTACATCATGTGGCCAGCCATTTGTTCGGATGTATCGCCGATGCCGAAGTACAAGTCGGCACGTCCGGCCGCACGGATGGCGCCGCCAGCATCCTGATCCATGGCCCAGCCGAAATACGGGGCATCGCCAGAACCTGATTTCGGGATGCTTGTTGTCAGGTAGCTGGGCATACCACGGGGGTAGACCTGCTTGTCGGTCGCCACCGTTGCCAACCCCGTCACTTTGGTGTTCAGGCTGCCGAATGGTCCACCCGGACGATCAGCGAAGAAGACGAAGCGGGGATTGATCCAGAGGTACTTGTCCATCGAGCCGGGGTTGGCCTTGAAGTAAGCCTGAAGGCCTTTGAGGTTCAACTGATCTTTGGTGATCTGACCGTCCGCCAGCAGTCGTTTGCCGGGAGAGACGTACGGCTGGCCGTTGTTGCCGGCATAGCCGACTTCCAGAATCCGGCCATCCGGCAGCCGCAGGCGAGCGGAGCCCTGCACGCTGATGACATAGGCATCGAGACGACTTTTCAGCCAGACAAGTTCCTGACCAGCCAGAATGGAACCCTGTTCGATTTCTTTACGGCTGTAGTAAAGAACGTACTGGCCGTCGGCAGTCTTGCGGCTGGCGGTCAGGCCTTCGGGGTCCGTAAACAGGTCAGCCGGGCGCTTGTACAGGGGGTATTGGAACTCTCCCTGACGGGTCAGACTGGCTTCGTAGGTGGGAGTGAAGTAGCCGGTGAATAGCACTGTGTGCGTGTAGCCCTTCTCTTCTTCCCATGCGCCCTTGCTGCGATAGACCTCGAAATCGGAGCGGACGATCTGATCCAGCTGAGCCCGGCTCATGCCGCCGCTGCCAAACTTGGCTGCAAGTTGCTTGAAGGCGACTGCGGTGGCCAATGCCCGGTCGTGGGTGATATCGAGATAGGGGTAGTAATTCTTGCTGCTGGGCTTGGACAGATAGTCGATCGAGTTTTGGGCTGCCGAGGCCAGTGCGGCAGCGTCATTCTGCTCGCCGATGAAGACCGGGTAATCCACAGAGGTGATTTTTTCCAGAGCCACCTCGCCGGGGGCCAACTCGTGGGCGAAGTCGGTCTTGACGGGCTTGGATTTACAGCCGGCCAGACCGATGAACGTGACGAGGGCCAGCACGGTGGGAACAAGTTGGTTACGAGAAAGCATTAACATATCGGCCACATTATCGGCAAATTGACTGCGAATGGGAGAGCACCGCACATTGCGGCGGAAAATCCCGGTTGAGTGCTATTTTTTGGGACTGCCCAGATTGAAGTAAAAGCCCTCGCTCTCGATCTGCTGGATGAGCCTTCGGGCGTCTCCGACAGCGAGGTCCACTTTAGACATCGAATCAACCAGTGCCTTATAAAGACGGGGGTCGTTGACCAGAAGCCCGGCAGTCCCTTCGCCCTTATCGATCTTCTGGGTGATGCTTTTCAGGTTGGCAGAAAGTGCACCGAGATCGCGCATCTGATTGACCAGTTCATCCGAAAGTCGGGTGATCTGGGCATTGGCATTGGCGAGTGTTTTGTCAGTGTGGTCGGCGATCGCGGTGACGCGGTCGGGAATGGTCTCAAGATTCTTGCTGATCCGCTCGGCCGAGGCCGAAACCTCATTGATGTGGGCCATGCTCTGCTTCAGATCGGCCACCAGCTTTTCGTCGCCGACGATTTTGGTCAGGTCCTCGATGAGTTTGCCGGCGTTGTCGATTTTTTCGCGGGCACTATCGAGCGCAGCACCGAACTTGCTAATGGCCCCGCTGGCCCGGACTTCCTGCAGAGTTTTCGTGGCCTCGCCCGCCAGTCTGGAAAATTCGGGTGGCAGGAATGTCGAACCCACATACTCGGCGGAGATGGTGGCACCATCTTGCAAGACGCCTGTGGGCGTTCCGTCCACCACCAAAGCAAGCGTTGCGACACCGCCAATGGGGTTGGTCATGAGGATCTCGCCCTTGACGTTGGCCGGGAGCGGCGGGTCGGTGCGAATCAGGGCGTCGACGGTCACGCCGGAGTAATCGATCTTCCGGGTGACTTTCTGGACGCTTCCGACCGTTACGCCAAGAAACGTGACGTTCGAGCCTTCGTCCAGGCCGTCAGCACGCAATGTGGTGAAATGGATGGTTGCCTGCTTCGGGCCCAGCCACATTGCGGGCTGTGCGCCGAACTTTATCGCCATCCAGGCCAGCGCGACGAGCGCCCCCAGAACAACGATCCCCACAATAACATTCCGCCTGTAAGTGTGTGCCATAAGTCCTTCGTCTTCCCGTCCCATCCAATCGATCAGCGCAACCCCGCCAGTTCGGCCTCGCTGGCGACGCCGTCCACAAACCGCCTGACGACCGGGTCGGTCGATGTGCGGTAATCATCCACCGTCCCTTCGGCCACGACCTTTCCCTCACTCAGCATGATCAGCCGGTCGCCAATCTTGAAGGCGCTGACCATGTCGTGCGTCACGATCAGACTTGTGATGTTCAGTTCCCTTTTTAACTTCAGGATCAACTGGTTAATGACGTCCGACCGGATGGGGTCCAGACCCGTTGTGGGCTCATCGTAGACGATCACCTCCGGCGACAGGGCGATGGCACGCGCCAGCGCCACACGCTTCTTTTGGCCGCCGGAAAGTTCGCCCGGCATCTTCCCCCCCAGATCGGGCAGGCCGACCATGGCAAGCTTTTCCTTCACAAGGGCGGCCACTTCGGTTTCCGTTTTGCGCGAGTGCTGCCGAATGGGAAAGGCTATGTTGTCGGCGACTGACATCGAATCGAACAAGGCTCCCTGCTGGAACAGAAAACCCATCCGCTGGCGAATAACCATGAGTTCACGGTCCGTCATGGTGTCGATCTGCTGGCCGGCGAACCAGACCTCACCGGCATCCGGCCTGAGCAGGCCGACGAGGTGTTTCAGTAGGACACTTTTGCCGGTACCACTGGCACCGAGCACCACAACAGACTCCCCCGCCGCGACCGAGAAGCTCGCTCCGTCCAGCACGACCAGTTTGCCGAATCGCTTTTTGAGATTCTTGAACTCGATGAGGGCCATAAGACGGGGTAAGGGAGAGGGGTGGGGGGTTGGGGGGCGATATCAGCCGAAGACCGACTTACTGCCGTAAAGCGCGTGGTACCACTGTTGCAGCAGGTTGGCGAAGAGAAAGTTCATCATGATGATCGCGATGAATGAATTGACGAAAGCCTCCGTGCAGGCCCGGCCAACGCCGCTGGCCCCGGCGCCGCAATTGAATCCCTTGTAGCAACTGATCAGCCCGATGGCCCCGCCGAAAAAGAAGCTCTTGAAAATCCCCTCGCCGATCTGCCAGTTCTCCACCAATATTGCGGACATCTGCCAGTATGGCGCATTGGGCACATGCAGATATTGGGTGGAGATGAACCAACCGCCGATGACGCCGCACAAATCCGAATAGATCGTCAAAATGGGAGTCAAGAGGAGTGCCGCCAGCACTCGGGGCACCACCAGATGCCGCACGGGGTCGGTTCCCATGACCCGCAGGGCATCGAGCTGCTCGGTCACGTTCATCGTGCCAAGTTCGGCCGTAAGCGCCCCACCCACACGCCCTGCCAGCATGACGGCCGCAAGCACCGGCCCGATCTGCTTGATGACCGACAGGCTGATGATGCCCCCCATCCGATTTTCCTGACCGATACTTTTGAACTGGAAGTAGGTCTCGATGGCCATCACCATCCCGATAAACGCCCCGGTTACCGCCACCACCGGTACGGACTTGACCCCCACCTCATACACCTGCGGGAGCACCAGTTTCCAGGTCTTGGGGCTGAAGAATTTGGTCACCAAAGAGCGGAGCGTCCGGCCGCAAAAGCCGGAAAAGTCGCCGAATCCGGCCAGCATGTCGAAAGTGGACCGCCCGACCTGTTCTGCTAACGCAATCGCCATAGATGCCCTGACCCTATGTGTACCGTCTTGAAGTGCGGGGATGATACACTGGCTCGCTTCAGGATATACTGGGGAGCCTATGAGCATGATCGACCGGCCCGTTCTGAAAACCGTTCTTCCCCTTCTGGCCACGCTGGCCGCTGTCGTCCTCAGCGGGACCGGCTGCGAGAGTTACACCTTTGGCAACGATGCCCGCCGCGAAGGCATGCGACTTTATGACCAGAAACAGTACGTTGACGCGGCGGGTTCGTTCCTGAATGCCGTCAAGCAGCAGCCCGGCGACTATCAGAGCCACTTCATGATGGGCGAAAGCTTCGCCAAGCTCGGCCAGAGCCAGAAAGCCATTCAGGCCTACAAGAGTGCCCTTGACATCCAATCGACAACGGTGGCTGGCCGGGCCGATACCGAAACCCGAAGCAAAATCATCGACGGCCTGGCAAGCCAGATCGCACTGGCAGAGAACCGGACACTGGAAATGACCAGCCTTCGGACCGCCGCAGAGTTGCCCGCCGGGACAAAACCAACCGCCAAGCAGGGGGAAGCCCTGTTGACCATCGCACGTGTTTACAAGTTCGCCGGCGACCACGACAACGCGATCGCCACCTACGAGGACCTGACCGGCCGGTACCCGCGGAACTTCGAATACCTCAAGGAATACGGCCTGTATCTACACAACCTGAATCTGGACACCCGGGCAGCGGCAACGTTGCGACAGGCGCAGGCGATTCGGATGGACGACCGCACAGTCAACGACACGATGGCAGCCTTGTCGGCGCCTTCGACACCTTCGAAGTAGTCCGGCGGCACGACATTACGGCTTGGCTGTCGGGGCCGCTGTCGGCGCGGGCGAAGCCTCTACGTGCCGCTTGAGCTCAAAGACTTCGTGGCCCTTGATCTCGCCACCTTCGAGATTTCGCCAGTCTTCGATGAGCGTCTGACCGTCAGCCGAGACCTTGAGCGTCAGCTCCGCCATGACCGACTGCGACTCATCGACCACATTGGTGGCCGATTCGAGGCGAAACGTGAAGCTTGTGCCGTCCGCGGCAGGATCCGTGCAGATCATGCGTGGCTGATTACCTGCGGCACAATAGTGCGTGCAGACCATGTCGGGGCCGTTCATGTGGTAGAGATTGGTCATCTCGAACTTCGTGCCGGGAAGCATGATTTCGCGCACAGCTGTACCCCCTGAAGTCTTGGCGAACACGATGCTGCCAGCGTGGTCGGCCACCTTCCCATTTTCCTTGACCAGATCCCATTGACCGACCAGCGAACCGACCTTTCCCAGCATTGCCGCTGCGCGGGCCTTGCTGGCAGCGGACACAATGGTCAGCTTGGGCGGTGATGATGGCTGCGTGGCAGGGGCATCGTCCGCCAACGTGCTGGAGACCGCTAAGGCTGCGAAAAGGACGGACACGAAGGTGGCGTTGGGTTGTTTCATGGTCGATGGAAATCGTACCAAGCCGATTGAAAGTAGCGATCGACCTCTGGTCGAGCGGAGTCCGGCTCAGACGGCCAATCTGCGAACCACTATTTTCTTGCTATTATTCCATTTCATGGACATCAAAGCCGCACTCAAATCTCAATACCACGCCTCGCTCAAGACGCTTCGTCTGACAATCGGGCAATGCCCAGACGCGATTTGGGCGGATCCTGCCGATGGCCCGGCCGCGTTTTGGCGGGCGGCGTATCACACGCTGTTCTTCACACACCTTTACCTCTCTGCTGACGAGAAGTCGTTCATTCCTTGGAAGGAGCACCGCAAGGAAGCGGTGGATCTGGCCATCGGTGGAAACAGCGACTTCGCCGAGATTACGCCCTACACCCGCGACCAGATTCTGGCCTACTGGCAGGTCTGCGATGCGATGGTGGATGGTGCTGTCGACACGCTGGACCTATCCGCCAAGACCTGCGGCTTCTCGTGGTATACGGTTCCGAAGCTGGAGCACCAGTTGGTCAACATTCGCCACATTCAGCATCATGCCGCGTCGCTGGCGATGCGTTTGCGGATAAAAGCCGCCATTTCGATTGCCTGGGTCGGAAAGGGTTCCGCCCACGCGGTGAGCTGATCTGCGGGGCGACCCGGGGCAGCAACGCAAGTAATCGACTCTCGAGAAGCGGTCAATTTGCATACCGGGTTGCTGGCCACTTGACATACGAACTTATATTCGTGTATTTTCTTTCAGTACTTCACATTCGCAAACATCCACTTTTTGAGGACTAATGGGAACACTGGAACTGATAGGCTCAAACCTGCTCTCGCCCGTCGTGTTGGCTTTTGTGCTCGGGGCAATCGCGGTCTTGGTTCGTAGCGACCTGACCTTCCCAGCGGAACTTTACACCGCGCTATCGATTTACCTCTTGCTGGCCATCGGGCTTCGGGGGGGCCACGAACTGGCCGCCACACCGTGGTCGGCTGTCATCAAGCCGGCCGTGGCGACGTTGGGGCTGGGGGTCATGATCCCCATGGTCTGCTACGGGTTACTCCGGCGAATTGGTCATTTTTCTATCGCGGACGCCGCCGCGCTGGCAGCCCACTATGGATCGGTCTCGGCCGTGACATTTGCAGCGACTCTCACGTTTCTGGATGCCAAGGGCGTCAAGTACGAGGGATTCATGCCCGCACTTGTGGCCTTGTTGGAAGTGCCGGCCATCGTGGTTGCGCTACTGATCGCCCGGGTCGCCAGCCAGAGGGCCGGGCCAGTCGGTGCTGCGGCCCAAACTCAAGGCAAAGGCTGGGGGGCCATCCTGCACGAAGTTCTGGCCGGCCGAAGCGTTCTACTGATGCTGGGCGGGCTGGTGATTGGCTTGGTGTCGACCGGGAAAAACATCGCAAAGGTCGCGCCGCTGTTTGAAAATCTGTTCTACGGCATGCTGGTCTTGTTTTTGCTCGACATGGGAATGGTGGCTGCCAAGCGATTGCGTGAGGTCGTCAAGTCCGGCGGAATCAACTGGTTTTTGCTGGTCTTCGCCGTACTGATGCCGGTAGCCAGTGGTGTCATCGGCGTTCTGGCTGGCAAAGTGGCCGGAATGAGTCTGGGCGGAACGACGGTGCTTGGGGTCATGGCCGCGAGCGCTTCCTACATCGCCGCCCCGGCCGCCGTACGCGTTGCACTGCCAGAGGCCAACCCCGGCTACTACCTGACAGCCGCCATCGGGATCACATTCCCGTTCAACCTGACTATCGGAATCCCGCTGGTTTATGGCATCGCGACCTGGGCATTTAGTGGCGCGGCCGCCTGAAGGGACTGGCGATTGACCTGAAAGTGGCGAGTCACGGGACATGTCCGGCGAAAGTGCACGTCAAACACTTCGAGGATTATCCCCACAACGCTACGTCCCAAGGCAACTTTTTATCGAAAATGAGTGACAACGCCTGCGTCGCCCGGCGGTAGAGAAGGAGATGCGACGACGTGGATTTACGCTGGTTGAACTGCTCGTGGTGATGGGAATCATCGGAGTGTTGGTGTCGATGTTGCTGCCGGCCCTTTCCAAGGTGCGGGCGCGCGGCGAGCTCTTAAAGTGCTCGTCAAACCTCCGCCAGATCGGCATTGCTATCGCAAACTACACCGTGACCAATCGCGGCTCCATCCCGGCCTGGACAGGGTGGAAAACGCTATCAGGCAAGTACGACAGCACACCCGATCCGGCTTGGTGTCAGCAACTGGCGAAAGACCTAGCCAATCCCAACTCTCCACTTTTCAACTGTCCGAGTTTTCCAGTGGATCGACACTTCAACTACTTCCTAACGGCAAGGTGGAGTTACGTGAACCACCGAAACTCGATGAAGCTGTCGGAAGTTCGGCTGGCCACGCAGTACGTGCTGGCTGGCGATTGCACGACGCAGGTGCTTTATCCGCGGCCCTTCGGAACGGTGAACCTTCCGGAAGACGACATCGACAAGGACGATGCCACGCAAGAGGCGCTGCTGTTCTCCGGGACAGCGGGCGGGCTGAACATCCACAAGCGGCTGGGGAACAACGTCTTATTCTTCGACGGGCATGTGCGGAACTTCACAAAGTTTGAACCGTCAGAAATCACATTTCATCCCAAGCAGCTGAGCGCGTGGGGCGAGGTCAGGCCGTAGTAACTGCCGGGGGGCATGTTCACATTTCTAAAGACCAGCCGGGGGTGTGAACCCCTTCTCTCCGCCAAGGCGTTGCCACTCGCGGTAGAGCAGCAGCATGAGTGCCGTGCCGATCAGGGTGAACGTCAGCAGCCAGGCGAAGACGAATCGTGGGCCGAAAGTTTCAAAGATGAATCCGGCTGGCGTGAAGACCACGGCCAGCAACAACCGCACGATGACGGCCCCTGCACTGTTAAACTGCCCGTATTTGTCTTTGGGCAACAACCGGGCTGGCAGAGCGGCCGTACCGACAAGATAAAAACCGACCGTCGCAAAAACCAGAATCGTGATCCAGCGGAAAGTCCCCTCATCGTGAATAAGGAACGTCCCGGCGGCGGCAGTCAGCGTGATCATGACATACCCGAGCACCCCCGCCCTCAGCGGATGAAGCCGGGCCATGACCGGGATCATGCAGGCGTAAATGGCGATCAGCAAAACGTCGCGAATGCCCATGACCTGCCCGTAGTGCGTCAGGCCGGGGCCCGTGTCGCCGTAGATCTTCTTGCCGAAGTAGACGAGGTTCGCCATGAAGGGCTGGTAGGCACACTGGAACGCGGCCATGGCCATGAAGTACTTCCAGTAAAACGGATGAGAGAAGCAATCACGGAAATACGCGGCCACCACGGCCGCTATCCGGGCGGTGAACGCTTTGGCAGGCTCACCATCGGCAGCCGCCTGCGCAGCAGGAGGCGGCGGATATTCCGGTTCGTTGACCCGCCAGACCAGCAGTGTGAACGCGGCTAGATAAAGCAGTGCCGAAAGGCAATAGATCGTCTCAGGATGATCCTTGGCCATGCCGATCAGGAACAAGTTAAAGACCAGCGATCCGCCTGCATAGACCACCCTGAACATGGCGCCGAACGTGCCCAGAAACTGGGGCGGGATGACATCGGGCCAAAGGTAGTAATAGACCGACTGCGGAAAGAGATCGAGCAGCTTAAACGCGATGAAGAGGCCGATGGTCAGCCCGAGGGCCACAGCCGGCACGGTGTAACCTCCCAGCAGGGCGGGAAACGCCGTCTGTAACCACCGGCCGAGGTTGGTGGAGAATCCCAGCAACACGAGCACGATGGCCAGTAGCGGTGCGGTAAAAAGCAGAAACGGTCGGCGACGGCCCATTGGCGTTCGGGCACGATCGCTCCAAGTGCTCACGATCGGCACGAGCACCACATAAAGGATGTTGACCACCGTGCCCGCGATGAAGTTGTAAAGCGTCTTGCTCGCGCCCAGCCGTTCAAACTGAAGCGGCACCAGCGTCGGGATCACGCCGTTGTCCATCAGGTGCAGACAGAAGTCACCCAGTAGCAGCCAGACAAACACCTGAGCCAGGGCAGCCCGGGTGTAAACCAGCGTGCCGACCGTGTACGTGCGTGGGGCAGTCGCTGGCTCGTAAGAGAGGACCGGAGACGGATCGGGGGGGGGGGAGGATGACATGGGGCAAACGTCGGGCTGTCGTGGCTACCGAACGCTTTTGGATGGTGGTCGGGTCTGGCCGCGACCACAAGTACAAAAAAGGGTGGGCGAACGAATGATCGCTCGCCCACCCTTTTGGACAATCAATACCCACTTACCGCGAGCGGCGGCGGGAAAGAATCAGACCGGCAGGCGCCAGCAGAGCCAATGATGTCGGCTCGGGGACGATGCCGGCGACGTAGAGGTTGGCCATATTCAAGAACCCGGTGTTGCTTCCGGTAACCGTCATCGAGCTCAGGCCGCCGGCCGGGTCGATCACGCCGAAGAAGCCGTAGGGTCCGGTGGGGGCGCTGGTCGCAGTTCCCGAGGCACCGTCGCTGAAACCGACGGCAATCGTGCCAGCCAGATTCGTGCCGTTGATATCGTTCAGATAAAACTCGGCACCGATGGCGTAAACATTGCCAGTGACGACCGAAAGATTGAGGTCATCAGCCTGAATCCAGTTGCCAACGGCGTTGAGGCCCGAATCGTTGTTGATGAAAAGGCCACCCGTGGCGCTGATGCTGTAAGAGACGGCCGGCGTACCGCCGCTACCAGCCACGGTAGCAATGGGTGCGCCGTTGAACGGGCTGAGAGCGCTGAAGTCGTTGAGGTAGTAGCCAGCACTCAAAGCGGAAACAAAGGCACTCTTGCTGGTGTAGACCGTCGGCGTCGCCGAGGCCGTACTCACGGCAATGCTCGACACGGCCGCAGCAGCGACAGCGACCAACCCCGGACAGAACTTGTTGACCAAAAGACGCATAACTCTCCTCCGATTCACGCGGCTGGGCCGCAGGAAAACAACCGGTTCGGGCCAGCCAGAAACGCACACGCGTTGGCTCGAAGCCAGCCCCGAAACCCTCCGCACTCAACCCTGTTCCAGCAACCAGTCAGACCGAATGCTGTGCTGTCCGGTGACTGACAAGCCGTAGACCTGTTTGAAATAATAGAATAAGACACAAGTGAGGCTGCTCCAAATAATTTAATGGATTTATGCGCATGCATCTGTCGCTTTCTACAGTGCTTTGCCAGACCTGCCTCGCCAAGCAGCTTTTTACGCGGTTGGATGTTCCGGGCCGAAGGTCACTCACGGACAACTCGACGAAAACATGCAGCTTGTTTCCGCAGCGAAGTCCGTGATGGGTGCCATCGCATTCTGGGTAGAAACATTTTGCCATTGGTGGCATCCGGTTGGACGCGATCCGTGGCCCGGCGCTTCAGGCTGCTGAAGGCAAGCTCACCAGCGAACATTGCCCAAGCGAACTTCGGGTTTTCTTGAAGCAGTCGCGACCGGCGTTCGACTACCAGCTGGCGGCTACGCCAGCAGCTCGGCCACACGCACCGTCCGCTTTTCTTCGATGCTCTGCACACAAGCCATGACGGTGGCGAATGAATACAGATTATCCGCACCCGATGTCTCGGCCGGTTTGCCCGTGCGAATCGCTGCCGCGAAAGACTGGAGCAAGGCCGCCTGAGCCGCGACCGGCATCGGCTCGACAACCACCTCTTCCGTGGTCTGATTGCTGTGCCAGAAGCCGGAACGGTCGAGGTAGATCTTGTCCTGATCCCAGCGGATCGAGCCTTCGGCACACTGGAGCCGCCACGAGCCGTTCCAAGTGGTGGTCTTGCCATAGGCGGACCAATCGCCGGAGTAACTGAACGCCAGACCACCTTCGAGTTCGAACAACACCTTCAGACCCGGATCGTGCTGGTACCAGCTCCAGGCCGGGCGGAACGAGTGTGCGGTGACCGCCAGAATATTGCGCCCCGTAATGTGCCGGATCAGGTCGAAGTGGTGGATCGACATGTCCACGAGCAGCGGATACTTCATGGTGCCACGGAAGGTGGCCGCGAAGTCGCCGGGAATGTAAAAATCCAGATGTCCGTGGCCGATTTCCCCCAGCGGCGCGGCGGTGACAACTGTCTTGAGTTGGTGGGCACTGGGGCTGTAGCGATAGTTCTGCGCCACAACAAGCTGACGGCGAACGGCGGCGGCATGACGGACCATCTCCTTGGCGGCCACAATGTCTGCGGTGATCGGCTTTTCGGTGATGAAGTGCAGGCCATTATCAAAGGCCAGCTTGGCGTGCAGGGCGTGAACGGCCGGTGGTGTGACACTGAGCACGGCGTCTGCGGGAACGGCTTTGATGGCCGCAGTCAGGTCCTTAAAGCGGCGCTCCGGCGGGATGCCGAGGACTTCGCCGGCCTTGCTAAGGGCGTCATCCGACAAATCGACAATGGCTACACAGTCGAAATCAGGCGAGGCAGCGATGGCATTTTTGACCCATGTCTCGCCCATGCCACCGACGCCAGCTTGAATCAGTCGTAGTTTTTCAGAAGTCATGCGGCGGGAGGCTAGCATTTATCAGCACGGCGACAAATGCCATCGAAATCAACTAGCGATTCGCCTCGGCAGCAATGACTGTCATGACTTCTCGGGCCGCACCGGTGGGGTAGCCGTTAATCCGGTCGTGGTTGACACCCAGCATTCCGCTCGACAGGTCCATGGGGCTGAAGATGACTGACCAGCGGGCAGAATGAGATTCAGCGGCAGGCAACTGAATGCCGCGCAGGACGGCCGGGCCTCGACGGTCCCCACTGCGGCGGACGGTGGCCGGCCGGTATTCAATATCTGCCAGTGTGCCGCTGCCAAGGGAGTTCGGCTCGGCCAGCGGAATGGTCGTCAGGTTCGCAACAGCCCACGCGCTTTGAACAGACTTTTCCGCGACGTCGGCAGACTCCGTGCTGCCGCCTGCGTTTTCGACCAGAAGGGTTGCGCCGCGGTCCACCGCGCCCCTGATCAGTGCCCACTCGGCGGGGGTCAGGCCGGGTTCGTGGGTGGTGACGAGATGGATCAAGCAGGGGCCCGAGACACCGGCAAGGTCGGCCGGGCGGACATACTCCAGCCCAACGCGGGCCACGCCGCGATTCCAAAGTTCGTTGCCGAGGGCTTGCCACGCCAGAGGCTCAGGGTCGGGGTTGCCAGGGTGCATGAGTCGGAGCACGCGCCAAGCGGTGGCTGGCTCGGCACAACGCGGGTCGCGGTCGACAAAGCTGTGTTCGCCGCGGCGGCGAAACTCGGCCCGGTCTGCCAGATAGCCCAACAGGTTGCCCACAATCGCCAACTCGCCGCGATTGGCCGGGTCGAAGCCGCCGCCGGATTCCCACTTTCGCGGCAGGTCGCCACCCGCCACGATCACGGCCAATTCGCGCGACCCGTTGCTGACCGATTTGAGGCCAAGTGGAACGATATTCATCGGCTGGTTCTTGCTGACCAGTGGTGCCTGCACGGCGAAGTTGCCAGCCAGCATCGGGTGATCCTTTTCAACCGGGCGCACTGGGTAACGCGGATAGAGCCGGGCGAGAATGTCTTCAATTGAACGCGTGAAAGCCACGGACGGGTAGCTATCCAGCGAACCCGCAGCAACCGCCAGCACGCAGCCGCCTTCATCAATGTAACGCTTCAGGGCCGCTAACTCCGCCTCCGACATTTTGACCCTGCCCACGCCGGAGATGTACATCACCGGCGTCTGCCGCAGGACTTCGGCCGGCAGGGAAAGCTCGACCGCCTGCCAGTTGACGTGGCGCTCGGTCTGACGTCGCAGCCACCGAATCATGGAGGCCACGTCGCGCGGATATTTGTCAGTAAAGCCGCCGATACCGCCGTCCATGACCAGTTTTGACATCACCACCGGCGATCGGCCACGCGCCAGGAACAGAACGGCGTAGGCCGTATCAACCACCGGACCGAGCGTGGTCCCTTGGTACGCGCCGTCACCACCCTGCATGGCGACAAGGAACCGGGCACCGTCATCCCACCAGGAACGGCTGCCGAAGCGGACCGAGCCGCTGGCCTCGGCCAGACGTTCACAGGCGTACAGCATGTAAGGCACATACGACCCCTGAGTCACGCTGGCCAGCGGGCCGATGGGGCTGCCCCGGCCTGACTGGCGGGAATCGAGCCCCACGTTGCGATCTGCCCGGAAGTTGGTGGCGATCCACTGAATCGCGGCGGCGGCATTGGCGTCGCCGCTGGCGGGCTTGGCGGACGACCCCGCCTTTCCGCCCGGTGGCTTGGGTGAGACCTGTGGCCGGGGTTGTGCAGGCGCACCGTGCAGCACTTCTTCCAGCCGTAGGGCATCCGAAGAAAGGAACAGCGTCACAGCGCCCGCAGCAGTCATGGAAAGGTAGCTGCGGTTGTCATCGGGCGTGTACCCGAAGCCCCCATCTTCCAGTTGTGATCCACGCCATGCTTGATCAACCACGCGCCACCACGAGCCGGGCACTTCGACCCCAGCCTCGGAGGCATACCAGATACCCAGCACTGCGTACTGGCTGTTGGAAAGATCGCCGCCGATCAGCTGTTCCATCGGCATTTGCCGGTAGCCGTAGAGGCCCTTGCTCTCGCCGACTTTGATCATCTGCTGAATCAGGATGCGAACGATTTTGGTCAGCTCCGCCCGTCGGGTCGGTCCGGGAAGCTGCGACAACACAGCCGCCTTCAGGCCGAGTTCATAGGTCGATTGCACCTCGCGCTTCATCAGGAAGTCGGCCCCGCGCTCGATGACCTTGCTATTGGGCGATTCGCCGCCAGCCAGCAAAGCCAGCATGACCAGTGCCGTCACACCGTCCGCCGTTCCGATGATGTTCTGCCAACTACCGTCCTCAGCCTGCTGACTGCGCAGCCATGTCATGGATCGGGCCAGCGATACTTCGACCACACGCGCCAACGCAAGACTTTGGCCGGAACGATCAATCAGGTCCGCTGCGGGCTTTTCAGGCGCGGGGGCGGCGCGCTGTTGGCCACGTTTTGGGGGAGCGGGGAGGGAGGGGAGGGCGGGGGGGGCGGCCAGCAAGTTGGCGGCAAGAGCCAGTGCGGCCAATGCTGGAGCGAGTCGGCTTTTAGTCATAACTCACGCCGCCGGGGGTATCGTTTGAGCTTTCCGGATCCGCCGGCCCTGCCGACTCCGGCGAGGCAGTATCGCTGGTGTCCTGCGATTCGCCACCATCGATAAAGTCGCGGAGCGGCACATCAAATCCGTCCAGCAGCCGGGCCTCGGCATCGGACATCTGCTCCAGCGGAATACGGTTGGGTTCCAGCGGCGGAAGGGGGGCCGCGGTCGCCGGGTCGGGCTTGAATTTCTTGCGGGCGGGGGGCCTCCGGCCTTCGGCCGTTTCCTGTTCGATCTGGGCTTTGCTGCGCAGCAGGTGGTGATATCGCTGGGCGAAGCGGTGGGCCTCATCGCGGATGTATTGCAGCATGCGCAGGCCTGCGTTGTTTCGCGGCAGGCGGACCGGTTCCGGCTGGCCCTGGATGTAGACCAGCTCTTCCTTCTTGGCCAACCCGATGACCATCGGCGGCTTTACGTTCATCTGCGTAAACACGTCCATGGCGGCGTTCAACTGCCCCAGGCCTCCGTCGATCAGGATGATGTCAGGGTAAAGTTCGTGCGATTCGCCCGCGTCACGATAGCGGCGGCTGACCACTTCCTGAATGCTAAGAAAATCGTTGTTGCCCTGTCCGTGTTTGATCTTGTAGCGGCGATAGCTGTCTTTAAAGGGGACACCATCAATGAAAGTCACCTTGCTACCGACCATTTCGCCGCCTTGCAGGTGGGCGATGTCGATGGCCTCAAGAATGCGCGGCATCTCCGGCAGCTGCAGCACCTGCTGCAGTGCGGTCATCCCTTCCTGCGGGTGGCTGACAAACGCTTCCGGCTGCCACGATTCTTCGTTCCCCTTTCGCGGCCGTGCACCAATAGCGGTGAGCGCCTTGATCTCATCGCGCAGCTTTGCCGCCTTTTCAAAGTGAAGGTCCTTGCTGGCCTCGATCATCTCCTTTTCAAGTTCCTTGATGACCCCCTTCTTGCCGCCATCAAGGTATTTGATGAGCCGTTGAATATCTTCTCGATAGGCGTCTTGGCTGACTTTGTCGGCACACGGCCCGGTGCATTGCTTGATCGGATACAGCAGACACGGCCTGAAAAAACGCCGCTTGGTGTCATCGGCGCGTATGTCCAAATGGCAGGTGCGAAACTTAAACGCCCGCTGCATCAGCGTCACGGCCTCTTTCAGCGCCCCCACACTGGTGAACGGGCCATAGAGTTTCACCCCCGATGTGCGCGGTTGACGCGTCACGAACACCCCGGGGAAGTCATCGTCCAGCGTGATCATCAGATACGGAAACGTTTTGTCATCCAGCAGCCGGGCGTTGTACCGGGGCTGGATGTCCTTGATCAGCCGGTTTTCCGCCAGCAACGCCTCGACCTCGGAATCAGTCTGAAGGATGTCGAAATCGACAACCTGTTCCAGCAGGCCGACTTTCTTGTGCTCGAGTTTTGTGCTGGGCTGGAAATAACTTGTCACGCGCTCGCGCAGGCTGGAAGACTTGCCCACGTAAATAACACGGCCCTTGTCATCCTTCATCAAGTAGACGCCGGGAGCCTTGGGCAATGCGCGGGCTTTTTCGTTCAGTTTTTCGAGACGGTCAGAGAGCATGGGACAGAAGACATGATAGGCCTGAAGGCGAAATTCCCCCCACATCAAGGGTTTTCGCAGTCCTCCTGGAACTGGACCTACGGATCCGTCGGATATGATCCGTGCCCCCATGCCCCTCACCCTCCTCCCGTCCATCGACCTCCGTTCCGGCCAGGTCGTCCGCCTCTACCAGGGCGATTACGCCCAGCAGACCACCTATCCCCACGACCCCGCCGCCGTGCTGGCCAG
Source organism: Tepidisphaerales bacterium (assembly GCA_038226785.1). GTDB lineage: Bacteria > Planctomycetota > Phycisphaerae > Tepidisphaerales > Tepidisphaeraceae > JBBRQG01. The sequence continues at coordinate 24,824 of JBBRQG010000008.1, read as the reverse complement.
TTTCGCGGCGGCCGGTGCGGCCCATGCCCATATCGTCGATCTGGATGGCGCCAAGGAAGGCCGGCCCATGCAACTAGACACCATCCGAGCACTCATCGCCGGGTCGGGGCTGTCAATACAGGTGGGCGGAGGAGTTCGGTCAACAGCCGACGTAGAAGCCCTTCTATCGGCTGGCGCGGCCCGAGTCGTGGTCGGGACAGCCGCATTTGAAAACTGGGACTGGTTCACCCAGCTTGCCAAACGCCCGGACATGGTAAAAAAAATAACGCTGGCTATCGATGCCAAGGCCGGCGTCATCGCCACCCGCGGTTGGACAGCCTCCAGCGGAAAACGGGCGATTGATGTGGCCCAGCAGGTCAACGGCTGGCCGCTGGCGGGGCTGCTTTATACGGATGTCGCCGTCGACGGCACCTTGGCCGGACCGAACGTTCAGGCCACGGCCGAACTGGCTGCCGCGACCGATGTTCCTGTCATTGCTTCCGGCGGAATCGGCTCGCTGGCACACGTTTTGAGCCTGAAAAACAAGGGAATCTGGGGGGCCATCCTCGGGAAAAGCCTCTATGAAGGGAAGGTCGATCTGGCGGCGGCAATTCGTGTGGCGAAAACCGATTCCCCTGAATCAGCCCTATAAACCGGCCCGAGATTGGATATTCTAGGGTCATTATGGCCTCGGCTGTCCTGACTGAACCCATCCCCACCGCGTGGCTCATTCCCGTCTCCGGGCCGAAGCTGGACGCGTTCGGGCTGACCCCCCGCCCCAAGCCGCTGCTGTTCGGCCGCAAGCAAGAGACCTGTGACCTCACCGTGCCTGCCGACAAGGCCGAAGTCTCACGCGAGCACGCCCGCTTCACCTTTGTCGATGGCGTGTGGCGCGTCGCCGATATCGGCAGCCGCTGGGGAACCCACCTCAATGGCCACAAGATCGAACCGCACCTCGACCTGCCCCTACAGCCCGGCGACTACCTGCGCATCGCCCCCTGGACGTTTAACTTTTCCACCACGCCGCCGGGGCGTATGGGCGTTTCCACTGATGACGACACGCACGCCGGCTCGAGCATCGCCTCAGCCGATGCGGCCAAGCAACCGCTGGGCGAAGACCTGGCAGTGCTGCTGCTGGAAAGTGCGGCCGGCATCAACGCCGCCCGCAATGAAACCGAACTGGCCAAAGTGCTGCTGGATGTCGCGATCCGCGGCACGGGTTATGCCAACGGCGCGATTCTGAAACAGCTCGATGCATCCGGCCGGGTGGAAGCGCTGGTCACACGCCTCGCGCCGGGTACTTCCACCACCAGCGCACTCTATTCGCGCTCGCTGCTGGCAAAGGCGGCCGAGGGCGGCGTGGCGGAACTCTCGGTCGAATCCGGCGTGGGGAACATCGCCCAATCCATCGCCACCATGAAGATCACGGCGGCCGTATGTGCGCCCTTGATGATCGATCAGACCATCGTCGCGTTTTTGTATCTCGATTCGCGACTCTCCCCCGGCGCGACACCCATTCCCGTCCGCCAGCGCAGCAGTAGTTTCATTCAGGGTTTGGCCCGCATGGGCGGTATGGCGTGGGGCAATCTGTCGCGCGAAGAATTCGGCCGCCGCGAAGCCAGCATGAAAGCGCTGATGACCGCCGCCGAACGCGTGCAGCAGATGCTGCTGCCGGCCCGATCGGGAAAGATCGGCCACATCACTTATCTGGGCGAGTGCCGGCCGGGGCAGACGCTGGGCGGCGACTTTTTCTGCATCCTTCCGGCCGGCGAAAATCGCGTGGCCTTCGCACTGGGCGATGTGGTGGGCAAGGGCGTTCCGGCATCACTCCTGATGGCCACCGCCTACGGCCACCTGCACGCCCGCCTTGCCAGTGCCCGCGGCCCGCACGAGGCCCTCTACGACCTGTCAGAGTTCCTCTGCCCTCGCATGGCCGATGACAAGTTCATCACGCTATGGGCCGGCGTATTCGATTTTGAAGCCCGAACGCTCACCTACTGCGACGCCGGACACGGTTACGCCGTGCTGCTCGATCCGGCCGCACCGGGCGCCCACCAGAAACTTCGCGACCAGTCCACTGGCATGGTCGGCATGCCCGAAAACACCTTCGCCCCGGCCACTGTCGCACTGCCCCCCAAGGGCAAAGTCTTGGTTCTGTCCGACGGCATCGCCGAGCAATACGGCATGAAGGCCCAAGCCGACGGCCAGATCGTCCGCGACCAGTTCGAACTGGAAGAAGCCGTGAAAGCCGTAGCCCGAGTTCCCCACGGCGGCGATGAGATCAAAGCGCTTTTCGACGCCGTCGTCAGCCACGCCGGCACGACCCACCTAAATGATGACGCGACGGCTGTTGTGTTGAAGTGGGATTAGTCGCCGTCCGGCGACTTGGCAATCGCCATTCGCTACTCGTACAAGTCCACCGACCCCGCCATTGCCATCAGTTCCGCATCATGATCCGGCGGCCCGTCGGTCTCGTGTACTGGCGCCTCAACCAGTGTCTGCTGCACCGCCTGCCGCGATGTGCGGCGATCCCCTTCGCCGCGAAGGATGATGCTGTCCGGGCCGAGATGATCGCGCAGCTTGGTCAGAAGCTCGTGACTCACCATCACCTTGAACGCCTCATCCGCCTGCAGCCCTATGCGAAGTCCCGTCTCGCCCTCCACCACCACGCCCAGCGATAAGCCCCCCTTGTGCGGCTTGAGCAATCCGGGCAACGCGGCCACGGCCGCCGCATCGTGTCGCTGGCGGTTCAGGCGAATGGATAGCCCTGTGGTCAGCCGCGCGGTCGCCACCGGCAACGTCAAGACCTCATCCACCATCAGGTTCGGCGTCTCGCGTTTGCGGTCGATGCTGGCCCGCACGAAGACGACGCGATCCACATCCAGCGCATTCGGCGACTGCTGCAAAATGCGTTCATACGTCTCGGCGAAGCACATCCCCTCGATTTTGCCCGTCAAGTCTTCAAACTCCAGAATCGCCCACTTTTTGCCCGCGCTCCGGCCGGTCTTGGCGACCTTGGTCTTTACGCCCGACAAAATCCCCCCCAGTACTACCGGCGTCCCCTGTTGCTGCTGGAGTGCCTCAGCCACCGTGTGCGTGCCGTAATGGTTCAGAGCGTCTTCGTGCTCAGTCAGCGGGTGGCTGGAAAGAAAAAAACCGAGTAACTCCTTTTCCCACTTCAGCAGTTCGCTGGCCGGGTACTCAGGCACATTGGGCGGCAACGGATCGCCCGTATCGGCGGTGGCCGCAGCAGCTTCGCCACCACCACCACCAAAGATATTCATCTGCCCCATCTTCTTATCCGCCTGCTGCCGTGCGGCCGATTCAATGGCGGAATCCACCTGCGCAAGCAATTGCGCCCGACTCTGCCCCAGACTCGCCATCCCGCCACATTTGATCAACGCTTCCAGCGTGCTCCGCGACACGGCCCGGCTGTCCAGCCGCCCCGTCATGTCGTACAAACTTTTGTACCGGCCGCCCGCCTTGCGCGCATCAATGATCGCCTGCACGGCCTTCTCGCCCACGGTTTTGACGGCCGTCAGACCAAACCGAATGACTCCCTCTTTCGCAGCAATCGGCCCGGCCTTGGCCGCCTTCTTCTTACCAGTAACGGCCGGCGGCACCTGAAATACCGGTGTAAACGCGTGCTCGCTCTCGTTGATGTCCGGCGGCAGAACCCGAATGCCCTTGCCACCGCCCATGGCAGCCGGCAGCGGAATGCTCCGGCACTCATCAATGTACGCAACCACCTTGTCCGTATCCCCCATTTCGAAAGTCAGCAGAGCGGCCATGTACTCCACCGGGTGGTAGGTCTTCATGTATGCCGTTTGAAAGGCAATGATCGCATAGCGCGTCGAGTGGCTCTTGTTAAACCCATAGCCGCCGAACTTCAGGATGAAATCGAACACCTCGGCCGCCGTCTTCTGCGGCACCCCCTTGGCCATCGCCCCCTTCATGAAGTCCGGCTGATACTTGGCGATCACGTCCGCCTGCTTCTTGCTGATCGCCTTGATCAACTTATACGCAGCCGACAGCTCGATGCCGCCCAGCTGGTTGAAAATCTGCATGACCTGTTCCTGATAGACCATGATGCCGTAAGTCTCTTCCAGGATTTTGTCCATCAGCGGGTGCACTTTCGGCACTACCTCGCGCCCATGCTTACGGTTGCAATATTGCGGAATAAGTTCCATCGGACCCGGCCGGTAGAGCGCGTTGGCCGCGATCAAGTCCTCCAGCCGGTCCGGCCGCATCTTCATCAGCAGATCCTGCATGCCGCCGGATTCAAACTGAAAAATCCCCCGCGTCTCGCCCCGACTGAACAGCGACAGCACCGCCTTATCCGTGTAATCAATCGCCTCAATATCGATCCTGCCCTTGACATCCAGTTTGACCTGCGGCCCCGGCTTGTAACCGCGTTCCGCACGAGTCTGCACCTCCAGATCCAGCGACCGCTCCAGCGTCGTCAGCGTCCGCAGTCCCAGAAAATCCATCTTCAACAGCCCGACCTTCTCCGCCAGCGGCCCTTCAAACTGCGTCAGGATGTTGTCGTCTTTGTCCTTGTACAGCGGCACAATCTCATCCAGCGGCTGGTCGGCAATGATGACCCCCGCCGCATGACAGCCCGCATTGCGGCACATCCCCTCGAGCTTCTGCGCTAGTTGCACCACCTCCGCGATCTGCCGATTCCCCGCGATGTAATCACGCAGCTCCCCACTGCCATCAATCGCCTTCTTCAGTGTCGTCCCCGGCGTGTTAGGGATCAGCTTCGTCAGCTTGTCAATGTCGCCCAGCGGCACGGCCAGCACACGCCCCACGTCCTTGCACGCCGCCTTCGCCGCCAGCGTGCCGAACGTGATGATCTGCGCCACATGTCCGTACTTTTTACGGACGTATTCAATGATCTTCGGCCGGCCTTCCTGGCAGATGTCGATATCGATATCGGGCATCTCCGACCGGCTGGGGTCCATGAACCGTTCGAACAACAGATCGAACTTCAACGGATCAACGTTACACAGCCCCAGCAAATACCCGACCATCGTTCCCACGCCCGAGCCACGGGCCCCCACCGGAATACCGTGGTCGCGGGCATAGTTGCAGAAGTCCCAGACGATCAGGAAGTAACTGCAAAAGTTCTTGCTGATGATCACCTTCAACTCATAATCCAGCCGATCGCGCACACCCTTGGAAACCTCGCGCGTCCCATACCGCCAGATCAAACCCGTCTCGCACAACTGCCGCATCAACCGTTCATCTTCTTTTACAGTTTCAAGCGTCGACCCTTCCGGCAGTGGCGGCACAATGTCAGCCCGCAGTTGCTCCGGCGCCACCCGATACACCGGCGCGTACCGCTTGCTGAAGTCCAGCTCCACATTGCACATTGCCGCGATCCGCCGCGTGTTGGCAATCGCCTCCGCCCCACCCTTGATGTGCGCGAACGACTGCTGAATCTCCGCCGGACTCTTCAGGTAAAGCCCCGTCGGATATTTGAACCGGCCCGGTGCCGACACCAATTCCTGCTTCGAAATGCAGCAAAGCACATCGTGGCTGTGATGGTCATCGGCATTCAGAAAGTGCACGTCATTCGTGGCCACCGTCCCCACACCCAGCTTCCCGGCCAGATCAATCAACTCCGGGTTCACCTGCTCCTGAATATCGATCCCGTTCGCCTGCACTTCGATGAAAAACCGGTCCGGCCCCAGAATGTCCACGTACTGCTCGGCAACCTGCCGGGCCAGCTTGTAATCCCGCGCCTGAAACGCCTCCGCCACCTCGCCACCCAGACACGCACTCGTGGCAATAATCCCCTTGTTAAACTGCCGCAAAATCTCCTTGTCGATTCGCGGCCAGCGATAAAACCCCTCGCGATACGCCGCCGACGACAACTTCAACAGGTTGCGATACCCATCCATGTCCTGCGCCAGCAGCAGCAGGTGAAACGCCGCATCGCCCGCTTTATCCCCCGGCCGGCCGCGTTCCCGTCGGTCGCGCGGCGCGATGTAAGCCTCCATCCCGATGATCGGCTTGATGCCCTCCTTCTTACACTCGGAAAAAAACTCGATCGCCCCGAACATGCACCCGTGATCGCTGATGGCGATGGAGTCCATGCCCAGCGCCTTCGTCCGCTTGATCAGATCCGGAATCTTGCACGCCCCATCCAGCAGGCTGTAATGGGTGTGGACATGCAGGTGAGTAAAACCCGGCACAGACGATGAGGCGGCTTCAAGCATTGTTGTGTACGGTATATGTCAGGGCCACCCCGGATCAAACTTGACCACCCCACACAACAGCCAGCTCCACATCTGCCACATCATTACCCGCCTCATTGTGGGCGGCGCGCAAGAGAACACACTGCTCTCTTGTGAAGGCCAACATGCAAATGGCCATAAAGTGACACTCATCACCGGACCAGCCGAAGGACCGGAGGGTTCCTTGCTTGGCCGTGCGCAGTCTTCGGGTTATCGCGTGATCGTGCTGCCCGAAATGAAACGCGCCATCCACACGCGCGATATGACCGTCGCCCGCAAACTTGCCGCCACCATCACAGAGTTGCGACCCGACATCGTCCACACCCACAGCAGCAAAGCAGGCATCCTCGGCCGCTGGGCCGCCAAACACGCTGGCCTCACGGACCACGGCGGCGCCGTCATCCACACGATCCACGGTCTGGCCTTTACCGCTGGCACAAATCGTTTGGTCAACGGCCTCTACGCCATGGCCGAACGCTGGGCCGCCCCCAGAACCAACCTCATCGTCGGCGTCGCCGATTCCATGGCCACCCAAAGTCTGGCCGCAGGCATCGGCCGCCCCGGCCAATACGTCACCGTGTACAGCGGCATGGAACTCGACCCGTTTCTCTCCCCGCCCCGCCCCCGCGACATCGTCCGGCAAGAACTCGGCTTGACGCCGCAAGACATCGTCATCGGCACCATCGCCCGCCTCTTCGAACTCAAGGGCCACGATGATCTGATCGATGTCGCAGGGCGACTCTGTGCCGCCAATCCCAACCTGAAATTCCTCTGGGTCGGCAACGGCAGCTGGCGCGAACGCCTGCTGGACCGCGTCAAGTCGTTGGGTCTGGAAAGCCGCTTCGTTCTCTCCGGCCTCGTCCCGCCCGCCAAAGTCCCCGAGCTGATCCACGCCATGGACATCGTCGCACACCCCAGCCGCCGTGAAGGTCTGGCCCGCGCCCTGCCCCAAGGTCAACTCGCAGGCAAACCGTGCGTCACCTACGACATCGACGGTGCAAAGGAAGCCGTTACCCACAATCAAAGCGGCTTCGTCATCCCCCCCTTCGACATCCCAGCCTTCGGCGACGCCCTCGGCCGACTGGCCGGCGATGAATCCCTCCGCAACCAGTTCGGCACCACAGGCCGCGAACAAGCACGCAATCGCTTCGACACCGGCGTCATGGTCCACAACCTCGAAGTCGTCTACCGCGCCGCCCTTGCCGGCCAACTGGCCGACGAACATTTCCGGCTACCGGGAATGCGGTAGCGACGGCAGGCCCTGCCGTCTCTTGGCATTGGAATTCGAAAAACCCGCAGAGCCTGCGGTTGCTACAGCCCGCTACACTCCCGCCATGTCCTCCTTCCTCATCATCGGCCCCCACCCAGACGACCAGGAACTCGGCATGGGCGGAACCATCGCCCTGCTCAAGCAACAGGGCCACACCGTCCACCTCGTCGATATGACCAACGGCGAGCCCACCCCCCGCGGCGACCCCATTACGCGCGCGGCCGAGGCCGATGCGGCCGCGAAAATCCTCGGCGTCGAACGATCCCTTCTCGGCCTGAAAAACCGCGAAGTCGTCCACGACCTCCCCAGCCGCCACAAACTGGCCGCCCTCATCCGCATCCACCGTCCGAATGTCCTCTTCGTCCCCTATCCCGTCGATGCCCACCCCGACCATGTGGCCGTCTCCCGCATCGCCGAAGACGCCCGCTTCGATGCCAAACTCACCAAATCCGCCATCCCCGGCGAACCCTGGCACCCCAAACGCATCATCTATTACTTTTGCACCCACCTTCGCATGTCTTTCCAGCCGACCTTCTGCATCGACATCACCCCCACCTGGGAAACCAAGCTGGCCGCCTGCCTCTGCTACAAAACCCAGTTCGCCTCCGAAGGCCTCCCCAGCCAGGTCCGCAAAGTCAACGAATACTTCGGCACCCGCATCGACACCGCCTACGCCGAACCGTTCTTCTCACACGAGGTCGTAGGCCTTGGCGGGCTGGATCAGCTGGTGTAACCCGTTGTCCGGGCCGAAGGGATCTGGATCATAGCCTTCGGGCGATCGACATCCGTCTTCCGGATGAACAGCAGCAGCGCACATACAAAGTCAGGGCTGGGTCGTTGGGGTGGCTGGGGCCGTTGGCGCCGTTGCCGGCGTGCCACTTTCAATCACCTGTAACTGCCTTTTCAGGTAGTCGCCTGAAGGTGATTCAGTCCCGTCAGCCAACCTGATAAGGTATTCCTTCCCCGACATGGAAGAGCGCGATGCGATCTTCTCAATAAACTCCAGTGCGCTGCCGATGCCATCGCCAGCCGCTTTCCATTTCATCCGCAGATGGCTTGCGGCGGCAGCAGCCGTTGCCGGAGTACCGTTTCGGATAAACGTCGCTCCCTGCAAACCCCCTATGTGCTTTAGCAGGGCCTCAATTTTCTGGCTTTCCGTCAGATGAGCGGGCTGTGCACCAGCCTGATGGACCGCAAGAACGACCGCCGCACAAAATACAATGCCTCGATGTTTTGCCTGAGCCATGAGGGAATTGTAACCCTGCGTTACTATCGCGTGCATGGCTTCCTCCCCGCCGCTGATTATCGCCATCACTGACCCCCAGCTCTATCAGGGCGTCCCCTACCTCCTCGCCCGCTATTTTCACATCGTCTGCACGGCCCTCATCGTCGGCGGAACACTCTTTTTCGAGTGGGTGGTTCCTGTCGCCATCAAGGACTTGCAGTCGGCCGAGCAATTGGCCGTTTTCGGCCGGGCCCGCTGGTTTTTCCGGCGGATCGTCTGGGTCGCCACGGCTGTTTTACTCGTCACCGGCGTCATCAGCTCCTTTCAGCATTTCGACTCCTACCGCGCCCCCGAGCCGGAAGCCGTCAGCGTCACGTACCGCATCGGATGGTGGTGGGTGGCCCATGCCGCCTCCGGCGTACTCGCGTTGCTGATCGCCCTCATGCTCACCAGCTTGCCGGTTCCCCCCAGCCACCCCGTCGGCTGGATGCGTGCCAACCTCATCGTCCTGCTCACAGTCATGTTCTTCGCCAGCGTCACAGGGCACGTCCGCATAGAGCGGACCCAGCAGGAACTGACTGCGGCCATGAATATTGGCAATGGCACCTTTCCCCGGCTCGCTCTTCTCACCACCGACGACATTCCCGCCGGCGCAACGCTCATTCCCCTTGCTCATCCCGCCACCAAACCTTCCACGGCTCCAGCCACCCTCCCCTAACCACCGCCCCTCGTCGCCATGGCCGAGACTCCACCATCCCAATCTCCCGCTCCCCTGCCCGCCCGGCCACCCGCCGCCTTTCCCGGCGGAACAGGCCTACCCGGCGGAGTGGAAATCGCACCTGGCATCTGGTGCCGCGGTGATGCCCTGCGCGTTCACTTCGCCCGCTCCGGCGGCCCGGGCGGACAAAACGTCAACAAGGTCAGCACCAAGGCAGACCTTCATCTCGCCCTGACCGAAATTCACGGCCTGTATCCCGATGCAATCGAGCGACTCGTCGCTCAGGCAGGCCGACGCATCACCAAGGCTGGCGACATCCACCTCACCGCCGAAGCAGCCCGCACCCAGCAGCAAAACCTCGCGGCCGTCATGGAAGAATTGCGCGTGATGCTCATCACCGCAAAAAAACGCCCGACCGTCCGCCGGAAAACCAAACCCACCCGTGGCAGCAAAGAACGCCGATTAACGGGCAAAAAGGTCCGCGGCCAGATCAAACAGGGCCGTCAGATGCGTCCGGAATAACGACTACTGCCAAAAAAAGGCGACCCCTGTAGGGGTCGCCGGTGTGAAGCAGGTTTGGGGTAGAGGGTCAAAAAAAACGGCAGCAGGCCGCTCTACTCATCGCCGAACTCTTCGTCCTCATCGTCATCGAAGCCGTCGTCATCATCGTCGTCGGCGGCGTCCTCCTCCTCGTCTTCCTCTTCTTCATCATCGTCGTCGTCATCGTCCTCTTCGTCGTCCTCGTCCTCTTCTTCATCTAACTCGTCTTCTTCCTCGTCGAGCTCATCCTCCTCATCCTCGTCCTCGTCCTCGTCCTCATCCTCATCGTCTTCATCTTCGTCTTCCTCTTCGTCGTCATCGGCCTTCTCTTTTTCCTCCTTGTCCTCCTCTTCCTCTTCTTCCTCGTCAGCCCGCCGCTTGGCCGCATCGGGAAGCAGAATGGCCGAGACCCCCTCGTCACCCAAGGTCTCACCGGCACCAATCGGAATCAGCGGCACCACAAGGCCAAGGCAGGCGATCGTGTCTGCGGCCAGTGAGCCGTCAGCGACATTTTCGCGGCTGGGGAAAAGTGCAGGGGCGATCATCTTCATGGGCATGCCTCGGACAGGGTCGAACAACAAAAGTTCTTACAACACGGCTGAACAGCACGACCAGCCGAAGCAATCACCCGACGGCGGCCTCACTTCGGATTCGCGGCGGTATTCAAGAAAGGTCGGGGGGGTCTGTCAAGCGCGATTATTTCGAGGGCTTTTCAACGGCCAACGCCATCCCTCATCGCCGGGCGTTCCGGCAGCCGCAGCGGGCCCGGGTCAAACCAGCGCAAACGCAGCGCATTACCAATGACCGTGACGTCCGACAGTGCCATCGCAATGGCCGCATAAATCGGCGGAACGATTCCAAATGCCGCGAAAGGAATGGCCAGCGCGTTGTAGGCAAACGCCAGAAAGAGATTCTGCCGGATGATCCGCATCGTGTCCCGGCTCAGCTGAATCGTCGCCGGCAGCGTCAACAACGTCGGGCCTGTCAGGACAATATCCCCCGATTCCTTCGCCACATCCGCCCCACTGCCGATCGCTATCCCCAGTTGCGCCTGCGCCAACGCCGGGGCATCGTTGATTCCGTCCCCCACCATCCCCACCCGCTCGCCCCCAGCTGCAAGGCGCAAAATCAGCGCCTTCTTATCCCCCGGAGACATCCCCGCATGAACCTCCGTGATACCACATATTTCCGCCACCGGAGCAGTCGCCTCTTCCCGGTCCCCCGTCGCGATGATCGGCCGCACACCCAGTGCCAGCAACTGTTTCACTACCACCGGCGCCTCGGGCTTGATGCCGTCAATCAACTCCAGGTGGCCTAGCAACCTCGCCGCACCGTCGACGCTCTCCACCACAAACACCCGGCTCGCCCCCGGCGTATTCCCCGGCGGCAACGCCACCTTCAACTCGCTCAGCAGCCGCGGCCCACCCACTTCAATGTGCCGCCCGTCGATTTCACCCCGAATCCCCGTACCGGCCGTACTGGAAAAGTCGATGACAGCCCTCAGCCCTGTGTTCCGGGCCAACGCCTGCCGCACAATCGCCTGTGCCAGAGGGTGCGTCGCAAACTGCTCCAGCGACGCTGCCAGACCCAGTAGCTCCGTCTCGCTCATCAAACCTTCCACCGGCCGAACCGCATGCAACACCGGCTGGCCTAACGTCAGCGTGCCGGTCTTATCCAGCACAATGGCTGTCACCTTCTCGGCCCGCTGCAGCCCGGCGATATCTCGAATCAAAATCCCCCGCTTGGCCCCGATCCCTGTCGCCACCATCAACGCGGCCGGAATCGCCAGCCCCAGCGCGCACGGACAGGCGATGATCAACACCGAACAGACCACCTGTGCCACAGTGCCCCACGTCCGCGCCCCCTCCCACCCGTGATAGTGCCCCCACAACGCCCAACCGACTCCGGCGACCGTAGCAATCACCAGAACCACCGGCACGAAAATCGACGCTATCCGGTCTGCCAGTCGCTGGACCGGCGGCTTGCTGGCCTGTGCCGTCTCCACGAGTTGAATGATCCCCGCCAGTGCCGTCTGCTCGCCCGTCCGCGTCACCCGCACCACCAGCCGCCCGTCCGTATTCAGTGTTCCACCGAACACGTTTTCACCCAGCCGCCGCATCACCGGCAACGGCTCACCCGTCAGCATCGACTCATCCACGCTGCTGGCCCCTTCCACCACTTCCCCATCAATCGGCACCCGCTCGCCAGGGCGAATCAGCACGCGATCCCCCACCGCCAGTGCCGCAACGGAGACTTCCTCAGGCTCAACCGGACCCGCAACAGCCGGCGCCTGCAACACGCTCAATGACAATCTCCCCGCCGGACGCGTCACCTCCACCGGCACTGGCGGCATGCGCCAAGCCGTCGCTGGCGTCAGATCCAGCAGTTGCCGGATGGCCGATCCCGCCGACACACGCGCCCTCGTCTCCAGATAATGCCCCACAGACACAATCGCGATCAGCGCCGCGGCCTCACCAAAATAGACGTGCCCCAACCCCGGCCACCAACCGGCCCATTCCCCCACCCGCGCCACAAGGCTGTACCCGAACGCCACGCTGAAACCCATGGCGATCAACACGTCCATATTGGCGTTGTTCAGCCCGGATCGCAGGCTACGCACCGCCGACCTGTAAAACCCGCCCGAACACAGCACCATCGCTGCGGTGGCCAGCAGACACTCAGTCACCGTCATCGCCAGATGACTCGGAATCAATCGGTGCCCAAACCAGTGCAAAAGTTCCACCGGCACCCACATCGCCAAAGCCACAATCGCCCGATTCCGCCAACCCAGAAGGTTGTCATCATGCGACGGCCCTGCAGAACCTTGCTGACTCGCACCGGGCGTTCCCGCCACTGGGTTCAACTCGGCAGGGTATCCCGATTTGGTTACCGCCGCAGCCACCTCAGCCACGTTGGCCCGGCTGGGGTCAAAAGTCACCAGCGCGCGACCCAACGCGAGATTAACCCTTACATCGCTGACCCCCATGACAGCCATGGCCGCGCGCTCAACATGAGCCACACAGCTGGCACAGTTCATGTTGGATACGCTTAGCGTTGCCCGTCGGGTCTGCTCGGGCGATTCGGTGGACTCTGCGATGGTCATGGCGTTGCGGCAGTCTACGAACGTCGACCCTCAAGGTGTGCTTCGGTCCCCGATTTTGTGGTGAAACACGTCACCCGCCCTGAATAACTCAGACTTTGTAATTGTCTTGTCAAGATTCGCCAAAAGTCATACCATTGAACACTGTCTAAACCAGCGAATGCGTTGCTGGTTGTAGTTTTATGATCGATTTTCTGCTCTCAACTTCGTTGGCTGTAGTGCTGGACGGTCCTTTTCCGGCGTGGGTCCCTTCGTTTCTGCTGGCTTTGTCGGCTGCAATGATGGTCACCGCGTTCAGGTCAAACCGGACTTCTCTCGCCCGGGCGCATGGACGCGCTTTGGTCACTACTCTCGTGGTTGCAAGCACTTATAACCACGGCCGGGCACGGATGACCCCCCAGGCCGAGGGAGCTTCCAATGGATTCGACTCTGAACTTGATCTTGGGTGGTTTGGGTGGCGTCGTACTCGGCGGTCTTGCGCTCTTGGGTATTATGAAAACCATGGGCCGGGGCATCGTCTCGCAGGCGAAAACCGACGCCCAACGCATTGCTGATCAGGCCCGCCTTGAGGCGCAAACTCACGCAAAGCAAATTGAACTGGAAGCCCAAAAGGCCGCCATTGCCGCACGTGAACAGGCCGACCGCGACGCCGAATCCCAACGCCGGGAACTCCGCGCCTTGGACGACCGCCTCGCCAAGCGCGAAGAAACCCTCGACCGCAAACTCGACACCCTGACCGTCAAGGAACGGAACATCGACGATTTGGAGCGGCGTATTTCCAAGCGGGATGTCGTCCTCACCGGCAAGGAAAAAGAACTGGAAGATACCCTTTCCGAGCAGAAGGCCAAACTGCTGACCGTGGCCGGCATGACTCAGGACCAAGCCGTCAAAAACCTGATGGCCCAACTCGAAGAAGAGTGCAAAAAAGAAGCCGGAGACACGATCCTGCGCGTCACCGAGCACGCCCAGGACGAGGCCAAGGAAAAAAGTCGCCAGATCATCCTTCAAGCCATTCAGAAGTACGCCTCCAGCCAGACCGCAGACCACACCGTCAGCACGGTGCAGATCCCCACAGACGACATGAAAGGTCGCGTCATCGGCCGCGAAGGCCGCAACATCCGCGCGTTCGAGAAGTCGACCGGTGTTGACGTCATCATCGACGACACGCCCGGCGTGGTCGTCGTCAGCTGCTTCGACCCAGTCCGCCGCGAAATCGCCCGCATCAGCCTCGAACGCCTCACGCAGGACGGCCGCATCCACCCCGCCCGCATCGAAGAAGTCGTCGAAGCCACCACCAAAGAAATGGAAGAAAACCTCCTGAAGATCGGCAAGGAAGCCGCCGCAGAAGCCAACTTCGCCAACCTGCCCAAAGGCGTCATCCCGATGCTCGGTCGTCTCGGCTTCCGCACCAGCTACGGCCAGAACGTTTTGCGCCACAGCATGGAAGTCGCCTACCTCAGTCAGACCATCGCGGAGGAACTCGGTCTCGACGGCATGATCGCCCGCCGCGCTGGCCTGCTGCACGATATCGGCAAGGCCATGGACCACGAACAGGAAGGCGGCCACCCGCAACTCGGCAAAGCGTTCCTGCAAAAGTTCGGCGAGCGCGAAGAAGTTCTCAATGCTGCCGAAGGCCACCACGGCGACGTCCCCCCGACCACGCCCTACACCGTCATCATCATGGCCGCCGATGCCATCAGCGCATCCCGGCCCGGCGCCCGCCGCGAAAGTCTGGAAAAATACGTCAAGCGCCTGCAGGACCTCGAGGCCCTCGCCATGGAGTTCGACGGTGTGCGCCAGGCTTACGCCATTCAGGCCGGCCGCGAAGTCCGCGTGATCGTCGACGCCCAAAAGGTCGACGACAAAGTCGGCGCCAAAATTGCACGCGATATCGCCAAGAAAATCGAAGAGAAAATGACCTACCCCGGCGAGATCAAAGTCACCCTCATCCGCGAAACCCGGGCCGTGGAATACGCAAGGTAAGCACCCTTTAACAGGAGGTTCGCATGCGCCTGTCTTCGATAGTGATGGTTCTTCTCACGGCCGCCTCGGCGGCCATGGCACCTGATGAGACCAAGCCCGCAGAGCCGATCCAGAGTATCGGCTGGATGGTGGGGAACTGGACGATCGATACCCACTGGCTAGCCGATGGCAAAGACGTCAGTCCGCTTAAGGCGCGCAACGCGATCGTCTGGGGCCCCGGCCACAAGTTCATCGTCTCTGACACCTTCGTCAGCAAGACCGACGGCACCGAGTACCACCGCTACCACGATGTGTTCGCATCAGAAAATGGCAAGATCACCGGCACCAGCTTCGCCATCGACGGCGAGGTGAGCCAGGGCGTATACACCTCCGAAGGCCTGTTCCTTCGGACAGAACGCGACATGCCCGGTGCCGACGGCAAACCCAGCGGCACGCTGCTCCGGCAGGAACTGGAACGCACCGATGACGGCACCGCTTTCCACTGGCGCGTCTGGCTGGTCAAAGACGGCAAACTCAACCAGATCATGAACGGCACCTGGCACAAGGCCTGAGGCCGCGCTTGCATACTGGCCCGCACGCGTGGACGCTCCCATCGCCTATGACTGCTGCAGAATCCACGCCCACGCCGCCGCGCAAGAAGCGCATCATCGTCGGCGCGCCCTCTCCCGCTTCTGCCGGCCCGGCCCTTTCTTCCCGCCGCGATGACGCCGCGTACATCGTCCCCATGGCCGCCTTTATGGCCCTGATCTGGGTCGGCGGCTTTCCCGGCTGGTACCCGTGGGCTTATGTCGCCCGCACGGCCATCGTGCCCGTGTTGCTCTGGGTCTTCTGGAAGCACTACACCAAGATCCGCTGGACTCACCTTGGTCTGGGCTTCATCTTCGGCGTGGTCGGGATCGTTCAATGGGTCGGCGTGGAAGAGCTGCTGTGTTGGGCTTGGCCCGACTACTGGCGGCCGGGGGGCCATCCGCCGCCGTTCGACCCCACCCACGAGTTCGCCAGCCCAATGGCCCTCTACGCGTGGCTGGCCGTGCGGACCCTTGGCCCGGTGCTGGTCGTGCCGATCATGGAAGAGCTCTTTTGGCGCGACTTCGTCTACCGCACGATCGCAGCCCCCAACGATTTCAAAATGATTGATGTCGGCCACTGGGATAAAATCGCCTTCCTCGGCACTGCTGTGGCCTTCGTACTGGTACATCCGCAGTGGCTGACAGCTTTTTGTTGGGCACTCCTGATCAGTTGGTTGCTGGTGAAAACCAAGTCGCTGGGGGCTTGTATCGTTTGCCATGCCACCACCAATTTATTGCTGGCGGTCTATGTCATGCGATATCACCAGTGGCAATATTGGTAAGCTGGGAACACGCGGACGCACACGATTTTCGTCGACCGGTCGTCTAATATGTCGTCGCTTTCCTCTATGTCTGATCCGCTCATTCCAACCCCACGCCGCATCTACTTCGACAATGCCGCGACCACCTTCCCCAAGCCGAAGGTCATGGTCGAGGCCATCGAGAACTACTTCGCACACCTCGGCGCGAGTCCCGGCCGTGGGGCTTACGCCGAGAGCATCGAGGCCGGGCGCCTCATTACTGAAACCCGCCGGACGCTGAACCGCCTCATCAACGGCCAGTCGCCCGACCACATTGTCTTCACGCTCAACTGCTCTGATGCGCTCAATCTGGCGATCAAGGGGTTGTTGGCCGGCGCGATTTCCGCCACGTCCAAGCCGCACGCCATCTGCACCGACATCGACCACAATAGCATTCTGCGTCCGCTGAACGCTTTGGCAGACCGGGGCGAGATCACCGTCACGCGCGTTCCGGTGAACCCCAAGACCGGTCTGGTGAATGTGGATGACATCCGCAAGGCTGTGTTGCCGGAGACGCGGCTGATCGCCATCACGCACGTTAGTAACGTGATTGGTGTGGTCCAGCCGGTGGCGGCGATTGGCAGGATGGCCCGCGAGTTGGCCGTGCCTTTTGTGGTGGATGCGGCACAGAGCATCGGCCATTTGCCGCTGGACGTGCAGGCGGATTGCATCGACCTGCTGGCTGCGCCGGGGCATAAGGCTTTGATGGGGCCGCTGGGGACGGGGTTTTTGTATCTGCGGCCGGGGATGGAGAAACTGGTGCGGCCGTTGCGTGAAGGGGGGACGGGCAGCGTCAGTGAGAACGACCGCCAGCCGGACTTCATGCCCGACCGATATGAGCCTGGTAGCCACAATGCCCCGGGCATCATCGCACTCGGTGCGGCTGCGAAGTGGGTGGAGGAGCAGACCATCGAGCGGCTGTACCGGCATGACCTGGACCTTGTCCGGACGTTCATCGAAGGCGTGAGCAACATTGATGGTCTCACGTATTTTGGGCCGCAGGGTGTGCGTGATCGGGTGGGTGTTTTTTCGTTTCGGATTGAGGGGTATTCGCCGGCTGAGCTTTCGGCCGTGCTGGAAAGCGGGTACGGCATCCTGACCCGCAGCGGCCTGCACTGTGCGCCGCACGCGCACGCGACGATTGGAACGGCTGAAGGCGGCACGACGCGGCTGAGCTTTGGGCCGTTTTTGAGCAAGCAGGATGTGAAGTTTGCGACCGATGCCTTGTCAGAAGTGGCCGATATGGCTCGGGCCGGCAAATAACCATCCGAAAACTTGCGTCCGTTGCATTTGGCCCGTGCCGGCATGGTTTCGAGTCGAAACGGGTTGTCTCAGCCACTCCACAATCCATACAGTTGTTTTGCCGCGCTGTCGGCGGGACGCACCGGACCTTTCCATGACCACAGCCACTGCGGACGCTCCTGAAAAGCCATCTTTAGCGCCCTCGGCCGATACCACTTCCGGCACTTCTTCTTCGCGCAAACTCGTGACCACCGCCTGCATGCTCGTCATGGTGCTGGCTTCGCTCGAGCAGACGATTACTTCCACGGCAATGGCGACCATCATCGGTGACCTTCACGGCCTGGAGCATTACTCATGGGTCGCCTCAATCTATTTGCTGGCGTGTGTGGTCTCCATGCCCCTCTATGGCCGATTGGCCGATACGCTCGGCCGCAAAAAGGTTCTGATTGCTTCCATCGGGATCTTCACAGTCGCCTCCGTTCTGGCGGCCACGGCCCATTCGATGTCGATGTTGATCCTCTATCGCGGCCTGCAAGGGTTGGGCGCTGGCGGCATCATGCCGATTGTCTTGACGGTGCTGGGAGACATCTACACCTTGGAAGAGCGGGCAAAGATTCAGGGGTTGTTTTCCGCCATATGGGGGACAGCCTCGCTGACGGGGCCGGCGCTGGGTGCACTGCTGGTGAAGACACTGGGATGGCGGGCGATTTTTTTTGTGAACCTGCCGCCAGCGTTGGTAGCCATGGCGGTGCTGGTCATCTACTACCGCGACTCGCACGCCGGTCAGAGGCACTTTGTACTAAGCCACATCGATCTCCCCGGAGTACTCTCGTTATCAGTGGCCACGTCGGCGCTGTTGGTAGCGGTTTCGTTGCCGTTTGGCGTGTATTACACGCCAGCCTTGGTGGTTATTTCGCTGGTGGTTGGGACTCTCTTTGTCTGGCATGAGCGCCGCGCGGCCGAGCCGATTTTGCCCCCCAAGTTGCTCGCCCGCCCTGACCTTTGGCCGAGTCTGCTTGGCTCGGCTTTGCTGGGAATCGTCTTCCTTTCGCTAGACACCTACGTGCCTTTGTACGTTCAGGGCGGCCGGGGCGGCGGGGTGGGGGCAGCGGCATCGGTCGTGACGCCGATCATGCTCGCATGGGCCACCTCCGGCGTGGTGGCTGCGCCGCTGGTCGTCCGGTGGGGCTTCCGAAATGTGGCTGTAATGGGGTCGGGATTGATCATTCTGGGGCTGATCGGCTTGCTGATTTGCTGCCTTACAGCAGCGCCAACATGGATATTGACGCTTGCCTTGCTGGTCACCGGCCTCGGCTTCGGCCCGAGCTCCATGTCGATGCTGCTCGGCGTGCAGCACGTCGTGGAATACGGGCAGCGAGGAACGGCCACCAGCTCCATTCAGCTAAGTCGCACGCTGGGCGGAGCGATCGGCATCGGGCTGCACGGGGCTTTGTTCGCCTATCTCGCTCATCCGGCACTTGCGGCCCTGGAAAGCAAGGGCTATTTGGCGTCACAGTTGTTAAGTCCGGAGAGTGCGGCCGGCATCCCGCTGGATATTCAGCAAGCCGCGCAAAATGTAATCGGCCACAACCTGATCTACGTCTTCGCGTCGATGCTGCTGTTTGCGGGGATTCAGTTACTGGTCTGCCAACGAATCCCGGCCCGAAAAGCGGAAGCCGCGATCTCTCCCGCTGAGGCGATCGAATCGGCTTTAGGCTGAGCGTCGAGCCGATCGGCCCACACACACCCATTCAGGCTTTTTAAGGGGCGGTTGCCCGCAGCCGTTGCTTGCTAGCAATACGCGTCAAACTGCATGTGGTAAGGCAGCAGGTCGGGGCGGACCAAGTACATCTTGCGGACCTTGACGCCGTCGCGGCCGACGATCCCACCCGCATACTGATCACACGCGCCGGACGAACTAGGACTGGCTGCCTGCGAGCACGCCGTCAGAACCGCAGCCACCATCAACACCCGAAGGCTCAAGTTGGATCGGCGGGTCTGCATGCTTGGAAAGGTACCCCGACACGGCCGCCGATCCAATGAAATTATTGTGACTCTTGCAGCACAAATCCCTGACTCGTCACGTATTCCGCCAACAGTGTTAACTTGGGTAAACCAAAGCGTCTGCCCAATGCTATAGCCCGCCACGTACGATTTCGGCACCAATCCCCAATCGCGGGAATATTTTCCCCGCGCGGGCAAAGGGCGAAGGCGGTACACCCAGCGGAGCCTTCGTATCGGGGCCATCGACCGGTGCTGACGGTATCGGCTGAACCGACTCGGCGTCAGCGCCGTCGGTTGGATTTGCCGTTCCGTCGCCCGCTTGGCGCAGAGAACTAGGCGTAGCCGCTTTACTTCCGGTTCCAGACCCGGCACTGCGTATCGGGTCACGCCCAGCGTTGCCGATGGAGGACTGGCGGTGGAATGTTTGCATCACCATCTTACCGACCTGAATCTTCCAGTTGGTGCCGACTGGTGCGATCTGAAGTCGGAGGTACATCGAGCCGGCGGGTAGCTCGGCCGTCGGCGTGAACGTCGTGATACCCCAGTTTCCACCCCCACCAGATTGGGTCGTGGTCCGGGTGACCGCCACGGGTAACCAGGTCACGCCATTGGTCGAGCGATAAAATGTCACATAGCTGCCAATTGCCAGCGACTGATCAAAGCCGATGGTTGCGGCGAACGTGGTGAAGTTGTCGCCCTTCCACGCCAGTGCCCCGGTGGCATCGGTGGCACGAATCGCCCGGCCACCATCGTTCTGAAAGAAGTTGGCGTTCGACCCGTCGATGCCCCACGCGCCCACGGTGTGGACCGGATCGGTCAAAGAAAGGTTGTTCAGGTCATCCACGATCGTCGTCTTGACATCGCCGGTACCCGGCGCTTCAAGGAAGAACGGGCCTGTCGGGGTGTGGTAACCCCCCTGTGTGCCGAAAAACTCCGCACGGCCGATCTGCACGTTCCAGTTGACACCACTGGGCGCCACCGTCACCCGCACGTACTGCGTTCCCGCCGGCAGAGTCCCGCCCGGTCGGTACGTCGTGGTGACCCAGCCGCCGTTGTTGCTGCTGTCGACGGTGGGTGTCCGCGCGGTCGTCAGCGGCGTCCAAGCCGTCCCGTTGACGCTGGTCGACAGCGTCACAAGGGAATCAATGTTCAGAAGCTGCCCGTAGTAGATCGAAATGGCGAAGTCGACGATCCCTGACTTGTTCTGCCAGACAATACTTTCCGCCGTGTCGGTCGTCCGCGTGCTGCGGGCGTTGTCATTGCTGAACAGGTTGGTGTTGGAACCGTCCAAACCCCAATGCGCAGTGGTGCGCGTGGTGTCGATTTTGGTCAGATCGTCCAGTGGATCAATCAAGTTGATGTTGCTGGTCGGATTCCACCGGTAGGCGATCACCTTCGCGTAGTTGTCATCCTCGGCAAAGATCGTGTACTCGCCATTGGACTGCTGCACGGCATTGATCGCGTTGGGCACATCAAACGTGCCGCTGATCGAACCGACCGCCGGCGTCGGAGTGATCGCACCCGCGTAGGTGCCGTCGCTCGCCTTGTAAACGTAGATCGTCCCTTCCTTGCTATTCGTGCTAAAATAGCTGTAGCCGAGGAAGACATAGTCCCCGGCAATCGAAATCGACGAGATGCGCGTGTTGTCCAGCGGCGGATCCAGAGACCAGACCACCGAGCGTGTCGCAACGTTGGACCAGTTTTTGTACTTCACGATCCGGGTGCCGGCATCGCGGTCGCCGTTCTGATCGCTCGTGCTGCTGACATACATCGTGTCGGTGTCGGGGAAGTACTGCACACGTCTGATATCGCCGTGGCTGCCGACCGGACGCTGCCACTCGACGTAGTTCCCCGCCGAGTAGTCGTAGACCGGATTGCCGTTGGCGTCGAAACCTTGCAGCTTCCACTGGCGAATCCCCACGCCCGTGCCGGAGTAGTGGTTGGCCGACCAGATATTCCCCTTGCTGTCCACAGACAGGCCGTAACCCAGATTCGGCATCCCCGGCCCCTGCGCATATTCGCCGGCTTGGAACTGCCCGTCGCCATTCTTATCGCGCCAGATAAAGTCTCCGCCGGACGGACTGCCGGCATAACCGGCCGCATAACCGTATTGCGATTCCCAGATTCCCGCCGGGATAGCAACTTCACCATCGGTTGTCGGATTGAACCGATAAATCAGAATCCGACGGGCCTGCATGTCCATCACGTACATCAGCTTGTGGCCGTTAACCTGACGGATGTAAGTCCCGGCCGTGTAGTCAAACGTATCGTTGGCCCGCACGAACCGCTGATCCGCCGGGTACTTGGTCGGGTTGAGCGTATGACCTACATAGGTCCACTCGGTCCCGGCCGTCGTCTTGGACAGGTCCACTTGGTAGTGCGAGTACTTGTCGTAGACATCCACCACGCTCCCGGTGGCTGTCGTCGTATCGGCATCAGCGACGTCGACAAAATCCAGACCGACCTTCCGCCAACGCAGCGTCCCCGCCGCAGTCCACGACTCCAGCACGGTGCCCCCGCCATTCCAGTAGGCCCCCTTACCGACGCCGTTCAGACTGACATAGATATTGCCAGCCGAATCCGTAGCCACCCCGGTGATGCCGGACGTACCGAACTTCGTGTTCGTCACCTGACCCGGCGTGCCGGAAAAAATACTCTTTCCGAAAGTCGCGTCCGGAGCCGACTTGGATAGCACCAGATTCGAATAAATCTTAATATTCTGATCCGGCCCACCGTCACCGACAAGTAAGCGGCTGCCGACGCTGTCCCACCAGACCGAGGACGGCGCAAAACCCGTGCTGCCGGTGATCACCTGAGACAACTGGTTGCCGTTGGAATCAAAATGAAGGATCCGTGCCGCGTTGCTGGAATCTCCGTTGGAGATGGCCCAGATCGTGCCATCACCTGCAACAGTGACGGCCCCCGGCCGGGCCACCGACCAGCTACGCACCTTCGTCATCGTCGAGGTGTTATAGATTTCGACCAGGTTGTCCGTATTCTCCGAAACCACCAGGCGGCCATTGACCTTGTCGACCGCCAGACCCTGTACACCGATCGCCTTGTCGGTCCCTTGCGCGCCCTGCGTCACTCCGATGGTGTCGCCATTCGGACCCTGCCCACCGGCGAACGGTGCCGGAGCCCCCTGAAGCGTCGAACGTCGGACCAGATTCCAATTCGACGAATAAATGAAGTTGTTGTCCCCGGCCACAGCGAAGCCGCCACCGAATGACGTGTGCAGCGAGTTGATCGCGCCGATTGGCTGGCCGTCGGTGCCGCGGTAGTAAGCCCCTTCGTGGCTGCCTTCATCCCACCAGCTGTTGGTATAGGCCGTACCGTTTGAAGATACGTAAAGCCCCAAGATGTTGTTCTGAATCCACGCCCCGTCGCCCTTGCCGTAGGAGTTGCCGACCCACGTCGCCGTGTACCCCAGCGACATCAAACGGCGCGTCTCCAGCGATTCCACCACCACCGGCCCGGCCGCGGTGACCGCCGCCCCGGTTGCCGCCATGACCGCCAGAGACCCGCTTAGCGCAGACCGCCTCCTGTTAGCGCCCCGACCAGTTGGCAACAATCTGCTGTGTGATCCAACGAACATGCTCATGAAACATCTCCAAGACAAACCGACAGCACCACAACCCGGGCATCCGACCAACCGGGGGCCAAGAAACGGCGCGTACCTCTGATAGATGCAATCGAAATACCCTACGTCAACAAATGGGTGTCGGTGATGGCCCATTTCGCGTTATAGTTAAGGGCGATTTACGACATACCCTTTCCTTGCCGAAGTTTACCGCATGAAGCAGATTGTGCTGCTCGAACTCGATAGTTTTCACCACGGCCGCGGCGTGCTGGAGGGAATTCGGAGTTTTGCACGGCCGTCCGGGCTGCCTTGGGCGTTCCACCTTTTCAGGTGGCATGAACTGAAGGAGGTTGTGGGTGTTCGGCCGGACGGGATTATCGCGAACCTGCCGCGAATGGAGTGCCGCAAGTTGTCCACGCGGACGGGTGGCCGGCCGGTCGTTTCGGTGCTGAACAGCGACCGGGTTCCGCTGACGACGGCCGTGTTCCCGGACGATGTGGCGCTGGGGAAGGCGGCGGCGGAGTACTTTATTCACCGGGGGTTTCGTGAGTTTGCGGTGGTGGATACTTGGCGGACGAGGTTTGCGAGGCAGCGGGTGGCGGGATTCTTCCTGGGGCTTCGGGGGGTGGGGCATCGACTGCGGTTGTGGTCTACGCGTGGGGGGCCGAGGGGTCGGCGGGCACCGATGGCGACGGCGGCGATGGAGGGGCGGGAGGCGGCTGGCGGGCCGGGCGGCGAGCCGCACCTGCGGGAGTGGGTGAGGCGGCTGCCCAAGCCGGTGGCGATTTTTTGTCCGGCCGACTTGCTGGGGTTTCAGTTGCTGGAGCAGTGTCGGCTGATAGGGACGCGGATTCCGGATGATGTGGCGGTGCTGGGTGTGGACGATGACCCGGTGCGGTGCGAGCTGGCCACGCCGACGCTATCGAGTATTCGCCAGCCGAGCGTGCGGGTGGGGTTTGAGGCGGCGGGGCTGCTGCAGCGTTTGATGGCGGGTGAGGGCGAGGTGCCGGCCGGGCCGATACTGGTGCCGCCGCTGAGCCCGGTGACGCGGCAATCATCGGATGTGCTGGCGGTGGAGGACGCGGACCTGGCGGCCGCGTTGCGGATGATTCGTGAGCACGCGCATGATCCGATTAATGTGGCGGACATTTTGAAGAAGATTCCCGTGACGCGGCGGTGGCTTGAGCGGGCGTTCATGAGGACGCTGGGGCGATCGCCGCTGCAGGACATTACGAGGGTGAAGATTGACCGGGCGAAGATGTTGCTGGAGGAGACGGAGCTTTCGGTGAGGGAGGTGGCTGGGCGGAGCGGCTTCAGCGACGCCCAAAAACTGACGCGGGCGTTTAAGGCGGGAACGGGCGACACGCCGGGGGCTTATCGGGATCGATTCAGGGTGAGGGTGTAGGGGGAAGGGTTGGGGGTTGGGAGGTTGGGGGTCGGAAGTTGGAAGTTGGAGGTTGGAGGTTGGACGCAAGAATGAGATGCGTTTTTTGCGTTTGCGGACATTTGGTACCATGAACTGACATTGGGAAGTTGTAAGTGGTTATGTGGCAGGGGTTTGGGGGCGTT
>JBBRQG010000007.1:0-197871 GCA_038226785.1 Tepidisphaerales bacterium | reverse complement strand
GTCGTCGGCTTTGTCACCAACGGTTCGTTTATTGACGCCAACAACATGGATGGCCTACGTGGATCCCTTTGCGATGAGTTCACAAGCCTCTACGTCTTTAATCTTCGCGGGAACGCACGGACGCAAGGAGAGCAACGGCGGATGGAAGCGGGAAGCGTGTTCGGTGGCGGCACCCGCACGCCCGTTGCAATCACGTTACTCGTTAAGAACCCTGCGAAGGCTGGAAAATCTGAACTGCTTTACCACGACATCGGTGACTACCTCGACCGCGAAGAAAAACTGAAGATCGTCCGCACGTTCTCGAGCATCAGCGGCATCGAAGCTGCCAAGAATTGGACGGCCCTCAACCCAAATGCCGAAAACGATTGGATCAATCAGCGCGATCCGACCTTCGAAAGTTTCCCGGAAACAAGCAGCAAAGACGGGGACCAGATCACTTTCTTTGATGATCATTCAAGCGGCGTAAAAACTAACCGCGATGCGTGGGCATTCAACTTCTCGCGACCGTCCCTCGCCAAGAACATCGGCGCGATGATCGACTTTTATGTCTCACAAGTCAGCGGATTTCGTGACGCAAGCATGGGAGCGGGCAAAGAAAGGCTTGCGCAACTCGCAGAAGAGTTCATTGATGTTGATCCAAAGAAGATTAGTTGGACTCGCGAACTTAAGGCGGACCTAACAAGGTACAAGCCAGCGACATTCCGAGAGGATGCGATGCGACCGGCCCTGTACAGGCCATTCACGAAGCAGCAACTGTACTTTGACCGCCAGTTCAATAACTGTGTCTATCAGATGCCCGCGTTCTTCCCGACCGCCAACACGCCGAACGTTGTCATCATGGTAACGGGAACTGGCGCGGCCAAAGAATTCAGTGCCCTCGCCGCCAACTTGACTACCGAATTTGCCGTCCTCGCGAACGGCCAGGGCCTTCCCCTTTATCTTTACGAGAAGATTGAACAAGGTGCAAAGCTCGATTTCAGTTCCAAGTCAGACGGCGACATCATCGACGGCTATCGCCGTCGGGACGCGATTACGGATGGCATCCTGAAGACGTTTCGCGAGGCGTATGGGAAGGACGTGGCGAAGGAGGACATCTTCTATTACGTCTACGGCGTGCTGCATTCGCCCGAGTACCGCACCCGCTTCGCGGCGGATTTGAAGAAGATGCTGCCGCGCATCCCGCTGACGAAGGAGGCGAAGGATTTCAAGGCCTTCAGCGAATCCGGCCGGAAGCTGGCGGAGTGGCATTTGGACTATGAGACGGTGGAGCCGTGGCCTGTTGAGGAGACGGTGCCGCCGCTATTGCCGGATGAGGAGACGTATTACACGGTGCAGAAGATGACGTTCGGACGGCCGACGGCGGCACAGAAGGCGGCCGGGGCGAAGTGGGACAAGACCCGGATTGTCTATAACAGCCAAATCACGCTGAGCGGCATCCCGGTGGAGGCGTATGGCTATGTGGTGAACGGGAAACCGGCCATCGAGTGGATCATGGAGCGGTATCAGTTCACGCGCGATAAAGACAGCGGTATTACCAACGACCCTAACGACTGGTGCCGCGAGCACAACCAGCCGCGGTACATCATCGACCTTTTGAAGCGGGTGGTGCGGGTGAGCATAGAGACGATGAAGATTGTGAAGTCGCTACCGGCGTTGAATGAAAAACAGGGGGTTGATGGGTGAGAGGTTTCCACTAACTTAGGAGTACCTTGCGCTGGTGGCTACAGGCCGGTGCGCCTCCGGGGCATGGCGGGAGGGGACGAGGCGGATGGGCGGTCGGGCTTTACCGGGGGTGGGCTAGACGTACCTGCCGGGGATGGGGATCTATGATGACCCGCGCTGGGGTCGGATACAAAACGGTGGCAATCCGGGGGTTAGCGCTGCGATTTTACACCCGGCTACTGACGTGCAGGCTTTGGGCTGATGCGCTCGGAGCGGACGTTTAAGACCGCTCGGAGCGGACGTTTAAGACCGCTACGACGGTTGTTTAAGGCTACCGGGGTCGTTTAAGACCGCAGGGCCTGCGGTCGCTACCTTGTTGGGCGAGCTAGATGTTCCGGGGCCGTCCGGCGCGATGCCCTGTCGCCGGTCCCTGTCTTTGCAGGACTACTTAACTCCGGCGGTGCCGGTTTCGATGGGTTGGGTTACGTAGTCGCGGGGGTCGGTGACGTGGCCGGTGAGGGCGCTGGCGGCGACGGTGAGGGGGCTGGCGAGGTAGACGGCGGATTTTTTGCTGCCCATTCGGCCGGGGAAGTTGCGGTTGGTGGTGGAGATGCAGACTTCGGTGCTGTTGAGGCGGCCGAAGGTGTCGGCCGGGCCGCCGAGGCAGGCGGCGCAGCCGCTGGGGCCGAGGATGCAGCCGGCGTCGGCGAGGATGTCTTCGATGCTTTTTTCGTTGGTGTCTTTGGCTACGCCGCGGAGGTTGAGGCGTTTCATGTCGGCGTGGACTTCGGTGCTGCCGGGGACGACGAAGGTGGGGATTTTGACCTTGTTACCTTTGAGGATATTGGCGGCGAAGATCATGTCGGTGATTTTGCCGCCGGTGCAGGAGCCGATGTAGGCGCGGTCGAGTTTGACGCTGCGGCAGTTGGCGGCGGTGTCTTTGTTATCCGGCGAGTGGGGCTTGGCGACCATGGGTTCCATGGTGCTGAGGTCGAAGTCGTAGGTGCTGTGGTAGGGGGCGTTTTTGTCGTCGGTGAAGACTTCCCAGTTGGGGAGGTTGGAACGGTTGCGGACGTAGGCGAGGGTTTTTTCATCGACATCGCAGACGCCGTTTTTGCCGCCGGCTTCGATGGCCATGTTGGTGAGGGTCATGCGGTCTTCGAGGGTGAGGCTGGAGATGCCGTCGCCGGCGAAGTACATGCTGCGGTAGGTGGCCCCGTCGACGCCGATTTCGCCGATGACGGCGAGGATGAGGTCTTTGGCGGTGAGGTATGGGGGGATCTGGCCGTGGAAGGTGAACTTCATGGTCTCGGGGACCTTGAGCCATGTTTTGCCGGTGCCGAGGGTGAATGCGGCGTCGGTGTTGCCGATGCCGGTGGCGAACTGGCCGAAGGCTCCGGCGGTGCAGGTGTGGGAGTCGGTGCCGAGGAGGATCTCGCCGGGGCGGACGTGGCCTTCTTCGGGGAGGGCTTTGTGGCAGACGCCCTTGTAGGTGGTTTTGGTGGGGTCTTTGTAGGGATTGGGGATGCCGGGTTCGTTTTTGACGAATTCGGGGTCGTAGTAGTAGCGGATGCCTTGGGACTTGGCAAAATCACGCAAAATCTGGACATTGCGGTGGCATTTTTCGTCGGCGGTGAAGATGTAGTGGTCGGGGATGATGACGACGCGGTCGGGGGACCAGACTTTGGCGTTGGGGCCGAACTTTTCGTGGAAGATTCCGATGGTGGCTGGGCCGCAGACGTCGTGGGTCATGAGGACATCGACGTTGACCCAGACGTTTTCGTTGGGGGAAACCGATGATTTACCGGAATTTTTTGCGAGGATTTTCTGTGTGATCGTCATGCCGGACATTGAAATTGCTCCTAAGCCGCTGAAGGGTGGGTGGCACTCAGCATAGCATGCGGATGGAGTGTGCAAGGGGCTGTTTGTCGCTGGCCGAATTTTGCGGTTCGGGCTGTTACAGGGCGGCAAACGTCGTGCCGATGATGCAAATAGGACGTGGTCTTCTGATAGGTTGCAGTGGCCGGGGTTTTCGCGCCCGCGCCCCCCTTGTTTTGGTGTGCATATTTTGAGAGGCGGATTACATGTGCGGAATTGTTGCGTATGTCGGTCGGCGAGTGTGTCAGCCGGTGCTGATTGAGGGTTTGAAGCGGTTGGAATATCGGGGTTACGACTCGGCTGGGGTGGCCGTGATCGGGGCGGACAACAAGCTGCACATTCGGAAGGCTGTGGGGCGGATCAGTGTGCTGGAGAGCGCGATTCAGGCGGATCGTCTGCCGGCGGCGAAGATTGGGATGGCACATACGCGTTGGGCGACGCACGGGGCGCCGAACGAAGTGAATGCGCACCCGCATACGGACAGCGACGGGCTGATCGCGCTGGTGCACAACGGGATCATTGAGAACTACAACGTTTTGAAGAAGTTTTTGTCGGACAAGGGGTACACGTTTTACGGGCAGACAGATACGGAAGTGCTGGCGGTGTTGATTGCTGATGTGTACCGGGAGCTGAAGGATCGGAATCATTTGCCGGAGGGGACCAGTCTGTTGCAGCGGGCGGTTCAGGCGGCGTTGCATGAGGTGGAGGGGACGTATGGCATTGCCGTGCTGTGCCGGGAGGAGCCGGACACGCTGGTGGTGGCGCGGAAGGGGAGTCCGCTGATCATTGGTGTGGGGAAGGACGAGTACATCGCGGCGAGTGATGCCAGCGCGATTGTCGAGCATACGACGCAGGTGATTTACCTGAACGATAATGAGATGGCAGTGCTTAAGCCGGATAGCTTCCGGACGAGCACGATTGGCGATATCGAAGTCACGCCGGTGTACAGCCAGCTGGAGCACAAGCTGGAGGAGTATGAGCTGAATGGCTATGAGCACTACATGCTCAAGGAGATTCATGAGCAGCCGGACGCGATCAGCAATTGCATGAAGGGTCGGTGCGAGCAGCGTGAGGGGCGGATTGTGCTGGGCGGCCTGAGTGACTACACGCGGGAACTGGTCAAGGCCCGGCGGATCATTCTGACGGGGCAGGGGACGGCGTGGCACGCGGGGCTGGTAGGCGATTATCTGATGGAAGACCTGGCGAAGGTGGTCACGGAGACGACCTACGCGAGCGAGTTCCGGTATCGCAATCCACTGGTGGAAGAGGGGACGGTGGTGGTGGCCATCAGTCAATCGGGCGAGACGGCCGACACGCTGGCGGCGCTGCGCGAGGCGAAGGAGAAGGGGGCGCTGGGGCTGGGGATTGTGAACGTGGTCGGCAGCACGATTGCGCGGGAGACGGATGCGGGGATTTACCTGCATGCCGGGCCGGAAATTGGGGTGGCGAGTACGAAGGCGTTTACGTGTCAGTGTGTGACGCTGACGATGCTGGCGGTGTTTATCGGCCGGCGGAAGTTCATGAGTCAGAGCCAGTGTCAGGAAGTGATTGACGGGCTGACGGCGGTGCCGGATCAGATTCGGAAGGTGCTGACGCACAGCGAGAAGATTCGGGATATTGCGCGGCAGTTTATTGATCGGGAAAACTGGCTGTTCTTGGGACGCGGCTATCACTATCCGGTCGCGCTGGAGGGGGCGCTGAAGCTGAAAGAGATCAGCTATATACACGCAGAAGGAATGCCCGCGGCCGAAATGAAGCATGGGCCGATCGCGCTGATTAATGATGGGATGCCGGTGGTGTTCGTCGCCACCAAGGGTGTGCAGTATGACAAGGTCATCAGCAACATCGAAGAAGTGCGGGCGCGGGGTGGGCGTGTGATCGCGGTGGCGACCGAAGGGGATAATGACATCCAGCGGTATAGCGACCATGTGGTTTATGTGCCGCACACGATGGAGTGTTTGCAGCCGCTGCTGAGCGTGATCCCGCTGCAGTTACTGGCGTATCACGCGGCGGTGTTGCGTGGGTGTAATGTGGATAAGCCGAGGAATTTGGCGAAGAGTGTGACGGTGGAATAAGCGGATGCCATGCTTATTCCCGGAACACGCTAACATCTTCAGTTGGCATGCAACTTAATTAATTTGTTATGGAGACAACACAGCCCGGTAAACGTAAGTGGTGGGTCGAACAGATATTTGCCTTGCCAACCACTTTGTTTTTCAGCGGATTGTTCAAGGATGTTGGAACGCTCAAGAATCTTTGGGGGCAGCCTTATCCGTATTTAAAGCAGATCGACATTCCGCTGGGTTGCGCTTTGACTGTCACAACGGGCATTGTTTGGTTCGTTTTTATACTGGCCCGCCGAAAGGCTTACACACCGGTGCGTTTCCTGATGGGCCTACATTTGGTGTTTGTCGGCGGGGGTATCGCGGCATTCATCTGGATGTTGTGACAAACTGTGACGTTTCAAAACTTGCGACATTCTTCTGTTATGAGGGCGATCTCGTTACTGGAGAGTGCGGATGGGTGCGTACGATTGCGGCATGGCTGAAACTGTGGCCGCCGGGCTGGCAAATCGCGTCCACATACTGAACAACAAGCCCGTACGGCCCACAGGCCAATATGTCCTTTACTGGATGCAGCAATCGCAGCGGACTGTTTGCAACCATGCCCTGGAAGGTGCAGTGCGGAAGGCAAACGAGCTGAAATTGCCGGTGGTGGTGGTGTTCGGACTCATGGATAATTACCCGGAAGCGACTGAGCGGCACTATTCGTTCATGTTAGAGGGGCTGCGAGATGTTCGTGCGACCCTGGAGGAGCTTGGAATCAAGTTCGTGGTTCTTCATGCGACGCCGGTGGAGGCCGCGCTTCGGCTGGCGGGAGACGCGGCCGTGATGGTTGCGGATCGGGGGTATTTACGGCATCTGCGGGCGTGGCGGGATGAGGTGGCGGACAAGGCAACCTGCCGGGTGGTGGAGATTGAGACGGATGTAGTGGTACCGGTGGAGGTGGCAACCGACAAGAGCGAGATCGGGGCGCGGACGTTGCGGCCGCGGATTCACCGGCAATGGGACAGTTACATCGTGCCGCTGCGCGAAACAAAGCCGAAACAATCTTCGCTGCATCTCAAGATTAAAAGTGATTGGGACGTGTCGAAGCCGGAGAAGATTCTGGCGGAGATTGGATGCATTCGGGGTGTCAAGCCGACGGCTCACTTCACGGGTGGACAGGTGGCTGCGGAGGGGTTGCTCAAGGCATTTATTACCGCGAAATTGGCTGGGTATGGGGAGGGTCGCAATGAGCCGGCTGGGGATCAATCTTCGCGCTTGTCGCCGTACTTGCAGTATGGGCACATATCGCCGCTGACGATGGTGCTGGCGGCCAGGGCGGCCAATGTGCCCGATGCGGATCGCGATGTGTTCATTGAAGAGTTGGTCGTCCGGCGGGAACTGGCGCATAACTTCTGCTGGTTCAACCCGAAGTATGACAGTTTCGAGTGTCTGCAGAACTGGGCGAAGCAGAGTCTGGTAAAGCACACAGCCGACAATCGGCCGGTGCTCTACACGCGCGATCAGCTTGAGAAGGCGGCGACGCACGACCCGTACTGGAATGCGGCACAGTTGGAGATGGTGAAGACCGGCTTCATGCACAATTACATGCGGATGTACTGGGGCAAGAAGATTCTGGAGTGGTCGGCGACGCCGCAGGAGGCCTATGCGACGACGCTTTACTTCAACAACAGGTATTTTCTGGATGGGTTGAACGCGAATTCTTACGGCAATGTGGCCTGGATTTATGGGCAGCATGACCGGCCGTGGGGGCCGGAGCGGCCGATATTTGGGCTGATCCGTTACATGAACGCGGCGGGTCTGGAGCGGAAGTTTGAGATTGACGACTATGTGAAGAAGGTGGCTGCGCTGTAAGCAGACCTGTCCTGCACAATGGGGATGGGTCGGCCGTGCCGAAATCAGGGTGATTCGGGGGTTTGTCGTGGCGGGGGAATTCGCCGATAACTCCAGTACATGGCCGATTCGGAAGAGGATTATTCAGCATCGCACGATGAAGCGGACCTGCCCGAGGGTGAGCCTGCGCTGCCGCATGTGCCGCGGCCGGTCACTTCGCGCGTGAGTATGGCCCTTTGGACCGAACCACGGGTTCGGGTGCTGGTGGTGGGGGCGGTGCTGGTGCTGCTGATCGGGCTGGGGCTGGGCGTGCAGAGTTACGCACTTTGGGCGCGGGAGCGCGACCTGATTACCAGCGGAACACTGGTCACGGCGACTGTGATCGAGGCCAACGGCAGCAAGTTGCAGCAGCGGCAGCGGTGGCAATCGGATTTGCTGCTGGAGTTTGATGCCGGGGGTAAGAAGGTGCGGTCGCTGGTGGGGCTGGCGGTGCAGCCGAAGAAGGATGATTTGTTCATCCTGCCGGGCGATGCGGTTTCCGTCAGGATTGATGGGCCGGGCATTACGGCTGATCCTGCGTTTGCCCAGCCGAACGGACTGATCAATCCGAAGTACGTGACGAACAAGGTCGAGCCCGACCCGCTGCTGCATGAACTGTTCGTGCCGCTGATCATGGTGGTGATCGCGATGGCGGTGGGTGCGGTGGCATTTCTGGCGGTCGCGCGACGCCGGGCCGTGTGGAAAACGGGGACACTTCAGCCGGCTGTGCTGCTGGGGATGGGGCAATCGGCGATTGCGCCACTGGCGCGTGCGGCGAGGTGTTATCTGGTGGAGTCGCGGGATAAGTCATCGACGACGGTTTACCTGCCGGCCCGGTCGGTTCATAAAGAGGGGGATGTGATCTGGGTGGTTGCGCCGGCGCGGGGCAGAGGGCCGGTCTTGCTGGCGGCGACTTATGCTTGAAACCCAGCCTTCCAAACCCGGCGCGCATTTGCCGAAATGGGTCTGGTGGGTGGTTGTGCTGTGGATGGTGCTGCTGGGTGTTCTTCCGGCGGTGCTGCGGCCCAACCCGCATGATTTTGGGCAGTATTACATGGGCGGTTTGATGGCGGACAAGGGCCGCGAGGGGTTTGCGAGCCTTTATCCGATTCCGCTACCGGGGGCTGTCAACAACCCCGGCTACAAGTGGGCCAGCACGATGAAGCCAGCGTATGCGGCGGCGGCGTACGCGAGTGGTGTGGGGGATGACAGCCGGTACATCCAGCCGCCGCCGGTGGCTGTGGCGCTGATGGGGCTATCGAAGCTCCCGTTCAAGATTGCTTATCCGCTGTGGGCGGGTTTGATGGGGTTTTGCCTTGCGGGCTGCATGATCATCGGTGTGCGCCTTTTGAGGTTGTGCGGCGACATACCACGGTGGGTGCAGTTTGTTCTGGTGCTGCTGTGGGTCGCCTCGCCGCTGGGGTATCGCGTATTGCGGACAGGGCAGATCGGGCCGTTTGTTGCGCTCTTTGTTGGAGCGACCCTCGAAGGAGTCTTGACCGGATGGGGTTCATCGGCAGCGTTGGCTGCGGTGTTTGGCGGCTTTGCCAAGGGGGCGACCGCCGCACTGGCTCCGTTATTGATACTGCCGGATTTATATCATCGCTGGCAATGGCGGACTGTGGTCTGGCTGGTTGTCTTTACGGGCCTCGCGATCGGTATCACGCTGCTGGCGTCGGGGACGGCGGTCTGGCATGAATACCTCAGGCAGATTGTTCCGAACCTCGACCGGAGCGACACGTGGGCCGGGAACCAATCACTGCATGGTTTCTTGCTGCGAACACATCTGGCGACGATGACCACGGACCTGCGGCCCGTGCGGTGGGTGCTGGGGATTGGCGTGGTCGCGGCGGCCTTTTTCGCCCGGCGACGGCTTGGGAACAAACCCGACCGCAGGACACTCACAATAAGCACACTTGCGTTAGCGTACCTGTGCATCAGCGCGTTGCTGATCGGTGCACCCATTGCCTGGGAGCATTACATGATCTACTTCTGGCCGCTGTGGGGCTGGCTGATGTTTGAAGCGATTTCCGGCCCGGTGTGGAAACGCACGGTGGCCCTCTGGAGTATGACCCTGCAATGGGCACCGTGGTGCGTAATGATTCCGCTGGCCGAACCGGTTCGCAGCCACATGCTGGCGGCGATGTGCCTGGGGTGCGTGGTGGGTGGGTGGCGGTTGATCAATCGCGGCCGTGGCCTCACCCGGTCACCGTCGGCCTGATTCTGATTGTGGCGGCGGTCTTACGGTTCGCGATGCTGGATCGGCCGGGCATCTGGAGCGATGAGGCGTGCACGTATGGGCGCGTGACCGGTAGTTACCAGCAACTGTTGACGATTTTGCGGGATGACGGCTTTGCGCCGTTGCATTACGAGTGGTACTGGGCACTGAAACAGTGGTTGGTGCTGACGCCGGTACAGATGCGGCTTTGGCCGGCGTTTTGTGGGGTGCTGTTTGTGGGTGCGTGCGGATGGCTGGCGGCGGAGGTGGTGCGGATGACGCGGGTGCCAGCGGCGACTGGCAGCGACGAACTGGACGACACCCGGCCGGCCGAGCGGAGATTGAGCAGCAGTTTTGTAGCGATCGTTTTGCTACTGGCGGCGACCAGCGCCTACGTTCTTTATTACAGCCGCGATGCCAAGATGTATATGCCGCTGTGGCTGTGTACGACGGGCTGCTCGGCCGCGTTGCTATCGGCGCTGCGTACCGGCCGGAGCAGGGCATGGCTGTTGTGGATTTTCTTCGGCGTGGCGGCGACGGGGATTCATACACCGGCATGGCTGGCGATTGGTGTACAGCCTGTGGCGCTGATGCTGCACCCGCGGCGGCGGTGGGGTGCGTGCGCGTTGTGGTTGGTGGGTGCAGCCGTGATCGCGGCCGGGCCGGCCTATCACTACCTGACATTCAACCAGTGGAGCGATCACATCGAAGACCGGGGGTGGGGCGCATCCATGTTGCAATGGGTGGACGGGTACAACGAAGGCCGCGACCTGCCGCAACTGGCGCGGGCCAGCGCCACGGCCTGGGCTTTTTCGTGGGAATGGCCCGACCTGCGCGAGACCCGCAGCGGGATAGCGCCGAAGCTGCTATCGGCGGCCGAGTGGACGGCCATCGGTGTGGCGGCACTGACGGCCTTGGGGGCGCTGGCGTGGTGGATTCGCAGCCTTTATCGAACCTCGCCCCTGCCGGGCTGGGCGGGCTGGTACGCCGTGTTCTGGCTGCTGATTCCGGCGTACGCGGTTTACTGCATCGGGATGGAGACGCCGCTTTCGCTGCTGGACCTGCGGGCGTGTCCGTGGTGGGCGAACGCGGCGCTGGGGGGCGTGGTTCTGGCGATTCTGATGGGCAGTCGCCGGCCGGTCCGCACGCTGCTGGTGATGGTCGCGCTGGCGCTCACAGCGCTGGGCATCGCCGGGGGTATTCATGTTCACCACCATTACGACATTTACCCCGGTCATTATTCGTGGCACTGGTCGGAGATTCGCTGGCCGAGTTACATGCTGCGGCGTTATCCGCGCGAGGTTCATAGTGTCTGGATGCCGCGTTATCTGGGCACGGCGTTCCCGGCGATGCTGGTGCTGTTTGCGGCCGGGGTGGTGAGCCTTCCGGGCCGGTTTGCGCGATGGACGGCGACGGTTGCGGTGGTGGCGCTGAACCTGGGTGTGTTCGGGTGGAAGCTTTACATCGATCCGGAGCCGCCGGTTGGCATTGCGATGGGCGAGATCTTTGCCTCCGACACGCCGGCCGCGACGACGCTGACGTTTGTCTCGAGTTATGCCGGTCCGGGGTTTGAGCCGGGGCGCGGCTGGGTGGGAGGGCCGGTGGGGACGTATTACGCGTCGATCCGTCTGGACCCGCCGGTGGACCCGCTGGATTTCCGCCGGTTTTTCCGTGGGCCGGGTTACTTCAGCATCCGGACCCGTGCCGACCGTGTGGGGCAGGAAGTGGCTGCACGGGAGAAATCGGTGGGCGGGCCGCCGATTGAACGGATCATCTTGTGGGAGCAGCTGGCACCGACGGTGGACCTGAATCGGGAAGTATCCGCCGACAACATCGCCCGGCGGCTGGGGCCGCTGGCCGGCAACTTTGTTCGAGCCCCTTCGCAAGTCTGGCGGGGCTACGACCACTGGAGCGGTGAACTGACGAACGTTTACAGGCGAATTGAATGGTTGAGGGCACCGCTGCCCCGCGCTATTGTGGCACCGGCAACGCAGAAAGCGGCCACAAAAGCCGCAAGCACCAGACCGGGTTGACCGCGGCCCGCAAGCCGATACGCTTACTGCCGTTGCGGGCGTAGCTCAATTGGCAGAGCGCAAGCTTTCCAAGCTTGATGTTGAGGGTTCAACTCCCTTCGCCCGCTTATTAGAGTTGTTGTGTGATTCTGAATCACCCTGCAAAGTCGGGGGATTTGCGAACGCGAGTGTTTCCCGGTTCGCCACCTTTTCAGTCGTTTGTGCTGTGTGCTAAGCCGGATTGTGCGCCGCCCTCTTGCGCTCAGCCTTCCGGCCCGTGAGCCGTTCGATGCTTCCGGCGTGATCGGCCGTGAGATAATGCCGTCCCGCGACGGTCAGCGAATGCCCGGCCCACAATGCCTTCGCTACTGCCAGCAGCCAGCCGTGCAAGCAACCGTTCAGGTCCACCCAGTGTGGCGCGTCGGGGACTTCCAGCGTTGACGGGGTTATCTGGGTCTATCGGCGAACCCTAAATGTGCGTGATAGGCCCAGCCTTAATCATTGCAACGGGTTGATATATTTTTATATTTTTTTATTGCTGAACGTGGTAAGTTGTTATGCAGCGTGCGTTTGGATCTGGCCATTGGGGTCGCAGCTCGCGTCGTCGCCGAACCTGGCAAGTAACCCGTGTAGGGCACTGAACGCGGACACGAACTAGAGGAACGCAACATGAAGAATCGTATTTCGACGATGGGCGTCGCGGGTCTGGTCCTTGCGGCCAGCTCGGCTCAGGCTGGGTGGACGGTCACAAGCCTAAACCCCGCGGGTGCGGCGGACTCCAGCGCGTGCGGCACATCGGGCACACAGCAGGTGGGATGGGCCGACGTCGGTAACGTTACTCGCGCCAGCCTGTGGAGCGGGTCAGCGGCCTCGTGGGTGGACCTGAACCCCGCGGGTGCGACGGAGTCCTTGGCGTGGGGCATATCGGGCACGCAGCAGGTGGGGTCTGCCTACGTCGGCGGCGTTAATAGCGCCAGCCTGTGGAGCGGGTCGGCGGCCTCGTGGGTGGACCTAACCCCCGCGGGCTCGTTCGACTCCCGCGCGTACGGCATATCGGGCACGCAGCAGGTGGGAGTGGCCCTCGTCGGCGACTTTGGTCGCGCCAGCCTGTGGAGCGGGTCAGCGGCCTCGTGGGTGAACCTGCACCCTACCGGTGCGTTGCAGTCCATCGCGTACGGCATATCGGGCACGCAGCAGGTGGGGCGGGCCGGCGTCGGTGGCGTTGGTCGCGCCAGCCTGTGGAGCGGGTCGGCGGCCTCGTGGGTGAACCTAAACCCCGCAGGTGCGGCGGAATCCTACGCGACCGGCACATCGGGCACGCAGCAGGTGGGGCAGGCCACCGTCGGCGGCGTTTATCGCGCCAGCCTGTGGACCGGGTCGGCGGCCTCGTGGGTGGACCTAAACCCCGCGGTTGCGACGCAGTCCTTGGCGTACGGCACATCGGGCACGCAGCAGGTGGGATGGGCCAACTTCGGCGGCGTTGATCACGCCAGCCTGTGGAGCGGGTCGGCGGCCTCGTGGGTGGACCTACACCCCGCGGGTGCGACGTCCTCGAACGCGTACGGCACATCGGGCACGCAGCAGGTGGGGGTGGCCAGCGTCGGTAACGTTTATCACGCCAGTCTGTGGAGCGGGTCGGCGGGCTCGTGGGAAGATCTCTCCCTTGCCCTTCCCGGCTCTTGGAGTGACACCTTTGCCCAAGGCATTTGGAGCGATGGCTCGTTCACCTATGTAGCGGGATCCGGGTACAACAATGACACCCAACATCAAGAAGCCCTGCTCTGGTCCCAAGCCGTCCCCGCGCCCGGCGGGTCGGGTCTGCTGATTCCGGCCCTTGGGCTACTGTCTCGGCGTCGGCGATGACTTGAATCCGTCGGCCGTGAATCAATCGCTACGGCTGCACAGCACCCGCTTTGAAATCCCATCCGGCTTGGATGGGATTTTTTTCTGCTTGTAGCCGTGCGAACATCGCCGGAGACTTATGCACAAGTATCGCGGCGGATGGAACGTTGCGTTCCGTAGCCGGACCCCACGCCGACAACCACAAAGGACTTCACTTGAATCTGGTTAGCCGCCTTCTCATCGGTTCGCTTGTGCTCGCTTCGGCGGTGGCTTTTATTGGCCGGGCGGTGGGCCGAGACAATCCGCCGGCAGCGCAGCCCGCATCCCGGCCGGCCGTCACGTATGAAACCGTGCGGGACATCGAATACCGGACCGATGCCAACCCCGACCCCTACATGCGGGAAAAGTGTCGGGCCGACCTTTACCACCCGACCAATGCGCCGGGGTTTGCCACGGTCGTCTGGTTTCACGGCGGCGGCCTGACCGGCGGCGGACGGGACGTGCCGGAATCGCTGCGGGGGCAGGGGTTTGCCGTGGTGGGCGCGGGCTATCGGTTGAGCCCGAATGTGAAATCGCCGGTGTACATTGAAGATGCTGCGGCGGCCGTGGCATGGACCATCAAGAACATTGAAAAGTATGGCGGGGACCCGAAGCGCATTTATGTCGGCGGACACTCGGCCGGGGGTTATCTCGCGCTGATGGTCGGGATGGACAAGCGGTGGCTGGCGGCGCACCAGATCGATTGCGACACGCTGAAGGCGCTGATCCCGCTCAGCCCGCAGGCCATCACGCACTTCACCATTCGCGGCGAACGGGGATTACCGCGAGAGCAACCGGTGATTGACGACCTCGCGCCGCTGTTCCATGTGCGTAAAGACTGCCCGCCGATCGCCATCATCACCGGCGACCGGGAAACCGAACTGCTGGGCCGATACGAGGAAAACGCCTACTTCTGGCGCATGTTGAAAATCGTTGGCCACCCCAATGTGCAGTTGGTGGAGATTCAAGGGTTCGATCATGGCCAGATGGTCAAGCCGGGGTTGCTGCTGCTGGCGCGGTACATGGAAAACGAAAACCTTCGTGCGAGCAGGTAATGAGGGCGTGCGGGCTGCCGGCGTTTGATGGGGTGACACGCGCAAAACGCGGGCGACGGTGGGCCCAATCGGCCACGCGGCTAATGCTTAAAGTGTCGCTGACCGGTGAACACTAAGGCCGCCCCGTGGCGGTCGATCAGGTCGATGGTGTCCTGGTCTTTCAGACTTCCGCCGGGGTGGATGATGGCCGTCACGCCGGCCGCCAGCAACAGCTCGGGTCCGTCTGGGAAGGGGAAGAAGGCGTCGCTGGCGGCAACGGCGCCTTTGGCCCGTTGGCCGGCTTTGGCGATGGCGAGGCGGGCGGCACTGGGCCGGTCCATTTGACCCGCGCCCGCACCCAGCAGCATGCCATTGGCACCGATCGCGATCGCGTTGCTCTTGACATGTTTGCACACGAGCCATGTGAACCGAAGGTCGTCAAGTTCCTTGTGCGTGGGCTGACGCTTACTGACCACTTTCCACGTGGTTTCATCCAGTCCCAAGGCATCGCCCTCCTGCACGAGATAGCCGCCCACGATCTTGTGCATGTGCCATTCTATACTTTTTGAAACCGGGCCGACCGCCAGCAGCCGGCAGTTTTTCCAACGGCTTCTCAGCAACTCAAGCGCGTCCGGCGAGTAGTCCGGAGCGACGATCACTTCCAAGAGCTTGTCGATGCTGGTGATGGCCTGAGCGGCTGGCAGGTCCACCGTCCGATTGAGTGCGACGATGCCGCCGAAGGCCGCGAGTGGGTCGCCGTCGAATGCGTTTTTGAAAGCAATCGCCAGATCGTCCGCCACGGCACAGCCGCAGGGGGTCGTGTGTTTCACGATGCAGGCGGCGGGGCGATCAAACTCGCGCACGGCGGCCAGTGCGCCGTCGGCATCCAGCAGGTTGATGTAGCTCAGTTCCTTTCCGTGGAGTTGCCTGGCATCGGCCACGCTGGCTGGTGACTTGCAACCGTTCGCCTCGACATACAAGGCCGCCTTCTGGTGTGGATTTTCGCCATAGCGCAGCACCTGTTTACGAGCCAGATGCAGGTCGATCTTCGCGGGCAGTGAGTCTTCGGCTGGCGCATCTGCCAACTGCTTTTCCAGATAGGCGGCGATGGCCGTGTCGTATGCGGCTGTGTGGGCGAAGGCCCGCTGGGCCTGTTTGAACCGGTGCTTGGCACAACTGCTTCCGGCGTGCTGGCGCAAGTCGCCGAGGACTTTTTCGTAGCGTTCGGCATCGGTAACCACCAGCACAAAGCGGTGGTTCTTGCTGGCCGATCGCACCATGGCCGGGCCGCCGATGTCGATGTTTTCAATGGCTTCTTCCAGGGTCACGCCGGGTTTGGCGACCGTTTGCGTGAATGGGTAGAGGTTCACACACAACAGGTCGATCGCTTCGATCCCGTGGTCTTTCATGCTTGATACATGACCCGCATCGTCGCGCAGAGCGAGCAGACCGCCGTGCACCTTGGGGTGCAGCGTCTTGACGCGGCCGTCCATCATCTCGGGAAAGCCCGTGACCTGGCTCACGTCTGTGACCGGCAGGCCGAGGTCGCGCAGGAACCGGGCTGTGCCGCCGGTGCTGAGCAGTGTGACGCCGAACTCGCGCACGAGTGCCGTGGCAAACTCTGCCAGCCCGGTTTTGTCGGAAACGCTGATCAGTGCCCGCTTCACCCGGACCAGACCATCACCCGTCGCTTGCGTCATGATCGCAGCGTAGACATACCGGCTGGCTGATCAAGTGCGGCTGTATCGGCTGCCAACATTTCGGTGAGCGTCCGTTTCGTCACCCACGCGACACCTGCCAAGGCTGCTACCACGGCTGCGATACTGAGCGCGAGCAGCCACATTTCCCGGGGCTGGCTTGTGAGTTCGGCGATGTCGATCCTGCTCAGGGTCGCGCCAAACCAAGCGCCGGCCAGCGTGCGGGGCAACATGCCGATGGCGGTCGCAGCCAGCACCAGCCGAAGCCGTGTGTGCACCATCGCCAGCATCGCGTTGACGATCGCGAAGGGTGCGATCACCGGCACCCGCAGGAGGGTAATCAGCACGATGGTCCGCCCCGGCGAGGCCCGGACGAGCGCGTGAACCACCGCCCCGAGTCTGGGTCGCCGTTCCAACAAGGCCAGCACGCCCGCGGCACACCACTTACCAACCGCATGCCCGATGAGAGTGGCGCCCAGCACGGCCGCCATCGCCACGGCCGCGCCCCAGCCTGCGCCAAAAGCCCAGCCACAGACAATCGAAAATGAAAAAGTCGGCACCATTGCCATCCCGCCTAGCACCGAGAAGGCCGCAGCCGCCAGCACCCCGCCCGCGATTCCATGCCCCCGCAGCCACGGTGAAACGGCGGCGACCTGACTCAAGAGCACGAGCATGCCGAGCGGAGGCATGACCGAGCTGGCCAAGAGCCACATGCCCGCCCATGCTGAGGAGGAAGCTGGCTTTTCCCGCTCCACGTTAGACCCCGCCCATGGCGTGCGTTCGGAGGTCTTCCAGTTTTACAAACTTCAATGCGGCCATGCTGGTGGCGTTCAGAACGACCTTCGGAGCAGCGCCCGCCTCGAATGCCTCTTTCCATCGCAAGGCGCACAGGCACCAGCGGTCGCCCGGCTTCAGCCCGGGGAAACGGTATTCGGGTATCGGCGTTACCAGGTCGTTACCGCGGCTGACGGAAAAGGCGAGAAACTCGGCGGTCATCACCGCGCAGATGACGTGCCGGCCGTGGTCGTCCTCATCTGTGCGGCAACACCCGTCGCGAAAGAACCCGGTCAGGGGGTCGAGCGAGCATGCGATGAGCGGCCCACCCAGAACATTCGTCCGTGCGACATCTGCGACTTGAACCATGGTGGCACAAGCGTAGGGCGCATTTCTGAATCTGAAACCTCAGGCTTCAAATCTAAAATTACTTGGCCGGTGCGGCAGCGCCAGGGGTCTTCTGGAAGCTGTACGTCCCACCGAACTTCTTGCTGAACTTTTCAACGCGGCCGGCCGTGTCGAGAAGCTTCTGCTTACCGGTGTAGAACGGGTGACAAACGGCACAAATATCAACCACGATGCTCGGCAGAACCGAACGGGTCACGAATGTATTTCCGCAGGCACAGCGCACGTTGGCGGTCTGATAACGCGGATGAATCTTACCCTTCATAGCAACTTCCTTTCATTCCCAGCGTGCGGCTGGCCCACAAAGCCCGCCGTCAGCCACGGAACACACTTTTCGTACCGCCACCTTCAGGGTGGCCGGAACGCCGAACTGTACACGCCCCCCGGAAAATCTCAACCACGTCGTTTGCCGCGTCGATGACAGCAATTGTAAGCCATGTTACGCCCACTCGACGCTTGTCGAGTATCGGCCATGTGGCTTGCACTTTGGAAGGAGTCTCTCGTGATACTTGTGGGTGAAACGGCATCTCCGGCGGCATTGAAAGAGGCTTGGCCAGCAGAGGTCGATCTGGTCATTTCCGCATTGGATGCCGGGCAAAACGCTTCACCCTTCAACCGGCGGACGTCCAGCCGGTGCGAATATCGCGTGAAAGCGCGGCTCACCCTGTTCGCCGATTCCGAGGGGACCGAACCCTGGTGCCTGTACACCCGCGACGTAGACCCCGGCGGCGTGGGCTTTATCACCCGCCATCGGCTTCCCCTTGGATACGGCGGACGTATTGAATTCTTGTCCCCCAATGGTGAGGTTCTCACGGCAACCTGCACGCTGCTGCGCTGCCGTCCGGCTGCGCCGGGGTGGTATGAGGGCGCGCTGTATTTCAATCGCCGCCAGGATCTTCTGGTCGACTGACGCTTGGGAAGCCTGAACCCGGGCCAAGTCGTCAGGCCTGACCCATACTTGCAGTTTCCGGTCCGTCGGCTGTCGTCATGGACCTGTGGGTGGCCGAGTGACTTGAGGCACTGGAGCCCTTGGCCATAAACTCTGGGACCAGCCACAGTGTCACGGGGCGACGCTGGGTCTGGGCTTCACTGATCAGTCGAATGATCGCGCCGGCCTTGGTGGCCAAGGGGACGTAGTAGCCGTCGCACGGCAATGAATCGACGGAAACCCCCGTACAGAAAACCGTGGCCGAGTTGGCCTGCGGCAACCCGCCTAATTCACGCTGGATCGACTGGGCAAGTTCCACCCGGTCGCACAAGATCGCAGCCGGGCCAGACGCCAAGGCAGAGCGAAGGTCGCTCAGGCCGCAAGGATCCACGGTCGCGGTCGGGGAAAATGATCGGGCATGTTGCCGGGCCACTGCCAGCAGCAACCCCGAAGGATCGGCCGACACCACCAGCAACCGACGGTGCCCTTCAAGGAGCACGTGCCGGGTTAAACTGGCTGCCCCCGCGGCGAGGTCGCAGATGACATTGTGAACCGAATACATCCGGGGCTGATAGCCGACTGTGACCACGGGAATACCGCGGACCAGAATGTTCCGCAGGCTTTCCTCGTCGATGTCTCCGGACAGGTCAATGACTGCGGAAAACTGATTGATGAAACTTGGCCGCCGCAAGGGCGCTCCCACCACGGCCTGAACCAGTGGGTTGGCTGCTCGGAGACGATCCACCAAAAGCTGATCGGCCTCGCGAGGCGACACCGAGACGAGCCAGGGCCCGACCACCTCCCGCGCAGTTACTGCCGAGGCGGTCCCGGCCGGACGGACAAAGGTCCCACGGCCAATGGAACGGTCTAGCAGCCCTTCAGCCGCCAGATCCGTCAAGGCTTTGCTCAGGGTCTTGGCGTTGCAACCGAACCGTTCGGCCAACACGCGTTCGCCGGGAAGCTTGCCGGTCAGGTCGCCATTCACGATCGCGTTGCGAACGGTTTCCCGAAGTCTTTGGAATTTGTATGAAAGTGTGGTCACAGGCTTTACGCCTAGTCCCGACAATCCAGATTGCTCACTCATAGACCATCCTCCCGGACACTGACACGTACAGCCTTCACTGAATGGCAGGTCCCGACCAAGGGCCCGAGCCGAAATGGCGACGCTTCATATGGACCTAGCCACAGAATTACGGCGCGATTACGAGTGATAAAGCAGACATCGAGCGTTAGCAACTCTGCGTTTCAGTCAGTGACGATGCAGTCAGATGGTGGATTTCTGGGGCATACGGCATTTTTATTGCTGATTAAACAAGTGATTACTCGGCCTAAAATTCCCTGTCGATTCGCAGAGGAAAACTGATACGAACGAACAAGTAAAAACGGTTTGTGCACAAACCGCCGCTG
Source organism: Tepidisphaerales bacterium (assembly GCA_038226785.1). Taxonomy (GTDB): domain Bacteria; phylum Planctomycetota; class Phycisphaerae; order Tepidisphaerales; family Tepidisphaeraceae; genus JBBRQG01. The sequence continues at coordinate 178,037 of JBBRQG010000007.1, read as the reverse complement.
TAAAACAACCTGAAATGCTCCCCAGTTTTCGTGAGCTTCGGTGAAATTTTCCTTTTTGCACCATGGATGGCCCACCTTTGCGCTAGCCGCGGGCTTTATTTTGGGGTGTTTAGGGGGTGTGGGAAGAGTTGAACGGCGGCTGAGATATTCCACTTTTGGGTGACTCTTGCGGGTCGTTGTGCCCGAGGCACCATTTGCATTGGCAGGCTCCGTCGACTTGGCGTGCGCCGGCGTTGTTCTGTCCGAGGGGGCAGTGTTCGTCGGGGTCTTTGGCCTTGGCATGGGTGGGGCAGCCGCAGCCATCGAGTACTTCGTCTCTGACGGGCTGGCGGAGGAAGGGGCTGCCGCAGTAGGTGACTCCATCGACCCGCCGGGCCATGGGGCACATTTCGCAAATTTTTGCCCTGCGGCCCCAATCGGCGTGAGTGGGTAGGAGGCTGAAGCGGCGGAACTGTGCGCCTGCGGCCTTGGCCGCGGCCTTGGAAAGGGCCTGCCAGAAGGTCGGACGGTCGCAAGAATCGCAGGGCGGCACTCCAGACTTATCGGGCGTCGGCGCTGGAATGCGTCAAGTGCAGGGTGTGGACTGCGAGAATCTGGGCGACCCGTGGCATGCGTCTACTTGAATGGCCGGGGTGGGCGTGTAGCCTGCGTCCCTTTTCGCTCTCCCCGCACCGACCCTCCGATTACTTCTCCACCCGGGAAGCAGGCCGCCGCCGTGTCAACTCTCAGCCCGACCGTGGGCAATCCGGAAAAAGCCGCCCTTAAGACCGGCGCTCAACAAGCTGCGGAGGCAATGACCAATGGTCAGTTGCTGAAGTGGATGTTTCAATTCGTGCGCCCGGTGAAGTCTTTGGTGGCGGTGTGTACGGTCTTTCTGCTGCTGGTGGTGCTGGCGGAGATTCTGATCGCGGGGCAGTTCGGCAAGATCATCGACACGATCAAACTGCTGCCGGATGCGGTGCAGGGCCTGGGAAGTTTTAGCGGATTTTGGGGTTGGTGGACCAGTCAGGAGCCGGCGGTTGCGCGGCTGAGGTCTGCCAACCTGTGGTTCACGCTTTACATCGTTGCGATCTGCCTTCTGCGGTACCTGCGTGAAGTCAGCAACATGCGGTTTTCGATGACGATGGTTTTTTACATCCGCGAGGCGGTGTACGACAAACTCCAGCGCGTCGGCTTCGGCTTTCATGATTCGGTGAGCACTGGTCAGCTCATCACCCGTGCGCTTTCGGACCTGCAAAACGTCCGCGGGTTCATTCAGACCGCAATTTTCACCAGCCTTGAAATCGGGTTTGTTGTGCTGGGATACACGCTCTACCTGTTTTACTACAGCCCTTACATCGCCGTGGTTGCATTGCTGCCGCTGCCGGTGTGGGTCTGGTACATCCTGCGGTTCAGCAAGCGGGTGCAGCCGGTCGGCAAGGCTGTGATGGAGGCTGAGGACAAATCGACCGGGGTGCTGTCGGAGAACATTCAGGGCGTGCACGTGGTCAAGGCGTTCGCGACGGAGTTTCAAGAGATCGGCAAGTTCGGCGAGAAGACGAACGACTTTTTCGGCAAGGTGATGACGCGCATCCGGATGTTCGCCGACTTCCTGCCGGTGATGCGCAGCATCGGCACGGCGACGCACCTGATGCTCTATGGGCTGACGGGCGTACTCATTGTCACCGGGACACTTTCGACGGGCGCGTTTTTGTTTGTGGGGATTGCCGTCGGCAGCATTTTGGGCAGGCTGCAGCAGATTGACGTCGTCAACCAGCAGTATCAGGCGGCCATTGTGAGTGCGCGGCGGTTGTATGAGGTGTTGATGGCCGAGCCGACCGTGAAAGAAAAGTCGGACGGCAAGCCGCTGCCGTCGGGGTTGGGGACGGTGCGGTTTGAGAATGTCACGTTCGGCTACGACGCCACCAAGCCGGTGTTGAAGGATGTTTCATTCGAGGTCAAGGGTGGTTCGGTGGTCGCCATCGTTGGGCCGACGGGGGCAGGCAAGACGACGTTGATCAGCCTTTTGGGGCGCTATTACGACCCGCAGCAGGGCCGCATCACCATCGACGGTCTGGACCTGCGGGATGCGCTGCTCTCAAGCATTCGCACGCAGATCGCGCCGGTGTTTCAGGAGACGTATCTTTTCAGCGATACGGTGGCGGCGAACATCGCCTACGGTCGGCCGGGGATCACCACGGGCGAGATCGAGGCCGCTGCACGCCTGGCGCAGGCGCACGAGTTCATTGAGAAACTGCCGAAGGGCTACGACACCATGCTGGGTGAGCGCGGCAGCAGTCTTTCCGGCGGGCAGAAGCAGCGGCTGGCGATTGCGCGGGCGATTTTGTTCAATCCGAAAATCCTGGTGCTGGACGATGCGACGGCCGCGATTGACCCGGAGACAGAAGACCTGATCCGCCGGGGTATGCAGTTTGTGATGGCCGACCGGACGACATTCGTGATTGCCCACCGCATCAGCACCGTGAAGCGGGCGAAGCTGGTCGTGGTGCTGGAACAGGGCCGCGTCACGGAGTACGGCACGCACGAAGAATTGATGCAGCGTGATGGGCACTATCGGCACATCGCCGAGGTGCAGTTGTATGGCGATGATGAAGCCCGGTATGTGGATGGCGAGCATCCATCGGCCATGCGGCGCGCGACAGTGGAAGGCAAGCGACAGGCCAAGACCGCAGCACCCATCGCGGCACAGACCGACCCTGGGGCTGAAAAAACGGGGACGGACGGGGGCGTGAAATGAGCCTTCTCAGCCGCCTCATGTTCTGGAAAAAGCCCGCGCCGAAAGTCGTCAAGACCGGCAGCGAAGAGGACGAGCAGTACAAGCCGATTGAATGGCCGCTGATTCGCCGTTGCATGGGGCTGCTGTGGCCGTACCGCAAGCGGTATGCGCTGGGCATCGCAATCTGCATTGTGCACGTGCTGCTGGAAATGGCCGGCCCGAAGTTCACGCAGGAGTTACTGGACTTTTCGACCGTCACGGCCAAACACCTTGCCACCGGCAGTGGCCCGGCCACGCAGCCGCCAGGCCCGGCGGGGATCCTGGCCACGACCCGAAACACAGATACGCAGCCTGCCACTACCCAGGCCGCCACCCAGCCGACGTCCCAGCCTGCGTCCCAGCCTGCGATTGCCCAAACCGGCACGGGTGCGGGCGACGGTCAGTTGCACGGATTCCGTTACCGCCTCTCGGTGCTGGGCCTTCAGCAACCGGAGGTCATGACGATGAGGCAGGCGATCGGCTATATCGGCCTGATCATTCTGGCATGGTCCACGGTGCTGGCCCTTTCGATCTACCTTCAGCGCCGCTGCATTTTGATCATGACGGATGCCGGCGAGAGGGTTCAGTTCGACCTTCGCAAGCGCCTCTTCGCCCACCTGCAGTCGTTGTCGATGAGCTACTTCGACAAGACGAAACTTGGCCGGATCATCAGCCGTTGCACCAGCGATGTGAATGCCCTGCGCGAGGTCAACGTCTGGGGGATCAATACGGTGGTTGTCCACCTGTTGATGATCGCGGTTGCGAGTCTGGCGATGTGTCTGACCGACTGGCGGATTTTCGTGGCGGTGGCGTGGCTCATTCCGGTCATCTGGATCAGCAATAAGTGGTTCCGTGTGAGTTTTGCCGCCGCACAGCAGGTCATTCGCGAACAGTGGACGAAGGTCAGCACCAACCTGGCGGAAAACATCACGGGCATGCGCGTGGTGACGGCCTTCAACCGCCAGCAGCCCAATCTGGAGACCTTTAACAATCTGCAGACGAACAACACCATCAACAACATCCGTGGTGCCCGCATCAATGGTGTGTATCAGGGCAGCCTGGAGTTGATCCGGTTCATCGGTCGGGTGGTGATCTTCAACTACGGCGGCTATCTGCTCGTGACGGGGCACTTCCCGCCGGCACAGGGTGTCGGCGCGATCGTGGCGTGCTTCCAATATTGGGACTGGCTGATGAACGCGATCCTGACGCTGGGCAACTTCAGCAACCAGCTGATGACCGCCATGGCAGGCGGCGAGCGCGTTTTTGACCTGCTGGATACCAAGGCCGAGGTGACCGACATTCCCGATGCCCGTCCGCTGCCGCGCATCGACGGGGCGGTGGAGTTTCAGAATGTGACGTTCGGCTACAACCCCGAGCGTCCGGTGCTGCACGGTGTGAGCTTCACGGCAAAGCACGGGCAGATGATTGCGCTGGTGGGCGCGACCGGCAGCGGGAAGAGCAGCATCATCTCGCTCATCGCACGCTTTTATCAGCCGCAGCAGGGGAAGGTTCTGGTTGATGGGCACGACATCCGGCACGTTACGGGCGATTCACTGCACAAGCAGATGGGGCTGGTGTTGCAGGTCAACTACCTTTTCACCGGCACCGTGATGGAGAACATCCGCTATGGAAAGCCCGACGCCACAGACCAGCTGATCATCGAGGCGGCGAAATCTCTGGGCACCCACGAGGCCATCATGCGGCTGCAAAAGGGATATGAGACGGAAGTGGGCGAGCGGGGGGCGAGCATGTCTTTGGGCCAGCGGCAACTGGTCTGCTTCACACGGGCGTTCCTTTCCGACCCGCGTATCTTCATGCTGGATGAGGCCACCAGTGCCGTCGACACCGGCACGGAACTGATTCTGCAGCAGTCGCTGGAAAAGCTGCTCGCGGGCCGCACGACCTTTGTCGTGGCCCACCGGCTGAGCACGATCATGAAGGCCGACAAGATTCTGGTGATCGAGGCGGGACGGGTGATCGAGACGGGCACGCACAGTCAGCTTGTGGCGGCTGGCGGAAAATACGCCCACCTGTACGAGCAGTTCGTCACGCACAGCGAATAGTGCCTGCGGCTTCCCGTCCGGCCGGGACCGCGTATCGGGCGTGGTGACGCGAAACCTTGCCGCTCCTGACGCTTGTAACAGCCGCTGGCGTTATCGGACCGCCTGTTGTTGCACGGACGGGCCCGACGCCGCTTGTCTACCCATAAAGCAGTGACAGACCGGGGCCGATGTTCCTCTCAGTCAACCACAAAGGGAGCACGCCTCAATGTCAGATTCTCAGACTTTCAACGTTCACACGAACACCCCACCCACCGCGCCCGATACCGCCTCACCGGCGGCGCTTCAGGCCCGGATGGATACCCTGAAGAAGCTTCAGGGCGCGGCGCGATTTCAGATGGTCGCCACCGCTGTCGTGGCTGTCGCCATGTTCGCGGCCTTCACGGCTGGCACTTATACGGCCGTCCAGAACAACTTCAGCGAGACAGCAGTCTCTGCCGCTTTCGATCGGCATGCCCCCGGCGTCATGCCGCAGGTGACCCGCGAGGTTCAGCGGATTATCGCGGCGGTCACGCCGACCTATCGCAAGGTCATCGCGGAGCGCTTCCCGCAGGCACGCAAGGAGATCGGCGAAAAGATGGTCAGCCGGCTTTACGCGATTCCGGAGGAGAGCGCCAAGGAAATGGGCTTGCGTCTGCAGGCTTCGTTTGATCGTGTACTGGCCCGCATCGAGCCGGAACTCATCGCGGCGTTCCCGAACATCTCTGAAGAGCAACGCCGCGATCTGCTGACCGATGCATTCCACAATGCCGTCGCCGAGCGCAACGAAGCACTGTCGGGCCATATCGAGAGGACCGTCGTCAACGAGATGGCGCGGACCCACGACATTCTGGAAAAGTTCGCCCTGCCGGTTGACGACGTCCTGACCACCGACTTGCAGCTTCAGAAGCAGCTCAGCAAGACGATCATGTTGCTGGTCGATCAGGCCGCCAACGATTACGAAAACGGCGTGGCCGTTGCCGGTACCAATGGCAACGACGGCAGCGACGTCTTCACCCTGTTCAATGAAGTTTTGAACCCCATGACGCCCAACCCCGGGGTCTTCGGCCCGGACGTCACGGGAATGGCCAGTGCGGCCACCGGCGGCGTCACTCCGGCTGGCGGCAGTACGACTGGCGGCAGTGTGGCGGGCGCGGCTGTACCCGCCGGCGCAAACGCTGGTGGCGTCAATGCCGGCAACCTGGGCGGTCCGACGGCCGTCAACGTGGCCGGGCCGACAACGGCGCCCTCGGCCTCGAACATGGACCTCGGCGGCGATAAGTAAGCCCTGAAGGTTCCGCCGAGACCCTCAAAACAGACGACCCCCCACTCACTGAAAGAATCCCATGAATAACCAAACCAATCCGACTGATTACCCCGCATTCGCCCGCAGCCTTGACGCGACGATCACCAACACACGCCGTCGCAACGCCCTGAGCCTTGGTGCGAGCCTCGTTTCGCTGGCGCTGTTGGGCTACTGGCTGACGGCCGCCTACGCCAAGTTCAGCGTCATCGACCCCGACTTCGCGGCGGGCTATGTCATGAGTGAGTTTGAAGAGCGGCTGCCCCAGACGAGCCGGGCCGTCGAACGCCGCCTGACCGAGGCGGCCCCGCTGCTGGTCGCCGCGGCTGAGAAGCACGTTGCCGCCCTGCCGGACAGTCTGGCCGCCCACATCCGGAGCCGCACCGATGCCGAGCTGGAAAAGGCGCTGCCCGAGCTTGAAGAAGAGCTTTACACCAGCCTGAAAACGACACTGGCCGATGTCATCGACAAGAAGACTGCGGACAAGGATGGCGCGGCGCAGCTCCGTAAGCTGGTCGCCACGCTGGCTGACACCTACGAAACCGAAGCCACCCGCATGATCGACACGATCCATGACCGGTACACATCCGTCGGTGCCGACACCCTGACTTATCTGGACTATCTGGCCGAAGGCAAGGACCTGGACAAGACCGAGCAGATGCATCGCGAGATGCTGACCACGTTCCTGACCATCGCGGCCCGTCAGCGTCTGGCCGAGACTGACGCCGATGGCACGCTGGGCACGCCCGTCGCCCCCGGCGCACCTTTGACCGCGCCCACTCCCCACACTCCGGCGGACCCGAGCAACGCGGCCGCCGACATCAAGTAGCACCGTCACATCGCCGCGTCTGACGCAGTATCGGACGGGCCTGTACAAATCTCTCTCCGAATCGGTCGGCCGGGGTACGTTACCCCGACCGGCCGATTTGTTTTGTTACCGGCAACTGTCTCAGCGGCGTCGGCGGGCACCGGCAACGAACGCCAGCGTAGCGAAGACCAAGGCTGAGGGTTCCGGGACCGAGCCGGTCACGGTGAAGTGGCCGGTGGCGGACTCGCCCGTATGGATGAAGCCGGCGATGGGGTCGCTGGAAAAGAGCGAATCGAGGCCGGGGTTGAAACGGAGTGTGTAGTCGCCCTCTCCGATACCTAGGATTTGCACGTCAAGGTCCGAGCCAGCCACGCCGGCCGGGAATAGCAGCGAATAGGCGCTGAATCGTTCGACCGGGTCTGCCTCACCCAGACCGGTCTCGTTCACTTCGTCGAACTCGGCAATGACATCCTGACCGGTGCGCGCCAGAACAATGTCGCCGGCGAGGGCGAGTTCGGGTGACGAGACATACCGCTGCCCGGAGATGGTCACGACCAGTTCAACGGGTGAGAACACATCCAGCGACGGGTTGGCGGGGGCCGGACCTTCGGTCACGCGCCAACGCTGGATCTGCCGTGCGCGGTCGGCCGCCTGTACCTGCACGGTTGTGCCGTCGACAGTGAACGTCGAGCTGTCAAACCAATCCCGGGCACTGAAGACTTTTCCCTGGGTGTTGCTGTTCTGGATGTTGAAGTAGTCCTGCAGGCTCACGTGAACCAGCTCTTCGCCCGCACCGTAGGCCGAGGCGTACTTGCTGCGGTAGGGGATGGAGTAGGCCGGGTCGCTGATGAGGATGTCGGCCGCGGTCACGGCGTCTCCGGCCTGCACGCCTTCGCGCAGACCGTAGGCCATGATGTAGTGGCGGTTGTCGTTGGCACGGGCCGTGCCATCGGGCAGCGTCAGCAGGGCACCGGTTTTCGAGTCCTTGGCCTGAGCGATGCTGCCCTTGATGGGCACCGCCAGCAGGACGGCGTTGCCGCCAAGGATCTCAGAGACGATGTCGTTAAACGTCCCACCGATGTCGGCGCGGTAGAGAGTTTTATTTCCCACCGAGACGGAATAGTTGCCGATTTTGGCGTTGTTGCCGGGGCCGTTGGCTTTGGTGCCATCGACCAGGTCGCCATTGCCCTGCATGATGTTGCGCACGTCACGCGGTGTGACTTCCAATCCATAGAAGCTGGTGATGCTTGCGATGGAGGTCAGAGCGCACCCCACGGAACTGAATTTCTTCTGCTTTGCCACGGGCACGTCCGAGTTGATCGGCTGGTCAAACCAGCGGGTGGCCGGGTCGGAGGCGAGGGCGGTCAGGTCGTTGTTGTCGCCGCCTTGTTTGTACTTGGTAAAAGTGTTGGCGTTGAACCGGAAGGCCTCCTGCTGGCCAGCGGCGTTTTCGACCAGATAGACGATTTGACCCTTGGAATTGACGGGGTTGCCCGGCAGGGAGTGATTGCCGATGCCGGGGAGCTGGGCCGAGCCGTAAACCTGTCCGCTCTCGGCACTACTGCGGGCGTACCAGGCGCGGATGGTGCCCCCCGCCGGGGTTTCCGCCAAGAAGACGGTCATGTACTGGTCGCCTAAAGGGCGACTGATGCGGACCACGCCCACGCCGGCTGCAGACGGCTCGCCGATACCGCCGGAGATTTCGTTTTGCTGCACGATGCGATCATGGTTCTTGTCGCGCCAGCTCTCGAAGCCGTCGACCGTGGAGTCGGCGACTGACTTGGTGACAACGCGGTCGATCACCGAGCCAGTGGGGGTCGCGGTGCGCAGGAATACAGAGTTTTGGGTGTCAAAGCCGTGGCCATACACGGCGGCTACGGCGTTCCCATCTCGGGACAGCGCCACACTATCCCGCGAAAGACCACCAACGACTGGAAACGGTAACGGCGTGGTCGCTCCGCCAGGTTCGCGAACCTCAAACTTGTAGCCGGTGGGTGTGACAAACGTCGCCACCAACAATCGCCCGTTAGTTGCGATGTTCGGGCTTAGGACCGTACCGATATTGGACAAGACCTCGGTGGTAATGCCGTTGGGTCCGGCAAACTCCAGCAGCGGGACTTGGGTGTTCCCTTCATGGGCAGATGCCAGAACAGCTGTGAACCTGCCGTCGGGCGACGCCGCGAATTCCGACGGCCCCACAACGTTCGGCAGATTGATCCGGGAGTCGCTGAATGAGCCGTTGTCCCAGACACGAACGCGGTTCACGACTGCGAACGTTATCGGGTCCTGCTCGGAATCAGCCGAAAGCATGCGGCCGTCATCGAGCAGCATCGGATTTCGCCGGTAAAATCTGGACGGTGAAGGGGCAAGGCTCATGCGCGTGGCGACCACCGAGTGGGTCGGCGTGAGACTGACACGCGCGAGATAGTTGTTGCTGTCCCGGTAGCCGATGTCACCACGCTCGTTGATGCCCGTGACGCTGGCTTCGTTCGGAGACATCTTCTCGCCGGTGGTCGTGGTTTGCCCGAAGGCAATCATCATCTGCGGCACGATGGCCTGCCCGTAGGCTGAGAGCGACGCGGCTGACACCGCCGCTGAGACGACGGTCAGAACGGTTCGGTGCCTAACGGTGCGGCCTGGGCGGCGTGCGGACATGGGAGCTGTTCTCCGGCGAATGCATGGAATGGGCTGCATGCGAATGTTTTATCATCATTGCGGCACCCAACAACGTGATTTTTGGTCAAAAAATCTCCATTTTTCCAGCCTTCATGACTCAAACAGCTGATTGTTAAGGTTTGTTTACGAAGACCGCCCAGAGGGTTGCCGTTCATAGGATCCAGTGGGATGACTCAGCAGGGCACGATTATGCGAGCGGGGGTAGGCGTGGAGATCGCGGATGCGCCAAGTTCGCCCGCGATCGGTGGGCGTTCACTCGTCCGGCCGCAGACTGTGGCGCCCAAGGCTGACGGGCGTAGGGACTTTATTTCAGCACGCAAGGTCAGTGTGCATTACGGCCAGCATCGGGCGATTTCTGAGGTGTCGATCGACCTGCCTGAGAAGTCGGTTGTCGCGATGATCGGCCCGAGCGGCTGTGGCAAGAGTACGTTTTTGAGGTCGATCAACCGACTGAATGATTTGATCCCGAACTGCCGGGTCACGGGCGAGATCCTCATCGACGGCCAGAACATCTATTCGCCGGAGGTCGATCTGGTCAGCCTTCGCCGGCAGGTGGGGCTGGTCTTTCAGAAGCCGAACCCGTTCAACAAGAGCATCTACGATAACGTGGCCTACGGCCCGCGGCTGCAGGGCATCCATCGCAAAGATGAACTGGATACGCTGGTCAAAGACTGTCTCTCCAAGGCCGCGCTGTGGGAGGAAGTGAAAGACCGGTTGAAGGCTTCGGCCATGGGGCTCTCCGGCGGCCAGCAACAGCGGCTTTGCATCGCCCGCGCGCTGGCCACCCGGCCGACGGTGCTTTTGATGGACGAACCGGCCAGCGCTCTGGACCCCATCGCCACCAGCAAGATTGAAGACCTGATCACCCAGCTGAAGCGCGAATACACCATCGTCATCGTGACGCACAACATGCAGCAGGCAGGACGTGTGAGCGATTACACGGCCTTTTTCTACATGGGCAAACTCATCGAATACGACACGACGACCACGATTTTCACCAACCCCACACAGAAACAAACTGAAGAATACGTGACCGGTCGGTTTGGCTGATTTTGCGGCAAAGTTGGCAAAAATGCCGCCCGCTGGCCGCGACCTAGCGCGTCGTGAAGGGGCTACAAATAGTTGCCGGACCATCCGTTTGACTGCGGAATACCGTACAAATCGTTGCGACCGGACAGCGGGAACCGTATGCTTGACGGCCCGTTTTCGTTTCTCCGGCCTGCCTGTCCTGCTGAGCTGTTTTGAAGCGTCCGGCCCTTGTTGCGATGTCCAATCACTTTGTGGATCTTCTTGAATCCCTCCGTTCCCGTGTGGCGCGGATGACGTCCATGGTGCAGCAGTCGGTGGAGATGGCGTGCCAGTCGGTCATTGAAGTTAACGAGCGCCTGGCCCTGCAATGCATTGACGGCGACCGCCGCGTGGACGAAGAGGAAGTGCAGGTCGAAAAAGATGCGATCGGCCTGCTGGCCCTGCACCAGCCCGCGGCCAGCGACCTGCGACTCATCACCACCATCATCAAGGTGAACAGCGATCTGGAGCGGATTGCCGATTGTGCCGTCAACGTGGCCCAGCGGGTGCCCTACCTCCGTCAGGTCGCGGGGTATCGCCCGCCGCAACAGTTGGTGACCATGGCCAACAGCGTCACGGAGACCCTTCGTGAAACCATCAAGGCCTTCAACCTGAACGATGAGGGCATGGCGATGCTGGTGGTTCGCGGCGACGACGTGGTGGACGCCCTTTACCAGCAGATCGTGCAGGACATGCTGGCCGGCATGCAGGCCGACCCGCACCAGATTTCGCCTGACCTTTCCAACATCATGATCGCCAAAAACCTGGAACGGGTGGCTGATCATTGCACGAATATTGCGGAAAACGTGATCTACGTGCACACCGGCCGGATCATTCGGCACCAGCAGGCCGTCAGATAATTCCGCCGCAAGGTTTGGGCTGGCGCGTACACTTCCCGGCCCGCCGGACTCTTTCATGCTCATTACCGCCCGTGAACTATCAAAGTCGTATGGCCCGCGCCAGTTGTTTCAGGGGATCACTCTTGGCATCGACGCGGGGCAGCGCGCCGGTCTCATTGGGGCGAACGGCAGTGGCAAGAGCACGCTGCTGAAGATATTCGCCGGTGAGGAAGAACCTGATGAAGGTGAGGTACTTCGTCGGCGGGGTTTGCGGGTCGGCTATGTGCCGCAGAAGGACTTTTTTCCGCCGGACGTGACGTGTGCGGAGGCTGTCGCCAAAGCCTTGCAAGCTGCCACCGGCACGGGTGCGGCACTGGATGAGCACGATGCCGACGAACAGGCGCGTCAGGCCCTTTACCGCGCCGAGTTTCTGGATGTGGATCAGGTGGCTGAGACGCTTTCGGGCGGCTGGCGGAAACGGCTGGCGATTGTCTGCTGTCTGGCTGGCAAGCCGGACCTGGTGCTGATGGACGAGCCGACGAACCATCTGGACATCGAAGGGATTGAATGGCTGGAAGAGCAGTTGGATCGGCCGGGTCTGGCGACGCTGGTGGTCAGCCATGACCGGCGGTTTCTGGAGGGGTTTGCCAGCCGGATCATCGAGCTTTCACGCTCGTACCCCGAAGGCTTCTTGAGCACCGACGGCAGTTACAGCGACTTCGTTGAAAAGCGGGAAGAGTTTCTGATCGCGCAGAAGAGCCGCGAGCAGGCACTGGCCAGTGGCGTGCGTCGTGAAATCGAGTGGCTGCGTCGCGGGGCCAAGGCCCGCACCACAAAGGCCAAGGGCCGTATCGACCGGGCGCACGACATGATCGCCGAACTGGCCGATTTGTCGGACCGCAATCAGGTGCAGACGGCGGCCCAGATCGACTTCACTTCATCGCAACGGCAAACCCGCAAACTGGTGGAGTTGAAAAAAGTCGCCAAGTCGCATGGTGGCCGGAAGCTGTTCGGCCCGCTGTCGCTGGCGATCGGCCCGGGTGATCGACTGGGTCTGCTTGGCCCCAACGGGAGCGGTAAGACGACGCTGCTGCGGCTTTTGAGCCTTCAGGAGAAGCCCGACACCGGGGAGGTCGTCCGTGCCGAGCAACTGAAAATTGTCCACTTCGACCAGCACCGCAAGCAACTGGAACCGGGGCTGTCGCTGCGGCGCTCTCTGGCTCCCAGCGGAGACTCCGTGCGGTTCAAAGACGAGCAGATCCACGTCAGTGGCTGGGCGCGACGGTTTCTGTTCCGCAGCGAACAACTGGACCTTCCGATGAGTGAACTTTCCGGCGGCGAGCAGGCGCGATTACTGATTGCCCAGCTCATGCTGCAGCCGGCCGATGTGCTGATCCTGGATGAACCGACCAACGACTTGGACATCCCGACCCTGGACCTGCTGGAACAGAGTCTGGCCGATTTTCCGGGAGCTGTGGTGCTTGTGACGCACGACCGGTACATGCTGTCGCGAATCTCAACAGAGTTGCTCGCGCTCGACGGCGAAGGCCATGCGGCGATGTTCGCCGAACTGGAACAGTGGGAACGCCACCGCGCCAAGGCGATTCAGGCAGCCAAAGCGGCGGTGAAGATGGCTGCACAGGAATCCTCGCGGCCGCGGGTTGCTGCCTCGGCCCTTCCGAACACTGTGGTGGCGGGGGGGGCGGCCATGAAACCCGCTGCACCGAAAAAGAAGCTCAACTGGAACGACCAGAAAGAGCTTGACGGCATGGAGACGGCCATCGCCCGTGCCGAGGCGGCCGTGGAAAAGTGGCAGGCTGCGGTTTCCGACTCTGCTGTGATGGCCGACCGGACGAAAATGCACGACGCGTGTGATGCGCTCGGCAAGGCCCAGCTTGAAGTCGAACGGCTTTATGCGCGGTGGGCCGAGTTGGAAGGCAAATAGAGGCTAGACCGAATCGACTGCATCCACCGGGGCATAGCCCGCCAGCCGCTTCATGCTCAGGATGCAAATCACCCGGCCTTTTCGCCTGATGATCAGCCGCAGTTCCAGCTTTCGCAGAACACCGCTCACGGCCTGACGGCTTGCGCCACAAAGGTCGGCGAGGTCCTGCTGGGTGATACGGACATCCATCGCCCAGCCATGTTGGCACTTGTCGCCGTGTTCACAGGCGAGCCACTGCAGCGTCTGCGCGACGCGCGTGCTGACATCCTTCAGCAAAAGATTTTCGACACTTCGTCGAAGCTCTCGCTGGCGGTCCTCGAGCGATTGAATGACGGTGATGGCAAACCCGGGGTGGGTCTCAACCAACTTTAGCAACAGGTCAACAGGAATTGAGAGCAGCGTGATTGCGCTGGTGGTTTCAAGGACAAACGGGTTGGCCGGGGCCGACAAGGTGAGCGTGCCGAAAAGGTTGGATGGGACCAGCAGCGTTTCAACAATGCGCCTGCCGAGCAGGCCACGACGCACCAGCTTGGCCGCCCCTTCGACGACCAGAAAAGCCGATTGCGACGCATCGTAAAATGGCACCTTGGCGCGGGCGGGGTGCCTGATGAGGCGCACGCGGGAGTCCAGCTTGACGAGCGCATCCTGCTGCAGCGAAGCAAAAAACGGCAGGTTCTGGAGATACCAAAGTGAGTTGCGGGCCATGGCGGTGTTCTACGGTGTGAATGTTGTCATTTGGCCGCGCCCAAGCCTAGGGCCCCCGGAGCCCGGACTGTGGCTCTTTTGGTCGCAAGCCTGATTGTGAATGAAATAAAATGTGGCTGTGTAAAGCGGTGGACAATCTTAAGGTGCGCAATGTGCAAACATCTCCTCACGTCGATGCAAGGCCGGGCCGTGTGGTCAGACTCGCATCGAGCAACCAGTCTCAAGGAGAGCGTGATGCGTAAGTTTGTTATTTTGTCGGCCGTCCCAGTGTTGGCCGCTGTGTCTCAGGCATCGGCAGGCATCGTTCAGATTCGGGTTACGGTCGAGAACCTTGCCTCAGCGAACAGCGTGGCGCTGGCCCCGCTGCGGTTTGGCTTCGGCAACGGCACGTTTGATACGTTCAACAACGGTCAGGTGGCGTTCAACTCTGGCGATGTTTCCATGGCGCCGATCGTTACCGTGGCAGAGGGCGGATCGGGCTCGAAGTGGCTGCCGGCATTCGCTGCGGCAGAACCCACGGCGAACATCTACAGCCTGACCGGTCCGGGCGGGCCCTTTCTTCCCGGTCAGTCCAACTCCGCAGTCTTTTCCGTCGACACCGCGAACCGTTATTTCAGCTTCGGCTCCATGGTGGTGCCGAGCAATGACCGCTTCATCGGGAATGACGATCCGAAGGAGTACGCGATTTTCGACGCCAACGGCAATCTGGTGAACAACACCATCGTTGAAAAAGGAAGCGACGTCTGGGACGCCGGATCGGAAACGGACAACCCCCTGAATGCCGCGTTTCTGGCGATTGGCAACAACGATCTGCGGGAGAACCAGAACGGCGTGGTCGGATTTAACAACGATTTCTCCGCGTACAACGGCCTGACGACGGCCGCTGGTTACACGTTCAACGCCGGCCTGCTGGGCGGGAATGACAATCTGGTGCGTATCACGTTCGCCGTGGTACCGGAACCCGCGACTCCGGCGGTACTGGCACTTGCCGGCTTGACGGCTTTGCGTCGTCGCCGGGTGTGAGCCGACATCGTGCTTACGACCCGAAGCACGAATAGTTGAGCTTGATCCGACGGCCGCCCCGGGACTGACCATCCCGGGGCGGCTGTTTGGCGTTTGTGGGGGGGTATGGAGGGAGCGGCAGGGTCAAATTACGCGGCTGCACTGACGTTAGCGCCGACCTGGTACTCGCTTACCCGGTGCGGCGGACTTGGTCTCAGCGGGCTTTTCTTCCTTCTCTGCGGGCTGGACCAACGGCACCACCGTGGGGTCAGGCGTATTGGTGACGTAGTACGGGACCTTGGTTCCATCCGGCTGGGCCTTGAGATAAAGGCGCTGCTGCTCTTCGAGGTTGAACGGCCGGGCACCACGACGGCCGAAGACGGCCAGCTGGTTGCCGCTTTCATCCACCGCGCGGTCGCGGTCGAGGCCCTCGTTCAGGCTGATGGCCGGGCCCTTGGTCGGGTAGGTGGCGATCAGACGCGGTGCGGTTTTCGGTGAGAAGCCGCCCCATGTGGGCGTATCGTCCGGGCTGGTCAGCTGGATGACTTTCAAGCCGCCGACGCCATCGGCCACATAGGCAAACATGCTGGCGTTGGTCATGCCGATGCGGACGGCAGTGGTATCAACCAGAGCGCCGCCGGCGGTGAACTGCTGCTCCAGCACGGGGTGTTCGGGCTTTTCCACATCGATAATGGCCAAGCCGCCTTTGCCGGCGGCGACGTAGGCATAGGTGCGGGAGATGTATACATCGCGACAATCAGGGATGGCCAGCGCGGCGCCGGGGACAACTTTCGGGTTGGCCGCGTCCGTTACATCCAGCACCTGCAAGCCGGATTCAGTCGCGACGAAGCCATACCGGAACTGGAACCCAATACGGCGGGCACCGGTCATGGGGACCATCGCCAGCAGTTTCGGCTCGGCGGGGTTATCCAGATCGACCACGGCCACACCGGCATCGCAGCAGATGTAGCCCTTGGTGCCATAGACGGCCATGCTGCGGGCACCGGCCAGTTTGTTAGCGGGGTTGAACGTGGCGGCGCGGGAAAGGAAGTTGTTGTCGGGGTCACCATCCAGCAGGGTGGCCACGCCGGCATTGTTCTTCTTGGCCTCTTCGCCGGTGTTACCGACGACCACGAGCCCTTCATACTTATCCGTGACATAGAGGAAGGCATAGAACAGGTGGACGTTCTGTTCCTGATTTTCCTTGAAGTGCGGACGGGTCGGGTCCAGGGCCATGGTGCTGGGGCTGGTCACGCTGGTGGCGTATTTGGTCTTGACATAAAACCGCTGGCCGAGCGGGCTGACCGGGGCGCTGGTGATGCGCTCGCTGAAGCCTTTGTTGTCGACGTTGGCGATGTCGAACACGCGCAGGCCGTCCTTGCCGCAGGCCGCGTAGAGGTACTCATCGCGGAACTGCAAATCGAGCACTTCGCCCTCGTGGCCGTAGGCTTCCTGCAGGCGCATCTTCTTTTCAAGGTGCTTCTGGTAATCGTCGGGATAGGCCATCTCGTGCAGACGTGACCCGAAGACCGCCTGCGGCTCTGACCGCTCGGTCACGGCTACGGCCTGAAAGCCTTCTTCGCCCTCAGCCACATAGGCAAACCGGCCGATGAAGTTGACCGAGTTGGTGCCCTGCAGAAGCAACTGTGCCATGACGGCGTTGTTGTCGTTCTCCTTGCTGACGTGGCAGTCGGTGCACTGCTTGGTTTCGACGCTTCGAACGGTGTGCGGGAAGTAGCTGCTGAACGCTGTCCCGGCGAAACCTTCGGTGCTGACTGTCTGCTGCTGGGCGTACAGCCAGTTGCGGTTGGCATCCTTGCTGCTGACCATGACCGCACAACTGCTGCGGATCGGCACGATCTGGTTGCCCTTCACCGTGCTGTCTATGCCGAGCATGTACACATCGTCCCGCAGCGTCTGGTAGTTGTAGCTGGTGTAGTTGCGGGCCAGTTCGCCTTCGTTGTGCAGATTGGTCTTGCGTTTGTTGGCCTGCATGGGCAGATGGCAGCCGAAGCAGGCGGTCGTCCAGCTGGTGTGGCAGGCGTAACAACTCATCTTGTCGGGGTTGTGGGCCAGTTCCAGATCGGCTGAAACCTTGCCTGTCGGGACGCTGCCCCAGGTCTTGCCGTCTTTGCGGATGGTGTGGGCGTAACGAGCGAGGTTTGCGCTCTTGTCGTGCACGCCGGCCTCGGGCTTGGCGGTGGCCCACCAGCTGTCGGGGCGAATCGTGTCGGTCGTCTGCACGGTGTTCCACCCGCGTTTGGTATCGGCCAGATCTTCCGCCGCCAGCTGGAACAGTTTGCCGCCGCGGAAATCCCAGTGCTTGGAGATGATGGAACTGTTCCGCTCGATGATCTCCTTGTCCGACATGCCATTTCTGGCGGCCGAACCGGTGAACGCATTCAGCAATAGCTTGTCGAGCTCGGCTTTGCTCAGCGATCGCTTGCCCTTCAAATATTGCATGATGACGGCGGGCTTATCCGCCGTACCGTGGCAGTCGATGCAGCTTTCCATCACGGCCGCGCGCGTCTCGACATACAGATTCCCGTCGCCGTGCATGTCTTGGGCGAAATGGCAATCGACACAGCTCATGCCTTTTTCAAGGTGGATGTCCTTCAGGTGCACCGGGTTTCCGGCCGGGGGCAGGGAAGGTTTCGTGCTGGCATAACTGACGGCCGCGCCTAACTTGGCTGCGGTGACCTCAGGCACGATGTTGCCATTGGTGTCCAGCAGATTTCCCTTGCGGTCCTGCTTATAGACGGCCCGGAAGACCCAGCCGTGGCCGTGGAAATCGGCGAACTGTGTGTGCTTCAACTCCGGGTTCAGATCGATGAGGTTGGCCAGGAAGTTGTCGCCCGCCACTTTGCCGGTCTGGCTCTTGTCGGCTGGGTACATGTTCGACCACAGGCCGCGAGGGGCGGACCCCTCGGGGTTGTGCTGGCTTACGTTGAAGTCGTCGTCTTCCGACGGCTTCTTCTGTTTGGACGGGTACATGTGCTGCCCATCGACTTCGTTGTCCCACCACATGAATCCGAAATAGCTGTTCACCACGTTCGTACC
Source organism: Tepidisphaerales bacterium (assembly GCA_038226785.1). Lineage (GTDB taxonomy): Bacteria > Planctomycetota > Phycisphaerae > Tepidisphaerales > Tepidisphaeraceae > JBBRQG01. Next base: position 159,837 of record JBBRQG010000007.1, on the reverse strand, counting down.
GGGGTGGACGTGGCAGACCATGCAACTACTGCTCGGCACGGAACGCTGGAACTGGTGGGCGATCGGGTGGCCGGATTCTTCCTTGTCGACGGTCGGGTCGGGATTGATACTCTTGCCCATGTTGCCGTACTTCGCCCATTTGCCCGAGTGCACGGGCGAGCGGTCATTGGCATAGACGACGTGGCAGGCGGAGCATCCGCTGGCGCGGTAGTCGCCGGGGTGGTCATTGGTGCCGAACGTAGTCAGGGTGGGGTCGAGCAAACGGGTCTTTTGCAGGCCGAGGAAGACCGGGTCTGTGCTGACGTCGGTGCCCCGGCCGCGGATGGTGAGTTTCACTTCCGGCTTGCCGGGGTCGCTCTCGATGTGTGGTTCGCCCAAGATCGGCCGGCTCTTGCCGCCGCGTTCGAACACGCGAAGCACGTTTCCGGTCTGGGTGATGTTCCAGCGGGGCAGGGGGTAAAGAACGGGCACGTGGCCCTTGTTCATGAAGTCTTTGTAGGTCGGGCCGTTCGGACTGCTGGGCCAGGTGGTGGCGAGCAGGGCACGGGGCTGGCCGTCGGGGCCGTAACTTTCGCCGTAGATCGCGTTCTTCCGTGGAACGGTGCCGTTGTTATAGAGCGCGGCACCCCACAACATCGCGCCGTGGCTCATCATGTTCGATGGGACGCGCTCGGTCTCCTTGGTGTGGCAGTTGTAGCAGGCGACCATGGCCGCGTTGTTGTCGCCGGGATTGACGAACCGGATGTAGTCGGCGCTTTCTTTCAACGTGTCGGCGCCGGGAATCTCCGGGTTGGCACTGGTCTTCCACAGCTCCGGCATTTTGGGCGTCGGGTGGGCTTTGTTTTTCAGGCCCAGATACATGCTGTCGGTCTTGGTGATGTCGCGCGGGACTGACACCGAAGCATCTCCGCCATGACAGTCTGTGCAGTTGATCTTGACGGCTGCCGACTTGTGCATCGTGTGCTCATACTGGCCATTGTAGCCCGTGTGGCAGGCCGTGCAGCTGCTTGTTTCAATGAAGCGATCGATCTCATCCTTGCCGCGGCTGCTACCCGGTGCGGCGGCAAAAGAAAACCCCTTGGCCTTGGCCTGCTCGAGCAACTTGGCGTCTTCAGCTTGCTGCTTGGCAATATCGTCGGTGGTGGCGGCCGGGGCTGTGGTGGTTGATGGGGCGGTCTGTAATGCGACCGGCGTCAGGTGAACGACGGGTGCAATTGCGGCGCGCATTCCCCCATCACCACCGCCGGCCAGCGCGACGCCGGCCACTGCCGCCATCACGCCGCCGCACAACCAGCCCACCACCGTTTTTGCCTTGCCTGCAGCCATCGGAAGTTACCCTGGTAAGTAAACGCTAGTAAGTCAAAGTCGCCGAAAGGAAGCCCGAATACAGCGTGCCATCACGATAAATGTCGATGAACCCGTCCGCCGGGATCAGACACGCCACTCCGCCCGTTAAGATGATGTTCTGCGAGTTGAGCGGGCGGTATTGAATGCCCACGCTCAGGTCGTAGCCGATGCTGCGGCTGATGTGGCCGTCATACAGAAGTGTGTTCAGCGAATCGACGCTGTCGAACATCAGGTAGCTGGCGTTGGTGATGACCTTCAGCTTGGGTGTGACATCAAAATCCGCACCGATGTTGTAGAGCAGCAGACCCGGGTTGACGTAGTTCGCCTGACCCTGCTCTTTGCTCGTGCGCAGGTCGGGATAGAGCGAGTTGCGCCCTTTCAGCCCCGTCCCGCCGCCGGTCAGCGGCAGGCCCTGACGGCCAAAATAGCTGAACTGGCCGCCAGCGAAGTTCATGTTGTCAAAGATGCTGTCAAAACCGGTGGCGTGTTTGTCGGTCGCGTTGTGGTCGCCGGAGGCATAGAAAAAGCTCGTCCGATATCGCTTCCAGTCCTGATCGATGGACGCCTCGATGGCGAACATGCGCGCATCCACCGTCGTCTCTTGGCCGGCAATCGGGTTGAAGCTTTCCGTCCCGAACGCCTGATAAAACTGGTGCGTGATGTTGATCGGCCCGATGTGCCCGTCGCCCGCCCAGCCAAAATAGAAGACGCGGTCTTCCTTGTCGGCGACCGTCCCGATCGGTGCCGGCCGGACGAGGAACCCGTTGTTGTCGTAAGTTTCCTTGCCGCTGCGGTCGTAATTAAAGTTGGCTGAAAGCTGGGCCGTGTAGCCCTTCCAGATGAAGTCTTCGCGATAGACGTTGGCAATGAAGACGTCCTGATCGCGCTGATTAAACGTGTTCAGGCCGCTGTTGGTGTCTTTTTCCAGCTGATGGAACCACGCCAGATTAAAGATCAGCTGGTTGTTATCCAGATTGCCCAACAGCCGTACACCCGGCTCGTTGTCATTGAACAAAAACCCGCGGAAGTCGGAGTTGAAGCCCTGAATGCCGACCCGCAAGGCGATGATGTCGTAGTTGTTACTCAGGTCGTGAAGGTGTTTTTCGGCGAACAATTCCTGAAAGGCGATGTTTCCGTCTTCACGGTCGGTGCTGTCGCCGGGGTCGGGTGACAGAATCTGTGTCTCGTTACCGTGGACGTAGTTGTAGTTTGCCACCATCGTGGCCTTCAGCTCAATATCGCGAGGCTTGTAACTGGTCTCGCCGATGAAGTAGTCCAGCGAGAAGATGAAGTTCTGCACCACCGATTGCTGGGTGCCGGTGCCAAAGAAGTTCAGGCTGTTGGCGCTGTTCGAGAACGAACCGCTGGGGATGTAAACCTTGCGTGCTTCAAAGATTGTGTCGCTTGTGACGGTCACAATCAGGAACTGATCCTGTCCGAAAATGGGGTAGTCGCCCTTTAGGACATTCTGGTGATAGGGGTCGATTGCGCTGCCCCGCGTGTTCTGTACGTAATTTCCGGGCAAACCGATGCGCCAGCGATCGGGAATGGGGATAAATCCGTCCTGATGGCTCATCCGGTTTTCGCCCGGCCCGCCGGTCACCGGACGGGACTCGAATACGTTTCCGCTGCGGCCGGTAAAGCCGAAAGGCTCCATGGGCTCGGGGATGTATGGTGTGGTGTCTTCCTGCGTGGTCGGTGTCGTGGGGGCTGTGGTCGCATCCGATGACGAGGTTGTTGCCGTCGCCGTCGTCGTGGCCGCGGCTGTGGCTGTTGACCCAGCCGGAGCCTCCACCGGTGGCGGCGCGACCGACTTCTTCGGTGGTGGCGGGACCAGCGACAGCACCGGCGTGATCTCAACCACACCGGCAGGCACATGCGAATCGCCCGGTGTATCCGCCGCCGTCACACGGGCGGTAGCCATCGCGATGACCGCCAGACCGAATGTGGTTATCGCTGTACGCCACGGGCGCAAAGAGCCTCTGACTGATGGATGAATTACAACGGTTGCAAGCCGATACTTGGTCACGCATGTCCCCTTGTGCCAAATTCCCAACAGCAATACGCCGTCTCACTTCCGCTTAAACGCTAACCGGGGGCACGATTCCATGCCAGCGGCAGAAGTTGCCGGAGTGCGAGAAAATTTGGGGTGCCTGAAAAGCGAGACGGCCCATATCTGGACCTCGAAAAACCTACACGTTCCCAAAGTATGGAGAGGGGTCACAGCCAGATCGTTGCCCGGTTCAAGTTAACTAGGGCAGGACACACCCTGCGTTGTAGGCCGCAGTCGGCTCCTCGTGCTCACTGCATCACGCCCGCATGGGATTGCCACAGCCGTTCAATCTGCGGATGCGGCTGCAAGAACAGACACCGTGTGCGGCTGGCCGTCCGGCGTAGCTCCAGAGTTGGCTTGAAGCGCATCGTGTTGGCCTGCCCCCAGAGTTGATGGCTCAGGCCCTGTCGAGAGACGATCCTTCAGGTGAACAACGTTGAAATCTGGCCGCGTTTAGCAAAGGGGCTGAGTGAAGCGGTCGGTGCACCGAAACCACGCGAGTCAGAATATGGTTGCTGTAGAACTTGCGAACTAATCGACGGCCCTGTGGACCACGGGCGGCTGGGGGCCGATTCTGAAGGAGCGGCCGCAGTGATCGGCCGAGATGGAGTCACCGGCAAAGTCGTAACGGCCACCGTCGCCGAACCATCAGATGAGTTGATGCCATAAATCGCGCGCACCCGGTAGACATTCGAAGCCCCCAAAACAGGATTAGTAACCGTATAGGAGTGGGTACCAAACGGTATTGCCGACGTCAGGCCTGTCCAGGTGGAGCCGCCATCGGTGGAACGGTCTATGGCAAAATCCGTCGGCCATGTGCCGGAAGGCACCCAGAACACATTCACAGATTTTTTGGCCGGGTTGTAGGTGGCACCGATCTGCGAGGGCGCGGCTAGCAGGGTCGTCGTGGCACTGATATTCGAATAGGCCGACAGATTGGTAGGCGTGACCCGGTAGTAATACAGCGTCCCTTCAGACAGGCCCGAATCGGAATAGGTCAATGTCGTGGCGGGAATCGAAGTGCTGAGGGTTTTCCATGTCGTCCCGTTCGCCGATCGCTGGAGGGTATAGGCCGTGGCCCCGGCGACATTTCCGGTCCAGGTGAGGGCCGCAGTGCCGCGAGAGGTGGCTTTTGCCAACAGTCCGGGTTTGGGCTGGGTAACGGGGGCTGCGGTCGCGGTACCGACGAGCGAAACGATGCTGTTGGCCGGGACGGTATAGGTATGGACCCCGCCAGTGCCGGTGGCCGGGATGGCCCGTTGCTGCTCGAGATTTTGCGTGGCGGAGGTGACCCACGGGATGAGTGAGGGCAGATAGGTGCCGCTCAGCGTGATCGTCTCGGTAATCGGTGTGTTGGTCGGGTTTGTCAGGACGATCACCGCATCGCCGGTGGCGGCGTTTTTGAAGGGGCTGATCTCCAGGCCCCCATCATTGGTTTCGCCCAGACGGTTCCAGCCGGGGCGGACGAACCGGCTAAAATTCGCCTCGGCCCAAAAGCGGGTGGTGGGTGCCCAGGTTTCCCGCACCAAGCCCTGATTGTCGTTGGACTGGATCCACCAGAAGTTCCAGGCGTTGGCACTGGACCTGACAACGCTCTTGTGAATCTGGCCGGCGGTCCAGATGCCGCTTGCGATGGAATTGTCCGATACTCCCAATTGGCTGACCTCGGTCTGCCACAATTGCTTCCCCGCCGCGCCCGGGACCGGCCCATAACCGCCGTCGTAGGCATGGGCGGCGTAGATGTCGACGTAACTATTCAGCGTGGGGTCGGCCATGATCGTGCTGGCCAATTCCCAATGCCAGCCCATCTCTTCGGGCATGATGATCTTGGCACTCAGCCCCTGGCTCACCCAGACGTTGTGGACATAGGGCAGGAAAGCGGCGAACTGGGCAGCCGTCCAGTTGCAGGATTCGTAAGTGGTTGCGATATCAGGCTCATTTTGCAGCGACAGGGCGTAGATCGTGACCCCTGCGGCTTTCATGTTGCCGACGTACTGACCCAGCAGATTCGCATAGTCCTGATAATGGGATGCCAGAAGGGCGCCACCATTGTTAATATCGTTGTTGGATTTCCACGCAGCCGGTGGACTCCACGGCGTGCTGAAAATACGCGCCCCCATCGCCTGAGCTTTGAGCATGGTCTGGATTTCGTCGCTGCTGGCGGTGGTGTCGGGCCTGATCCGGCTTCGCAAAAGCGTCATGCCGGCACCGTTGGTCTTGGAATAGAGGAGTTGCTGCTGGGAAGCGGTGAGATCGGTGGTCACCCAGGCACTCGACGCTCCGAACCCGTCAATGGGCTGCTGAACCGAGTTCCAATTGATCGTCGTTGCGGCCAGCAAATTTCTGACCTCCAGCCGCTCCATCCAATGCTGAATTTGCCGTCCCATGATCCGTTTGCCTCCCAAGCCACTCTACACCATGTGGCAGTCATTCTTTCACCCATTTGCATGCCCCCTCTTGCCCGCGCGTCCTTCCTCGTCGCGACGCCCTGACGCGATCCGGTTGCCGTGATGTCACGTTGTGAGTAGCGTCTTAAGGCTCTCTCTTCGCTTCATTGTCTGATCCGTTCAAGGAGACCGCGATGTCTGAACGCACCACACACAAGAACACTTACCGAACAACCACTGGCCGGCGCTCCTTCTGCGAAGCGCTTGAAGGCCGCACCCTGATGTCCTCGAGCCAGCAGGATGTAGACGTCAGCGGCATCACTGGCAGCCTGTCGCAGGACGCCACCATTAAGAACTCCCGTACTCCAACGGTCGCCTCCACCACCGGAGCGCTGACGGCAGCCGATGTGAAGAAAATTCTGGCTCAGGCTGGCAGTCAGGCCAGGGCCGGACAGGCCGTCGCCGTGGTTGATCGCGACGGCTACATACTCGGCATCTATGCCACCACCGGCGCCACAGACGCCACGATTCAGGCCGCAGCCGCCCGCGCCCGTACCGGCGCGTTTTTTGAATCCACCCAGGACGCCTTCACCACCCGCACCGCCCGCTTCATCATTCAAGACCACTTTCCGTACAACATCAGGAACACGCCCGGCGGCCCGCTATACGGCGTCGAATTCTCCAGCCTTCGCGGCACCGATATGCTTTCGGCACTGCAAACCCCCGGTGTCAGTGGTGACCCCGGCGGCCTGCCGCTCTATAAGAAAGGCGTCCCCGTCGGCGGCATCGGTGTCGCCGGCGACGGCAGCGACACCGCCCCCCGCCCCGATCTCGCGGCGAAGGGGCAGCGCGTTTACTCGGGCCGGGAAGAGTCCGATTTCGATGAATCTGTCGCCATGGCAGGCGTTGCCGGCTACGCGGCGCCCGGCCGCATTACCGCCGACAAGATCTTCGTCGGGGGCTTGCGCTTCCCGTACACCGCCAGCGCCACGGCTTCGGGCAAGCCCGGCCTGTCGCTGGACCAGCTCATTGCCGCTGGCAAGGGCAATCTTGCCGCCAGCGCCGCACTGGGTAACTCGGCCACGGTTGTCGCCAGCGTCTCCAACGGAAATCCGAAGGTCGACGCCAGCGTCTTCGGCGTACCGGGCGAACTTAAGAACACCAACGTTCCCGGCAAAGGCCTGATCGACAGCAACGACACCGACTCCTCCGGCAGCCTCCTTCCCGCGAGCCAGCGCCTGACAAGGACTGATGTCCGCCAGATCATCCGCCAGGCCGTCAAGGCGGCCACAGAACTTCGGGCCGCCATCCGCGTCAAGGCCAATGTGCCGGCCATCGTCCATGTCGCCGTTTGCGATCGGAACGGTGACGTTTTGGGTGTGTTTAGAATGAATGATGGCACCAACTTTTCGTTCGATGTCGCCGTTCAGAAAGCCCGCACTGCGGCATTTTTCTCTGACGACAAGCACGCCTTCAGCGCGACCGCCATCGGCGTGATGTCGCAGCTGTTTTTCCCCTCTGGTATCGCCTCCACTGGCGTTCAAGGCCCCCTCTATCACCTGCAAAACGAGCTGGCCGCAAGTCCCGCCAACAATACAGGTCCGCTCGCCAACAACATCACCGTCTTCCCCGGCGGTGTCCCGCTCTATAAAAATGGCGTCCTCGTCGGTGCGGTCGGAGTCTCCGGGGACGGCGTCAACCAGGACGACCAGATCTCCTTCGGCGGCGCCACCCACTTCCAGCCCGCCAGGAAAATCCGCTCGGATTACCTCCCGGCTGCAGAGGTGACCAAGTTCATCACCGCCCGCGTCAGCGCGATCCAGTCGACCTACACCCTCACCACAAACTTCGTGACTCAGGCCAATACCAACCTGAAACGCGGCCTGAACTTCCGCCTGCCCTACGTCAAGTTCGGCCGGAATCCCCTGCTGTAGGCCGCTCTCCGCCCGCCTGCCGATCGTCACCGCTATGATCCGGTCGTGCGCCGACTCAGACATTCTCTATTGACAGCCCATGTCGCGCTGGCGGCGCTGAGCGGCTGTCAATCTTCGCGTCAGGTCCCGGCCACGATTTTCGCGCCAGCCTCATCCACCACGGCACCTTCGGCGACGACCGCTGCCGCCACCCAACCGGCCGATCCGCACACCTACGACGCTGATCTCGAAACGCTAGTCCTGCCTCCCGCAGGCTGGCGCCTCGACCCGCCCAAACGTACGCCTCAGCACATCCACAAAACGTGGCTCAGCCCCACCGGCGACACGGCCTACGGGATCATCCGCTTCAAACTGCCCCTCCCCCTCAATGAAGATCTCTGCCTGTGGGGCTTCATGAGCGAAATGCGCCACTCCGAGGGCGAAGGCATCCTCGTCAACAAGTCCTACGACCCCGCTCTGCCCGGCATTCGCTTCGTTGCCGAGGGCGGCCTGTACAAGATCCGCACGAACATGATGGTCAGCGGTCTCAGAGGCTGGTGCGTTTACGCCGGGTCACTGCGCGCTCGAGCGGAAAACCCCGCCGAACTGGCTCAGGCAGCGGCAGCACGGGACGCCACCATCGTCCATGTGGATCAAGCATCAACACAACCCGCTCCGCTCCGGTAATCTTTAAGGGCGTATCGTTCTCACGGCAGACGGAGCAGCACTATGGTTTCCCGACGGAGCATTCTGGCAATGGCAGTCACCCTCATCACCACCATCAACCACGCGGCGTCAGCATCGGTGCTTCTAAGCCCCATCGTCTCCGACCACGCCGTCCTGCAGCGGTCCACCGCGACCCGTATTTTCGGTACGGCGGCACCGGGCCAAGGCATCACCATCGAGTTTGCCGGTCTGAGGGCGGCCACCTCCGCCGACCCAACCGGCAAGTGGTCCGTCCTGCTCGACCTCTCCAAGGCCGCGACCGGCCCGCACACCCTTAGCGCGACCGGTGCCAACGGCGACAAGGTGAGTGCGTCCGACGTTCTTATCGGCGAGGTCTGGCTATGTTCCGGCCAGAGCAACATGGAGTGGATACTCACCAACGCCAACCACGCTAAAGAGGAAATCGCCGCCGCCGATTACCCGGAAATGCGGCAGTTTCTGGTGCCCAAAAACACCGGCGAATCGCCCACTGACGTGCTGCATGGAACGTGGGTCGTCTGCTCGCCCAAAACGGCTGGCGGCTTTACCGCTGTCGGATACTTTTTTGGCCGCGAACTCCTTACGACACAGAAGTTTCCCGTCGGCCTGATCCACAGCTCATGGGGCGGCACCGTCGCCGAAGCCTGGACGAGCGACCAGCGCCTGCAGGCCGACCCCGACCTGAAATATCTCATCGATAACCGGCAGGCTGCCTTGAAAACCTCCGACCCTGCACTGGTGGCCTACAAGAAAGCACTTGCCGAGTGGGAGGTCAAAAACTTCAGCCAGGATCCCGGCATCGCCGACCATGCCAAAGGCTGGGAACTCCCCGCCACGCCCACGACCGACTGGAAAACCATGGACCTTCCCTGCGTGTGGGAGTCCAACGACCTCAGCATGGACGGTGCACTTTGGTATCGCCGCGATATAGACCTGCCTGCCACGAGCGCCGGCCTGCCAGCCACCCTCTCCCTCGGCCCCATCGACGACTTTGACATCACCTTTGTCAACGGCCAGCAGGTCGGCGTCACCGATGGCGCGCATGAAAACGCCTACCAGATCCCGCGCAGCTACAAACTCCCGGCTGGCCTGCTGAAGCCAGGAAAAAACACCATCGCCATCCGCGTGTGGGACCGCGCCGGCGATGGCGGCGTCTGCGGCGCGCCGCAACAAATGGCACTGGAGTTCACAGATAAACCGTCCATCCCGTTGGCCGGGCCGTGGAGTTACAAAATCGAACTGCAACTGCCCAACAAAGGGGCAGAGATATTCGCAACCATGCCCCATTCGCCCGGCGGCGAAAAGCAAAATCTCGCCGCGATGCTTTACAACGCGATGATCCAGCCGCTCACCCCCGTCACGGTGGCTGGCGCGATCTGGTATCAGGGCGAAAGCAATGTCGGCCGGGCCTATCAGTATCGGCACCTGTTCAGGGAAATGATCCTCGATTGGCGGGCGCGCTTTGGTCAGCCGGACATGCCCTTTCTCTTCGTCCAACTCGCCAACTTCCAGCCGCGTCACGAGCAACCCGGCGACAGCGCGTGGGCCGAGCTTCGCGACGCCCAAGACGCCACGCTGCAACTCCCGAACACCGGCATGGCGACCGCCATCGACCTTGGCGAAGCCAACGACATCCATCCGCGCAACAAGCAGGACGTCGGCAAGCGACTGGCCCTGGCCGCGCTCAAGATGGTCTATGGAAAAGACGTTGAGTTCTCCGGCCCCCGGATCAAGGCCGCTTCGTCAGAAGGTTCGTCCCTGCGCCTTACCTTCACCCACGCCGACGGGTTGGTCGTCAAGGGCGATCTAGCCCACGCGTTCGCCATCGCAGGCGATAACGGCGAATACCACTGGGCCGACGCAAAGATTGATGGATCGTCGATCCTGCTCAGTTCACCGCAGGTCCCGCAGCCTAAAACTGTTCGCTATGGCTGGGCCGATAATCCGAGCATGCCGATCTACAACAACGCGGGCCTGCCCGCAGTGCCATTCCGCACGGACACGACACCGTACACAACACTCAACAACAAGTGACGGACACCCGCGTGAGGCACTAAGCCGCCTGCGCCCGCCCCAGCTCAGCCACCACACCGGGCAGTGCAGCCATCGCGCTCTCTATCGCTTTCACCACAACGGCATGGCCTGCCGCTGCCCTTGCCGCATCACCTGCCCGGCCGCCGTGTTCAACTTCTGCCGCAGCCAAAGCCAAGGCCCGCGCCGCGACATTGGCCGCCATGCCTTTCAGCGCGTGGCCGCGCCGGCTGGCCTCGTCCAGCTTTCCGGCCGCCAGGAACTCACCGATAAACTTCACGTGCTGGGGGCCTTCCGTCTCGAAAATGCCCAGAATTTCAATCGCCAATTCGGCCTCACCCATGCAACGGTCCAACAACTCGGCCACCCCGAAGACCATCCCCAAGTTCGTGCTATCCGCCATTTCCGGGCCTCTCTTTCGATATCCCTTCCATCGACCCAACCTCCGGCCCGCTTGAGCAAACACCCGCAAGCAGCAAGGGCGGACGGACTAACTCTTCATCTTCATCTGGCAGGAATCCCCCCCCCCCGATACCCTTTCCCGCCCTGACCTTATCGGCCCTGCAACACTGACGCTGAGTACCCCATGAGCATCCTGATCAACAAGAACACGAAAGTTATCTGCCAGGGCATTACCGGCACCGCCGGAGCCTTCCACACCAAAGGGTGCCTGGACTATGGCACCAAAATGGTTGGCGGCGTAACCCCCGGCAAGGGCGGCCAGAAAGATGCCAACGGCCTGCCGATCTTTGACACCGTCCATCAGGCCGTTGCCGCCACAGGCGCCAACGCCAGCATGATCTTCGTCCCGCCGCCCTTCGCGGCCGACGCCATCATGGAAGCCGCCCACGCCGGTATCGAAGTCATCTGCGCCATCACCGAAGGCATTCCCGTTTTGGACATGATCAAGGTCAAGGCCTATCTCAAGGACCACCCCAAGACCACCCTGATCGGCCCCAACTGCCCCGGCGTCATCACGCCGGGTGAGTGCAAAATCGGCATCATGCCCGGTTACATCCACACACCCGCGAAAGAATCCAAGAGCGGTAAGAAGATCGGCATCGTCTCGCGCTCAGGGACGCTTACCTACGAAGCCGTCTGGCAGACCTCCAGCCGCGGCATCGGCCAGACCACCTGCGTCGGCATCGGCGGCGACCCCGTCCGCGGCCACAACTTCATCGACATCCTGAAACTCTTCGCGGCCGACCCCGAGACCGATGGCGTCGTGATGATCGGCGAGATCGGCGGCTCCGACGAAGAGGCTGCGGCCGCGTGGGCGAAAGTCAACATGAAAAAGCCGATGGCCGCGTTCATCGCAGGCCAGACCGCCCCCCCCGGCCGCCGCATGGGCCATGCGGGCGCGATTATCTCCGGCGGCGAAGGCTCGGCTGAGACGAAGGTGGCCGCACTGAAAGCTGCCGGGATTGCCGTCAGCATGAGCCCTGCCGACATAGGCTCGACGATGGCAAAGGCCCTCGGCCTGTAGGCTGCAGAACCCTGCAGGGTGACGGCAAAACCCGTCTGATATCCAGCTACGCAGCCGAGCCGGTCATTGGTCAGCGTACGGCCGCGCTCTGCACCCTAGGGAGCTCTCAGAAAACGGTTTTCATGGCCGGGTCTGGCAAGCCCGGACTGGTGCGAAGGAGACTTACCTTCTCAAAACCCTCACTTCAAATGCTCTCTGAAAAACGCGACCGTCGCCGTCCAGGCACTTTCAGCGGCCTTGGCATTCGCCCCGTCCTGACCCGTTTGCTGACGTAAAAACCCGTGACCCGCGCCGTCGTACACGTGCGCTTCATAAGGCTTGCCAGCCTTCTTCATCAGCTCTTCGCACGGGGCCACTGTTGATGTCACCCGGGCATCGTTACCCCCGAAATGCCCCTGCACCGCCGCCTGAATCTTGCCCAGCGCCGCCGCATCCGATGGATTGCTTCCGTAATAGACCACGGCCGCGTTGAGTGCGGGCTGATGGATCGCGTAACCAAAACTCATCCCGCCGCCCCAGCAGAAACCGACGGTGCCCACCTTCTCCGTTGCCGTTGGCAACTTGATTGTATAGGCCCGCACCGCATCCAGTCGCGCGTTCACATCCGCTGGCGACAACTGCCGGATCGCCTTCACCACCGCGTCCCGTCCTCCGTCTTTGGCCGCACCAGAGATGGCATCCGTCCCGCCGGCGCCCGGCCCATAGCCCGAAAGCAGATCCGGTGCGATCGCAACAAACCCCTCGGCCGCCAGCTGATCCGTCACCGCCCGGATCCAATCTGACTCACCAAAAATCTCATGAATCACGATCACCACCGGGGCCTTCCCCTTTACCTCCGGATAAACCACCCAGGCCCGAATCGGTACCTTTCCCGCCCCATCGACGCCTGCAACGGGGACATCCACCCATTCCCCGTGCCGCGAAGAAGATTCCAACGCCGCCTTCGCCCCAGCCTCAGCTGGCGGAATCGCCAACTTCGCGTCGCCAGCCGCCAGACACATCGCCGCGATCAACGTCGCCAAGCCCAGTTTGATCTTGCGCATTAAAACTCCCTTTGATGGACGCATCGTACTCATCCCGGCCGGAGTCCCCACGGGCGTAAAGTTCACTGTCTTGGGCCTTTCGACCTGCGTAGTAGAGAAATCTTCACTTGCTACCGACCGCTTTTATTGCCGATGGACCAACCCAACCTGCCACATGTTTGCGACAATTCACCTGACTTTGGTTATGATTGCAGCGTGACCACCTTCACGATTCTCGGCGGTAGTTTCGGGCTGTTCCTCGCGATGCTTCTGGCCATGGAAGCTGGCCAACTCCTTGCCCTCCGTAAGCGGACCGAAGGCGGGCCGGCCGGGGGCAGCGGCATCGTCGAAGGCGCGGTGTTCGGCCTGCTAGGCCTTCTTCTTGCGTTCGCCTTCGGCGGGGCCCTCGGCCGCTTTGAATCCCGCCGGGCCATGGCCGTGTCTGAGGGAACCGCGCTCTCCACCGCCATCGCCTACGTCGATCTTCTTGCCGACGAAGATCAACCCGCCCTGCGCACGGCCTACCGCAACTACCTCGACGCCCGCCTGGCCACCTACTCTCACATCGCCGACGTCGCCGTCGCCTCGGCCGACCATGCCCGAGCCTCGGCGCTGAAAACTGAAATTTGGACCCTCAGCAAAGCCGCTACAAATCGCCCCGGCCGGGAACAGTTCCGTATGTTGCTCCTCCCAGCCACCAACAACGCCCTCGACCTGGCCACCGCACGCATCGCCGCCCTCTATGGCCATCTCCCCTTCGTGGCACTCCTCCTGATCGGCCTGGTCGCCATGGCCTGCGCCGCCATGGCTGGCTACGCCATGGCCAACAAGACCACTCGCCAGTGGCTCCGTCGAATCATGCTGGCCGGCGTCACATCCTTGACCATCTACCTGCTACTCGACATGGAATACCCCCGGTTCGGCCTCATCCGCGAGACCGCCGCCGACACCACCATGCGCCAAGTGCGGGCTTCGTTGGGCGAGTAGGCTGGGTGTAACGGCCCGGCGCAACCGACCACGCCTACTTCTCAGCGAGCGCCCGCGCAGCCGCTATCCGACCATGGCCGACTTGATCAGAGCTCTTCCAACTTATTCTGACATCTGAAAGCTCGCGCCGGCGTCACCCGCTGCAACGGTGCGGACTGCAATAGTTTTCGCTTTGAAGTTTCCATTGACGCCCACACCCGCCTAACGTGCGGACCGAAACACACAAGGAATCTCCCTATGCCCACCGTCCGCGCCATGGCCGTCCAGTCTGCAAAGTCCGAGTTCAAGCCTTTTGAGTTCACGCTCCCCGAGCTTGGCGATGAGCAGGTCGATGTCGCGGTCGAGTATTGCGGGGTCTGTCACTCCGACCTTTCCATGATGAAAAACGACTGGGGAATGGCCGCGTATCCGCTCGTTCCGGGCCACGAGGTTGTCGGCCGCGTGAAGGCCGTGGGCCGCGACGCCAAGGGTGTCAAAGTCGGCGACCGCGTCGGCCTCGGCTGGTATTCCGCCAGTTGTATGACCTGCGATCAGTGCATGAGCGGCAACCACAACCTTTGCCCCGGTGCCGAATCCACCATCATCGGCCGGCACGGCGGCTTCGCCACGATCGTTCGTTCGCACTGGGGCTGGCTGACCCATCTTCCGGAGGCACTCGATCCCGCCACCTCCGGGCCACTGTTCTGCGGTGGAATAACCGTTTTCAACCCCATCATCCAATTCGGCGTGCTGCCGACGCACCGCGTCGGGGTGATCGGCATCGGCGGGCTGGGCCACCTGGCCCTGCAGTTCCTGAGCAAGTGGGGCTGCGAAGTCACCGCGTTCAGCTCCTCGGCGGGCAAGTCCGACGAACTGAGAAAGCTCGGCGCGCATAACGTCGTCAGCTCCCGCGACGCCGCCGCCATGAAGCCGCTTGTCGGCAAGCTCGATTTCATCCTCTCCACCGTCAATGCCGACCTCGACTGGTCGTCCTACATCACGGCCCTAGCCCCCAAGGGCCGCCTGCACACGGTTGGTGCAGTCCTGTCGCCGATTCCGGTCAGCGCGTTTTCCCTGATCAGCGGCCAGAAGTCGGTCAGCGGTTCTCCGTTGGGCAGCCCCTTCACCACCCGGACGATGATCGACTTCTGCGCCCGCCACAAAATTGCCCCGGTCACCGAAAGCTTTCCCATGAGCAAGGTCAACGAAGCCTTCGCCCATCTGGAATCCGGTAAGGCCCGTTACCGCGTCGTCCTGAAAAACGACCTCAACTGATCTGCCGCGCCCACCGTTTCACAAACCCCTCGATCCGTTCCAGCTTCCTCGCCACTTCACCCTTGGAAATCACGCCGGCGTCAATCGCCTTCGCGAGCCGTTCGATCACCTTTTCCTGCTCTTCTGTCTGGTGACACACCAGCACCACGTCCACACCCGCGACCACAGCCTCCACCGCCGCTTCGCCCAGATCCCAGCGGCCGGCCACGGCCTTCATTTCCAGATCGTCGCTGAACACCAGGCCGCCCCAACCGACCTGGCCCCGAAGCAGCCCCAGCACCTTGGCCGACATCGTGGCCGGGCGCGACGCGTCCACCGCTTCCATCACCACATGCGCCGTCATGATGCTTGCGACGCCCGCATCCATTGCCGCCTTGAACGGCGGAAACTCCGTCTGCCCGAGGCGCTGCAAATCGTGCTTCAGCTGCGGCAGATCGAGGTGGCTATCCACCACCGTATCGCCATGGCCGGGAAAGTGTTTCGCGCACCCGGCGACCCCGGCGCCTTGCAGCCCACGGATGTAAGCCGACGCGTGCCGCCCCACGATCTCCGGCGTCCGGCCGAAACTCCGCGTGCCGATCACCGGGTTGGCAGGGTTCGTATCCACATCGACCGAGGGGGCGAAATCCAGATCAAACCCCATCGCCCGCAACTGTCGGCCCATGGCCGCTGCCAGATGCTCGGTCAGAACAAGATCGTCCACCGCGCCCAGCATCCGCGCGGCCGGCAGGGCGATGATGTCCGCCTCGCCGAATCGCCTGACACGGCCGCCCTCCTGATCCACGCTGCAAATCAGTGGCAGCCCTGCGGGCGCAGCCGCTTTCCGCTCTTTCAGGATGGCCTTCGCCACGGCCGCATCCTGACAACTGGCTCCGAACAGGATCATGCCGAACACGCCGCTTTCCAGCACACGGCACGCGGCCGCGTCCGGGCGCTCGCCTTCGAATCCTGCCAGCACCATCCGCCGGGTCACTGCCTTCGCCTCGCTGGAAATCATTCCACACCGACCTTTTGATTCTTTGCCCGAACCATGCTCACCAACATCACCACGCACGCCACACCCACCAGCCCGGCCAGTACCCCATATTGCTGCTCTTGAATCAACGACCGTGAAAACGCGCCGCCCCGTAACTTGGAAATCGCGGCCTGCGCTGGCGCCACTAGACACGCCGCAACACAAACCACCATCCGCACCAGCGACGCACCCCAAGACGGTCCCACGACACCCATTGGCCACCGCGCCAGCAACACCGACCACGCCGCCATCGCATCGGCCAGCCAATCCGACACTTCACAATCCCGGCCCATCATTCCCTGTGTCACTTCGTCAAACACGCCGTAAAGGCAGACGAACAACGTGGCCGCCAGCAGATTTCGCTTCGCCGACGACCCGACCCACCCGCACCTGCCGGTCAAGAACGTGAGCAACGAACAACATGAAAAGTGCACGACTTTGTCCACCGGAATACCGGCCGTCGTGTACGTCATCGTCACGTGCCACTGGAAGGCCTTCAAACTCACACCCTGCGAATCAACGAAGTGCGAGCCGAAAAACATCCCGATGAGTACGAACACAGCCAGTACGCGATGCTGGCGCACCGTCACCCGGTTCATCATCGCGTCGATGCCATTCGTTGCGGCCGTCACGTCATCGAATGTAAGCGATGACCGCCCGGCGTGCGTACGGCCACCGCAGATGCTACGGTCATGGCAATGCCCGATGTCACCACGTTCAGTGCAGGCCGGTGGATCACGATCGTCGCGTACGGATTGGCCTCCGTGTCCTGTGTACTGGCCGCCCGGAAACGAGACACCCCCGCGTGGCTCGCCCCGGCGGCCACTTGTCTGCTTCTGCTGCTGTTCCGATTTTTAAGCCTTGACAACAGACTGGCGGATCAGGCCCGCGGGGCCTTTGAACAGTTCGGGCTGGGAACGTATCGGCGGATGATTCAGGCCGTCTGCTGTTTTTCAGTTTTTGGCATCTCCATCGCCGTCGCCGCAATCGCAGGCAGCAGTGCCTCGGACAAGCTCGGCGGCCGCCACCGCAAGTCGCTGTTTTGGTCCTTCGTGCTGGCCGGTGGGCTGGTCGGCTTCGCGATTGTCCGCAGCATTTCGCTGCATCAGATGGACCGGTTGCTAGCCATGGGAATCGCCGGGATGCAGGTCAACTGGCTCATCGAAATCCCGCCGGTGGCAGCCATCGCGGCCCTGGCGTTCCGGTCCAGCGCCACCGAAGCCCCGCCGTCGGGGTGAATGCAACCCTTTGCTGGTAAACGTTTTGAATTAATTGAACGTAGAGGCGAGGCACATCGCCTAAACTCTCGCCTATGGCCCCCCCCCTTCCCCCGTCTTCCGGCAAGTTCATCCGCATCCGTGGGGCCCGCGAGCACAACCTTAAGAACGTCTCGGTTGAAATCCCACGCGACCAGTTGGTGGTCATCACCGGCCTTTCGGGTTCGGGCAAGTCCACGCTGGCTTTCGATACCGTCTTCGCCGAGGGCCAGCGAAAGTACATGGAGTCGCTCTCCACGTACGCGCGGCAGTTTCTTGACCAGTTACAAAAGCCCGATATCGACGAAATCGAAGGGCTGCCGCCGACCATCGCCATTGAGCAGCGTTCCGCGAGCCACAACCCGCGCTCGACCGTTGCCACCACCACCGAAATCTATGACTACCTGCGCGTTTTATTCGCGCGGGCGGGCACACCACACTGTTACAAGTGCGGCAAGCCCATCGCCGGACAGACCTCCACGCAGATCATCGACTCGGTCATGCAGTTGCCGGCCGGCAGCAAACTGATGGTGCTGGCCCCGATCGTGCGCGGCCAGAAAGGCGAGCACAAAGAGGTCTTTGCGCTGATGCACAAGCAGGGCTACGTCCGTGCCCGCATTGATGGCGTCGTCACCGAACTGGGCAGCCCCGACAAACCGCCGGAACTGAAAAAGACGTTCGCCCACAAAATCGAAGCGGTGCTGGACCGCATCATCCTCAAGCCAGAGGTACGGCCGCGGCTGGCCGACAGCATCGAGGCCGCGTTGAAACTGGCGCAAGGGCTGGTCATCATCGCCGTCGCAGAGGCTGGAAGCGCCGACAAGTGGACCGACACCCTGTACTCCGAACGTCTCGCCTGCCCGGATCATCCGGAAGTGTCGCTGGGCGAGCTGGAGCCGCGGCTGTTCAGCTTTAACTCCCCGCATGGCGCCTGCCCGACGTGTCATGGGCTGGGCGTCACCAGCGAGTTCGACCCCGACCTGATCATCCCTGATGACTCCGTGGCCCTGCAGCAAGGCGCGATTGAGCCTTGGCGCAAAAACGGTCCGCGGATGAACATCTGGTATTCCCGCGTGCTGCGCACGTTCTGCCGGGATTTCGGCATTGATTACGCCTCGCCCATCGCCTCTGCGAGCAAAAAAGTCCGCGACATTCTGCTCTACGGCACGGAGGCCAAAGGCGACAACGGCACCGGCACAGAGTTCGAAGGCGTCGTCCCGAACCTGCATCGCCGGTACGAAAATACCGAGTCCGAGTTCGTGCGACACAAGTTGTTCGGCTATATGTCCGAACAACCGTGCGAAACCTGCGGCGGTGCCCGTCTGAAGAAGGAGGCGCTGGCCGTGCGCCTGCACAGTGACGTGACTGTTGACAGCGCGCAGCCCATTGAAGCGCGCAAGGCGCTGTCAACGACGGCCACAGCCAAGTCCAAAGCGAAGGCTGCTGAAACCGAACAAGTCGAGCCGCCGGTCAAACTGCCGGGTCTCAGCATTGACGACGTCGTGCGTATGACGGTTCTGAAAGCCCGTGAGTTTTTTCGAAACCTGAAGCTATCGGCCGAGGGGACCAAAATCGCCGAGCCGATCATGCGCGAAATCGGGGCGCGGCTCGGGTTCATGGCCGATGTGGGGCTGGGCTACCTCACGCTGACGCGCCGCACGGGCAGCCTTTCCGGCGGCGAGGCCCAGCGTATCCGCCTGGCAACACAGGTCGGTAGCGGCCTGGTCGGCGTTTGCTATGTTTTGGATGAGCCGACCATCGGCCTGCACCAGCGCGATAACACGCGGCTGCTGGCCACACTGCGGCGGCTGCAACAGATCGGCAACACCGTACTGATCGTCGAGCACGATGAAGACTGCATCCGCGGGGCGGATTACCTGATCGATATCGGCCCAGGCGCGGGTCGTAACGGCGGCGAAGTGGTCGCGGCCGGACCCATGCCGGAGGTTCTTAAACAGACCAAATCACTCACGGTGCAATACATCGTCGGCGAGAAGGCCATCCATGCGCCGAAGCACCGCCGCAAGGTGCGCATGGAAGGGTCGCTCCAGCTCATCGGCTGCACGGCCAACAACCTGAAGAATGTCTCCATCTCCATTCCGCTTGGAAGCGCCAACAGTGCTGGTGCGCTGATCTGCATCACCGGCGTATCCGGGAGTGGCAAGAGCACACTCATCAATCAGACGCTTCTGCCCGCCCTCAAGCGAAAGATCTACAACAGCAAGGTCAAGCCGGGCCAGTACAAGGAACTGAAAAATGCGGGCAAGATCGACAAGGTGATTGAGATCGACCAATCGCCCATCGGCCGGACGCCGCGAAGCAACCCTGCCACCTACACCGGCGTGTTTGATGACATTCGTAAAGTTTTCGCGGCCACGCGCGAGGCAAAACTGCGCGGCTATGAGATGGGCCGCTTCAGCTTCAACGTCAAGGGCGGCCGGTGCGAGGCCTGTCAGGGGCAGGGCATCAAGACGATCGAGATGCACTTCCTGCCTGATGTGCACGTGGCCTGCGAAAGCTGTCATGGCACGCGCTACAACGCTGAGACCCTTGAGATCAGCTATCGCGGGAAGAACATCGCACAGGTGCTGGACATGACGGTGGAAGAAGCCCTCCCCTTCTTTGATTCGCACCCCAAGATCAAACAGGTCGTTCAGACCTTGGTCGATGTCGGCCTGACGTACGTCAAACTGGGCCAGCCTTCCACCCAACTCTCCGGCGGCGAGGCCCAACGCATCAAGCTGGCAACGGAACTTGGCAAGTCCGCCACCGGCCACACGATGTACGTGCTGGATGAACCGACCACCGGCCTGCACTTTCAGGATGTCGCCAACCTGCTGGCCGTGCTGAACCGGCTGGCCGATGCTGGCAACACCGTCCTTGTCATCGAGCACAACCTTGACGTCATCAAGTGCGCCGACTGGCTGATCGACATGGGCCCCGAAGGGGGCGACGCCGGGGGCACGGTGATCGCTGTCGGCACGCCGGAAGAAGTGGCCCGTACGCCCTCCAGCTATACCGGGGAGTACCTCCGTCGCTATGTGCTGCCAGCGGGCGAGCTTGAGCAGGAGCAAGGCAGTGACAACGTACCGGCCCGAGCCGATTCGGCTGTTAAGGCGACTGTTGCTCGCGCCAAGGCCCCGCGTAAGACCGCTGCCGCCGGGACGAAATAGGCCGTAAGATGCCCTTCATGGGCCTCTCGGTGCGGTACGAACTCGCCTTCAAAGGCACCCTCACTGCCGCCCGTCCGGTATTGGTGGCACTGCGCGAGCATTCGCTCAACCTTGGGTTTGCGGTTGTCAGCGATCTGATTCATGCCGTTGACGCTGCACCACGACGCGGACTGATCTCGCCGGAAGAGTCGCGGGCACTTGCCAACGGCAACTGGAATCTCAGCGTGCCGAACGTCGAGAACCCCGCTGGCGGCCCGCTTCATGTGCATGTGCCGCCGCTGGAACTGCTGGAGTTTCACCTGACCGCCCCGGGTCTTGAGTACGCGACGCTCGGTCTGGCCGCCCACCCGCCGCACCCGGCGTGGCCGGAACTGCACACCCTGCTCCGGTGGAAGTCTGTTTGCTGCACCCAACCGGCCGGGCACGCGCGACTCGGAGGTGTGCAGCACTTTCTAAAAGTACATCGGCTGGTTTTGCAGGTGCTTCGCCAGGCAGAGACGCTCGGCCTTGTCGTGACCGTGCAGGACGATGGCAACTACTGGGCCACGCAGGATCAGAAAGCCCTGATCGACAGCTTTCACCACTGGGAAGAGCTGGCCGCCGGCCTGCACCGTCGCCGGGTCGATGGCGCGAAACCTGCCACGCTGGCAGCGGACGTATTGCCGACCCTCAAGCCGCGTAATCTGATGGATTCTTCGCGGACGCACCCGGACACCTGAATGGGTGGAGGGGTAACGACCTCCACCGGGCTACGTGTCACAAGGTTACCAGTGCCAAATATCGAACGGCGCAACCCGACGGGCACCCTGCCGGAGACGCTCAAAGGTCTGGTCGTCTCCCGAAAGGCAGGTGCATAATCGCCGCCGCGCTGGCAATGTTATTTTTCGCCGATGCCTTCCATGTACCGCTCCTTCGAGACTTCGCGAATCTCGGAGTTCTGAACGGTCACTTTCGACTTGGTCTTGACGTCATTGACGACCAACGCAGAGCCGCTCTTGGAGTAGTTCGTGGCGTAATACTTCTTGCCAGTGGTAGGGTCAGTCACTTCGTAATACGTCGTGCAGCCGGTGGTGGCCAGCAACAGCGCACCAGAGAGAACACCGAGGACAAAAGTCTTGCGCATGAAAAGCCCCTTATTTTAGACGGCCTCATTGGTGCATAAAACGCTCCAATGTTCAATATCCAACCGGCCGTCTGCGACCACTTGATCTTTAATTGCAAGTGGTCGCGGTCACGACCGACCGCATGGGCCGGCGGGCCATGGCACTGCAGGAAGCCGGACCTTTCTTCTCAAAAAACTGAAATACATCCAGCTGGCCGGAAGCGTTGAGGACGAAAGTGAAGTAAACTGGTTCGTGGCGATCCGGCTTGGGACAAAATTAAAAGTGAACAGTCTTGAAACGCGCGATCGTCTACGTGGTCTCTCTGAATAGGAGCTAAAACTATGCTGCGTTGGGCGCTTATATTTCTTGTGATCGCGATTGTTGCGGGCGTGCTGGGCCTCAGTGGGGTTGCAGGTACGGCAACGACCATCGCCTATTACCTGGCAGTCATTTTCATCGTCATCTTCCTCATCGGTCTGGTCTTCGGTCTACGAAAGCCGAAAATCTGAACCTGCTAGCCCGCCTGCAAGACCTCCAGCATGGCCCGGTCCACTTTCAGGCCCTTGTAGTCTTCGTATTTTACGTCGGTGCGCTCACTGTCGGCCACGCCGAATGCGCCCCGGAAGTTCCACATCGCCCAGCCCCAGCCCTGCGCCTTCCAAAGCGACACCGAATCCTTCAGCCACGGCAAGACCACATCGTGCGGTGTTTTGTTAAACGCTCCGAACTCGCCCACGATCACCCGCGAGCCCTTCGCTTCGATTCTGACAAATGGATCAATGCGCTCGCTCTTCAAGCGGGCCGCGTTCCAGCCGTCGGCCGAGGGCCATGTCGGCGCCCCCCACGTGTCTGAACCCTTGACCCAACCCGCCTTATAATGCGAAAGCATGAACGGCGTGTAGCCCCGCGTGCTCTGCACCACACCCAATTCCAGCAGCCCCTCGACCGGCGTGCCGCCATAGTCCAGGCCGTCGACCATCACCAGCCGCTCTTTGTCCTGTGTGCGGATCGCCTCGACCATTTTTGTGCAGACACGCACGTAATCCACTTCTGGAATGTGGGAAGGCTCGTTGAAAAGGTTGAAACTCAGCTCGCTGTTGGGTCGGCCGGCGTACCTTTTAGCGAACGCGCCCCAGTGGTGAGCCGAGCCAATGACGGCTTCTTCATCCTTCCACAGGTCCTTCGTCTCCTTCGGTGGGTTGACGCAATACCCCGGCGTGCGATGGAAGTTCAGGCAGACATGGACGCCATGCTTTCTGCCCAGCTCCACCACGGCGTCAATGGGCGTCAACCCTGCCTCGCGGATTTCGGTGTAGTTCTCCGGATTCCCCCAGAAGCGGTAATCCATGGGGATGCGTACAAAATCAAAACCCCACTCGCGCATCACTTCAAAGTCTTTTTCCTGGAACGGCTCCTTGCCCATCCACTCTGTACTGAACCGCTCCAACAGGTTGAAACCCCGCCAGCGGGGGATGGTGATCTTCGGCACAACGATCGGCCGCGTCGCTGGCATTGCTGCCGGTGTCGTCGGTGCCGTTTGGCCCGCCGCCTTGCCAACCGCGCCCGCTACCACACCCGCGCCCAAACCGGCGACAAATTCCCGTCGAGTCAGCATGAAGCTCTCCTGTTGTCAGGATTAGCCCCCATCCGACCCGCTTATGCAACCGTTACGCCTACCAAGGATGTCCCACCTTGGCTGGCGGGCTTCGTTGTCACGGTCGGCATCACTTACGTGCGGATGCCGAGTGTGGCTCACCAACGGCCGTCGCGACCGTCAAGTGTGGCGAAACCGTCGCCCGCTCCACATCGTCCAGCAGGTCGTAGATGGCATCGAACGTCTGCTTGGCCGCATCGATGATGGCTTCGCGGTCGGACCCGCTCAATGTCAAACTGTCCAGCCCCGCCCGCCAGGCCTGCCAGCGTTCGCGGGTCAGCTCACCGTGCGGGTCGATACTGCTCACGGCCACGCCGGGGCCGAACACGCGGGCCAACGCCTTGGCGATGAACCGTCCGCCGTTGGTGCTCCCTTCCAGGACGTACCAGACACCCAGCAGCCACGGCCGCATGTCGGCCGCACCGCGGGCAATTAGCGAGACAAAGTTGGCCGTACCCACGAGCAGCGGCCCGTCGGTGGCAGCATGCAACGCGGCCAGATCGGCTTTCACTCGGTCGGCATGGAAGTGGTACGGACGCACCAGCACGGCGAAGGCAGGCTCGGCCATTCGGGATTGCAGACCCGTTTCCAAGGCATGTTGAACGTGCCACATTTGGCGAAGGTAGGCCGCGTATTGATCGGGGGTGATCGTGCCGGAAATCATGCGGCCCATCAGGCTGTGACGCTCGGCCCGCGTGTGTTGCTCTCGAGTTCCACCCTTGAGGGTGTCGGCGAGACTTTCGCCAGATTCAGGTAGGTCAGACTTATTCATAGACGCTTCTTTCAACCATTACGGAAACATCAGCCGTTCAACCACGTTTGGATACAGGACCAGACTGTCGCCCCAAACAATAGGTAGGCAACACCTTTGGCAGCGCAAAATACCAAGTAACCGAGGCCAAGGCGTTTGCCCCATCGGCACAGCTCACTTTGCCAAGAGGGGGCCGGCGTGCCTTCAACAGTGGGTTTGGACCAAGGCATTGTTGCGTTACCCATGCGGCTTTATGTTGTTGAGACTACGTCTCATTAACAGCATCATGGCACAGGTGATTTTTGATTTCAAGCTCAGGCCGGCGGAACGGAAATTCTGACCGGCGGCGCATCGAGGGGGTCGAGAGGGGATCAGACGGTCCATCGTCCATTCGTGTGTGCGGCCTTTCCGGCGGCTTACGGCGGCAAACGAGGTTGTCACTTCCGGGACCCTCAGGACTTTTTACTTGAATGTGTTCGTTTGATTTAATATAGCGGCGATTGTTTCAGAGTCTGTACGAACGGCCCGCCGCGCGGCGATATCGGGTTACAGAAACTGAACCGCCTTCCGGGTCTCGCCGTACCAGCGGTGTCCTCCTTCAGTTCTTTGTTCGGGTTTGAGTACGCGCTCAGGCCGCGACCATTGGGATTCGCACAGACTGACGATTTCCTGCGCAAATAACGGTGACAGCCACTCGCCCTCATTTGAATTGGAGGATAAATCTGCGGTTCGATCGTGATTTTCTGTCCTGTGATTTGAGAACTCTCCGATAAGATCGTGGCATCTCGGCCTGTGAGGCACGGTGGTCGTACCTCGCGGGTTTGCCAAGTCCAGTCGTCAGGGAAGCGAGTCCGAGGAGACTCCACAACGAATGCCCCAGTACAAGTCCGCGCGCTGTCGGCGCTCAGGTGTCCTTGTTGATTTGCTTGAATCCCGTGTGTTGTGCTCGGGTGGTGACGGAGGTGGTCCCACGCCCGGAGGGATCCCTCCCTCGTCAGTTCGATCGGTCTGGGCAAACCGGCCCCCCGCCTCCGAGCGGGCACCGACGCTGGCAAGCACCTTCGACGTGTTCGGCCTGTCCAAGCTTTCATACAATGGCTGGGACTACTACGACCGTTCAAGAACGGAAACGCTCAAGCCCCAACTTTACAACTGGAATCTGATCCAGAATGGAGTCGAACACCGAAATGTGTTCGCCGGCACGCAGGTCTCCCAATACAACGCCGCCACCAAGACCGTTGACGTCGGCGTGCCTTGGGCAGGCGTTCTCATCCACTACACGGCAGGCACAGATCGGTTGACGTACGACATCACGGTCACGAATACAGCCCGCGACGGCACCATCATCGAGGGATTCAACCTCTTCCTGAACTCGCTGGTTTTTCCGCCGTCGATGAAGTTCGACCAGGGCCAACAGATGACCTTCAACTACGAACAGCCGGGAGTGGTAGCCGCCCAAGACCAGAATTCCACGGTTGCCATCGCCATGGAGACCGTTCGCCAGCGCATCGGCGTTGGGTACATGGGATGGGGATACATCACGTCGCAATTCAATGAATTTCCCGTGCGGATCGGCACGGCCGAAATTCAAGGTCAGAGCGGCTATTGGCCGGTATACAACAGCAACATCCTACCCGGACAGCAGCAAACCTACAGGGTCTCCCTCCGGTTTGGCATTGGCCAGCAAACCGTACAGGCGATAGCACCGGACGTCTTCACCAACTATGCCGCAGCCAACCCGAAGACACTCGTGTGGACCGACAAGCGACCGCTTGGTCAGGTGGCCCTGTTTGATAATGGCGTTTCGACGTCCAAGGTCGATCTGACTGCACCCAACGCGATTGCCACCTTCCACGATGTGGCCCTGACTTTCGCCGACCAGACCGTTGCCGCGCTGAAGGCTTCCAATGCTCAGGGTGCGATCTTTTGGGACATGGAAGGCAACAGCCAGCCGCGCGCCACTTACGTTGGTGACCCCCGTCAGACCGCACGTATCACGCCGGCGATGGATGCCGTTGCCGACCAGTTCTACAAGAAGTTCACTGACGCCGGACTGCGGATCGGCATGACTATCAGGCCCACACAGGTCGCCTGGGACGCACAAGGCGCGTTTCAACAGGCCGTCGCAGACCCGACCGCCGAACTGCAGGCCAAAGTTAACTATTGCCGCTCACGCTGGGGCGCGACACTGTTTTACGTCGACTCTGCCAAGTTTTTCAACCCCGACTGGATCCAGCCGGTTGCCAGTGCAAACCCCGATTGCCTCTTCGTCGTAGAGAACCCGTCGCCGGCCGTTTACGCCTTCGGGGCCGGCTATCTGGACATGAGGCGGTTCACACAGCCTGACACATCGGCACGCGCTCTTTACCCCACTGCATTCAGTGCCCAAGCCGTTGGCGACGGACCTGGTCCCAGCCGCGTTGCGGTAAATGGTGGAATCCCTCGAGAGAGTGATATCGTCCTGTACCATGGCGCAACGGTGATCCCGGCGGAGTACTCCTTCAACCGCAGCGGGCCAAAACGCGAAAAAATTGGCCTACAGGTACGTGTGGACCCGCCGCTTAAGTTGACGAGCTAACGGCGGCCGGGCCTCAAAAGCACGGGCCGTCGAGCAGGCACATGACTAAGATTCGCCATGTCCGCGGTCACGGCACCTTTGCAGAACGGCCTCAGGAGATTGCCCACTGCGCCAGCCCACGGTTATCGGACGCGCCTTGCGACCGGCTTGGTGATGATTCTCGTGTTGGTGCGGACCTGCTTTGGGCTTGCAACGGAGCCCACATTCGCATCGCACAGGTTATCGGCGACTCAAGCCAATCGATCTTCCCAGATTCCCCCACTTGCCCGCCTTCACACGCAATTGGACATCCAACCTTGGAACGGGTCCGTCGCTCTTTCGGCGGCGGCCCGACAGGGAGATCGTCCAATGCATGTCGTACCCAACAACAATCTGGCAAGGTTTGAAGACCTTGAAAAGCGCGCCATGCTGTCGGCCAGCGGAATGGCCGAATCGTCTGATGGCGTGTTGATGGCCACTGGAACAGTGACGCTGAAGGTCGGTGCCAGCCCGTCAACGGCGGCGGCAAAACCCATTGCGGCTCCGACCCCTATTCCCAAGCCGACGAACATCCCCAAGCCCGCCGCGCTGACCCTCCAGAAAGCCGAAGCTGCGACCGCAGCCGCTACTGCTGCGGTCTCGAAAGCCAAAGCCAACACGGCGTCTGCAACGGCCGAAGTCAAAACAAGAAAGACAGTTGCGGTTACTGCCAAGTCCAAAGCCGCCGCAGCCGCAAAGGCCCGAGCCGCCGCCGCCGCAAAGGCTCGCGCCGCGGCCGAAGTCGCGGCTAAGGCAAAGGCTGCTGCAGGTACACAACTCGATACTCAGGCAAAAGCCAAGGCCGATACTGCAGCCCGGGTTGCCGCAGTCGATGCCGCAAAAGCTCAGGCCGAAGCCCAGCGCCAAGTGAAGTTAGAAGCCGAGGCTGCGGCCCGGGCTCAGGCCGCGGCACAGGCGCAGGTCGCCGCCGAAGCCCGCGTAGTGGCCGCCGCAAAGGCACAGGCCGCCGCCGAAGCCGCACGGCAACAGCGACTGGCCCAGCAGGCGGCGGCATTGGCCGCGGCACAGGCGGCCGCCAAGGCCAACGGTAAAGGTGGTTCGGGTACGTCAGGTAAGGCAGGTACCGGGGGCACTGGGGGGACAGCGGGTACCGGCGGAGCGGGCGGGGGTGGCGGTACGACAACCACCTCAAACGGGTCATCTGGCAGCTCTGGCACGGGAGGCACCACCGGCGGTGGGGCTGGCACGGGAGGCACTTCAGGTGGTTCGGGAACCTCGGGTACGGGGGGCACTGGCGGGACCGGAGGCACTGGCGGGACCGGAGGCACCACCGGCACGACAGGGACCGGCGGCACATCTGGCACGTCGGGTAGCACCGGCACCAACACGCCGTCGAGTTTCGCCTTCGGGCCTAACGGCCTGCAATCCGTCACCTACAACGGCGCCACGCTCTATAGCGACACATGGGGTGCCGAACACGGGACACAGCTGATCACCTTGAAGATCCTGCGCAACGGGGTCAGTTCATATTTAACCGAAACTCCGAAGTATGCATGGGACCCGACGACCCACACCGCCACGCTGTCCACGTCGGTGGCCGTGTTCTCCATCGCTTACACGCCGGCCACCGCCACAAAGCTGAACATGGCCGTGACTGTCAAAAACGTCTCGACCGATGCCACCGTCACCGGCTGGAACCTGTTCCTCTTCGCGGTGCGCTTCCCCGGCAAACCGAAGTTCCTGACCGATACCGTTCAGTTTAACGTTGAGCAACCGTCCGCACCGACGGCCAACTTCGGAAAAGGCACCATTTCGCTCGTCAACCAGACCGTCACGGGGCAGGTCGGCACGGGCATCATGGCATGGGGTAGCAGCGCCGATCAGTTCAATGAATACAAACTACGGATCGGCACAGCGGCCTTCAACGGTCAATCATCCAACTGGCCTGTCTTCCAGATTCCGATTCTGGCCGGACAGTCGAGCTCCTACTCACTGTCGCTTCGGCTGGACGGTGCCAACAAGCAGCCGCGGGAGATCGCTGCTGACGTCTACACCGCCTGGAACAAGGCCCACCCGAGCACACTCACATGGAACGACCGCCGGCCGATCGGGCAACTGGTCATGTTCAACAACGGCGGGGTGCCAACAAGCAAGGTCGACTTGACCAAGCCAACGGCTATCGCGGATTTCCGGACCGCAGCCTTGGAGTATGCCGACGCCACGGTTGCAAAGCTGCAAGCTTCCAACGCCCAGGGAATGATCGTCTGGGACATGGAAGGATGGAGTCAGTCTCGCGCCACGTTCGTGGGTGACCCTCGTCAGACCGCCATCATGGAGCCAGCCATGGACGCCGTGGCCAATGACTTTTTCGCCAAGTTTAGGAACGCCGGCCTGCGCGTGGGTGTCTGTATCCGGCCGACCGCGGTCAAATGGGATGCCCAAGGCGCCTACCAGTCTGACGTGGGAGACCCCGCCGCAGAACTGCAGTCCAAGGTCGCCTACTGCAAGGCGCGATGGGGCACGACGCTGTTCTACGTCGACAGCACCGACCAATACCATCCGCAATATGTCGACGCCGTCGCCCGTGCCAACCCGGATTGCTTGTTCATCCCGGAGAATCCCAACACCGGAGCCTACGCCACCGGAGCCGGCTACCTCGACGCCAGATTCAACAGCTATGGCGCGCCGGACGAGACGCTTGCCAGCAACCCGGATGCGTTCAGCGTACTCAATGTCGGTGGCGTGGATACGAATGCGAACTCGGCGGCCATCACCACAGCAGTGCAGCGTGGCAACATCATCATGTATTTGGGTTGGGACAAAATACCAGCCGGTGCCGCAGCCGCCATCGCCAATGCTGGCGTATCGCTGATTCGGAACCCCCCCGTCCACAGTTCCGGCATCCGGACGTTCAGCAACACGGCCATCTCCGACAATGCCTACGACATCCGCAGGCTGCTCGGCTCGTTGTCGAACATGGACCGTCAGGCCGCCTAAGCCACGCCGGTCATGTCTAGGCACTGAAATGCCCGGCAGCATAAACTGCGACGGTGGACCCCATTCCGACCCGCCGACATCTGTCCGTATCTGCCCGTGCCGTCGTCTTCGCACTGGCTGCCACTTCAATCGCCAATCTGCTGGCCGAGATGTACGGCCTGATCGACATGCGCACCTTTTTCAACTGGGTGCTCATGCCGGCCACGCTCGCGCTGATCGTTATCGCCGCCTTCGACCGGCACCGGCTGGGACGGCTGATTCTGATCGGCACGCTGGCCGGACTGATCGCGGCCGTTGCCTACGACGTCTTCCGGCTACCGTTCGTATTCTCCGACGCGTGGGGCCTGTCTTCGTTAGGCGTACCGCAAATGCCACTGTTCAAGGTATTCCCCCGGTTCGGTGCCCGCCTGCTGGGTCAGGCGATGGAACAACCGACCTTCTCATTGACGGCGCACCTGCTCGGATGGACGTATCACTTCTCAAACGGCGCGATGTTCGGCGTCATGTTCGCGGCGCTGTACACCCGGCCGCTGCGTTCGATGTCACAGCTGCGATACACCCTCGGCTGGGCGACGCTGATGGCTGTGGGTATCGAGGTGTGTCTACTGGCATCACCTTACGTGCAATTTTTTGACATCAAACCGACGCCGCGATTCGTCGTCGTCACCATGGCGGCGCATCTGGTCTTCGGACTCACCATGGGAATCTGTTATCACGCAATGGGGCGGCGATCACTTGCGATACGTTCCTGAGATCCGTTCTTGCCTAATGGGGCGGCGAGCGTTCACTCGACATCTGGCTTTGCCCCTTCCACCGGTAGTTTTTTGGGCTGTCGCTAGGCCGCTTTGACCTGATACGGTTGGAAGTGGCTCACCTCAATAAACGTCTGTAATGCAGATACAACGACGGGGCACAAACCCGCACCCGCGTCACGATTGATAATCGTGAACACTTCCTCGCCGGTCAGGTCTTTGCGATAAGGCCGCTTGGCGGCCAATGCTTCGTAAATATCCGCCACGGCCAGGATTCGACTCTCCAGAGACAGATGCTCCGCCGTCAGACCCTGATGGTAGCCCTGCCCGTTGAGCTTTTCGTGATGCGAGGCCGACAGGTGGGCGAACCGATCAAACAGCTTGACTCGGCTGAGAATATTGAACGTGTATTCCGGATGCCGCCGCATGTCGGCCAACTCTTCGGCCGTCAACTTGCCGGGCTTGTCCAGAATCGTATTGGATACACCCAGCTTGCCGATGTCGTGCAACAACGCGGCCCGGCGCAACATCCTCAGCCGCATCGGCTCAAAACCTAGTACCCTGCCGATTCCCTCGGAAATATCTGCAACCCCGGTCGAGTGGCAGAAAGTCCACGGGCTTTTGGCATCGATGACCTGCGCAAATCCCATCGCCAGACGGTCCAGTGCATCGTCATCTGCCACCAGCGTCAGGCTCTTCGGCTCCAGTCTTGCGGCCGCGGCCGCCGGATCGGTTGCGGCCACACTTTCCCAAAATCCAGCGTCCTCTCTCAACGTCAGGAAGACTCGGACCAACTCCGGGTCAAACCAAGTGCTGGCTCTTTCCGAAGCGACATCCAGCGCACCCTGTTTGCCCGACTTCTGCCAGAACACCTCGACCGTCTGGGCCAGCCCCATGATCCGCGAAATGATTGGTATTGCTTCGCCCTTGAGACCGTCTGGATACCCGGTGCCGATCCAGTGTTCGTCCAGGGAATGAATGGCCTGAGCCGTTTCCTCTGCAAGGTGAAGGTTTCGGGCGATCATGGCCCCCCGGTCGCAGCGCATCTGTACCAACTCCCTTGCGACTTTTCGTCCCGCCCGCGCGACTGCAAGAAAGTGCTTTGCCTTCAGAAATATTGATCCGCCGGGCGCAACATTCTTCGCCGCATAGCCGATCGACGCGATCTGGCTGGTCCATTCGGTGGTCTTCAACTCGCACTTGGCCACGTGCTCATCGGCACCGAAGAGGCTGCACACCTTGGCCGAGTTACTGGAACAGCCCAAGTCTTTGAGCAGCAAGGCGTAAAACAAGGACGAAAGATCGGACTCGCTCAACCCGATATCGCGGCCAATCCTCATTCCGATAATGCAGCTTCGGGAAGCATGCCCGGTGGCCTGTCCCTCGGTCACATCGAGTGCATAAGAGAGTGCGGCAACTACCTCTGAAAAATCAATCTTGCCATACGGCTCGAAAATACGGTCCGAAAGGGTACGCGGCAGTGAAGAATGGGCCATACTGACGATATCGGACTGCCTTTTCTGTCGATTTGATGTTTCAAACAGATCGCGTACACCGATCAACGTCCGATAAAACTTTCGTTGTTTTCTGAGATAGGATCTCGCAGAACATGCCTAATCACCTCCGCACCGAGTATTTGGTCGATCCCCTTGCGGTCCACGAACTCGCGCCACGTCTGAGCTGGGTGGTCACGCCAGCGATGCATCGCGGTCATCGCCAGAGCGCCTACCACATACTCGTCGCCTCCACCGCCGAGAAACTAGCGGGCTACGTTGGCGACCTCTGGGACTCCGGCAAGGTGGTTGATGAAGCCAATTCTCACATCGCCTACGCAGGCAAGCCACTGGCCGCCCGGCAGGTGTGTCACTGGAAGGTTCGCGTCTGGGATGGTGCGGACAAGCCCTCCGACTTCAGCGATCCGGCAACGTGGGAGATGGGCCTGCTAACACCCTCCGACTGGACGGCCCACTGGATTGATGCCCGCCGCGCCGGGCCGGTCGACCTCGCCATCACGTCCGCCACCTATTGCTCCATCTCAAATCCAGCACACGCAGCTGATGTGACAACGCTGGTTGGTAAGCAGATTAAACCAGATGGCTTATCGTTGCGGGTCGACAACGACCATCTCGGTGGCGACCCTGCTAAAGACGAGAAAAAGCATCTCGTCGTCAGCTACCAGCTCGACGAGCACGCAGGCGAGGTCAACGTGCCGGAGGGAAGCATGGTGCGCCTGCCAGCATCGGAGGTTCCGCAACTGCGAAAACGCTTCAGTCTTCCGGCCGGGTTCGTCTCGGCTCGATTGCACATCACCGCCCTTGGCATTTACGAAGCCCACGTCAACGGCCAGCGAGTCGGGGACCACCACCTAGCCCCTGGCTTTACTGACTTTAATAAGCGGGTCACCTATCAGACTTTCGATGTAACGAGCCTGCTGCGAGCAGGTGACAACGCGCTCGGTGTCTTGCTATCCGACGGCTGGTACGCCGGACATGTCGCCTGGAAGTCACAAGTCTACGGCAAAGTTCCGGCCGTGCTGGCGCAGCTGGAAGTCCGGCTGGCCGACGGCTCCTTCGAGCGCATTGTGACCGACGGCACATGGAAAACAGTAACTGGCGCGATCATCTCGGCCGATCTGCAGATGGGCGAATATTACGACACCAGCAGGGAAACGGTGGGCTGGAGCACGCCCGCCTACGAAGATGCCACGTGGCGGCCGGCAACCCTGCGCACGGAACCGGCCCGTCAGCTGGACCCGCAGCTTTCCCCACCGGTCCGCGTGCTCGCTGAACTTCACTCCCAAACCGTCGCCGCCCAGGGCCCGGGCAAGTGGATCGTCGACATGGGCCAGAACATGGTGGGCATCATCCGACTGGCAGTGCACGCTTCAAAGGGAACACGCATCACCATGCGCCACGGCGAGATGCTCAACCCGGACGGCACGCTGTACACGGAAAACCTCCGCAAAGCCGCGTGCACCGATACCTACATCGCCCGCGGCAGCGCCAACGACATCGCACCCGAGGTCTTCCAGCCGCGATTCACTTTCCATGGCTTTCGTTATGTCGAGATCACCACCAGTGCCAAAGACGTGACACTGGCGGGAATCACAGGCATTGTAGTCGGCTCCGACTGCCCTGTGAGCGGGACAGTGGCCTGCTCGGACCCCCGAATCAATCAGTTGCAATCCAACATTGTGTGGGGCCAGCGCGGCAACTTTCTCTCCGTGCCCACCGACTGTCCCCAGCGGGATGAGCGGCTCGGCTGGATGGGCGATGCACAGGTGTTCGTGCTCACCTCTACCAAAAATGCCGACGTTGCCAGCTTCTTCACCAAGTGGCTGATCGATGTCGATGATGCCCAACGGGCAGACGGCCGCTTCACGAATGTCTCGCCCGATATTTTAGACGGCGAGAGTGGTTCGCCCGCCTGGGGCGATGCTGGCGTCATCTGCCCGTGGACGATCTATCAGGCATACGGCGACCTGCGCCTGCTCGAGCACCATCTGCCCAGCATGACCCGCTGGGTCGAATGGTGCCGCACCAACAGCTCGGGCCTCATCCGCGACAACGAAAAACACGATGTCCGCGGCAGCGATTTCGGCGACTGGCTCTCCATCGCCGCTGACACACCCAAAGACCTCATCGGTACGGCCTACTTTGCCTACTCGACACATCTGCTGGCAAAGTCCTACGCCGCATTGGGCCACGCAGCTGAGGCCGCGAAATACAGTCAGTTATTCACGGACATCAAAGCCGCGTTCAACCTCCGCTACGTCAAGCCCGACGGCAGTGTTTATGGCAATACGCAATGTGGCTACGTGATGTCGCTCCACTTCGACCTGCTACCCGATGCCTTGCGCCCCCTCGCTGCCGGGCACCTCGTCGCCGATATCAAGGCCAAGGGCAACCACCTTTCCACCGGCTTTGTGGGCGTCAGTTACCTCTTGCCGGTCCTGACCGCCGCCGGCCAGTCCGATGTCGCGTTCGACCTGCTCATGCAGGACACCTTCCCCTCGTGGCTCTTCTCTGTGAAGCACGGCGCGACCACCATCTGGGAACGCTGGGACGGCTGGACGCCCGACAAAGGCTTCCAAGACGTCGGCATGAACTCGTTCAACCACTATTCACTCGGCTCGTGCGGGCAGTGGCTGTATGAATCGCTGGCGGGCATCTCGCCCGACCCGGACTTCCCGGCCTACCGCCGAATCCTCTTCCAGCCGCACATCGGCGGTGGCCTGACCAACGCAAAAGCCGTGCAGCAATCCCTTCGCGGCGAAGTCTCCGCCGAGTGGCGGCTCACAGGTCGCACTCTGACCTACAACATCACCGTGCCCGTGGGCAGCACCGGCGTGGTCGACCTTCCCGCCACAAGTGCCGATGCGGTCCGCGAATCCGGCAAGACGTTGGCCGACGGCGGCTTGACCGCGAGCGGTGTTGTCAACGGACGCACCCGCATCCCGGTCACCAGCGGCACCTACTCATTCACTAGCGCGCTGTAGCCGGGCGGGTGCGGGCCCTACAAACTCTGGATCACGAAGTCGCCCGTGCCAAACGTCTGTGGCGCGTCCAGCTTCGTCTTCGAGAAAGACTTGTTCCCGCTGAAACTGGCAGTGACCTTCTTTAACAGACCCGACACCGCACCTTCTGCAGCCGGACCGCTGGCTGCCGTGACAGCACCCAGCGCCAGCGAATCAATGCTCTTGGCGGCCACGATCGACGCCTTGAACTTCTTCAGCGTCACCGTGCCCACCGAGCTGCCCGAGGCGAAATCCGTCAACGCCGTCGGCAACGTCGTCTGCGTGACCGGCAAACCGGCCAGCAATCGGGAGCTTTGCAGCGTCCCCGCGACCAGCGTCCCGAACTTTACCCCGGCGTGAATCACAGTCGAACGGATCGTCCCGCCGCCCTTGCCCACTGTCACAGTCGTAATGTTCTTCCCGTCAACAGTAGCACCACTCATGGCGCCCACGATGACTTCTTTGATCGTCCCGCGAGTCGCCTTCAACGACCCGTTCAGCGTCTTGGCGACGGTGACTGTTCCGATGTTCCCGGTCAGGGCCACCACGGCCACCGGCAGATTCCCGCCGGCGGTGACGGTGGAAATGGACGTGCCGGAAATCGTGTCGCCGCCATCAGGGTCGCTCCAGGAACCGACCACGACATTCTTGATCGCCGAAGTTGAATAGATCGATGCGTTCGTCACTGACGAAATACCAATATTGGTATTGCCGCCCTTGAGGTTCAGGGTCCCGTTTTTCAATGCCCGCAACCCGATGATGCCGACTGCGGCCGACGACGCGTCAAACGCGCCTGACAGCTCGACCTTCGGCGCCACCAGCGACGCCAGTCCCGTTCCGGACACTGATATCTGGCCGATCTTCACCACGCTGCCATTGGAATCGATCGTCACAATCGACTTGCTGTTGGTGCCCCTGATCGACAACGATGCAGCATCTGCCTTGCCATTGGTCAGGAAGCTCAGAACCACACTCCCCGTGCCTGCCAGCTTGACCGTCACCTTCTTGCCCGCCGCATCCGTGTAGCTCGCCACGCCCTTGGTCAGTGACAGCGTCCGGCTGAAGGCGGCCGTCAGATTGGCGGTCACACTCGTGGTATCCAGTGTCGCCTTGGCCACACCCGAAAGATTCAACACAAAGCTCGCAGCCGAACCGTTACCCCGCTGAATCGGCACCGTCAGCGTGCCGGTCTGCTGGCCCTTGGCAATCACCAGCGTGCCCGTAGCCGCCGCGTAGTCTGCGGGTGCCGTGGCCGTGCCGTCGGCTGTGGCATAGTTCACCGACACATCGGCCACCGCTGCCTCCGACAACGTAAACGTAAACACGACAGACCCCGTCGCCCCCACCGCCGGCCGACCCACGGTCGACGCGCTCACCGACAAACTCGGCGGCGTGACCACACCCT
The DNA here is from genome assembly GCA_038226785.1 of Tepidisphaerales bacterium. GTDB lineage: Bacteria > Planctomycetota > Phycisphaerae > Tepidisphaerales > Tepidisphaeraceae > JBBRQG01. The sequence goes on along the minus strand of JBBRQG010000007.1, from coordinate 123,473 downwards.
CAGCCAGAATGGCCGCCGTCGCCACTGCCTGCGTCGCGCCGAACCCCACCGGCGGTGTGATGCCCAGCGTGAAACTCGTTCCCCCCGCACCCGTGGCCAGTGTCGGCACCGAAATCGTCCCGAACAATTGCCCGGCCGGAATCGTCAGTTGCCCACTCTTCGCCGTGTAGTCCACGCCAGCCAGCCCGTTCCCGTTCGCGGTAGCGTAGTTCACCACAACATCACTCGCGCTTGCCCTGCCCAGCGATACTGTGAAGACCACGTCACTGCCCTTGACCGTCGCGTCCACATCTGACACCGACAGCGTTTTGACAACCGCCGAGCCGAGTTCAAACGCGCCCGCATCCGGCGTGTTGGTTCGTGTGAATCCGCCCGCATCCTGCGAGCCGGTCACATCCGTCCCCAGATCGGCCGCCGATGAAGCCCCGGTCAAACGATAGTCAAAACCCGGTGACCCGCCGCCGACATACCCAGTCTGCCCGGATGTCACCAGATTTGAAGTTCCCACAATGGAACCGCCCAAGCCGGTCGTCTGCTGCGTAAACACCGAGTTACCAACCACCAGGTTCTTACCCAGGGTTATGACCGACATATCCTGCGAACGGAACAGCGACGACCCTAGCGGACCCGAGTTGCCCGAAACAATCGAGTTAGTCAACGAAACCGTAGCCCCCGCCTGACCGTTCTCACCCAGAGCAATCACGGCCGCGCCGAAGTAAAGGACCGCATCGATGGAGTTGTCCGCAATGGTCAAATGGTCCAGTGTCGTGGCAATGCCCTGAAGCCAGACCCCGCCGCCGCCGCCACCTTTGTTGTTACTCGCAGTCCCGATCTTGACACTATTGCCCGCGATGACGGCATTGGTGATCGAAGACGTCGCAGCCGCCGTGGTGTCGAACTTGGTGAGATACACCGCGCCACCGCCGCCGGGACCGGCCGTGCCGTTCGTGCCGCCAGACGTTGAGCCCGTCACCACCGTGTTGCCGATCATCACGGCGCGGTTGATGTTCACCACGCAGTTGGCGGTTTCGATGACTCCCCCGCCCGCCTGCCCGCCCTGATACCCAGTGGCGCCGGTCACAGCATTGTTCCGCGCGTCCAGATCCGTGATGGTGATAGTCACCGGGCTGGTCGTTCCCTGCTTCTTTTCACCGAAGATGAAGCCGCCGAACCCCGAACCCGCCTCATTGCCCGTCGCCGAACCCGCGTTCCCACCCGCCGCCAGATTATTGATCGCCAACACGCGCGTCAGCGTGAGCGAAGACTCAATGCCCTCTGACTGGATCGCGATGCCCCCGCCCAGCCCGTCGGCAGTCTGGTCGTCACTAGTGTGGCCGCCGCCCGTGCCGGCCCCGGCAATCGCCGAATTGTTCAGAAACTCCACATCGGACCCTGTCACGGTCGAGAAGCCCATGTGAATGGCTCCGCCCACGCCGCCGCCGCCCCGCACTGTACCCAATGCTCCCTGCGCCTTGTTCGAGTCGAACACCACCCGCGACAGCGTCACATTCTTTGCGTATTCCAAGTCCATCCCGCCACCAAGGCCATGGCCGCCAAACTGATACGCCGGGTTCGCACCCAGCACATCTGCGCCCTTGGCCACGTTCCTCTTGATCGTCAAGTTCGAAAACACAAACGGAAAGCTTGCATTGGCCTGATACCCTGACATCTGAACGTAAATCCCGCCGCCAAATGCGTAGACCCGATTCAGGTCTGTCGAACTAGGTGTCGCGCTGGCAAGGCCGTTCTGAATCGTGAAGCCGTCCAGCGTCAGGCTCGTCGGCTGGTTCCCGTATGATTCACACAGCACACCCCGGTACTGATTCCCGCCGTCAATAATCGTTGCCCGACCGGACGCGTCCCGACTCTGGAAACTGTCCGCTGTGGAATAGCCTCCCTTAATCGTGATCTGCTTGGCGGTCACAACCACCACCGCCGTGGTACCAAACCGGCTGACGTAGGAATCCGTCGATCCCTGATACGACGTGAACGAGTCGGCCGAAGCGGTGTATCCGTACATTCCCCCTGCAACCGCAACGGTGTCGCCGTTGGCCGCCTGATTCACGGCATACTGAATCGACTTAAAGGGTGACTTGCTTCCGCCGCGACCCGCGGCATCCACCCCGTTCACGGCCACGCAAAATGTCGAAAACAGCAACCGATTGTCGAGCGACTCCATCATCCGCCCACCGCGAACCCTCTTGCCCGTTCGCCGCTTCTTGCGACCACCCACGAACGCCACTGCCATCCGCTTCCCAAAACCATGCATCTGTTCCATATCACTATCCTTCGCTTGTCTAAAACCTTGGCCGCAGTTCGCGCCAACAATGTAAACTAAAATACATATCGGCCGTTGGCACCCAACTCGCGTGGCCAATCCTTCTCACTTCCATCGCCCAGCGGCTTGGATTACGCTGCACGCTTTCCGACCCTCTGGGAGCTCAAAGCCTTGCCCGATTCCGGCCCTCAAAAGCCCACAGATATCGAACTCATGTCGGCCATCGCGCGGCAGGATCGTTCCGCGCTTTCCGAACTTTGGACCCGGCACGGCGGACTGGTTTTCTCCCTAGCCCTCAAAGTCGTTCAAAACCGCCAGACAGCCGAAGACCTTCTCATCGACGTCTTCTTCGAACTCTGGCAACGGGCCGAAAGATATGACCCCGCCCGGGGCTCCCCCGTTACATATATCGCGACTCTGGCGCGTTCCCGCGCTATCGACCGTCGTCGCGGGATGGGGAACAAGCTCACTCAATCCTTGGATGTCACCGGCCCCGCCGCAGATTTAACGTCCGACAATTCAAAAACTTCACCCTACGTCCACGTCGCCCAAGACGAGGAAGCCATGAGGGTTCGCCGAGCGGTCGAATCGCTGCAAGTCGAGCAACGACAAGCCATTGAACTCGCTTACTACCGTGGCATGAGCCACTCAGAAATAGCCGCCTCACTCCAAAAACCACTCGGCACCGTCAAGACCCACATCCGACAAGGCTGCATCCGATTGAGGCAATTGTTGCGTAATAGCCATCTGTCGGATGACAAGGCCGGGTAACCGGAGGTTCACGTATGAACGAGCAAGAAGCAGAAGAACTCATCGTGGACTATGCAGCCGACCTGCTCGAAGGCGATCAGAAACGCGCGCTTGAGCGCTATCTCGCCCAAGGGGAGCCCGAACCGAACCAAACACTCGAAGAAATGCGCAGTACCCTGGCACAACTTCCTCTGGCCCTGACCCCTGTCGCGCCTCCGCCTGACGCCTTCGTCAAGCTTTCAGCTCGCATCGACGCGCTGAACATGGTCTCTCCCCAGCGGCAGCCCTCGCCCAACCATTGGATCTTCCCCGCCGTCTGCTCTGGGTTGCTCGCTGCCTCGGTCGCCGTCGTTTTCATGATGGGTAAGGTAGAAGCAGAACGCTCCAAGGCCGAAGTTATTGCATCGGAACTCGCCCACACACGCACACAGGTCGCCGGCCTGCAAAATCAGACCGCCTCCCTCCAAAATCTCCTCACGCAATCTCAGCAGCAGGTCAATCTGCTACATAGCCGTCAACTGGTTCAAGTCGAGCTTAAGGGAACCAAAGACGAGCCCAATCTGGCTGGCCGACTGCTCGTTGACATGGACAAAAAGGTCTGGCGGTTCTTCGGCACCAATCTCGCCACCCCAGCCACCGGAAAACATTATGAGTTCTGGCTGATTACCAAGGACAAGAAGGCCATCCCCATGGGCGAGGTCACACTGGATGGCACCGGTTGGGGCTCTGTGGGAAACATCGTCCCGAACCCGCTACCGGGCTTGGCCGCAGCCGCGCTGAGCATCGAAACGGGCGCGGCTCTGGCGTCCGGCCCCCAGGGACCGGTACTCATGATCGGCTCGTTTCACTGATCTGATACCGTGGTAGTAACTGGTCATCCACGACCCGCCTGAATCCGGTGCTAGCGAATCTGCCCTGTCCCCCCTCGCGGGAGTGCATCAACAGCAAGGCGGCGAAAAACGTGCCCAGAGTGCTCACACCAAGATAACGCCACCGCGCAAAGAGTCGTTTCAAGCCCTCGCAAGATCGCGAACAGGACACTAAAACAGCAGCTATGTGTCATTTTATAGATATGTCCTAGCCGTCATGGTGGTCCGAAACAACCTCACGGGGCAAAACCTTGCCGGGCAAGACTGCCGGATGACGCACAACCCCGCGTAGAAGGTGAAATGCTCCCTGAACCAACATTGAAAGTCCGCAGCCAGCAATGACTGCGATGAGTCGCTCCCGGCTCGTAGTGGCCACCACCGATGGCAGGCTGCCACCCGACACATCAAGGTGGGTAGTCATCACGATAATCACCGACACACAGGCCGTCCGCACACCCTGATCCAGCCGCAGCAACGGGCACACCAGCGCGACCACCGCCATGGCACCCATCATCGGCCAGAAGTGCAGGCCGTACCGGGCACCCACCAAGAACCCCACGGTCGCACCTATTACATTCGCCACCACTCGCACCGACGCCATCGACCACGACTGCTTCAGATCGGGCATCAGGCACAACACGGCCGAGACAATCGCCCAGCCGACCCCTTCTGCCCCCGACCACTCATACACCCCCCTGAGGATCACCGCGCACAAAATAGCCTGCGCCGCAAAGCCCGACCCCTGTGCCAACGATGCCCGCGCCGTCCTCGGCGGTGCCTGCATCTTCCGCAACGATTCCAGAATCACCGCTGTCCCCCGCCCACGTTCCGACCGTCACTTTGTAAACCGGCCGTCAGCAGTCGCTTGACGTGCTCAAGGTGATTTAGCGCGGCATTGACGTCGCCATTCAGGTGCTCTTCGCCGGTCGGCTCGTGCACGTACAGCCGGTGCTTGCCGAGCAGGATGATGGCATCCGTGATCTCGTCCATCGCCACAGCCAAACGCGCGCGGTCAGCGCCCATCTGAAACGTGTAATGCTCCAACCGACCCGCGACCGACCGCTCACCGAATGGGGAACCTTCTTCTGCCATAGGCAGGATTGTAGGCGACTCACGCTTGTTACTGTCGGCGGGCGTTTTGATCGTCGGTGACAACGATCCCATCCTCTCAGGGTACTCTTCTGCGACGACTGAAACCCTTCTCGAAACGGAGCACAGGTTGAACCTCCATGCATCTAGATTCGCAGCGGTACCCTCGGTGACGGCCTGCGTGATGATTCTTGTCTGCGTTGGCGGTTGCAACCCCGCTCATCCCCCGGCCAACCCGGTTGTTCTGCTGGATCACGGCTGGCGGTTCCATAGCGGTGACCCGGACACCGACCGCCAGCAGTCACTGGCGTATCCGGCAGTCAAGTCCTGGATCCTGCCGACGGCCAACGGCTTTACCAACACCCCCACGCCCTTACCGGCTGCGTCATTCACGCCAGATGTTGCCTTCGTCAACGCTGATTTTGATGACTCCAAGTGGCGGACGCTGGATGTGCCACATGACTGGGCCGTCGAGGGACCCTTCGACATCAACCGCTCCGGCGATACCGGCAAGCTGCCTTATCCGGGGGTCGGGTGGTACCGCAAAACCTTTACTGTCGCCGAGGGTGCGGCTCACGGTTATGCGCTGGACGTTGACGGCGCGATGTCGTACTCCTCGGTCTACCTCAACGGTCGTCTGATGGGCGGCTGGCCGTACGGATACGCCTCTTATTCCGTCGATCTGACCCCTGCCATCAAGACCGGCAAGAATGTGCTGGCGATCCGGCTTGAGAACCCGGATGACTCTTCGCGCTGGTATCCGGGGGCGGGGCTGTACAGGAATGTGTATCTGCGAAAAGTGGGCCAGACTCATCTGGTCAACTGGAGCACGTTCGTCACCACGCCGAAGGTGACCGACACTGCGGCCACCGTCGATCTAACCGCGACCTTGACCACACCCGACAGCGAGCGACAGGTCGAAAAAGTCGTCACAGAGATTTACTACCTCAATGGCCCGCGCCGCGAGCGCGTCGCCACCGACACGCTCGATCAATGGTCGAAGCAGGGACCGGTGCCAGACAATCACATTCACCAGACCTTCCTGATCTCGCGTCCGAAGCTTTGGAGCGTAGACAGCCCGAACCTTTACATGGCCGAAACCACCATCCTCGGCCGGGCGGGCAAAGTCCTGGATCGCACCGAAACCACCTTCGGCATCCGCACCATCGAGTTCACGCTGCATGACGGGTTCCACCTCAATGGCCAGCGTCTCCCGCTCAACGGCGTCTGCAACCATCACGATCTGGGAGCACTGGGCAGTGCCGTCAATTACCGCGCCACCGAGCGGCAACTGGAGATGTTGAAAGCGATGGGCTGTAACGCCATCCGCACCAGCCACAATCCACCATCGCCGGAGCTGATGGACCTTTGCCAGAAAATGGGCTTCGTCGTCATGTGCGAAGCGTTTGATTGCTGGCACACCGGCAAAACTAGCGGCGATTATCACAACGTATTTGACGATTGGGCTGAGGCCGATGTCCGGTCGATGGTGCGACACTACCGCAACAACCCCGCCGTGATCACGTGGAGTATCGGCAACGAAATCCCCGACCAATGGCGACCGGCCGGACCAGAACTGGCAAAGAACCTGACTGCCTTCGTCCACAACGAAGACCCGACACGGCCGACATCCGTGGGCTGTAATGCCGGCGAAGCGGGCTTCAATGGTTATCAAAATGGCGTGGACGTGTTCGGCATCAATTACTTCACGATCAATCCCGACAAATTTCGTGCCGCCAATCCTGCCAAGCCGTTTTTCTACAGCGAATCCTCTTCGACCATTACCAGCCGCGGCGAGTATTTCTTCGGCAAGGGAAAAGACGACTGGAAGAGCGACTTTCAGCTGAGCAGCGACGACCTGCATTACCCCGGCTGGGCCACGTCGCCGGATATGGTTTTCAAGTCGCTGGAGACCCACCCCGACATGGCGGGCGAATTTGTCTGGACCGGCTGGGACTATCTCGGCGAGCCGACACCCTATGGAGGCGATCAGTCGAAACTGCCGAACTTTACCGATCCGGTCGCCCGCGAAAAGGCCGAAACCGAACTGAAGGCACATGGCAAAATAAAAAGCCCTGCCCGCAGTAGTTATTTCGGCATCATTGATCTGGCCGGTTTTCCGAAGGATCGGTTCTACCTTTATCAGGCCCACTGGCGGCCGGACTTTCCGATGGCCCACCTCCTGCCGCACTGGACCTGGCCGGGCCGCGAAGGCCAGCCGACCTGGGTGCAGGTTTACACCAGCGGCGACGAGGCAGAGGTGTTCTTAAACGGCAAGTCGCTGGGCCGCAAGAAAAAGCCCGCGTTAGAATACCGACTGGCGTGGAACGACGTGCCGTATCAGCCCGGCGAGCTGACGGTCGTGGCCTACAGGAATGGCAAGGAGTGGGCCACCGACACCGTGCGCACCGCCGGGCCGGCGGCAATGTTGAAGGTCGAACGCGAAGTACGCTCGCCCACAGCGGACGGCAAGGATCTGGCGTTCATCACGGTGACGGTGGTGGATGTAAAGGGCAACACCGTGCCACAGGCGAAGGACACCATCCACTTTGAAGTCACAGGTCCGGCCGACCTCATCGCCACCGACAACGGCGACGCGACCAGCCTGCTGAAGTTCCAGACCGACACCCGGCCCGCGTACAACGGCAAGTGTCTGGCTATCCTCCGCACACGGCAGGGCAAGGCTGGCACGGTAACGGTAAAGGTAAGCACGCCGGGACTGCCTGATGCGAAGGTGTTACTCGAGATTCGTCAGTAGGACCTCGGCAGAATGTCTTTGCGTTCGTTGTTGATCGCCCAATACCGCAGCGCGTCGATCAGGTGATCGTGTACGCCGTCCTTCAATGGGTTTTCTCCGTCGGGGACGTCGGGGTAGCGGTAGGCCATGAGTGCGGTGATCAGATTTTTGCAACGCGGGCTGATGGTCAGCCGGGGCCGGCCGTGGTCGGTGCGGAAGAGCAGCCGCAGCAGGTCGATGCCTTCGACGATGGTCGAGGCTTTATTGCGCACGCGATATTGCTGCGCCTTGAATAGATCAATGGTCGATTTGGCCGTCTGCTCGTTGCGATGATTTCCGGCCGGGTCGCAGCCGACCCATTCAGGCCGTGGCCAGCCGCGGGCTTCCATCGCCAGAATGTGTTGATCCACCGTGCGACGGGCCTGAACGTATTCATCGAACACATGAAACCGCCGGTTACCGCCGCCGATGTCGGTCCAGGTGATCCACAGGCAGACGAACGGATTGGCATAGCCGAAGTCGATTCCGAGGCTCAGCAATCCGGGCAGCAAGTCATCGGTGACATGCACGGCCGGATCGAACTCAGCGAAGACACGCCCCGTCAGCGATGGTGCGTGGCAGAGCATCTCGGCCTTCCAGACCTGATCACTCACACGGCGTTTCATATCGATGGCGTCATCAATCGTTACAAAGCCAGAACCCGACTCTTTTGCCCTGCCCTGACACTCGGGGAAGAGTAGGCAGGTTATGCAATCGCGTTGTGGTGGGCAGCGTTCCAGAACATCCAGAATGCACCAGCGGAAGACGCGCTGGCCGGTGGCGCGGGCGTTATCGATGATGCGGCTCATAAGGCCGCCGGGGATGTGCTGGGTGCTGATGGCTTCGATGGTGGCCCGCACAGGGCTGCCGTGGCGGTCGGTCGCGGACTTGGTGACAAGCTGGGCGGCCTCCCAGACTTCGGGCCAGAAAAGTTCGACTTCATCGCAGCGCATCTTTTGCACGCGCAGGCCGCGCACGGCCTTCTGGCTTTGGGTCAGCACCGCAGCGGTTGAGCCGTAGGCGTCCAGCTTCAGCTCGCTTGCCCGGCGTTTGAATGGTGGCTTGCCTTTGTCATCTTCGGGTAGGAGCCGCTCGATATCGGGAATGAGGTGGTCCCACATTTTGCGCGACTGTTCTATCGAGCCGCCGAGGATGCGCACCGATACGCCGGGCTTGTGCAGCAAGTCCAGCAGGGTCGCGGCCGCGCCCAGTCGCGTTTTGCCGCCGCCACGGGGTGCCCAGACGACGCAATCCTGAGCCGGCTCGAAGTAGGCGTTACAGAGGTAATCGAACGGGGCATCATGCCCGGCGCAAAGACTTTTGCGGGGCACGTCGATGCCCAGATGCTGCCGGACCCACTTGTGGAGTTCATCCGGCGATTTGCAGACACGATCTAAAGGAATGTCTTCCATGGTTCCCCCGCCCCCCCCCCCCGCCCCCGCCCCGCCCCGCAATCCAACGCCACACATAGTTCGCCGGTTTACGGCAGTTGAATTTCTGTCGGCAGATCAAAGCCCCCGCCCACGCCGGACTGGATGCGCGAGCGATCAAACAAAAAGTAAGCCGGTGCGGGGGGTGTCTGGGCAACTTCAGTGAAACCCGCTGCAGTAAAAACTGGACAGACCCGGCCCATGTGGGCCGTCGCCTCCACATACCGCACGGGTGAAATGGCGACCGCCCGGCGCACCAGTTCGCGCCCGAGGCCCAGCCCGCGAAACGTCGGGTGGACGATCAACCGTGCGATAGACCTGATGTTGGCGTTGATAAAGGTCAGTTTGTGCCGCAGCGGCCACGGCCCGATCCCCAGCGCCACATGCCGCCCGCGCGAAAGAGCGTTGGGGTAGGCCACGACCACCACCCCGGCGGGTGTGTCCGGGGGCCAATCGTCGGCCTGATAGGTGGCCCGCAAGATGGCCATGGCGTTGGCGGGGCGGGCGGGGTGGTAGTGGTGGTGGGCCAGGGAATCGAAATCGGCCCACGTGCCCAAAGTGAACGTAAATCGCATGACAGGTCCCTTGTTGTGTGGCGATACAGATGGAATTTTGCTCGTTTTCAGCGCCGGAAATCATTTGCCCGGGCTTCCCCGTAGGTCCCCCACGACCGAAAGGGTGGACACGGGGTAAAATCAGGACAGCAATGGCGAACCCTCCACCATCTCCGCAGCATGAATCTGATTCGCAGGTCGACGAAGACGGCGCCGACGATGCCTCCGCCGCATCGGGCGAGGTCAACACGAAGGTCTGCTGCAAGTGCGGCAAGGACGTTCGTGGCCACCGACGGTTTAAGGATTCGATCGGTTACTGGTGCCGCGATTGCCACCGGGCCGACAAGAAGTCCGAAACGACCGCTCTCACTCGCTGCCCGGATTGCGGCCGGATGCGTCCGCTGGACAAACTCTTTCCGTGGGAAGACCGGCAGGTCTGCTCGTCGTGTCTGAAGGAGAATCAGGTAAAGACCAAACGGGCTGGCCTGAAGAACATGGGGGACGAGTCGGAGAAGAACGCCGAACGCCGGAAGCTTTACCTGTATGGGGCGATTCTGGGTGGGCTGGTGTTGATTGTGCTGCTGCAGCGACTTTGGTGATTCGCAGTGAACGGCCGGCCAACCGTGCGATGGCGTCGGCGCGCAGCGGCCCCACCAACTGTTCATCGTGCAGAACCACCACCAGTGTCAGCGCCGGGTAGTGCCGACGGATTCGCTGCATCAGGCCGGCCATGGCGATGGCGGCAGTGTTATCCAACAGACAGGCGAAGTCATCGGCCACGACCACGGCCCGTGTTTCGCCAGCGTGAAACAGGGCCAGCGCGAGATCGAGTCGGAATCGCTGACCGGCTGACAAGGCGGCCGGGCGCTGGGCATAGGTGTGGACTTCCGACAAGCCGACCAGACCGAGGCGGCGAAGGGTCAGTGCTGGCGGCTCGCCAGTGAATTGCTCCAGCACGCTGCGGCGGGGGTGAAGCGGCTTGGCACCGGCAAATACCCACGGGCGATCGCCCGGACCACGGCGGCTGGCTTCTTTGAGCAGTCGCGTCTTGCCGCTACCGGAGGGGCCGAGAAGGGCGACCAAACTCCCGCTGACGAGGTGCGGGAGTAGTGGCCCGGCCGGGGGCAGTGGCGGAGGCAGCAGGTGCTGCGCGCCGGGGAACCACTCGGCCAGAAAGTCTCGGATGGGCTGGGGCAGTCGGGGCATGGGTGGACTCCTGATAAAAGGGGACGGCAGAGGGTGATCCGTCACAGGGCGTTGATGTCGGACAAATGGCGGTTGATGCGGCGAAGGTGCTTGCGCATCGCGGGGCGCGAGATGTTGAGGGCAAGGCAGATGCGCCGGCAGGACACAGCCGCGATGTAACGGGCGAAGGCGATTTCGATTTCCAGACGCGTCAGGTCGGTGGGCGCTCCCGCGGCCATCGCGGCCAGTAGATGGGCCCGAGGCGAGCGAAGCCTTTGGTCCAGCACGTGCACGCGGCGGCAGACATGGCCGCGGGTCTTGCCCAGAACGACGGACACCTCGGCACAGGTCATGCCGCGGCCGGTACGCAGATGAAGCAGAATGCGGTCGGCCATGGGCAACAACCGGATGCGAAAGGCTAGACTGGTGTGCCGCGGGTCGGGAGCGGCAGGCAGATCGTCCTCGGCGGAGGAGCGGGCGTGTTTGATGGTCATAATACAAGTTTGGTCTTTGTTAGGTATCGGCGTCAACTGGGGTCGCACGGATTAGTCCTAAAGGCTTGTCAATGAATGATTTCGGCGATTTTGTACTGACGGGGGCAAAGTTCGAGATACCTACTTTTAAGGGTGGCGTTTCTGCCATTGGGGTCCGAAATGGCCGGGTGGTCTGGCTGGGCGATCAGGCGGCGGTGCCGGTTGAATTGAGGCGTGAGGACCTAGCGGGTGGGGTTGTTCGGCCGGGGTACATCGACTGCCACTTGCACCTCGTGTGGTACGGCACGCAGCGGCTGCGGCAGGTGGATTTGACGGGGAGCGCGACCCTTTCGGAGGCGATGGATCGGCTGCGCGAAGGGGTTGCGCGACGGGCTGCCGGGCGAAGCGGAACGGCGCCGGTGATTGGGTATGGGTTGAATGATGAGTTAGTGGCGGAGCGGCGGCTGGTGAGCAGGGCGGAACTGGACGGCCTGAGCTCTGCGCGGCCGATTCTGGTGCAACGGATTTGCGGGCACATCGCCGTGGGAAACTCCGCGGCGATTGGGTTGTTGGACGAGGCCGGGCGCCGAGCGGGGGATGAAGTGACAGGGCGCTATGAGGAGTCGGCTGCGATGCGGCTGTTGACGGCGGTGGGTGGTGCCGGGCCGGGGGCGGGTGGCGTGTTCGACATGGAGCTGGCGGAGGAGGCGATTCTGGAAGGGTGCCGGGTGCTGCTGTCGCAGGGCATCACGGCGGTGGGGACGATGCTGGACACCATTGAGGAGTTTGCGGCATACGAGCGCTTACACGCGCGGGGACAGCTACCCATCCGCGTGAGCGTGATGCCGCCGATGCGGAATCTGGAGTCGGTCTCTGCGCGCGGTATCAAGCAGGGCACCGGGGATGAATGGCTGCGGTGGGGGCCGATGAAAATGTTCGCCGATGGGACGCTGGGGGCGCGGACGGCATTGATGTCGTTTGATTATGCGGATGCTGAAGGTCAGCGCGGCACGGCCGTGATGCGGCGGGAGGAGATGCTAGCGCGGGCGGCGGAGGCGGCGAAGCGGGGGTTTGGCGTGGTGATTCATGCGATCGGTGATTTGGCGTTGGACCACGCGCTGGACGCGGTGGAGGCGGCCCACGCGGCCGGCGGAGCAGGACTTTTGCATCGCATCGAACATGTGGCCGTGGCGCGAGACGAGCAGATTGCCCGTATGGCCGAACTGGGCGTGATGGCCGGGGTTCAGCCGCAATTTGTAACGAGCGACCCGTGGACGCCGGAGCGGCTGGGGAAGAATGCGACCTGGGCGTATCGGTTTGGGGATCTGGTTTCGGCTGGCGTGCCGATGGGATTATCGAGCGATGCGCCGATTGAGCGGATTGATTCGGGGGCTTGCCTTCGCGCCGCGATAGAGGGCCATGCATGGCGCGATGCCCGTCAAAACCTGGCGAACGATGTCGCACAGACGGCGTACACGACGGGTAGCGCGCGACTCATCGGGATGACCGATGTTTGCGGCGACATCGCCATCGGGCGGACGGCAGACTTTGTTTGGCACGGTGAATCTGGCGGGCAACGCGTGTGGGTGGGCGGGCGCGAAGTCAGCCTGTGACGATGGCGTCTAAAATAGCGGAGACTTTTTCAGGAGACCCATGCCCTACGTCAATGTGAAAATAACCAAAGACGGTGTGACGGCCGCACAGAAGGCGCAGATCGTCTCGGAGATCACGCAGACACTGGTCCGGGTACTCGGGAAAAAGCCTGAGCACACGCACATCGTCATTGACGAAGTGGAACTGGAGAACTGGGGCTTCGCGGGAATGCTGACCAGTGAGCTGCGGAAGCAGCCGCCAGAGTCCTAAGCGTTGTCTACAAGACGCGGTTGAGATCGATCTCGACGCCGGCCTTTTTCATCTGGCGGGCAAGGGAGAGCAACCAGCCGCCCGCGACATCCAGCGGAATGAAAGTGATGCCGTTGGCATCGGTGAAGCCGTCGACGGCGGGGGCTGAAGACGTGCCATTGGCCGGGTAGACGACGACCAGCCGGTTAGCGCCGACACGGCCGCAGATGAAGCCGAGCTCGAAGGCGGTTTCGGGGCTGACGGCATCGGTACTTGCATGAGAGAAAGCAGCGGCTTCCTTACGCGGCACCGCGACGACAGCGAACGAACCGGGGGCAAGGGTGTCGCTATAGCGAATGGGACTGACGCCTGCTTCAGGGGTAATGCGGGCAACGCCAAGGCCGAGCTTGGTGGCGAACTCGCCGACGACATCGCCTTCTGATGCGAGGCCTTCATGCGTCAGCAGGACGAATGTCTGGGCGGCAGTGCGGGCCGCGGGGCTTTGAATGTTGACTGCTTCGGTATAGCCGGGGGCACGTGGGGCGGAATAACCGGGGGCAGTGACGATGAATTCGGTGGTGGAAGCAGGCGGAGCGGCCGCGACCTCGACCATCTGCTCTACACGGCGCAAGACTAGGCTGAGGCGGCCGACGCGCTGGTCGAGCTCTTCGGCGATGGCGGCCGTACCGGTGGTCAGGTCGCCCTGATCGGCTGTGCTGCCGACGATGGCCTCGTTAAATCCTTCGGCGATGCTGCGGGAATCGAAGGTGCGGGTGAGCAGGGCGCTGGCATCGGCGGTCCACTCCTGGGTCTTGCGACGGAGGTCGGCCAGTTGATCGAATGTCTCGGTTCCACCCTGACGAATGGCCCGGCCGCGTTCGGCCATGACTCGCAAATGCCGCACGACGTCTGCCTTGGTACCGACCAAACGAACCGCAATCGCACCGCTAGTTGTGACCGACATGGGAACCTCCGGGGAAAGAACCGCCAGCGGGGTAACACGGCCCGCACGACGCCTACATTCCCTAGGTTCGGCTATTCCGGGTCGGCAGTTTGGTCGGCCTGATCCGACTGGTCGGAATTGTCTGCTTTTTCCGCGAGCGCTAGTTTTTCAGTGGCGGCGAAGGCGATCCATTGCAGATAAAGCCCTTCCGGCGGGGCCGTGGGTCCGGCCGCGTTACGGTCTTTGGCAAGCAGGGCGTCCGATAATGATTCGGGCGTGCGCCGGCCCATACCCGTCTCGACCAATGTGCCGGCGATGATGCGGACCATATTCCATAGGAAGCCGGTTCCGGTGACGCCAATCACCAAAAGCGGTCCGCGCTGGCTCACGCTGCATTCCAGAACACGCCGCACCGTGGTGGTGCGCAGGTGGCCGGGGCGGGCGAAACTTGTGAAGTCGTGCAGGCCGACCAGGCGCTGGGCCCCCTGTTTCATCAGGTTCACATCCAGTGAGAAGAAGCGGTGGAACGTGAAGCGATGGGCGAAGGGGTTGCGATCGGGGTGGTTCCAGATGGCGTACTGATATCGCTTGCGGACGGCGCAGCCGATGGCGTTAAACTCCGGACCGACCGCTTCTATTTTTTTGATGACGATGTCATCGGGCAATCGCGAGTTGATGCCACGGCGCAGGCCCTCCATGGGAATCTGCGTCATGTGGGTGTCGAAGTGCGCCACCTGGGCCTTGGCGTGTACCCCGCCGTCGGTGCGGCTCGAACCGCAAATGCCCACGGGGTGCTGCACGACTTCTCGAAGTGCCTTTTCGATCTCGCCCTGCACGGTGGGCAGGGTGCCATTGATGACGCCGGGGCCTTTCCACGTGTCGGAAATCGCCTGACGCTGCCAGCCGTAGTAGGCAGTGCCGTCGTAGGCGATGGTCATCTTGTAGCGCTGGATGGCGGGGACGGCAGTCACGAAGGTCGCTTTTTCTCGCTGGCGAGAATGGCCGTAACCTCGTCCTTGACGCCGGGGGCACAGCCCATGAAATCCGGACCGTAGATGGTGCGCTCGCCGGCCCATGTGCCGAAGTAGGCGCCGGACTCCGGCAGGATCACGGCGAACGGGGCGCAATCCCACGGGGCGATGCGCGGGTCGAGCGTGATCTCGGCCCGGCCGGTGGCGATGAGCGTGTACCCATAACAATCGCCCCAGCCGCGGGTCAGGCGGACCTGGGGTTGGAGGCGGTCGTAGGCATCGCCACGCGCCTGAGCGCGATGGGGGGCGGTGCAGATCAGTGTGCTTTCGGCGAGCGTTTTGACCGACGACGCACGGGCCGGACGGCCGTTTATGCAGGCACCAAGGCCCTTGCCGGCGGTGACCATTTCATCGGTGGCCGCGTGATAGCAGACGCCGGCGACGATTTCGCCACGGACTTCCACGCCCACCAGCACACCCCACATGGGCACACCATGAATGAAGCTTTTTGTGCCGTCGATGGGGTCGATGATCCAGCGGTAGTCGGCATGGCCGGGGGTGGTGCCCATTTCTTCACCGAGGACGGAATGGTCGGGGAAGTGGCGGCTGACGAGGCGACGGATGATCTGTTCGCCCTCTTTGTCGGCAATGGTGACAGGTGTGTCGTCGCCTTTTATCTCCAAGCCGAGGCCGGATTCGACGCCCGCGCCCACGTTGTAAAGGGCCATGGCACGCCGGCCTGCGAGATAGGCGGCTTCGGTCGCGACGTCTAACAACTCTCGTGTGGTCGGTTGGGGCATGATGGCTGGCAGCACTGTACGGAAAGAAAAAAGGTCTTGACGAGACACCAAACACATGCCTAACTTGTGGGCCGGGGAAGATGGGGTTTTCAACCAACGAAGGGGGTGCGCACATGTTGCGACACATTGCGCTGTTTGCGGGGATCAATTCGGCTTCAGCACAAGAGCTGCTTCCGCTGCTCTCTTCGGTGGATGGGCTGGAGGAGGCGGTGGGGGCCGGGAATATCAGCACGTTCTGGAGCGCGCTAGGCAGCCATGACCGCGATGATGCCCACAACGTGCTGGTCGGCAGCAGTTACGACAAGCTGAATGCGGAGGCTGAGGCGATCGCCGCGCGGTTGACGCTGGCCGACGTCTTCGGCGGGCCAGCCCCGGCGACGCTTGGGGTGATGCTGGTAGCGCCCAAGACGCACAAGCCATCGCTTCCGGTGCAGATGGGCGCTACAAGCATCCGGCAGGTGATGTTCTGGTCGCCGGATGATGCGGTGCCCAACCAACGTCTTTTTGGCGGCAACCTAAACGCCGGCTTCTTCGACCCCAGCGTTTGTCTGGCGACAACGGTGATGATCCCGATGCGATTTGGCGAAGCGTATAACCCGCACTCGTTCGCCAGTTACCTTCGCAACGTGCCAATTTTGGCGCGGAACCGCGCGTACGACCGGCCGCCCATCGGCAGCGGCAACCACATGCCGCCCCCAGCCTGGCTGCTAAGCGGGACGAGCACGAAGGTGGCCCGACGGCGGCCGCAGGACGTACTTGAGCGGTGGGTCAACGAAGTGGAATGTGTGGTGATCGCGCACAGTCAGGGGGCGAACATCGCGCTGGCGACGCTGGGGAGGCTGTTGTGAAGGAAGTTCAGGCTGGCAGAACGTGGGCGGCCCAGGCAGGGCGTTCGCTCCAGAAAAAGTGCAGGTTGCCGCCGGCCGAGCCGGTTTTGAGACCTGCCCGCGCGGCAAGAAGAGCGAGGGACTTTGCCGAGTGAATCGTCACGTGGCCGTTTCGCGGTGCTACGTACCACCAGTCAAGGATTTCCGGCCCGGCGGCGGGGGGGGCCAAAAGGGTGGTGGCGAGGATCACGCCAGTTGGACCGCGAAGAGATGCGATTTCGTCGAAGGTTTCGAGGGGCTTGTTGGAGTGTTCCAAGACCTCGCAGGCGAAAATCAGATCGCCTTTGCTTTCAGGACGTTGTGAGAACTCGGGGACGAAGGGGTCATAGTTCACGACGGCGGGCCAGTTTTTCTGCCGAAGGGCATTGCCAAAAGTGCCCAAGCCGCAGCCGTAGTCGATCACGCTGATAGAAGAGGCCGCTGGGAATGTGGTGGCGATGAAGCCGGCCATCTCCTGCCCGCGCTTACCGGTGTAATCAGGATCGATCGCAAGATATTCGTCGTTGTATATGTATTGACGCCAGTCCTCGTTGGTGAAGCTGTCAAACGAGTTGGAAAAGACCAAGCTGCAATTGGGACAGCGATGGTAGTCGACTGAAACGCCGACAGTGGGCGTTTTCTGCCACTCATGTGAGCACCACTTGGACAGGTCGCGGGCACCGAGCCACGGCGCGGGCGATGCGCATATTTTGCAGCCGATGACGGAAACTGGTGGTGGGATCGGCGGGCGCATGAGAAACAATCTACGGGGCTTTAGCGGTTACTTCGATTTCGATTTTCATCTTCGCATCGGCCAGGCCAGCGGCCCACATGGTGGCGGCCGGGCGGACTTCGCCGAGGTACTTGCCCAGCACCGGCCACGTCTTTTCGAAGTCGGTGGCGGTGGGCAGGATGTAACGGACGCGGACGACATCTTTGAGACTGGCACCGGCTTGGGCCAGGGCGGCCGAGATGTTCTTGAAACACTGCTCGGCCTGCTCGGCGACATCGTCGCTGATCGCCATGGTGGCGTAGTCGTACCCGGTGGTGCCGGAGACGAAAATCCAGCCGCCTTCGACGACGGCACGGGAGTAGCCGATGGCGGATTCGAACTTACTGCCGGAGGAGATAAGTTGGCGGGGCATGGGGGGGGTCCTCAGGTATTGGCAACGGGGTCAATGAAGTTTCAGCAACACTTCGGCGATCTGCACAGCGTTGGTGGCCGCGCCTTTGCGGACTTGATCGCCGCTGACGAAGAGGTCGATGCCCCGACCGTCTGTGCGGCTGATGTCCTGGCGGATGCGGCCGACAAGCACATTGTCCTGTCCGCTGGCTTCGATGGGCATGGGGAAGTGGTTGGCGGTGATGTTATCGACGATGACGATGCCGGGGGCTTTGGAGAGGATGTCCTTCACCTCGGCCGGGGTGATCGGCCGGGTGAACTCGATGTTGATCGCTTCGGAATGGGCACGCGGCACGGGCACGCGGATGCAGGTGGCCGAGACCATGATGGACGGATCGGCGAAGATTTTTCGCGTCTCGTTGACCATCTTGTTTTCTTCTTCGTTGTAGCCGTTGGCCGCGATGGTGGTGTTGTGCGAGAAGACGTTGCCGAAGATCTGGTGCGGGAACTTCTCCTTCACGATCTCGCCGCCGGCGGCATAGGCTTTGGTCTGCGTTTCCAGCTCGTGCAAGCCCCATGCGCCAGCGCCACTCACGGCCTGATAGGTGCTGACGATCAGCCTCTTGATGGGGTTCGCCTTGTGCAGCGGCCAGACCGGCACGTTCATGATGATCGTGCTGCAGTTGGGGTTGGCGATGATCCCCTTGTGGTGAAACACTTCCTGCGGGTTCACCTCCGGTATCACCAGCGGCACGCCTTCGGTCATGCGGAAGGCGGAGGTGTTGTCGATGACGACAGCCCCGGCCGCGATGGCTGCGGCGGCAAACTCTTTGCTGATGCTGCCGCCGGCGCTGAAGAACGCCACTTGAACACCCTTGAAGCTGTCTTTGGTCAGTTCTTCAACGGTGTAGTCCTTGCCGGCGAACGTGACTTTCTTGCCTGCCGAGTTCTTACTGGCCAGCAGTTTCAGGCTGCGGATGGGGAACTTCCGCTCCGCCAATACGGTAAGAAACTCCTGTCCAACAGCACCGGTGGCACCGGCGATAGCGATGTCGAAGGCCATGATGAATAAGTTGGTTAGAAGACGACGTTGACTTGGAGATTACCGGCGGCCGCGACGACGATTCACGGGGATTTTGCTGCCGATCGTCCTCGGCGGCGCGGGCTTGGGTGCGGCGGGCACAGCGGCCGGGGTTCCGTCCGCGTTCGGCTCGGCTTCGACCGTCGGCGTCCGCAACTGCCCATAGGCGCGTTCGTACCGGTTTTGAATCGGCTTGCTCGGCCCGTCCAGCGGACCCTGACCCGGGCCAAATTCTTTCCAGTCGGCCGGCGGGGGCGACGGTTCGAAACCGGCCACATCGCCCTTGGGGACGACCATGTTGATCAGGTTTTCGACCTTGGTCAGCTCGTCGCCCTGCTCGCGCATGACGAAGGTGAAGGCTTTGCCCTTGGCGCCCATTCGGGCCGTGCGGCCGATGCGGTGGACGTAGACCTCGGGGTCTTCGGGGATGTCGTAATTGACGATGTGCGTGATGTCCTGCACGTCGATGCCGCGGCTGGCCAGATCGGTGGCGATGAGCAGGTCGAACTTGCCGGTGCGGAAGTTCTTCATGACCTTGTCGCGCCGGGCCTGATTGAGGTTGCCGTGAATCTCGCGGCACTCGAAGCCGTCGCCGGTGAGGCGCTTGGCGAGTTTTTCCGCCCCGTGCTTGGTGCGGCAGAAGATGATGCCCAGCTCGGGCTGTTCCTGCTCGATCAGTTTCTTCAGCAGCTTGTACTTGTCCCACTGCTGAACGGGCAGGTAGTACTGCTCGACGTTGCTGACGGTGGGTGCATCATCCGCGCCGGGGACGACCAGTTTTTCAACCGGCTCGGTCATGAACGTGCGGGCGAGTTTTTCGATTTCCGAGCTGATGGTGGCCGAGACGAAAATCGTCTGGTGCTTGCCATCATCCGGCGGCAAAACTTCGTCGGGTGAGGCGTGAGCATTCACACGCTTCGGACCGGCGGCGGCTCGTGCGCGGGCCTGCTTGACGCAGGTCAGAATCTGCTTGATGTCATCACGGAAGCCGATGTCGAGCATGCGGTCGACTTCGTCCAGCACCACGAACCTCAGGTGGGCGAAGCTCAGCATCCGGCGGTCAAACAAGTCCATGACCCGGCCGGGGGTGCCGACAACGATTTCGGGTTCGTGCTTCAGGAAAACGGCCTGGGCGGCAACCTTCTGGCCGCCGACCACCGAGACGACCCGCAACTGCGTGAACTGTCCCAGCCGCTGGATTTCCGATTCCACCTGTGCAGCCAGTTCGCGGGTCGGGACCATGGCCAAGGCCTGAGTGCCCGCGCCGCGTGTGACCTTGGCCAGCAATGGAATGCCGAAACTTGCTGTTTTGCCGGTCCCCGTGCGCGCTTGGCCGAGGATATCGACCCCCGCCAAGGCTCGCGGGATCAGCATTGCCTGAATCTCGGAGGGGGTGTGGTATTCCAGTACAGCCAGCGCACGCAAAATGCTGTTACGCACACCCAGGGCGGCGAACTTCTCTGGCAACGGCGGATGCTCGGTCTTGTCACTCACGGGGGCGATCTTACAGGAAAACGCCGACTTGCGGAGGCGATCTGACGCGGCCTTTCGCCCGACTGACCGGCGGCGTTATTGGGCATATCGCAGGTCGATCTGAAAATCGACCGCTCGCGGGCCCATGCTGTTCACTGAAATCTGGTCTGACACGTTGCTTTGCAGCGTTTTAGTCATCCAGCCGGTCTTGCTGACGACCTGACGGTTGGAATCAAAGAACGTGGCGCGATAATCGACGTATAGCGTCTTGTCGGTCGCGGCCCGGATGGGCAGGGTGACGAAGAGCAGTTCGCCGCGATCGTCGCGGGTGACGTTGGGGGCGTTGATGGCTGTGTCGCGGCGAAGGTTATCGCCGGCGAACATGACTTGATTGGAAACATACGGGTCGTTGCGGCCCTGAATGGTCGGCTTAACACACCCGCCGCAAATCGCAGCGAGAAACAGGCTCGAAATCAAAAAGTGCTTGGTGTTCATAAAAATCGTTGTGTGAGGTGAAGCGTGTGAGGTGAAACGGTCAGTAACTATTTCGCAGGTACAGCCTGTACCGCCGGAATCGCAGGCTGCATCGCCGCCGGCGGTGTCGGCGGCTGGGCCGACCACGTGTAAATCATGTCGTCCATCAGCTTCCGCGCCACAAAGCGCGTGTATTCATTCATCGTCTGCTTATCCAGCGGTGGCGGCACATCCACCACAGCCCGCGCCACGCTCTGCCCCCCGCGCAGATTAATCGCCTCAGCGATCAGCCGCGCCTGATACACCGCTGCCTGTCCCGGCGCATTGTAATTGGCCTGCTTCGTCGGCCGGACTTGCACCTGAATCAATATGTCCGCGTCCAGCCGCTGAGTAATGTCGGTCAACACAAACGCCTGCCCACCGTCCAGTGCCTTCTGCTGGTCCGCAGTCAGTTTCGCACGCGCCAGCGTGGGCGAAATGATCGACGTCTGCCCCCCAGCCGCCATCCAATCCGTCAAAATATTTTCAATCGCCTCATAATCCAACGCCCGCGCCTGAAGGTCGTCATACTCCCCCGGTGCCACATATAACGCGGAGTTGCTCGAAGCACTCACCGGCCCATTCGTCTGCACCGATGTGCTCCCAAACACGCCCGTATTGTGCGTCACCGTCACCGGCCCGCTAATGCTCGTGTTGGATTGCGCACTCAAAATCGGCTCGCGGTTGTTCACCGGCACTGTCACGCCGTCCAGCCCACGATTCACATAAATCGCAATCTTCGGCCGCCCCACACGGTTATACGCCTCCACAAACGCCCGCTGTTCCGGCGGACGATCCTTCACCAGTGGCGTGTCGTTGTAATACCCAGCCGGCGCCTGCTGCGGCAGATTTAACTGTTCCGCAGGCGGCGCAGCCAGCAACTTCGCTCGCGGCTGATACGCAATCGGAGGCTGTGGTGCAGGCACATACGAACTCGGCGGAATCGGCGATGGCGGCGGTGCCACCGGCGACGGCGGCGACGGCAGCATCGGCACCTGCGACTGCGACGGAATCGGCTGCGGTAACTGTGCTCCCTGCCCCGGCAGCGGCTTCACCGGGTCATACCGGTCCGGCCCCGGTTGCCCCATCGCTGGCACCGGAACACGCGGCGGCGGTGGCGTGTTATCGCACCCAACCACACCCGCCAAAACCACGGACACCGCCGATACCGCCAAAATAATCGCTCTAGATTTCATATGTTCTTGCCATTCCAAATGACCGACCGCTAATACCACGCGGCCCTGTTGCGAGGTTAGACACGCAACTTCCCGCTCGGATGGTAGCACCGTCCAATACTGTCCGCCCCTAAACCAGCGTGTCTTCCGCAGTAGGCCATTTTATTCGCCAGTTGTCAGCCCCACATCCCCCAGCGTATCGTTTTTGCAGATTCATTCTCCCGCCAGTCTTTCAGGAGTCATATGCCACTCAATAAGTCCATTCTCTCAATCACTCTGCTCGCCACAGCCGCCCTCGCCGCCGGTTGCCACGACGACAAGCCCCACAGTTATGGCCAGGCCCGCCCCCCGGTCGATCAGCTCGACGACCGCGACCGCGGCCTGCAAAGCAAAGACGTCGTCAACGCCTCCGACCAGATGGCCCAATCCCTCGCGGCCCTGCCCGAAGTCAACGCCAGTCCCACACAGCTCACCGTCGTCACCACCCCCGCCGAGAACCTCTCCAGCAATCGCAGCGTCAACTACGACATCTTCCTCACCCGCCTAAAGGTCAATCTGGCGAAATACGCCCGCGGCCGAATCGCCATCATCGAAAATCGCCAGAAACTCGCCGACCTCCAGAATCAGGAACTCGACCGCGCCACCGGCGATCAGTTCGGTCAGGGCGGCCGCACAACCTCTGGCGGTCCCGGCGGAATCCAGCCCGATTACGCCCTCTATTGCACCATCACCGACCTCCCCAACCGCGGCACCGACTATTATCTCTTCGAGTTCAAGATGACCAACCTCCGCACCCGCCAAATCGCCTGGACAGACATCTACGAGGTGCGTGTTGCCCGCTAACCCGAAAACTGTTCTCACCATGTTCGGAGTTCCTTCTTCAGACGGTCTTCGCACAACTGCCCTCACCACACTCCTGCTAACCGCATCCCTTGCCGGCTGCGAAAATGCCCACCGCGGTGCCAGCACAGCCCTGGACAGCACAGACCTCCTCCAAGCCACCGACAGCATGGCCATGAAACTCGCCGCCGACCCCGCTGTCCGCGCCGCCTTGGCCGAACACCGCCCCCTCATCGTCGTCTGCCAGCCCGTCGAAAACGAAATGACCGCCGAAGTCCTGCCCGCCGGCCCAAGCCACGCCTTCGTCGCCCGCGTCCGGACGCTCCTCAGCACACACGTCCCCACCGACTTCATCTGGGTCATGAACCGCGACAGTTATTACGCACTCCGCGGCCAGGAACTCGACCGCTCCACCCTCGGCCCCGCGCCAGAGGCCATGAACCCCACACACGCCCTCACCGCCACTTTTCAGACCCTCACTCACGCCACAAAAGAGCGCCGCGGCGTCTACTATCTGTGCCGCTACCAACTGCTAGACCTGCGCACACGGCAGGTCATCTGGACCGACGCTTACGAAACCAAGAAGTCAGTGATGCGCGGCTTTCTGGACTAACTATGCTACCGCTGCAATCTCAGATTCGACGCCGAATCTTGGCTGCGTGTGCGCTGGCCACCGTCTCTTGTGCCGTCGGCTGTACGTCCGAGCCGAAACACGTCCAAACCGGCATTCGCCAATATCTCAGCGGCCAATATCCCGCAGCCGCCGCCAACCTCAGCCGCGAAATCGAAGACCCCAACCGAAACTACGTGCTCAGCAATCTCCGCGCCGGCTCTGCACGCCTCGCGTCGTATGACATCGACGGTGCCCAGCAGTGTTTCCTCGCAGCCTACGAGGTCACCAACGCCGCACTCACCAACGACCCCGCCCGTCGCCTCAGTTCCGTCGTCATCGACGAGCAAATCCGCGTCTGGAAGGGCGAATATTACGAGCGCGCCATGCTCAACTATTACCTCGGCCTCACGTACTACCTGAAGCACGACTACAACAACGCGCGGGCCGCGTTTGAAAACGCCTTGGTCAAGGTGAACGAAAATCAGGACGAGAAGGAAGACGTCAAGCTTTTCGAGCAGGCGTATGCCAATTTTCCGCTGCCGATTTTGCTGCTGGGGCGGTGCTATCAGCAGTTGGGCCGCGAGGATCAGGCCCGTGTGCAGTTTGATCGCCTTCGTTTGCTGCGCCAGGATCTGGCGGCGCTGGCCGATGAAGGCTTGCAGCGTGCGAGCAACGTGGTGCTCATCGTGGAATATGGTCGCGGGCCGCGAAAGGTCCGTGCGGGTGATGACGGTGAGAGCGTGGCCTTCGGCCCGACGCCGCAGGAGGCGGGCTCGGTTCCGCCTTTACGGGTGCTGGTCGACGGGCAACTGGTGGATGTCGGTGCGGCCCCGTCGCCGCTGGTTGACACTCTGGGACTGGCACAAGATCGCCGCTGGCAGACGATTGATACCGTGCGGAAGGTGAAGTCGGTGGCGGGTACGGGCCTGCTCATCGGCGGCGCGGTCGTGGCCGCCCACGGGCTTGGCGACACAGGGGGTCAGCAGCGCACACAACTGGCGGTGGGTGCGGGCCTGGCAGTGGCCGGTCTGCTCTTGAAAGCCTCGAGCCAGGCGGACATCCGTCACTGGGAACTTCTGCCGCGCTCGGTGATGGTGGTGCCGTTACGCCTTTCCCCCGGCCCGCACCGGATCGACGTGCAGTTCCCCAATCCCGGCCCGCAACAAACGTGGCTGAACATCCCTGCTCCCCAGTCGGGCGATGCCGCCTATTACTTCCGCATGAATCAAAACACGCCGGGGCCGTATTCGTGGCCGCCGAACGCGTCTTCGCCGCCGACGTCGCCGACGCCGCTCCAATAGCGATGACAAGACTCACCCTCCGGTGAAGTGCAGTCGATCTATTTCTTCGCTGGAAAAACATTTCTCTTCGAACGGTGGGCTACATTACGGGCGGTGCCCAACTCCCTCTCGACTCTGCTTCTCCACTGGTACGACCTTTCCCGCCGCGATCTTCCGTGGCGCGCGCCGCCCGGCTCAGCCCCCGGCACGCTCATCAACCCCTACCACGTCCTCGTCAGCGAGTTGATGCTCCAGCAGACGCAGGTCGCTACGGTCATCCCTTACTTCAACCGCTTCGTGCAGGCCTTCCCGGCGATTGAAAACCTTGCGGCCGCTGATGAGCAGGCCGTGCTCAGACTCTGGCAGGGGCTGGGTTATTACTCCCGTGCCCGCAATCTGCACAAGGCGGCGAAGGCCGTTGTCGCAAACGGAAGGTTCCCTGACACGCTCGAGGGTTTGCTCGCGCTGCCCGGCGTCGGGCCTTACACGGCCGGGGCCATCGGCAGCATTGCTTTCGGCCTGCGGGTGCCGCTGGTCGATGGAAACGTGATCCGTGTCTTGTCGCGGCTTGACGGCATTGAGACAGACCCTCGCACGCCGGCCGCCGTCAAGGCGCTCTGGCAGCGGGCCGAAAAGCTCGTCCCCGCAGACCGTCCCGGCGACTTCAATTCCGCGCTCATGGAACTCGGTGCCACAGTCTGCACTCCTAAGAAGCCCGCGTGTCTGATCTGCCCTTGGAACCAAGTCTGCCTTGCCAACGCCCGCAGCCTGACCGAAATCATTCCCCCCGTTAAAAAGACCAAAGCCACGCCGCAGGTGGTCTGCAAAACCTACGCCATCGTCGACAAGTCGCGGCGTTGGCTCATCGAGCAGCGCCCTGCCACGGGTCGCTGGGCCTCGCTGTGGCAACTGCCGACTGAAGACCCTGAGATGCCCGGCCACCGGGTGCGGATTCCCAAGGGAATCGAACTGCGAAAGGCCGGGACGATCCGTCACCAACTGACCCATCGGTCGTACACGTTCGAACTCTGGCTGGCGACGGGCGTTACACGCGATACGGTCAAAACCCCGCCGGGTGCGAGCGCCTGGGTGGATCGCAAGTCGCTGGCAAACTACCCGCTGCCAAAACCGCAGCTGGACATGGTCAAGATTCTGGAAAATCTGGGCGTTATCAAGTCGTAATGCGGGATTCCACCGCCCCCCCTCGAAGTGACGATATGATGATGCACACAGGAGTTTCGCAATTATGAACACCCGCACGATTCTGGCCATGGCCGTCGTTTCACTCGCCACCTCGCTGAGCGCATGGGGCCAGCAGCGCGTTGACACGCGCGTTGATAACAATCAGGTGCTCGACGCAAACACCCGCGTGGGCTCTGGAGGGTACAACTCGGCCCGGCCAAATAACGGCATCACACCGAATCAGATCGTCACCGGTAACGTGACCGGCGGCCGGGGCTTTCGCGGCAACAGCACGGGCGACTTCCGCGACTTCCAGCAAGGTGCCTATTCACCATCTGATCGATTCATCCGCAGCGCGAACGCAGTAGGCGCTGGCGGTGCCCCGACGCCGGGGAACTATGCCCAGACGGTTTATTCGGGGCGTGCGGGCTCGCCGCCGCCGGGCTTTGTGCTCGACCCCTATACCGGCCAGTACTACAACAATCCGTCGCTCGTGCGCGGGTCGGCCGATATTCAGTACAACCTGCCGCCGGGCGCCGCCATTCCGCAGCGCGGGGCGCGCGGCGACACGATCCTGTTCAACGGTGACGGCCGACTGCCCACGCTGATGGCATCCCCGCTGATCGGCATGCGCAACTATGACAACCTGTCCGATCAGGATCTCTACCTGCTGGCCAAAAACGGCGGCGATGTGAAACTGAAAAACTCCAACGACGTGGGCGAATTGGACATAGCCACCGTCCGCCAGCTTCGCGAAGAGATGCGGCAGAATCTGGTCAACCAGCCTACTGCCACGAACAACCGCATCAGCCGCCTGAAGTCAGACCGGATTGATGACCAGATCGGCGGAAACCCGGCCCTGCTGGGGAGCCCGATCGACGCCAAATCCGGCCTGATGCCAGCCATCGCACTCAGCGATGCCATGCCGACGGTGGCCTACGACGGCACGCCCCTCCCCAACACCGTCAATGCACTGGTGCCCCCGCCGGGAGGTGCCCAACCGGCGGGCGGAACTGCCGCGCCGGCCCGGCTGTCCGCCGGCGACCCGGTTCAGCGGAACAAGACACTTGCGGCAACACGCAAGAAAATGGCGGCCCAGCCGAAGGGTTGGCTCAATGCTGCACCGGGCACACTTGGTGCATCCAGTCGCCCCTCGGCAGATGGCGGCAAAGGCGTGACAGACTTTACCGCCCCTTCGCCCGCGGCCACCGCTCAGGGTCCTGCGCCCACCGGCGACACCGCCGACTTGAAATTGAAAATCACGCCGGAAGCGGTCGAAGTGCCCGCTCTTTCCGCTGGCCAGACTCAGGAAGGCTTGAAAAAACTTCTGGAAAGCGCCGAAGCACTGATGGCCAAGGGCAAGTATTCGTCGGCCGCTTCGCGATATGACACCGCACTGACGGTCTCGACGGGTGACGCGACGATTCTGCTGGGCCGGAGCCAGGCTCATCTGGGCGCGGGGTTCTTCGCCAAAGCTGCCGACGATCTTCGTGCGGCCTACAGCGGCGACGCATCGTTGCTTCTGCTCAAGACCGACGTCGTCACGGCGATCGGTCAGACCCGGCTGGACAAGGTCGTCACCGACCTCAAGGCCATGGCCGTGAGCAACGCCAACGACCCGATGCCGCTGGTTCTGCTGGCCTACGTCGCGCACAACTCATCGGCTTCAGACCGGACCACCGGGTTGCTGGACGCTGCACTGTCGCGGGCACCGGCCGACCCGCTCATCAAAGCGATGCGTGCGGCATGGGGCAAGTAGTGCAACGCGCCGCCGAGAAACTTTCACCCGGAGCCGTCGCCGGGATTCTGGCCGCTGTATTTCCGGGCGACGTCCTGGCGGCCCACGTAGACGACAAACACCCGCGGGTTATTGTCGGCCCAACGCGGTGGTCCGAGATCGCACGCTTCCTGAAAGCGGATAGCCGACTTCAGTTCGACCTGCTGGCCTGCCTGAGCGGCGTAGACCTCGCCGCCGACGGAAAAATGGCGGTCGTCTATGACATTCAAAGCACGGTGCACAAGCACGACTTCGCCGTGACAGTGGAGATGCCGAGGGATACGGCGGCAGTTGCGAGCGTGTGTAGCATCTGGCCCGCGGCCGAGTGGCACGAACGCGAAGCATTCGACCTTTTTGGCATTCAATTTACCGGCCACCCTGACCTTCGGCGGATCCTCATGGCTGACGATTGGGTCGGTCATCCGCTGCGGAAGGACTACATTTTTCCGCGCGAGTACCAGGGCATTCCGGGCTCTGTTGAACTGGACTGGCAGCAGCAGCCAAAGGCCGCACCCCGGCCTGCACGGGCTGGTCGGGCACCTAACGTTCCGCCGGCACCATCGTCGTAAGACGCACTGGACCTAAAAAAAACGGAGCCTGAGTTTCCTCAGGCTCCTGACGCCACCGCGTGGTCGGGGGTCGCGGTGGACGTGTCTTTGGTTTTCGGGCGTCCGCGTGAAACAATGGACTTACTGCCCTGATCTTCTCTAGAGAGGCCCGTTGCCCCTGTGATTTCAGGCAAAATGCGCCGCTCCAAAAGTACAGCCGTTTAAAAGGTGGGGCAAGGCCTGAACTTTGTAAATACTTACGCCGTTAACTCTGGCCGTCCCCGCAAATAGCTGAAGTCGCGCGGTTCGTCGGTACTGGACCTTCCACTCGTTTGAACCGAATAGTAGATAGGAGAGGCTTCTGAGCGCAGCCAAATCCGGCGTTGATTGCCCATGAGCGTGGACGGAAGTTGGACGAGCTCAGAATTCGCCCGGTGGTGTTGGCTCGCTGTCGTACTTACAGACTGTTATGTCCATCACTCCCGACCCACCTGAAGCGGAAGATTCGGCTGTGCCCAAGCGCGTCGTGCCGCCGCTGGCCGTGATTCTCGGGCTGCTGGCCGGGGCGGTGACGTTATTCAGTTATCTGGGCGCATATGCAGTCAGCAACATGTTGTTGCAGGCACAGTTCATCAATCATTGGCCGCCGGGAACGGACCCCCGGCCGAAGTGGATGCTGGCACTGGCCGCGGGGCTGACCTTGTTACTCGGCGCGTTGGCGGTGGTCGTACGTGCCAGTACGGGCAAGACGATGGCACATCTGGATCGGCTGGAGCATCAGGAAAATCCGATCGAAGAGTGAATGCCGCGGCACGGGCTTCCGGCCCGTGGTACATGGCCTGAAAAGCCATGCCACAAGGATGGCACCCCCATTTCCGGGCAACGTGGTGGCGCGGCTAAGATGGCAGCATCAACAGAGGGAACGTAATGGCCATGAAACAACATTTCTGCGCGCTGTTTTTAATGTGCGGCGCGACCCTCGCCGCCGGCCCCGCCACCCAGCGCTCCACATTGGCTGGAGAATCACATCAGATTCAAAATCTGTCGCAGGAAGAACTGCTCCGGCCGCGCGACGCCGATTCAAAAGACGGCACGCCCATCGTTCTCTATTCACCTCAGGATTGGAAATGCATGACCTGGAAGTTCGAGCCGGCCGGCGATGGCGTGCGGCTGATCAACTACTTCACGCACAAAACGCTTTATCCCGGTGCCGGTGAGGATGGGTCAGCAGTCACCCAGCACCCGGCCGCAAAGACCGGTATCGAGGCCGAGCAATGGCGATTCGTCCCGGTTAGCGACGGCGTCTACCGAATCGAACACATCGCCACCGGCAAAACACTGGGCGTGAACGCCGAAGGCAATGTGATCATCGAAACCTGGACGGGAGCCGCCAGCCAGAAATGGAAACTGCTGGAGAAGCCGGCCAGATTTACAGGGTAGGGTGCCAGAAAGAGCCGCGCACGTCGTAAGCGGAATCCGTGTCAAACTTACCTGGGTTGCGGATCAGCGCCGAACCGACACCGCACTTTTCATGGTGCGGAATTATCGAACGTAAAAGACGACCATGTTGACTCCCAGTCTGGTACGAATAAGCCAGTGGGACCTGTGGTGGGCAAGGTCGCCGAAGAAGACAGTGAGATGCCAGCAGGTGCGGCCGTCATCGCAATGGTGGTAATCAGCCATGAACCGCGATTGGCGAGGGAAAGAACCGCCTGCCCTGCGGAATTGGTGGTGGCCGACACCGGCGCGGCGGCCGGATCTTTCAGATCGCGGGCCGAGACTTTCGCATCCGACAAAGGCCGCTTGTCGAACAGGACCAGCACTTTAAGCTCAGTGCCTGAATCCCCCGGCGGCGGTAAAGCATAGGGGTCCGCCAGCGGAACAATCTCCAGCCGCAACCCGATGGGCTGATCGAAGTGGGCAACGGGCATCGGCGTCGCAGGATCAGGCTTGATGGGATCAATGCGAACGAATGATTTGCAGCAGCGGGAATATTTTTCCTTGCCGGGTGCATCGGATTGACCAGCCCGGGCGCGTTGAGCGGAGATTGAATAAAGGTCGTGACTTTTGAGATACGCCTCGAACCGATCCGCCTCAAGCTGAATAAACGCGGCCTTACCGCGATAGGCAAGTACATGCAGGCCGGGCACTGTCGGCGTGAAAAGCCCGGCCGGGGAGGCATTATCCTCCCCGGACACCGGGATATCTTTTTGCTCGGATGGATCAAGCGAGAGGTTGATGTCAGCGAACCGCTCTATGCGAATGTTGTGACGGGTATAAGGCTCCCCGGGTGGGAGTTCACCAACATAAAGCGAAACCGGAATGGGCGTATTGACACCGGCCCGGAACAACGAGGGAAGAATCCAGAAATCGTGGGCGAAGGTGGCGACCACATGGGTAAGTAGAAGTAAGGCGGCAAAAAGGTGGTGAACAAACTGTCTTCGCATAACCATACAGTCTCAACAGAGTAAATTCTTCTTTGCGTCACCAAGTAATGCCTGGCGGACTTTTCCGCCATTGGAACACCTCGCGGAATGTTACGGCAGATCAATCCTTCGCTATTGATCGGCTAATTGAGATGCATACGCAATGCATACGCCACTTCCTCAAGATCTTTGCAGCCATCGAATACTGGCCCATGCAACAAAAGCACTTGGGCGAGCACAATAACGTATCCATTGGTGACATTCGTAATAGCAATGCCCCACCCATCGAGGGCCAGTAGGCATGTCGCCATTGCGCATAGCCACTCGCTGGAAACGTGAACCTGGGGACTGATCTCAATGTAGATGTATCGATCGTTGTTTAATTGATCGTCTACAACAAAGAAGTCCGGCTTAGAGTGGGGCGTCACAGCCCATGCGGCATCGGAAGCGATTTCCGTGAGACTCGCATCCAATGGATATTCAGCCATCGCACCAACAGTCCCGAATAAGCGGCAGGTGGCCAGTACGGCGTTTCGTGCGCGATGGAAATCTTGATATGAAAGTGCTGTGGCACCGCGCGGATCGGCCACCCGTTTGTCCGAGTAGTGCACTATTCGCAAATGACATGGGCTTTTCATTTGTTTAGCGGCTCACGCAAAGGAAGAAGGGATCAAGAGTAACCTGCACCGAGAATACGGATTATCTTGGAGCAGTTACGCCGCCCAGGTCTGTTCCAGCACCGATACAAACTCGCCGAGAGCCAGTTGCAGGTTGACGTTTCCCTCCACGGCCGTGTGGCATTTTTGAATGACATCGACGCTCTGGCAGATTCGTTCCAGTCGTAACTCATCGGCCGTGCCCGACTTCAGGGATTTGCTGGCCGTCAGCCCGGCGACGCCGAGCATGACCGAAAGTCCCTGCCGTAAAGCGATGTCTTTCGCCAGCATGTCATCTTGATCCTGTGCGGTCTTGGCGTAGGTATCGACCTGTACTTTCAGCCATGCGGCCAGATCGCCTACGGGCGCGCCGGTGCCCATGATTCGTGTAAGACGGGCTGCGAACTCGGCGGCCGGGGAAACAAAGCCCATCTGCTTCAAATGCAGCCCCAATCCCGGCGAACCCCGCACCAGCGGCACCACCGCATTCGCCTCCGCATCCGCCATGCCCTGTCTCAGCAGTACCGCCCGGCACTCTTCATCACTCAGTCGCCCCAGCCGCACGACCTGACACCGTGAACGGATCGTCTGCAACAACTGCGTCTCGCTCTCCACGATCAGGACGATCAGCGTCTTGCCGTACGGCTCTTCGACGACTTTCAGGCAGGCATTTTGGGCCTCGGTGTTCATCGTCTCGGCCTCATCGACAATGATGGCCTTGCCGTTGTCCATCTGGCTGGTACGCAAGGCAGGCCGGAGCAAAAATTCGCGGGCCACTTCAATACTCAAGTCGCGGCCTTTGCGGTCCTTGTCAATCGAACGGATCAAGAGCCGGTGCACCCGATGAAAGTCAGGGTGGTTGTTACTCGCCATCAATCGGCAACTGTCGCAAGCGTTACAGGCTTCTGTTCCTTCCGCCTTGGGCTTGCGGCATAAAAAGACCATTGCCAGCGCCTTGGCCACGGCGTACTTCCCCGTCCCCATCGGCCCGGCGAAGATCAGCGCGTGCGGCATGCGACCGCCGGCGATCATGCGCTTCAGGTCGGCGATTACGCCAGCGTGTCCGATGATGTCCGCCCATCCAGCCATTACGCCTTGCCATTCACAAAAGGTTCCACGGCCGCCCAGACACTTGCGGTCACTTCGTCAATCGTCCGGTCGGCCGCGATGACGCGATAACCGGCCGGGTCTTGACGGGCCTGTTTCAGGTAATTCTCACGTACCGTTTGATGGTATTCCGCCGGCCGCTGTTCGATGCGGTCTTTGGCGCGGGTCACCCGCGCGATGGACCGGTCCGGCGGCATGTCCATGATGAGCATCAACTTCGGCCACCGCCCGGAAATGGCGATCTGGCCCACGGCTTTTATTTCCGCTGCGGTCAAACCGTCGCCGCCGAGCTGGTAGCTGAGGGTGGAACTGATGAAGCGATCAGAGATGACAATCTGGCCCGACTCCAGGGCCGGGGCGATGACCTCGACCATCATTTGCGCCCGTGCGGCCATGTAGAGCAGCATTTCACATCGCATGCCCATTTCGGTGTGGTCGGGGTTCAGCAAAATGCTGCGTATCTGCTCGCCAATGCGAGTGGTGCCGGGGTCACGCACGAGCAGAACTTTTTTGCCACCGGATTCCAGCCTCTGGGCGAGAAGCTTGGCCTGTGTGGATTTTCCACACCCTTCACCGCCATCGAAGGCGAGAAAGAGGCCCGGGGTGGGGTGCGAGGCAGACGAGGCGGTGGGGTTGGAAGGGCCGGTCACGCGTCGCATGTTAAGGTTGGCTGGCGAAGAGCAAACAATGTCACCCGCGCGCAACAAATTTGTGTTGAAGCGGCCTGGAGAGCGTGACCCAAGTCACACTTGTGGACAACCTGATTCAAGAGTCCCCAAAAGTGTGAAAGTAGGGCACCTAGACGTAGCCTGCGACGCTGGCAGGGTGAGAAACTTCACACTTAATGGCTTCCACACAATTCCACAACATCTGGGACGGAATTGGTTGCAAGGCACTATCTGTAGTGTAGGATGCTCTCCCGACTTGCCGATGTAGAGAGTGGCCAGCGGACGAAGACGGGAACAAAATTTGGGGCGGTCCGTTTTCGCCCTAACTCATTGATAGCAAAGCGTAAACAGAACGAAAAGGG
The DNA here is from genome assembly GCA_038226785.1 of Tepidisphaerales bacterium. Classification (GTDB taxonomy): domain Bacteria; phylum Planctomycetota; class Phycisphaerae; order Tepidisphaerales; family Tepidisphaeraceae; genus JBBRQG01. The sequence goes on along the minus strand of JBBRQG010000007.1, from coordinate 89,823 downwards.
CCGCACGGACTGCGGCCCGGCGGAGCATTTTCGGCCAAGACTTGGCCATGCGACTTTCACGGAACGAAGGTCGGGTGGGCAGGACGAACGGCCGGGGCGGTGTGTGTCATGGGAATCTTGTGCGACAGCCAAATCCGGGAACTGATCGGGATCGAGCCGTTTGAGGACAACGTCAAGCGCACCGGACGTATCAGCTACGGCGTCAGCAGCTATGGCTACGACTTGCGGGTCGGGTCCGTTTTCAAAATCTTCACCAATGTCAACAGCGAGATCGTGGACCCCAAGCGGTTCAGCGAGCGGTCGTTTGTGACGGTAGACACAGAAGAAACCGGCAAAGATCACATTCTGATTCCCCCCAATAGTTTTGCGCTGTGTGAGACGGTGGAGACCGTCACCATGCCGCGGGGTTATCTGGCGATTTGCGTTGGCAAGAGTACGTATGCCCGTTGCGGCATCATTTTAAATGTGACACCCATTGAGCCGGAGTGGCGGGGCAAGATCACGCTGGAGATCAGCAACACCACGCCGCTGCCAGCGAAGATTTACGCCAATGAAGGAATCGCGCAGTTGCTGTTCCTGAAGGGTGATCGGGTGTGTGCGAAGAGCTACGCAGACAAAGGCGGAAAATATCAGGACCAGTTGGGTCTGACATTGCCTCGAGTGGATTAGTTTTTGCAGAGGTCGTTGTTTTGTCGCGAGTTGTTGAACGAGGCAAGCCGGCAGATGGGGAAGGGCGAGCGGCGATGACCGATCTGGGCACCTGGGATTATCTGGACCGGCTGGTGGAGTGCTACGCAGGGGCGTCGCACTTCATGTCGGACCTGCGGGAGCTGGAACTGCGGCTGGCGCAGGCATCCGGACACCTGTCCCGTGGTGGTATTCACTTCAATGACCTGACGGGGCTGATGCCTTCGCGCGGGACGTACAAGGAACAGGTCTGCCGGCGCGTGGCATGGACCAGTCAGCACTTGTTCGCGATGCGGGCGTGGGTCGTCGGGTTGAAGCTGTTGGTTCGCGACGGCAAGGGCTGGGCGAGCCCGCTGATGGATCAGTTACGGCTGTTGGGCTTTGGCGTTCGGGAAAGCCAGCCGGATGAATCGCCGGTTGAAGTGCCTGCCCAGGAACGGATCGATGCACTTCTTGCCAGCCCCACCAGCGGGCAGGTGTGGGTGGTCAAAGGCTCGGCCTATGGCAGCCTGCGGCGATGGAATTCTGATTTGTGGGTAAACGCTGATTCGCAGTCGCTGTTTGATATGGGCGATAGCCGTTTCATGGGACGTGTGCAGGTGCCCACACGGGGCATGCGGTCGCTTGTGGCCGCCCGTGATCTGCTGGCGACGGCCTTTCCGGGGGCGACGGTTCGTGCGGCCTATCTACTGGTGAATGATCCGGACTGTGCGTGGCACTTTCAGGCACACGATGTCACAGGCGTTTCGGCGGCGAATGTGGAATCGGCCGGGCTGGCATCGGACGGATGGTTCGACCTGGATGCTACGCCGGTGCTGGCGACGCACAGACAGTTTTTGAAAACGACCAAGCAGGGCCGGGCGACCGATCTGGGCGACCTGCCGACGTGGGGCGGTAAGGAAGGGTGGCCGTCGCTGCCCATGGACCGGGCCGGGCGCAGTCTGGCGTTGTTGAACGAACTTTGGATGCGTCAGGCAGGCAAGCAGCAGCGTCTGGTGACGGCCGGCGGCAATGAGCTTGCGGCCGCGGTGAGCAAGTTGCACGGGGTGGTGCTGCCGAAGGATGTGTGGCGGCACGATCTGGAAGATTGCCTGGAACGTGGACGGTACATCCGCCGGAGCTTTGAGCGGCCGAACACTTTTGCGATTCTGCCGAAGGGTGTGGCGCGGGCGATGGTGTTCCGGCAGCGCATCGGCGGACAGGAGCGCGTAGGTGGGCCGTTGGTGGCACAGCATGTGGCGATTCAGAGCAAGTTGTGGGCAGCGGCTCCGGTGAGCACTTAGAGCAAGTCTGAGAGTTGATGGTTGGAAGTTGGCAGTAGTTTTGGAAACGGAAAACTAAAGCGGATGAAGAAGGCTGTGTTTCAATTTTCAGGTGTGGCGACGGTTGTCGCGGCGGCTACTCTGGCCGTGTGCGGCGGTTGTCAGACAAGCGGTGCGGACCCACGGACACAACCACGGGTTGCGGCGGCACCGATTGTCAGCGGCGGGAAGGCTGTGGGGACGTATACCGTCCTGCAGCAGACCAGCGGCAATGCTTTTTTTGTGGTGGGAAGTGGTGGCACCATTGAAGTCTGGGATACCACCGATCAGCGGACGATATTCCGCGGGCCGGTGGCGCCCCAGACTTTGGTGAAGATTGATCGCACGGCGGGTATTTCGCTGGGTGATCGGGTTGTGTTGAAGGGGCCGTTGCCATCGGGGCACCGGCTCGAACTCAGGCAACTGAGGGCAGGGTAGTTGGGTAGTCCGGGCTGTTTTACAAATCAATCAAGTCAAGGTCGTCGCAGGATGCGGTGGCCGCTGGAAGGAGACACGGAGCGTCATGAAAGTTACACGCAAATTCACCAAATCAGGGCAGGACGTTTACTCGACCGTGAGCTACGAGAAGCGCACGAGTCGTATTTCGAACCCCGACGGTTCCGTCGTATTTGAGATGACGGACGCGGAGATCCCGGCTCAGTGGAGCCAGCTTGCGACCGACATCATGGTCAGCAAGTATTTCCGCAAGGCGGGCGTGCCCGCGGTCGATGCGGCTGGCAAGCCGGTGCTGAATGATGATGGGTCGCCGAAGAAGGGGCCGGAGAAGAGTGCACGGCAGGTGATTCACCGGCTGGCCGGCTGCTGGCGGCACTGGGGTGAGACGCACGGATACTTTGATTCGCCGGCCGATGCGCAGGCGTTTTATGATGAGCTGGCCTACATGCTGTTGCACCAGATGTGTGCACCGAACAGCCCGCAGTGGTTCAACACGGGTTTGAACTTCGCTTACGGTATTTCAGGCCCGGCTCAGGGCCACTATTACTGCGACCCCAAGAGCGGGGAACTTAAGCAGTCGGCGGATGCCTACACCCACCCCCAGCCGCACGCCTGCTTTATTCAGGGTGTGAGCGATGATCTGGTGAACAATGGCGGCATCATGGACCTGTGGGTCCGCGAGGCCCGGCTGTTTAAATATGGCAGCGGCACCGGCAGTAACTTCAGCAAGTTGCGCGGTGAGGCCGAACCGCTGAGCGGCGGCGGGAAGTCCAGCGGATTGATGAGCTTCCTGAAGATCGGCGACCGGGCGGCCGGGGCGATCAAGTCCGGCGGCACGACCCGTCGGGCGGCCAAGATGGTCTGTCTGGATCTGGATCACCCGGATATCGAATCGTTCGTGAACTGGAAGGTGCGCGAGGAATTGAAAGTCGCGGCACTGGCGGAAGGCATCAAGCACATTCCGAAGGATCAGCAGGACCTTGCCAAGAAGCTGGGCCTGAAACTGGATTACGACTTCAACGGCGAGGCCTACTACACCGTCAGCGGGCAGAACAGCAACAACTCGGTCCGTATTCCGAACAGCTTCTTCGAGGCCCTGGAAAATGACGCCGACTGGCACCTGACATTCCGCACGAACGCCAAGAAGGGCACAACGATCAAGGCCCGCGATTTGTGGGAACAGATCGCATACGCCGCGTGGCGCTGCGCCGACCCCGGCGTGCAGTACGACACGACCATCAACGAATGGCACACCTGCCCGGCCAGCGGGCGCATCAACGCCAGTAACCCGTGCGTGACCGGCGACACCCGCGTGCTGACCCCCGGCGGCGTGTGGCGGCGGATCGATCAGATGATTTATTTGCCGAGCCGACTTGTTACGAACGTGGCTGGCATGGCCATCGGCACGACCGAAGGCGCCTTTCCGACGGGCACGAAGGAAGTATTCGAGCTGACCACCGAAGCCGGTTACACCCTGAAACTGACCGGCGACCACAAGGTCTGGACGCTGAACCGTGGCTGGGTCGAGGCGCGCGAACTGACCACCAGCGATGATCTGTGCCTGCCGGGTGCGGATGCGGCCGTGGGCAAGGCCATTGGCGAACCGCAGGATGCGGAGTTCTTCCACCTGGTCGGCATCGCGATGTCACAGGAAGGCGATCTGGCGGACGGTATCGAACTGGGATTGCTGTCCGATGGCGCGACTGCCGAACGGCTGAGCGCTTACGCGAACGCATTCGGTGCCGACGAATCCGGCAGCACGATGACACTAACAGCGCACCAGCCTCGGCTGCTGGCGCGGGTGAAGAGTTATGTTCGCGGGTCGGGCAGTGCCCGCAGTGTGAGCGATGAGGCGTTCACGAGCGGACTTGCGGCTCAAAAGCATGTGCTGCGTGGTTTGTTTGCAGCCGTGGGTGAAAGGGTTGGTGGCACCGTCGTGCTGCGGGCCAATGCACGGCAGTTGCTGGCGGATGTACAACTGCTGTTGACCGGCTTTGGCGTCCTGAGCCGCCGTACACACAACACGCTGACGATTGATGCGTCATGCCTTGCTGCATTCCAACAGCACATCGGCTTCGCTGGCCTTACTGCTATCGAAACGACCGACACCGGCGCACCGCGTTCCGACCGGATGGCCTCACTGATCAGTCAGGGCTCACAGCCGGTGTTTGACCTGACCGAGCCGGCCACGCACTCGTTCATCGCCAACGGGCTGAGCGTTCACAACTGTTCGGAATACATGTTTTTGGACGACACAGCCTGTAATCTGGCCTCGTTGAACGTGTTGCAGTTCTTCGATTCGACCACCGGTACCTTCGACATGGACGCGTATCGTCACGGGATTCGCCTCTGGACGATTGTGCTGGAGATCAGCGTACTGATGGCGAGTTTCCCGTCGGAAGAGATCGCGAAGCTGAGCTACAAGTTCCGCACGCTGGGGCTGGGGTATGCCAACTTGGGTGCGATGCTGATGCAGGCGGGCATTCCGTACGACAGTGATGCGGGCCGGGCGGTTTGTGCGGCGTTGTCATCGGTCATGACCGGTGAGTCGTACGCCACGAGTGCCGAGATGGCCGGCGAGCTGGGGGCCTTCCCCGGCTACGCCGAGAACAAGGATCACATGCTGCGGGTCATCCGCAACCACCGCCGTGCGGCGTATGGTGCCGCCACCAGCGGCGCCTATGAGTCGCTCACCATCAAGCCCGTTGAGATTGATGCCAAAGAGTTCAGCCCCTCGCAGCGGCTGGTGAACAATGACCTGCTGGCGGCCGCCCGCGACTGCTGGGACCGCGCCCTGGCCCTTGGCCAGCGCAACGGCTACCGCAATGCACAGACGACTGTCATCGCTCCGACCGGCACCATCGGCCTGCTGATGGATTGCGACACCACGGGCGTCGAGCCGGACTTCGCACTGGTGAAGTTCAAGAAGCTGGCGGGTGGTGGTTACTTCAAGATTGCCAACCAGTCGCTGGAGCCGGCACTGGCGAACCTCGGCTACAACAGCCAGGAGATCAAGGACATTCTGGATTTCGTCCTCGGTACGATGTCGCTGGCCACCAGCCCGCACATCAATCGCGCCAGTCTGAAGCTGGCGGGCCTGACTGATGCCGAACTGGATAAGGTCGAGAAGTCGCTGCCCGGCATGTTCGAGCTCTCCTTTGCCTTCAGCCCCTGGACGCTGGGCGCCGAGTGCATGAAGCGGCTGGAGATCCCGGAAAGCGAATACAGCGGTCCGACTTTCAGCCTGCTCAAGCGGCTGGGGTTCAGCAAACGGCAGATCGAAGCGGCCGGGACCATCATCTGTGGCACGGGCACGGTTGAAAGTGCGCCGCACCTGAAGGTGACGCATTACCCGGTGTTTGATTGTGCCAACAAGTGTGGCAAGTCAGGCAAGCGGTTCATCGCGGCCGAAGGACACATCCGCATGATGGCGGCCGCCCAGCCGTTCATCAGCGGTGCGATCAGCAAGACCATCAACCTGCCGAACGAAGCGACGGTTGATGAGGTCAAGCAGTCGTACCTGCTCTCGTGGGAGCTGGGTCTGAAGGCCAACGCCCTCTATCGCGATGGCAGCAAGCTCAGTCAGCCGCTTAACGTCAAGAGCGATACCGATCTGGAAGACAAATCAGACGCCGAAGACGAGGCCAATGTGGCTGCTGCATTGGAAGATCTGGCCGTGGATGCGGCCAAGGCGGCGGATGCACTTGGCACACTGGCTGCCAGCCGAAAGGTCATGAGCGATAATCTTTCCAACCCGACGCCGGAACACACCCGTGTGGTCGAACGGATTGTCGAACGCGTCGTCGAACGGCCGCTGCGTCGGCGGCTGCCGGATACGCGCCGGGCCGTCACGCACAAGTTCGATGTGCAAAACCATGAGGGATACATCACCGTTGGCCTGTATGAAGACGGTTCGCCGGGTGAAGTGTTCATCACCATGGCCAAGGAAGGGAGCACCATCGGCGGATTGATGGACACCATCGCCACGCTGGTCAGCGTTTCGTTGCAATACGGTGTGCCAGTGGAGTCGCTGGTTCGCAAGTTTGAGCACGTCCGGTTCGAGCCCAGCGGCATGACCCGCAACCCGGAAATCCCCATGGCCAAGAGCCTGGTGGATTACATCTTCCGGTTTCTGGCGATGGAGTTCGTGCCGGGGTACCGGCTGGATAACGCCCCACGGCGGAGCCGTGAGGAATCGGCCGCGGAAGTGACGGATGATCCCGCCGCGGCCGACAGCCTGAGCGCCGGCGAACGGGCTGCCCTGATGAACCTGGGCACCAACTTTGTGGAGTCGCCCAGTGCTGGATCTGGCGGCACCCCCACCTCCAGTGCCAGCCCCGAAGCCCAGCCGCGCACGCCGATCACGGCCGTCGGTACGGCGACGAATGGCAACGGAAACCATCACGGTCAGGCCCCGAAGCCGGTGATGCAGACCAGCCTTGGGAAGAAGCAGTTGGCCAAGGCTGCCAACCCTTTGAATCAGCAGGGAAGTGATATGCAATCCGATGCGCCTGCTTGTGACGTATGTGGCAGCATCACCGTTCGTTCGGGCACTTGTTATAAGTGTCTGAACTGCGGAAACAGCATGGGTTGCTCGTAACGAGCGTAATCCAGTTTACTTTACCTCCTCGGGAAGGGGGTCCCGTAAGTCGGCAACGGCGGACGGGGCCCCCTGATTTTTTGAATACGCCGCTGCGGCTAGGATGTCGGACCCATGGCAAAACACACAATCGTGCTCCTTCCCGGCGACGGCATCGGTCCTGAAGTAACCCAGGCCACACAAGACGTGATTGAGGCGGCTGGACTGAGTGTGGAGTGGGTCAGGGTTCCGGCCGGAGCGAGCGCCCTTGAACAGGGTCACGACAATGTGCTGCCTGAACTGACGGTCGATGCGATCAAGCATCACAAGATCGCGCTTAAAGGCCCGGTGACGACTCCGGTGGGCAAGGGGTTTAAGAGCGTCAACGTGCAGTTGCGGCAGCGGTTGAACCTGTATGCAGCCATCAGGCCGGTGCGGTCGTTGCCGGGTGTGAAGACCCGGTACGAAAATGTGGACATGGTGATCGTCCGCGAGAACACCGAGGGGCTGTACAGCGGGATTGAAAACGAGATCACGCCGGGCGTGGTGACGAGCCTGAAAGTGGCGACGAAGACGGCCTGCACACGGATCGCGCGGTATGCGTTCAACTACGCCAACACGCGGCATCGCAAAAAGATCACGGTGTTCCACAAGGCGAACATCATGAAGCTGAGCGATGGGATGTTTCTGGACTGCGCCCGGCAAGTCCATGCAGAAGAGTTTCCGGACATCGCCTATGACGAGATCATCATCGATGCCGGGTGCATGAAACTGGTGCAGGACCCGACGCGTCTGGACACGCTGTTGATGGAAAACCTTTATGGCGATGTGGTCAGCGATTTATGCGCGGGCCTCGTGGGCGGGCTGGGTGTGGTGCCGGGCAGCAACATCGGCGATGACGCGGCTGTGTTTGAAGCCGTGCACGGCAGCGCCCCGGACATTGCCGGCAAGGGGATTGCCAACCCGCTGGCGTGCATCATGTCGGGCGTGATGATGCTCAACCATCTGGGCGAAACGGGCACGGCGGAAAAGATCAAGACGGCCTACAACGCGGTGCTGGCAGAGGGCGTGGGGTTGACCCGGGATCTGGGCGGGACAGCGGGGACGAGGGAATTCACCGCAACGCTCATCCGGCGGATGGAAGGGCGATAGCGGGTGGGGCCGACGGGCGCGACCCTCTCCCGGTGGGAGAGGGGGCAGGACGAGCTGGTTACTTAACCGTCGGCGGGGTCGGGAGTTTCAGGGTCTGGCCGATTTTCAGATTGGCCTTGTTGGTGCCGATGGTCTCTTTGTTGAGTTCGTAAATCGCGTCGGCCTGGGCCGGGGTGCCGTAGAGCTTTGTGGAGATGCGATACAGGCTGTCGCCGCTGACTACCTGATACTGGGTGGTCGGGCTCGTGTTACCCAAGGCGGCGCCGGTGCTGAACGATGCACCGGGGGTGTTGCTGGTCGGTGTGTTGGCACCGGTCTTCATGGTGGAAACTGTGCCGCTGGTCGAGCCGGAATACTTGGATGGCAGTTCAGGGAGCTTGATCGACTGGCCGACCTTCAGGCGGCGGCTGTCGACGCCCGGATTGGCATCGGCGATGACCTTCCAGTACTTGCTGTTGCCGTATTTAGCGGCGGCGATGGTGGCGAAGGTGTCGCCACGTTTGATGGCGTAGGTATCGCCGGCGAGGGTGGAGGTGCCGGCGGTGGAGGTACCGAAAAGGCTGGCGCGGGTGGTGCTGCCAAACCCTGACGGCAGAACCGACGGCGGGGTGGAGACCGTGCCGAAAGTCGGGGTGTTGCCGGTGGCCATGCGGCTGCCGGTACCGGAGAGCATGGCTCCGGTTGCGCCAGCGGCGGCCGTCTTGCCGGCCAGAAGGGCGTCCCAGTCGTGGGTGCCGTTGGCCGGGGTGGTCGGCGTGGCAGGAGGCCAGGTGGAAGACATGGACGACTGCGTGGAGGGCATCATGCCACCGGGCATGCCGGCGGTGGGGGCACTCAGCGTGAGGCCATCGGACGGCGCGCTGGTCGAGAGCCACGGCATGGAGGTCGGCTGGGTCGTCGGCGTCTCGGAGGAACCCATGACCGGCGTCATGGAGGGGGCGGGGGTCACCGTGGCCGGGCGTACGGCCATGGACGTGCCAGCGGGCTTTTCGGCCGGGACGAACAGGGCGTAACCGATGATCGCCGCAAGGCAGACCGCTGAAACACCCAAAGCCACTTTTGCATCGCTACGCATGAACAAACTCCGTTTTCTTCGTTACTGAAATGAATGACTGAACTTTGACTTGTGAAAACAACAACCGCCAACCGAGCTCTACGCCCCCATCAACTCACCAGAAACCGACCCCGAGGCAGACTTCGCCGGCAGGCCAGCCGACGGGTCCTTCTTCCGATCTTCCTTGTCGGCACCGATGAGAAGCATCGGGGCGGCAATGATGATCGACGAATACGTACCGACCAAAATACCCACCAGCAAAATGAACGTAAAGCCGTGGATACCAGGGCCGCCAAGGGTGTACATGACGGCGATGGTGACAATGGTGGTTCCAGCGGTCAGTAGTGTACGGCTCAGGGTCTGATTGATGGCATCGTTGATGACCTTGCGGGTCAGGTGGCCGGAATCGCGGCGAAGCTCGCGGATGCGGTCGAACACGACGATCGTATCGACCATCGAATAGGCCATGATCGTCAGGACGCCCGCCACCACCGTCAGGTTGATGCGGAACGGCTCCAGCAGGAGGGCCTTACCGATGGCCGAATCGCAGATCAGGTGGGCGAAGCCCAGGGCCGCGAGCAGGAAGAACGTATCGTGCAGCAGGGCCAGCGTGTTGGCGGTGCCGTATTTGAGGTTGCCGAACCGCACCCAGACGTAACCCATGATGATGACCAAGGCCATCACGAGGGCCAGAATGGCGTCGGTACGCGTTGCGCTGGCAACCTGACCGCCGATGCTGTTGACGCGGCTGAGGATCGGCGGCTTGTTCACGGCGTCGTTGACCAGTTTCCAGACCGGGCTGGCCACATCCGACTGCCAGCGGGCCAGATCGGCCTCGGCCGGCACTTTCTCGTCGTTGATAAGCACGACAATCTCGCCGCCGACAGCCGACCCGTTCTGGCCGATCACGCTCATCGGCAGGCTGGCGACGGCTTTCACATCGGCGCTGGGCTGAAGACGCTGGCGGTCCAGCCGCTGACGAACGTCATCGGCGGAAAGGGCGGGCGAAAGGTTCTGCAGCACGATGGCCACGCCGCCGCGATAGTCGGCCTGACGCTCCACGGGCAGCCATGATGCGAGGGGTGCATCACCGACGGGCAGAACCTGCTTGTTGAGGACATCTGCAAGCGGCACGTTCACACCCACAAACGAACTGGGCACTTCGATGTTCAGCTTGTCACCCAGCAGCTTCAGCATGGCCGTGCGGACGGCTTCCTTGTCGGTGCTCGGGGTGATGACTTCATAGCTCTTGCCGTCGGCGTTGACCTGCAGCACGGTGGGCGACGGGATGATGGCCTCGCCGATGCTGGCGATCTGGGCCCGCATCTCTTCGATTTTTTCGGCCTGCTTCAGCTCGAAACTGATGCTGGTACCGCCGGCGAACTCGATATCGAACATCTGGCCCGCGCGAACGTAGTGGACGAATAATCCCAGGCCGGCAAGCATGGTCAATAGAGTCAGTGCCACCACGATCGGGGCCTTGCCCATCCAATCGATGCTCGGCTTGAGGAACCTGTCCCAGGCGGGAACGGTGGTGGGGAAGCTGTTGAGCTTGCGCACGCCAAACTTGTCGACCAGAATGCCGAAGATCGTGCGGGTGACGAACAGTGCCGTAAACAGCGAGCACAAAATACCGATCAGCAGTGTCAGGCCGAAGCCCTTCACTTCTTCGCTGCCCAGCACATAAAGCACGAGCGAGACGATGGCGGTGACGACGTTGCTGTCGAAGATGGCACCGAAGGCCCGGTCATAGGCGTTGCGCAGGGCCGTGCGGATGTTCAGGCCGCGGGATTGTTCTTCGCGAAGGCGTTCAAAGATCAGCACGTTGGCATCCACCGCCGTGCCCACCGTGAGAACAAGTGCCGCGATACCCGGCAGCGTGAACGTGGCCTGCAAGGCGGCCAGTGCACCAACGATCAGCACAAGGTTGAACAGCACCGCCAGAAAGGCGACCAGTCCGGCCAGGTAGTAATACGAAATCAGGAAGACGCCGACCACCACCAACCCGAAGGCACAGGCGTACAGGCCGCGGGCCAGATTGTCCTGACCGATGCTCGAACTGATCGCGTTTTCGCTGATGGGTTCATCGGCAAGTTTGGCCGGAAGCGAACCGGCTGTCAGGGTGCTGACCAGATAACGAACTTCGGCCTCGGTGTACTTGCCAGTGATGGTGCCGGTGCCGCCGGTGATGGCACTGTTGATGTTCGGCGCGCTGATGACCTTGTCATCCAGCGAGATGGCCATCGGCTTACCGATGTGCTGGCTGGTGAGACGGCCGAAATAAAATCCGCCCTGAGCGTCAAACGAGAAACCCACCTGCAAGCCGCCGGACTGCGGGTCGATGAGCTTGGTCGCGTTGGTCAGTGCCCACGGCTGGCCGGTGGTGGCCGTCAGTGCGTAATCGGGCCGCAGGTCCACGAGCACGAATACCCGGCCGTTGTACTCGGCCATGATGCCCTGCCGGCCGAACTGCTCGGGCTTGTCGACTTCCAGCCAGCGGGCTGAATCGCCGGCGCGGGACGATGGACCCTGTCCCGTGCCACCCTTGGTCGTGGGGATCATCCGCAACTGCATCTCACGGGCGCGGGGGTCGGTCTGGTCGACGAGAATGTGAAACTCCAACACGCCAGACCCCTGCAGCAGACGCTTGAGGCCCGCCGAGTCGTCGAGGTTGTCCTTCACGGCCTGAAACGCAGCGTGGGCCTTCAAGAGCCTTTCAAGTGCGGCTTTGCGCGCCGGTGAATCTGCGGCGACGGCCTGGGCATCCGTGACGACGGCCGCAAGCGCGGGGTTGAGTCTAAACTTCGGATCGTTCGCGGCCTTGGCTTTTTCTTCGACCAGCTTGTTGAGCACCTGCTCAAGCTCGGCGACTTTGATGTTTCCCTGATCCAGCGTCAGGCGGGCCTTATCAAACTCCAGCTCGGCTGCGGCCTGAGCTTCGGCGTTCTTGCTGGCGCGGGCCGTAGCGATGTCGTCGTTAAGGGCGGCGAGTCGGGCAAACAGCGCCTGCCGGCCGGACGAGTCGGCGGCCAACTGGGCCAGTCGGGCCGTGCGTTCAGGGCCCGTCAGTCGGGTGACGGCATCAATCAGCACGGCCGGAGAAACGTTGGTGCTTTCCAGGGCGGTGCGTGCGTCGGCGAATTCCTGTTTGATGACCTGGCCGCCGCCGCCTTTGCCACTGAGGGGCATCTGAATTTCCAGCGTGGTCGCGCCGTGCGGACGCCAGACGAGGTTGCGCACGCCATCCGGGTCGACGCGCTTCTTAAGCGCTTCCATGACGGTGTTGGCCAGATCGGGGTTGGCGGCCGTGCCGCTGGGCGGCTTGATCTCATAGACCAGTCGCGCTCCGCCGACCATGTCGATGCCGGGCTTGAGGTTGTGCTTCTCGCTGAGTGGGATGGACGGGTCAAACAACTCGCGCGGGTTGGTCAGCAGCTGCGGAAAAATCGCCCACAGCGCCGCAAGCAGCACGAAGAAAATCAAGGACAAACGCGGCAGATGGGAAGTGGGCATGGGAGATTGGAAGTCGGGAGGGATGTGCTTGGGCGGAAATGGGTCAGGCGGCAGAGCGGTCGTCATCGACCACGCGGTGAATGGCAGAACGTGTGAACTTGATCTTGGTGTTACTGTTTTCGTCGACCTTCAGGACCACGGTTTTATCATCAGCCCGGATGACCGTGCCGATCATTCCGCCGATGGTCTGAACCACGTCGCCTTCTTTGAGGTTGGCCAGCAGTTGCTTCTTCTGACGTTCCTTGGCCTGGCCGCTGCGCCAGATGAAGACGTAAAACAGGATGACCACGCCGATCATCAGCGTGAGCGGGTCGGCCAACAGCCGGGCGATCCAGGGGACACTTCCCGCCGGTTGACTGGTGGCGGCCGTCACCACAGGGGTAATGGCGGATGGGACGGTTTGTGCGAGCAGGTCGAACATTGAAAAGTTGTGACTCCTGAGGACTGAAAGTGAGAAAAACGCTAGGCATCTTCGGCGGACGGTTCCCCTCCGCCGCTCCCCGGCGACGGGCCTTGGATGCAGCGGGGGTCTTCGGCCAAGAAGCGACCGAAGCAGCCTTCAGCAATTGCCCGGCGAATGTCCGCCATGAACCGCTGAAAGAATCGCTGATTATGCAGTGAAACGAGGATGGGGCCAAGCATCTCGTTGGCGTGGAAAAAGTGACGAATCGCACCGCGCGTAAAAACGCCCTTGGATGTGTCGCAGGCGGGGCAGTCGCAGTCGGCTTGAATGGGCGAGGTGTCTTGCGTGTATTTGTTGTTGCGAAGCCGCAAGACGTCGCCGTTGACGAACGCATACGCATTCCGGCCGTTGCGCGCGGGCAGGACGCAGTCGAACATGTCGATCCCGCTGGCGACGGCCACTGCAATATCGCGCGGGTAGCCGACACCCATGAGATATCGCGGCTTGCCGGACGGCAAAAGATGCGTGCTGGTGGCAAGAACATGCTTCATGGCCTCGAAACCTTCACCGACAGCCAATCCGCCAAGGGCGTAGCCGGGGAGGTCGAGGTCAATCAGGTGTTTGGCACACTCTTCACGGAGGCGCGGATCCGTCCCGCCCTGCACGATACCGAAAAGGGCTTGGTCGGCGGTTCGTGCATGTGCACGGACAGACCGCGCGGCCCAGGCGATGGTGCGATCCACGGCGATGCGCTGGATGTCGGCCGGGGCATCGCCGGCCGGGCACTGGTCGAAGGCCATGATGATGTCGGCACCGAGGTCGTTTTGGACTTGAATCGAGCGTTCCGGCGTGAGATCGACCGTTGCGCCGTCGATATGGCTCTTGAACGTGACGCCGTGGTCGTCGATGCGGTTGATGTGGCCGAGCGAGAAGACCTGAAACCCGCCGGAGTCGGTGAGGATCGGGCCGGGCCAGTTCATGAACTTGTGTAGGCCGCCTAGGGCCGCGACGGTCTGTTCACCGGGACGCAACATCAGGTGGTAGGTATTGGCCAGCACGCACTGGGCGCCGATGGCGGCGATGTCAGAAGGCAGGTGGCCCTTAAGCGTGCCCTGTGTCCCGACGGGCATGAAAGCCGGTGTATCAAAGACACCGTGGGGAGTGTGAACGCGGCCCAACCGCGCCCCGGTCTGGGGGCATACGGCCAGCGGTTCGTACCAGACGGCAGGCTTGATGGCGGTCGCGCTCACGGTCACGGGTAGGCCTTTTTGAGTACCGAACCCGGATACGACCAGGCGATGATCGCCTCGTGTTTGTCGCCGCGAAGGGCCATGCCTTGTGCGCACCACTGGCACATGCCGACGCCGTGGCCCATGCCGCTGCCGCCGGAAAAGCGGATCGCGTCGCCGGTATCCACGGGGGCCATGAAGCTGCTCCAGAGGTCTTTGTCGCTGGCGTTCATGCCTGCATTGACGGCCCAGCGGAGTTCTTCGCCGGTGATCACGGCCCGGCCGCCGCGTGCGTCAACGACGTCAAACTTTACGGGCCGGCCGAAACGGTTTTTCTCGTTCACTTCAAGGCTGCGGACGGAATCAACCTGCAGTTCGGGCCGGCTGCGACGCGTGGCCCACGCGCGAATGCGTCGGGCGAGTTCGGCCTTGGTAACTGTCAGAGCCGACCACTTGTAACTCGGGCTGCCGCGGCAAAGGCTGCCGGCGTTTTTTTCGCCAAGAGGAGGCAACGGCGGCTCGGCGAAGGCGTCGGCTGCACTCTGGCCGATGCCGCCGCAACAGGCCGCGAAATAGGTCTTGAAGATGCGTTCGGCGCCGGCGTCCGTTCCCGCACTGCCCGGCCCGCTCGGACCGTAAGCGACGACCACACCACGGGTGGTCTTGACGGCGGCCGCGGCGCGGGGCGTTTCGACGCCGATGCCGCCGTAGACCTGGCTGCGGGTATCGGCCCAGACGTCCCAGTGGCGGGTAATGCCAGCGGTGCGGACTTCGAACATGGCGTAGGTCCGCGCGACAACGGCCTGTGCGGCGAAGGCTTCGGGGTGGAAACTGCTGATCAGTTCCGCCGAGACGACCGAGAGCAGGTAATCCTCCAGCCCCACATCATTGACGACATCAAACTGGGCGCCGTCGCCGCCTGTCACTGGGACGAGGCGGATCTGGCCGCGATAGGCAACGCCTTCAACCTCCAGCGGACTGAACGTGCCACCTTTGGGCGCGGCCGGAGAAATCGTGAGGACACCGGGAAGGGTATTGGCGGGGGACGTCGCGGCGAGGGCGTTGCCGGAGGCGTCCAGCTTTGTTGCGCCGACTTCCCAGCCGCCAGCCACCCGGCGGATCAGGACGGGTTTCCCGACAGCGTCCAGCGGCCGGGCCTGCTGCCAGCCGGACGACACCATCGTGGGTGCCTGCCCGGAGGTGAGACGAACACCGCGACTGCCCGCCAACAACCGTACACGCACGAGCGGGCCAGCCGTTTCCGTCATCACCACCGGACTGGGGTTTGAGGGTGCCACCCATTTACCGGCCGCGATGATCAGTGGCGAGGCCAGAAGCAACAGCGGCGGAATTGTCGGCCCGATGTGGCTGGCGGCTGGCGGAATCGCGGGCGTTGGCGGGCCGGAAGGTGGCACCTGAATGGCAACGGGAACAGGAGTGGCCACCGGCGGCGAGATGGCCGGGGCGACCACCCCCACTTGTGGCGAGGAAGGCGAGCCGACAGCCGCCACGGCCGGTTCAACGGAGGCAGGGTTGTGCGCTGTCGCATCGGCCTGACAGCCGCCAGCGCCCGACGACGACATGATGACGCTGAGTGCCATAGCGAGGCGCAGCGACAGTGTCGCCAGCGATCCGCTCTCCCGAAGTCGGGCAGGATTATGCACGGGTAATGCCTCGGTCAGGATCTAATGCCACAGATTCGCACGGACACGAACCTGTGGCACCGGAAAACTTAGTGGCCTGATTTTCTGAGCGTCAGACCGAACTGGCCGATCTGCTGCTTGATTTCGTTCAGGCTGGTCAGGCCGAAGTTCTTGCAGCCCAGCAGGTCTTCTTCACTGCGGCTGACCAGTTCACCGACGGTGTTGATGTTAAGCCGCTGCAAGGCCTTGCGGCTGCGGACGGACAGCTCGAGGTCGACGACCATTTTACCGGAGAGTTCCGGCGGCAGACCGACGGGCTGGTTGATCACGGCCGGACGAATGGCCGCGGAGACCGGCATCATGGCGCCCATGCCGCCCATACCGCCGGCACCGCCGCCTGTGAAGGCCGGGGCAGGCATCTCGCCCTCGACAATGGCGGGAACAAGCGGGGCGATCTGGCCGAGGCGCAGGCCCTTGCCGGCCAGAAGGTTCTTGATTTCGTTCAGGCTCATTTCGCCGAAGTTGCGATAAGCCAACAGTTCCGGCTCGGTGGTGCGAAGCAGGTCGCCCAGCGTGCGGATGTTCATCTTCTTAAGGCAGTTACGGCTGCGGACCGACAGGTCGAAATCGGTGATCGGGGTGTCGAGAACGGCACCACCGGTCTTGCTCATGCCATCGGCCACATAGCTGGCGCGGGCGGATTCCACATCCTTCATGAACAGGCGTGCCCGCTCATGGTTCGGGTCGGTACGAAGGACCGCATCCAGACAGCGGAAGGCCTCTTCGTAGTGGTTGTTGTCTTCGAACAGAATGGCCAGATTCATCAGGGCGTTGACGTGAACCGGGGCGGTGGTGCAGATACGCTCGTAAAGCTCGATGGCCTTGGCGTCATCGGCCTGGCGGTCGTAAAGGACGGCCAGACGGAAACAGGCCAGTTCATGATCCGAGTTCTCGGCCAGCGTGCGCTCGTAAAACTCCAGAGCCTTTTCGGCCAGACCGTTCGATTCGGCCTCCTGACCACGCTTGAAATATTCCTCGGCCGCCCGCTCGTTGATCGTCGAAACTGCTGTATCTGTCATGAAAAATTGCTTCCTAGTGTGGACTCAAAAAAACCGGCCGGAGCGCACGCGATTGCACTGCATCCGCCGAACAACGAATGAGTACGACTTGGCGGGTATGCTGTCAATGACTTTTTACGTCGTGGGCGTGAGATGAATTACGAAACATGGCTGATTCGTTGCTAATATTTGTCAATCCGCATGCCGGACGCGGTTTGGGCGTCGCTGCGAGCGAGGCGATCGCGGCCGATGCACGGCGATTGGGGATGACCGCCGACATCTGGCAACAGCACCCGTTGAGTGGCCCGGCACCTGTGGAAAATCTGGCGGCAGTGGTGGCGATCGGCGGCGACGGCACGATCAAGGATGTGGTCGGTTACCTGCAAAAGTGGCATCGGCTGGACGTACCGGTGTTGGTGGTGCCCGGCGGTACGGCCAACCTCATGGCCAAGAACCTGCGCGTGGGGTGGCGTATTTCGAACGTGGCCGGCGCGGTAGAGGCGGTTGCACGTGGCAAGGTCGTCGTCCGCGATCTGGCGGAAGTGACGGCCACGAACGCGGACGGATCGCTGGCCACGATGCCCTTGCTGGTGGTGGCGGGCGCGGGGATTGATGGGCAAATCGTTCACGACCTGCACGCACGCCGAACCGGGCCGATTAGGTATGCCAGTTACGCCTTGCCGATGATTCGCGCCTTTTTGCAGTGTCCGCACGAGCGGATCACCGTGACGGTGGACGGACGCGTGGTCTTCGGCCCGGCCAAGGGAATGGCCATGGTGGCCAACTGTCCGGAACACGGAATCGGCTTTCGGTTTCTTCCGGAGGCCGACCCGACGGACGGGCTGTTGGATGTGATCGCGTTTGAAGTGGACGATTCATGGGACGGGCTTTTGAAAGTACCGGCCGCGGCGGCGGAGATTTTGGGCAAGCTTGCCGGAAGCTCACTGGCCCGCGGACGTGAGATTCGAGTGGAAGCCGAACGCCCCTTGCCCGTGCAGGCGGATGGCGATCCGCTGGGCTATACGACAATGACCTGCCGTGTGACGGGGCAGAGCGTGCGGTTTGTGGTGGCGTGAAGGCGGGGCTAGGCTGGCTTTACAATGTCAACCCTCGCATTCAAGCCGTCGAAAGACCGACCGTTTTTGTTTGCCGGACCGTGTGTGATTGAGTCCGGCGACAAGTGCGTGCAGATCGCGCGGTATGTGAAAGAAATCGCGGATCGGGTGGGGTTCGATTACGTCTTCAAAGCGAGTTTTGACAAGGCGAATCGATCGGCGGCGGCCAGCTTTCGTGGGCCGGGGCTGGTGGACGGGCTGCTCGTGCTCAAGCGTGTGCGCGATGAGGTGGGTGTGCCGGTGTTGACGGACATTCACGAGCCGGAACACGCCAAAGTGGCCGGGCCGGTGGTGGACGTGCTGCAGGTGCCGGCGTTTCTGGCCCGGCAGACGGACTTGCTGTTTGCTGCCGGGAAATACGGCAAATGCGTGAACATCAAGAAGGGGCAGTTCATGAGCCCGGCCGAGATGGCACTTGCGGCTGAGAAGGTGCGGGCCGGTGGGCCGGCGGAAATATTGTTGTGCGAGCGCGGGACGTTTTTTGGGTATGGGCGGCTGGTGAATGATTTCACCGGCTTGTCTGTGATGAAAGAATTGGGCTTCCCTGTTGTGTTTGATGCGACCCACAGCACACAGATGCCAGCGGGGCTGGGGACGAGTTCGGGCGGCAACCCGAAGTATTCGCCGATGCTGGCGCGGGCGGCGTTCGCGGCCGGTGTGGACGGGCTATTTCTGGAATGTCACCCCGACCCGGCCCACGCCAAGAGCGACGCCGCGACGGTGCTGCCGCTGGAAGCGGTCGAGCCCATCCTGAAGAGTTGCCGGGCGATTTATGACCTGCGCGTGGCGGGTGGCTGGTAATGGCAAGAAAAGCCTTGACACACCTGAACGCGGCCGGGCAGGCTCAGATGGTGGACATATCGGCCAAGGTGCCGATGCTGCGCCGGGCGGTTGCCAGCGGCGAAGTCCGGATGGCCGCCGCGACGTTGAAGCGATTGATGGCGGGGGATTTGCCCAAAGGCGAGGCGTTGGCCGTGGCAAGGATCGCCGGCATACAGGCGGCCAAAAAGTGCGATGACCTCATTCCGCTGTGTCACAGCCTGCCGCTGGATCAGGTGACGGTGGAGTTTCGGGCACAAAGGAAACTTGCGGCGGTGATCATTACGGCAACGGCCACGACCACCGCGAAAACCGGCGTGGAGATGGAAGCTTTGACCGCGGTCAGCGTCGCGGCACTGACGGTTTACGACATGTGTAAGGCGATCGACAAGACAATGCGGATCGAAGCCGTGCAGTTGCTTGAAAAAACAAAAAACCTCGCTGCCGGACAGGTACATTAGTCTTTGACAACAGGCTCGACTTCAAAGCCGCGCCGTTCCGGCGCCGGGTTGATGTCCAGATAGAGGTTGTACATCGCCACGAACATCGGAAAGAGATTCGAGATGACACCGACGGAGTCGCTCTTGCCGAAGATGAAATAGCTGAGCTGGCACAGGCTGCCGACGACGCTCATGTACCAGAACAGGCGCGGCATGTGCGTCCGGCGCAGCTTCCGCGAAACGTACAACTGCACGAACCATCGGCAGGTGAAAAGCACCGCCCCGCTCCAGCCGATGATCTTCCACGTCGTGAAGGAGATGCCGAACAACTCGAAAAGGGGCGTGTGCATAGGACGCCAACTTAACCCAAAAACACGCCGCCTTCACATCAGCACGCCCACCACGCACGCGGCCAGCAGCGAACTCAGGCCGCCGCCGATCATGGCGATCAGGCCCAAACGGCTGAGGTCGGCCCGACGGGTGGGGGCCATCGTGCTGATGCCGCCGACCTGTATGCCGATGCTGGCGAAGTTGGCGAAGCCGCACAGGGCATAGGTTGCGAGCAGGCGGCTGCGGTCGGAAAGTGCGGCGGGGTCTTTGGTCAGAATGTCGCGCATAGTGCCGTAGGCGATCAGCTCATTCAAAACCGTTTTGATGCCCAAAAGCGAGCCGACCGTGCCGCATTCCCGCCATGGCACACCAATCAGCCATGCCGCCGGTCGGAAGACCCAGCCGAAAACAAACTCCAGTGACAGCCACGGGGCATGGAAGTACCCGCCGGCCCAACCGAGCAGGGCGTTCACCAGGGCAACCAGTGCGGTAAAGGCAATCAGCATCGCGGCGACGTTCAATCCCAAAGCCAACCCTTCGGACGTGCCGCGGGAGGCCGCATCGACCAGATTCGTATCGATCTTCTGACGCTTGAAAGAAACACTTCCCGCACCGGCCGTAACCGGCTGACCTTCTTCGGGAATGAGCAGTTTGGCGACCAGTAACGAGCCCGGGGCGGTGATGAAACAGGCCGCCGCCATGTGCCCGGCCGCATCGGCGATGAAAGGGGACAGCCACAGCGTGTATAAGCCCAGCACGCCGGAGGCGATGTTGGCAAAGCCGGCTGTCATGACGGCCATGAGTTCCGATCGCGTGGCCGCCTCTAAAAATGGCTTCACCATCAAGGGCGCTTCAGTCTGGCCCACAAAGATATTGGCCGCACTGCTCAGCGTCTCGGCGCCGCTGGTGCCCATGGATTTACTCATGAGCCATGCCAGGCCCTGCACTGCCCACTGAAGCACACCGATGTGATACAGCACGGCCATCAGGGCGCTAAAGAAGATGATGGTCGGCACCACGAAGAACGCGAAGTAGCCCACACTGGCGGCATGTCCGATCACATCTCCAGCCGCGTTGGTCACAGCCGCTCCGGTCTGTCGGCCGAGGTCACCGAAGACTGTATCCGTCCCGGCGCGGGTGAAGCCCAGTAGCGCATCCACCAGATCGGAAATGGCCTTTAACAGCCAACGCTCTTTGACGACGATCGCCCCGAAGATGAACTGCAACCCAATGCCCCAGCCCAGCAGCCGCATGCGGGGTGTCGAGCCTTTGCGGAACCGCGACCAAAGAAGCAGGCCCACCGTAATGGCCACGAAACCGAGCAGTGAATGGAGCCGTTCCAGAAGCGTGCCGCTGGCCACCGGCGATGGGCCGGCCGCCTGGGCCAGAATGAGAGGGAAGTTCATCGGGCGCGGAGGATAAACGGAAAGTGCACGAAGTGGGTGCGCTCCGCGCCATTTACCGGCGCCGGGCGACCCAAAGCGTGGCGAGGGCCAGCAGCACCCCGGCGGCACAAAATACAGGCCGGAGCGCCAAATGCTTTCGCGGCAATTGGTTGAGAATAGAGGCGTTATCATTCACCACAGCGCCGCCGGTGGCCGTGGCGAAGCGTAGGGCCGCCACCTCGTCAAAGCCGACGCTATCCAGCTCTGCCGGGCCTTTACCAGACACGGGGATTCTGCCAGCGATTGAGCCGCTGGCGGTCACGGTCGTCGCGATACGCGGTTGTGCGCTGTCGGCCAGCGCGGCGGTGCACCCATCCGGCAACAGCGGCACCGACTGGCCATCCACGTAGACCGAAAACAACGAGGCCGGTGTAGCGGCCTTGATTCGCAGGTGGTCGCCTTCCCGCCGCATCTCTGCGGCACTTCCAGTGTCCCACACCGGCCCGAAAGGTTCGGCCAGTCTTGCAAGCCGCGCTGCAGGCAAGCCGGCAGAAACCGCGATCACCTTTCCCACCCCGATTTGCTTCATGCCGACCATAGTGGTCGGCGGTGCAGCAATGCCCGCCAGCGCGACTGAACCCTGCGAGATATCCGTCATCGCCCAGCCTTCAACCGGATCCTGCCCAGCTGTCGCCGGCGGAATCCATTCCATCGTTCCCGGTTGCGGCCGGAAGACTTTTCCCCGCCCCGCCAAGGCCCATTCTTCCAGCCCGCGTCGAACCCCGCTGGGATTGTTGTCGGCCGAAATCACAGTGCCACCGGTCGCGCGGGCAATCGCGGCCATGGTTTCGGGCGCGGCCGGTGACCCACCCTCGACCCCCGCCCCCCACCCGCCCAGCCACCACGAGACAGGGTGAGTGCACCGGGATGTCAAGCCACCCAGCGCCGCCGCATTCTGAAACGGAATCTCCCCATCCGTGACCACCAGCACGCCGCGAACGTCCGCTGCGAGATACTCAGCGACGGCCTGTTCCACCGCCGTCGGCCCGCCGGGCGCCATGAGCTGATCTGGCAGTGCACGCAGTGCGTCCGAAGGGGCTAACCCTGCAAACAATGTCCGGCCTGTGCTTCCGACCGTCTTCACCGTCACCCGCGCTTCGTCCGGCAGGACCGAAATCACCTGCCGAACCGCCTTGGCCGCATCTGCCGCGCGATTTCCCTGCGCCATCGACCCCGACGCGTCGACCAGAATTACGAAAGGCTTCGCTTCCAAGACCTGCGGCTGTAGCGGAAGTGCGTTGGCCCAATCGCTGGCCGCCCAGGCCGGGTCGTCCCACGCGGCCGGGCCGGGGGCCACCAGAAGCGTCATACCATCCGCCACCGCACGTCGTACGTCGGCCTGCAAGTCTTTTGAAGGCAAGTCGGACTCTGCCCAAATCAATAAATCGGCGGAGTTGATACCGGTTGCGGGGTCGAACGATTCGAACCCGGCCGGAACTGTTTTGCCGTGCCAGATGCGTCGGCCCTTCTCTGCCAGCGGCACGATCTGGGCCGCATCATTCTCCGGCCAGCGATCCATCGCTACGCCGCCCACACGAATTGTCTTGACGACCCCCGGCATCGCATCCGTCGCCACCCGCCGCACGGGAAAACGCAGTGGTTCCTTCGGCCCATCGTCCCACTGAAACCAGGTCCCGGCTGGCCCCCGCACCACGGCTTCCACGCGCGGCCCGGCCTGTTCCAGCGCCACCACCGCCGCATCAGGTGGATCAAGCAGTTGTGAATCGCGAACGATATAAACCGGCAGGCCGATGGCTGGTTCGCCGGTAAGCCGCGCATCGGTCAACACGACCACAGCATCCGTGGCATCCTGCGCTGCGGGCCACTCATCCCCATTCTTGATCTCCCGGACCGCACTCGCCGTCAGACCCGGCATCAGCCGGCCTAAAACCCGCTCCAGCCCGTCAGCGTCGCGGTAGCTTGCACCGCGTGTGCTGTCTGACACGTCCACCCAAACTTCCACCTTCGGCCGGCCCAGCGGCACGCTCGGTCCCCACATCGCAAGCAAAAACGCGACACCGGAAGAGGCGAGCAAAACGCGCCGCTGCTTTGTGACGTAAGATCCCGCACTTCCCATGAATCACCTGACGCCCAAGCAGATCGTTGCAGAACTCGACAAGTACATCATCGGCCAGCAGGCCGCGAAAAAAGCCGTGGCCGTGGCCATCCGTAACCGCTGGCGTCGGCAACAGTTGCCAGCCGCGCTGCGTCAGGATGTCAGCCCCAAGAACATCATCATGATCGGACCGACCGGTGTGGGCAAAACCGAAATCGCCCGCCGCCTCGCCAATCTGACCGGCTCGCCCTTCATCAAGGTGGAAGCCTCAAAATACACCGAAGTGGGCTATCAGGGCCGCGATGTGGAAAGCATGGTCCGCGACCTGCTTGATTCCGCCATCGGTCTGGTCCGTGAAGAGATGACCAAGGCGGTTCAAGCCGTGGCCGAAGCCGGCGTCGAAGAACGCCTGCTCGATTGCCTGCTGCCGGCCCCCAACTTCGGCGAAGACGCCGAAGCCACCGAACGCCGTCAGCAGACCCGCGAAAAATTCCGCCAGCAACTTCGCGATGGCAAGCTCGAAGAGACCCTCATCGAGTTCAGCACCGAGGAAAAAGCGACCGCCGCGGGCATGTTCGGGCAGATGGGTCTGGAGATGGACGTGCAGATGCAATCCATGCTGGAACGCATGATGCCCGCCCGGAAGGAAACACGCCGTGTGCCCATCGCCGATGCACGTCGGCAGCTCCTAGGCCAGGAGGCCGAAAAGCACTTCGATAAGAGCAAACTCATTGCCGATGCCATCGAACGCACCGAGCAACAGGGGATCATCTTCCTCGATGAGATCGACAAAATCTGCGGCGCCGAAAGCAAGAACGGCCCGGACGTCAGCCGTCAGGGCGTGCAACGCGATCTACTCCCCATCGTCGAGGGAAGCACCGTCATTACCAAGCACGGTCCGGTGAAGAGCGACCATGTTCTGTTCATTGCGGCCGGTGCATTCCACACGTCAAGCCCCAGCGACTTGATGCCGGAACTTCAGGGCCGTTTCCCCATCCGGGTCGAGCTTTCCGATTTGAAGGAAGAGGATTTCGTCCGCATCCTGACCGAGCCGGAGAACTCGCTCATCAAGCAGCAGATCGCCCTGCTCAGTACCGAAAGCGTGCGCTGCGAGTTCACGCAGGATGCGGTGGAGGCCGTGGCCGAAATCGCCTTCACGCAGAACCGCAAACAGCAGAACATCGGTGCCCGGCGGCTGCACACGATTCTGGAGCGTGTCTTTGAACACATCAGCTTCGAGGCCACAGACATGCCGAACCGCGCCCTGCGCATCGACGGTAAATACGTCCGTGAACGCCTAGAGAAAAACGCTGGCGAAGACCTTCGCCGCATCGTGATCTGAGTGTGATCGAGTGGCACTTGGCGGTGGCGCGCAATGCACAGGTACATGAGTGCGCCGACCATTGGCACCCCATTCCGATTACATTCCAGCCATGCGTCGCAAAGCCCTCAACGCCGCTCAACTGGCCTTGGCCGCTGTGGAACTGGTCGCCGTCTACGGCGTGCTGCCCGTGGTTCTGCGCTATCACGGTCTGGCCACGCTGATCGCTCAAACCACTATCGCCATTCTGATGACGCTGCTGCTCGACCCCGGCATCGCGAGCATCGGCCTGAAGACCAAACGCGCTGCGATCTATCGCGGCCTGCTGATCGGACTGCTGGCGGTGGGCGTCTTCGCCGTAGGAGCGCTTCTGCTTGGCAACGCCAGCTACAACCGCTGGCCTTCCGGCGGCGGCCAGCGGGCTGCACTCTGGCTGGGCTATCCGCTGGCCGCTGTGGCCATGGAGTTCGTCTATCGCGGATACTTCGCCTGGCGATTCAGCCAGCTGTTACCCAAGTGGGGCTGGATCATCGCCGGGGCGCTGGTCGCGGTGATCGTGCCGGTCATGCTCGGGCAATACGTCTGGGCCCTGATTCTGGGCCTCGGTTTTTTGGGACTGGGCACCCTCTACCGATACGCCCCGTCGCTCTGGGTTGTCGCGATCACCCACACGCTGGCGGCGTGGGTGGTCGCGAGTCTTGGGTATGGGGCGTTTCTATTCCACCGCATCAGCTAGCAAACGCTCGGCCCTACTTCACCGCAGGGAACGGCTCGGTCTTTTCAATTTTCGTCGCGGGCAGTTGCTCAAACTTCAGACGGGCTAACACTCTGGCATCCCGACCGTCCCACACCGGGCCAGCCCAGCTGCCGGCCACTCCGGTCGGGCCGAAGGATTGCGTGATATTGAAGCCGAGAGATTCCGGGCGGGCACTGAACTGCAATGTACTCCACGGAATGCGCACCTCCCCCTGCCACCGCCTGTCGGCCATGCGGGCGGCGTAAATCAGGCCGGTTTGCGGTGCACCCTTCCAGCCGGTGGCACTTCCCATCTCCACTTCGGCCGCACCGTTGGGCTTTAGCACGATCACAACCGACGGCCCGTTGCGGCCGGGACTGATCAGAAACTCGGCGGCGTCTTCGCCGCTAATCCGGCCGGCATCGCGCTTGATGAAATTGCTTGCTGCCACGTCGCCTGACGCGGTCGGGCGCATGAGGTCGAACGCCAGCACCAGTCCGTCTGCGTCGTACGCCGCCCACAACCGCGACGAGGGCAGCCGGGATGTCTCGCCGGTGGCGCTTTGAAGCGAGTGCGGCTTGCCACCCAGCAACGTCTGTCGGTCGGCCAGGCCGATCAGGTCGCCACTGAAAATCAGAGCGGGGTCGCCCCATTCATCCAGTCGGCCGTCCACTTTGAGTTCCATCGCAGGACTCATCGGATAGATCACGGCGGCCGGGGCACGTTCTGTCGTGGTTGCGGCTTCCGCCGATGCCGTTGGCACCGTTGAAACGCGCTGCCGCCACCGAGCCATGAGAATCTGCGCTTCATTAGCCATGACCGGGTCCGCCTCGCCGCCGGCCCGGTGCGACATGACCAGCTTTGCCAACAGCAACCGCGATTCATTCCAGAGGGCCTCATCCCGCGGCGCGGTAAACCGCAAGGGCACTCCATCCTGCACGGCCGGACCGGACAGTTTGGACGCTATTTCCGAAGCCAGATCAGCCTGACCGCGATTCGCCAGCAGTTGCAAATACTGCCCCAGCGCCGCCGACCGACGTGCCCATTTCAAATCGATGCCCGGCACGGGCTCGGTACGGTCGTACCAGCGGCCGGGGTAAAACCAGATCGGGTGGGCCGGGTCATCGGGCGTGCGGGCCTCGGCCGCCTCATCAAGCACGGGTCCGGTGCGAATCCAGCGTGCACTGTTCGTGAACGCTGTGCTGACGAGCCCGTCTGCATCCCACGGCCCCGTGAAAGCGGTCGCTCGAGCATCCACCCACGAGGGCTGTCCGGCAGCGTGAAACCGCGCCTCTGCCAGCACTCGATCGGCGCTGTCGCCACTCGTCGAACGGTGCTCGCGCTCGACTGTCACCTTCGGATGGGCCGTCAACGGCTGAAGGTCGGTCTCGGTCGCGGCCACCGCTTCGGTCAGCCACCGCTTCTGATCAAAATGCCCGGCCACCGCACGCCAGTAATCTCGACGGCTGGTTGCATCGTATTTTTCCAATCCGCTCTGTACCGGCAGACGCCAGCCAATAAGGCCCACATTGCTTCCGCCGGGGGCCAGTTCGCCGCTAAGCCAAGGCCCGGCCACCGAATCAAACTCGGCGAAATCCACCTGTGGCGGCTCGCCGCTGGGCCACTTGGTGACGGGTCGAAGCTCCGGGCAATCTGCACTCAGGCCGTGCTGCTGAATCTGGGTGATGAGACTGTCGAGCCGGTTGACCAGCCCCGGGTTTTTGTCACGCGATACCAGCCGTGCGTTTACGCCAGCCGCCTGCGACAGCAGGTTCTGCACGCCCGCCCAGTTCAGTTCGCCCACCCACGCGACTGCTGGCTGGTCGCTGATCGCGAAATCCCAGACCGACAGCGTGAACGCGATCGATTCATCACCGCACGTCACCTGCCCCGTGCTGGCTCCGGCCGGAAACGTGTCTGGCACATACCACTCCAGCCAGATCAACTCGCCAGCCAGCCCGTTCACATTGACCACGCCATCGGCCGAGACCGCCAGCGGGACTAGCACCCTCGGCAGGCTGAGCGTCCCGGCATCGGGCGCCCGACGCCCTCCCGCACGCTGATAGGCCACCGATCGGGTATCCACCGGCCGGCTGACAATGCGATAAGCCCGGAGACCTTTGACCGGCCCGAGATGCGTGGTGGTCGGGTCGGTGGTGTTGGCCTTGCCGCCCACCGTCGGCAGGGAATCGTCAACCGGCTGGCTCGCGGGCAGCGTTGTTGCGGCCGGTGCCTGGCCGGGTGCAGCTGTCAGGCTTACCGCCAAGGTCGTTGCCCGCCCTGCCGGAACGCGGACGCAAAGTTCAGCCCATTCATGCCGCGCGGCGTTGATTTCGAACGGAGAGCCAAGGGTCACGACGCTGTCGCCAACCTCCACCGCGACCAGCTTGCCCGGCGCAATTGCACCAGCCTGTGGCTGGTCCGCCGTTATTGCCTCGCCACTGCCAGATTCCGGCGACCTCCCATCCCCTCCACAGCCGACCGAACAGAGCCCCACAAGCACTGGAGTCCCGAGCACTGAAAAGCGCATAAAATTGCAACAAAATTTGGCAAACGTTGTCATGTGGGTTTGTTGCGACATAAAAGGAACTCTGCCATTGGAAGGTCCGAAAAACACGTATAAAAGCCGAAAAACTTCGTGCAAACACCGTTTGATTCGCGTACTTTTTTATCAACATCACCTGTTCGAAACGGGTGCTACAGTCCTCCTCCGCAGGCCGTACGGTCTCCTCCTCCGAACCGTACGGCCTCATTTTTTTGGCATACTGACGGGTCGGCTCACGGATTGCACCATTCCCAACAGCCGTTCACCGTCACCGGGGGCGAACACGACTTCAACCGAGACCGCCTCCAGCGGCAAGCCCTTGTCGGATTCCAGCCATTCTGGCCGGATTTTTACGGCATCCTTTCGGGTCGTCAGGATCGCCTCGGCCCCGGCCGCGGCGGCCGCTTTACAGACTGCCTGCCAATCGGCGGCTATGTAAGGATGATGATCGGGCCAGAGTTTTTGCCCGACCAGATGGCAGCGCTGGCCTATCTCGGCGACAAACGGCCCCGGCTGGCCGATGCCGCAGGTGAGGAAAACCGGCCGACGATCCAATCTCGCTGGAATAATCGCCGACATATCGCAACGGAGGAGCGTGGCGCTGGGAGCCAAACGTTGTACCTCCTCAGTCAATAGTGCCAGCCGGTCCACACTTGCGGCCTGACACTTGGTGAGGATCACGCAATCGGCCCTGGCCAAACCGGCCGGCGGCTCCCGCAGGTGGCCCGACGGCAAGATTCGGCCGCCACTCAGGCCCTGCACGGCACTGACAAGCGCGATATTCAGGTTGCGGATCAGCCTCCGGTGTTGGAACCCATCGTCCATCAAAACAACGCTGGCACCCTGCTGAATCAGGGTATTGGCACCGGCCACGCGATTGGGGTCGGCGACGATCCGCACGGACGAGGGCAGAGTGTCGCGATACTCCTGTTCCTCGTCGCCGGGCTGGCCGGGGATGGCCCCGTAGCCTCGTAGCAGGATGCCGGGGGTCTGTCCTGCGGCCACTAATTGCCCCGCCAACCAACGGACCATCGGACTTTTGCCCGTGCCACCCGTGGTCATATTCCCGACGGAAATCACGGGAACGGTCACCTGCCTGGCGCGGGGCAGGCCGTGGTCGTAGGCGAAATTTCGAAGCGCCATGGCTCTGCCATAGACCCAGCCCACGGGGGCCAGAATGGGTGACGGCTGCCAGATTCCGGAGTTCTCAGCCACGGGAGCAGAGTAACCAGAGGACAGGCAGAGTGCGGCGGTGAAGCTGACTGGGTTGTAACGTGGCGTGAAAACGAAAGTAGTTTGCGCTTTTCGCACCTACGGGTGAAAACCTTTGTGCTAGAGTTTCGAACCCGAAGCAGGAAAGCGGATCGGCCGCGACCTGAGGCCGGGTGATGAACGCGGTTCGCTGACAGGAAGCGATATGGCACGTTACCCCTATGGCCCGGCAGCACTGGTGATTCTGCTGATCATCGTCTTCGTGGGGCCTTGGATTTTTTATCAAGAGTCGCAAGCCCGCAAAGAGAAGGCTGACCTCATTTTTGCGATCTTCTCCAAAGATCACAAAGACGCCTACACCCCCGCGATTGCTGAATTTGAGAAAGAAAACAACGTTCACGTGCAGTTGCAGTTGGTGGGCGCGCGGGCACTGAACCAGCGCCTTCAGGCAGCTTTGCAGGTCGATGCTGATGTGCCGGACATGGTGGAACTGCTCAACGGCAGCATGGGCACGTTCACGTCCGGGCCGCTCAAAGACATCAAGTTCATGGACCTGACGGAAAAGATTAAGTCGGCCGGACTGCTGGAACGGCTGGTGCCTTCGCGACTGACCATCTGGTCGAGCAGGGGGCACATTTACGCCCTGCCGCACGATGTGCACCCTGTGATGTTGTCGTACCGGCAGGACACCGTGGACAAGCTGGGAATCGACGTCAGTAAGCTGACCACATGGGCAGAGTTCACCCGCGTGGGTCGCGAAATCACGAATGGTAAAAACGCCAAGGGTGCCGACGGCGGCACCAACCACTACATGATCGACCTTGACGCCGCCGGTGGAGACTTCTCCAGGGTGATCCTGCTACAGGCTGGCGGCGGGTTCTTCGACAAAGACAACCATGTGGTCTTTGATAACGACATCGCCCGCGATGTTGTGACGTGGTATGTCCGGCAGACCCAGAACCCCGGGACGGGTGCACCCACCCGGATTGCCACTGCCGCGGGCTGGGGCCAGACGTTGACCCAGAACATTCTGGACGAGCGGGTGCTGTTTATCATTACGCCGGACTGGCGCACCAAGGCGCTGGAAATGGATGTGGGTCAGGCGGAAGGAAAGATGCGGTTGATGCCGCTGCCGGAGTGGACGCCGGGCGGCATTCGCACCAGCACGTGGGGCGGTACGGGCATGGCGTTCCCCAAGTCGTGCCGCAACTTTGATCTGGCATGGAAACTGGCCCAGAAGCTTTACTACAAAAATACCGACCTTGAAAAGCGGTTCAGCCGCCTGAACATCCTGCCCCCGGTAACAGATGCCTGGAACCTGCCGGAATATGACCGCGCCCGGCCTTACTGGGGCGGACAGAAACTGGGGCGGCTTTATGCCGGTCTGGCCCCCAACGCCCCGCCGGAGATATTCAACGCCTTCACGCCGCAGGCCGTAGCCAAGTTTGGCGAGGCGCTGGCCAACACAGGCACCTTTTACCAGACCTACGGCGAAACCCGGAAGCTGCCGGATGGGACCACCGAAACGATGGACCAGTACGCCGCGACGGAACTGAAGCGGTGTGCCGATTACATCCGCGACCGCATGGCCCGCAACGTGTTTCTGAACGACACCGCGACCGCTGATGCTGAGACACCGGCGGTCGGTGGGGCGGCGGAGGGAGAAGCAAAATGAGTGCTGGCCTGATGACTGGAACCTCTGCCATTCCGACCGCCCCGGCGTCGGACGCGCGGTCATGGTGGCAGATCAAGCAGCGGTTGACGCCGTGGCTTTTTCTCTCGCCGTATTTCATCCTAACCTGCGTCTTCTTCATCTACCCGGTCTTCTACGCACTGGTGCTGGCATTCTTCCAGACCAACGGTGTTGCCAGCCGGAAGTTCATCGGGCTGAACAACTTCACCACGATTCTGGCCGACCGCGACTTTTGGACGGCAATGAAGAACACCACGGTGTTCGCGATCTTTTCGACGTGCCTGCAACTGCCGATCAGTCTGGGTCTGGCCATGTTGCTGAACCGGCGTGGCAGCCGCCTGAAGGGCATTTTCAGGCTGGCCATCTTCTCGCCGCATCTGGTGGGTCAGGTGTTCGTGGGCGTGATGTTCACGATGTTTTTCACGCCGAAGTACGGCCTGTTCAACCAGTTTTTGCAAATGCTTTTGGGCTGGGTGCAGGGACCGCACGCCGAGAGCTTTCTGGAATACCGCTGGCTGGGGAATGAAAACCTGGTCATGCCGGCCATCATCATCGCGACGATGTGGATGTATGTCGGCTTCAACATGATCTACTTTCTGGCCGCGTTGCAAAACGTGGACCAGAGCCTGATCGAAGCCGCCCGGATCGACGGGGCCAACTCGTGGCAGCAGTTCTTGAACGTCACGCTGCCCGCCATCAAGCCCGTGGCCACCTTCGTGGTCGTGATGAGCACCATTGGCAGCTACAACCTGTTCGAGCTGCCGTATACGCTGTTACAGGGTTTCGGCCCGAACAACAGCGGCATGACGGTGGTGGGCTACATGTACAGCAACGGGTTTTCCGGCGGCGATATTGGTTACGGTGCGGCCGTCGGCTGGATCCTGACACTGGTTATTCTGAGCATCAACCTGGTGCAACTGAAGCTGTCTGGCACGGGGAAGGAATAGGCGAATGAACTGGTTGCTCTGGTCCATGCTCGGTCTGCTGGCGATGTTCATCGGAATGATGTTCGTCTCGCAGCGGTACGCCTGGCGTTTTGCCGGCACGGTGACGCTGCTCAGTGTCAGCGCCATTTTCCTGCTTCCGTTTTTCTGGCTCGTCTGCGCCGCCTTCAAGGACAAAGACGCGCTGAATGAATACACCTTCCTTCCGCCCGTTTCGCACTGGGTCAGTGGTTACAAGCCGGAGGTGAGCACACCAGCATCACTCGAACGGGCCCAGCGTGGCGACCTGAACTTCGACAACTTCACCGAACTGTTCACCACCCGCCAGACCAGTCAGGGCCCGGTCCGGTTTGAGCGATACATTTGCAACTCGCTGTTCCTGGCCTCCACTGGCACAACGCTCACGCTGATTTTTAGCAGTCTGGGCGGTTACGCGCTCGCGAAGTACCGGTTTAAAGGCCGTGGATTCATCGTCGCGTTCATGCTGGCCAGCCTGACGATTCCCGGCGTACTGCTTTTGCCACCGAACTATCTGATCATCTATCAACTGGGCTGGATGGACAGCTACAAGGCGCTGCTCATTCCGGGCGCTGTCAGCGTGTTCGGCATCTTCCTGTTCCGGCAGGCGATCTCCGGCGTTCCGGACGACATCATCGAAGCCGGGCGGATCGACGGCTGCGGCGAGTTCAAGATTTATCTCACGCTGGTGATGCCTCTTGTGAGGCCGATCATCGGCGCGTTCTGCCTGGTCAGTTTCCTTGGCAGTTGGAACAGCTTCCTTGGCCCGGACATTTTCCTGCAGAGTCAGGACAAGCTGCCTTTGCCAAACGTACTCAACCAGTACATCGGTGAATACGCCGCACAGTACGGCGTCTTCCTGGCGGGAACGCTGATCGCGATCATTCCGCCGGCGATCCTGTTCTTCGCCTTGCAGCGAGAGTTTGTGGCGGGGCTGACGCAGGGCGCGGTAAAGGGATAAATCTGGCGGGGGGCGGGGGGCGGGGGGGGGCCGCTGTGCAAAGGGCCGGAACCTACAGCAGCTTCATCGCCTTCAGCTCGGTGCTGCCCATCAGGAACTCATCTGTCGCCTTGGCCGCGCCCCGGCCTTCGCTGATTGCCCAGACCACCAACGACTGACCCCGACGCATATCGCCAGCAGCGAAGACGCCGGGAACGCTGGTTGCGTAGTCGCTGTCCACCGACACGTTGCCGCGATGGTCGAGTTTGACGCCGAGTTGCTGCAATAGTCCGCCCTCTTCCGGGCCGGAAAAACCAATGGCCACCAGCGCCAGATCGCACGGCAGTTCGAACTCGCTGCCGGGAATTTCCTTCGACTTCTTCCGACCCGCGGCATCGACCTCCCATTCAACGCGCACGGCCTTGATGGCCTTCACCCGGCCATCGGCATCTCCGATGAACGCTTTGGTCTGGGCAGCCCATTCCCGGGTGCCGCCCTCTTCATGGGCCGGCGATGTGCGATGGATGTTGCCCCAGTGCGGCCACGGGTTGTCGATGGCGCGGGTTTCCGGCGGCTGGGGGTAGATGTTGAACTGCGTGACGCTCTTCGCCTTCTGCCGGTGGGCCGTGCCGAGGCAGTCGGCTGCCGTATCGCCGCCGCCGATGATGATGACGTGTTTGCCGGCCGCATCGATCTTCTGATCGGCGAAGATGGCATCACCCTCATCAGCCTTGGCGTAGTTCTGCTTTGTCGGCTGCGGCAGATAGGTCATGGCCAGATGAATGCCGTGCAGATCACGTCCGGGCACCTGCACATCTCGGGCTTTGGTCGCACCACCACACAGCACGATCGCGTCGAACTCTTTGCGCACATCTTCCAGCGGCACGTTGTGGCCGACATTGGAATGACAGCGGAAGGAAATACCCTCGGCCTCCATCAGCGCGATACGGCGGTCGACCGTGCGCTTGTCCATCTTGAAATCCGGGATGCCGTAAATCAGCAGCCCGCCGGGACGGTCCGACCGCTCGAACACGGTGACCAGATGCCCCACACTGTTCAACTGCGCCGCCGCCGCCAGCCCAGCCGGGCCGGACCCGATGACCGCCACCTTTTTACCCGTCCGAAACGCCGGCGGCTTGGGCGTGATCCAACCCTCGGCGAACCCACGATCCACAATCGCCTGCTCGATGGTTTTGATGGCCACGGCCTTGTCGGTAATGGCCAGTACGCAGGCCTCTTCACACGGGGCCGGGCAGATGCGGCCGGTCCACTCCGGGAAATTGTTCGTGGCCAGCAGCGATTCCAGTGCGTCCTTCCAGCGGCCCTGATAGACGAGATCGTTCCAGTCGGGAATGCGATTCCCCAGCGGGCAGCCGTTATTGCAAAACGGCACGCCGCAATCCATACAGCGCGCGCCCTGCTTCTTCAGTGCGTCTTCTGACATCGGCTGATAGACCTCGTACCAGTCGAGAATGCGCAGATCGACCGGACGCTTTTTCGGCGTCTCGCGAGGAAACTCTTTGAAACCGGTGGGCTTGCCCATGACTCAGACTTTCAGAAATTAAAACCACAGATGAACACTGATAAACACAGATGGGTGCTATGACTGTCTAGAAGGACCGGCAAGGCGTCTGACTTCGATTTTTGGCTTCCCAAAATTGATGAGTAGGCAGATTGGAAGCCCGGAAGCCTTTAGATAGTTGATGCACTGAGCAGTATGGACGTCATCCAACGCCTTTACCGCTTTCAGTTCGACTAACACAATCCCCTCTACCAACAAATCGGCGATGTAATCCCCGACAACAACGCCGTCGTAACAAACGGGGACCGACACCTGTAAAGCCACAGACAGGCCGCTCTTCCGCAACTCATGCGTCAGGGCGTTCTCGTATACTTTTTCCAAAAAGCCGGCACCCAAGACATTTGAAACCTGAAAGGCACAACCGATGACGCGCTCGGTCAGCTGATTCAATCTGTGTTCATCTGTGTTCATCTGTGGTTCCATTTATCACTTTCCCACAGCCATCTTCGCCGAAGACCTTTCCAACACCTTGCGATAGTCATTCGGCATGACTTTTACGAACCAGCGCAGTTCATTTTCGAAGTCGTCCAGTACCGCCTTCGCCACCGTTGAACCCGTGTGCCTGTAGTGATTGGTGAGAAGCCCGCTCAGTAACTCCCGATCCTCCGCCGTATCCGCCTGCTCCAGGCTGACGAGTTCCGTGTTGCAGTTGTCCTTGAACGTTCCATTGGTGTCATAGACGTACGCCACGCCCCCGGACATCCCGGCCGCGAAGTTTCGGCCGGTCGTACCCAGCACCACAACCCGACCGCCGGTCATATATTCGCAGCCGTGATCGCCGCAGCCTTCGACCACCGCCATGGCCCCGCTGTTACGCACACAGAACCGCTCACCCACGACGCCACGGAGGTAAATCTCGCCGCTGGTTCCGCCGTAGCCGATGACGTTGCCGGCAATGATGTTGTCTTCCGCGCGGAACGTACAAACCTTGGGCGGGTAGGCGATGATCCGCCCGCCGGAAATTCCCTTGCCGACGTAGTCGTTCGCCTCGCCCTCCAGTTCTAGCGTGACGCCGGCCGCTAGGAATCCACCGAAGCTTTGCCCGGCGCTGCCGTTGAACTTGAAGTGGATCGTGCCTTCCGGCAATCCGGCGGACCCATACTTCCGCGCGATCTGCCCCGACATCATGGTGCCGACGCAGCGGTGAACGTTCTCGATGGTCAGTTCCGCGACCGTCTTCTCCTGCTTGTCGAGGCTCTTCCGGGCCAGCTTGATCAGCTGGTTATCCATGATGTCTTTCAGGCCATGATCCTGAGCCATGACCCGCCGCACAGCCGCCTTGCGGCGCCTATTGGCGCCGGTGCCCGCTTCGGGCTGGTAAAGCATGACAGAGAGGTTCAGATGTCGGGCCTTCCAATGGGTTTCCAGGTCGGCCGTCTGCAGCACATCCGTCCGACCGACCATTTCATCCACACGGCGGAAGCCCAGACTGGCCATGATCCGCCGGAGCTCTTCGGCGATGAAGAACATGAAGTTGATGACGTGTTCCGGCTGGCCATTAAACTTCTTACGAAGTTCCGGGTCCTGCGTGGCGATGCCGACAGGGCACGTATTCAAATGGCACACACGCATCATGATGCAGCCAGCCGCAATCAGCGGGGCCGTGCTGAAGCCGACTTCTTCGGCGCCGAGCAGCAAGGCAATCGCCACATCACGCCCGGTTTTGATCTGCCCGTCCGCCTGCAACGTCACCCGGCCGCGAAGGTCGTTCAGCACCAGCGTTTGCTGAGCCTCGGCCAGCCCCAGCTCCCACGGCAGGCCGCAATACTTAAGGCTGGTCAACGGCGCGTTGCCCGTGCCGCCGCCATCGCCGCTGATGAGAATGTGGTCGGCCTTGGCCTTGGCCACCCCGGCCGCGATGGTGCCCACACCGACTTCGCTGACCAGCTTCACGCTGACCCGTGACTGCGGGTTGACGTTTTTCAGATCGTGAATGAGCTGGGCCAGATCCTCGATCGAATAAATGTCATGGTGCGGCGGCGGGCTGATGAGCTGCACCCCCGGCGTGGCGTAACGCAGCTTGCCGATGTAATCGTCAACCTTCACGCCCGCCAGCGCGCCGCCTTCACCCGGCTTGGCACCCTGTGCCATCTTGATCTGCAACTCGTCTGCGTTGACGAGGTATTCCGTCGTCACGCCGAAGCGGGCGCTCGCCACCTGCTTTATCGCGCTGCGACGCAGCGTGCCGTCCGCATCCGGTTTAAACCGGCGCGGGTCTTCGCCGCCCTCGCCCGTGTTACTCCGGCCGCCGATGCGGTTCATCGCGATCGCAATCGCCTCGTGGGCTTCCGTGCTGATGCTACCTAGTGACATCGCCCCCGTGCAGAATCGCTTGACGATGACGCTGGCGGGCTCTACTTCTTCCAGCGGCACGGCGACCTGCCCGGGCTTGAACTCCAGCAGGCCCCGCAGCGTGCAGCGGTGCCGCGCCTCATCGTCCACCAGTTTGCTGTACTTCTGGAACGCCTCGAACGAATCGATCCGCACCGCGTGCTGCAGGCGCGCCACGGTGTCCGGATTGTACTGGTGATATTCGCCGTCGCGCCGCCACTGGTATTGGCCGCCGGTATCCAGCACGCCATGGGCCGGGCCGGTGCCCGGCCAGCCGGCCCGGTGCCGGGCCAACGTTTCCTGCGCGATGACTTCCAACGTCACCCCGCCGATGCGGCTGGCGGTCTTGGTGAAGTATTTGTCGATGACATCGTGCCCGATACCGACGGCCTCAAAAATCTGTGCGCCCCGGTAACTCTGCACCGTGCTGATGCCCATCTTGCTGGCGATTTTCAGAATCGCCTTGCACGCTGCCTTGATGTAGTTCTTCTTGGCCGCTTCGTATGAAAGCTCCGGCGGCAGCAGGCCATCCTTGTGCAGGTCGGCAATGGTTTCAAAGGCCAGGTACGGGCAGATCGCCCCGGCCCCGTAGCCGATCAGCATGGCGAAGTGGTGCGCCTCGCGGGCCTCGCCCGTTTCGATGATCAGACCGCACTGCGTGCGCGTGCCGACCCGGATCAAGTGATGATGCACCGCCGCCGTCGCGAGCAGCGCCGGGATCGGGGCCAGGTCCGGACTGATGGTCCGGTCCGACAGCGTCAGCAGGCTCGCACCCTCTGCCACGGCTTTTTCCGCCGCCTGACAGAGCGCCTCAACGGCTGTCTCGAGTGCCGACGGACCGCCGGCCGCGGGAAAGACGATCGGCAGGGTCACGTCTTTAAAGTCGCCGTGGGCCAGCTCGCGGATTTTCTCCAGATCGGCCGTCGTCAAAATCGGCTGGTTGAGCTTGATCAGGTGGGCGCTGCGTGGCTTCTCATCCAGCAGGTTCCCTTCGCGCCCGAGGTACGTGATCAGCGATGTAACCATCTCCTCGCGAATCGCGTCCAGCGGAGGGTTGGTCACCTGCGCGAACAACTGACGGAAGTAACTGTAAAGCAACTGCGGCTGTTCACTCAGGCACGCCAGCGGCGTATCCGTCCCCATCGACCCCGTCGCTTCCTGCCCGGTCGTAATCATCGGCGACAAGATCAGCCGCAAATCTTCCACGGTGTACCCGAACGCGTGCTGCCGCTGGATGATCGTGTCGTGGTCGGTGTGGTGGGTGTGCTTAGGTTCCGGCAGGCGGTCCAGTTCGACCATCCGCTCTTCCACCCACCGACGCCACGGCCGCTTGTCCACCAGATCGCGCTTCAGTTCGCTGTCATCAATGATCCGCTTCTCGTCCAGATCAACCAGGAAAATCTTACCGGGCTGCAGACGCCACTTCTTGGCAATATTCTCCGGCGCGACCGGACAAGCGCCGCTCTCGGATGCCATCACGACGTAATCGTCTTTCGTAATGTAATAGCGGGCCGGGCGCAGGCCGTTGCGGTCGAGCACCGCGCCGATCACGTTGCCGTTGGTGAACGCAATCGCCGCCGGGCCGTCCCACGGTTCCATCAGGCAGGCGTGGTATTCATAAAACGCCCGAAGCTCCGGGTCCATCTGCTTGTTGTTCTGCCACGCCTCCGGCACCAGCATCATCACCGCATGCGGCAGCGACCGGCCGTTGACGCACAAAAACTGCATCGCATTGTCCAGCGTGGCCGAGTCACTGCCCACTTCCGTCAACACCGGAAACAGCTTCTGCAACTCGCTGCCAAACGTATCGCTCTGAAGGCTGCCATACCTAGCCCGCATCCAGTTGCGATTCCCGCGCAGCGTGTTGATCTCGCCGTTATGGGCCAGATACCGGTACGGATGCGCCAGCCGCCAACTGGGGAACGTGTTCGTGCTGAACCGGCTGTGGACAATCGCCAGATTGCTCTCGAAATCCGGGTCCGACAAATCCGGGTAATACAGCCGCACCTGTTCGGCCGTCAGCATGCCCTTATAGACACACCGTTTCCCGCTGATCATCGTGATGTAAAACGTCTCCTGCGTCAGCTCCGACACCTCGCCGAACTCCACCTCGTTCTCGGCCATCTGCCGCACCATGTACAGCCGGCGCTCGAAGTCGCTCTTGTTGAAAAAGTTCTCGCCCATGCCCACAAACATCTGCCGGATGCACGGTTCGCTCTTCAGGGGCGTCGGCCCTACAAATTTGCTGTTGACAGGCACGTTGCGCCACCCCAGCACCACCATCCCATTGTTCCGCACCGAACGCTCAATGATCGCCTCACTCTCGTGCCGGGCCGCGATCTCTTTGGGCAAAAAGCAGGTCGCCATCGCGTATTGCCCATAAGGCGGCAGCGTGACGCCCAGCTTGCCCATCTCGCGGCGCATGAACTTGTCCGGCAGCCGCAACAAAATCCCCGCGCCGTCGCCGCTGTTTTCTTCACATCCGCAAGCCCCCCGGTGGCTCATGCGTTCCAGCATCTCCAGCGCCCGCGGAATGATGTCGTGCGTGAACTTCCCCTTGATGTTGCAGATAAACCCGACGCCACACGCGTCCTTCTCGTTGGCGGGGTCATAAAGCCCCTGTGCAACGGGCAGACCCATCGCGTTCAGGCCACTGGCAAACCCTGTGACTTTTTTCGAACCGTTCTTGCTCATCGCGACAAGTGCTCCGTCGGCGGGTGGCCCGGCCAAGGCAGGTAAACACCCGCCCAAGCCACGCCCCGCAAATATCGAATCGGCCGGAAGGTAAGGCCACACACACCAGTTACACACACTTCAGCCGGTTGTCCGGCAAGAGATGCGCCCATTTGAAATGGCGGAATCATGCGCTGTACGCGCCCACCAGATGTTTATATTAGCAAAAACCGCCCGGCTTCCCATGACGTATTTACAATGTCGTGGCCGATTTCGGTGCAACCGGTTGACCCGGAAGCGTGCCACGCGACAATGCCGCAGCAGTTCGCGGGCCAGCCATGGCCGCAGTCTTATCAAGATCATGCCGAGGTTCAGGCTACAACCTCTCGGGGATTTGGCGCGCCAGTTGGCGTTTGCTCCCACGGACGTGCGCGCCCGTCAGCTCGACGCCGCCGAGCTTTTAGTCATCGAACTCGACGCCGAAAAGGCCTACCCGCTCGATTTCCTCACTTTCCGCATCACCGGCCGGCGGCTGCCCTCCAGCCAGAAATCGGACCAGACCACCGGCGAACTTCTCGTCGGCGATGCCATCCAGCATGACCTCGGCCTCCTCATTGAAGAAGTCAGCGCGACCCTCAACCAAGCCGTCGCCGACCTCGCCGAACCCGTTCTGACCATCGACGAAGTGGCCGAGCGATTCAACGTCACCTCAAAGACCATCCAGCGTTGGCGGCGGAAGGGTCTGCCTGCCCGCAAGTTCTTGTTCCCCGACGGCAAGTCCCGTGTCGGATTCTTTTCCCGCTCTGTCGACCGCTTCCTCACGAGCCACCGCGAAGAAGTCGAACGTGGCACAAACTTCACGCAACTAACCGAAACCGAGCGCCAGGGCATTCTGTCCCGCGCCCGTCGCCTGGCCGGAACCTGCAACTGCTGCATGCACGACATCGCCCGGCGGGTCGCCCGGCACTTCAAGCGCAGCCACCTGACGGTGCTTCACGTCGTCAAGCGGCATGACGCTGAAAACCCGGGCAACTCCATCTTCGCGATGGCAGCCGCCCCCCTGAGTGATGGCGACAAGTCGCGCATTATCGAAAGTTATCGAACGGGCATGGGCGTGCGGGCAGTGGCCAAGCGTATCTGCCGCCCGGCCGGCACTGTCTACCGCGTCATTCTGGACGAACGCTACGAACGCTTGAACAGCCGCAAGGTGAAGTTTTTTGACGACCCGCTGTTCCATCAGGATGACGCGAAGTCGGTCATCCATCAGATGCTCGCCGCTGGCGAGCTTGCAGCGGCAACCGTCATCCCGCTGGCAGCCGCTGGGGGTCGCGGAAGCTCAACCGAGGGTACCGACCGCAACACTCTTCTGGCCGAGATCTGCCGCGTCGCGCCGATGAATGCCGCCCGCGAGCGGGCGATGTTCCTCAAGCTGAACTTCGAAAAATTCCTGTTCGTTACAGCCCGTCGCGCTCTGGACCCCGAGCGGGCCATGGCCCGCGATGTGGCCGAACTGGAAGAACTGCACAAAGCCTTCGTCGAGACCCGCAACCAGATCATCGCGGCCAACATGCGGCTGGTCGTCGGTGTGGCCCGCCGGCACGCCCGGCCGACAGGCAACGGCGTCCCCATGAGCGACCTCGTCAGTGAAGGCTCGATGGTGCTTATGCGGGCTGTCGATGCCTTCGACCCCGGCAAAGGCTTTAAGTTCAGTACCTACGGCACATTGGCCCTTATCAAAGGCTATGCCCGGTCCGTGCCGGAAATGCTTTACGACGGCCGCACCCTCCGCAGCGACGGCAAAGGCCCGCGCGTCGGTGGTGCCGAGTCCCTGCCCACCCTCGGCGACACCCGCAGCCCCGCCCCCATCCTCCGGCTGGAACAACGCGACACCGTCGACCGTCTGTTGCAACGCCTCGACCCCGACGAACGCCGGGTCGTCTCCGCCCACTTCGGGCTGGGTAACCCGTCCGATGAGCCGCTGTCGATTTCATCAAAACGCATCAAGCAGCTCCACGATTCTGCGATGGCAAAGCTTCGCGAATAGAGCGGCGAGATATCGGATGCCAAAGATCGGCCGACTCACGGGCCGATTACTTTCTGATCCTCTCGATAGAATTCGCCAGAACCGCGCCCGCTTGTGCCAGTGTCGGGCAGCCGTCACCCAACATCTGTCCCATGCTCGTGACCAAACGATCAACGATGCCGCAGGGGATGATCGTCTCGAAGTGCCTTAGGTCTGGTTTCACGTTCAAGGCCAGTCCGTGCAGGCTGGTTCCCTGTTTGATCCGCACACCGACGGCCGCGATTTTGGCCTGCGGGCTGCCCACCCAAACCCCGATCGCCTTCGGGTCCATCTGCCCCTCAATCCCATAATGCTCCAGCGTCTCAATGATCGCCCGTTCCAGCGCGTGCACGTACCCGCTCACCGATAGACCCAAGTCCGCCAGCCGGACAATCGGGTAAGCCACCAGCTGCCCGGGCCCGTGATACGTCGTCTGGCCGCCGCGATCGGAGTGCACGAGATCAAACCCCATCGCCGCCAGTTCCTCCGGCGGACGTTTCAACAATTGCGGCGTACTGTCGCGGCGACCGAACGTGATCGTCGGCGGGTGCTCGACCAGTAGCAGTTGCGGCCCGATTTCGCCGCTCGAAACCCGGGCGTGCACCTCCTCCTGCAGCATCCAGGCAGGTCGATAGGCCATTCGGTCAAGGTCGGTAACGGTCCAATTCACGATCAACCCATGATAGGGCGCAGCCGATTGGTTGGTAGACTCCGGGAAGGAGAGCACCCATGCCCACAGCAGCACCCGAGATAAGCCCCCTCGACGCCTTTCAGTGGCAGCGGCAACCCAAGGCCGAAGCCCTCGTCAAAGAACTGGTCACCCAACTTCTCTCGGGCTGTGCCACTGCCCGCGGGGTGGCCGAGGCCATGATGAAGCAAAGCGGCACCCGCTTTTACGACTGGGTCGACACCATCGCCTTCGAACCGACCACGGCGCTCTTGCAGGAGGCCGCAGACGCAGGCTTCGTGGCCGACCCGCTTTCCGGCCGCGAGCACCTCTGGCATCCCGGCGGCATCTTCCCGCGTCTGTTGCCCACCCATGCCGAAGGGCTGGCTGTGGCGATCAAGATCGACAGTGTGAGCGACTA
The DNA here is from genome assembly GCA_038226785.1 of Tepidisphaerales bacterium. Classification (GTDB taxonomy): domain Bacteria; phylum Planctomycetota; class Phycisphaerae; order Tepidisphaerales; family Tepidisphaeraceae; genus JBBRQG01. Next base: position 47,398 of record JBBRQG010000007.1, on the reverse strand, counting down.
TCTGGCCACGCACAGCCTGTCTGTTCCCGTGGAAGGCCGGCCGGGCGCCCGAATTCGCCGGGCCTGTGTCGGCCGAGAAGGCGACCGCCGCCTGTGGGTCATCGAGCGACACGGCAAACGCGGCTGGGACGCCGCCGCCGGCGAGATCAGCGATACCGTGGCCCGCCTTGCGGCCGAACATTACGAACACCTCCGCCTCCGCCGGCGCGACTTTGAATCCGACAGCGAAGGCTTCGATCTGGCCACCGTCTTGATCGAACACGCCATCACCGACATCGGCCGCGATCTGACCTGCGACCTCTTCTTCGCGGCCGAGCGCGACTTCTGGCTCCGCCGCAATCACGCCGCACGGGTGCAGTATGCCCGACAGCAGACTCTGGGCTTGGGCTGGGCAAACCACGACCACCACACTTACCGCGCCAGCCGGGCCAACTTCACGCGCCTCGTCGCTGTGTGGGAACTGCTCGGCTTTGAATGTCGCGAGCGTTACCACGCCGGGGCGCAGGCTGGCTGGGGGGCGCAGGTGATGGAACACGCCGTCACCGGCATTACCACCTTTAACGATGTGGACCTGTCGCCCGAAGAGCTCTTTCAGGACTTCGCCCACGAAGAAATCCCGCCGCAGAGTCGTTTGGGTACCGTCGGCCTCTGGTGTGGCTTGCACGGCGACAGTTTCCTGCAGGCAGGCATGCATCATCTGGAGTGCCAGTTCGATTTCGAATCCCTCCGTACGCAGCTGGAAGCCGACGCGGGCGTTAAGACCATGAAGCCCTTCACTGATTTCAGCTACCTCCGTCAGGCCTTTACCGAAGGTGAACGCTGGCCGGTGAGTGGTAAACGGCTGACAAAGCTGGAAGCGGCTGGATTCATCTCGGCCGAGGAACGCAAACAGTTTGCCGAGCACGGCGCGTTGGGTTCCCACCTTGAAAATCTGGAACGCAATGAAGGTTTCAAAGGCTTCAACCAGAAAGGCGTGAGCGAAATCATCGCCGCCACCGACGCCCGCAAACACTCCTGAATGCCCCCAACCGCCGCCCCCCACCTGCTCGCAAAGTTGTCCGCCATCGTCGGATCCGACCACGTCCGCACGGATGAAGTCACGCGCACCGAATACGGCCGCGACTGGACACGCTGGTACACACCCAACCCCGCCGCCGTCGTCTTCCCGGCCGATGCCGCGCAAATCCAGCGAATTGTGAAACTGGCCCGAACCGAAAAGTTCGCCATCGTCCCGAGCGGCGGCCGGACCGGTCTCAGCGGTGGCGCGGTGGCCGCCAACGGCGAGGTCGTCGTTTCGCTTGATCGCCTGAATGCCTGCGGCACCGCCGACCGCCTTTCCCAGACGATTCACTGTCAGTCCGGCGTCAGCATCGCCAAGGTGCGCGATGCTGCGATCGCCGCCGGCCTGATGTATCCGGTCGAGTTCGCCCCCATGAATACCATGCAGGTCGGGGGCAACATCGCCACCAATGCCGGCGGCGTGCGGGTCGTGAAATACGGCAGTACCCGCCGCTGGGTGGCCGGGGCAACGGCCGTGCTCGGCACCGGCGAAGTCGTCACCTTCGGCGGGCCGACCGTAAAAAACAACGCGGGCTACGAGCTGCTGCAACTGCTCATCGGCAGCGAAGGCACGCTCGGAATCATCACCGAAGCCACGCTCCGCCTGACCGCCCCGCCGCGCATCGTGACCACGGCCTACGCCAGCGGAAACGCGATCGGCGACATGCTCCGCATCTACGAACACGCTGCAGCCATCGCTGGCGGCGCGGTGCTGGCCTGCGAAGTCTGGGACCACGCCGCGCAGGATGTTTCCCTCCGCCACATCAACGCCCACTGGCCCGATCCTGCCCGTCCGTGGCAAATGCTCATCGAGCTGGAACTTGGCCCAGCCGAGGCTGCAGCGGTCCTTGGTTCAGGCCCGCGACTACTCTCGACGACAGAAGCCGCCAACTGGTGGGCCGTGCGGCTGGGAATCGGCGGCGCGGTCGCCCCATTCACACCCTACAAAAACGACATCGCCGTGCCCGTCGCCGCGTTGGAAGCGTTCATCACCGACAGCCTTCCCCGTCTGGCCGCGACCCATGCCGAATGCCGACTGGTCGTCTGGGGCCACCTCGGCGACGGCAACCTGCACATCAACTTCCTTAAACCCGATGCCATGACCCCGGCCGCCTTCGCCGACAAATGCCGTGCCCTCGATGCCGATCTCTTCGAGCGCATCGCAGCCTGCGGTGGCAGCATTTCCGCCGAACACGGCATCGGCCTGACCAAAGCTGCCGCGCTGCAGTTCAGCCGCACCCCGGCCGAAATCGCCCTCATGCGCCAAATCAAGGCCGTGTTCGACCCCGACGGAGTCCTGAACCCCGGCAAGGTGCTGGCGTGAGTCGCTTCGCCGTTTTCGCACTGGCACTGATCCTGCCGCCCGCCACGGCTGGCGCTCTATGGGCGGCCTATTCGGCCCTCACCCAGCGGCACGCCGTCGCCGAATACCCGGTCGCCGCGGCCGTGCGATATCAGTGTCGGTACGTCACCCCCGGTCCCGGCCACGGCTGGGTACACATCACCAAGACCGATCTGACCGATCCCCGCATCGATCTCTACGTCTCGCGGGAATTGCACGAACGTTCGCCCTTTCCTCTCGAACTTCAGGCCGTAGACCGTATCGCCGCGGAGGAAGACCTAATCGTCGCCGTCAACGGCACACTCTTCGGCAGCGATTCACAGCTCTACAGCAAACTCCAGCGGCCTGGCGACCCCGCCTACAGCACAGAAACCGTCGTCGCCCAAGGCCACATCTCCAAAGGCCGCCTCCCCGTAGACGTCCGCCTCGTCTGGTTCGACCAACCGTTGGTATTCCCGCCCGTTGCCACGACTTCGAACGGGCAGTCGCCGGCGCAAATAAATCGCGGTCTGCAAGGGCACTGGCTCGACGTCCGTGGTAAAGCCCCCGAAGAAGTCGCCGCCGTCCTCTCCACCGCCATTGACGTGGTCGGCTTCCAGAATTCACAACTTCAAGGTGGCCAGTACGACTGGGCACCCGATGACATTGCAGGTCGTCGCACGGCCGTTGGAACAGATTCCAGCGGGCGCACCCTCTATCTGGCCGTCTTTGAAAGCGCGACCCTGAAGCAGGTGGCCGACACCTTAAAGTCCGAGGGTGCCACAGATGTTGCCTGCGTCGACGGCGGACACAGCAGTGCCATGGTCGTGGATCAGAAGGTGGTCACAGGCAACTGGCGACCCGTGGCGGTGACCTTGGGCGTCAGATTCCGCCCCAAGTAGTAGCATACCCGGCGGCCCGATCTCATCCGGCCGCGGACACCCATTCCGGCTGTCCGAATATTCATGGAGTCTCGCATGGCACGTGTGCGTAAATCAGCGTTGGCGTTTCTGACCGCGGCAGTTGCACTCTCGGCAGCGGCCCTCAGCCGCGCCGCCGGGGTGGAAGGCTTCTACCGCATGCCCACCATCCGCGGCGAACAGGTCGTGTTCGCCAGCGAAGGTGACCTGTGGTCCGTCAGCCTCAACGGGGGCCGGGCCATCCGCCTGACCACGCACCCCGCCAACGAAGTCCTCCCCTTCCTGTCGCCCGATGGCAAACTCATCGCCTTCACCGCTGATTACGAAGGCTCGGCCAACGTCTACATCATGCCCGCCGAAGGGGGCGAGCCACGCCGACTGACCTACATCCCCCGCGCCCTTTGCGCCGGCTGGAGCAACGATGGCAAAAGCGTCTACTTCCGCCTCCGCAACGCTGGCCGCGATTCCGAAGAGTTCACCTACAGCGTCCCCCTCGACGGCGGCGAACCGACCAAACTTCCCCTCGGAACCGCCGCAGCCGTCAGTTACAGCCCCGACGGCACGATGGTCGCCTTCAACCGCTGGCTCTTCCCGTCCAACTGGCGCAACTACGGCGGCGGCACCGCGCCTCAAATTTGGGTGGAAGACATCGCAGCCAAAACCTTCAAGCACCTCAGCCCCGTCAAAGGCGTCAACAGCCAGCCCATGTGGGTCAACGGCCGCATCTTCTTCACCGCCCCACTCAAGGGCACGCTGAACATCTACTCCATGCTGCCCGATGGATCCGATCTGAAAGCCGTCACCAACCACCTCGATTTCGATGTCCGCCTCCCGCAGACTGACGGCAAGTCCATCATCTATAGCTGCGGTGCCGACCTCTACGTCCTCGACGCAGCCGGCGGCCAGGAGCGCAAGGTCAACATCCAGCTCGTCACCGACCGCATCCGCTCCAAGGCCCGCGCCGAAGACGCTGGCAAAACCATCGATGGATTTGACCTGTCGCACGACGGCAAGCGGCTTGTCATTTCCAGCCGCGGCAACATCTGGAACGCTCCGCTCAAGACTGGCAACCGCGTCATCGAAGTCGCCGGCGATTCCGCCACCCGCGAACGCGCCCCCGCCTTCTCGCCCGATGGCACGCAGGTCGTCGCCATTACCGATGCCACCGGCGAGCAGGAACTAGCCCTCTTCGACGCCGCGGGCAAGGCTGCCCCCAAATCGCTCACCCACGAAGGCCTCGGCTGGCTCTTTCAACCACAGTTCTCGCCGGATGGCAAGCACGTCGTCTATGCCGACCTGACCATGGCCCTCCGCGTCGTCGATATCGACACGGGAAAGTCGACCACCATCCGCACCTCCGAAGTCGGTGAGATCACCCAATACGCCTTCTCCCCCGACGGCCAGTGGATCGCCTACACCGAGCAGCTGGAAAACCAGAAGTCGACCATTTACCTGGCCAAAATTGACGGCAGCGTCATCAAACCCCTTGGCGAAGGATTCACCGCCGATTTCGCACCCGCCTTTGATCCAGAGGGCAAGTACCTCTACTTCCTCTCCGGCCGTCACGTCGCCCCGACCCTGGATGAAACGGACTTCAACTTCGCGGTCAACAAGACCACGACCGTCTGCATGGTGCTGCTGGCGGCCGACACCAAAAGCCCGCTACTGCCCGAAGACCTGACCGATGCCAAGGATGATGGCGACAAAGACGACGCCAAGGACGGCGACAAAAAAGACAAGGTTGACGCAGCCTCGAAGCCCGCAACGACCACATCGTCCACCTCTAAACCCGCTGCCCCCAAAAAGCCCAAGCCCACCAAGGTTGACCTCGATGGCATCGAGCGCCGTCAGGTCGAACTTCCCATTCCGGCCGATGTTCTCAGCAGCCTCGGCGTCGCTGCCGGCGGCAAAGTGTTCTTCACCGTGCAGGGCCTTCCCCGCCCCGGCGGCGAAGGTTCGGCAGGCGGAGAGCTGAAAGTCTTTGACCTGAAGTCCAAAAAGACGGAGTCCGTGATCGAAGGCGTCAAGGGCTTCACCATCAGCGGCGACGGCAAGCGAATCGCCTGGCACAAAGACTCCGCCATCTACGTGGCCGATGCCTCGTCGGCTGTCGGCGGAAAGACCGAGGAAAAGGTCACATCCAAAGAACTTCCCCTCGTGGTCGATACCGTCAAAGAATGGAAGCAGATCTTCGCCGACGCATGGCGCCTCCAACGTGATTTCTTCTGGACCGCCAACATGAACGGCGTCGACTGGAAAGCCGCCAAATATAAGTACGAGCAGCTCCTCCCCCGCGTCGGCCACCGCAACGAGCTCAACGAACTCATCAACCAGATGCAGGGCGAACTCGGCACCGGCCATGAATATATCTCAGGCGGCGACCTCAACTTCCAGCCGCCTTCCCCCATCGTCGTGGGCTATCTCGGTGCGGACGTCGAACCCGATTCAGCCACCGGCCTGCACAAAATCACCCGCATCTACCGCCCGGAAACATGGGAGACCGAAGTCGCAGCACCCCTCGCCGCACCGCACGTCAAAGTCGCCGAGGGCGATTTCCTGCTGGCCATCAACGGCAAGCCCGTCGCCGCCAACGAATCGATCTATCAGTACCTGCAAAATCAGGCCGGCACGCAGGTCGTTCTCACCGTTGCCACCAAGGCCGATAAATCCGACGCCCATGACGTCCAGATCGCCACGCTCCGCGACGAGTTCCAGCTCAAGTACCACGACCTCGTCCGTCGCAACCGCCAGTGGGTCGCTGAAAAGTCCGGCGGAAAAATCGGCTACTTCCATCTGCCCGACATGATGAACGACGGCATCACCCGCTTCGTCGAAGGCTTCTTCGCCCAGTTCAACAAGCCTGCACTGCTGATCGATGCCCGCGACAACCACGGCGGCTACGCCTCACAGTTGCTGCTGGCCCGCCTTGGCAGGAAGAACATCAGCTACGACCGCCCCCGCCGCGGCGCCATGAGTGGCTACCCCAGCGCCACACACATCGGCCCCAAGGCCGTCCTCATCAACCAGCATGCCGGCAGCGACGGCGACATCTTCCCCAGCACCTTCAGGGCCATGGGCCTGGGTCCGCTCATTGGCGAACGCACCTGGGGCGGCGTCATCGGCATCCGCTCCGACAAACCCTTTGTCGACGGCGGCATGTCCACCCAACCCGAGTTCGCCTGGTGGAGCCCCGACAACGCTTGGGCCATCGAGAACCACGGCGTCGACCCCGACATTGAGGTAAACTACAGCCCCGAGGACTACCTCAACGGCACCGACAGCCAACTCGCCAAAGGCGTGGAAGAACTCCTGGCCGAACTGGCCAAGAATCCACCCCAACGCGCCACGCGTCCGGCCGACCCCGAGCGCACGACGCCGCCGGGCCAGTAACTCACAGGTGGCGGAACATGTTCGCCGACACGGCTCGCTCTATGGATAGAGTGTGCTCAGGGGTAATCCGAATCCCGTGCGCCCTACAGCCGCCCTCGTGCCGCCATCACGGCCTCCACAGCGGATGAACGGCCGTCCCCCACCGCCGTCAGATGCCCCATCTTCCGCCCCGCCCGTGCATCCATCTTGCCGTACAGGTGCAGCTTCACATTCCCATCGGCCAGTGCGGCTTCCCATCCCGGCGTGCCATTTTCCCACACATCCCCCAGTAAGTTTGCCATCGCCACCGCCGGTACCGTCCGCCGCGTGCTTCCCAGGGGCAATCCGCACACCGCCCGCAACTGCTGCTCAAACTGACTGGTCACCGACGCATCAATCGTCCAGTGCCCACTGTTATGCGGCCTTGGCGCGAGCTCATTGACCACAATCCTGCCTTGTTTGGTCACAAACATTTCCACGCACAACACCCCCTCCACTTCCAGCTTTTTCAATATCGCCCGGGCCAGTTCATCCGCCTCTTTCGCCAGCACCGCCGAAATCCCCGCTGGCACGATCGACAGATCCAAGATCCCATTCACATGCCGATTTTCCGAAGCATCCCACGTCGCAATCTCCCCATCCAACCCGCGCGCGCCGACCACGCTGATCTCCATTTCAAAATCAATCAGCCCCTCCAGAACACACGGCTGCTTTCCCAGCGACTCCCACGCCGCCAGAACCTCCGCCGCGGTCGCCACCTTTCGCTGGCCCTTGCCGTCATAGCCCCATCCGGCCGTCTTCAATATTCCCGGTAACCCCGCCGCCTTCACCGCTGCAGCGACATCCCCCTCCGCCGCAATCTCCCCGAACGGCGCGACCGGAATGCCCGATGCCAGCAAAAACCGCTTCTCCCGCAGCCGGTGCTGTGTCGTGTGCAAGACCTGCCCCCCCGGTCGAACTGGCGCGGCCTTGGCCGCAGCCACCGTCGTCGCAAACGGCACGTTCTCAAACTCAAACGTCACCACCGACACCCCGGCAGCAAACTTCTCGACCGCAGCCAGATCCTCATACGCCGCCGTCACCTCGACATCAGCCACCTGCCCCGTCGGCGTATCGCTGTCCGGGCTGAATGTATGAACTCGATACCCCATCTGCCGGGCCGCAATCGCAAACATGCGGCCAAGCTGCCCCGACCCCAATACCCCCACAGCCGCACCCGGCCGGATAATGTTGTGATCGACTGAACTCATTTTCACTGCGGCGGCAGAATCTGCCCCAGCACCTTGTTCTGCTGCTCCTGTCGGAACTCATCCAACTTGCCTGCGAGCACTTCATCATTCAGCGCCAAAATCGCCCCGGCCAGCAACGCCGCATTAATCGCCCCCGGCTTGCCAATCGCCAGCGTCCCCACCGGCACACCCCCCGGCATCTGCACGATCGACAACAGGGAATCCATCCCGCTCAGCGCCGTCGAGGGTACCGGCACGCCCAGCACTGGCAATATCGTGTGCGCCGCCGTCATTCCCGGCAGATGGGCCGCACCACCCGCCCCGGCGATCAGCACCTTGATTCCCCGCCGCTTGGCATCGATCGCGTAATCCGCCATCCATGTCGGCGTGCGATGCGCCGACACCACCCGGCACTCATGCTTGATGCCAAAATCCCGCAGCGTCATGTGCGTGTGCTGCATGTATTCCCAGTCGCTACTGCTTCCCATGATGACGCCGACCAATGGCTCTTCATCATTCTCCCACGGCTGCACGATGGCCTGTCGGCCCTGCCCGGTACCCTTGGACGATTTTGTGCCGCTCTTCTTTGCCATCCAGCTCTCACTTTTCCCCGAAAGAAAGATTTTACAGTGAATTCAGGCGTTCGTTCTTGTCCAGTTCCAACAACGCCGCCACCAGACCATCCAGCCTTCCCAGCATGATCTGATCCAGATTGAAGTTCTTCTCCGAGGGCCCGTCCCCATCGCCGCCGCCCAGCCGGTGGTCCGTACAACGGTTCTGCGGAAAGTTGTAGGTACGAATTCGCTGGCTCCGGTCGCCGCTGCCCATCATCAGTTTCCGAGCGCTGGTCTGCTGCGCATGCGCCTTGGCCCGCTCGCGCTCATACAGCGTCGCCCGAAGCAAGGCCCAGGCCCGCTCTTTGTTCTGGCTCTGGCTCTTGTGCTCGGTCATCTTGAACTGCAGTCCGCTCGGCTTGTGGTGCAACTGCCAGCCGGTTTCCACCTTGTTCACGTTCTGGCCGCCCGGCCCGCCGCCCCGGCACCCCGACTGCTCCACATCCTTCGGGGCGATCTCGATCTTCACATCCGGCATTTCCGGCAGCACAGCCACCGTCGCCGCACTCGTATGAATCCGACCCGCCCCCTCCGTCTCCGGCACCCGCTGCACCCGGTGCCCGCCCCCCTCAAACTGCAAATGCCGAAACGCCCCCGACCCCTTGACGTTGATAATGACTTCCTTCAACCCCCCGCGTTCCGCATCTGAAAAGTCGCTGACATCCCACTTCCAGCCCTTCATCTCGCAATACTTCTGATACATCTCAAACAGATCCCGGCAGAACAGCGCCGCCTCCTCCCCGCCCGTGCCCGCCCGGATCTCCAGGAAGAACGACTCCACCGCATTGTCTTCCGCCGCGACAAACTGCTCCTTCAACTGCTCGAGCAACCCGTCCGCCAGTTTCCTCGCCCCCGGCAACTCGCTGGCCGCCATCTCAGCCATCTCCGCGTCCCCACCGCCACTCAACCCCGTCAACTCCTCCACCTGCTTCATCGCACCCTGATACTGCGCATAAAGCCCCACCACCTGCTCAAGCCCCCCAGCCTCCTTACTCAACGGCACCAGCCGCGCCGGGTTCGACATCACCTCCGGCTGCCCAAGCAACCCCTGTATCTCCGCCATGCGATCCTGCATGGACTGGAGCTTGCGAAGAAGAGGTAAAGCAGTGGATGGGGGGGCGACGGTCATAATCAGTCTCTAAAACTCCAGCCCCGCATCTTACGGCCTGATCCGTGCTTACGGTAATACGCCACAAATATCGACAAGAACCCTGCACGTTCGCGCAGGTGCGAGCGGCCAAGTCGCGGCCGAAGATCACAAACAGTTAGTCTTTCACCGTGATCGCCCTCACCCCACCCCCCGGCCTGCCTGATTGGTCGGCCGCCCTCAATCACCTTAGCAAGGCTGACCCCGCGCTTGGACGGGTGATCAAAAAGCACGGGCCGTGCAACCTGGCCCCGCGGAAGGATGTCTTTTTCGCCCTGTGCCAATCCATCATCAGCCAGCAAATCTCTACCAAGGCCGCAACCACCGTCACCGCACGGTTCGTCACCCTGTTCCCACGCAAAAAGCCAACGGCCGAACTTCTCGCGGCCATGACGCCGGAACTGCTCCGGCCCATCGGCTTCGGCCCACAAAAAGCCGGGTACATGCTGGGAATGGCCCGCCAAGTGCACAGCGGCGAGTTGAACCTCAAGGCACTGCACAAACTTTCGGACGATCAGGTCTACGAAAAACTCACCGCCATTCACGGCATCGGCCGCTGGACGGCCGAAATGCTCCTCATGTTCGTTCTCGCCCGGCCGGACATCCTTCCGGCAGATGATCTGGGCATTCAGAACGCCGTCACCCGGATCGACGGCCTGAAAGCCCGACCCACCGCCAAACAGGTGCTGGCCCGCGGCGAAATCTGGCGGCCTTACCGCACCATCGCCAGTTGGTACCTCTGGCGCTCGCACGACATCTATTCCGAGTAGATTGCCCCTCCCGTGCCCGCCCCCACCTGCCCCTGCCCCATCTGCGCTGCCGACTCCAAGCCTTTCTGCACCAAACATGCGGCAGGTAAAGACTGGCACATCGCCAAGTGTCGCAACTGCGGCCACGGCTTTGTCGTCAACCGGCCAACGCTGGCAGACCTGACCGTGGCCAATGAATCGGAAAGTACGAACCACGCACTAAGCGGCATGAACCATCCGGACTACGCCGCACACAAAGATGCACAACTTTTTGCCGGATTCGTCCGGGCATCTTTGACCGCCACGCCGAGCTCGGCGCGGGTGCTGGATGTCGGGTGTGGCAACGGGGCATTTTCGTATCCGTTCTGGAAGATGGGGTACGTGCCGCTGCTGACCGACCTGGACAGCCGGGCGGCAGGGGCGACAGGGGTCATGACCGGGGCCACCTTCGCGCGGATCACGTTTGAAGACCTTACAGATGCCGCCGGCTTTGATGCGATCATCATGAGTCAGGTGCTGGAACACGCCCTGGACCCAATGGCGTGGTTAAAGAAGTCGGCCACGCTACTAAGACCCAATGGGCGTCTGTTGGTTGCGCTGCCGAACTTTGGCGGAATCTACCGGCTGCTGGGGGCAAAAGATCCTTACCTGATTCCGCCGGTGCACGTAAACTTTTTCACACCCAAGTCGATGCGGCTGGCCCTGGCCGCGGCCGGTTTAAAGGTGTTCAAGATGCGCAGTGTGAGCGGCCTTTCCCCCTACCGCGGAGACGGCAGCACGTCACCGGCCCGGTATGCGTTTGCAAAGACGATGAATATTTTGCGCATGGCATTGGACCCGACGACACAGGGGATTTGTCTGGTGACTGTGGCGGGTCTGTAGTTCAGGCCGACCGGGCCGGAGCTAACAGCGGCCGTTCGGCCGTCTCGAGTTTCTCGCTCAGTCGCGTCAGGGCCTGGGTGTTTTGCCGGACCAGCTCCACGAGTTGCTGCACGACCTGCGTATCGCTGACGATGCGCTGGTGGGCTTCATCCAGTTGGCGCTCGCGTGTGGTGCTGGCGCGGCGTTCCCACAGCCACATGGCGCCCATGATGCCGGCAGAGCCGAGTTGCGTTAGTTCGGTGAGCATTTCCATGACGGATTCTCCGTTGCTAAAGGTCAGGACAGTCGCTCGATGGACGGCGCATCCAGACGGCGCACTTCGTCCGTGCGGCCGTCGCCGTTGGTGTCGAGTTCAAGCCGCACGTTGCGCAGAGCCAGCTTGAAAGTGGCGAAGTAAGCATCCGACAGTTTGCGGTAATCAGAGCCGACGGCCGTGCCGGGTGCGCTGCCGCCAGCGCCGTAGACGTTGCGTTCGAAGTTGGCCATGCTGCGGAAGATGTGGGCGACCGCACCGACAGCACAGGCCCGACGCAAGGCGCGGGGGTTGAGAATGACATCGACAGGGCTGACGCCGTAAGCCTCTTCCAGCGAGGCACTCACAATGCCGAGTTGAGGGAACGCGATCTGTTGCCAGCTGGCGGCGGCAGGGCCGGTCAGCACGGGGTTGGCGGGTTGCGTGCCCCCCCAAAGGCCCGGCAGCAGACGGGACACGGTGACCGTGTCAGCGCCGGCCGCCGGGCCGTTCGCCACCCCCAGCGTGTACGTCGTTCCATCGGCCTGCACGAGCAGCAGGCTGCCCGGGCCGATCTGCCGCTGGGTGAATGTGCCGGTATCGCACGTGAGCTGATCACCGGTCAGGGTTCCGCTTCCGCTGAAGGCCACGACGTGCGGCTGGGCGTTGGTATCCACCAGCGCCAGTGCGGCGGTCAGTAGTGCGGTTTCACACAGCAGCAGATCGGTTTCCGAGCAGAACAACATGGGGCACCTCCGATGGACAATGGAACGGACAGAAAGGAATCAGTGAGTGAAGCCGCTGATCACGCCGTGCGCGGATTCATTCCGCAGTTCCAGCGTGTATTCACCCAGCACCTGACCAGTTGAACGGTCGCCCACCTGGGCCAGCCGTTTGAACTGGAAGCTTCGGCCAGCCAGCGGCAACACGCCGATGCGCGTGGAATCGAGCAGCAACACCGTGCCGGCGGGCACAGCCCGGCTCAGGATCACCCGGCAGATGCCGAAATCGCTCTCGTAACTGCTGATCAGTTGCCGGAAACCGGTGGCCATCTGATCGAAACGACGGCTCGCGGAGATGAAGTTGTTCATCGACCGCTTTTCCTGACCGCCGACGACGATCAGATCGACACGGGCATTGCTGCCTGTCCAGAGCTGACGCAGTGCCAGGTTGAGTTGCTCTTCGCTCAGGGCACTGTCGCTTGGGAATCCACCGACGCCGGGCGAAAGGCGGTTGGTGGTGATGAACTGAAGCAGCCCCTTCATGGTGCGGCGGGTACTGGCGTTGCCTTCAGGTGAGCTGGCAGCCGCCCGGCCGCCGATGACCGTACTTTCAAGATCGCGAAGCAACTCGCGCAGGCGGTTGTTGGCCTGAAACGTGAGTTCGCTGCCGATACCGATCTGGCTGACGGCCTCTTCGCTGCCTGACACTTCGGCCGTGGCCGAAAAGATCTGCGTGTAGTTAGCCACGCGATTACGGCTGGTGAAACGAGCGGCCGCGGCGTCATCGCCTTCCAGGGCCGCGTTGCCGAGGATGGTGATGACCAGACCGTTGGAAAGGGCGGCGGCCGTGCTGCCGCCGTAACCGCGGACCACCGTCAGATCGTTGGTGGCCACGCCGGTGACCAGCATCACTTCCCCGGTACTGATGCGGATGGAATCGCCCGCTCGGAAACGGCTGCCGTGGGCGACGGTGAAGGCGGTGTCGGTGGTGGCGTTGCCGTAAACCGTGTCGTTCACGGTATCGGTGTTGGGAAGTAGGGCATCCTCCATCCACTCGTGAACGGTGCTGCGGGTGGGACGCGGGGCATCGCCAAGGGCATCGAGCAACGGGGTTTCAAATGGCGAGGCGATGGAGACGAGGTCGCTGACATCCTCAGCTGATTCGGGTAGGGCGCTGCCAGCGGTGTAGGTCGCTTTTCCAGTGAATGACATGATGGCTTTCCTTTTCTAAAAATGAGACCGATTTAGACACTTTGGGACGGGGTGAGGAGCGGGTTACGGCTGACGCTTATTCAGGACCTGCTCACGGACGTGGGCGGGTGCCTGCGCGCGTTTGTCGAGGTACTCTCGGAGCAGCGATTGATCCCAGTCATTGCGTAGACGACTGATGAGACCGAGCAACTCGGCGGTGAGGGTTTCCCACCGCTCCAGATGCGGCAGCTGCGGGGCGGCCGGCTGGGGCGTGGGGGATGCGGTCGCGGCCACCGGCGTAATCGGCGGCATGACAACCGGCGTCGGTGCGGCGGGCGCATCAGACTCCGTTGGGGAAGCGGGGGGTGGAACGGGGGTGACGGAATCGGGCATGACGATCTCCTTCTATAAAATGAGGACGCCGATGCCGCCGGCACATACCGGTGGCGCGGGCTGATCCCGGGGGGGACTCATTGCGTTAGTTGGGCTGGCGGGCGGCTTCGGGAAGGTCGTAGCCCAGTTCTTTCAGGACGATGCGGGCGGGGATGCCGAGGTTGATCTTGGCCTGTGCCTGTGCGAGTTGTTCGGAGGCGTCTTCGGGCAGGATCGGGCCCCAGAGCACTTCGATGCCCCAGTCCTCGGGACGGTGCGCAATCCGACCCGTACGGGCCAGGAGCTCAAAAATCTGGCGGGCCACGGCACCGAGGCCCTGTGAATACGCCGCGCGTTTGCGGATGGTTTTGGTGGTCAGGCTTTGCAGCGTGACACGCAGGGCGGCCGCGCTGCTCAGGTTGCCGAGTTTTTGTTTGATGGCCCCGGCCGCGATGGGCGACACGCCGCTGATTTTGTCGAGGGCCTCCCGGACATCGCCGATGTGCATGTCTTCGCTGGGGACGCCGGGGTCGCCGCCGAAGGTCATGATCTTTGCGGCCGCATTATCGGTGCTCCAGACGCGGCCGGGCCCGAGCGGGACGCGGGGCATGTCGCCGATGCCCGCAGCCAGGAACATCGGGGCGCTGGTGAGGGCCATGCGGTAGGCCCGATCAGAGAGGCGGACGTTGAGTTCATCCTGCATGGGGATGAGGGGTTCTATTTCGCCGCGCCCTCCTGTTTGTCCCACAGCCTGCCACGGCCGCCGGGAGGGGACGTTGGCGAAACGCACCACCGGCAGGCCGGGTGCGGCGGTGCCGACACCACCGCTTTCGCCGCTGGCGATAAGGCGGCCTTGCAACAACCGGGCCCAGCCGCTGGGGAAGTAGAGTTCGATGAGGCGCTGGTGGTTGGCGGTGTTGCTGAAGGTGGCAGGGTCGAGGCCGGCGATGGTGCGCGGCGCGTGGACGCCGGGCTGCAGCAAGAGGCGGGCTGCGGCCGGTGGGGTCAGGTCGATAACGCGGGCGTACGCTAGAAGATCTGCGGCAGACAGGGGATCGACAATGGGGACGGCGGTCAACGGGTCGACCACTTCCAGCCGCACGCCGGTGGCGGCAGTGTCATCGGGTTTGATGACGATGTCGGCGAACCCGTAAATCGCGGCGAGGGTGGCGATTTCCTGTAGCAGGCTGGTGCCACCGGCAGAATCGAGAACCGCGCGGAAGGTGGCAGTGAGGTCACGGCGTGTGCCGGCGTCAGTGGCAACGGATTCGATCAGCGGGGAATGGCCCAGAAGGAGATCGACCATGGTGTCGATGCGCCACGCGATGTCGTTTTCGATGACGACTTCTTTGCGTTGAGAATCCACGCAATGAGGGTTACTCGAACGTTGACCGGTGATCCGGATGGGCAGGCCGCGCTCCTGGGCCTGGCGGTAGAAGCGGTCGGAGAGTTCGGTATTGTCGGCCGGGACGGCGGACATCGGGTTGGCGTAGTAATCGCGGTAGAGGTGAAAGCGTTCGCGGCGTCCGGGCCAGAGCAAGAGTTCGGCCGCGAGATAAGGAGCGAAGCGGCGGAGTTGGTCATCGATGGAAAGTGCGGCGAGTGGCATGGCGTTCTCCGTGTTGGGCAGAGGGCGATACAAGGCCCTCCGTATAAACACGAGGTGTTGCGCCAGTGGTCACATTTTGTGGGTTTTGGGCGCGCAAGTGTCTGGCAATCAACAACTCCTGCGCGTTGCGCAACATGCACCAAAAACCCCCGGAAAAGGGGGCTCGGCAGGGCAGAGTTCGGGAATGGCGGCAGGATTACGCGCCGGGGACTTCAATCAACAGCGGCGTGACATCAGGCTGTATCGTGGGGTTGGATGACGGGCGAAATGCCGCTCACCGGGTGATGGGGACGGGGGCGGGTGCGGGGGGGGGTTCGATCAAGACTGAAGCCCGAGACGTGAAGTACTGCCATGCGGTCGCGATCAGGACGATGGCTACGCCGGGAAGGGTCCAGGTGATGTGGGGGGTGAGGAAGCCGTAGGCGAAGAAGGGGAGGGCGAGGGCGATGGTGAGCCAGACGGCGGACATGGGAGCAGGGCGCCTAGGGAGGATGCGCAGGAGGATGTAGGCAGGGAAGATCAGGCCGTAGAAGCCGAGGAAGGCGCGGTAGCCGAGTTCGCCGGGGGAGTAATAAGAGCCGAAGGAAGAATAAAGGCGCCGCCAGTCTTCATGCGTGGAAGCGATGCTGCCGACGCCCATGGCGATGACAAAGCCGAGGAGGTTTTTCCTTAGCGTGTTTCCGGAACGCAGATGGAAGGCAACCGTTGCGGCGATTTGAAGTGTCCAGTGGACCAACATCAGAAAGTTTTGGCTTGTAAAGCGAATATCCGGCAATGCCGTGCCGGCGTAAGCAGCGCTCAGCCAAATGCTGCAGCCGAAAACGACGGGAAACACGATAAAAAAAGCGTAACGTCGCGCCGGCGGGGAAGATCGCTCGGCGACATCGTGGAATGAAGTATCAAGGATGGGGCAAGTGAGGAAGCCGAGAGAGCAGACGACCGCCAGCGGGATCTTGAAGAAGAGACCCGCCTCGGGATACGGCGGGTCCCACATCAAGACGGCTGGAGATTTTGCCATCTGCATCATTATTGATGCCATCTCGGCGAAGGAGTAGCGATACCAATCCCCATAGATGAGTGAACCGGCGATGAGCGAGATGATTAGTACCGGGACGGTCAGCCATAGCCGGGCGTACCAATACCGCCGTGTAGCGTAAAAGACGGTGATGACCCCGATGACCATGGCAATGAGTACCCATTGGCCGAAAAAGTCGCGATAATCGCCGGGAGGACAAAACACTTTCCAGTCCAGGAAATATCCTTGGAATGCGATTGTCACAAAGCTGAACCAGCGTATGGCGGTTCTGTGATCTTCTGAAAATAACTGTGCTTTTTTACGTGTATTGAGCCAGCGACCCACCAAGGCCGCGCCGATGATGTTGGGAACGGCAAAGATGATCCAGGCGCGGTAGCCGAAATCGCGGATGAGGAGCACGGGCAGGAACATGCCGATGCACCAGGTCCAACTGACGGCAAGGTAGATGCCCCAGAGGAGGCCGCCGAGGACGGGAGATTTAGGGCCGGCGAGGGGGTAGTCGTCTTCGGTGGTGGCGGGGGCGTAGGAGAGGGTGGTATCGGACATGGCTGGGGAAATGTGCTTCACAGGTTAGCGGGTACGCGAACCTGTGCCACCAGCCCGGTCCATTTACTTGGTGCGGGCGACGCGGGCTTTGAACTGGGCTTTGGGGGTGACGTGGAATGTCGCGGTTGCGCGGCCGACCCGTTTGTCGCGGTCTTCCTTGCGGAAGGATTGCTGGCTGATTTCCATTTCAACCGTGATGTTAAACTCCTTGCCGGCCGCTTTGAGGGCGTTGACGTCCTCGCGCGGGACGATGCGGTAGACTGCCGGGCCGACGCAGGGGCGCAGGAACTTATATTCCAGTTGGCGGCAGACGACGGTGTAATCGGCACCGCAGACGCCGAAGACGTACATGCCGCCGGCGATTTCAGAGTTGGCCAAGAGTGCGCCGCCAGCCATGGCGTTGTACCAGTTGCGGTTGAACTTTCGGAACGGCAGGACGGCCGTAAAGGTTTCGGCATCCAGCTTCTTCATGCGGATGCCGCTGAAGAAGGCGAGCGGAAGCCAGATGAACGAGCAGATGGAGTGCCAGAAGTTATCGCGAACAGAAAGGGCGGACAGAAAGGCTTCGGCCTTGTCGAACAGCCGCTGGAAGAGGCCGCCTTCCGGGGCCTTGTGGCGGGTGGACGACTTGACAGGGCGGACAGGCATACTGACGGGCGTGCCCGCGTGATGCGTGTCGCGCGGCTCGCCAGCGGCGTCGAGGGCTTCTGCGGGAAGGATGTTGGGTGGGGTGGACATCGGTAAGGCGGAAGTGGCCCGGGCACAGCAATCTGACTTCACTTTCCGTCGTGTCAACGGCTGGGGTTAAGTGAGTCGCTAAATCGGATGTGAATCAGGCGACTTCCAGCAAAAATTCGATCTCCACGGCGGCATTCAGAGGCAAGGCGTTGGTTCCGACGGCAGCGCGGGCGTGGCGGCCGGCATCGCCGAAGATTTGCTGGAGCAGCTCCGAAGCGCCGTTGGCCACTTTGGGCTGATCGGCGTAGCCATCAATGCACTGAACGAACACACCTATGCGAACGACACGCTTGATGGAATCGAGTGAGCCAAGAGTGGCCTTGGCGATGGCAAGGGCATTGAGAACACACTGGCGGGCGGCGGCCTGGGCTTGTTCCAGCGAGACCGTGGTCGGGACGGGGCCGGTGGCGAGAAGTTTGCCATCAACGCTGGGGAGCTGGCCGGAGATGTAGAGAAGGTTTCCAGAGCGGACGGCCGGGATGTACGCGGCGACTGGGGCTGGGGGTGTCGGGAGGGTGAGGCCTAGTTCAGTGAGTTTGGATTCGATGGACATGCTGGGGATTGTAATCATTCGGGCGCGTGAATGTTGTCTACCAGACAGTCACTGCTCAGCCGCACAGATTGCCGGAAAAGGAGCGTCTTTTTAGCTCACCCTGTGATCTTGGAAGTGAAAACTCTTCAAAGCCCGGCGGCGTGGCTGATGGCATTTTGGAAAACGCGTAGCCCCGGGCCGGGGGCGTCAGCCTGTTCAGGGCTGCGGGTCCAAGCATAGTGCTGGGTGTGGCGGACGTAGCGTTCGGGGTGGGGCATGAGGCCGAAGACGCGGCCGGTGCTGTCGCAGATTCCGGCGATGTCGTTTTGACTGCCGTTCGGGTTGTAAGGGCCATCGAGGGATTCGAGGGCGGGTCTTGCGTACCGGAGGGCCACTTGGCCGTTCGATTCGAGTGCAGAAAGGATGGCGGGGGAGGCGGTGACGAACTGACCTTCGCCGTGGGCGATGGGGAGTTCGAGCGTGCCAAGGTTTTTGGTCCAGATGCACTTGCTCGCCGCGTTTTCGGTGAGGGTGATCCAGCGGTCGACGAAGTGACCGCAATTGTTGTGGGCCAGGGTGGTAGGCAAGCCCGCATGAGCGGCCACCGGGCCGGGAAGAAGGTCGGTCTTGACGAGGACCTGAAACCCGTTGCAGATGCCAGCGACCAGTCGGCCGGATTCGACGAAACGTTTGAGGGGTTCAGCAAGGGTTTGCGAGAGTTTCAGGCCAAGAATGCGGCCGGCGGAGATATCGTCGCCGTAGCTGAAGCCGCCGGGGATGGCGAGGATTTTGAAGCCGTCCAAGAGTTTTGCGTCGGCCAGCAGGGCGTGAATGTGGACGAACTGTGGGTCACCGCCAGCCAGAGCGAAGGCATGGGCGGTTTCGGTATCGCAGTTGGTGCCTGCGGCTTGCAGGACGAGGACGCGGGGCTTGCTCACGGCGGGAATCTTAGGGTGGGCGGTGATCGGCCGCGAGCGGCACGATCCGGACTAGGCGGTGAAATCGACTTCCGGCCGCGGTGGCTTGGGCGGTTCGCGCTTTTTTTTGCGGTGTTCGCCGTTAGTGGGGGCCTGCCGGTTGGAGTCCTTGGCGTCGGGGTCGGCCGAGACGTCGACAATGGCGTCGGCAGATTCGCTGATGCTTTCGCGTTGTTCGGAAAGTTGGGCAGTGTTGCGGCGGCGATCCGTGCGGCCGAGAGTTCGGTCTTTGTTGCTGGCGGAGGCGACCTGTTGGGCCGCCGCATTGGCGAAGGCGAGGGGGTTGATAAACGTCATACGGCCTGCTGGACAGTGAAAGATTGCAGAACAGAGCGGGCTTCAACTGCCTGATGCAGAGGCCTAACAATGCTTATCGGCAAAGGGTGCAATTTGAGCGCAATATGTGCCACTCCACTTCGGCGGATTGTGCCCAGTTCTGGGAGGCTGGCGTTTATCGGACGTTACCCTCCACTTTCGCCAGCGGACGAGCGTCCGCTGGCGGGGAAGAACGGCCTGTTCGGCTCTGGCAACTAACCTGCAGCGACCCTAAAAGCCGCGCGGGACTGCGCCCATGACGAGCAGCACGATGACGATGACCCTCGCGCAATAACTGTCGGCCTTGCTCATGGTCTCCACGCCAACGGCTTGCAGGCTGGCACGGCCAATGAATTCCAGTGCGGCCCGCTTGATCGCGGGATTGACTCGGGCCGTCCGTCACTGGGTCTGGGACAGCCCGACGCGAACCGCCTGCAAGGTTTTACCTCGTGCTTTTGAGGCGGACTTGGATGTTTAAGCAGCCTTTGGTTCCTCTTAACTTGGGGGGTAAGCGGAGGCGGATTTTCAACGCACCGCGTTCAGGCGCCGGTTGCGCAGGTTGGCTGGGCCGACGGTGCCACCGCCTCCGATGCGGAATCGGGCATGGCTGGTCCTACCGGCTGCGGGGCACCATTTCGCGTACCCCCGGACTCCGGACACGTGGCGTTGCTGGCGCGAAGGCCGGGGCATACGCGTCAAAAGCAGAATATTGAGGCTGCCGATATAGCATGTAAATTTCGTCGAGCGGCTGGAATGTGGCGTTTTTCAGGGTGAATCTTTTGGTTGAGCGCGGGACGGAACCCCGGGCCGGGCAATCCAATAGGCAGGGCACCAGGTTTGTTTCGATTGAATTTTGAAACTTCGTGTTCATCGAATCTTTGGAGGACAGTCCGACGCGGGTGTGCATGGATTCGTTTAAACTCTGCATGAGCGACATGGACTGTGATTCCACCGGGTGGCTTTGCTCCTCATCTGTCGGATAGCCGGCCACGGCCAGTACGGCACAGGCCGCATCGGCCCGGTCTGGTGAACCGCGGCGACGAAAGGCACTGCCGACCCAAACGGCGCGAGCAGAGACACCTTTGACACTGGCCAGAATGGACTTGGCGCTGTCCACTCACGCTTCGCTAGTCGTCCTGCTGATCTTGATTCTGCGGGTCGTTACGTTTGGCGTCAGAACTCCCTCTTTCGGACCGGAAGATACGAGCAGTATTCCCGGGCAATGCGATACCCATGGTGGGTATGTGAAGTCGACGGGCGTTTGATGGGTTGACGCTTTATTAACCGGTGCCAACCACGATAGAGAGAGCCACTTCCACCATTTATCGGGGCTTTCCCTGTTTCGTTGGAATCGTAGTAAGTTTTCAGGCACAAACCCCATGCCCGTTGGGGGAGGTTGGGGGAGGTTGGAGGCCCGGTTCGGTGCGGCAACAAAGGGTTACTTTCTGGCAGATAGGCCGGTTGGGTATCCTGAGTCTGAATACAGCCAAGGCAGTGAACGGCGCGGGGGGTGTGTGGGGGAGATGGGGGAGAGGGGGGGTCGCGGAACAGCAATTGTGGCGGGTTTCCGGCTTTATTAAATCCGCTGACTTCGCGCTTTATAACCCCGCCAGAGGCGATGAAATCGTCCCGCGTCGCGTTTAGCTGCCCAGTATGTCGGGCATTTATAGGCAGCAATCATCAATGCCATATGGGGGCATGGGCATATGATGTATGTGTCGGCCGGATCGCTGTCGCCCTCGGGTGTCAGCCACAACCCGCGATCCCTCCGGCAACGTTCTTGACCTCAGTTTTAGGGAGACTCATGCGTAAGGTTATTTTAATTTCGGCAGTTGCGGCGATGTTCACGGGCGCTTTGGCCACTCAGGCGGCCATGTTTCTGACACTTGAGAGCGGCGCTACCACCGTGGTAATCCCCGGCGCGGGTGGCTTCGCCACCTACTCCGGCACCATCGGCAGTTTCATCGGTACCTACACGTTTGCCACCAGCAACAGCCCGGGCACTGCGACCCGCGGCCTGCTGCAGGTCTCGTCGATCAACGTGCGTAATACCAGCTCCGGCATTGCCACGCTGCGTATCACGCTTCAGGACACCGATTACACCGCCCCCGGCAAGACTGGCGACCTGTTGACCCTCCAATCGAGCATTGGTGGCACGATCGCCGAGAGCCGGCCGGGCGATACGGTTGTGTTCCAGTCATGGGCCGATTCGGGCAACGCCCCGCTGGCCATTGCATCGACTGCTGGCCCGCAGGTGTATGCCTCCGACTCAAATGTTCTGCAAAGCTATGAAGACACGGTCATCTCTCCGTTTTTCCGCGGTGGTGCGTCTTACTCGTTGGCGAATGTGACCACAGTCACTCTGTCGGCTGGTGCCCAGACCAACATCTCTGGAACGACGTCGGTCTTGGTTCCGGAACCAGCTTCGCTGTCGGCCGTCGGTATGGCAGTCATCGGGCTCGTAGCCCGTCGTCGTCGGATCTGAGTCTGATTTGTTAGTGCCTGCCTGGTTGTAAATCAGAAGGCCGCCGCTTCCTTTTGGGAGCGGCGGCCTTTCTGTTTTGCCTCAAGCAAAAGCCAGTGGGACGCGCGTTCCATCAGCCCGTCCCGACGGCAGAGCGAGCACTCAGTCGGCACCGTGGCGCTCGGCCGAGTGCTTGATGCCGCTGCCGGCATCCTCGAGGTCCTTACCGGCACCACGGGTGGTGTTGCAGGCCACGCAGGCCAGACTGACGGCAATCAGGGTCGCCCAGCGGGCGACGGTCAAAAACAGATTCATAACACTCTCCAGCAAAAAAGAATGGCTGGCAGCCGCCACGAAAGTCGCTGCCAACCGAAACTTAGGACCAGCTGCAAGACAACTCACTTCATTACAGCGGCATTTTCTTCCCAGTTATCAACCCCACGATGAGGCTGACGAGAAAAACCACAAGGAAGACAAAGAACAGGATGCGGGCGATCGCGGAGGCATCCCCTGCGATGCCCCCGAAACCAAGAAGCCCGGCAACAATCGCAACGATAAAGAAAATCAAAGCCCAGCGAAGCATAGTAAACCTTTCAAAAGTGAAGACGGATCCCGCGCCGCTGATGACGCAAAAAGAGAATCCAGCCGTGCGGACATCGCCGCGGAACAATTCAACAACGATGATCTATTTTGCCATTTTCCCAACCAAATCCACCAGTTCCTGGTACATGTGATCGGCGGCCGCACCGCCGTTGCTCATCGCGGCCTTGTGGCATGCCCTGAGATGACGATTGAGCAAATCCTTGGCGACCGCTTGCAGAGACGCTCTGGCAGCGGTGATCTGCACGATGATATCGGCACAATATCGATCATCACCGATCATCCGCATGATGCCCTCGACCTGGCCCCGCGCCCTGCGCATTTGCAACACGTTGCCAGCCTTGGCAACAGGGTCCATTCCTGCGGCCATGCGGCTGTCCACTTCTGCTGATGTCGGGGTCACGTTCATGGCACCTTTACGGCGTTTTGTCACAGATTTCTTCGCCATTCTCAGCAGCTCCTGATCCTGCGCCTTGATGATAAAGCCCACGCCAGACGTTTATGCGAGATGTTATTGCCGGATCCCGCCACGACAACGGCCGACCGCACGGTCATTCCAACGCCTTTGTCATGGCTTTGGCGGCACCGATGGCACCATTGGCTCCTTCATTGGTCATGGCATTCGCGGCCTGCGCGGCGTTCGGGGCGTGGGCGACATGTGTCTCATGATGCAGGTCGCTGGCCTTGAAACCCGCAGAATGAATGGCATCGCACGCGTCGCGGACCTGGGCCATCGTCTCAAAGCCGATGGTCGCTGTACCGACGGCCACGGACTTTGTAGTGATGCCGCCAACGCCGCTTAATGCCGCAGTAACCTTTTTGACACATCCGCCGCACGCCATCCCCTCGATCTTCAGGGTCGTCGTTTTAGTGGTCGATTCCATGTGGGCCTTCTTTGAATAAAACATCGGCCGCGGGGCCAACCACCCCACCCCGGCTTTTACTATACCCCTGTATGGTATGCAAGTCTATCACGGTTTTGATTCCGGGCAGAGACCGGCAACTTTGCGATGGTATCGGGCATTACCCTTTGACCGCGCCATCGTTCAGGCCGCGCACGAACAGCCGCATGGACAGAATGAACAAAATCACCACCGGCAGCGATGCGATGAGGTAACCCGCCATCAGCGGGCCCCACAGCTTGATATAGTCACCCGACATTCGCAGCAGTTGCACCATCACCGGCAGCCGGTCGGCATCGCGAATGACCACCAGCGGCAGCACAAAGTCATTCCAGATCGCGATGAACTGCATGATGGCCACCGTGCCCAACGCGGCCCCCGACAACGGAAGGACGATGCGAAACACCTGCGTGACATGCCCCGCCCCATCAATGTCAGCGGCTTCAAAGAGGTCTTTTGGAATCTCAGAAACGAACCGCCGCAGGACAAACGTCGCGAAGACCACGCCGCCGCTGGTGCCGATGAGAATCAAGGCTGTCAGCGTGTTGAGTAGGTGCAGATCGCCCAGCAGCCGGAACAACGGAATGAGGTTGGCGATGGTGGGCATCATCATCAGGATGAGCAGCAGGTTCCACAGCAAGCCCGAGCCGGGCATCGCCTTACGCGCGAAGAAATAGGCCGCCAGTAACCCCAGGAAAACGATGGCAACCGTGGCCGTGCCCGCAACGAACAGGGTATTGGCGACGCTGGGCAATACGGCCGAAAAGGCGGTCTGCCAGTTGGCGGGGACCAACGGCGACGTGATGGAAAGCGGGTGAGCGTAAAACTGCACGTTGGTTTTGAAGCTGACGACCAACATCAGCCACATCGGAAAATAGGCCAGCAACAGGACACCGCCGATCGTGGCGTGCTTGAGCGCACGAGGCCAAAGGTCCTGAAAACGCCGCCACATCAGCGACCGTACCGCCGGCCGACGCGGCACATAGACCCGCAGCGACGGCGCTGGCAATCGCCGCTTGATCTGGGCGGCCAACCAGCGCCACGGCACCACAATGGCAATTAGAAACAGCCCAATGCTGGGCGAGTTGCCCGGCACAATTGCCAGCAGGCCGATCACACCCAGTGCGGCCGACAACACCCGCTGGCGCAGCGGTGAAAGTTCCTCACGGGCGACGAACAGTTCGCTGATTTTCTGCAGCATCAGTACGACCGCCGTCAGGATGATGCCGGCGGCACAGGCCGCACCGAACTGCTGGTCAATAAACGCCCGCTGCAACATGTATAGCGCCGGAACCATCGCCACGCCGCCGGGACCACCATAAAGATTGGTCAGCGCCAGCACCATCCCGGCGTCTTTGACCGTATCAATGATGACAAATACCAGCAGCAACTGCACGGAACCCATGATGAGCGGCAGCTCGATGCGCAGGAACTTCCCGAACCAGCCGATGCCGTCGATATCTGCGGCCTCGTAAATCTCACGTGAGATCTGCCGCAGTTTGGACAGGTGAATCAGCACGGCAAAACTTCCGACCCACGGAAACCCCCAGATCATGATCGCCGGGACCACCAGCTTGGGGTCGCCCAGCCACGCGGGGTTTACGCCCGGCACGAACACGCCCAGCCCCAGTCGCGTATCCATGAAGTCCAGCACCGCTTTCAGCCCGGACCCGTTCAGAAAACTATTCAGCACGCCGGTGGTCGTTTCAAAGAAAAACGCACGCCAGATCAGCGCGATGATGAGGGGCGGCACGACCATGGGTGCGACCAGCAAGACACGGTAGAGAAACCCGATCCGTTCACTACGCACCCGGTGAATGCAAACCGCGATCATGATGGCGGGGACCATCTTGAACACGTTGACGATGCCCAGCAAAAACGCGAGCTTGAAACTGCTCCAGAAAGCTTCGTTACTCAGTAGAGCCAGATAGTTTTCCGCCCCCACCCATTCGCTGATGTCTGCGCCGTTCCAGCGGAAAAGGCTGTGCCACGCGCCACTCGCAGCAGGGTAATACTGAAACAAAGCCACGATCAGAATGGCTGGCAGGATGAACAGATAGAGCACCCCATGCTGCCGGACGGCGACGACTGATTTCTGGATGGCGTTCATGTCGGGCCTGATCTGTTCACGGTTGAGACTTCAAGTGGCTGCGAACCCGCGCAAGCAGTTCGGGGGAATAGTCGTAGGGTGCCGTGGTCGGGGCGGGATCGGCACCGCCGGCAAGTCGCTCGACCCGGTTCTGCTCGATCACGGGCGACATCTGACGGCTGGCGGTCGATTGAACGTATTGATACCGGGCCAGGGCGCCATCGGCACCTGTCGCCGCCAGTGCGTCGTGTCTGAGGCACGCCAGATATTGTTCGCCAGACCGCCGCGACCGAACAGCATTCCGTTGCATCTCGTCAAAGTCTGCTTGGCCCGCCGGGCCGTAAGCGCCGCCGTACTGCTTCAAAAACTCTTCGACCGACAGCGAACCGATCTGCAACAACTGGGACTTCTGGTTCCAAAGCACGTCCGTCTGGCCGCCCAGAGCTGGCGTGAAAATACCGTACTGCCCTGCGTATTGCGGTTTGAACCCCTCAAGAAACTCCGGCGGCTTCGTGCCGAGCACGGCCGGAATCCAGCCAACGATGTCGTTGAACTTCTGGTTCCCTTTCTGGCTGGCCATGAATCGCAAAAAGTCGAAGGCGATATCCGGGTGCTTGCTGCCGCGAGTGATCGCGAAGCCCAACGTGTTATTCGGCCGGTCATAGGGCGGCGCCACGGCCAGCGAGCCATATTCCGGATCAGACTTCGACGGATACGGAAACGGCATGACCTTCACTTTGAACTGCCCGCTCCCCTGTTCTTGAAGGCTGTGCGCATCCCATGTTCCGGTTGGAATGAACACCGCCCGCTGCTGGGCGAACAGAAATACCCCTTCATCGCGACCAAGGCCCAGCCAGCCGGGCTGGAACCGCTTGACGACTTCCGTCATGACCTTCAGTCGCCCGTGGATCGCAGGGTCTTCAAAGTTGATCAATCCGAGCTTGCGGGCGAGGAAAAACTCGTCGGCACTGACGTACCCGTCGCGGTTGATGTCGGCCTTACCGATGGCCGTCCAGGTCAGCGGGTTGTAAAGACCGCCTTCCCACATACCCGCGTGATAGTTGCTGCCGACGATGGCGACATACGGCAAGCCGTTCGGGTCACGCTGCGCGGAAATACGGTCGCATAACGCCAGAAACTCGCGATAGTCAGCGGGCGGCCTGTCCGCGCCAGTCAACTTTTTCAACAGGTCTTCGTTGTAGAAAAGCCGCACGGCCATGCTGTAAAGCGGAACCCCGTAATAGCTCCGCAGGTCTTCAACGTATCCCGCACGCATCGAATCGTTGTACGTCTTGAAAAGGGGGACGCCCTCCAAATCCGACCCCTTGTTGTGCGGGTTGGCCTCTTTGATCCGTTCCCCCAGCGGGATGAAGTAGCGGTTCATGTACGCCACCCAGATCGGCCATTGCAGGCCCAGACCCGGCGCCATGATGTCGGGTGCCGTACCGCCGAGCAGTTGGCTGCAACACCACTGGCCGTAAATCCCCTCGGGGATCGCATTCTGAATGACGAAGACCTTGGGGTTGACCTTCTCGCGATAGTCCTTGGCCAGCGCATCAACCGCGTCGCGGAATCCGGCCTCCAACTGCCAATGTGCGATACGGATGACAATCGCGTCCGGCGGCAGGGCCGGCAGTTGGCCTGTTCCGGTTGAAATCGAAGGGGCAACAAACGTCCGGCGGGCTACGCTGAGGGTCGCCAACGCGAATGTCCCCACAATTAGAAGCAACGCGACGTGGCCCCATGCCCACTTCGCCGCGCGCCAAACCCACCCCCCGCTGGCTGCCCGTGCGTCGCTCATCGCGGCCCCTTTGCCGAAGGCTGGGTTGTTGGAACGCCTTGCATCCGTGCTTCGCAAGCGTCCATGCGCACTAACGCCTGTCGGGCCGTCAGAACCCGCTGCTCTTGCGGATATTCCGTAATGAACTTCGTGTAGTACGTCCGGGCGGTGGCAAAATCGCCCGCCTGATGTTCGGCGATGCTGGCAATATTAAAATAGGCCCAACTCTGGTCCTGAACAGCGGACGGGTCCAGTCTGTGCGAAGCCTCCAGCCCCTTCAGTGCAGACGCCAGCAGACCGTCCGGGTCCTTTCGCAGCGTGCACGCATTTCCACGAAGTCCGTAAGCCACCGTCAACCACGGCGAGTCCGGCCGCTCCTGTGCGAACCGATCGACTAGCTCAGTCACACGGCCCGCCGCCGCAGGATCGACCCGGTCCAGCAACAGCGTCATCTGATAAGTAGCCGCCTCGTCGCCAGCCGGATGACCGGGATATTTTTCGCTGACGGCCTCATACGCCTTTTCCGCCTTGGCGTTCAGCGCCTCCATGGCCGACCTCACCGCTACATTCGCCGGGTCGGCCATGCGCTTCTCGCGGATCAGCTCCAGCCGCAACGATAACTGCCTTGCCACCGCCAGTTCGGCCCACGGGGCCGCGTCACCCTTCGGGTCGGCTGCGATTGCGCTTTCCAGAAAAGAATCGGCCTCATCCAGCATCCGGGTGTCGGCCTCATTCACGCGAACCATCGCCCGTCCGTAGAGAGCCCACGCCTTATCACGCGCCGACTTGGCCGCCACCGCGCACCGGGCAAATCTCGCATCCGCAGTCGACCCTTCTCCGCCACGTAACAGTGTCCATGCCTGTTCCATCTCGCCGTCAATCGAATCGACAGCGGGATTACATCCCAGCAGACAAACACTGACGATGGCTAGCAGGGGAAGGAACTGTCTCATTCGCTGGGCCCACGGCCAGAGGTCTGATCGCGCTCGTCAGAAACAAGACTGCCAAAGCGCTGAAAACGATGGTGGCAATGGCAAAGTACAGGCGCTGCAAACAGATTCCAACTACTTTCCAGTCGATTTCCGTATTGACTTGACACGCCAACTGCACAGCCCGGTCCGCGCCCGGCGAATGTCCCCTCCCCAAAAACGCAGTCGACCCGGAATGTTCGTTTTCTGGCGGTGGACTAAAACGCAAAGTCGTGAGAAACCGTCGTCGTTCAGGCATTCAGGTCGTCCGACAACAGTATGGCGCGCAATGCGACTGCGTTCGCTGGCCGGAAAAACGCCCTGTCCGTGTTGTCGATACTGCCATCGCCGTTGTAATCGAAGTATGCTCGATATGTTGTCGAGCCAATGGTCGATCCATAGGCAGCATCGAACGCTTTCTGGTCGATGCGGTCCACGTGGCCGTCGCCGTTGCTGTCGCCGAACAAACGAACGACCGTCAGGGTCTGCGCCGGTTTGGCCAGCAACTGTCCATAGGCATCCGTAATCGCCCCGGTGTTCACAGCCAGCTGATAGGTTCCGTTCGGCAGGCTCCCGCCGATGATGCCGGTGCCCGTCCAGCCGATCTGATAGAGCGATGTCGAACCGTTGACCGGGGTAATGGAAACGGTGGCCGTGAAGCCGCCCTCGATTCGGGTCAGCACCAATGCATTACTCCCGAGTGTCACGGGCGACGAGAATGCGACCGTCAGCGACCAGATCATGCTTCGCTGGATCGCCCCATCGTTGATGATCATTGACGTCAGTTGCGGCACAGGCGGATAGACCCCGACCTGTGCCGAGGCCGACACTGCACCAGAGGTGGCGGTGATGCTGTAACCCGTGCCATAGATTGTGCCCGCCGTGAACACTCCACCACTGGTGATGCTGCCTGCGGCGGACGAGCAACTCCAGATAATCGGCACAATCATCGGTGTGTTGAACTGATCGGTCGCGACGGCGGCGTACGTCTGGGTATCCCCCGCATGTAGAACGATGTTGGCCGGGGTAATCGTCAGGCCCGTCAAGGTCTGCGTCACGGTTACGGCCACGTTACTGGTCACAGTAAGCCCGCCAGCGTCAGTGACGGTCACCTGAAAGCTGTAGAACCCGGCCTTTCCGAAAGTCGCGGTGGTGCTCTTGGCGGTGTTGGTGCCGTTATCTGAAAAGACGACGGCAGCCGGTGGTATGCCGGTGGTGGCCCATGTGTAAGTCAGTGCCGCCTCGCCACCCCCATCGCTATCGGCACCAAGAACGCTGAGAAGAGTCTGCGTTCCAGTGATCGTAGCTGGTGTACTACCTGCGGGTACGGAAATGGTCGGTGCGGAATTGCTGACCGTGATGCCAGTACTGGTGGATATGCTGCCGCTCGTCACCTGGACCGTTGCGTTGCCAGCACCGCCGGTCGCAGTGTAGAGGCCGTTGGAATCCAACGTGCCGGTTCCGGCCGTTCTGGCCCAAGCAAAGGCCGGCGGCGTCACGAACGCGTTGGCGAACTGGTCTATGGCCGTGGCGGTGTATTGCTGCGTCGCGCCTGCGGCGATGGTCGTGTTCAATGGTGACAGCGTGATGCTGGCCAGTGTTTGATTGACGGTTACACCGACACTACTGGTCACGGCAAGCCCGGACGCATCGGCGATCGTCACCTGCATGACGTAGTTGCCAGCCTTATAAAAAGTGGCGAGCGTCGATCGGGCGGAGTTAGTGCCGTTGATGAAGTAAGTCGGCTGGGCCGCGCCAGCAGGAAGCGTGGTGGCGATCCAGGTATAAACCAGTGCCGAAGACAGTCCGTCATCGATCGCGGTGACGCTGAGCGTCGTCGTCTTGTTCGTGACAGGATTATTGCTTGATGCAGCCGCTATGGTGACCGTCGGCGGCGAAGTAATCACAACGTTGGCAAAAGTGGCTTGGGATAACTGCGGGTTGTAGGCGGCGGAAACCGCCAGCCCCGCGTAAGCCGAAGCGGGCATTGCAGAAAGCGAGACGGGTGTTCCCATCTGGGTCCACGAATTCCCGGTTGTCCCGTAATAGGCCGTGAACGTGTTTCCCGAGCGCTTCAGGTTGACGTACTCGGCACCCAATGGAATGCCGCCGAGGGTCTGGCTGGTCACCGCCCCACCGGCCGTCAGGCGGTATTCAAAGATCAGCGTACCGGCCGACGTCTGTACCAGCGCGGCGAACGGATCATTCGCCGATATTCCGCTGCGGAACATGACGCCGGCCTGGGGCGTGCCGGTCCCGGCGTTGTTTACCGCTTTTATCTGGGCTATGGCGCTGTAGTTACCCGTAACGGATTCATAGGCGAAGTTGAACTGATCGGTGCCGCCGGATGTACCACTGCCTATCCCCGCGCCGCCGCCAGCCATCGTCCACTGGCTGACAATCGTCCCATTGGAAAGCGTTGTCGTGTTCGTGGCATAACCGGGATTGCCGGGCGAATTGACATCGGCGTCCGACCAGCCGGCGGGCAGGCTGGAGAGCGGGGTTCCGTAAATCACACCCCTGCCATTGATGCCCAGATATACCCGGCCGAAAACATTGGGGTCGGCGGCCATGGTCTCGACCAATGAACCCCATTGGTTGGCAGTGTCATTAATGCGCGTCCAAGTGGCGCCCGAATCGTCCGAGCGGAATGCACCGACCACGCTGCCGATCTGGCCCCAGATATAAACTGCGGCGTTGGTCCGGCCGGGGGCGGGTGCGCCCAGTGCGATCTGTGTCGGGGAAACAACGCCGTTGATGGTCGTAAAACTCCCACCGCCATTGGTCGAAACCAGCAGGTCGTTGTAAGTCCCCATCCACAAAGTCCCGGCCACGTACGGGCTGGGCGTCAATCTGAGGTTGCCTGAATTCACCGCACCCTGCAGCGTAAAAGTCACCCCGCCATCCGTGCTGCGGTAGGTGGAGATCTGGGTGTTTCCGCTGTTCTGAACGGAGTAATAAAACGTGCCGCTGGTGACGCGATCAGAAACGATAACGCCGCCGGTGCGCGTGCCGACCGGCATGGTGCTGGCGGTCCAAGTGGTGCCGTTATTGGTTGAGTAATAAGGCGTTGACGTGGCTGGCGCCCAGACGAGCATGGCCGTTGACGTGGAGGTGTTGTAAGAAACGGCAATGCGGCCACCATCCGTTCCGGCCACTGTGGCAAACGGGGTCCAGGTTAAGCCGTTGTTGGTGGAATACGCTCCATCCACCGATCCCGAAGTGACGCCCAAGTACGCAACGTAGTTCGGATTGTTCTGCGCGAAGTCGAGGCTGTAGGCGGTGCCGCCGCCTGCATGCAATCCGCCGGCCGGTGGCGATGCAATAAGCGTGGTATGGGCAAAGCCCGTGATGTCCCCCATGACACTTAATAGCGGCACACCAGTGCCCGGTGCGGCCAGATCGAGCACGGCCGTGAACTCGATACCCGTATCCGGAAAATACCAGCTATTGGCCGCGGTCAGCTTGGTGGCGCTGTTGGCATGATCGGTGGCCCACAGACCCTGACCGGTGCCATATATCAAGTGAGCGGAGTTGAAGGGATCGATGGCGACACTCGCGGCCCAATTGCCGATGCCATCCCCGAACGGGGCGACCCACGGGGCGGCCGAGGTGTCGCGTGTCGTGTTGTAACCGCCATAACCAAAGTTCTGTGCGCTGCTGGTGTCCATCAACGCGACCCACGTGGGGGTTGCCACATTGGCATTCGTGGTGCGCCAAAGCACATCAGTGGCCGAGTACCGATCATTCGAAGTCACCACCACCGTGGTCGGGCTGTTCGGGTCGAGCGCGAGCCCCAGATAGCCGAACTGCGGATTGGTACCGGCACCCGGAAGCTGGGGCGATATGTTGGCCCACACTCCCGTGTTAATGTTGGATCGAAACACGCCACCCTGTGTCTGCTGGTTGGCTGGCGCCAGACTCATGCTGTAAGTCACATAGAGATTGCCATCCGATGCGAGCACAGCGTGGCCGGGTATCCAGCTGTAGTTGTCGGTGACTGAGATCGTGCCGGTGGCGGTGTCGGCTCCGGTGGCAACGGTATAGGTGAACGTCGTGGTGTTGGCCGTCGAGTTGACTGTGACACTGCCGTTATAGGCCGTTGGTGTTGCCCCGGCGATTGTGACTATATCCCCGGCGACAAGACCTGATGCGGCGGCGGTGTGAGCCGTCGCCGTCGTGCCAGATCGAGAGAGGGTTGTCAGCGTTACCGGCAGTATGTTCCGGCCGGGTGAGGCGCCGGCGGTCGCGCTCCCCGCGATCTGCGCCCACGATGTGCCGCCGTCGGTCGTCCGGTAAAGATTCGTCGGTGGCGCACCCGCCACCTGCGGGCTGACGCCGGCTTGTGAGTTCAATCCATAAAAAATCTGCTGCGTTGCCCCACCGACCACACTGCTGCCGGAATTGAAATAGACAAACGTGATGCTGGCCGTACTGGAAACACCGCTAACTTGCGCGAACGAATGTCCCGCATCCGTGCTCTTCCACATCCCGTTCGCGTTGGTCCCCATGTAGAGGATGTTGCTATTGTTCGGATCGACCGCCAACCGCTCGCCATCGCCGCGACCATCCGAGTTGCCTCCAACATAAAACGGAAGGCTGGTAATTCCCCAGGTCGCTCCGGCATCCGTGGAATAAAACACAGCCCCGTTTGTCCCGGTATACAGGCCCGTCATCACATAAATGTTGTTGGCATTCTGCGGGTCCATCGCAAACGACAGGACACCCATGTTCTGCCACTGAGTGCCGTTGCCCGATGTGGTGGTGCTTGAACCAACAAAATCCAGCAGTTCCTTCCAGTGTGAGCCGTTGTCGGTGGTCTTAAACAGTCCGCCGATGTCCGTCCGGACATACTCAACGTTTTGCTGGGTCGGACTGAAGAAAACGCCGTCCACATACCCGCCCCCGCCAATGGCCGCGTTCCGCCAGGTATACGGCGACGCAGCCATCAACAATCGACGGTCCAACAACTCCATCTGACCTAACGATCGTTTGATTTGGCGGCGTTTTCCAGCTATCCCAGCGGTCAACTTTGCCAAAAATCTATTCAGTCGCGCCAAAGGAACACACCGTCGAAAAAGGAACGGATCACCCACCACACACCGCCTGAGGATACCCCACATTTCAGCGCCGACAATCGAATTCGGAACAATAAAATACGTTATTACCAGCCGGTTTGGCGGGCACCTTGGGCAGCACCCCGGGGAAAGCAGATACCTGATGATTGCGACTGCAATCATCAGTGCCATCGCAGCCAGACTGCATTTTCAGGATGCGCTTGATCCGTGCGGCTATCTAGCGCGATCGCAACAAACGTGTAACGGACTTCTGGGCATTGTTTGAATGTTGCCAAAAACTGCCGCGTGTGTGGGCTGACTTCCTCCCCAAACGCTAATGTCATGAGTGGACAGTGTTTAGTGGGAAAGGTCACCGGTCCACCCATCATTGGGCGGTTGCCGGGAATAGAGAGTCCCTTAAATCCACGGGGGGATCGCTCAAAAGATGTGTGTGTGCCACAGTGTCGGCATGGGAAGCGATTGCTTATCCGTCCACGCCCTCCGCAGCCGATGGAAGCCCACCAAAGAGCGGCTTGCCGCCCAGCGGTCCGACCACCCAACCGCCATTCGCCTCCACCGAACGTTCAGTTGGCTTGCCAGGTGCGAGAAGGTTGAAGCCGGGCAGGACGACGATCTGTTGCTGATCTGCCTCTGGGTCGGCTTCAACGGACTTTACGGCAGGTGGGACGAGCAGCGCAGAGAGCCGTTCCCGGACCGGCAAAGCTGGCGGGATTTTCTGAATCGGCTGCTCGTCATCGATACGAGCAGTCATCTGTCGAAGATGCTGTTGGAACAGCGGGAACTCGTCATGTCTTTGCTTGATGACGAATATCTCTCTTCGTTCTTCTGGGAGGAGCCGACCGACATCCGGGCCAGTAAGTCTAAGAAGACGAAGTTCGACGCCCGGACTTGGTACATCGATTCAAAGTGGAGCATGATTCTGGACCGGCTCTTGGAACGGATTTATCTATTGCGGTGTCAGCTGATCCACGGGGCCGCGACGTTTGGCGGCAAACTCAATCGTGAGAGCCTCAGCCGATGCATCGCCATGTTACGGCAGCTGCTGAACGCTGTACTGATGGCAGTAATTGATGACGAAGCGAAAGAGGACTGGGGCGTGATGTGTTATCCGCCACTGAAGTAGACGCCCGGCTGGTGCGAGTGATCAGCGGGCTGCGGGGCCCTACCCTATCAGCCTACTCATAACCGACGGCGTCGTTCCTCATCTTCGTCATCTCTAAGCGATGTGGCTGCGGACACTCGATGAAGGAGTACGCAGAACTTCCAACAGTCCTCTGACTGACTCGGACCCTAGCCCACCTTCCTTCCGCAAGGACTGGATGATAATCAGAGCAACGGAAGTAACCGCGAAATGCACCGCGAGCCGTTCTTCCAAGCATCGGAGATGATCAGCCTCACAAGTCAGCTTGGTCCCAGTTGATGGTCTAACGGCTTCTACTACCTCGTCGATGACCATTCGCTTCAGCGTCGCTCTAATCGGGTCGTGACCGAGCCAGGAGACTTTCTGGACAGTCAGACCTCTTTCATTGACGACAAACCCTACCGAGCATCGATAACCCGTTGATGTTGGAGTACCCAACTTTGGCAATGTGGACTTCATTGAGGACTACATACCTCGATCGCAATACACATGTGACGGGATTCTGGGAATTGTTTGAATGTTGCCAAACAATGCCCCATATGTGGGCGATATGTGGTTGCAGTAATCGACATAAGCCCCTGTTTTATAAGGGTTAATGGCGAATATCGCCGTCACATATGTGGTGGATATGTGGCGGGCTGGCAGAAAAAGGGGAGATATGTGGTCGAGGGGTTTTCATAACCCCTTATTTGACAAGGCCATGCACTCGGAGGGGCTCGAACCCCCAACCCTCGGTTTCGAAGACCGATGCTCTATCCAATTGAGCTACGAATGCGGAACAGACCAACCGCCGCACAGTATATCAACAGCCGCCAATCCGGCAGCATGCGGCGCAAAGCCCGCGCCCCTGCCAGCGTTCAGCGCCTCGTACTACTCGGCGACAACCGTCGAAAAGCCGAGAATCGGCCACAGCCGGTCCATATCCACCGCCATCAACGGCGGGTTGGCACCGTAAGCGCCATGTACCACCGTGCGTCCCTCCGCCGCGTGCTGCAGCACCAGCGTGACAGTGGTCCCGTCGTACTTCGTCTCCGCAATGCCAATGTCACCCGTGCCATCCACCACCTTGAATCCCGTCGATGTCACGTCGATGGTCCCTACCCGGCTAAGCACCCCGCTAAACGACAACAAAATACTCGACCGCTTCTCTGCAAACTTTGCCCCTTCCAGATCCGTCGAACGCCACTCTGTGTCACGGCCATAAACCATGCCCAGTGCCGCCAAGGCCAGCCGATGACCCAGCATCAGATTCCCAGCCGCGCTGATGTGCACCAGATCCGACAAGGGCAGGTCCAGTGACGGCACCACCGCCACGCCTTTGACCGTCCGTGCGACCTGCCGCTGTGCCTCTCGCACCTTTGACCAGCCCCGCTCCCCCTCATCGCTGGGCTTTTGATACACGCGGTTCAATTGCACCGTGAGCACCGGCAACGCCTGATCGCCCAGCGCCGCCCGCCACGCGTCCACCGCTGCCGCAAACCGGGCAGCGTAACTATCGCCCTCCAGATCATTCGCATCGCTCTCCCCCTGATACCACAAGACACCCTTCGCCCCGCCGCCCGCCGCTTTCACACAATCGATCATGTTCTCAAACAGATCGCTCGGCCCCTCCTCCGTCGGGTTCCATCGACGCAAGGGCGAACCACCCAGCGCCGTCTGAATCAACCCGATCGGATACCCCAGCTCCCGCTGTAGTTCTCGTCCAAATGCCAGATATGGCGAGTGTCCAGGATTGCCACCCTCCCGATTCACCACATGCTGCGTATCGGTCGATTCGTTCATCGGGTGGCTGGCCAACGCCCACGCCACACTGTTGCGAAACAGATGCGCCCCTAGCACCGACGGATCTTCCACAGCCCCACGCCCGTATCCGGCCGAGTTGCTCTGACCCGCGATGATCCACACATCCCCCACACCAACGAAGTGCCTCATGTCACCACGCGTCGACCACTCCGTCGCGTCGTCGTCACACAGACGTGTCTCAAGCCGATAAAGGCCGCCGGCGGGAATCGCAGCCAGCGTCATCTGCCACGTACCTTCCGGCTGTGTCTGGGCATCGTGCCAGTCAAGGGCCGCCGTCACGGGCTCGTTGTAATCCTGCCACACAAGCCGAGCCTGAACGCTACATTTTTGCGTGCCATCCGGCCGCGTTTTCGGCCCCGACCAACGCCCCTTCAAGTCGATCTTCCCCAAACCGTGCTCGTCACGCTGAATGATCTGCCAGTCGCTGAGTCCCGACTCGATCGTCGCCCCCGTGTTCTTCACTTGACTCGACATTGCTCGCAAACTCCCTCATTCATTCGCCGTATGACAGACGTGCTGACCGCACCACACGGCCGCGCATCGCCCGCACCGAGACGCCATGCGTGATGGTAATCCGTTTCATGATGGTCAAAGGCAGCCGGCCGCCTGCGCCGTACTTCCCCATCACGGCTCGTCCGGCGTCACCGGCGATATCCGGCTGGCGCTCCCATCCGGACATTTCAGTCCCGCGATCAGGGCCTGCCCCTCTGCGGAAGACGCGTGCACCCACGGCGATCCCTTCTCCGGGTGCCGGATCAACAGGTGATCGCGAAAACTATTCGGCGGCCCCATGTTCATGGCCGAGACCTTCCCGCGCCGTGCGGCAAGATCCGCCGCAACCTGTGCCTGTGCGGCCGTGTCGATTTTGCCCAGATAGCCCACCCACTTCTGATCCACGCCGCCGCAAGTAAAGTAATACGCCCTGACAATCGTCAGTTCGCCAGCGGCATTCGGAAGCGGCGGCACCGCATCGGAATTGCGCACCACCGACTGCCCGGTCGACTCATCAAAGAAAAAACCCTGCATCGGCGGGGCAGTCACCGGCATGGATTGCATCCAGATCAATACACAAAAACCCGCAAGCAGCGCGAAAACCACCACCGTCATCGCCACTTTCCAGCCCCCGTTTAGCGGGCGTCCTCCATCATTCTTGGACCTTCCACCGGGATGGAAGGAGTCATCAGCCTCGATGCGGATCATCGTCCCTGACCCCAGTAAAAGTACGAACCCGCATACGGACTTGGCGCGGCCTCAAATGCCATCGACCAGTTGGTTGCCGACATGTCGTTCGACCGCTTCCGCGTTATCGAATCCAGATAGCTCGGCTTTTCGCCTGCCACATGGCCGTCGCCAAACAAAATGTTCTGAAATGCCGCCCTGCGTACATTGGTCCGCTCCGGGTGGTTCACGATGTACTGGCTCGCACTGTTACTCGCGCCCGACCAGAAAACCATATCGGCCGCTATCACCTTTTCAACCGCACCCTTGTCACTGATCTTTACCATCGGAACGCGCGAACCAAAGTTGAATGCACTGCTATGTGTGATCGTCCCGTACGGCGGATAGTTCGTCCCGACAGTGCGCGCCGGAATGCCAGCCACATAGGCGTAACTGGTGGTGATGTACCATCCCCAGCCTTCACCGGCACGAATCGCAGCCTGCCCGCCACCCGCCTGGGCCGACGGACATACAAGCCAGTTGATGAGCGAAGTCGCCCCGCCACCCAGCAGCGGCACCGAATAATTCGAAGTTCCGGGTGCGTACTTGACGAACTCTTGATACGGCGTACCAAACCTCTCCCACGCCTGCGGCTGAGCGCCGGAACTGCTCGAAATCTGATCCGCATTGAAATTCAAAATGCTCGGGTTGGCCACGGCATTGTTGCCGAACTGGGGCTGACCGTACGCCCACGCCGCCGGCAACCGGCCCTTGTGGTCATTCGAAAAAGCCACGGCCACCTGACCCAGCGTCCGCATGTTCGCCGCGCAGTTTGCCCTCTGTGCCTGCTCTCGCGCCCGCGCCAGCGATGGCAGCAAAATCGAAATCAGTACGGCAATGATTCCGATCACTACCAGCAGTTCAACGAGCGTAAAGCCTTGGCGTTTCATATGTACTCAACAGTATGCGAGATGTTTCACTTATTGGCTGATAATTCGTTGTTTCTCTTCATAAAAAGCCTGCCGCGACCCGATGGTCGCGGCAGGCGGAAATCACAACTTTTCATTAACGGCGGCGACGCAATGCCAACCCGCCCAGACCCATCAACAGCATGGCCGAGCCGGGCTCGGGGGCAACCACAACGGTTGCCACATCAACGGCCGTATCACCGAAACGAATCTCATCGATGTCCGCTCCGTTGAACTGCACACCCGAGCGCGTAGCGATGTCAAACTCGATCCCGCTGAAACCGAACGTGCCCGTCAGTGTCGCGGTCGGAACAGCTGTATTCGGGTCGAACGAAACCGGATTAATGTAGAAGCTGGCCGTGTCAGCGCCCCCAGCACCGAACGACAGCTTGAAGACGGCCAGGCTGCCCGCCCCGCCGGCAGGCAGATGGTAATTCAGCACGTGGGCACTGGTCGTGTTCAACGTAATCTGCAGCGGATTGGCCCCCGCATCGTTGGACCCGGTGTAAAGGAAACTGCCCCACAGCGTCGTGCCGTCTGCCCCAATGTTAGAGCCATCCGAATACGATGCAAAAGCCCCATTCACATTCATGGCGCGTGCAAGGTAGTTGATGGCACCCGAACCGGAATAAAGCTCAAGACCTTCCTGAGCGCTCAACGTGGCGTGATTGCCAATCGAAGTCAGGGCGCTCGGTGCCGAAAGCGTGCCAGAGCGAACTTCGTTCAAGTAACCCTGGCTGCCAAATCCGGCATTCCAGCCGCCACCAAAACCGGTACCGCCGTTGGCACCGCCGCCAAACAAATTCGTCGGGGTGCCATAGCTGAACGGCTCGTACGACAGCAGGGCCGCTCCGACCGACGAGCCGACCAACAGGGTCGCGCCCACCGCAATAAGCAAGCACTTTTTCATCTCGTCCTCCTCAGGAAAAAAACTCTCTCAAACAACACTTCAGGCCCCTTCGGCGAACGCCGCCGCTCGGGACAAGGTGATTAACTCTTGGGGTACAACTCTGGTCTGGGGTTCTGTTGGCAACTGCCCATTAATCCGGTCGAACAACAACTGCACCATCTTCGAACCGGCCTGCTGGTTGCACTTGTCCACCGTGAATGCCGGCATCGCCGACTCAAACTCCTGCTCTTCACAGTGGTGCCAGTAGTTGTCGTAACCGGCCAGCAAAATGTCCCGACCCGGCTCGATCCCATACAGCCGCAACGCGGCCGATGCGTACGCCAGATCACGATCCGTAGCCACCAGCAAGGCATCCGGTTTTAACGTCCTCAGCGGCTCCAGCAGGAATCCGGCAACCTGCTTCACCGAATACTCAAAGTTGTCCCGCGCCTCGGTCGGTGCGGCCGTTCGCGGAAACTCCACAATCGGCTTCACTTCCAGACCCGCTTCGTCCAGCGCCTTCGTGTAGCTAGCGCTGCGCGCATCCAGCCAATAGCTACTCCACGGCTGCGGCCAGAACCGCACCACCGACTTACACCCGCGCGCCACCACAGCCCGCGCCAGGTCCAGCGACCCTCTGGCATGATCCGATATCACCCGGTCAAACCCGGCCAATGCCGGACTACCGCCGTAGCACACCACCGGCACACCCGCCGCCTGAAACACCGACGCCAGCGAAATGATCTCCTGATCGTCTTTACCAATTTCCGGAATCAACATCCCGAGCGGCCGCGACCGCGCCAGACGCTCCAACTCCGCCGCGTCGATCGCCCCCAGGCTTAGCGTCAACGCGTGAATGTCCCTGTCACGCAAATGATTGATCGTCCCCAACGTCGTGTACTGCAGCCACCTTGAACCACTGGCCGCCGCCCCACCCGCAAGTCGACCCGGCGACAAAATCGCCACCGAACGCTTCAACCACGCAGGACTCTCGTCCCCACGATCAAACGTCACCGTCCGCAACCGCGGACCCTTCCGCGATAGCAATCCTTCGCCATCCAGCTCAGCCAAAGCCTGGCGGACAACCGTCCGCCCCACCCCAAGCTCCTCCGATA
This sequence comes from Tepidisphaerales bacterium, assembly GCA_038226785.1. GTDB lineage: Bacteria > Planctomycetota > Phycisphaerae > Tepidisphaerales > Tepidisphaeraceae > JBBRQG01. The sequence goes on along the minus strand of JBBRQG010000007.1, from coordinate 6,883 downwards.
GCCGTCGCTCACTGGGCAACGCCTCCCCAAACCGCATCGACCCGGCAAGGATCTTCTGCCGCAATAACCCCGCCACCCTTGTCTTGGCGGCGTTGGAACTCGAACTCTCTGTCGGGGGCAAAATGCTCATATAAAACCAAACGGGTTCAATCGACACCGAACGGATTTGACCCTATGTGCAATTGATAGCCCTGTCAAGTGTTTTTTCCAATAAACGTGCCACTTTTACCTATGGACAACGATATCTGTGTTGTGGTCAAACATCACTGTGGGTTGACCCTGCAGCCTATGCCGGAGACACTCGGATTATGGACTTAGACCCATATGGTTCGGCCGTTACGAAACGACTCGCCCTCATCCTGAGCCTCTTGGTCTGCGGCCTGTGCCATCCTTTGGCAGCCATCGCGGGCGTCGAAGTTGTCGCCCACTGGCGGCTCGGCGAAGAGGTCGAAGCAGGCAAACTTCCCAAAAGAATTAAGTCCACCGTCGGTGATGCCAGCCTCGTTCCTGCCGGCACCGTCCCCACCGATGAAGGCTCCCCCGATGCCCGTGGCTCGTCCGCCTCACTCAAGTTCGACGGCAAATCCTCCTGCCTCAAAGGCAAAGCACCCCTAGACGCCTCCGACAACTTCGGTGCCGAAGCCTTCGTCCGGGCCGACTCCAATGACGGCTTCCACGTCATCCTCCAGCAGGGCTCCTCCGCCCACGGCTGGTCCCTCGTCCGTAATGGCAAGGGCTATCAGGTCGTACTCGGCGGCGTTCAAGTCGTCGGCTGGTCGGGAGACATTGAACAGGGCCGTTGGTGCCACATCGCCATCATTCGTGTCGGTGGTGTGACCAAGTTCTTCGTCAACGGTCAGGAAGCAGGGCAATCCCAGGCAAAAATTAACCCGGCCGGCAAAACCGCCACCATTGCCATCGGTGCCGCCGCCAACGGCACTCAGGACTTTTTCGCCGGCTCCATCGACGAGGTCCGCATCTTCAAGCTCGTCGGCGGCGGCTTCGATCCGGCAGACCTGCTCATCAACCAGCCCGATGTCGCCAAAGACCCCGCCGTCACGGCCAACAAGGCCGCGACAACCAAACCCGACGACGGCATCGCCGCCTCCATCCGCTTCGATCAGACCCCTGTCGAGTCCGGCATCACATTCCGCAAAGAGCACATGGCCCCGACCAACATCGCCGGCCGCGACGGCTGGGTCGCCGGCCCCGGTTCTGCGGCGGCCGTCCCCTACGCGCGTTCCGTCCTCCTGACCGTCACCGACCCCCGATTCCGAAAAGGCCAGATGCCGGTCTGTGACGTCGAAGTCGATTTCCTGCAAACCTTCAACTCTCCCGTTGAACTCAAGGCCGATACCGAGCGCGGCAGCCCTACCATTGGCGGCTCATGGGGAAACGCGCCCGTCTGGAAAACATTCCGAGTCAGTCTGGACGATGCGGTCTTCGGCGCCCGCCCGCATAGCAGCAAACAGACCGACATGAACACCGATGGTTTTGACCTCCGCCTCAACAGCTTCGGCGGGGATTTCGTCATCGGTGGTGTACGCCTGATCGGCTACGACATGGACAAAGACCCGGACTATCGCCGGCTCTTGCGACTGGAATCCATTACCTCCCCCAACACCATCTTCGCCTTCGAGCCGGGGCAGTCGCACACCCTGACCTACAAGTTCCGCAACCTGGCCCGAAAGGCCCTGTCAGGCCGCTACGACATTGAGTTCAAGAAACGCAATGGCGAATTGGTCTCCCGTGTCACCAAAGAACTCGTCTTCGCCGGCCGCCAGCGCGTCGAGGTGCCCTTCACACTGGACGCCGCAACCCTCCCCAAAGGCGTATACGACCTCTCCATCACCGTTCACCAGACCGACAAGCCCGCTGCACCCGTCGTCCTCTCCTACGAGGGCTACATCGCCATCACCGATACCCAGCCGCTGCCCAAGGCCAAGCCCGGCGAGTTCCTCTATGGCCTGGATGTCAAACAAGGCCCTTCTTACGACGAGGAAAAATTACTGAAGTGGACTGAGCTGATGGGCACCGACATCATCCGCCACGGCTTCGGCGGCGAAGACGATGTCAACGCCATAGCCGCCAACCTCCCCAAGTTCGCCCACCGCGGCCTGAGTGTCATGCTCATCTGCGACCCCCCGAAAGAAACGGACCCCGCCGCCCGCGAGTCCAAACTTCCCGCCAAACTCGCCTTTCTCGAGGGCGTCGGTAAAAAATTGCCTCAGATCCGCTACTTCGAACTCGGCAACGAACCCGACCTGAAATTCTTCTACCCCGGCGAAATGAAAGACTACGCCGCCGACCTCGCCCGTATGTCCGCTGCCGTGAAAAAGGGCAACCCCGCCGCCTTCGTCATGAATGGCGGACTGAGCTACGCCGGTGCCGAGGCCATGGAACGCTGCAAAGAGTTCGTCAAGGCCATGGACGCTGCCGCCGTCGACGGCTGGGCCTATCACGGTCACGGCGTCGGCATGGCCGCCGAGCAGCAAGCATGGGAACGCATGCACGCCGTCGCTGAAGCAGCCGGCAAGGCCGATAAGCTGCTGGTCGAAACCGAATCCGGCATGGCCGCCCGCACCCGCTCGCAGGAGGAAACCCAGGCCCGCACCGTCATCCAGAAGATGGTCTATGCCCAGTCCAAAAAGATGCCGCTCTTCATGTGGTTCCGGCTGCTGATGTTCGAAGAAGATTACGGCTCACTCCGCAACGAAAAAGAACCGCGCCCCGCCATTCTGGCCTACCGCTCCATGGTTCGCTCCCTCCGCGGCCTGAAGTTCGACCGCGAAATCTCCGGCCTACCCGCCGGCCTGCACGGCTTCACTTTCCGCGATGCCAAAGCCGCCCGTGTCTGCGTCCTATGGTCCGATTCGGCCCAGCCGCGCAATCTAGTCCTTCGACTTCCCGACATGGGCAAAGCCGTCACCCTTCGCGACCTGAACGGTAACGACCACGATCTCACCGTTCGGGGAGATTCGGTCAAAGTCGCCGTCGCCGTCGACCCCGTCTTCGTCGTCGCAAAATCCACCCCGGCCGATTCCCAGTTCTCCCTGCTGCCGCCGCTGCTGGATGCTCCCGCCAGCCCGGTCCTCTTTCGCGGCCTGGATGGCAGCGTCTCCGTTTCGGTCACCAATGCCCTGGCCACCCCAATGTCCGCCACGCTTCAAGTCACCACCCCGCCCAACTCAACCATTGCTGCCTCAAAAACATCTTTCCCCATCACCCTGCCCCCCGGCGGCAAGACCGAGGTCGCTGTCCCGGTCCACGTCAACCCCGACCCTGCCGGCGTCCGCTGGCCGAGCCAGTGGACGGTCTTCCCCGGCGCACCGCTTCCGCCAGACCCAGCCTCGCTCACAGCCATCCCCGATTCCCTGCCCGGCGACGGAAAATCTGTAACGGGCGTCAAACTCGCCCCAGACAACTTCCGCATCGACTTCGAAAAAGCCGGCGGCGTCATGGGCGATAAACACCCCGGTCTGGCTATGGCCACTGTGGAATCCGATTCCGATCAAACCGTCCGCATCGGCGCCAGCGCCGACTGGTGGATGGCATGGTTCGCCAACGGCAAAAAGGTCTATGACACTCTGGAAGCCGGCAACGGCGCAGGCTTCGCAATCACCGACCATGTCTTCAATCTGCCACTCAAAAAGGGCAAAAACCTGCTTGTCGTGCAGGTGCTGTCCGGCAGTCAGGGTTGGAAACTCCTGATCGGCGACCCCGTCTCCATCGCCAAGGCTCAAGGCACCTCAGTCGATCATCTCGATCTGGCCTTGGTGGGCGACAACGGCGACCCCTTCGACCGCCAGCAGGTCGAGCCCCAACTCAGGCTGCCACTGGCTGCTCTCACCTTCCCATTCCCCGGCACCCCCGCAGATTGGGAAACGCTGGACCCCGACACAGTCCTGGGTGAATCTGCCATCCATAATGACTTCGCCAAGCAGCCAGACTCCTCCCGGTGGTGGAAGGGTGCCAGCGACCTGAGCGCCCGCGTCTGGCTACGGGCGGAAAAGGACGCCACAGCGGGCCAGCCCAACCAAGACCGGCTGCTCCTCGTCGTCGCTGTCGAAGATGATGCGCTGCAAAGTGGCCCCAAAGGTGACCGCATAAAAATCGTGCTGGACGACGCCACGGAAGTCGTCCTGACCGCAACCCAGGCCGTCCGAGTCGGCAACATAACGTGGTACTTCGCCAACCCCCCGCGTCGTGGCACCACACCCACAGGGACCCTGAACCTTACCGTGATCGACGTCGATGTCCCGGGTGTTGACAAGCAGACCGCAACGCTCCCCCCCCACCCATTTGCCTGGCCCAAACCGCGCTGACAGCCCGGCAAGAACCAAACTTAAACCCATTTGGGTTATCCCGTAGTCCCATCCGCCCAACTCGCCCCAGCTTCCGCGCAGCCCCAAAATGGGGCGTTTTAACCTGAAATTTCGCCAGAATGCCTCGCAGTCCCACCAAATTTTCCTTGACTCAGACAAGGATTGCATTAGGTTGAAGGTCCAATCCGGTTCATTGAACCCATTTGGGACTTCATGAGCACCCTTCCTTCCCAGTTCCCCGCATCCGATGCCGCCAAGACCCGCGTCGCGGCCATGTTGCGGGAACAAATTCTTGCTGGAACGCTCCGCTTCGGCGAAGCCCTTCCCAGCGAGCGAACGCTCTCAGAACAATTGGGCGTCGGCCGAACAGTCGTCCGTCAGGCGCTGGCCGAGTTGGATGATGAGGGCCTTCTGGAGCGGAAAGGGACCCGTGTGCGAACCGTCGTATTTGATCGCGGCGATGACCACCCCACCTGGCTCAAAAAGTCGGTCGCTATTCTGACCCCCCGCCGTCTCACCGGTGGCCCCGCCCCCACCCGAACCCGCTGGCTCCAGTACACGACGCTGCGAACCATCGACCACCTTCGCGACCGGGACATCCATGCAATCACGTTAAGCCTCGGTGCCATCGATGACAGAGACCTGCAAAAGCTGGCCCGCTCCAAGCCGCTGGGAATCTTGATTCCCGAACTGGGTATCGACCAGCGTGCCCTCCTCCAACTCGCCGATCTCTTCCGAGAGGCCGGGGTTCCGGTGGTCTGTTACGGCGGCTCGCCAGCCTTGGCGAACTTTGACCGTGTGACTTCCGACCACGAAGGTGGAACTTCACAGTTGGTCAAAGCCCTGCTGGCCAAAGGCTGCCGGTCGATCCTGCGGTTCTGGCCGCGGCCATGGGAGACCTACTGGTTCGAAGCCCGCAGCCGGAGTTACACCCGCCTGCTCGAGCAGGCATCGCTCAAGGTGCACCCCATCATCGAGTTCCCCTATACGCCCGCCCCGCTGGAGGACCGCGCCAAGTTTGATTACGCGGTCCGACAGGTGGCCGGCTTCCTCATCGGCCCGCTGCGCCAGTACCGCCCCAACGCCCTGCTCCTGTCGACCGATCGCGACGTCCCGTATGCCGCGGCCGCACTTCGGTTGCATGGCATCGAGCCCGGACGTGACATCTTTCTGGCGGGTTATGACAACTATTGGCCCCACTGCGAAGAACAGGCACTTGAACTCACCGCCCCTGACTTCACGGTAGACAAGTGCAATGACAAGGCCGGCGCCGAAATGGTGCGGCTTCTGTTTGATCGAATTAACCAGTTGCTGCCGCCCGAGCCGCAAACGCGGATCGTCGACCAGGAACTGATTAGAGCTGCCCCGCCGGCGATGTTCGCCACGGGTTCATAACGTTTGCGTTAAACCGTTTCTTTCTTTTGGAGGAGTGATATGAAAAAGTTGTTAACAGTTTCGGCGGCCGCAGCACTATTTTGCGCCGCAGCAGCACATGCCGATTCGCTGGCGTACGAGCCGTTTGACTATGGCGTACCCCAAAATCTCTTCGGCGGCGCGATTACAGGCGGCTCAGGCTTTGGCACAGGCTGGTTCGCCGGCTTCGGCACCGAAGGCTATCTGAACGAAGTCCGTGTGGGCACCGTCAGCGCGGCCAACGCGCTGCCGGCAAGCGGTAACCACGCCACGCTGAGCGCGCAAGAGGGACTGGAACTCTACCCCGGTTCAGGCAACATCAACTACCTCTCCCGCGGGCTTGATGTGAACGGAGCCTTCTCCAGCTATTCCGACGGCACCAACATTCAATCCGCCGGCAAGACGCTGTGGGGCAGTTTCATCTACGACGGCGCAAACGACGCCGTGCAAAACCCGTTGCAGTTCACCCTGAACACGTCTTCAGCCCATGTGCTGAACTACCACCTGCCCGACGGCGGCTCGGGTGCACTCGCCATCTTCAAAATCGAGTTCGGCGCTGGCGGTGCCGACACGGCCACCTTCTACATCAACCCGACCACCTTCGACCCCAACTCCACCGCACCAACAGCCACACTGAACGGCAACTTTGCCTTTAGTAGCATCGAGTTTGACGTCGCGACCCGTTCAGGCGTGACCTACAACGGCTCGAACATCGACGAAATCCGCTTCGGTACCACTGCAGCCGATGTCGCCGTAATCACCCCCGGTGCCCCCTCGGGCACCTGGACATCGGCCAGCAGCGGCAACTACTCCGACAGCGGCAACTGGCAGGACGGCATCGTCCCGAACGAGGTGGGTGCCACCGCCAACTTCACGGCCAGCGTCGCCAGCCCGCTGACCGTCGCGGTCAACTCGGGCATCACCCTCGGTGCGGTGCACTTCGCCAGCAACTCCAACGGTTACATCCTCAGCGGCAGCGGCGGCCTCGCGTTGTCGTCCGCCGGCGGTGCGACCGTGACCGCCACCAGCGGTTCCCATCAGATTGACGTCCCCGTGACGCTCGCCAGCGACACCAACATCGCCGTCAGCAGCGGGGCGAGCCTCCTCATCAGCAAGCCCATCACAGGCACCACGGGCAAGACTCT
>JBBRQG010000006.1:0-234049 GCA_038226785.1 Tepidisphaerales bacterium | reverse complement strand
TGGTGCCATTGCCCCAGTTGACGATCCAGCTGGAGATGGTGTCGGTGCCGGGATCGGTGGCGGTGAAGGTCAGGGAGATCAGGCTACCTTCGTTGCCGGTGGTGGAGCCGCCGAGGGTGATGGTGGGGGCAACGTCGGCGATGACTGCCGACAGGACAGGAGCTGAATAACTGCCGTCTTCATCGGTGGCCGTGAGCGTGATGTTGTAAGTGCCATTGTCGGCGTAGGTGTGGACCGCCGAAGTGACAGTGCCTGCGACGCTGGTTAGTGCTGTGCCGTCGCCCCAGTTGATCGACCAGTTGGAAATCGTGTCGTTGCCGGGGTCGGTGGCGGAATATGACAGCGTGAAGGGCGAACCTTCCTTGAGGGTGCCGCTACCGCTGCGAGTAAGGGTGGGGGCGACATTGGCGACGCTGATCGGCACCAGAACGGTGCTGGTCAGGCCGGAGGAGTCGGTGACTTTGAGGCTGGCGTTGAAGGTTGACGGGCCGTCAAGGCCGACGGCGTTGAAGGTGACGGCTGCGCCGGTTTCGTTGCCCCGGGTGGCGGCCGAGCCAGTCTGGCCGAAGATGCCGTCGCCGTTGAGATCCCAGGTGAAGGTCAGGCCGGTGCCGGTGCTGGCAGCGCCGGATAGGCCGACCGAGCCGCCTTCGGGCACGGTGTAGGGTCCGCCCGCGTTTGCCGTGGGGCCGGAACCGGGGCCGGACGGTGCGTTGATGGTCAGGGAGTACTGGCCGATGTCGCCGTAGTTTCCGGCGGAGGCGACGTTGACGTAGTAGGTGCCCGCGGCCAGCGTCGTGGTAATGGATTCGCCGAGCGAAGCGGTGGCCGACGAGGCGACGAGCGTGCCGCTGGCGTTGTACAGACTGAGGGACATGTCGAGCATCGCGCCCTTGGCCGCGACCGACCCGATGATGTTGGCACTTCCGCCGGCGGTTGTGAACGAGAAGTAGTCAGAGACGGAGGTCTTGGAAATCACACCCGAGGTGGAGGCGGTGCCGGATGAGAGTGTGACGGCGGTGGGTGTGGAGATGGAGTGGCTGAAGCCGTCGTCGTAGTAGCCGAAGCCGTTAATCGGACCAGCGATGGTGAGCAGATCATCCTGGTAATTGTTCGAGTTCACATCGTTTTGACCGTACCACCAAAGTCCGCGTGCGGAATTGAAGCTGATGCCCATGATCGGCGCCTTCAGGCTGTCGCCGGGGTTGTAAAAATTGGTGAGAGTGGTGCCGTTGTAAGTTGACTGATGCGTTAGGCCAAAGAGGTGGCCGGCCTCGTGGGCAACGTCTTCGCCCACGGTAGCGGGATTGTTGCCAAGCAACTGTGAGAAGACGAAGCCAGTGTTATCGCCGCCGCCGCCGAAGCCGTATTGCCATGCCACGCCACTTTGGCCGCCGCCGTTCCATGCACCGTTGCCGCCGATGATCATTCTGGCGGCCTGCTTGTTGTTGTAGACGCCAGGATCAACTGTCGTGACGTTGACGTTGAACGGTGAAAACTTTTCCGCAACCCGATTAAAGATCTCTGCGATGCTGGTGAGCTCGCTAGCGGAAAAGGTGGTGGGGTCGCCGTCTTGGTCGTAGGCAGGGGTAGCCGTCACCGGACGATTCGTGGCCCATGTGAAGGCCGCGGCACCGTCGAAATCGAGGAAAAGCTGTGCGGCGGCTGCGGGCCGCGAGTTCATGACCGGAACGACAAGTCCGGGGGAGGCGAACAATTGGCGGCGTTCCAAGGGCTCGAGCGCGGCACGCAAGAGCCGTGCACTGCCCTTGGGAGTGCCACGAGGTGCCGAGGAGGGGGCTTTCTTAGCGGATCGGGATGAGTTCACGCTATGAAGTCCAATACCTTCTCCTCGGAAGCAACCCAGATTGCCGAAATTCCCAAAGTTAACAATTGCATGTGCCAGTTAGACGCCACAGCCTCAGCTTATCGGACATCCGTTTGGAAGATATGAGTAAAAAAAAGGGGGCACCGCAAGATGCGGTGCCCCCCAAAAGATTCTGAAGTCACTGGCAAGAGCCAGATGAACTCTTTTCTTACAGACCCATGCGACGGCGACCGACGAGGCCGCTCATGAGAGCGAGGCCACCGAGGGCTGCTGTGGGGAGCGGAACGAGCGGGCCGCCACCCGGAACGAAGACGACCTGGTCCTGGAACGTGCCGTTGCCGTTGTTGGAGGTCAGGGCGTAAACGCCAGCCAAGGGGCTGATGCTCGAGTTGATGGCAGCAAGCCAACCGTTGGCGATGCCGAGCGTGGTGGCGGAGCCAGTGGCGACGAAATCGCCAGCCGACAAGGAGAACGGAGTAACGCTGCCGTCGCCTTCCTGGCTGTCGTAGACGATGTCCCACACGGCGAGTTGGAACGCGGCGGCGTTATCGCCCGTGAGGGCGTTGGGGTCAAGGGCATTGATCCCGTAGACGACCGTGAACAGGCGACGCAGGTTATCGGCCTTGCCGTGCTGGCTGAGGTCCGAGAACGCGGTGGTCGGGATCGGGGCGTTTTCCAGGTTGGAGACGTTCCAGTTGGCTGCGCCACCGAAGCTGACGCTCTGCGTCAGTTCAATGCAGTAGGAGCGGAAGGTGCCGCTGCCAGCGATCGAGTTACCGACAACGCCGGTGCCCGAGGTACCGGTCCAGTTGAAACCACCAGCGACTTCACCAATTGGGTTACCGCCGTTGACGCCCGTGACCGTCAAGGTGACGTTCTGCTGGCCAGCCAGCGGATTGGCAAGGGTACCGGTGACAGTGTCAGCCTGAGCGGCTGACGCGAACATGACAGCGGCCGCAGCCGCGATCAAAGAAAACTTAACCTTCATTGCAAGCTCCTTCCCCGACGGGGAACTACATGACTACGCGATCCGAAAAGACGCCAACAACATGTTGGAGCTTGGCTCGCGTTCGCCCGACATCGGGCACCTCAGGAAAAATGTCGTACCTGCAACCAGGCCTCCGGCATTTTCCAAACCTCTTCCAAGAAATAGCCCTCTTTGACCGCGTTGGCGAGCTCAAGGGATATTGGAACTTTAACCAATAACTGTTTGTAGTGCGCTAACGTGCAAACCTTGTTTCTGAATTTTTATTCATTGTTTTTCTAACTGCGACAATTTGACCACGTACTTTCCTTCTACTGCACTGCTTTTTCCCGCACGGCGTTCTTGCCCAAACTGACTCTCACGCATGCAACATCTCGGCCTGACACCTTTTCCGGCGGCCTTCCGTTGCCGCTGCTCACCCGCTCTGGCCGTGGCACACGCTGCCGCAGCACTTTTCCCGACTCCGGCGCCAGCGAACTGCTGCGGCCCAGCCGCCAGAAGTTTTCCCAGATGGCCAGTTCAACCAACCTGGCTACCCGTTACCAGCGTCGCGACGACTGCCCTGCCACCAGACGGACGGTCCCGACGGCAGGCTGGGATATTTGCTCGATCTGTTGATTTGCTCGGGGCGACACTGCCAGTGGAATATCCCGGCATGAATCCGAGACGCCACCGACTCTTACGGTCTGCAAACCCAAACAGATTTTGACTTAAGTTGTGGGCTGCTTGGGGAAACATGCTGCCAGAACGGAACACTCGTGCAAGCCACGACGGATCGTGACACAGCCCCAGATGTTCCTCTCTCGCACTTCCGCAAAGCGATGCCTTACCTAAGCCTTCCTTTCTACCACCGAGTTGGACGACGCTCTATGCAACAATAAGTACCACCATCTGCCGCCAGTTCAAGCCTAGTTCATGGCAAAACCGTTGTAATTTTGGGCCAATGCAATCGATGTAGAATACTTGGAAGTCCATTTTCCTTGTTTTGTAGGGGAAAAATGACTGCCCCATTTGTCAATGTGGGTAATCTGACATGTTTATTATATTGTGATATTTTAAAGGTGGGGACGACCGACCAAATGTGTGCACCAGCGATGGCTTTGGGGCCCGACCGGGCCTTTTGCCCGTTTCAGCCTCGGTTAATCCCGCTTCCTCGGGCCGATTAGGGGGCCATGGCGGGGTGGTTGATGTAGGGAAGTGCGGGGAAACCGGGGTGATGGGACGGAGTTTCAGAGCAGTCGGACGCTTCGGGTGAGCGGACTAGCCCTGGGCGGAGGCGGGGTATGTGGGCACTGGCGGCTCAGAGCCCTTTTTCTCGAGGCGGTGACATGGAGACGGCGGCACCTGAAACTGCGGCGCCCCGGTCGAGGGCCCCGGACGCAGGCCACGTTGGCCTGAGACCCCCTCCGTGGCCACCCCCCCCCCCCCCCGGGTGGTGCGGACCGGGTGCAGTTCCAACAGAGCAGGTGGTGCCGCCATTTCTGGCGACACCACCTGAAGTTTACGTCCGTGTGAGAGGCGCACGGCTGGCCTTAGGCCTTGCGCAACCGACGTGCCCCGGAAAGGAGCAGGAGGCCCATGCCGGCGATGGACGAGGCGGGCAGGGGGACCGGCGACCCATCGCCGGGGAGGCCCGGCAAGAGGGTGATCTGGTCCTGGATCGAACCATTGAGGCCCGGCACCGGCGAGGTCAGGGCAACCAGATTGGAGTTGTTGTAGGTGCCGAACGCGATATTCGAGATCGAGTTCAGATAAGACTGGGCGAGCGACATGATGCCGCTGGCACCGTTGGCCTGAAACAGACCTGTGGTCAGGGTCAGGTCGGAGTCACCGACGATTTCCCAGATGGCGAGCTGGAACGCAGCGGCCATCGTGGTGTCGGAGGTGATGAGGGCGGCGGCACCCTGCAGGGCGAACAGGGCCTGCAGGTGATCGGCCGCGACGACACCCATGCCTTGGCCGGGCAGCGGGGCGTGCGAGAGGTCCTGAGTGACGGTGTAATTGTTGTTGGTCGACGGCACGTACACGTCTTCGCTCAGCTGGATGCAGTAGCTGCTGAAGTTCGTGTTGATGGCGTTACCCATGGCACCGGTGCTGGATGTCTTGGTCCAGTTGATGAGGGTGGCCGCGGCGCTGCTGTAGTTGGCACCACCATCGACTGACACGTTGACGGGTGTGCCCCACGTCAAAACTGACGTGCAGTTGGCGGTGATGGTGTCGGCCTGAGCGGCTGCGGCGACAGTCATTGAAACGGCGGCTGCGATGAGAGCGATTTTCTTCATTTCCTTCTCCTTGGTAAGTACTTTCGTGAGCGTTTCCGGACCTTGTGGACAAGACCGGGGTAGTTAGCCGGTCTTATTCATCCGATATGTCGACTCCCCAAACACGAGGAGATTTCGCCAATCGGTGACAAAACATAACCCTTGGCTGGCAGGCAGGTCGTGTGATGCAATCGATTACTTATGCCAATTTATCCAACTGACGTCCGGTAACTACCGTGCTCTGTAAACGTACGTAGGCTGTGCTGATTACGCGTGGGCCCATCGTGGCACCTGGCGGTTCCGAGGCCGCTAGAACGCCTATTTTCAGGGGATATTCGACTAGTTTGCGCGCGACACGGGTTATCGGACCACGGCCTGGTCGATCCATACTCGCGACTTTTGGATGTAGAACATGCAATTCTGTTTTGCGCCGTCCCTACAGACCGGATAAGCGTTTGGGTTTCGCGCATCCCGCACTGGGAGCAGGCTTGGCGCTGACTGGATCGCAGTCCCGAGCAAGGACTTACGGAACACGGAGGGCGACATTGATGTCACAGACACCGCAAGGCTGATCTGGCGCGCCTAAATCCGCACGACCGTTATATACGCCAAGGCGAGCACTGCCGTCTGAGGGTGCCCCATCTTCGGATGGTCTGAAGTTGACGAGGTCATGGCGGACCCGGAAAGCGAGTCAGTCAAAGATCCGTCGTCCGCCACAGCAGACGGGGTGCATCGATCCGTACCTGCGTGCCCAGTGTTTCCGCCACCACAGGGTCATACACGGCCGGACCAACGGTCAAGCAGCTGGCGCTGGCTGCCGCCGCCGCCTTTGCCACGGCCTGCTCAATCGGCAACTTGGCGATCAGCCCCGCGGCCAGCACACCCGCCAGCGTATCCCCCGCGCCGATCGGGCTGACGGCTTGCACGTGCGGTGGATGAATCACCCAAACATATTCCCCATGGGCAAGCAGCACCCTCCCCGGCCCATCGGTGATGACTGCCGCCCAAGCCCCTTCGTCCATCAACTTCGACAGGGCTTCGTGCGGCGTCATGCCCGGGAACGTCTGTAATAACTCCGCCATGTTCGGCTTGGCGATCAGCCTTAACTGGCGTTGGCCCGCTTCAACCACGGCTGACATCAGCGCCGGCCCCTTGGCGTCCAGCACGACCGGCCTTCCGGCCGCAGCGCGCATCACACGAGTATAAAAGTCCTGATCCACGCCGGGTGCCAGCCTGCCGGCCGCAACGATGCAGTCCGCCTTTCCCGCCAGCAATGCAGCCGCAGCGATCAATTCGTTCGTTTCCTCAGCGGCCAGAACCGGTGGCTCTTCCACCAGTTCAGTCGTTCCAGTGGGTGTAATGATCGTCGTACAAACACGGGTTGCCCCAGTTGCGGTCGAAGTCGCATTACCCATTCGCTCGCGGGCCAAGAGTTCTCCAAACTGTTCACCCGTCTTGCCACCTGCGGGGGCGACACAGATTACATCAGCCCCTGCCGTCGCGGCGGCCCTTCCAGCATTCACAGCCTTCCCCGCAGCAAAGTAGCCGCTCTCCACCGCTCGATTCACTTCCGCCAACCTAAAGCTGCCGAACCGCATCCAATGCGCCACCGCTGGCGAAGTCCCGATCGTTACCACGGTCCCCATTACTCGCCCGCCGCCGGCATTGTTGGGAGTTCCAGCGTCATGATCTGACTGACGGGAGTGAATCCATTTCGCTCAAAGAGCAGGGCTGCCGCGTCATTGCCAGTCGCCACTTCCAGTCGCACCTGAGTGCACCCGGTTTTGGCAAAGTGCTCAATAGCCAGCACCAGCATCTGTCGGCCCAACCCTTCGTTGCGATACCCATCCGCGACGAACATGTCATGAATGAATCCGAACCCCTGCCGGGAATAAATCGGAATGTCGTCCTCGACCGACGCGATCAAGAAACCCACGATCGTCCCCGGCTCGCGCTCTGCGACCAGAAAACAACTAGTCGGGTCGTCCGCCCGTTTGGTCATCCACCGTCCGTAGCCGGCCGTGAAATCGGGAACATATGAAAACTTTGATGGCTGCAAAGCCGTGTGAATCCGTGCCTGCTCATCCAGCAGAGGCAGAACCAGAGGCACGTCAGCAGGGCGGCCGGGGCGGATCTCCATGCTCAAAGTGTACGCCTACCATCGTCGATTGTGATGAATGTGACCTCCCCGGCCCCTTCAACTTCCCCATCCCCTCCCCCATTCCCGCCCCCCATCCCGCGCTACCCCCCGCCATTGCCCTCTGGCCCCGCGATCGGTCATGGCCAGGAGTGCCACTGGTGCGGCTACAGCCTGAACGGTCTCCTACTTACCGACGCCTGCCCCGAATGTGCCCGCCCCGTCCGGGCCAGTTTGCATTGGAACAACCAGATCGGCCTTCAGGGTGGTCCGACCGATGCCACCGAAGAAGAGCCGCGCTACTGGTGGCACCGTGTGCAACGCTGGATCCGAAAGCGCATCTTTCACTCCCCCACCTGAGCGTTCCAAGCGCCAGCCGAGTCACGCAGGAAATGCCGGCGCCCTGCCGTCGATAACCGCCACCACATCGCGCACGACCCAACTCATGTTCTCTATGGCGCTGGCGGTTCGTGCTGCCATGTGCGGCGTGAGTATCACGTCCGGCAGGCCCAGAAGCGGGAAGTCCGCCCCGGGCGGTTCGGGGTCAAATACATCGATCGCGGCCCCCGCCATGTTTCCAGCTTTCAGCCGCTCAGCCAGTACCACGGCGTCGAGTACCTCGCCCCGGCTCGTGTTGATCAATATCGCACTTGCCTTCATCAGCCCTAGTAAACGGGTGCCAACGAAATGCCGATTGCCAGGCCGCATGTCAGTGTGCATGGAGACCACATCGCTGTTCGCGAACAGCTCCTCTGCAGATACGGCCGTCGCCGCGAAGTCGAGCTGTGCTGCGACGTCCTGAACATCGTGATAGAGCACGCGCATGCCGAACCCCCGCGCCGCAATTCCGCCCAGACGCCTTCCCACTCTTCCCATCCCCAGAATGCCGAGAGTCAGTTCGTCCAGCCCACGGCCCCGCTGCGTATCGCGAATCTTCTTAAACTCAGCCGGGAGGTAGGGGGTGTCACGAAACGCTGCGTACGGGCGCAGCAGTTGCAACATCAGCCCGATGACAAAGTCCGCTACAGCCAGCGTATTGGCGGACGGCGTATAGACCACGCGCACGCCGCGCGCCTCGCAGGCCACCAGATCCACATTCTCCAGCCCCACCCCCGCGCGGCCGATCACCATCAGTTGCGGCAACTGCACCAGTAGGGCAGGCGTCACACGCGTATAGGTGCGAATCACCAGCCCAACAGCGTCTGGCGCGGCCGTCATGAATTCCTGCGTTCCCGCCGCCGCTTCGACCACCCGCGCGCGCGTTTTCAACCACGCCATTGGCGCTGCGTCCAGCCCTTCGCACACAATGACCGTCGGGAGACTGCTCACGGCCGACAGACTACGCACCGCCAAACAAAACAAAAGCCCTGATGCGTCGCAACACGCATCAGGGCTGTTTTCAGTGGTGGCAACAGAAGCAAACGTTCAGACTAAGCCTTTCGGCGTCGAACCAGCAGGCCACCCAGAGCCAACATCGCCCCGGAAAGTCCCGTCGGCTCGGGCACGATGATCTCGTGTGTGAGTTGCAGGGAGTCGTTGTTACACGACATCCCCCATGAGAGATCAACCTTACCACCGGCCGACATGCCGATGGACGCCAGCGGAATCGAAAGCTCATAAATACTGATGGGAACATCCTGTCCCGTTTGTGCATCCGTGTACGTCACACCAGTGTCTTCGTACGAGAACGTGCCATAGGCCAGAGGGGTCTCATCCGGCAACAGCGGGCGATCAATGTACGGCGGCGGGGCAACGCCCGTCGCGAGATTCGGAACGATCCACGTGCCGCCTGCGACAACGCCAGCCTGACCGGCAGTGCCCACGGCGCCGTCCGGCAGCAGCAGCCCGAAGGCCGCCGTCGCTTTGGACCAGTCCGGGTTAACGGCCAGGTCACCCACGTGGTAGGTTATACCGTCGTGCAGCACCCCGGCCGGATTGAAGCCCGTCACAATGCCGACGTAAAGCGTCGTCGCATCGTTGCGGGCGTACATGGCTTTCGCATCAAATAGCTGGCCGCCGAAGCCGCTCGCGTCAGGTGCAAAACCCGAGCCTGCATGTCCGTACGGCCCGAAGCCGTCCCAGATTACAGCCGAGATGCCCGACGTGACGACAGTCGACGCAACGAAAGGATTATTCGGATTGGCGCCGCCACCCGGCACCCAGTTCGCATATTTGCCGGGGGCGTAATTGGTCAGGTCGGGGGAAACGTTCCACGACACAAGACCACCCCAGGCTTGACAGGCAGCGGTCAAAACCGCAGCTGCCGCCAGACCATGGCGGATATTTCGGTTCATAGATTCTCCTATCGGGCACGCATTCCATTACCCCGCACCGCGTAATGTGGACGGCAATCAGGCCCGAGTTAACGGCAGGCCCTCTGCTGACCACGCGGCCACAACACGCCGCACCGGGATCGGTGAATATCCCGGGTTCGTCCCCGCACACGGTCTGCCCGATGTTTGACCGCGCACGTACGTCCCCTAAGACATACCGTTCAAACGCAGGTCCGGATGGAGATATTTAGTTATTGGCATGTTCCGGAGAACATTTGTCCGGCAGTCTGGTCAAACTTTGCGGCGCCCGGATAGTGCGTCCGACAGGATGTTCTTGTTTGCAAACTCAATATTGCTGCCTGAAGGTAAGCCCCGCGCCAGCCGCGTAACCTGCACCGTCGGCGCAACCCGCATGATCTGCTCCTGCAGGTACAAGCTCGTACCGTCCCCTTCCAGATTGGGGTTGGTCGCCATGATCACTTCGCGAATATCCCCGGCCGCCACACGGCTCAGCAACGCATCGGTCGTGAGATCGCCCGCTTCCATTCCCTCGAGCGGGCTGATCCGCCCGAGCAACACATGGTAGACACCCTTAAAAACCCCGGTCGCCTCGAGGGCCAGCAAGTCTTTCGGCTGCTCGACAATACAGACCACCGCCGGATCGCGGCCCGGATCAGTGCAAATGCCGCAAGGGTCGGCCTCCGTCAGGTTGTAGCACACACTGCAATGGCGAATCTTGGTCTTCACATCCCGGATGGCATCCGCCAGCCGCAGTGCATCCTCCGGCCGCTGCTTCAGGATATGAAATGCGATCCGCTCCGCCGAACGTGCGCCGACGCCGGGCAGCCGGGCAAGTTCCGCCATGAGGCTTGCGATGGGTTGTGTGTATCCAGCCATGTCAGTCGCAAGCCTAGGTGAGGTCGCCCGGTTGGGCCATGGCAGGTTGTTTACCACCCTCTGAACTCAGCTCGTTGGCGATGAACGTGGCCGTGTACTGAAATCGGGGGCCGCTTTCCCAGCGTTCACTGTCTTGCGCATGTTGCAGGGTTAGCTCCCCGCCCATTCGCCGAAGTGCACGCCCGGCCAAGGGCAGGTCCGGCGGGGGTGGGAGCGGCGCGACGGCTACCTGTCCACCCCGGGCAACGTCTCTTTCCGGGCCACCGCAGATCAGGCGGACCATCCCGCCTTCACGCTGCCCGATCAGTACCATCGGTTTCGTTTCAGACGGGTCGGATCGATCCGCCGAGTCGCGCAGGATGATCGCCAATGCCCGCTGCACCGTCGCACGATGCCCCATGATCCACGGCATAGGCTCGCGCAGGACAAACCGACTTGAAATGCCGTCGGTCGTCCGCTCCAGGGCGCCCAGCGTTTCATAGATCATCACCGGCAGACTCAACCCCTCGGTCGCCAGCGCCGAGGCTGTCGAGCTGATCCCCAAAAGTTCGCCGAGCAGCGTTTCCGACCGAAGCGATGCACCTGCGATCCGCCGGGCCGACTCGCTGACGCCGTCTTCCTTGTCTCCCATCGTCGTCGAGATCGCCCGTGCCCATTGGCGGATGTTCTGCAGCGGCGTCGTCAAGTCGTGTGACACCGCCTCACAAAACGCCGCCATCTCTTCGTTGGCCTGCAACAACTCCGCCGTACGCTGACGCACACGGCCGTCCAGTTCTTCGTAGGCCTCCTGACGCTGTCGCTCGGCCGCCTTCTGTGCCGAAATGTCGATTGCCACGGCAAGCCGCGCATCGACACTTCCCAGCCGCACCGGCGAATGCGTCACCCGAACTTCCACCCACGACCGATCTTTCCGCAGGTGAACCGTCTGGCGATGTGTGATGCCCTTGGCGCTGTCCTTGACCATTTGTGCAAGACCGGGCCGTTCCGACGGTATTCGAAGCTCTTCGATCGTCAGCCCTTTGAGCTCGTCCCGCGAGTACCCATAGAGCTGGCAGGCAGCATCATTCGTATCCAAGATGTGGAAGCTCGAAGCGTCGAACACAAACGCTGGCTCGGGATGCGCTTCAAACAAAAACTGGTAACGACTTTCCGTCATTGCCACCTGATCGTCGGCCGCTCGCAGCATCCGCTCCCGCGCTGTCATCAGGGCCCAAAGCCCCACGGCCGTCAGGAGCACAAATGTCGTGCCTTTGACGATCTCGGCTTTCATTGCCAGTTCTGAACCCAGAACCGACAGCAGTAGCCAGTCTCCACCGATGACCCACAGCAACGAAATCACCACATACGCCACGGCAATCCCGATGGGAGTGGCTAGTTTGCTCAGGGCAGAACGGAAAGAGAGCATCGTCAAGAGAGCCTAACCGCTGCTCGGCTGATGGCTCAAAAGTTATGCTCTGGCCGCCGCTCAGCCGGCAACTTTGGATGCCAGTTTGGCGTGTTCCGCACCAACGGCGTCGGCCACGACACCCATCTGCCGGAACTTGTCGTATCGCCGCTCCAGCAGGTTCTCAATCTTGAACCGCTTCAGTTCCTTGAGGTTCTGAACCAGATACTGCTCAAGATTTTGTGTCGCAGCCGCCGGATTGCGATGCGCCCCGCCCAGCGGCTCGGGAACAATCGCATCAATGATCCCCAGCCGCTTGAGGTGCTTGCTGGTCAGCTTCAAGCTCTCGGCCAGCTTCGGGGCTTCGGTGTTGTCTTTGTACAAAATCGCACTGCACGCCTCGGGCGAAATGACCGAGTACCACGCGTACTCCAGCATCGCCACGCGGTCGGCAATCCCGATCCCCAGTGCCCCGCCGCTACCCCCCTCACCCGTGACCACACTGACGATCGGCGTCCGCAACCGGCTCATTTCTAGGAGGTTGCGCGCGATGCTCTCTGCCTGACCTCGCTCTTCTGCGCCAATCCCGGGATAGGCGCCCGGCGTATCGATCAGCGTCACCACAGGCAACTTGAACTTTTCCGCCAGCTTCATGCAGCGCAGTGCTTTTCGATAGCCCTCGGGGTGCGCCAGTCCAAAACTGCACGCCACCTTCTCCTTCGTATCCCGCCCCTTGTAGGTGCCGATGACCATCACCTTTTGGCCACCAATGCGCCCCATTCCACACTTCACCGCCTGGTCATCCCCGTAGTGCCGGTCGCCGTGAATCTCGCGGAACTCCTTGCACATGCGCGTGACGTGGTCCCAGAACAACGGACGCTGCGGGTGCCGTGCGACTTGCACCGTCTCCCATGCCGACAGGTTGGCATAGATCTTCTTAAGCAAGTTGCCGTAATTTTCGCGAATCCGCTGGATTTCGTCGGAGTAGTCAACGGTTCCGCCGCTTCCAGCTTTGCTCGCCTGCAGCTGTTCCAAATCCAAAATCTGCTGTTCAAACTGCGACAGCGGCTTTTCAAACTCCAACGTCAAAAGCTGGCGCCCAGCATCCAGCTTGGGGATTTCCCTGATCACCGGCACAGACGAGACCGGTGAAGGCGAAGGGGCGGTTTCAACAGATTTTGACGGCGAGCGGATTGCCATGGAGGAGGGGGGGGACGGTAACGCTATAGCGTACCCATGCTTTGTCCCCCCTTCAATGCATCTGCCCTGCAATTGTGCCTCACCCTTTACCCAGCCGATAAGCAGGGTAACTTGCGACGCGTGAACGGTTTACCAACAGTTTGTATCGTCGGCCCCGGCCTGATCGGCGGTTCGCTGGCTCTTGCTTGGCGGGCCAAAGAGCACCCCATTACGGTTCTTTGCCGTGACGCCGACGAAGCCCGATCGGCCCAGCATCTTGGCGAAGCCAGCGTAGATCCGGCCGCCGTCATCCCTCAAGCCGCCTATGTCTTTCTTGCCACACCGGTGACAACCTTCGAAGCCCAGTTCCGCCGCATCACGCCGCACCTCTCTGCCAACGCTCTGGTATCCGATGTCGGCTCCACCAAACGGGCTGCCCACGTTCTGGCCCGGCAGATACTCCCTCCCGGCCGATTCATAGGATCACACCCGATGGCTGGTAGCGAGAAAAAAGGGCTCGTGCACGCACGCGGTGACCTGTTCCACAATGCCCCCTGCATCCTGACCAATGATTCCGAGAACCCGGCCAGTGCGGAATCACTGGCCGACCTCTCGCAACTCTGGCAATCACTTAACACCCGCGTTTCGTATCTTGACCCCGCTACACACGATCGCCTGCTGGCCAGCGTCTCACATCTGCCCCACGTGTTGGCGTCTGCATTGGTGCTTACCCAACCGCCCGGCGCGATTCCCTTGGCGGGCGGGGGCTTCCGCGATGCCACCCGTGTGTCTGCCGGCGACACCGACATGTGGACCGGCATCCTGCTGGCCAATGCCGACAACCTTCTCGCTGCGATTACACGCTTCGAGTCGCAAACAGCCGAAGTCCGCCGGCTGATCGAATCCAACGACCCGGTGGCGATTCGTGCCTTTCTAGACGCGGCCCGCCGGGCTCGTTTGTCCATCTGATGGATAAGATGCGGGCGGAAAAGTTAACGCCATAGGGGCCGATGGCACTGCCACCGGCCCCTACGCATTAAGACTCCAAATTAATCGTCAGCCGCGTCACTCAAACCCGCCGGCGGCGAGCCATCGCCAACATCGCAACGCCCATCAAGCCAACATTGGCGGGCTCCGGAATCGCGATAACGGTACTGGTCCCGGTCCCGAGAATTGTCCCATCCGACCACGACACAACGGTGAAAGCTCCGCCGGTTGTGAAATAGGCCGACACCGTGTTGCCGATGGGGTCGAGAATTCCGTCCCGTGCATTGCCACCGGTAAATCTCCCGATTCCATCGAGGCCGGGCTGGATGATCGAGAAGTCCTGACCGGAGGTGGCCAGCTCGATGTCAGCAATCAACTGGTCTTCGAGCGTGTTGCGAAACAGGGTGCCCCAGGCAATGTGTTCCGAAAGCGTTGCCGCCAGTGGGTCCATCATGAGCACCATGTGCTTCTGACCCGGGGCGTCGCCGGGCAGGTCCTGCACGATGCCGAGCAAGAGCGATCGCTCTGTCGGGTGCATTGTGGGGAACGGGTTCTCGATCGTGGTGACGCCCATGCCGTCTGCGCCGAAGGCCCATGTCAGGCTGCCCTGAAACGCGCTTTCTTCAGCAAGCATGATGTTGGTGATGTTTCGACCACCCGTAATGCCCCCTGACAGGTCAATTGTGTAGGACGTGTTGAAATCAGCCGAGGCCAACCCGGCATGACCCAGACAAACGGCCGCCGTCAACATGGCAATCTTGGTGCACTTCGACATGAGCGTTTCCTCCAGAGATAGGTCCTGTCCCCACCCGACAACAGCGCCGGGGCGTGATCCGGACCTAGTTCACTTATCTAACAAATCGGGACATGTTGCAATGATTTTATTTCGATATCGGCATGCTTTTATCTATATTCCCGCCCCGAAATCGCCCTCACTGCCACAGAATGATGGCTTCGGCGTTTTTATTGATAATATGGGCAAAGAACCAAGATCAGACTTACATATCTAGATTAAAGCATGTGCTGGTACTTGCTCGCTATCCGGAGGGACAGGCGGAGCGAGCCCCTTTAGAGAAGTAACGGCCGTTGACGAAACACCGGCTTGCCGTGGCGGGCCGCCACGGACAATGGGAAACAGTGGGCGTTGGAGACGGTCCACTCAATGATCTAGCGAGAAACATGAGTCCGGAGAGATTGGATTTCGTTAGTTTCTGCAGATGATGAATTTTGTCACGCTGGATGGGGGGCTTTGGTACACTACCGGTAGACATTGTCGTGGACACGCGAGCGGCCAGAGAGTTGCCTGCGTGTGAATCTAGTTCGAACTGGAGGTTTCAGATGTCGAACGGTCGCATTGCCATCGGGTTCGTTTTTGTTCTTTCGATGCAGGCTTCTCAGGCGTCTGGTCAGCTTAGACCGGCGTACCATCGTGTCGTCGCCAGAGCGCAGCTCGAACCACCCAATGGTGGAACAGCGAGCGTAGATCTGATCGCTTTTTCAGACTACCAGTCCAGTTTTTCTGACCCCCAAACCGGATTT
The DNA here is from genome assembly GCA_038226785.1 of Tepidisphaerales bacterium. Classification (GTDB taxonomy): domain Bacteria; phylum Planctomycetota; class Phycisphaerae; order Tepidisphaerales; family Tepidisphaeraceae; genus JBBRQG01. The sequence goes on along the minus strand of JBBRQG010000006.1, from coordinate 218,579 downwards.
GTGGTCGAGCGCCAAGCGCATGCCCATTCTGAGTCGTACGGCGGCACGGGCGGCCCGCCCTTCCATCCAGTAGTGACAGCGGCCGCGGAATCACACGTGACGGTGGAGGAGAATACCGGTGGGATTCATTACGGGGCGTTTTCAGAGTCGTCGAGCGTTCTGTCCTATTATTCGCACGTCCGACCCATCAATAACTCTGGTCTCGTCTGGCACCCGGCGGTGATACCCGTCATCATTAACGCAAGCGGCCACGTTAGCGGCTGGGGGAGCGCAGCGGTATCAGTCCAGGATTCACTTTCAAACGCTCTTTATTTTCATGATCAGGCTGATGGGGAGAACTCACTGAATCCCAAACCGAGCTTCAACCGGTCGGTGACGGTCGATCTTGCGCCTGACACGTACCTGACCAACAACCTGTCCGCGACAGCAAATTCGTCTCATACCCTGGACCCGTCCATCGCCTCGATGACGTCCTCTCAGGCAGAGGCTGATCCGGTATACTCGTTCGATCAGGCAGCCTTCGATGTCTACGCGGCCCAGCAGGGACAACCCACGTTTCTGCTGACCGATTTTTTCGATTTCGAATTTAGTGAGGGAATAGGCAATACGCTTCCCGAACCGGGTTCGTTCGGGTTGGTGTTGCTTGGGACCGGAGCTTTCACGATTCGCCGAACGCGGTCACCAAGATCTACACCACGATGCCAAGCATCCTCTTGAACGGGAATGCGAAAGCTGGACAGGTCCGAGACAGCAGCTCGCTGTGAAGTCACGAAAGTCCCACCGTAACCAAGCCGCCGGCCTACGGAGCGGGCGGACTTTTTAAGCCATGGACGAGTGCTGCACGGCAGCACTCGTCCATGGGCATATCGAGCAAAATTCGCCACACCGCAGCCGGCCTAATCCGGGCCGGCCGCTGGGGCTTGTGATGTTATCCCGAAGTGCGTGCCTGAAAGCTCCTGCGGCGGCGGACCAAGCCCATGGCGGGCAGACCCGCCAGCAGCCCAAGGGTTCCCGGTTCCGGCACGACGACGTTAAACACGAGGCTTACCGGCCCACCCAGGCTTCCTCCGCGCTCGAAGTACCGTGTGCTTAAGGGCGTGCCCGAATTGAGGGTGCCCGTGACGTTCCACCACACGCCGTCATACTTCGTGCCGAAGTTGTCGGTGTAGGTCCCCAACGCGGCATTGCTGAGCAAAAGGTTCTCGCCAAAAATGTCAAACAGCGTGGCATTCGTGCGATAGTTCAGGAGTGAATCCGCTCCGATCAGGCCGCCATAGATATAAGCCGAGCCGCCCGCGCCCCAGATCTCGGCGACCGAGCCGCCGAGGATGGTGGTCACGTTGCCCGAGCCCTTGTAGTCGATGATTCCGATGGTCCCGCCGGTGATGAGCACATTCGTCGGATTTTTTGCACTGCCCCCGTAAAGCAGCATTTTCGCAACGTCGCCACCGTCGATACGCACTTGTGCACCACCGTAGGTGTCCAGCGTGCCCAGCGTGCCAGCGGTCACAAGAATGTGGCCGGCCGGTGCGATGTAGGTTGTGTTCCCACCACTGACCGTAATCATTCCTGCGCCGGCGGTGGATTGGTAGACCCGTCCGACAGTGCCGCCCGTGATGTTGAGGGTTACGTCTTTGGACGCGTAGATGGTGCCATTCACCAAACCATCACCGATATTCAGTCTGCTCTGGTTCCGCACATAAACGTTTCCGACATCCGAGCCGGCACCGAACGCGACGGTCGGGCTGGTGTTGACTGTGCCGTCTGCGTTGGCGCCGATCGTTACCACGTTGTAGATGGTGCCGGTCGTCGTGTCCGAAGTGGCGTAAAGGTCCGAGGCCGCCTGCGGTCCGACGATCGTCTGCTGGCTGACCGTGCCGGTCGCTCCGCTGGCGATCACGGTTTGGTCAAACGGGCTGCCGTCGGCCAGTGTGCCGATGACCTCAAAACTACCGCCGTTGATGTAGTTCGTGCCGCTGTTGGGGTCCCAATAGTGGCCGGCTGTGCCAGTCGTGCTCAGGCCGCTGCCCTGGACGATGAGGGTGCCGCCGCTGTCGAGCTGGACGTAATCGACCGCACCGCCGCTGACGGTGGCCGTTCCGGCGACCTCCAGATAGCTGGTCGCTCCGCCGCTGATGACGACTGTCGTACCGGGAGCGCCGCCGATGCCGCCGGGGGCCTCGCCGCCGCTCATGGTGAAGTTACTTTGTTCACCCACCAACACGAACCCGCGGACGATCCCGCCGGTCATATGAGTGACGCTGTTGCTGTAAGTGGTCAGGAACACGGTGTCGGTTCCCGCAGCCACCGTCGCCGTCGGGTTGGACGGGACGGATAATGTTTCATCGATGCCGACATTAATGTTGTTGTAGACGCCGGTCACCGTCTGGTCTGTGGTGACGTAAAGGTCAGGAGCAAGGACGGGAGCGTTAAAGGTCGCGGTCGAACCGTTGTTGCTGAAGCTCTCCCCGGCGCTCACGGTCGTGCTCACCGCCGCCCCGCTGGTAAGTGTTCCGGTCAGGGTGTACTGGGAAACAATCACGTTGACATAGTTTGAGTCATCAAAGAAGGCGCCGGTGCTGACCTGGTTCACTGTCAGCCCGCTCCCTGTGACGTTGGCGGTGCCCGTGCCGCGGACGGTGACGCCGCCCGCCCCGACGGTTCCCCCCGTGATATTCGCCACTCCGCCGAAAGAGGCGATGCTGTTGACGGTGGCGGTTCCGCCGAAGTTGATCGTACCGCCGCCGCTACCGGAGAAATCGAAGCCTGACAGGCTGGTCAGCGAACCGCCGGTGACGTTGATCGTGCCCGTACCGTAGTTCGCGATGAAGTCACCCACGGTGCCGCCGCTAATCTGAACGATCCCGTCGTTCTCGTTAAGAATGAAGCCATTGACCGCACCGCCGGACAGATTGAATCTGTTTAGCGCTCCGGCATTACTGCCGCGTACATCCACAAGTGACAGCAGAGTCCCTCCGGTCATGTTGACCGTGCTCCCCGAGGCGATGTTCACAGCCGTGTAGGCGACACCGTTTGCTGGGGCCGTCCCAATCGTGCCACCACTGATGTTCACCGTGCTGCCGTACAGGGCATTGACGTACTGGGTGATCGTGCCACCGGTGATATCCACGGAGACGTTTGGATAGGCCTTCAGGTCAATGTCCGTCCCGATCTGGACTAGTGAAAAATTGCCGTTGACCGGGTTGCCTCCGGCCACCGTCCGATCAGCGGTGACGTAAAGACTTTGGGCCGAAGCATTCGGCAGCCCCCACAGCGTTAGGGCCGTCAGGGCAGCGACACTCATCAATAGCGACTTGGACTTGTACATGCGATTTCTCCTGCTCCACCGGCTGGCGGCCGGCGCGTAAAGGGTTACAGCGGCCTAAAAATGGCCTCTACTCCCAATAGCGAGGAAACCAGCCTCGCCGGACATGGAAATCCAGAAATATGTAGATATTTTTTGCATGCTTCTGATTTGGTAGCTTGGGTAAACAGGTTGGGACGAGGCAGCGGGATGTCATACCTAGATAGGCCCTGACGGAAAGGGCCGAGTGGGGCACCGCGTTTTGAATGCCCTCAACGCTTTAAAGGCCAATGGCCTACAGCCGCTTCCGTGATGGAACCGGATTGGCCGTGTCTGCCACGGGAATATCGCAGGGTCCGTGAAATTGGATGCACCCATCGTGGCCGGTGCAATGTTTCCCGTGTCTCCGGTCTATACAGTCTGACAACACCCGGCCTGCTTCAACGTCTCAAATCTGAAAGCCATCCCCCCCCACCATTCGCCCCCCACCTTCATGCCTACAAACATCGAACTCAAAAGTCGTCTTGACGACATGGACGCAGCCGAGAACGCCTTGCGTGTCGCGGGTGCTCGGTTCGAGGCCACGCTGGTGCAGACCGATACGTACTTTCATGTGCCCATTGGCCGCCTGAAGCTGCGTCAGGTGCCAGGCCGGCCAGCAGAGCTGATAGGTTATCACCGCGCGGATGACGCCAACCTCCGCGACAGTCACTATCAGGTGACGCCGATCGCCGAAGCCGACGCACCCGGATTGCTGGCGTCGCTGGGCGCGACCCTGAGGGTCCGTGTCGTGGTCGATAAGACCCGCAAACTGTGGATGTATCAGACGGTGCGCATCCACCTTGACGACGTTCGCAATCTCGGCACGTTTGTCGAAATCGAATCGCTAGTCCTGCCGGGGCTGCAGCATTACAAGGCTGCTACCATCGCCCGACATGTGTGGGAGCTTTTGCCTGTCCGGCCCGACCAACGTGTGACCGGCAGTTACAGCGACCTTTTCGTAGCCACGAAATAACCGCCGGGCACGGCGTCGGCACAACGCGATGCCGTTGGCCTACCGACGCCGGCGGAGAAGGCCGACCAGGGCGGCGGAAGCCATCATGCCAGCTCCGGCCGGCTCGGGCACGACCGGCAAAGCAACCGAAGTTGCTCCGTCGCTGGTGGACTGACTCCCCATGGCGATGTCAGCCGAGCCGGAGAGGGGCCGACAGTCCGGCAGACTGATTCCGACAGACCCCGACCGACCTGTCAGTTCCTGAAGCATCGCCGCAGGCGAGCCGGCTGACGCCACTACCGAAGTCCCCAAAACAATAATGGATGCGGCGGCAAACGAAGAAAAATGCATGGCAAATCCTTTTCTTTCCGGACTCAAAAAGTGACCGTTAGAACACAGTTTACATTTTGAAAGATTAGACTGTTAACAATCGCCCGCAACCCTACAAAACAGGGGTTTCTCACCCATTTTGAGCTTGAAAACACGTTATTTCAGAGGTGTGGCAACAACATGGGAAATGCGCATTTATGGCTATAGGTAAATATAAAATTTAAAATACACGCTTAATAGTGGGTGCGATTCAAGTAACTATGATCGGTGCCGCCTCCTGCCCTGCTGTCAGCGCTCAACTCGCGTGTTAAAGTGCCGGCCATGCAAATAGTCACCTCCGACATCGAACTTCATGTCGACGACTCGTTGATGCGCGTGTACGTCGCTTCGCCGAAGCCTACGGGTCGGTATCCGGGCGTGTTGCTGTACTCCGAGATTTTTCAGCTGACCGGGCCTATTCTTCGGGCCGCCCACCGCTTGGCCGGCCACGGGTTTGTGGTGGCGGCACCTGAGATTTATCACCGTGCTGTCCCGCCGGGTCTCGTGATCGGCTACGACGACATCGGCCGGATGTACGGCAATGATCTCGCCAAGCGCACATCGGTGGGCGCGTTCGATGCGGATGCAAAAGCGACTTTCGATTACCTGGCGACTCGCGCCGATGTCGCACCCGGCCAGCTGGCCACGATGGGCTTTTGCATCGGCGGGCCTCTGGCTCTGCGGGCGGCTCTTGATCCGCGTTGTCGTGCGGCGGCCTGCGCGTATCCGACCGGCGTCCATTCCGGCAAGCTCGGCAAAGATGCCGATGCGGGAACACTCAAACGCCTCGGCGAACTGAAAGGCGAACTTCTGGTGGTCTTCGGAGATGTCGACCCGCATGTGCCGGTGGAAGGCCGCAGGACGTTGGCCGCCGCGCTGGCAGCGGCTGGCGTGCGTCACACAATTCTTGAACTTCCCGGCGAACACGCTTTCATGCGTGACGAGGGCGCCCGTTACGATTCGGCAATGGCCGATCGTGTGTACGCTGAAACCGTGGCACTGTTCTACCGGACCTTTGGACCTAGAACTTGAACTGGTCGATGTTGTCCGCAGTGAAAATCGTCAGGGGCCCTGTCACGACCACTTTCTTCTGCGTGACCTCGCGCGTACCCAGCGAGCCAGCGATAAACGAAGTGCCCGGTGTCGATTTAAATGTCCCTTTTGCCAGCTGAGCGGCGACCTGTGCCGCCAGATATCCCTCGTCCCGGGGGCTCCAGAGGGCGAAGGCCTTGACGGTCCCATTCTTAACGAACCGCCGCATCTGGTTGGGCGTCCCCAGCCCGGTTACTACGATGCGGTCGGCGGCCTTGGCAGTTTCCACGGCCTGCGCGGCGGCTGCGACGCCGACCGTTGTTGGCGCGATGATTCCTTTGAGGTTCGGATATTTGGCGAGAAGGCTTTCGGCCTCGGTCAGGCTTTTCTGAGGCTCATCATTTCCGTAAACGACTTCCACCAGTTTCAGGTCTTTATATTTTACGTTCTCGGCCAGTGATTTTTTCATGGCCTCGATCCAGCGGTTTTGATTGGGCGCATCGGTTGTGGCGCTCAGGATGGCTATTTCACCCTTGTAGGTTGTCATGGATCCGAGCAGTTCCACGAGGCCTTCGCCAACGGCCTGCGGGTCGGCGGTCTGTACGCTTGCATCGCGGAAGGATTCGTTGTTCGTCAGATCAGAGTCGACGGTCACCACTCGAATGCCCTTGGCCATGGCTTCTTCCAGTACCGGGTTGAGGGCATCGGGCGAGTTGGGAGAGATAAGAATCGCTGATACACCCTGTTGGATCTGGTCTTTGATAAGGGGCAGTTGGCTGGTGGCGTCGGCGGTATCTGGGGCAACCGTTACGAAGTCACACCCGGTGTCGGCGGCGCCTTGTCGCGCACCGTCGATCACGGAGTCAAAGTACGGGTTGCCGGTGTTTTTGGGGATATAGACGATTTTTGGTCGGGTCGGAGCGGGCGAGGGGCTGGCCGGTTCGGTGGTCGGGGCGGCCTTTTTGCAGCCGAATGCGAACAAGAGGGTAGCAACGGCACATAGGACGAGCCACGAAGTTTTGCCAGACATGGGATTTTCCTCCAAAGGTTTACGACGATGCTTGCAGACGGCGCTTCGATTGCGTCGAGGCAAGATACTTGCTTAGTACGCCGGACAAGACGACCGCGCCGACCAGTAGCGTACCGACGACCGCCAGTTGGTTCTCGGCACGGACATTTGCCACGCCCATGGCACTGCGAACCACGACAAGCAGACCCAGCGCGAGGGCTGTGCCGAAAATGCTGCCCCGGCCACCCCGAATGCTGGTCCCGCCGAGTACCACTGCGGTGATCGCCACCAGTTCGCCCCCGCGGAACTGCTTGTGGTCGACCGTTCGCAACATGGACATCATGATCAGGGCGGCAATTCCCATGGACAGCCCTGACAATACGAAAACCGCCATTTTGACCCGGGCGACGTGCACGCCACTATAACGGGCCGCCTCTTCATTGGTGCCGATGGCGACGACCTTTCGCCCGAAGGTTGTGAATCTCAAACTGATGCCCGCTACGACCGATGCCGCCATCAGCAAGATCACCGGGGCCGGCAGGAGTCGAAGTAGTTTGATGTAGTCCACACCTATAAACCACGACGGAAAGCCGCCGATGGTGCGCTCCCCGACCAATACTTGGGCCAGTCCGCGATAGAGCGCCAATGTGCCGAGGGTGACCACCAAGGAGGGCAGCCGCAACGCGACCGTGATCAGACCGTTAATCAGGCCTAGGGTCATTCCCAAAAGTAGTGCCATGGGCACTACCGCAGCCATGGGCGCACCGAGTTCATACGCTCTGGCTGAGGCCACCATGACGAGCACCGCGCCGCTGGCGACCGACAGGTCGATTTGCCCAGCAACGATGACGAAGGTCATGGAAAGGGCCATGAAGCCCACCGGCACGTAGAGGGACGTTTTGTCAAGAAGATATGTCAAGTCGAGAAACTGCCGCGACATCAAGGTGCCGACGGAGAGGGCGACGACCAGCAGTAAGACAGTCATCGCCACGGGCGCGGTGGCTATTCGATGCAAAAGGCTCTTCACAACGGTCCTCCGGTCGAGCCGCTGCGAGCCCGGCGTAAGAGAGCGTCCAGACTGGCCGCCGACAGAATGGCCATTCCATAGACAACGAGTTGCCAGAACTCAGAGACCCGTAGCGCTGGCAGCGCCACTGCGATGACGCCGAGCAAAATGCAGCCTAGGACGGTTCCGACCACTCCGCCGGAGCCACCGTTGACGCTGGCACCGCCGATGACGACGGCCGATATCACTTTCAGTTCGTCGCCGCTGCCGACGCTGGCGGGGTTGATCGTGCCGAACCGTGAGCCGAAGAGCAGTCCGGCCAGGCCCGCCAGTGCGCCGCTGATGGCAAAGACCATCAGCGTGATCCGATTCACTGGGATACCCCGCAGGGCTGCCGCCTTTGCATTGCTGCCGACGGCGAAGACCGCCCGCCCGCTGCGTGTGTAGCGAAGAAATAATGCTCCAATGGCTGCGGTGATGGCGGCGATCCAGACGATCCATGGGATGTTGATCGGGCCGGTCTGTGAGAGGCATATGAGGGCAGGCGGGAGTTCGTCGGGGTCGATCTGGCGGCCGCCGGAGGCGATGTAGATAAGCCCGCGAAAGGCAGTCATTGTGCCGATGGTGGCGATGATGGCAGGCACCTGCAGCCATGCGACGAGCGCGCCATTGACCAGTCCGGCAACGAGGCCGACAGCCATGGCGAGGGCGATCGCGGCAAGCAGGGGCACATTGGGCAGTGCGATGAACAGCCCGCCGGCCGCCATCGCAGCCAATCCTAGCGTGGAGCCGATGGCCAGATCGATGTTCCGGCTTGCCATGACCGTCAACTGGCCAACGGCCATAATTAGCAGGAGAGGCAAGTACATGGCCACCGAACGGGCGCTATCGATGGACAGGAATCTCGGCTGGCGCATCGCGACGAGTATTATCGTCAGAAGGATGAATGCCGAAATGCCGACCTCCCGGAAACGGGAAATCACTGTGGCGAAACGGCGGAGTTTTGAGGTGGTGTTTGATCCGAAGGTTTGGCCTGCCTGACGCTCCGTGCCGGCGGCCGCGAGCATGATGGACTCTTGGGTTGCTTTGTGGCGGTTCAGTTCGGTGACGATCCTGCCGGCCCTCATGACCACAACGCGATCGCTGAGCGAGAGAACTTCAGGAAGGTCGGAACTGACCATCAGGATTGCGTTGCCAGCGACCGCCAGATCCGAGAGCAGGCGATGCATTTCCGACTTCGCGCCCACATCGACGCCGCGTGTCGGTTCGTCGACGATAAAGATACGCGGGCGCGTGGCCAGCCACTTTGCGAAGACGACTTTTTGCTGGTTGCCGCCGGAGAGTTCGCCAGCAGCCTGACTGACTTCCCGCAGCCGAATGCCGAGTTGGTCCTTCCATTTGTTAGCAACGCTGCGTTCAAGAGCGGCTGACACAAATCCGTTGGAGGAAACATCGGCCAGCGTCGCCAGGGTCATGTTTTGGGCGACGCTTAATGGAAGGAGCAAACCGTGGCGTGCCCTGTCTTCGGGCACGTAGGCGATACCGTGAGCCATCGCATGTGCGGGATGGGCAAATTCCACCGGTTGACCGTCGACGAAGACTTTGCCACGTGTCCAAGGTCGGACGCCGAAAAGTGCTTCGGCCACTTCGGTACGCCCGGCGCCGACAAGTCCGGCCAGTCCGACGATTTCGCCGGCACGGACGGTGAAACTTACATCTGCAAATTGGCCCGGCGAGGTCAGCCCTTCAATCCGTAGCATTTCCCGGCCGGGGGCAGGAGCATGGGAGTCGCGCGAATGAACTGCTCCGGGCTCGCGACCGACCATCATCTGGATGATTTCTTCGGGTGAGGTGGCAGCAGTTACCCGCGAGCCGACGAGTCGCCCGTCGCGCAGAACCGTGATTCGGTCGGAGACTGAAAAAATCTCAGGCAATCGGTGGCTGATGAAAACAATCGCTACCCCTTGCTGCTTTAATCGCTTGGCGAGATCGAAAAGGCGGTCGGCCTCTTTGGGGGTGAGGGCGGCCGTCGGTTCATCCATCAAGAGGACGCGGGCGTTTTGAGACAGGGCGGCAGCAAGCTCGACCATTTGCTGGTCGGCGATGGAGAGGCCAGCCATTTTTCGACGGGGGTCGAGCGGGACGTCGAGCGCTGCAAGCAGGTCGGTTACTCGGCGGTGAGTCGCGCTCCAGTCGATCTGGCCCAGCCGCCCGCGGGGAAGGCCGTTTGCCATCAGGACGTTTTCAGCGACGGTGAGGTCGGGAAAGTTGAGGGGCTCCTGATGAATCAGGACGATGCCCTGACGCATGGCGTCAAGTGGCGTGCGAAAAGTGACTGGATTGCCGTCCAGAAGCAGGCGTCCCTCGTCCGGCTGATGGACGCCTGCGAGCAACTTCATCAGGGTGCTCTTGCCCGCGCCGTTCTCGCCAATGATCGTATGAATCTCGCCAGCGGAAAGGTCGATGTTGACGCCATCTAAGACAGTCACGCCAGCGAAACGCTTCGTCATTCCCGTGGCTCTAAGGCGTATTGTGGGTTTGAGTGATGAGGGGTTATCCATGGAGGGATGGCTGGGTCGATCGTTGCGCGTCGCCCCAGCCCGCCAAACGGAGGGCAGTGTGGCTGTGGGAAATCAACAGTAGCATCGACTGCTATCTGCCGGAAGGAGCGACTTGCCACTTCCAGTTGAGAATCTCTGGCATGTCGGTTCCGTGTTCGTTGATGTAAGCCTTGTGCGTCACAAGCTTGCTCTGAAGTGACAGTCTCAGCGACTCGCCTCTTTCCGTCAGGGCCGGTGTGCGTTGAATGGCAGCGATTGCAAGGTGAAAGCGGTCCATGTCATTGAGCACGGTCATGTCGAAGGGGGTGGTGATCGTCCCTTCTTCTTTGTAGCCGCGGACGTGGATGTTGTCGTGGTTTTTTCTGCGATAGGTCAGTCGGTGGATCAGTGTCGGGTAGCCGTGGTACGCGAAGATCACGGGCTTGGCGGTGGTGAAGAGGGCGTCGAAGTCGGCGTCGGGAAGGCCGTGCGGGTGCTCGCTGGTGGGTTGGAGTTTCATCAGGTCGACCACGTTTACGACGCGAATCTTGAGGTCGGGAAATGCAGCGCGAAGGATGCTGACGGCGGCCAGCGTTTCCAGCGTCGGCACATCGCCGGCGCAGGCCATGACAAGGTCGGGTTCGCCGCCCGCGTCGTTGCTGGCCCAGTCCCAAGTGCCGATGCCCGTTGCGCAGTGGGCGGCTGCGGCGTCCATGCCAAGCCACTGCGGGGCGGCATGCTTGCCGGCGACGACGACGTTGACGTAGTGCCGGCTGCGGAGGCAATGGTCCATGACCGAAAGCAGGCAGTTGGCGTCCGGCGGAAGGTAGACACGGACGATCTCAGCCTTTTTGTTCACGACGTGATCAATGAAGCCGGGATCCTGGTGCGTGAAGCCGTTCTGATCTTGCCGCCAGACGTGACTGGCGAGCAGGTAGTTGAGTGATGGAATCCTTTTTCGCCATGGCAACTGGGCAGTCATCTTCAACCACTTCGCATGCTGGTTGAACATCGAGTCAATGATGTGAATGAAGGCCTCGTAACAGTTGAAGAGGCCGTGACGGCCGGTCAGGAGGTAACCTTCGAGCCAGCCTTCGCACTGATGCTCGCTGAGCATTTCCATGACGCGGCCTTCTGTGGCGAGGTGCTCATCCGTGGGAAGGATCGTTGCCTCCCACTGGCGTTCGGTGGCTTCGAAGACTGCGGTCAGGCGGTTGGAGACTGTTTCGTCGGGGCCGAACACGCGGAAGTTACGCTCGCTCATATTTTCGCGGATGACATCGCGAATGAATGTACCGAGGACGCGCGTGTCCTCGGCGTTTACGGCACCTGGAGCAGGGATCTTGACGGCGTATTTTCGGAAGTCCGGCAGCTTGAGGTCGCGGGGCACGGCGCCGCCATTGGTGTGGGGGTTGGCACCCATGCGACGAAGGCCCTTGGGAGCCATGTCGGCGACTTCGGGTTTCAGTCGGCCGCTGGGATCGAAGAGTTCGCCCGGGCGGTAGCTCTTCAGCCAGTCTTCCAGCTGCTTCAGGTGAGCAGTGTTTCCGGCGGGGTTTTCGAGCGGAATCTGATGTGAGCGGCTGGTGCCTTCGACCTTTTTGCCGTCCACCTCTTTGGGGCCGGTCCAGCCCTTCGGACTTTGGAGGACGATCATCGGCCAGATAGGCCGCGTTGTGAGGCCTTCCGTGCGGGCCTTCCGCTGGATGTCCCGGATATCGGCGACAACGGCATCCAGTGTGGAGAACATGGCCCGGTGCATCTTGTCCGGGTCAACCGCGCCGGCTTCTTCGCCGACGAAGTAAGGCTTCCAGCCGTAGCCCTCGAGGAGTTTGGTCAGCTCAGTGCGCGGGATGCGGGCGAAGAGGGTGGGGTTGGCGATCTTGTAGCCGTTGAGATGCAAAATCGGCAGGACGGTTCCATCGGTCTTGGCGCTGAGGAACTTGTTGGAGTGCCATGCGGTGGCAAGCGGGCCGGTTTCGGCCTCGCCATCGCCGATGACGCAGGCGGCAATCAGGTCGGGGTTGTCCAGAACGGCGCCGAAGGCGTGGCTCAGCGAGTAGCCCAGTTCTCCGCCTTCGTGCATGGAGCCGGGGCATTCCGGTGAGACGTGGCTGGGGATGCCGCCGGGGAAGGAAAACTGCTTGAAGAGCGTTTTGAGTCCGGCCTCATCCTGAGTGATGCCCGGATAGACCTCGGAGTAGACGCCTTCAAGGTAGACGTTGCCGACAATCGCCGGGCCGCCGTGACCGGGGCCGGAGATGTAGAGCATGTCGAGGTCGTACTGTTTGATGATGCGATTGAGGTGGGCGTAGATGAAGTTCTGACCCGGTGTGGTGCCCCAATGGCCGAGGAGACGGGTTTTGATGTGCCCCGGGAGGAGGGGTTGTTTTAGAAGGGGGTTGTCGCACAGATAGAGCTGGCCGACGGAGACGAAGTTGGCCGCCCGCCAGTAGGCATCGATCTTGGCAATGAGGTCTGTTGACACGTTGGAGGGCGCGGTGGTCGTCATATTGCTGTCAAGCCTTTTTTTCCCGGAGCAGTTGGTTCACGGCGCGGGCGATCATGACTTCTTCGTCGGTGGCGATCACCCGGACGGTTACCGGGGCATTGTCAGGTGAAATCACAGGAGCATGATTGTTGTTGCGTTCAGGGTCGGCTGTGATGCCCAGAAACCCGCCGCGTCCGGCCGGGCCTTCACAGATTCTTGATCGAATCTCGGCGGCGTGTTCTCCGATGCCACCGGAGAAGACGAGGGTATCGACGCCGCCCATCGCGGCGGCCAAGGCACCAATCCACTTGCGGGCGGAATAGCAGAAGAGGTCTATGGCTTCAGCAGAACGAGGGTCGGTTTTGGATTGTGCCAGCAACCGCTGCATATCGGCGGTGGTTTCGGACAGGCCGAGCATGCCGGACTGGTGGCTGAGGAGGTCTTCAACGGCACCAGGTGAGAGTGTTTCTTCCCGGCCGAGGTAGGCCAGCACGCCGGGGTCGAGGTCGCCGGATCGGGTGCCCATGACCATGCCGCCGATCGGGGTGAAACCCATTGTGGTGTCGATAGGTTGGCCTGCGTGAACCGCGGCCATGCTGGCGCCGTTACCCAGGTGGGCAAGTATGACTCGGCCGGATGCCTCGGCAGGGGCGAGGCGAAGCAGTTCACTCATGAGGAAGGCATAGGAGAGCCCGTGGAAGCCGTACTTGCGGAGGCCTTTGTCGATGTAGTGACGTGGGATTGGCAGTGTTCTGGCGACGGTGGGCAGGTCGTGGTGGAAAGCGGTGTCGAAGCAGGCGACCTGTGGGATGTTGGGGAAATGGCGTTGCGTGTCTTCGATGAGGCTGATCTCGGCCGGAAGGTGGTTGGGTGCAAATGGGAGAATGGCTCGGAGGCCTGCCAGAAGGTTTTGGTCTATTCGTTGGGGTTCCCAGTAGAGAGGCCCGCCGTGGACGATTCGGTGGCCGATCGCGGTGATACTGCTCCGAGCGACCGTGGTATCAAGCACTCGAATGATGGCCGACATGGCGGCGCGGTAGTCGCCCGGCCTATCTGGCTTGCCGATGAGTGTGGTGGATTTGTGGCCTTGGGCATCGCTTACGGCGAGGCTTGCTTCAGCAGTGCCGATGCGGCTGACGGCGCCCCAACTCGTGCGGGCCGGAGAGGAGCCGGCGGTAAACAAGGCCCAGCGAATGCTCGACGAACCGGCATTGATGGCCAGGGTTGCGGCTGTAGTCGAGAGAGGCGTAAGCGTTGCCACGGCGTGGGAGTGTAATCGGCTCGTCAAAGCGGGGCCGTCAGGCGATAAGCACAACCGGAAAAAAGCGGCCGCTTGCTTAGGGCGTGCGAGCGAAGGATGAACTTGGAGCCCCAAGTTGCACTTTGCCGAAACTTGCGAATGAAGCGTGGCTAGGTTTTTAGACTGCTCGAGAGTTGAACAATAGTGGGTTGGAAAAGCGGATCTTCGGACACGCGGTCGAGAACGCTCACGCAGACTCTTTGCAACGTCACTCATGCGGAAGATTTCGAAAACGGCGACATGCCATGGTGGGACGAGTTCGAGCGCCTTGGGCTACGGGGTGGCTAGCAGTCGCTGGCTGCGGCGCGCCAGCCGTCGACATTCAGCCCAACGGATGGCCATGTTCTTAGGTCGTCAAGACGTCTCGATGGTACCCTCAGGTCACCCGGAGCGTCGTTGTGAGTGTATTACTGGCGGGATCGGCATCAGCCAGCAGGTTTCGCGGGTCTACCGTCACGATGAGGGAGTAGGTGCCCGCCACGAGTGCCTTGGGCAGGGCTTTCAAGCTCAGAGTGAATGGCAACGAGCGACCGGCCTTGAACTTGGAATCAAATGAGACCGTCGCATCACCCAGCGAGATGGCACTTGTCGCGCTCCCGCCAGTCGGGATGGCCGTCAATCGGAGCGTCAGCATTTTGACGCTCTTGTTCTTTTCCGTCGGGGTCACGTTGCCGGTATTCCGCAGGCTGCCGGTGACGGTCGCGGTGGGTGTCGATCCTCTCTTGAATGTGGGGGCCTTGACACTGCCTGACAGGTCTACAAACGGCTTCCGCAACGCGATCAACCCGGTGCTGATCGCGGTGTTGTTTTTCTCCTTTGTTTCGGCCACTGCCTGGGCGTCGTCCACTCGTGCGATCAGCTTGAACTTTCCTTCAAGATCGGACGGATAGATGAACGAGAGTTTGGCCGTCACCTTGCCCGCCGACCCGGTCTTCAGTGTGAGGTTGCGGAGAGTAATGGTGGCAACCTTTCGATCGGTGGCAGGATCGAGTATTCCGTCCTTACTCAGATACAGCGCGACCACCACATTCGATTTGGCCAGAGGCAGCTTACCCGTGTTGGACACCACTACTGTGACCTGCTGCGGCGTACGATCTCCGCCGACGATCTGTGAGGGAAGTTTTGTAGTAATGCTTGCCGTGAGGTCAGGACCGGTATCGAGCACGCTGACGGTGAAGTTCAGGGGGGTTGCTGTTCCGACCGTATTTCCATCAGCGTCGGCTGCTATTCCGCCAACCACATCGACACCGTATGTCCCACGTTCCGAACCGGCGAATGCGGCACCTGATGGTGCGTAGCGATAACGGGCGGTGAGCGTCGTGCCGTCGGATGTCAGGTCCGCAAACGCGGCGAACCGGGCCCGGCCGTCCGGCCCTGTGACGCGGATCAGGTCATTTCGTGAGACGCTGGCCGAATCCACGGAAGTGTCGTCCGAATAGCGAACAACAATGACCGAGAAAGGTGTGCCCGTGTCGGTGACTGTCTCAGCCGACACGATGGTGGCGGTCGGCCGGACGAGCGCGACAACGAATGTGCCGAGAGTCATCTCACTCACCGCATTTCCCAGGGTGTCCGTCACTTGCGCACCGACCAGCGTGATGGTGTACGTGCCATTGTCGACGGCTGTGAATGCGCCGGACGTGGGGGTGATCCGATAGGTGGCCGTGAGGGCCGATCCGTTCGTCAGACCGGTGCTGGTCAGGGTTGCCAGTCGCGAAAAGCCATTCGGCCCCGTGATCAGCAGGTCGTTGCCGTCCAGCATGGCCGCCGCCACCCCTGATGGGTCGGCGTAGGTGACACTCAAATCAACCCCGCCTGCGCGGGTGAGCGTCGGCACGGCCGCCAAGACTGCCGTGGGAGCCGACGTTTCTATGGCCACCCCAAACGTTCCCAGAAGCGTGGTTGAGTTCAGGTTCCCAGCGGTGTCGGAGACCTGACCACCCACCAGTGAAATCGTATAGGTTCCATTATCGCCCACCGCGAAAGCGCCACTTACAGGTGCGATGCGATAGGTGACCGTCAGCGGCGAGCCATTGGCCAGGCCTGTCGAGATAAGGGTCGCCTTGCGCGAGAAGCCGTTCGGCCCGGTCACAATGACGTCGTCGCCATCCAGCGATGCAGCCGTGACGCCCGAACCGTCAGCATAGGTGACTACCACATCCACAGCACCCGGAAGGGTGAGGCTTGACACAGTTGCCAGCACGGCCGTTGGTGCGACTCCGTCAATACTCACGACAAACGTGCCGAGGACTGCGGCCGGCGAGAAATTGCCGAACGTATCCGCCACCTGCCCGGCGGCCAGGCTAACGGTATACGTGCCGTTGTCCGTCGCGGTAAATCCGTTTGACGGCCGCAACAGGCGATAGGTAACGACCCGCGGTGAACCGTTGGTTAATCCTGTCGTAACAACCGACGCCGAAAATGTCGCGCCATTCGGGGCGGTAATGATGAGGTCGCCCTGCGTCAACGTGGCGACATTGATGCCCGATGCGTCGGCGTAGGTCACCACAAAATCGACATCACCATCCCGCACCAGTGTCGGCACTGTCCCCAGAGCGGCCGTCGGCGGTGTCGCGTCCACCGTGAATGTCGTTTGGGCGTCGAGCAGTAGCGGGTTGAACTGACCATTGAGAATGGCCGTCCCCGATGCCCTTAGCTTCAGCAGATAGGCACCCGTTGCCGACGTCAGGCCGGTCAGGTTGCCGACCGTAAACGTGATGTTGTCAGAGGTGGTCAGCGTTTGTGCGCTGGTCAGAAGGTTTGCTCCGCCACCGCGTGTAAGCGTCAGATCAGCCAGATCAAAGCCTGTGACAGCCTGGCTGAACACGATCTGAACGGTCGAGACACCGGATGTTCGCGAGGCAGGCGTGACCGGTGTGACCGTGGCCGAGGGTGTGGTCCAGTTCGCGAGTAACAGGCTTACATTGTTGCTAAGTGGACTCGTGTTCGACGTAGCCACATCGGGCTTGCCGTCCGCGTTGAAATCTGCGACTACGACCGACTGGGGTTCGTTTCCGACCGTCAGTGTCTGCTGATTCTGAAAGGAACCGTCCCCGTTGTTGAGCAGTATGGAAACCGAGCCGCCCAAGGTATTGGCCACCACCAGGTCGGCGTCGCCGTCCTTGTCAACGTCGGCCGCCACCACGGATGCTGGCGCTGCCTGAGCGGCGTACGTCTGTTGCGCTAGGAATGACCCGGATCCGTTTGCCAGCAGAACACTTACGTTCGACGACGATTGGTTTGCCACGGCGATGTCGAGCTTCCCGTCACCATTGAGGTCCGCAACCGTGACCGAACTCGGTGAAATACCCACCGCGAAGAGTTGCTGCGTCAGGAACGTCCCAGACCCATTGGAGTTGCCCAGGAACAGACCGACGTTACCGCCAACGGAGTTGGCAACCACCAGATCCGCATGGAGGTCGCCGTTAACGTCGGCTATGGCCACGGAAAACGGTCCCGAGCCGGCGGGCATGGTCACTGGCGTCTGAAACGACCCATTGCCGCTCCCGAGTAAGACCGTCACCGTGTTGTCGTTCCTGTTGGCGGTCACCAGATCCAGAAATCCATCGTTATTCAGAAATCCCGCGGCCACAGCAAAGGGTGTGACTGGCACAGCCACTGCCACACCTGCAGCAAAGCTGCCATTGCCAAGTCCCTTGAGGAACGTCAGAGTCTGCGACCCTAGATTGACCGTGATCAAGTCCAGTTTGGCGTCGTTATCGATATCCGCTGCCAATACTGACACCGGCGTCGTCCCGACAGCGAAGTTGGTGACTGCCTGAAACGTCCCGTCCCCGTTCCCCAGCCGCACGCTGACGTTGTTACCGACCTTGTTGGCTGTGATCAGGTCTACTTTGCCGTCGCCGTTCAGGTCCACCGCAACCACCGCTTGAGGCTTGGAGCCCATGGAGAAACCACTGGCTGTGGCAAACGTCGGCGTGGTTACCGTCCCGCTGGCCACGACGAAGGTCCCCAGTATCGCGCCGAGCACGGTGTTGCCACCCGTATCGGCCACACTGCCTGCCACCAACGACACCGTGTAAGTGCCATTCTCCAGCGGCGTAAATCGTCCGCTTGCAGGTGCAATTGAATAGGGTGCGATCGCCGTCAAACCGTTGGCAAGCGAGTCAAAAATCCGGGTCGCAGGGCGCGAGAACCCGTTCGGGCCAGTGATCTGCAGGTCACCGTCTGTCAACGTTGAAACGTTGATGCCTGCCAGATCATCTGTGTACGTGACGAACAGACTCACCGTTCCGGTCGTTTGCAAGGTCGGCACGGCGGCCAGCACGGCCGTCGGCCGCGTGACATCTATGCCCACCACGAACGTTCCAAGCGTGGCCGCGGCTGCGGCCGTCCCTAACGTGTCTTTCACCTGTCCGGCCACCAGCGAAACCGTGTAGGTTCCGTTGTCTGCCAGCACAAATGATCCGCCCACCGGAGAGATCCGATAGGTGACCGCCAGCGGCGAACCGTTGGTCAGGCCAGTCGATATCAGAGTCGCGTTCCGCGAAAATCCATTCGGCCCGGTGATCAACAGGTCGCTTCCGTCAAGCGTACTGGCATCAATCCCCGGAACGTCCGTGTACGTCACAACAAAATTGACCGGCCCGCTGGAGCGCAGAGGGGCAACGGTGTCCAGAACCGCCGTGGTGGGAGGGTTCTGAATGAGCAGGCTGAAGTCGCCGCTGCCGCTGTTGCCGGTCACGATGTCGAGCTTGCCATCGCCGTTGTGGTCCGCAATCGCAACGGATCCGGGCGTGGTTCCGGTCGCGTAAGTCTGATTGGTCGGGAAGGCCCCCGCACCGTTACCTACCAGCACACTCACCGTGTTGGCGGTGGAGTTCGCCACGACCAGATCCTGCTTGCCGTCCCCATCGAGGTCCACGGCCACGACAGCCGTCGCCCCGGCTCCTGTGCTGTAGGTCGTCCTAGCCCCAAAGGTGCCGTTGCCATTCCCTAGCCGGACACCAATTTGTCCGCTGTCCGGATTGGCGGTCACCATGTCGAGGTTGGCATCGCCGTCGAGAAATGCGAGCGTCACTGCTGCCGGATTTGCACCTGCCGCCAGCGTTTGCTGTGCTGCGAACGTTCCATCGCCGTTATTGAGCAGGATGCTGACCGTCCCGTCAGTCGCATTGGTCACCACCAGGTCCGGAAACGCATCGCCATTCAGATTGCCGGCCGCCACAGATGATGCACCCGCGCCCACGGCATACGTCACCTGTGCCGCCTGAAAGCCACCATCCGAGCGCTGCAAGATGACACTCACGTTGTTGCTGCCGGAGTTACTGGTCACGATGTCCAGCTGGTTGTCACCATTGACATCGACCACGATCACACACGTTGGGTGCGTACCGACATTCAAGGGCGTGTCTGGCGAAAATGCGATGTTCCCACTCCCAAATAGGACAGTGACGTTGTTGTCCTCATAGTTTGCAACCACCGCATCCAAAATCTGGTCGAAGGTAAAGATGTTTGCCACCGCCAACGATACCGGCTGGCGCCCCACCGCGACTGTGTAGGTTGAAAAGAAAGACCCACTCCCATTGCCCGCGCGTATGCTGAGGGAGTTGTCGGACCGATTGGTGGTCACGACGTCAATATTCGAATCGCTGAGATTCACCAGCCCCGCAGCCACGCCCGACACGCCGCCACCTATGAGGAAATCAGTCTTGGCGAGAAAGTCCACTGCCATCAGCCGGCGAGTCTCCAGCCGCTCGATGGTTGCCTGCCTAAGTTTTTGTTTCTTGGAACGCAGACTGGATGGCCGAAACATGCGAAAACCTCGCCGTTAGAGACTATGTGGGTGGGTAAGCGATCGAGATGCTAACTACGATAGCCGCGGAGCAAAAAGTTTATTTTCGTGAAAACCAGTAGTCGGCAGGGCTCGTCACGAAGTCTTGGCGAGCATGGCTAGCAGTGTGCCGCATGCGGCCTCGGAACCCCGCTCAGCGAGGAGCTGGAAACCGGCGATTCCAACGGCATCAGCAACGGCCCCGCAGTGGGGCACCGCATGAATGACCCGGTCGCTCGCGGCGCGGAAAGGTCGGGGGGCGGCGATTTCAGTCAAATCGGACCCTCGAACAGAAGTTACCCATTCTGCCACTGGGTTGCATCGACTCTAGTTGACGAATGGCGCCCAGCGAGCCTTCGTTGCCGCTGTTGACGAAAAAGGGCGGGCAACACCGTCAGCCCCATCATGCCAGCAGGCTCGGGTACCACCGGGGTGTAGGCCTCCGTACCTTTCATTGCGGTACCGGAGTAATCGACTCGATTAGAAATCGCGTTGATCAGTGAGGCCTTGGTAGCAGCGGCGACCCTGGCGTGTTTCCGGGCTGAAAACATTGACAAAGCCAGACCGCAAGGATATTTTGGGTAAACGCTTACCCGAGCAATGAAATTGAGATATCAGTCCACGTTGCTCGAACCAGATCCTGAAGGCCGGGTGAAGGTTGCTTCGGGGCATCCGGTGTCGGGGCCCGGCGTGAGTGGCGTTCTGGGTTGCCGGGAAGTCAAGACGGGCGCGGCGGACGTTCTGGCCGTTGACCTGGCCTGTCGAACGGGGCAGTTTACAACTGAGGAGTCGGGCGTTCGAACCGCACACTGGAGGTCGGCGTTGGCACGGCGGGTCACCATTACCGATGTGGCCAAAGAGTGTGGTGTTACGCCCGCAACTGTCAGTCGTGTTTTGAACGCCAAAAAGTCGTTTTCCGCTTCTGAGGCTGTCCGGACCCGCATCGTCGAGACGGCGCAACGCTTGGGCTATGTGCCCGACCTCGCCGCCCGGAGCCTGAATCGCCAGTCGACACGGATCATCGGGGTGTTCGCTTCTCCCGAGACCCACCTGGGTCAGGGCATCAATGAGTCGCTGTTTGAAGGCCTTGCCGAAGTATTCCACGCTGGCGACTTCGAAGTGTTTTTCCAGCTGGCTGGGGTGAAGCGTGCCCCACTTCCCTTCTGGCGTTTTGATGGGGCCATTCTGCTGCAAAGTCCCCGGCCCGATGCGGTCAAGGAACTCGACCGCCGGCAGGTGCCCTATGTCTGCGTGAATGAGCAGGTGGGTACGCCGCTGGCATCTGTGCTGGCCGACGATGCGATGGGGATGCGCCGCGCCGTTGAGCATCTCGCCTCATTGGGTCATCGAAAGATTGCCTACGCGAACGCGCGCGCGGCATATTTGACACACCACTCCGTCACCGACCGCTACGAGACATTCTTGGCCGTGTCGCAGGAACGGGGCTTGGAGCTGGCTCGTGGCCACGATCTGCCGCTCACGTCGGCGCTGGAATTTCTGCGGACGGCCGTGCTGGGTGATGGGGCGACAGCCGTCATCACCTACGACCATCACATTGCCGTGATGATGGTGGGTGCGGCCTATCAGTTGGGGCTGCGGATCCCGGTGGACTTCAGTCTGATCGGTTTCAACGACGTATTTCCCGCCGCCCTGATGGGGCCGCCACTTTCCATGATTTC
Source organism: Tepidisphaerales bacterium (assembly GCA_038226785.1). Lineage (GTDB taxonomy): Bacteria > Planctomycetota > Phycisphaerae > Tepidisphaerales > Tepidisphaeraceae > JBBRQG01. The sequence goes on along the minus strand of JBBRQG010000006.1, from coordinate 197,061 downwards.
GGTATCCGGACAGGAGATGGGCCGCGTGGGGGCGGACATCCTGCTTAACGGACTGCTCAATGCCCGTCAGGGACCTGCGGAGGTTCGCATGCCAGAGGACTTGATCTTGCGTGCCTCGACGGGTTCTCCCCCCCTTGTATCGCCCCGGACATCCCGGGGTGGCCGCTTCTGATCGAGAGTGGTGGGCGGACACATCTCCGCGCTCATCCCCGCGTATCTTCAAGAAAATCTCATTGACTTGGTTGAACAAAAACATCATGCCTTCCACACCCAGCACCTCGTTACCCGACCATGACTTCCACGCCCAGCACTCGCCCATGGGAGCGTTCTTCTCCTTCACGTGCGGGCACCATGGTGCGGGGGGCGGCTTCGGTGTGGAAATTGGCGGGCCTGCCAAACAGGGCATCACAGTCGGAGTCAAGCAGGGGCGACGTTCGGCAGACAGTCCCCTGACGTGTCTGCCGTTCGTCAAGCCCTCTGCGCTTGCGGCCGCTGCAGCGACTTTTCAGGTCGGGCAGGCCAGCGAGAACCAAGGCGCTGGCCGGCGAATAGACGTCTATCCGGCCGACAAGGTTCGCCGGACCTACCTTTGGGCGACCGACCGATGGGAAACACCGGACTTTTCCTTCGACGTTCTTACGCCGTTCGGTGCTATTCCCGACCCAGAGCAGGCTGATGCCGCGGCCACACGCGAAGCGCTGCTGCCAGCCGTCACCGCCAGATTTGTCATCGACAACCGTCAGGGGACGGATTTCAAAACAGCCGTCTTTGCCGTCGAGTTCGATCAACCCGGTGCCCGTATCATCTCCGGCGAAGGGGGGTCCGTCGGCTTTGCATGGCGACGAACTCAGGGTGCTCTGGCCCGCGTTGATCGCGGGACGCTGATTCCCCTGCAGCGCTGGTCGATCCCGGAAGCATTGATGGACCTGAACCCTGTGCATGCCCTTGGCAGCGCAGCCGGCATTGCGGTTGAAGTACCGCCGGGCGAAACACGAACTATCGTGATTGCCCTGGGTGTTTATTTGGGTGGCGTGGTTTCTACAGGTATCGAAGGGCGCTACCTCTACGCGCGGCACTACCAGTCACTGGACGACGTGCTGGAGACCGCCCTCGACGCCGCTCCCGAACTGGCACGGCGGGCATCCAGGCTGGATGAATCACTCAAGTCGTCCGGACTTTCAGCGGCCCAGCAGTTCCAAATCGCGCACGGTACACGCTCGTATTACGGCTCGACGCAGTTGCTTGAAGTCGACGGCAAGCCGCTCTGGGTGGTGAACGAGGGCGAGTATTGCATGATGAACACGCTGGACCTTTCGGTGGACCAGATGTTCTGGGAGCTGGACCAGAATCCATGGGTCGTTCGCAACCTGCTCGATAGTTTCGCCGACCGCTATAGCTATAGCGATCAATTGGGCATCTCCTTCGCCCACGACATGGGCGTGCACAATAATTTTGCCCGTCCGGGCCACTCTTCGTATGAGCTTGGCCAGTTGACAGGCTGTTTCAGTTACATGACGGCCGAGCAACTGTGCAACTACATTCTTCTGGCGACCACTTATGTCGCCCGGGCCGCAGACGGACCTCGATGGGGTTCGGCCAATCGTGAACTTCTGGAGTCGTGCGGCCGATCGCTGATTGCCCGTTGCGGCCAGGCCGGGGTGATTCAGCACGACTCTTCCCGTTGTCAGGGCGGTGCCGAAATCACCACCTATGACTCGCTCGACCACTCGCTTGCCCAGACACGCAACAACCTCTACATGGCAGTGAAGGTATGGGCCAGTTTTCTTGGGCTTGCACGGCTGCTCCAGCCCTCCGGGACAGCGGTTACCAAAACGCCGGCAGCAGACGGCTTCCTGACCCATGCGGGCAAGGCAGCAGCGACCGTGCTGAAACATGTCTCGGGCGATGGCACCATCCCAGCCGTGTTCGAATTGGCCAACCCCGGCTACAAGTCAGGCATTCTCCCGGCCGTCGAAGGATTGCTTTACCCGCTGATGTGGCAGCAGGACGCCAGACTGGAGTTCCCGACCCTCTACGCCGCGCTTGAACAACACATCATGACGCTGTTCGAGAAGGGGCAAAATCTCTTCCCCGATGGTGGCATCAGGTTGTCCAGCACATCCGACAATTCCTGGATGAGCAAAATCGCCATTTTTCAGCACATCATGCAGGAGGTTTTCGCCTCCGACCAGAACTCGGAACTTCATGCGATGATGGAAAGGGCCGACATCGCTCACATGAACTGGCAGATTCAAGGCTCGCGGCAGTGGGCTTGTTCAGATCAGTTTGTTTCAGGCGTCGCCATGGGTTCGCGGTATTACCCACGCATAATTACTGCCGCGCTGTGGCTGAAAGGCGGCCGCTCAAATGTGCGGGTTGGGCCGTCGGACGGCGCCCGTTGTGTCGGTACCGACGAGAGTCACCCGGTCTCCGCCTGATCGATTAAATCCTGAGATAAAGTCCTACTGATGAAACCGCAGTTCACACAAACGTACGGAACATCTGTCGAGTCTGCGGCGGGCCTGTATCAGTACGGGTCAGAGCTTCCCAAGCCGTGCCTGCACCCGCTGTTGACACGTTCAGGCACGGTGCTCAGCGGTTTTGAGCCTTCCGACCATGTCTGGCACCGCGGGCTTTGGTTCACCATCAAGTTCGTCAACGATGTGAACTTCTGGGAGGAACATGCCCCTTTCGGCGTGCAGCGTCCTGACGAGCCTCAATGTCGATGGACACCCGACGGCACTCTCAGCATTTCCCAGAATCTCAGCTGGACGAGCGAACCGGGCGGCCCGGCGATCACTGAGCAGCGTTCGTTGCTCTTTCACCCTCAGACGGGGTCTACGCGCACGCTGACGTGGCAATCGTCCCTGTACGCGATGAAGGATCTGAGGCTTGATCGAACCCCGTTCACGACGTGGGGCGGTTACGGCGGCCTCTCCTTTCGCGCCACCCGGGAATTGCATGACGTTACGTTCACCATCCCCGATGGCGCAACTGTGCCGCAGTTGCTGGGCGTGCCACAGCGTTACATTTCCATGCACGGCAAACTCGACGGTGGCCCGGGCCGCAGTGCATCCATTGCGTGCTTTGATCACCCGGCGAATCCGCGATATCCGGTGTCGTGGTACGCTAAATCCAGTGGCGGTTTCACCTTTTTCAATGCCGCTTTCCTGTTCAATGAACCTATGCAGTTGAAGGCCGGCCAGTCGCTGGACTTCCGCTACCGCCTCGCGTGGCGCGACGGAACTTTTGATCCTAGCGAACTAGCAGATCTGGCTTCACATTTTGACGCCGATCAGGGAGTGCCAGCATGATTCGCGACGAGCCACTCCGTGTATTGCACATTGGCGTATCGAACCGTGGCCTCTGGCCATTGCAGCATTGCAAAGAGGCTTCAGGCTTCCGCCCCGCACTGCTGTGCGATCTCAGTCCGCAGGCGCTCGCCGAAGCGCGGCAGATGACCGGGCTCGGTGCCGATGCGACGTTCAATGACGTGGATTCAGCCCTCGATGCGGCCGCAGCCGGCCGCGCCGACTGCGTTATCGCGTGCGTCCCCACAATATTTCACGTGCCGGTGGCTAAAGAGGCTATCGCTCGCGGCCTGCCCGTTCTGATCGAAAAGGGAATGGCCCCCGACTGGGCCAGCGCGTGTGATCTGGTGAATACAGCAACCGCCGCCAAGGCTATCGTCTGCGTAGCCCAGAACTATCGCTATAACCCGGCCGAAAGAACTGTCAAACGGGCCATCACCGATCCTCTGTCGGCGGGTTTCGTCGGTGGAAGTCGCCCCCATTTTCTCCAGTACACCCAGTACCGGGTCCGCCCCCTGCCTCGCACACTCACCTACCCCTTCGCCGGCGTCTGGGACATGTCATGTCACCATTTCGATAACCTGATGTCGTGGCTCGGCCCGATTGAGCAGATAACAGCGCATGGTTGGGGCGCCGATTGGTCCGCCTACGAGCACGCCAACAACACCACAGCCCAAATCGTCTTCCACTCAGGGACTCAGGTGTTGTATGCCCATCTTCACGACGCGGCCCGTCCGATCGTGGATGTTCAGGTCCACGGGGAACGCGGTTGCCTGCGGTGGCTCGACGATCCAACCAGCGGCGATGCAGGGGGCGGGGGGATCTACTTTAACACCCGTCCGCTGGAACAGTTCGGCACACGACCGGCAGTGGCGGTGCCAACGGAGCCTTCTGCCGGCGAGACCGATCTACTCCGTGACTTTCACGCGTACATCACCCAAGGGATCGAACCCGGCATTTCAGCCCGGCTGAACCTCGAGACCATGGCCGCGTGCGAAATGATGGTGCGTTCGATAAAGAGCGGTAAGACCGTTCGCCGGGAGGAACTCAATGTCTGATTCCACCGGTACGTCCGCCCCGATCGGGCTCATCGGCGGCATCGGCATGACCGAGGTCCGCGTCTACACCCAGCGGCCCGCTCCTGACGGCCTCTACTCCGGCTGTCCACACGTGCACGCCATCGTTGACGAGGCCTACTACGTACTGTCTGGCAGCGGCATGGTGGAGTTTCATGACCCAGCCCGCGGCATGCGTACCCTGCCGCTGGAGATAGGCGCCTATGTCCACTTTCCACCGATGGTGATGCACCGGCTCATTTCTACCGATCAACTCGTAATCCTTGGCCTGATGTCTGCCGCGGGGCTGGCGGAAAAAGGTGAAGCCCGAGTCTACTTCGGCCGCGCGGTTGATGAAGACCCGGCCGAGTTCGCACGGCTGATGGCACTTCCCCTGAACGATGGCTTGGAAGGTGCCCTTGCGCGCCGTGATGCCGCAGTAGCCGCCTACCAAATCCTCGTCGCCCTCTGGCAAACTGATCGACAAGCCTATAACAGCGAACTGCAACGATTTTTTGCAGTGCACCGGGCCGCTATGACCCTTCGCCGTGACGAGTTCGCAAAGCAACTGGCGAGTGGTCCAACGGCGTGGTCTCAGCAAATCAATGATCGCCTTGAACTCCTGCCGGATGCCAGGCCTTCCGATGCAGAAGTGTTCCAGAACCTGCGAGGGACCGAATCTGGCTTGGGCATGTGCGGTGTACTGAGGCCGATGTTGGAGCTAAAGGGAATTTCGTGAATCAATTATTCCACTGGCCGGTCTTTGCGTGGATGGCTCTGGTTGCCGGCTGTTCCACTTCGACACCGCCCCCCCACCTGCGCGCCATGGACGTCCCCTTAAAATCCTCTGGGACCGCCACGGTTGATGGATCATGGGCCTTTTCGCAGCCCGGCTATCTCGGCGTGTACATCCGCACCGACAAGCCACAAACCGTTTCCATCTCGGTCGAGCCCGCGTCCGTCGTAAGTATTGCCGGGCGAAAAAGTGGGCCCGCCAGTCATTCACGGTTCGATCTTCCGGCCGGCACATTCCTTCTCACCGTCGAGTCGTCTGCCGGCCAGGCACTCGTCAAATCCCTCGACATTCGTGGTGCCACGGTTTTGGCCGGTAACACCCCCGAATCCGCCCTCGCTGCAGCCGACACCTACATTCAGCAAGGTCGTAAATCGACGGTCACCCTTTCACTTCCCGGCCTCTCCCCCGGAACTCCGATAGAGGTTCACCAGCTGCGTCCAGCGTTCCTCTTCGGCGCCAATGCTTCCGGATCAAGCAACGTCCTTTTGGCTTCGAATGCCCCAGTCGATTCTGATGCCGCGAGGTTTCGATCATTTTTCCCTGAACATTTCAATGCGGTGGTGCCCTCCAACACGGGTAAGTGGGCCTATCACGAATCATCCCCCGGCGTGATCGGAGGCCCGGGCCTGGATTATCTCGATGCAATCCTTGCCTTCGCGGCCGCTTCCCATTTGACGGTGCGCATGCACAACATGATCTGGGATACCGGCCAGCAGCCACAGTACGCTCAGGACCTTCTTACCAAGGCCGAAAAGGGCGATGCCGCCGCACAGGCCGAGCTCCGTCAGGCGATCTCCCGTCGCATCAACTACTACGTACGTCAGCGCGCCGCCCGCTATCAGGAGCTGGATGTGCTGAACGAAAGCCTGCACCGCCCCCGCTACGTTCAGGTGTACGGCCTATCCGGCGTCGCCGACATCTACCGCGAGGTAGCCGATGTGTTGGTAGAGGTCTCGCCCAACACCAAAACCTATCTCAACGAATACAACGTCATCCAGTACTCCCAAGAACCGTTGGCACCCAAGCCCACTCATCCCCCGGCCGATCCATTCGACCACTACGCCAACTGGTATCGGCGCCATGCCGAAGTGCTCAACGTCCGCGGCGCTAAAATCAGAGGTATCGGTGTCCAGTTTTACGTCGATACTCGCCCAGCCGTGGCCGACCCCTACAGTGCAGAAAAGGTCTATCAGGTCTTTACCAACCTTGCCGGCACCGGCCTTCCCATCACCCTCACCGAGTTCGGCATCAAGGCTGGCGGCGATGAAGCTACGAACGCCCGAATCATGTCCGAGAATCTGCGATTGGCCTATGGCCATCCCGGCGTGACAGGTTTCATGTTCTTCGGGTTCTGGTCCAAATCCATGTGGGATCAGGCACCGGCTGCGGTGCTGGCCGATGACAACTTTCACCTGACATCACTGGGCAAGGTCTATGCCGATCTCCGCACCAGCTGGAGCACGCACATCAGCGCCGCTGTGAGGCCCGACCAGACACTGACCTTCTCCGGCTTCCACGGCGATTATGAGTTGCTGGCTGCGGGTCGGCGTTACACGTTCTCGATCGGCCCCGACACCCGCGCAGTGACCGTGAACCCACCCAAACAGTAGATCCCTCCATCCTGGAGGCAGCATTCTCGGCGGAACAACCCCGGTTCCTCATCGGTCCCTGCGGGAGCTATGTCCCTCGATTCGCAAACCGACACTTCGATTCCACACTCGAGGTCCACCCTGCAAATGCGACGCCATTTCGACCCCCAGCACCACCTTTTACCGCCCAGCGGATGGATGTGCTGCCGAAGGATCACCGGTCGCGGCCGGCGCATGGTCCGCCTGCCCGGGCGGCCGGGCGATCACTGAGCGGCGTTCGTTGCTCTTTCACCACGATGTGGTGTCAACCCGCACGCTGACGTGGCAATCGTCTTTGCACGCGATGAGAGATGTTAGGCTCGGTCGAACGCCGTTCACGACGCGGGGCGGTTACGGCGGCCTCCCCTTTCGCGCCATCCGGGAATTGAATGATGTAACGTTCGCCGTAACCGAAGTTAACGGCGACGTTGGTCTTATCCGCGGCTCCGACCGCAGAGACGAAGCTCAGCGCTGCGAGGGCGAGGCTGAAGGTGGTTTGAGTCAGTGGTCTTCTACTTCTTGAAATCCGTCAGGCTGAACGCCGGCGGGTTCGGGTGTTCCTTGAGCGTGGCGAGGTATTCGCCGATGACCTTCATGTATTCCCCGAGCACCGAGGAGCGGGTTCCGGCCGTGTTCCATTCTTCGCGTGGGTCGCTCGATGTCAAATATGGAAGGGTAGCCCACGCCTTCCATACGGTAGCCGCCTATCCCCCCGATGGACGGGTTGCCGAAGGAGGAGACGAATTGTTTCGGGTAGATGCGGTAATTCCGCCAACGCACCGCGATGATCTCATCGCCGAGAAATGTGATGAGGCTTTCACGCGGGGATTTGTCCGTCTGCCCGGTAAAAAAGGCGGTCTGATCGAGGCCGTCAATCGGGCGATCCTTCGGCAATTCCGCGCCGATGATGTGGGCCAGCGTCGGAAAGAAGTCGTGGATCGAAACCATTTCATTACTGACGCGCGGCTTGATCCTGCCCGGCCATTTGATCATCGCGGGCACGCGCAACGAGCCTTCGAGCGCGTCGCCGAGCTCGCCCCGGAATGGCCCGGAGGAACTGCCCATAAAGGATCCACCGCTCACCCCTGTACGGACCGGGCCGTTTTCGGAGAGCCAGATCACGATGGTGTTGTCTTCAACGCCCGCCTCCTTGAGCGCGTCGAGGACCTGACCGGTGCGGCGATCGAGTTCCATCACCACGTCGCCGAAATCGCCGATGCGCGACTTGCCCTGAAACTCAGCGCTCGGCAGCGTCGGGTAATGCACAAGCGACCAGCCGACGTAGAGGAAGAACGGCTGCTTCGTCGCCGCCTGCTTTTTAATGTAATCCACCGAGGCCGCCGCGATGTCGCCTTCGATCTTCGCGCGATAGTCGAGATCGTAGGGCCGCACTTTTTTCAGATCCTGCGTGCCCAGCTGCGATTCCCAGATCCACGGCTGCGCGGCATCAATCGCCGCCTGCGGCATGTGCAAACGCTTCATATTTTCGGCAAAGAGCGTGCAATCAGTCGATTCCAAAATGCCGACGTGATACTCATCGAAGCCCTGATAGGTGGGCAGGCTTGGCTTCTCGCTGCCCAAATGCCATTTGCCCGTGATCGCCGTAGCGTAGCCCCTCCTCTTGAGCAGCTTCGCCAGCGTGACTTCGTTTGCTTGAAGCGTGCTGGGCGTGCCGGTGGCGATGATGCTCCCCAAACCCGCTCGCGGCGAATAGCGTCAGAGTAGCAGGGCGGCCCGCGAGGGGGTGCAACCCGGTTCGCAGAGGAACTGGGAAGGTCGCAGTCCCTCGCTCGCGAGTTCGTCTATCCGGGGCGTCGGCATCCCACGGATCTCACCACCGGAGCCATAGCAACCGAGATCGCCGTAGCCCATGTTGTCAGCCAGCATGATCACGACGTTGGGCTTGGCATCGGCGGCAGTGGCCTTTGAGGCAATGCTTAGCGTTACCCCAATGAGGAGGAGGCACAGGGTATATTTGATGCTACGTGTCATGGTGTCCTATCCCGGGTTAGTGATGGTCGTTGAGGGTTCAAACTTGTTGTTGAGGGCAGCAACTTTTGCGGCAGCGGCGGTTCATTTTGTGAATCTGCTTCAGTGCAATGCCGGAACTTTTGCATCCGTCTGTTGTTTTTCTTCCAGCACTTTACAAGGGGTGGTGAGGTATTTCACCTTAACCTCGTCGATCTTGCCGTTGAACTTGAACGGGGCGAGGTCGAAGTAATCCTTCGACACGGGCGAGCCGAGGTCGGTGCCGATGTGAAGGCAGTCGTTGCCGGTAAATGCCCGGGCGCGCTGATCGGGACAAGGCCGCTAGCAACCTCCACGCCGTTAATCTGGAGCACCACCTCGAGCGGGCCCGCGGTCTTCTTCACGAAGTGCTTGGTCGTGACCTCGATCGTCGCACTACCGATCGCTCCTCAACTGACCCGGCTCTCCGTGAAAGACCTTCAAGTAACTCTACGGCGCTCAATAGTATCGGGGCAAAAGCAAGCCCAGACGCCGCGCTGGGTTTTGCGATTGTAGAACAACCTGATGTACTCGAAGACAGCCGCGCAAGATATGTAAGGCTGGTGTCCCGGAGAGTTCAGCGCGGGCTTTGCGCGGCATCACCGAGCAGCACGCCGCGCACTCGCGAGCGCAGCGCGGGCAGTACATCGCGTGTGAACCACGGGTTCCGTGTGATCCACATCTGGTTTCGTGGCGAGGGATGCGGGAGCAGGATGCGCTTGGGAAGGAGTCTCTTCGCGGCCCGCACGCCTTCGGTGAGGTTCTCAGCTTCTTCCACGAGGTAGCGCTCGAACGGGTAGCGCCCGATGTAGATGGTGAGCGCGATCTGCTTGAGTTTTGGAAGTATCTGCGGGTGCCAGAGTGGGGCGCATTCGGGGCGCGGGGCCATGTCGCCGCCCTTGGCCTTGCCGGGGTAGCAGAAGCCCATCGGCACGAGCGCGATGAGCGATTCGTTGTAAAATTCCGCATCGGTCACGCCGAGCCATTCGCGCAGACGCTTGCCGCTCACATCGTTCCATGGCACCCTTGTTTCGTGCGCGATCCGGCCCGGTGCCTGCCCGATGATGACGATGCGTGATGAGGCCGATGCGGCCAGCAGCGGCCTGGGCTCGTTGGGCAGCGCGGCTTCGCAGACTCGGCAGGACCGCACCTCTCTGACTATCGAAAGCGAGATGGGGCGTCGAGTGGGCATGAAGGGTTTGATGCCGAAAGTGGCATGAAGGGTGTAACCGCCTGCGCGCCTGCGGCATGCGCCTCGTTTGTTCCCACCAAAATGGATGTTCGAAAAGAATGCTGACCATCAACACGACGGGACTCAAGACCTTCGACACCCAAGTCGACAAAATGACCCGTCAAGGCAAAATCCTCGATGTTCTTGAGACGTTCTACGATGCCGAATGCACCTGCCAAGAGGGCAACCAGCGTGCCCGCAAGGGAGCCGCCGCCCAACACGCCCATCTCAGCGAGCTATTCAAAATCGTAAATTCGTTCAACTGCGCTACGCTTCACGCTCAGGCCATCGGCGACGATGTCTCCATCGCCGAATCGACGTTCGACACGACCGGCCCGAACGGCCGATCGTATCGAACACGATTCTCAGTCGGCGGTGGCGAAACGGAAAGGTAATCAGCAAGCGGTTTTACACCGCACCGTAGATCGCTGGATTGAACAACCTCGTAAACGAATTTACCCATGGAGATGGCTCTATGGATAATCGTACTTGAGTCGGGGCGACCGGACACCAGTTGAACTGTTTTTGCAATTCTGTGTCGAGGTTGGGGATTGTGCCGAGCTTTATGGCATTTTCAACATTGAGGCGAACTCTCCACAGGACGGCCCGGCATATTGACCTGCCTTCCGACTTTGGATCCAGTGAAAATTGGTATTTCTAGGTAGTTTGTCTGGCTGCAAGAGCCCGGCAAAGCCTCGCACGACGGATATAAGCAAGTCAAAGTTTTTAGAGGAACAGATTACATTCCCGCTGGGGCAAACTAAGTCTGGAACGCCGCCAGAGGGGTCATACCAGAAACTGGAGACCTCTTGGGCTACGTTCATAAAAGTGTAGGAAGGCGTACTCAGAGACGGGTGTGGGTGACGTCCTCCAGCTGAAGCAACCCGCGTCAGAGAACCGAAGGCTCAAGCAACTTGGTGGCCGACCCGTTTGATCAGACTAGTCTGGGAGGGGCCCCTACGTGCGTCGGCGGGCAAGCAGGCTTCCCACCGCCATGACGAGCATGCCAAGGGCGGTGGGTTCCGGCACAGAGCCGCCCGTCCGCAGTGGCGAACCCTGAAGGCCATAGGCGTTGTTGATGAGGAAGAAATCCGTGTCATCAACCGACCCGCTGTAGTCGAAGTCGCCATTGACCCAGCCGGTCAAGCCGTTGCCGTAACCGTTATTGACCAGGAAGAAGTCCGTATCATCAATGAAGCCGTTTAGGTCGGCATCCCCGAAGTAGGTAAACTTCACCAAGACATCAGTGAGCCCAACGGAGACACCATCAAAGGTGTCGTAGAGGGTGCTCCCGTCGATGTTGTTTTGAATAACGCCCACCGCGTAGCGAAGTTGATTGGCGGCATCAATCGCCGCCACAACGCTGGTAATGCCATTCCCGCTGAAGAGCGTTGCCCCGTTCTGTCCGGCGCGAGCCATGTCGTTCAGGTCGGCGAGACTTCCATTGCGGACGATCAGATCGCCGTGGCCGACGTCCAGCGCTGCGTTATACGTCCGGCTGCCCAGAGCCGCGCCGTCATTGGCAATGGTCAGGTCACTGAGAGTGGAAACGGTCTGGACCGCCGCCGGCAAAGCCACCTTACCAGCAGTCAACGACAGGGCACCGCCACCGCTGATGGTATTGACGTTCAGCGTCCCGCTGCCAAGCTTATTTAACTGTGACGATGCGGAAACCGAAACATTGGAAACCGTCAGCGTGGTTCCTGACGCGGTGGTCACATCGGTCGATTTGTTCAGCGTCAGGGGGACGGCAATCTGGTGGCCACCCGCACTGACATCGATAACCGCATTGGCCCCGCTAGTGTCCATGACCAGTGAAGCACTGCCGGCGAGCGTAAATGAAACTGGGCTGCTGAACCGCAGCGTTCCGAGGGTGGTGGCACTGTTGATCAGAATGGTCTGAGGAGTCGCGATTGTGCTCGCGAGCTCGGCACCAGCACCGACCCCGTTTGGTGTCGCGCCTGTGGACCACGCCGAAGGCGTATCCCAGATACCGCCGGTTGCTAACACCCACGTCGGCACTGGGGCCGTAAAGGGTGCGGTTGGCGGCGTGAAGCTCTGGGTCGTGTCGTAAACAATGCTGTCACTGATGCGGAACTCATCGATGTAACCCGGGAACGGCGCCGACCCGTTCTGATTTTCGCCGATTTGAAACCGCGTGTTGCTGAAAGTCGTTCGGGGCACCAAGGTTCCAGAATCCGGGGTGTTGCGAAGGAGCTGGCCATCCCACCAAGTAGCAGTCTTACGGTTGGCAGCAGTGCTCGGTGTCATATCGTACGCCCACGCGACGTGGTGCCATTCGTTGGGGGTCAGAAGGTCCAGCGGAATGGCCTGCTCAATCTCCCAGAATGAGCCGCCACCGCCTAGCATGTAGGCCCCCAGCGTGCGGACACCGCCGACGTCATAAATGTACATTCGGACATCGGTATTGCCAGATCCCGTGTCGGTGCCCCAGAGCCCGTCAAATGAACCGGTGTTTACCTCGGGCAAGTTAATCCACATTTCTATTGTGCCCTTATTAACATTGTAGTTGCCAGCAGTGGCATATCGAATGCGCCCCCCAATGTCGACGCCGTTCGTCCGTAGAAGCGAATTGCCGAATTTGGCGGGCGACGACACGATCTGGCCACCGAAACCAAACGGCGACGGCGTCAACTGATCGGGATTCCCGACCGCGAAATCGGCTGTCGATGCCCCTTCACCCAGCGGGTTATCAAAGTGGTGAAGGAACGTCGTACCTGCAAAAACAGGGGCACATGCTGCCAACAGACAGCCAAGCGATGCGATTGCTCCAAGCTTCTGACTCATTACCATCTCCCTGGGTTTGCGAAATCTTTCGTCTGCCGAAGTCCGGACTTTCGCCGGGGCTTCCTTATCATGGCAAAGTCGCGAGTACTTTCCCACTTCATTTATACCGTGAATAAAGTCCCGAGTCAACGGAATTTTCGCACTTTTTCTGCCTACGTGGTGACGGTTTTGGGCCGGCTCACAGGAAGCATGGCACGCTAAATTCATCAGGGGTGCTGTCCAATCCGTTCCGTCGCAGGCTTTGAAATTTGGGTGCAAAGTCTGATCGCGAGCTCTTTATTCATGGTATAAATGAAGTACTTCGCGTCGTCACACTGGAGAATCTTATGGACTATCGGCCCGCAACATTTCGCATTTGTAGGGAGTCCATGCCTGCTTTCGGGGTTTGGGCCGTTCTCGGTGCCGTGGGCTTTGGGTCTCTCCAGCGGGCTCGCGCCGGTGAGTCGCCGGGCGTAACGGTCTCGATTGCGTCGTCGGCGACGATTTACACTGCGACCCCCGCTTCGAGTGCGATCCCGGGCTTTAAGCCTCACATCAATTTTCCCTATCTGCACCAGCGGGCAGACGGCACATTGCTGGTCGATGCAACCGTGGGCCAGACGCAGAGTGGCAAGGTGTTTGGGATCGGCGGCTTCAGTTCCGACAACGGGGCCACATGGTCGATCTCCACCAATGCAGTGACAGCACCCAACACCGCCCTGGTGTTGCCCTCGGGCCAGACGAGTGTGGGTGTGTCCTTTGCGATGAGCAACGCTTCTGGTTCGACAAGCTGGTCGAACACCCGTTACCGGTCGACCAACGGCGGCACGTCCTGGACGACCGACACTGCATTCTTCAGCACCGGGTCTACTGCCTACTCGTCGGTGTACAACAACTACAGCGATGCGTTTCAAGTCGGGTCGACGCTTTTCACGTCAGGCTATGGCGTGCGGGCTGGCGACCAGTTTAACGAGTCGATCCTTTTCGCCAGCACCGACGGGGGCCAGCACTGGGCGAGGCGCTCGACGATCGCGATGTATGACACAGTACCGGGAATGGGATCTGAAGGCCCGAGCGAATCGTCTGTGGTTGCGCTGGGGAACGGCAACCTGCTTGCAGTGAGCCGTACAGGTCAGTCTTTCCCGTCCAATGACGTGAATCTTACCGACCCTTCCCTCTTTTTTTCGGTCTCGTCTGACCAGGGCAATTCATGGACCGCGCCGAAATCGCTGGGCGTCGCGGGGGTCTTTCCGACCCTGAAAGTCCTGTCCAATGGGCTGGTCAGCCTGACCTATGGCCGTTACGGGGCCAAGGTGATGTTCGCCGATGAAACTGGCAAGCGTTGGACCGCGCCGACAGTTCTGTACAACGGTCCGTCGAGCGGCCACACAGAGCTTCGCCCCACCGCCGACGGCCAATATGCCTATGTCTACGATCAAAGCAGTTTCTACGGCCCCAGTTACAACGCTTCTCCGCCAGCCGGATATGTCTACAACAACGACCAATCCGCAAACTTGAAGCTCTTGAAGTTGAACATCGTTAGAGATCCTTTAAGCACGAAGTCTGATCCCGTCACCGAGTACCACGGGGACGACGCCCCGGAAGCGGTTGGGCTGGGCTGGGTCATGACCGATACCAGTGGGGGCCAAGCAGACCGAAGCGCCCGAGCCGAGCTCGGGACGGACTTCTATCACATGGATACTGCAAGCACGGTCGGGTCCAAGCAGCTGTACTGGTCGATGGCGGGGAACGGACAAAACGCATGGTCGGCCATGAACTTTCACAATAGTGGCGCTTTGGTGGACTACAGAACCCGGCTTGCAACGTCACTGAGCGTGGTCGAGGGTGCAGATGATTTGCTGCTGGCTGATGGAACAGGACAAGTAACCTTACAGATTTCCAGCACGGGTGTGTTTCTGGAAGGTCTGGGGGGTAACGCGGCACAGGCAAGTTATCTCGAGTCCACGCATCCGGGATTTTCGACCAGCGCCTGGCACCAGTACCGCGTCGTCATCGGTCTGGACGCGCTGTCCGGCTCACTTCTGGCGCGGGTGTTTCTAGATGGAGATACGACCAGCCCGATCCTGCAGCAGTACCTAGCCAATTCGTCGCTGAGTGTGATTCGATTTGGCGATCAGTCGGCTGGCGGTGACTCAACGATCGACATCGACTACCTGCGCTTCGGCAACCTTTGGCCGAACTATGTGCCAGAGCCGGGGTTGGGGATATGGGCTGGCCTTTCGATGCTGGCGATGGGTCGCCGTCGCCGGTGATGGATTCCTCCAGGGGGGAATTTTTCTCTTGCGGCTATTTAGTTCGGACCGTAAACTAAGTGGCGTGAGGGATGTTTGACCCGTGGGTCCACCATGAAAGGCAACTGATGAGTCGGACAATCGCAATTCTCTTCGCTCTGTGTTGTGTGCCGGTCGCATACTGCCAGCAACTTCTGATCAACGGCTCGTTCGAGGAGCGCGTTCCCGGGCATTCGGACCAGGCTGCCGGTTGGACTGAGGGTGCCACGGATGCGGATGGGCTGGTGTTCGCCTCTGAACACCATCAGGGCGCAACCAGTGCCATGATTCCCGGCGACGGGAAGGAACGAAGGTGGCGTCAGCGGGTAGACGCTCCCACGGCACGGGCCTTCACTCTCTCTGGAATGATCAAGTCGGAGGGGCTGTCTCTGGTCGGCAAAGACGACTACGCGATGCTCTACGGCCACATTCTTTACAAAGGGCATCCGTACTCGGACGCGACGCACTTCTATGTGAAGATCTCACCGGGTACCTACGACTGGACCAGGCTGACCGTGGACGCCGCAACGTCGAACAATGATCCCATCGAGGCGGTGCTCGTATCGGTCGTTGGAAAGATCAGCGGTGGCAGGGTGTTTGTAGACGAAGTTGAGCTGACGGAATCGAGATCTCTTGCTCCTGAGGTCCTGCTGTCCGCCAAAATTGCCGATCTGCGGAAGCAACTGATCCGCGTAGGACCGGTGGATGATTCTGCGGTGCTTGCATTGAAAAAACTGGAACTGGCACAGAATGCGGTGTCGAGCTCGCTTGGCACTGCAACAGAACACTGGGAGTCAGCCAGCGCCGCGGTCTCGGCCCAAACCTGGGCAGCCATCTATCCAGACGCGCTGCCCCAAGACGGCCGCGCCGAAGCCCGGATGATCTACCACGCACTGGCTCAGGATAAGGTTGGATGTGACAAGTATCTGGACGTTGTGACGCGTACGGGCTGCAATGGGGTGTATCACTCGCTGGGTTCCTGGATGGGTGTGGTCCACCACTCTTCGCTGGTTCCGGTGGAGCCGGGTTGGAAGGACTTTGACGCGCTGAAGTATGCAATTTCTGAGGCAAAAAAGCGGGGAATCAAGTCCTTCGCCTATATCGCGTCGCTGTACGGGACGTCGGAACCCCCGAAGGATTACGGGCTGTATAAGGACCATCCGGACTGGTTCGCCCACGGCCCGGATAAGAACATGCCGACGTTTCCCGACCCTGCAAATCCTGAGGTTGCCGACTTTATTGTTAAGATGTACACCGAGCTGGCGACCAAGTACGACCTTGATGGAATAGGCTTGGACTACATCCGATACCCGTCCCCCACGGCGTTGAACTACGACGCCAGAAATCGTGCGGAGATCCTTGCGCGATTCGGGTTTGACATCAGTGAAGCTGAGCCATGGCGCGACCCGGTGAAGTGGGAGAAAGTACGGCTGTATCGCGCGGAGAAAGTCGGGGCAATCGTGCACCGCATTCGGGACGCGATCCACAAAGTGAAACCTAAAATGGCGGTGATGGCGTGCCTGATCTCCGATCCGGACGAGGCCATGGATTATGGGCAGCGATGGGCCGTCTCCGGTCAATGGATCGATTACCTCTCGCCCATGAACTACGACAAGGTTTCCGGTGATGTTCACCTGCTTGAGAAGCAAAAGGCAGTTGCGAACAGTGTCAAATCACAGTGGATTCCCGCGATCGGCGGCATGCCCAGTTTTCATCAGCAGACGACGATCACCGAGTGGGCACAGATGGTGGCGACACAGCGAAAGCTCGGCGCAGACGGCCTCATCATTTATCGAATGGGCGGATTTGACCCCGCGGTCTCTTCCTTCTTCGGCAAGTGCGCCTTTCGCGGTTCTGTGCAGTTTCCCCCGCCTCTGAAGTAGGCTGGCGTTGATCGTCTGGCCGGGCGCAATTCAAAGATGAGCTGATATGAACGTTTCGCTGATTGACTGGGTGATCGTCGGCTTTTTCTTCGCGGCATCCCTCGCCGTGGCCATTTACATGAACAGCCTCTGCCGGGGTGTGGCGGACTATTTGGTCGCCGCGCGAAAGGTCAGGATGTGGCTGGGAATTGGGGCTGGGATTGGCGCCGAGATCGGTTTGGTCAGTGTGGCGGCGATGTGCGAGCAGGGATACTTGAGGGGCTATAGCTTCACGCTTTTGCAGATCCTCAGCATCGCGATCATGGTGCCACTGTTTGGCTTCTTCGGGTTTGGCATTCAGCGATTCCGGGCGACGGGTTGTATGAGCGTGCCGCAGTACATCGAGATGCGATACAGCCGGCGACTGCGGGTGATCACTGGCGTTACCAACTGCTTCGCGGGCGTCATACAGATGACGATCTTCCCGATCGTCGGAGCGATGTTCGTCGCGATGCTGATCCGGGCCCCTGAGATGGTGGACATCCTTGGCTTCCACGTTCGCACCGTGCTGGTCATCACCGCGATTCTTCTCTGTTGTAATGTGCTCTTTACCTACCTTGGTGGTGCGATCACTCTGACGGTGACCAACTTTTTCATGATGGTAATCATCATGGGCGCGATCTCATGGCTGATGCTTTACCTGGTCGCGCAGGTTGGCATCCAGCAGTACTGGGGCGACTTGGAGAAAAACCTTGGCCTTGCAGGTTTCTACCCCTTTACCGGTGACGCCTCGAGTTACGGGTTCACATTCTTCGCCTGGTCCACGCTCATGGGCATTCTGCTCCAGTTCTCGTACGGACCGTACCTGCAAAAATACGCGTCGATGGATAAGCCCAAGACCGTCTCCCGGTCGTACATGCTGGGCGTGATCTTCGGAAGTGGCAGGCTGTTTCTCATCATGGGGTTTGGCGTGGCGACACTGGCCGCCCTTGGGCCGTCCCAGCCAACAGGCTTTTTGATGCAGAACGCATCGTGGTCGCAAATGGCGACCCCATATTATCTCTCCGGACACCTGCCGCCGGTGCTGATGGGCTTCCTGCTGGCATGTCTCCTGTTCGCGGATATCACGTCAACAGACCAGTACTTGCTTAGCTGGTCCACCTCCATCGTCAATGACTGCATACTGCCACTCAGGAAAAAGCGGGTCACGCCCGAGGTTCAGATTTCAATGGTGCGACGAACCATCATCGCTTTGTGTGTGTTGTTCTTCGCCGTAGCCATCGTCTATCGCCCGACCATGCCCATCTGGGAGTTCCTGTGGCTTTGTGCCAACATCATTGGCGGGTCCGGCATCGCAGTGCTGGCCGGGATGTACTGGAACCGGGCCAACACCCCAGGTGCGTATGCCGCGATCGCGGTCAACATCGTCCTTCCGATCGGCGACCAGATCGCCCGATACTTCGTCCCCGCGACCGTCAAGTTTCCGTTCACTCCTCAGCAGACCGGTTTCTGGTCGTACGTCATCGGAATAGTGGCGTTGATTGTCGTGTCCCTCTTGACGCCAGCTGAGAACAAACACTGGGATCTGGGAAAGCGGCTGCGTGAGATGAACGAAGAATCCAGTAAGTCGGCTTCCGGAGAGGTGGCGCTATGATCGAGTTCACAACAGATCCCAGTGTCCGATTCTGGTCGCAGTTCGTCTTTTACTTCGCAGTGGTCAACACTGTCGCCACGATGCTATTCACTGTGGTCGTGGTGATCGGAGGTATTTTCGACGTGCGATTCCTCATTCGCGCCCTGAAAACAGAATCGTTGGACCAAGACGACAACGGTCAGGTGCGGGAAAATCGCCCCGAAGACAGGCCGTAGCCAGCCGCTCGACCTTGAACCACACCGGCGCAGTATTGATTAGTCGCACGCTTCGAGCCACTGCTGGCATCGCATGCCCTCCACGGCTCGAACAGACGGCTTGCACCTCTCAAGGGAAGCAGCCGCGAGTATACTGCTCGTGAGAGCGGTCACGCCAATCTTGAGTCTTGCTATCGGTCGGCCGCTAGGTCAGTGAAAACGTGCTGGCCGGAAAAAGCCTGCGATCCACACAGGCGGAGACGACGGTTGCCACCGACGACGTATTGCCAATTTCGAAAGTGACAGCTTGAGACAGGAATACGATCAGATCGTTGCGATCTAGCTGGGTTGCGGCTGCGAGCCACGAGAGCATCGCTGCAAAAGCTTCCTGCATGGCAATTCGCAACTCACCTGACACTGCCACTGCCATCGCGCGGTCTGCAGTGAGTACTCTCGGAAACTCAAATGATTTGAACCGCGATTGACTCAGGCACATCATTGTGAACCGTACGTTCGCTGAGGTTTCAATGCCTCCGCCAACCACCTCACCGTGGCCCTGCGCAGCATGCACGTCCCCGAGAAACAGATGGCCGCCGGGAACGAAAACCGGCAGCAACACCACCGCGCCCGAACCAATCGATGGGAGGTCCAAATTTCCCCCAAAGGTTCCGGAGTAGAGCGAACTAACGTGACGACCCTCCCTTGGCGACGTTCCAATGCAGCCCACAAATGGCGTCAACGGAACCGTCAACGGAAACGGCGACAGGGGGTTGGCAAGGCGGGCCTGATGGGCTTGACGATCCAGACGCCAGCTGTACAGGTGCCGGGGTGGGGCATTCTCCTGATCGCCAGATGCCTGCGATGCGGTCAGGAAGCCATGATCAGGTGCCAGCAGCGTAATGCCGTGGTCTCGATCGAGCATCACATCGGTTATCTGGACGGCCAAGGTGTCGCCGGGAACTGCTTCGGGCAAGACATAAGGCCCCGCCAACGGATTCCCCGGGAAGGGCGGGACATCACCCTTGGAGTTCGGGGCGGATTCAGCCAGCCGGCTGCCATCGCCGAACTCCCCATCACAATCTGGGCACTCGACGTGTACTTCTTGGCCAGCGGCTACCACCACCTCCGGCAAATGCCGACCGAAACTGCAGTGATAAGTACCCCGGACCATCAGAAGTCAGCCTGTTCCTTGTGAACGAAAAACACAGCACACAAATACTGCTAAAGAGCGACGAGAAACTCCGGTTTCTTGGGCCGATTTCATTCTCCGTCACAAAGGTCGATTTTCAATCTTTGTTTGACATCCTAGCATAATGGAGTAGTTTATTCACGTCATGAATAATCTGGAGGCAGAACGATTCCCCTCAGTAAGTCGCACCGTTTCCGGCGGCGTTAGGTATCTCGTAAAGCCCGTCAACAAGATCCTGCCATTGGGTCATCCTGAGTTTGCCGAGAGTTGGCAACACGCTGGCATTGCGGACGTCTGGAATTTCCACACAAAGTCCTCCAGCCATCGCCCCAAAACGCAAGTTCGTTGCCTGTATGGGCCAAGAGACCTTCACATCTGGTTCCACGTTCGCGACCGCTATGTTCGATGTGTGCACACGGACTACCAGAGCCGGGTAAGCCAGGACAGCTGCGTAGAGTTTTTTCTGACGCCGATTTCTGCGCATCCCAAGTCACCTGAAAAGGTTGGCTACTTCAACTTTGAAGTCAACTGCGGCGGGACAATGTTGCTTTACTACATAACCGACAACACGCGTCGTGATGACAGGCTTTTTGAATCCTACGTCGAAGTGCCCGAGGTACTGGGCAAACTGGTGTCCATCGAACATTCGATGCCCCGTATCGTCGATCCAGAGATCCAGAGTGACGTCAGTTGGGACGTGGTCCTGAAGATTCCCTTTGAGGTGATGGAGGCGTTTGTCGGTCCGTTAAAGGCCGAAAACGGAACGAGCTGGCGGGCGAACTTTTTCAAGTGTGGTGATGCGACCTCTCACCCCCATTGGGCCAGCTGGTCGGACATTGGGGAGACGCTTCGATTTCATCAAACGGCACATTTCGGGTGGTGCGATTTTGGCGCATAGCAGGTTGGATTGGGCTCACAAAAGCGAAGAGGAAACATAACCATGTCAGACTGGCGGGACACGTTTGGTAGGGCGTCAGCGGCGAATGTCTCAGACGCCCTGCGAAATTGCGGTTGCCACTTTCAGGCCATGGATGGTGGAATTCGTCCACTGTCGCCGGGATTCAAGGTCGTTGGTCCGGCGTTCACGGTGCGTTGTTATCCGGGGGCGACCTGGGCGCTTGAAAATGCGTTAGAGCTGGCAAGCCCCGGAGATGTGCTGGTCGTTGACGGTGCCGGAGCCAGCGACGTCATCCTGATGGGCGGGCTGATGAGCCTGCGCGCCCAGCAGCGCGGTCTTGCAGGTGTCATCATCGACGGAGCGGTCCGGGATGTCGATGATGTGGTGAGGCTTGGTTTTCCGATGTTTTCACGGCACGTTTGTCCCCGTGCCGGGACTTTCGCTGAGATCGGCGAGTGGCAGACCACGATTTGCTGCGGCCGTTTGCCGGTGCAACCCGGCGACATTGTGGTGGGCGACCTCTGCGGCGTCGTTGTCGTGCCGACTGCAAAGCTCGCAGTTGTCACCGTTGCTACTGCAGTCCTGCTTGAGAAGGAGGCGTTTCTCGAGACGTTGCTGGGGAAGGGCAAGACGCTGGGCGAAGCAGTCGCAGCCTACAAACTTGAGAAAGCACCGAAGTAAACCACCCGGGCTTGGAAGGATTCGTCAGCGCGCACGGACGGTGTGAGCGATTTGCGTTTCAGGAAGTTCTATGAGAATCGGATTGAACGTGATGCGAAAGTCCGTCCAGCGACCTGAACGCCGAGTGCTTGAGCTGTGGCAGCTCAAAGATGTCCTGAACGATCAGGACGGCCGCGCCCAAGAGCGGAAGTCTTTCTCGCTCACGCGCCGTCCGAATGACCACCGCGGCCATGAGACGTGGCAGCGCCGACACCTTCACCTGTGCCCGAATCGCGTCGAGCAAGAGCGACTCTGCAACATCGATGGAACCACAGATTACTATCTCATCTGGCGCCAGCATGTTGATGAGGTTCGATATTGCGATACCAAGGTAGGTTCCGACCTCGCGAACAATCGCCCCGCACGGCTCATCACCTTTGCTGGCCAGTTCGTATATCAACTCAGGCTTGATTGGTCTGCCCTCAGCCTGAGCCTGGGCAAGCGCTGGAGCCTGGCCCGATGCCATCATCTCCCGCCCACGCGCCTCAATGGCCATCGCGCTGACAAATGTCTCAAGGCAACCGCGACTGCCACATTCGCACGGCCGACCCTTCATGTCGATCATCATGTGGCCAATCTCGCCGGCCATTCCGCCGCTGCCGGTATAGAGTTGGCCACGCTCGATGAGACAGGCACCGACGCCGGTCCGCAACGAAATGACCAGCACATTTTTGTCCTGTACATTCGGTTCCTGCCACTTCTCATGCATGGCGGCAAGATGAAGCGAACGCCCGACACTGATGGGGATGCCAAGCTCGTGCTCCAAGATCGCCCCGACCGGAACGTTCGTCCATTTGGGCATGTTCGTGGAACTCAGCATCACCCGGGCTTCACGATCAATAAGGCCCGGAAGACTCATACCAGCCCCGAGTACCAGCTTTTTGGGTACCTGATGAAGCATCGACCGGGACATGGCCACGATTCGGCGCAGGATATTCTCCGGCGTGTCAAAACGGTCAATGGCCTCTTGCTCGAATGCCAGCGGCCTTGCGAGCATGTCGGTAAGTGCGACGCGAATTTTATCCGGCTCCAGGTCGATCGCGAGAACTCGAAAAACTCTGGCATTGATCTCAAGCATCAACGGCGGACGTCCAAACCGCGCAGCCTGATCACCTACGGCGGGCACTTCGTGAAGAAGTTCCTCCTCGATAAGCGAGGAGACGATACTAGTCACGGTCGCGGGCTTCAGACTGGTCTTGCGCGACACCTCCGCCCGAAAAGTCGGCTGCATCAGCCTCACGGCGTTAAGAACCAACCGCCGGTTCACAGAAGAGATCAGATCGGTATTTCCAATTTTGGATTGCGGCATCGGATGCGTGAAAAGTCACTCCCAACTGAAACCATACCACGCCATCACTTCATTTTCGACCCGACCTATTGTGCGCCATGCCAAGATGGGAGACGAAATGGCAGCCCGTAAGACGATCCTTGCCTTTTTTGCCCATCCGGACGACGCAGAGATCCTCTGTGCCGGTACTCTTGTCCGCCTCGCCGAGGCGGGTTGGGATGTTCACTTGGCAACCGCCACCGCTGGCGATTGCGGTACCGTCAGGCACTCCAGTGAAGCGATCAGCCGCATCCGCAAAGCAGAGGCGATCGCGAGTGCGAAGCTGATTGGAGCGCACTATCACTGCCTCGAATTTCTCGACGGCCGGGTGACCTATGAGGTTGCAGCATTGCAGCGATGCTTCGATCTTTTTCGCCAGGTGAACCCGTCGCTGGTATTCACGCACCCTGCCCGCGACTACATGATGGATCACGAAATGGTGCACAAGCTGGCCCGTGCCGCCAGCTTTGTCTTCGCCGCGCGCAACATCTCCAACGTGCCCATCGTGGGTGAGTCCGGTGTGCCGCACCTGTACTACTGCGATCCAATCGGCGGCACGGACGAACTCGGGTCCACTGTTACCCCGACCACGCTCATCAATATTGCCGCATCCCAAGAGCGAAAACTTCAGATGCTGGCTTGTCACGACAGTCAGCGAGAGTGGTTGCGGGTGCATCACGGGATGGACGAGTACATTGAAGCCACCCGGCGCCACGATGCGGAGCGGGGTCGACTCATCGGAAGTTCGGCAGCAGAGGCGTTCATTCAGCACCGCGGACATGCGTATCCCGCGAACGATATTTTATTAGACATCCTTGGTTGACTTTGGGAGAGATTGACATGGCAGAAATCAACTTCATGACGACGGTAAAGGGCTCGCTTCTCGACGGCTTTTACCCCAGCGGCTGGAACTTCAAGCGCATTGATGCCTGTTGCGAAATGGGGCCTAAGAAGCTGCTTGCCCGGTCCCGGTGGTGGAACAAAAACTTTACCCCAGTGGCCGTCAAGGCCGTAGGCGACATGGATCGCCTCATGGGGGAGGCGATTGCCGATGAAATCATCTCTTCCCGCAAAGCAGGTCGCCAGTTGGCAATAATCCTGCCGGTCGGACCGATGGGTATGTACAAACATGTGGTCCGGAAGCTCAAGGCTACCCAGACAAAGTGCGATCACGTCACGACGTTCAATATGGACGAGTGGGCAGACCGCAAAGGGAACTCATACCCCGGCGAAAAGCCCGGCGGTTTTGAGTTCGCGATGAAGGAAGCACTATTTCGCCCGCTAGGTAAACTCACTATACCCCCGACGCAAAGAAACTTTGCAGTCAAGACAAATCTGCCGACTTACGGCTCAAAGATTGCGGCCATCAAAGCCAGCGGTGGCCGCCTCGTCACCGTGTACGGAATCGGGCGTACCTGTCACATCGCATTCTGGGAGCCGCACCTGGCTGCCGAGTTCACGGAAAAGCAGTGGAAACTCCAAACGCACCGCGTCGGCGTTGCCCTTCATCCACTGACAGTCGAGCAGAACGCGCTTCACAGCTATAGCAGCCGTTTCACACTGATCCCGTGTTATGCCAATACAATTGGCCCGGGCCTGTTCCTTCAGAGCGACTATTGCATCGGCGGCGCGGATGGCGTTTATCCGGATCGCGGCGCCATGTGGCAGGGGATGAGCCTGTGTGTCACCCTCAAGTACGGGCCCACACCATGGCTCACCAGCAGTTGGATGCCAACCATGCCGGGCAAACTCTTTTTCTGCCGCGAGCTTGCCGGACCGCTAATGCCCGACGCTCACTGATCCGGCGCCGAAAGACCCAAAACTCGCCGGGCTCTCATTGGCTTGCGGAATCCCCAGATCAGGAACCCCGGTAAACACCCTGCGCTGGCGCGGCCTGCGGTGCCAGTTGGTTCTGGAACATGAAACCCAGGGGGCTGAACTCACGCTGAATTCCCTCAAAGCCCTCTTTGAGAACGACGATATCCGTGCCCCAGGCAATGAAGCTGGCACCCATGGTCAATATTTTTCTGGCATGGTCGTGACTGAGTCCGGGCATACCCCAACGTTTGCCAGCGGCCCGGCAGGCATTGGCGATGCGTTCCTGCGCGCCGACGATCATCGGATGGTCAAACTGCTCAGGAATCCCAGCTAAAACTGAAAAATCCCCCGGGCCAAAAAAGATCCCGTCGATGCCGGGCACCGCAATGATTTTCTCAACACGTTCCAAACTTTTCGGTTCTTCGATCTGCGCAAAAACGAACGTACGGGCATTGGCCTCGCGGATGTAGTCTGGCAGAGACATCGAGCAATAGGGCATGTCGGCATTTCCCCCATCCACCCCTCGAGCGCCCATTGGGGCGAATCGGGCTGCACGGACGACCTCTGCAGCCTCCTCTTCGTGCTCGCAGCGGGGGTACATGATTCCGGCGGCACCCGCCTCCAAAAGCCGGCTGAGCCTCATGAACTCCCCCTTGGCGGGCCGTGCGATGACGTCTGCCCCTCCAACGCGAGATGCCCGGATCAGGTTGCTAACGGTTTCAGTCGAACGCGGGTGGTGTTCCAGATCCATCCAGATGCAATCGAACCCGAGCAGGCTGAGAAGCTCGCTTACTGCCGGGTCAGTCAGGGCACTGGCAACACAGAAGGCCGGCTTGGATTCCGACCATCGCTGACGAACTCGGCTGGGGCGCATGAGCAACTCCGAAGAGAAAAACTGGGCTTAGGATCGGGAAGGTGGGCGGGACGAAACTACGGCAAGAGCGGTTCAGCGGGCGTGTCCGGACGGTCAGGGCACATGACGTTCATGACCACTCGGGCATTCGCCACATCAGACTGCTTGACCCAGTCCGGCGATCCTGGCTTCTTGACTTCGATCTGGGTCGTGAGGGTCGGGTCGAAACTCGGCAGCTTGCCGGGAAACTTTTTCTGCTGTTCTCGAAGAGACTTCATCTTTTCCTTGCCGCTGTCTGACAGGCGCTGCAAATACCCCACGATCTTGGTCTTACCGCCATCGCAAGAGAATACGACCGCTTTGTACGCGATCTTGCCATCATGGGGGAAAGGGGGCAGCAAATCCGCAGAGTCCACGAAGACGGTTTTCCCGTCATCAGTGGTAAAAAACGCCTTGCTGGGAGCAAAAGGATCGTCGCCACCGGGAAACAGTTGCCAGCAGACAAGTGCGATGCCCGCAGCGGCGGCACAGACCGCCAAAATAACGGTCAGATTTATCCTGCGGCCGGGAGATTCGGGGGGTACTTGTCGCATTTGGAACTTATTTTACATCGTGAACTAAGTTGGCGTCAATGCCACACACACGAGGAATTTCACTCCCGCGTGAGTTGCGCTCAATTTGCCGAGGAAAGTCGCATGGATGGGATTGTATTTGTGCGGTTTTTGGGGCAATAGAACATTGTCCTGTGCAAACGAACAAAAGCAGCCTATTACGATAAAAAGGGTTGACACCGACCTTTATTTGTGTCATAAACTAAGTAGTCCATTCAGCATGACGACGTTCATGCGGACGAGATCCTCACGATCCACCCACTGGTTGCCGTAGTGCAGGCCGTGGTTAGAGGGTGAGGGTTGCGGAACCTAGGAACTCTTTCGGAATCGAGAGGGAGAGAAGATCATGTTCAAGAAGTTGTCTTTTGTGGCGGCCTTGGCTTTGGCGGTTGCCCCCGTGTGCGCGGATACGACATTCCTTCACCACTTTGATGGCGCCGTTGGTGGCGGCGGCGGCGACGCCGACTACGGCGTCGGCAGTGTGGTTCAGCAGACTCCTCCGCCGATTGGCAACGGTGGCCAGATCGTGTCTTCACCTGCCAAATTTGGTAACTCACTTCTGCGGAGCAACGGTGCAGACGTTGGCGGCCGGCTGACCTATCAGACAGCCGGTAACTACAACGTGAACAAGGGCACGATCGAGATGTGGATCAACTCGTCAGACATGGCCGAGAACGGCGGTTTCTTGGGCCTGTGGGGCTCGGACACTTCGTCGGGTTCTGGCGACGTCCGCATGTACATCTACAACACGGGTGCCGGCCGGACGCTGGGTGCCTATCAGGCGGGTGCTGGCGGATCCTTCTGGGAAATTGAGCAGGTGATTCCGGTTGCCCAGCTGACCGACAATGCTTGGCACCATGTCGCTTGGGCGTTTGACTGTAACGCTGGCGTCACCGCCACATGGTGGGACGGCACCCTGCTGAGGAACACACCGGACAGCGGCGTCGTCAATCCCCGCAACAGCTTCAACAACACGCGGTTCCACATCGGTGAGAATCAGGGCGGTTCTGGGACGTGGAACGGATACATGGATGAGTTCCGAATCAGCGACAGCATCGTCTATCCCACAACCGGCGACTTTACGCCTCCCACGGCCCCCTTCTCAGTCCCAGAACCCAGCTCATTGGGGTTGCTTGCGGTGACTGGCCTTGTCGCCCGCCGTCGCCGGGCTTAACTACCCACTCTCTAGCCCGTGGCATACGGTGAATAGCCGTATGCCACGCTTTTTCCGAGTTGAGTCGTAACACTTGGCTTCAGACAACAATTTCTGGCGGGCCGGACGAACCACTAACGGAGACAGCATGCGTCAAAGAGCAGCCTTTACATTGGTCGAGTTGCTGGTCGTCATCGGGATCATCGCGGTGCTTATTTCGATTCTGCTGCCGAGCCTCAACGGGGCTAGAAACGCAGCGAACAAGGTCAAGTGTGCATCAAACCTGCAGCACATTGGGCAGGTCTGGATCATGTACGCCAACGAGAACCGTGGCTCCTACCCCGACAACGGGCAGGGATTTGGAACTTGGGAGCTCATCACCGAGTGGCAACGGGCAGAACTGGTAAATAAATATAAGCTGCGTGACGGAAAGCTGATGTACTGTCCAAGTGCTTTGGGGCTTACGGGTGGCGATTTTTCGGATGACGATTGGAACCGGCCCAGCGGTGCTTCGACGTCCCTTAAGAACACGACTGTCATTGGCTACTCGATCTTCGCGGGTTCCAATAATGCCAAGCTTTGGGACAAGGCTCTGAAGAATAACTTCCCGCCGCCGTACAAGATGAACGAGAAAAACATGTCGGCGCGTCCCCTGCTGATGGACATCACCATCAAGTACGGACCACCGTATACCTCGAACGTCACGTGGGCATATGCGGCCCACTTCAACCGCCGGACTGGCCGGCCTGAGGGAGCGAACTCGCTATACGGAGACGGCCATGTCGAGTGGAAGCGCGGAGCCGATATCAAGAAGGCCCTTGTGAACTATCCCAACGAGTTCGAGCGCTGGTGGTAGAGGGGCGAAGGATTTTGTTTCATCACAGATAAGCCAACGGCTTGGTGCAGTGCATCAGGCCGTTGGCTTTGGTTCTAATCAACAGGCACTTTCCAGGCGGACCATGTCACGCAAAATGATCGTAATTCTGCTGCTGGGGTTTCTTGTACCGCTGGCACGCGGCGGTGATCTGAAACCTTTTTCGTCGCTGCCCGACGCGGACAGAGCGCGGCTGCATGCGATGGCTGAGCCACCACCCACGGCAGAGCGCACCTCGCCGTATTCGACGCCAATGTACTACCTGATGCATCAGGGCTATCAGTATCTCGGGGGCGAAGACGCGGACCCCCAGGGCCGATGTTACCCAAGCATGATGGGAAAGAAGGGGCCTGACTTCGGGACATGGAGTCTGGATCGGAATCGGCCCGATTGGCAGGAGACCATGCTCCGTGATCTGGCGGAGCTTGGGATGACGCAGACCCACCTGAATATTTATCCCGTGAAGGGCGAGCTCAAACTAACTGGGCCGTTGGAAACTGCTATCAAAGACTACGTCCGCCTCAGCGCCAAGTACGGCATGAAGGTAGGTGTTCGCCTCGACGCGATAGACGAAACCGTCTTGTGGACGGTGCATCCGGAAAATCCCGCCAGCCAGAGGAAGGCGTATCTGGACTGGGTGCGCCAGGTCGCATCGTGCCTCAGCGGTCAATCCGCCTATTACATCCTTGGTGACGAACTCACCTTTAAGGCGGACACAACCACGCGACCGTCCAAATCATGGACGCCAGAGATGTATCTGGCCTACTTCAAGGAGGTGAAGGCTGCGATCCGCGAGAAGGACCCGTCGGCAAAAGTCTGCATGTTTGCCGCGTCGAGCGGGGAGTGGTTTAACGTAACCTCCTTGCTGGCTAACGGTTACGCAGAGGTCGGAGATGGAGTCGCGATAAACCACTACAACTGGGGGGAGCTCTCCCGATTCATACAAGACCGGGACCGGTTGGCACCCGGAAAATTGTTTCTGTCCAGCGGCGTCGGATACATCTCCAACGGCACGGTATCGCCGCGCTACCCCGAAGGAGACGCCTACTCCAAATGCCCGAGCGAACAATCGCACGCGGCCGAAATCGCCAGAACGATGTACATGTGGTGGGTGCAGCGGGCTGACAATGCGCCGTATTACATCAGCCTAAGAAACTGGATTGTCGACGGGAAAATCTATCCGAGATGGTTCGGCTTTTTCGGCTTTGAAGATTACGTCATTGACGGCGGTGTGATGCGCGTCCAACGACACCCGGGCTGGTACGCGTATCAGGCCGTCGCCAAAACGTTTTATGACCGCGCCGCCTGTAAGGTTCCGGCATTTGGCGTGTCGTCTTCGCAGCCGCTTGAACGATTCGACTGCTTCGAACGTACTCGACCGGCCGGACGCGAGCTGCTGATGATGCTCTGGAATGACAAGCCGATGAAGGTCCGGGTGAAACTGGACACACTGACGTATGGCAATCCGGTTCGCCTTTCACTTGGCAACGTGAACGATTGGCAGGACGTGACATGGGGCATTGAAGGCGGTGCCACGTGGGTGGAACTGCCCGTCGATAGTTCGCCCATGATCATCAGAATGTTCGGGCAGTAGACTTGGGACTCATGCCGACTAGATTCACTGAGGCAAACATCATCCACAATCCCTTCACATGGTTTGGGATTTGGACGCCCGAAGGGTGGCAGGTCCACAAGAAGAGGTGGGGGAACGCCACTCGACGAACCATGCGCCTGAATGGCGACGGGTTGACAACGGTGTTTCCTGGGGCCCTCCGACATCATTCGTCGGGCTCGGTAGCGTGGGACGATGACCTCCATGTAAAGGATGATCCATTCACTGATGAGGGCATCTATCCGTGCGACCCTCGGGTCGAATACCCGGCCGGTAATGCGCGCTGGGCCGTGTCGCACACGCTTCTTTGCCACCCGGTGGCCGACCACAATCTGTACACACATGAGTACCGCTGGGACATGCGATCGGGTGACCTCCACACACATTTTCGCAGGCACGTCGTGCGAGAGGAAGCGATCACGGAGGGTCTCGACGGCAAGTTGGTCCGAGTTAGTGGTCGGCCGATTTCAAGTGCCATCGAGGGCAATCGACAATGGCGGCTCAATTGCAGCGCGGTGAGGGGCGTCTGGGAAACACCTGAAAAATCAGGCCGGAACCTGTACACCCGTCGTATCCTTCAAAAGTTGACGATGACCAACGGTGTGTACATCCGGACCCCTCACGCCCCGGTGGTTCAGTGTTGGGGAATTTGGAACACACTGGATGGCGATGACCTCGGCGACCTGTTTTCGCCTGATACGGGCGTGGCTCCAGACCCGGCGGCGGCGGCGGGCCGTCTGGAGATCCCGTGGGACCTTCCCCGGCTGGCACTGATACGTCCAACCTATCGCCGGGTCTATTCTGATGTCTACGAATCGGAGGTCAGCCTACCGGGCCAAGAGTTTGCCACGGTCGAAGCGTCTCAGGTTGAACAGGTTCGTGCTAGAGCTGGATCAACCTTCGGCGCTGGAAAGGTCGGCTTTGCTCATGGCGAGCAGACCGGACAGTGGGCGAGGGGCTACGCAGGGTTTGACCCCTGCTACGACCTGAACAGTGACGGCACCATTGATGGCCGGGACGCCGAATTGTGCGCGAAGCACGTCGGCCGGAAAGTGCGAATCAACCATTACCTCAACGCCTACTTCGGTGGTGATTGGGTCAGCACCGGCGTGCTGTTGGCACCGCACCACCGCGGCGGAACCGAGGCTATCGTGGATTATGAGTATGGGGGAGGCTACGACCCCGACGCCGGCCTTATCAAGCTGCTCGATTCGCCCGGACCCGGGCGAAAAGTGTGGGTGGAATACTTTTACGATGCCCCGGCCGAGCCGGGCAACGGCAACATCGTGGTGCATACGTTTGAAGAAGAAGGACGGCCGGACAAAGCCGAGTAGCGGCTCGCCGTCCGCCACTTCCTCACTGTAGAAGCGGTAAAGGCAATGGCGACGAGACCGCCACTTGATGGACCCCGTGCCTAGTAGCCTTTGGTTGGGTCATCGACCACGTCCATTGCAGCCGTCTCAGAGATCCAGATGGTACTTTCGAGCAACTGGTGAATGGACGAGGGCAACCTAGGCGTTACCGGACCGTGCACGCAGAGGCGGGTCATGAGCCGCTGCCAGCTGGTGGTGGTGTGGTGCACCGAAATCGAATGGACATCGAGGCGATAGCGGGCGTTGACAACCTCTGCAGGGCCGATCGTGGCGGCCTTGGGTGGCACGGCGGCAATGTCGCCGCTGGCACCAAATGCACCATGGAGAGAGTTCTGTGCGAGCGTGAAGGGACTGAGCGTGCAAATGCGCGGCCCGAACGTCATCCATTGCTTTAGAGGAGCATCGAACTCGGGGGCGTCAGGCTCGACAAATGCGAGATGGCCAGTCCAGCCGGGGCCAGTGTAGACCGCATCAGCGTTGCCGGCATCGCTGATCATCTTGCCGTAGTCCTTGACGTTTGCCGTGGTGAAGACCGTCACGTTCTTCATCGCAGGGCGGAGGGCTGCATCGATCTTGTAGACGAAGTCGTGGAGCAGGGCATATCCGAAGCCGCGATTCCAGGTCACAGGTGCGACTTCTCCTTTCTCGTTGGCATATTCGTCCATCGCGAAAAGGCGGAGTTTCCGGCAATCAACCTTCAGCTGGTTGATGAGTCTTGCAACGTGGCGGTAGCTGGGGCACGGGTTGGGCAAAATCAGGACGAGCGGCTTTCCGCTGATCGACGATGTGTAAATCCGCGCGAAAATGTCGGCGACCCACCTGGACTCGACGTCGTCGTCGGATACGACCTCGATGTGAAGTTTCCGATTACTGTGTTTCGCGATGCTGGCGCGCTTGACGCGCCTGGCCTTCTCAATGGCCTTGACGTCGCGGAATGGGACGAGGGGGTGCGGCTGATACTTGAATGTCGACATGTGCTGCTCCGTTGTGTAGTTATGCGGGAACCAAAGGCTGACCAGGCGCCTCAATGCGCCTGCCGTCAATGAAAATTAGATGGGGAGTGAGGTCATCGTTCCAGATCACCAAGTCGGCGGGCTGTCCGACCTCGAGCCTTCCCGGACAGCTGAGGTTTGCGATCCTGGCGGGGTTGACGGTCGCGAGGTTCCACGCCTGCGACCAAGGAAGGTGGAACCACTTCTGAATGTTGGCAACCGCGCGGCTCAGAACCAGTGAGCTGCCTGCGAGCCCGCCATATTCAGGGTGGCGTGGGTCATCAATTCTGGCTGCATCTTCGGGTGAGACTCGAACGGGGAATCCCCACGGCGTGTCGTATCTGCCAGCCGGAAGTCCAGCTCCGATGTTACTGTCTGAGATGAGGGCGATCTGGTCCCACTCCTTGCACGCAGCTGCCAGCCTGATCGCTGCAGGGTCTACGTGGATGCCGTCGGCGATGAAATCGACTGAACATCGACGGTCCGCCAAGATCGACTCAACTGCGCCAGCGGGTCGAACTCCGGGCTCGGTCTCCGGCGGCGCGGGGAAGACGTCATAAAAGTGTGTGGCGTGGGTGGCGCCAGCGTCAATTGCGCGTTCGGTCTGTGCACAACTCGCCTGCGTATGGGTCAGGAAGACCACGACACCTTCCGCGCGGAGCAACTCTATGGCCGCAGTAATTCCCGGAACCTCGGGGCTCGTCGAGACGACCCGTGTAAGCCCTCGACAAGCGGAGAGCATCTCCCGTAACAGTGGGAGATCCACAGGTAGCTGCCTCCCTGCCGCTCCGCTGAGGGCAAGAAACGGCCCTTCAAGATGAAAGCCGGCAATTCTCGCCCCCCTCCCCCTCTCCACTCCGGCTGACTGGTCAACCGCCTCAGCGAGTAGGTTCAGATGGTCTAAATGGTCACCAGTGAGCGTGGTGTACAGCGTTGGCAGAAACGTCGTCGTACCGAATGTAGCCAAGAGCGCAGCACCTGCCAGAAGGTCCTGCGGCGAAGACTCAAACAGGAAGTTGCCAATACCATGGGTGTGGATGTCAACGAGGCCGGGTGTGACCTGCCGGCCTTGTGCATCAATAGCCTCAACGGCGCACTCGGGCATTCCACCGCAAAGAATTGCTTGAATCCGCCCCTTTGAGATTGCCAGATTTCCTGGCACCAACCCGTGGCCAAGTACTATTCGGGCATTGTGAATGACAAGGTCGGCTCGTTCACTCATTGCGACCTCGCTTCTTGGCCGTCCTGCCTAGGGTGAGCCACCGCGACATGAATGCCGATACCCCGAAACGTTGACAGCAAGTTTTGCTCTATCCGTTCATCCGTGATCAATCCGTCGAAGTCTTTGAGGTTGCCAAACGACGACAGAGCGGTCCGATTAAGCTTGCTTGAGTCTGCCGTCACAAAGACCTTCTGTGCGGCCGAGATCGCCTTGGTCAGCAATCGGGCGACATTGATGGAGCTTGAGTAGGTCGTTCCAGCCGCATCCACCCCATCTGCCCCAAGGATCGCGAGATCGGCATTTAGACCCGCAAGATTAGACTCTGTCAGCGGCCCCTCAAGGTCAGGACTGTCTCTACGGAGGATGCCGCCGAGGAGGAGAATCTCGGCATTCCCTGATCGCTGTAGCACGGACGCGATCGGAAGCGAGGTGGTTATCACCGTCAACCTTCGGGTCGAACGGAGGTGCTGGGCAACAGCCAGTGTCGTGGTTCCAGAATCGAGGATGACCGTCGCTCCTTCCGGGACGAGTTCAGCCGCCAGCTTACCAATGGCCTCCTTCTCAAGCCGTCGCAACCGGCGACGTTCAAGAAAGGAAAACTCGAACAGCACATTTTCGGCCGGGGCTGCACCGCCGTGTGACCGCACAACCAATCCCTGTCCGGCAAGCAGGCGCAGGTCCCGCCGAATGGTCATCTCGCTGACGCGAAGCGCATCCGCCAGAAAGTCGACCGTGCACTCGCCCCGAGTGGCGAGCAAGTCCATGATCTGCTTCTGGCGCCCATGGCTCATTGAATTTCAGCCTTGCGTACGAGGAAAAATAGATTACCATTAGTTCAATCAAACACAAGTGAACAATAATAAACATCGCAAATTAACTATTTTTACCTCAAGCTACTGGCCATTCTCCCGAACCTGTCAGATGCATTTTTTGACCTGATAAAATGAATTTTTGTCGCTGCAGCCGCCTTTTAGCCCTGCTTGGCCCCACCTAGATGGATGACCTTTAGATTAGTTCAGTGAAAAGATTATGTAGCACTTACTTTTTCGATTGACAGTTTTAGATGTGGACTGAGGCGCACCAGAATAAGGGACAATCGGTCACAACCCCCCGGGAGCAGGAGTCACGTGTCGGCGCCAGATTTTTACTTTGTTAACAACGCCGTCTTTCGTCACATACACGACAAGTACGGCAGGGATGCCCTGATCCGGTATTGGACCGGTCTTGGCCGGGACTACTACGCAAAGCGAGCGGCGCTGTGGAAGGATCAGGGTGCCGCCGGGATTGCAACCGATTGGAAGGCCTATTTTCTTGAAGAACCTCAGGCCGTGGTGGATGTGACTATGGAGGGTGCCGCGGCCATTCTTCATGTGAAGGTGTGTCCGGCAATCAAGCACTTGCGAGATTCAGGGCGTGAAATCGTGCCCTATTTCTGCGAACACTGTGACCATGTCTGTAGCGCGATGGCGGGAGTGGCAGGTTTTTCTTTCGCCAGAAGCGGAGGCATGGGTTCCTGCGAACAAAGGTTCGAGCCGCTCACGGTCGAGGGCAGGCTGTTATCGGAGAAGGGCGGGACATCTCATGCTCGGCTGCCATGACTTTTGCGGTTATTACGACTGGACGTTTCACTTCATTCGCCGTGAGTTTGGAGAGGCCGCAGTCCAGTCGCTTTGGGCCGATGCCATCGGTCAGGATTCCCAACGACACTACATTGAACTGGGGCTCCGAGAGGGGTTGAAGGGCCTATTTGAGGCTTGGCGGCAGACCGGCGAAGACGAACAATGCGATTGGACTTTCACTCTGGACGCGAAGAGCAACGTCCTGCGGTGGGACATGCGCAAGTGCCCCAGCAAGGGCTTCCTTCTGGCCCACGACCTCAACGCAGATGAAGACTACTGCGACCACTGCATGGGCTGGGAGTCTTCGATGCTGGGATCATTGGGGCTCAGAATGATCCGTCACGAGCACAATCACTCAGGCCAGTGCTGGGGAGAGATGACGCTGGCGGGCACAGAGCCCGCAGAACTGACTTTAGAGGCCGACATTCGCAAAGATCCCCGCTGGCAGACCGGATTCGTCGAGCGCTTTGATCGCCACATCAAACTACCGGTACTTGGCCAGCCGGGGGGCCAGTCCGACTGGGTTGCAGTTCTGGCTGGGGCCATGGCGGGCGAACGCCTTGTGATACTCGGCCGCGGCCCTAGCGTCCGAGATCTTCCCTCAGCAGCTCAGTCAGGCTCAAGGCTTCTCGTTACGGGGTCCGCCTATGCCAGCGGTGAGCAATGGTGGAAGTCGCCGGATGTTGTTCTGGTCAACTCACCTGTGGACGACACCCTGCTGGCTGGTATCTCAGCCAGGTACAGTCAGGCAGGTTCCGAGCATCGGCCGCTGCTGGCTTATGCCTATTTGCCGTCGCAGCCGCCCGTAGCCTTTCCGAACTATGGCCTTCCCCGCCCCGTCCCGATTCTACCAGCCCTGATTCGGGCCAACCTCTATGTCCACGACCCCCGTGGGCCGTTCCCGACC
Organism: Tepidisphaerales bacterium; assembly: GCA_038226785.1. Classification (GTDB taxonomy): domain Bacteria; phylum Planctomycetota; class Phycisphaerae; order Tepidisphaerales; family Tepidisphaeraceae; genus JBBRQG01. Next base: position 161,077 of record JBBRQG010000006.1, on the reverse strand, counting down.
ACGGGCGTCTTTCTGGCTCTTCTGGGCGCAGCGGTTAGCAATGCACGGGAAGTGCACATCGCAGGCATCGACGGGTACGCACATCCTTCTGGTGTTACCTACGCCCATGGTGTCGGGCCGGCTGATGCAACGTGGCAGCCCGAGCACAGTCCGGAAGTGGACCAGAGTGCGCTTGCCCGAGTGGGTGCTCATCTGGGCTCTCGATTGTGCTTCTTGGGTTCCGGCCCCATGCGAGATCGCCCTGAGTCACAACCATGAGGACATCTCGGCTGCCAGACTGACGCCAGCCTGACTCGACTAAGCCCCACAGCCACGACCACCGCACCCGATCGCCGACAAGACATCCGAAGTTCACTCCCATCCCCACAAGGAAACGCATGATCAACCGTAAGAGTTATCGAATGAACCGCCTGTTCAATGCAAAATCAGGACGTTGCTTTGACGTCGCAATCGACCACGGGTTCTTTGGAGAGGCTGGGTTCCTATCGGGAATCGAAGCGATGTCGCGAGCGATCGCCACCGTCGTGGAAGCCAATCCAGACGCCATTCAACTGACCGTGGGCCAAGCGGACAAACTCCAGTCCGTTCCGGGAAAGCACAAGCCTTCACTCGTGCTGCGGACGGATGTTGCCAACGTCTATGGAACCGAGCTGCCCCGCACACTCTTCTCACGCATGATCGAGGACCCAGTTGGTCAGGCCCTCCGGCTAGACGCGACATGCGTGGTCGTAAACCTCTTTAACATCCCCGGCGAACCCGAAGTTACTGATTCATGCATTCAGAACATCCTCAAGATAAAGCCTGAGTGTGACATTTGGGGAATGCCACTGATGATCGAGCCACTGGTCTTTCAACCCAACATCAAGGCTGGCGGCTACATGGTGGACGGCGACCCTGCAAAAATCATCCCGTTGGTCAGGCAGGCGGCCGAACTTGGCGCAGATATCATCAAGGCCGACCCTACCGACGACGTGCAGGATTACCCCAAGGTGATCGAGACAGCATCCGGACTTCCGGTTCTGGTGCGCGGTGGCGGCAAGGTCAGTGACCTCGAGATCCTTCGTCGGACTTCTGCCCTGATCAAGGCGGGCGCGTCGGGGATCGTCTACGGGCGAAACGTGATCCAGCACCAAAATCCTGGCGGCATTACGAGGGCACTCATGTCTGTTGTTCACGATAACGCCTCGGCCGAAGAAGCCATGAGCTTTCTGGCCAAATAACTGGAGAGATAATGGGAAGAAAAGTGATTCGATTTGGGATCGTCGGATGCGGCCTCATGGGGCGCGAGTTCTCCAGCGCTGCGGCGCGCTGGTGTCATCTGCTCGATCAAGACGTGCGTCCCGAGATCGTCGGCGTCTGCGACCCTAATCCCGCAGCACTGGGCTGGTTCAAAGACAATGTCCCGACAGTGCGCGTGACAACACCCGACTACAGGGACCTGCTTGCCGACCCCAATATTGACGCCATCTACGCTGCGGTGCCCCACAATCTTCACGCCGGCCTGTACGCGGATGTGATCCGTTCCGGCAAGCACTTGTTGGGTGAAAAGCCATTCGGGATCGATATCGCTGCGAACAGGGCGATCCTCGCCGCATGGGCAACGCGGCCGGAAATCTGCGTCAGTTGCAGCAGTGAAATCCCATTTTATCCGGGTGCCTACGCCATCTCCGAACTCATCCGGCAGCACGCCTTCGGTCGCATCATCGAAGTCGAAGCTGGCTTCTGGCATTCCTCCGACCTCAACCCGCTCAAGCCGATCAACTGGAAGCGTCAGATTCAGTTCAACGGAGAGTATGGCTGCATGGGCGACCTCGGGATGCATGTCCTGCACATGCCCCTTCGCCACGGATGGCGTCCGTCAACAGTGCGGGCGCTCTTGTCCAAAGTCGTAAGTCAAAGGCCCGACAGCAAGGGGCAGCTGGTCCCCTGCAAAACATGGGACAATGCAACACTGGCGTGCGAAGTCAACGCCGATGCGGGCCCATTTCCCATGATCCTATCAATGAAACGCATCGCGCCGGGCCACAACAACACGTGGTTCATTCGCGTCACGGGCACAAGCCTCTCAGCTGAATTCTCGACGAAAAACCCCAAGCAACTTGCGACGCTTCCCTATACCCCCGGCGGCGGGCAGGCTTGGCACGTAATCGACGTCCCCTGCAAATCAGCCTATGACATGATCACAGGCCAGATCTTCGAATTCGGTTTTAGCGATTCAATACTGCAGATGTGGGCTGCGTTTTGCGACGAAGTGGCCCATGGCCGAAAGGGAATGAAGCAACCATTCCATTGCGCCACACCCCAGGAAGCCCACGACAGCCACATCCTCTTCACCGCTGCACTTGATTCACACCGTGCTGGCCAGGTGATCTCGCCAACATGGGAATAGGATTCTACCATGGCCCCAAAAGTCATCGTTGCGGGACACATTTGTCTGGACCTCATTCCGCAGCTCTTTGCCGCCACCGACCTCCGCCCGGGTTCGCTCGTGCAGGTCGGACCCGCGGCACTGTCTGCGGGCGGGGCGGTCGCAAATACCGGCCTGGCCCTGCACCGGCTGGGCGTTCCCGTGCGGCTGATCGGCAAGGTGGGCGATGACCTTTTTGGTCGGGCGCTCTGCGATCTGCTCCGCGCCCACGATCCGTCGCTCGCCGCAGCCATGGTCGTCTGCAGCGGCGACGCCACAAGCTATTCGGTTGTCATCAGCCCACCCGGTATGGACCGAAGCTTTCTGCACTGTCCGGGTGCCAACGATACATTTGGCGCGGCCGATGTCGATCCCACCCGGCTGGGCGGGGCCAAGATATTCCATTTCGGTTACCCCCCCCTCATGCGGCGAATGTTTCATGATGAAGGAATCGAACTTGGCAGCATTCTTGCGAGCGTCCGTAAGGCTGGCCTCGTCACCTCGCTGGATCTGTCATTTCCTGATCCGGACAGCCCGGCTGGCCGTGCAGATTGGCCCTCGATTTTCGCCCGCATCCTGCCATCGGTAGATATCTTTCTTCCCAGCATGGACGAACTTCTCCTGATGCTGAACCGGACCGAATACCTGCAGCAGATTCACGATGGAACATCCATCGATACGAGCCTCAGTCGTCTGAGATCTCTGGCTGATACTTTTCTGGCGTACGGTGCGGCGATCGTCGGGTTGAAGCTTGGCGATCAGGGCCTGTATCTCAAGACGTCGACGGACTCCCGTCGCATTCGCGACATTTGCAGTCGCACTGGCTGCGATCCTGAACAATGGATCGGGGTCGAATGTCTTTCCCCATGCTTCACACCCGCCACCATCGCAGGTACCACAGGGTCGGGCGACTGTACGATCGCGGGATTCCTCGCTGCCGTGATTGATGGCAAGAGTGCCATCAATGCAGCCACATTTGCTGCTGCTGTTGGCGCATTCAGCGTCGAGAGGGTGGGCGCCACTGAAGGCGTGCCAGCTTCTTCTGCGGTTCATTCGCGGCTCTCGGGCGGCTGGAAGCGGCAGGGCATGTCGATACCATTACCCGCTGGCACAAACGCCACCGCAGACCGTCATGGCACGTTACGTATTCTCTGACCTCCAGGCGAACGTACATCGAGCCTATCGAAACAGTGCAGCACTCGCCGCAATTCAGCTGGCTCCACTCACGACATGCTTTTCACGAGGTCTGGGCAATCAATACCCCAGCTCACGCGATGTTTCACCAATCGCTTCATCGATAATGTCCAGACCGCGCATCAATACCTCGTCCTCCATGACCACGGGCGGACTCATGCGCAGGATGTGGCCGGCTGGAATCCATGCCAGACCCATGGCAAACGCTTTTTGATAGACCATCGTACCCGCCAAATCGAAAGGCTCCTTCGTCTGCCGATCCTTGACCAGTTCTATTCCCATCAGGCAGCCCTTGGCACGAACGTCACCGATGATTTTGTGTTCGGCCTTCATTTTGAGCATGCGCTTCAGTGCCAACTCTCCCAGATGCGTGCTCCGGGCCAGAAGGTTTTCCTCCTCAATCACCTCGGTCGACGCCAATGCAGCAGCGCACGCCATCGGGTTGCCCCCGTAGCTGCTCGAAGCACTGATCTTCTCGAAAGATTCCTGATACGGCTCACGCACGGCCACGCATGTGACCGGGAAACCATTGCCAAACCCTTTACCGATCGATACCACGTCGGGCACCACACCCCAGTGCTCCATGGCCAGCCACTTGCCGGTTCGTGCCCAACTCGTCAGCACTTCGTCAGCCATCAGCAGGATCTTTCGCTGGTCGCAGAACTTTCTCAGCTTCGGGAAAAAGTCGTCCGGCGGCATGATCGATCCACCCCATCCCTGGATGGGCTCGACTACAAAGCCAGCCACATCGCCAACGGTAGCTTTGTCCAGATACATGTCATAAAACTCGATGTACTTGTCTGTATCAATCGAGCCGTCGGCTTTAGTCCAGATGGGGCGATAGGTGTCCGGCCGTGGCACAAGATGAGCACCCGGCATGCGAACTCTCCCATAAACATGCGACCGGATATGCGCAAGCGACACCGATCCGTAAGTCTTTCCGTGGTAGTCGTAGAAGCAGCTGATGAGCTCGTTTTTTCCGGTGGCTGCTCGCAGAACCCGCATCCCTGCCTCAACCGCAGTCGTGCCAGAGTCGTAAAGCTGAAACGCCGTCAGATCGCCCGGAAGCACCTCCGCCAGCTTCTCGACCAACTGCGTCTTGATCTCCGTGGTGAAGTCGTGGGCGTTCATCAGCCGACTGGCATATTTTGCGATAGCCCCGCTGATCTTCGGGTGGCAATGGCCCAGCGTCGTGACGTAAATCCCTGATGAAAAATCGATGTACTTGTTCCCATCGACGTCCACCAACACGCAACCGTGACCCGATTCAAAGGCAACCGGAAACAACTTGACCTGCCCACTAAGCCCCTTGAAGTGCTTGGTACACCTCTCGTGCAACGCCTTGGACTTGGGTCCCGGCGCCGCCGTCTGCATGTTCGGTACCTCATCAAGGTCTACGTGCGCCCAGTGGGCTTGTTTCTTAAGCATTGTCATCGGTTTAATTCCTTCTGAGGGTTATCCATGTCAACTGGGTGTGCCACCGGCATAGGGCTCCAATGCCGCTGGTTCGACTTCGGCGACGGGGGCCAGAATCACGCGCACTCCTGCCGCCTCCAAGGTCTTCCGTTCTTCAGCCCCCAAGTCCCCATCCGTAATGAGCCCTTGGATTGACGCGGCCGACCCGAACCGCGATAGCGCTGTGCGCCCAATCTTGGAGCTGTCGGCCACAACGTACACAGCACCAGCGCGCGAGATCATCTTGGTGAGCATCCGCCCCACGGTCATCGAAGCGTTGTAAAGCGTGCCGTCCGGACCCACGGCATCCGCCCCAATGAAGGCCAGATCAGCGTGAAACGCATCGAGGTTCCCCTCCGTCAATGGTCCGGTCAGGTCAGGGGAGTCGCGCCGCACAATTCCGCCCAGAAGAATCGTCTCCACGTCGACCGACGGCTGAAGCACGGCCGCGATAGGAAGCGATGTCGTAATCACCACAAGGCGTTTCCGCCGGGCAAGGTGCCGGGCTACGGCAAGCGTTGTGGTGCCAGAATCGAGCATTACGGACTGTCCGTCCTCAACTAGGCGGGCGGCGCACTCGGCAATCGCGCCTTTCTGACTGCGGTTCTGCTCCGCCTCCCGTAGGAACGGAAAATCGAACAACACCCGTTCAGCTTGCGATGCTCCGCCCCGCGTGCGCACCAGCAGGCCTTCTTTCGCCAGAATCTGAAGGTCCCGTCGAACCGTCATATCGCTCACTCGCAGCTCTGCGGCCAGAAACTCGACCGAACACTCTTGGTGCACACGGAGCAACTGCTGAATTTGACGGTGTCGGTTGATTTTCATGGAAAAGTGTTGATAAATGTTTGAAACTGTTTATGATACAAACACAAACGAACAAATGCAAGGAAATTTTGTGCGATCTGACATGCTGAATTGTGGGTCTGCCAGCCGCGACATCACCCCAGACTCCCCCCAATTCCTGTACGGGTACCCCCATGCCCGTCGCATGAGTACGGGCACACACGATCCGCTGCTCGCATCGGCGCTGCTACTTCAACGCGGGAATCAGCACTGCTTGTTCATCTCGGTCGATTTGGCCTACGTCGACAAGGCGACGACAGCCGCGGTCAGGCAGCGCATCCATGCGCTCACCGGTGTGTCCGTCCACTCAATACTTTTGTCCGCGACCCACACACATTCCGGGCCGGTGACGGTGAACTGTGTGGCAAGCGGGGCTGATCAGGTCATTCCCCCACCCAATCTTGACTACCTTGCCGGCGTGGAAGCTGCAATCGTCTCTGCTGCAGTCGAGGCTTGGGAATGTCGTAGACCAGCGGAAGTGACACGGGTCGTTGCCGATGCCACGGGCATCGGCACTTGTCGTCACGATCCGCTCGGCCCGTCAAGCCTGGGCTCGCCGGTCCTGGCTGTCCGCGATTCACTGACTCGAAAGTTTATTGCCATTCAGGTCGTCTGCGCCATGCACCCCACCGTCCTCCACCAGGATTCCACACTTTTCAGCGCAGATTTCCCCGGGATGACGCGGCGGTTCCTCCAACGAACCCTCACTGGTGCGGATTGCCCCGTCCTCTACCACATCGGTGCAGCGGGCAACCAAAGCCCCCGGCACGTCACGAAGGGCAACACGTTCGCTGAGGCCGTTCGCCTCGGCGAGGTATTGGGTAAGTCCATCGATCAAGCACTACGGGGTGCCACATACTCCGCAGATATTACCTTGGACTCCACGCAGCATTTCATCGAGGCGCCGCCACGCCAACCGCCCTCTTTTTCTGCAGCATCAAGTCGACTTCAGCTTGCACAATCTTGGATCGAGGAGCTTCGCCTTTCAGGCGCGCCCGCAGCCGCCGTCCGTACTGCCGAATGCGATGTCTTCGGTGCCGAGGAGACGGTGGCGATTGCCATCGCTGCGAACAACGGCAAGTTGTTGCCCGCGATACAGTCATGCCTACCCGCCGAAATTCAGATCCTTCGTGTTGGACCTACAATGTTCGTTGGATGGCCCGGAGAGTTCTTTGTGGAGTTCGCGCAATCGCTCAGCCGAGAGCACCCTGATGCGGTTGTCATCACCATGGCAAACGGCGAGCTTCAGGGCTATGTCGTGACACAGGAGGCGATCGACCGTAACTACTATGAAGCGGGCACGGCGCTGTTCAAGAGTCCAGAAACGGGCGACCTCTTCGTCCGTGAGTCCAGCAAACTGATACTGTCGCTGACCAGTGTGGGACATGTCTGACCACATTCTCGTATTCGATTTTGGTACGACCTACTTCAAAGCGGGTCTGGTCGACTCAAAAGGCGGATTGACTGCCATCGTGCGATACCCTACCCCGTCGACCACCAACCGGCTCGGCCATGTTGAAATCGAACCTGAGAACTTTCGTCAGGTCATCCGTGCTGCCTGCTGCGACCTCGGGTCTCGGCAACCTACGGGCTTAAAATCCGTCCGCGCTATCACTTTCGCAACCCAGGCAAACACCTTCACCGTGCTGGATCGTGATGACAAACCCCTTACACCATTGATCGTGTGGACCGATCATCGCGCCGAAGCTTTGGGCGTGGAAATCGCTACTTGGACTTCCGATCCCACGTACACCAATCGCAGCGGCATTCCTGCACTCGATGGCTTTTTTGCAGCCGCGAAGTTGAAGTGGATTCGGGAACATCAGCCCCGTCTTCACGCTGCCGCTGCCCGGGTGTGCTTCCTCGGTGACTACTTCGTCCATTGGCTCACTGGTAAACATCTCACCGATGGCAGTGTCGCCGGCCTGTCAGGTTTGTTCGATATACAGGCATGGACTTGGCCGGCTGACTGGGCACGTCGAGCGGACGTCGAAACTGCATGGCTGCCTGGGGTCGTCCGTAGCGGTTCGTCTGTGGGCACCTTGCTCCAAGACGTCGCTGACGAGCTCGGGTTGGATCGCGGATGCAACCTCATCATGGGAATCCTCGATCAGCATGCTGGCGCTATCGGTGTGGGTAACACCGACGCCGATCTGATCTCTGAGACCACCGGCACGGTACTCGCCACTATTCGGTGCTCTTCACAGCTCGACCCGCCTTCATGCCACGATGTTTACAGCGGCCCTTCGGCCGACGTCGGCCGCTTCTATCACATGATGTTCTCAAACATCTCTGCTTCACTCTTGGATACATTCCGAAACGCTTTGCCGGGAAAGCCCTCAGCCGAGGAACTCGACGCACTCGTCGAGGTTCGAAGCCGACCCAGTCTAAGGTTGGATCACCTCGAACCAATCGAGTCACTGCGAGAGTGCCTGACTCGATTGGCCGCAACCGAACTACCCGCCGATATCGTCGCGAGCATCTATCATGTTGTGGCCCACGCCTTGGCAGATCAGGTGGCGATCCTCGCCCCTGACCTTCCCAACGTTGTCATCCATTCCGGCGGTGGCGCTGCTCGAAGTCGAAAATGGCTCCAAATCAAGTCAAATGTCTCCGGTCACCCATTTCTTATGCCAGACGTCGCTGAGCCCACGTTGCGCGGTGCAGCCATGCTTGCCTACCGCTGGCTCGGGTGGAGCACTGCGCACTCCCAAAGCCACCAAGTGGCGACTGCCGACATACTCACACCCCAATAGACCACCCTTAGGCTGACGATCTACGCTGGTACTCTCTGAGCCCCTAAAGTATTGCTGACATGCGGGTGTCATGTGTCGAAGTATGGCACGGTTTGCGAACGCGGCCGACGGGATGGAAAGTCGTATTTTTGCGTATGGACGCTAAGCCTGATGTGGCGTTCCGAAATTCATTCAAAGGGCAGGTGCGGCCCGAGGGCACAACCGCAACTTTGAAGCTGCGGTCTAAACGGTACTGCCCAAGGTAATGGGTGAGTCATCACAACCCCGGCAAATTCGGCACCGCTTTTTCGGCCACCACGAGTCGGCCTGTAGCTGTGTTGGGCCCAGAAGAGGTCCTTCTCGTCCAATGAATAAAAACTCAAAGCGGCAGTTCCAGCCCAGCCCGGGGCACGATTCGCGTCGACGCAAACTTCGAAGAATCACCCCCGCCATCGGGTGTCCGAGGCCGATCTCGACCGGCAGTTTCAGGCGATCTTTGAGCGCATCCGCCAGCCGGATGATGTGCGCCAGTGGTTCGGCAACCAGCTCCAGCGGTGGTGCCGAGAACAACAGAAGACCGCCGTCACAGAGACCAGCACTCTCCAGCACGACATGTCGGTCCTCCGCGATCAACAGGACCGGCTATAGAGCCTGCGGCTGATGAATGAAATCGACAGCGACACCTACGCAGCCAAGAGCACCGAACTGCGTGACCGGATCGCGGGGTTGCCCTTGAAGGTGGAAGCCGCTGACCGCTCAAGGGCCGAACAGGGTGATTTAGCCATCCGCGTTTTTGAACTCTCGCAAAGCCTGCAGCAGAAATGGCTTACGGGAGATTACGCTGAAAAGCGGAAGCTGCTGCAAATCCTGTTATTGAAATGCAAGCTCGACGCCGTAAGTCTTGCGCCAGTCATGAGAAGGCCATTCGACTTGCTCGCAAATGGAGTTTGTGTCCCATCAACTCGGGGCGACAGGATTTGAACCTGCGACCTTCCAGCGGTTTGTCTAAGGAAAGTCAGCAATTCGAGGGTGTCAGTGGCCCAGAATCCGGCCCACCGTTTGGCGAATCGACCCCAGAGACCCCAGTTAGTCGGATTCCTGCCCGTCTGAGGGCATGGCTGGCCAGTTGTCCTGTCCTGTTGAGCGGCGACATGCGACGGACGATCAGCGCCATGGTGGTGAGTGGTTTCGTTGAGGGTGAAGACCAAATCTAAAAGCGTGGCCAGCGGCTGCACCCGTCCGGCCGTGTGGCTGGATCCGTGGTACGGCTGCCGGCCCCCCCTGACGACTTTTATTTACATAGGCGCACTCACCGATACCCCCCTTGGCGCTATCGCCAGAGGGGGTTGCGTCTTTTCCCAATGGCCCATTGGCCGGATATTGCCCGACACTGGCGACTGGCTGGACGCTTGCCCGGTGGCGATACCGAAGGCACTACGGGCGGGCATCGAGGCGATGCTGGCCGATGCGCGGAAGCCGTGATCCGAAATCGCCAAGGTACTCCCCCCCCGCCCGGCATGTGTGCAGGCTAAAACTTGCGATGTTTGGATAGTTGCAAGTGACTTGCACAACGTACAAACGCCGATGCCGGCGGGCGTTCCTTTCCGGGATATTTATGACGCGGGCCAACACTTGGCCGACGCCTGTGCGTTGTTTATCCGCAGGCAACGGCTGCCCCCCGGAAGGACCCAAAGGCGGGGGGGGGGGGCGGGCATGACGCGGCCGGCGAAGGCGGATTCCGCGAACTGCCGGCGTTCATTGCGGCGCGGCTGAGGGGAAAACGGCAGTAGGCCGTGACGCAAGCCGTGAATGGCTAACGGGATTCCGGGATGTGCCGTACATTCGCGGAATAGCCGAGACTACGCCCTTACCCCCAAGGGTAAACGTGGCCCAAGGATCGGCTGCCCCGCGAGGGGACTAGAGGCCGTAAGCGCGTTGGCCCATCGGGCCATGCTTACGGGTGTCATAGCTGCCGCGACGCGGCCCCGAGCGGGCCAGGGCGGCGGTGGGGGTTTCGAGTAAACCGCCATGCCACATCGGCATGGCAAACAGTCTTTTTTTGTTTTTGTGCGATCCGCACAGAAAGAGTTTCATCATGGCAGAAAGTCTTTTGATGACCACAGCGGAGGCGGCGAAATCGCTCCGCATCTGCGAGAAAACGCTACGCAATTTGGTGGCGGGGGGCAGGGTCAAACCCGTTCGCATCGGCACGGCCGTTCGATTCGCGCCGAGTGAGTTGGCGCGGTTTATTGACGCGTCATCGGGTGAGGCTGTGAGCCCACCGAGTGGCCAATAGTTGTTGGTGTATCTGGGTGGCTGTCAACCAAATAAAAAGCCCCTGCCGGGGAATCAACCGGGCAGGGGCGGGCAAGGAGCTAATGAGCAAATTATACCCCAATTCCGGCGGAAAATCCCGCCGTGAAATCGTGATCCAAGCCGCGTTGAAGTACATCGACATGGGCTTTGCGCCTGTGCCGATTCCCGCGAAATCGAAAGGGCCGGTCCTGAAGGGCTGGCAAACACTGAAGCTGCACCCCGACGATGTGGAGGATCTTTTCGGCGAAGACTCCAATATCGGGCTGATCGGTGGCACGCATGGCGGTGGATTGGTCTGCGTTGACATCGACAACGACGAGGCACTGCCACTGGTCGACGAACTGTTGCCCACGACGCAGGCCGTGGGCGGGCGTCGTCGCACTCACCGATTTTATATCGTGCAGGAGGATCTCCCGACCTTTCGGGAAAGCGATCGGCAGACGAGGGCAGCGGTGATCGAGTACCGGGCGAAGGGCGGGCAAACTCTGGTGTATCCATCCGTTCATCCCGAGGGAGCGATTTACGGCGAGTGGGCCGGCCCGCCGGCCGAAGTTGACGCCCAGCAACTGGCCCGTGCTGTAAGGGAAATCGCCCGCCTCTACAACGACGCGAAGTATGGCCCACAGGCCCCGCCAGCGGCGAAGCAGGCCCACAGCGAGCCACAGCGAGGCCCACAGGCTGCACAAGGCATCGAGTCGCGCGCAGTGGCCTATTTGGAGCGTGTGCCCGCTGCCGTGAGCGGGCAGGGCGGTCACAACCAAACGCTGTGGGCGGCGTCGTGCTTGGTGAACGGTTTTGACCTCGACGCCGCGACTGCACACAAACTGCTGGCCAACCAGTACAACCACAGGTGCGACCCGCCCTGGAGCGATCGAGAGTTGGCGCACAAGATCGAGAGCGCGGCCAAGGACGGACCCCCCAACAAGTTTCGACGCGGTTGGTTGCTCGACACTGAGCGGCGACAAGCCAGTGCGGGCCACTACGCCGGCCCACCCGAGAAGTGGCAGACTACGACCACTGGCGACGAATCGACCGAGCGTGAAGCCCCCCCGGCATCGAGGCGAAAGAAGATACCGGCCGCCAGGCCATTCCCGACCGACGAACTGCCCCCCGCCGTGGCCGACTATGTGCGGGGGCAGGCGCGGGCCATCGGGTGTGACGAGGCGTTCGTTGCCGTTCAGTTGCTGCCCGCATTGGCATCGGCGATCGGCAACACCCGGCGACTACAATTGAAACCCGGCTTTTCTGTACCGTCGATCCTGTGGTGCATGATTGTCGCGCCCAGCGGCACGCATAAAAGCCCGGCATTTCATGCGGTCATGCGGTGGCCCCAAAGGCGACACCAAGAACTGGCCCGCGCTCACGCATTGCTTGCGGCGAAGGCGAGAGAGGCCGCCGAGGAGTGGAAGAAAAGGCCGGCGAGGCAGCGGGGCGAGAAACCCCCGGAACCGCCCCCGATACAGCACACGATAGTTGACGACGCCACGACGGAGGCGATAGCGACCCGTCAGAGCGTAAGCCCCCGAGGTTTTTTGCTGGCCAAAGACGAGTTATCGGCGTTGTTTTCAGGCATGAACCAGTACCGAAGCGGTGGCAAGGGTTCAGACCTGCAAAAGTACCTCGAGCTGTACGAGGGGCGATTCTGGAAAATCGATAGAAAGGGTGATCCGTCAACCATCACCGTTGAACGCGCGAGCATGAGTATTTCCGGAGGCGTTCAGCCGGGGGTTCTGCAGACCGCTATGGGCCGGGGGTATTTTCAAAGTGGATTCGCGGCGCGCATGTTCATGGTTGCTCCCCAGCGTACGCCAATGAGATGGACCGACGCGACCGTGAACGACCAGTTGCTGGCCGGCATGGATGAGTTGTTCGGGCGACTGTACGCGCTGGACTTTCGGACAAACCCAGACGACCCGGCAGGCGCTGGCGTGCCTCACGACCTGCCACTGTCCAGCGAGGGGCAGCGGGTTTGGGTCCAATTCTTCAACAACTTGGCCGACATGCGAGAAGTCGTGGGCGACGAAGACGTGGAGGCGTTTTACTCCAAGTTGATCGGGGCGGCGGGGCGGCTGGCGCTGATCGATCACTGTATCCGGTGCGTCACCGGAGGGGTCGACGACGAATTCCGGGTGGGCGTCGAATCGGTGCGGGCCGGCATCGCCCTGGGTGAGTGGTTCAGGCACGAGGGCGAGCGGGTTTATTTGATGTTCGGCGTGAGCGAAGCCCAAACCAGGCAGGACGCGCTAATACGCTGGATCATCGGCAAGGGCGGACGGGTGACCGCGAGGGAACTGGCCCACAGTGGAATCAGGCGATTTCAGGGCGACGTGGGGGCGAGCCATGCCGCGCTGAAGGAGCTGAAGGCTGCCGGCCTGGGGGCGCTGGAACACCCCGCCCCCGGCCCGAAAGGTGGGCAGCCGCCCAGTGCCACATTCACACTGGCCGACGATTGGGACACCCCGGAAAACACTCAACCCCCCTTGGCGCTATCGCCAGAGGGGGTATCGGTAACTGCTCTACAAAAAATAAAAGACGAGTGGCGGTAAAAACCCTAGCAAGCAGTGTCACTAAAAGGCACTGGAGAGCGCGCAAGATTGCGAGATAGCGCCCTGTGGTACTGAACGGTAAAATCATACAAATAGGAGACTAGTCAATGGCCAGTTTATCAAGGGATCGTCGGGTTCGGTTTTTCGATGCGGGCGGCAAACGTAAGACGATGCGCCTGCCGGCCGGTGTGACGATGAAGCAAGGTGAGGCGTTTCTAGTGAGGGTGGAGCGGCTGATCGGCGGCGTTTTTACGGGGGCGGGTCTGGACCCCGAGACGGTGGGGTGGTTGGCCAGTTTAGATTCGACGATGTATGACAAGCTGGTGGCCGTGGGTTTAGTGCCCGAGCGTGCATCTACTTTGCTGGGCGCGTTCATCGACCAATACTTGGCTGACCGTAAGCCAGAGATGAAGCCCCGCGCCCATGCAAATCTACAAGGCACAGCCGACAGACTAAAAGCGTTCATTGCCCCGGCCACACCGATGCGGGCTGTCACTGCCGATCAGACGTCGCGGTGGCGGCAATCGCTGGCGGCTGCTGGTTTGTCCGTGGCCACTGTCCGTCATCACGTCGGCAATGCGAAGGGGTTTTTCAATGAGGCACGCCGGCGGGGATTGATAGCGACAACCCCAATGGCCCACTTGACGAGCGGTTCAACCGCCGTGAAGGATTCTCGATTCGTTAGTGCCGGCGAGGCGGCGGCCGTGGTCGAGGCGTCGCACGGCACACAGGCCAAGCTGTTATTCGGACTGGCCCGCTATGCAGGGTTGAGAATCCCCAGCGAGAGCCACACCCTGCGGTGGGGTGACGTTGATTTTGCCAGCGGCATCATGGACGTAGAATCGCCAAAGACAGCACACTTTGCAGGCCATGAGCGCCGGCGTGTGCCGATCTTTCCTGAACTGATGAAACTGTTGCAGGCTGCGTTTGATGAGGCTGAGGCAGGGCAGGAGCGGGTTATTACGCTGGGTGTGGGCGGGCACATGAACCGCACGCTGGCCAGTGCGATCAAGCGTGCCGGGTTGACAGCGTGGGCCAACCAATGGAAGGCGCTGCGGTCGAGCTGCGAGCGGCAGTGGGCACTGGCCTACCCACAGCACGCCGTATCAAAATGGATCGGCCACAGCATCACTGTGAGCGGCAAGCACTATCTGGGTGACGTGCCCGAGGAGCTATTTCAGAGAGCCACTGGCCTACAGACCGTGGCCGCAAAAGGCGGCCCAGAATCCGGCCCACTACAGAGCGGTAAGGGTGGGAAACCGATGGTATCTGCTGCGGTCCACTTTACAGATACCCTAGAAAACCAAGGCAGTGCGCTAGGTGGCACGGCGTACCAATCGGGGCGACAGGATTTGAACCTGCGACCTCTAGACCCCCAGTCTAGCGTTCTAGCCAAGCTGAACTACGCCCCGTTTAGACGTCTCGACTTCGGCTGGCCGCCTGTGAAAACCCCGTCCCGGCGGCCCGCGAAAAGGCAAGACCACCACCATAGACCCACACGCTGGTCTGTCAACCGATGGGGTTTCACATACGGGCATTTGTGGCAATAAGTCGCTAAGTTTTTCCTCGGGTTCTTGGCTGGCCCCTTCCTGTTTTGGGCGGTTGCGCTTCTAACTTGTGCATCATGAACGTCCTTGTCATCGGTTCCGGCGGGCGCGAGCACGCCTTGGCTTTTCGTCTCTCTCAATCGGCTAGTGTTTCACGGCTTTTCTGCGCGCCCGGGAACCCTGGCACGCAGTTGCTGGCGACGAATCTGCCGATCGCGGAGACCGATACGGCGGCGTTGGTTGCAGCGGTCAAGGACTTGCAAATCCATCTGGCGGTGATCGGGCCGGAGGATCCTCTGGCGGCGGGGCTTGCGGATGCTTTGCGGGCTGCAGGGGTGCTGGTGTTTGGGCCGGGGGCGGCGGGTGCGAAGCTGGAGAGCGACAAGTGGTTCGCCAAGGAACTGATGAAGGCGCAGTCCGTACCGACTGCGGACGCCCGGACGTTCACGTCAGCGACGGCGGCTCTGGAGTTTGTGCGGCATCGTGGGGCGGCCGGTGAGTTTCCGCTGGTGGTGAAGGCGGCGGGACTGGCCAAGGGGAAGGGTGTCACCGTTTGTTATCGGCTGGACCATGCCGAAGATGCGATTGCGCGGGCGATGACGGCGAAGGAATTTGGGGCTGCGGGAAGCCGACTGGTGATTGAGGATTTTCTGGTCGGGCCGGAGGTTTCGGTGCTGGCATTGACCGACGGAAAGACGTTGATGGTGCTCGACCCGTGTCAAGACCACAAGGCGATTGACGATGGCGACACGGGACCGATGACTGGGGGCATGGGCGCGTATTGCCCGGTGCCACAGGCGATTATTTCGGATGAGGTAATGACGGCTGTGGAGCGGCAGGTCTTCATTCCGATCATTGATGGTTTGAATCGGGAGCAGGTTCCGTATCGCGGGCTGTTGTATGCGGGGCTGATGCTGACACCGAAGGGGCCGCAGGTTCTGGAGTTCAACTGTCGGTTTGGCGATCCGGAGACGCAGCCGCTGATGATGCGGTTTCAGGGTGATCTGGCAGCGACGCTGATGGCTGTGGCGGAAGGGAAATTGGAATCAGCCACGCCGCCGACTTTTGACCCGCGGCCGGCGATGTGTGTGGTGGCGGCCAGCAAGGGTTATCCGGGTGCGTACGCGAAGGGTGTCCCGATAACGGGGATTGAGGCAGCAGAGTCAGATGGGGATGTGAAGGTGTTTTTGTCGGGGACGAGGCGGCTGGGTGGTCAGTTGTTAACGGATGGTGGGCGGGTGCTGGGTGTGACGGCGCTGGGTGAGACGCTGGCTGTGGCTCGGGAGATGGCGTATGCGGGGCTGGGGAAGGTGAAGTTTGAGGGGATGCAATATCGGAAGGATATTGGGCATCAGGCTTTGAAGTTGCGGTAGGGGGCGTGGGCGTTGAAGTTTGAGATTTCGGACATGAGTGTGCTGCCCGTTCATCCGACGACTGTAACAGCCCCCATGGCCCGTTCACCCTCGGGGTGTCTTAGCCTTCGTGCGTCTTTCAAATCCCACCGGACCGTGCGAAGGAGGCCTGGGACCGGCCCGCTTTCTTCGCACGCAGCTCGGTAAAATGGCTGCTGGCCTAGGCACCTTTGCACTTGGCGCTAACCATCGAAAGTGACGCGGCCGCGAGTGAGGGCAGGAGAATGAGGGTCAGCGTTGTCGGGGCGTGGAGGATGGCGGAGGCGATGATGGCTGATGCCCAGAGGATGGCGTTGCCGATGAGGTGGTCGCGGGTCATGGGAGGCTCCTTGGGATTGGGCACTTTGCGATCTAAGTAAACAAAGGGGCGTGCGAAAACGGATGGGAAT
Source organism: Tepidisphaerales bacterium (assembly GCA_038226785.1). GTDB lineage: Bacteria > Planctomycetota > Phycisphaerae > Tepidisphaerales > Tepidisphaeraceae > JBBRQG01. The sequence goes on along the minus strand of JBBRQG010000006.1, from coordinate 144,233 downwards.
TTGGTTTATTGGGTCACAACGGTGTCGGTGTGGCGGCAATGGTAGACGCCGCCGGGGGGGAAGTTGATGGGGACGCGGCGGTAGTCGACTTTGTCGAACATGCCTTTGTAGTACTTGCCGTAGAGCTGCCAGGGGATTTCGGTGAGTTGGCTGTACATGGCACCGGCGGCGCGGGTTCGCATGAGGTGGTTGATGGAGTCGGCCACTGAGGTGGGGAGACTGGGGAGGGCGAGGCCGGAGATGACGAGATCCACACGGTCGATGCCGCGTTGGGTGAGGAAGTTTTCCACTTCGCGGACGTCGCCGTGGCAGATGTCGATTTCGGTGGGGTTGACGGCTTTTTGGAGGCGTTTGAGGAAGTCGGAATCCATTTCGATGGCGATGACGCGGGTGTTGGGGTGCTTTTGTTTGGCGATTTGTTTGGTGATGGCACCGGTGCCGGCGCCCAGTTCGACGATGACTTGGGGCTGGCTGGGGTCGACGTAGCGGCACATTTCCCGGGCCATGGGGCCGGAAGAGGGGGCGACGCTGGCGACGCGGGTGCCGTGGCGAAGGAACTTGCGGAGGAAAATCATGCGTTATCGGAGAGTATGGTCGATGCGGTGGGGTCGGGGTAGGGGAGGTTGACGGAGAAGTTGGAAGTTGCGGGTTGGAAACTGAGAAGTGGGTGTGTGGCAAAGGCTGGTGGTTGGCGGTGGGTGGGAGTGTGGGGGGGGGTGGACATACAGCTGTCCGGTTGTGGGAAATAATTCGTGGTGGGTGTTATGGTTTTGTTCGCCTCTTTGCCGATGTTAGGTACAACCCTAACAGGAGAGCCAAATGATCATGACGAACGCGATGAACTTCTATGCGACGGTGGGACCGATCTGGCAGTCGAACGTACGGCCAATGGAGACAGTAAATCGGGCCGTGGGTGGTGGGGGCGGCGGGGTGTGGGGGCGCGGTGTGAGCGGCCGTGGGCGGGTAGCACCATTGAGCAATGTCGGGGGGAAGAGTGGCAGTTGGTCGGGTGGTGAGAAGGGCGGCTGGCGGGGCACGGGTGGAGAGGGACGGCCCACGGTGATGATTGAGGTGGGGACCTCGCAGGCCGTGCCGGACTGGAAGGCGGCCGAAGAGATGGAAGAGCCGGACCGCTGGGACGGGTTGTATTGCTGATCGAGCTTACCGGTATGCTTGGGGGATCATGGAAGCACCTGAATCCCAAGTTGAGAAGGTTGCCGAGGATTTGAACGAGCACGCGCACCACACGGGGGACCGGTGGATCGGCAAGGTGGCGTTATCGTCGGCCATTTTGGCGGCGTTGGCTGCGGTGACTGCGTCGCTGTCGGGGCATTTTGCGAACGATGCGATGGGTGAGCAGATCAAGGCGACGGACCAGTGGGCGTTGCTTCAGGCGAAAGGCATCAAGCTGGCGGTGCTGGAGACGCGGATTGAGATGCTGGAATCTTTGGGCAAGCCGGTCAGCGAGAAGCTGATCGAGAAGAAGAAGGAGTACGAAGAGGGCAAGCCGGAGATTCAGGCCGAGGCGGCTCTGCTGGAGAAGGAGAGCCGGCAGCATTTGACCCGGCACGAGCGATTGGCCGTGAGCCTGGCGATATTTCAGGTGGCGATTGCGGTGGGTGCTATTTCGGCGCTGACCAAGCGGCCGCGGTTTTGGGTGGTTTCGCTGGGGTTTGGGGCGGTTGCGGTGGGAATGATGGTGTACGGAATATTGCCGATGGGGTGATGTGGCCTTAGGTGCCTACCATGCGGCCATGACAGATCAACCAGCGGCATATTCGGGTGTTTTGGTGGCACTGGTGGGGCACTGCCTGCCGGACACCTCGTATTTGAAGATGAGTGTGCTGGCTGCGTTGCCGGGGGTGACGGTGACGAGCGTGCTGACGCAGGAGCAGTTGGACAAGGCGATTGCGGCCGGGGCGTTGCTGTTGGTGAACCGGGCGCTGGAGCCGGGGTTTTCGACGGAAAACGGGCTGGAGCTGATGCGGGGGATCAAGGCGTCGCAGGCTGGGGCGAGGTTGATGTTGATCAGCAATTTTCCAGAGAGTCAGGCGGAGGCTCTGGCGATGGGTGCGCTACCGGGGTTTGGGAAGCGGGAGCTCGGGACGCCGCGCGTGAAGGAACTGCTCAAGCAGGCGGCGATGGCAACGGTGTGAGGGACGACGGTTAGTCGGTATCGCTGTTGGGGACGGAGCGCATCGTGGTTTCGGTGCGACGGAAGATGGCCACGACTTTGTCGATGTGGACGACGTAGAGCTTGTTGTCCTGATCGAGGTCAACCGGAATCGCTTCGCGGGGGTCGAAGAGGACTTTGTCGTAGGTGCGGATGGTGTGGTCGGCGTCGTTTTCGATCTCTTTGCTGATGGCGATGACGCGGCCGGTGATGACGGGGATTTCGTGGGAATCGGGGAGGACCAGACCGGACTTGGTCGTGCGTTTGTTGTCGTCCTTGCGGACGACGACGCGCGGGCCGATGGGCTCGATGAGGTCGTATTCGCTGCGGGTTCGGCTGGAGCGCGATTCCATACGGGACATTATAGGCTAGATCGGCGGAAAGTCGGAGGGACTTTTAGGCCGGCTAAAGCATGCGGACTTCGACGCGGCCGACCTGATTGTGGGCGCCGGGGACGGAATGGGCTCGACGCCCGGGCCCCCCGCTGGCTGAAATGCCCGCGCCTCTTTGCATGGCCAGTTCGTGAGCTTCGGCGTAATAGCGGGCGAGGGCTTTCCAATCGAACATGTCGGACAGGCTTTCGACACGGTTGCGTTGTTCGATGCGCTGGCGGCGGCTGGTCTGGCAGAAGGTAAAGAGGTGGTCCGTGAGCTCATCGGCGGATTGCTCGAAGGAGCGGCCGCGCCGGGTCATGACGTAGATGCCCTGCATCGCGGCGAGTTCGATGTTGCGGATGACGTAGGCACCGAAGCCGGAGAGGTCGGTGGTGACGGTGGGGACGCCCAGTACGACGCACTCCATGGGGGTGTAGCCCCAGGGTTCGTAGTAACTGGGGAAAACGCCCATGTGACAGCCGCGGACGAACTGCTCGTAGTCGAGGTTCATCAGGGGACTGGTGGCGGTCATGAAGTCGGGGTGGAAGATGACTTTGACGGGGTCATCGGGGCCGTTGAGCAGGCCGCGATGGCGCAGGTGGCGGAGGACCGCATCGGTGCTGTCGTCGACCATGTCGTGGGTGACGATGGTGGGCTGGCGGCCCGTGTGCGTGGCGTGCATGGCGCGCTTCAGGCGGACGAGGTCGTCGTCGCCGAGCAGCTGGCTGAAGTCGGGGAGTTTACCGACGGCAGCGCGGTCGAAGAGGCGGTCGCCGACTTTGCTGGTGATGTCGCGGCAGACGGCGCGGAGGTCTTCGAACATCGCCTGATTTTTCAGTACGTCGATGTTGATGTTGCGGACCGGGGCACGGGTGATGATGAAGGCGACGACGGTGGGGCGCTGGGCCATGCCCTTGAGTCGCTGGTTGAGGCGATAGAGGGACTCGATGTAGAGGTCCATGCCCTTGTTGCGGTACTCGTAGCGGCCGGAGGTGACGAGGTAGAGGGTGTTATCGAGGTCGAAGGTGTAGTTGGGGAAGAAGTGGCCGCGGACGAACTCGTGGATGCGCTGCTTGTACTGCAGATGGAGGTTTTGGAACTCGTGCTGGGCGGCGAATTTCTGGACGCCCAGGCCGTTGGGCAGAAGGACGTCTGGGGTGCGATGCAGAAGCTTTTGCGACTCGACGGCAGTGACTTCGCTGACGGTTGTGAACACGGTCGAGGCGTGGGCCGCGGCTTTTTCGATCTGGTACTTGGGATAGATGCCGTATTTTTTGGCCTCGGCGTCGGCATCCATGAACGGAAGGTGATCGTAGAAGTGGGGGTTGTCGCCAGCGAGGTAACGGCCCAGCAGCGTGGCGTGGGTGGTGAAGACCGTTTTGATGGGCAGCTTCAGGTGGGCGATGCGCGGGATGACGACGCCGCCCATCCATTCGTGGCAGTGGACCATCATGGGCTGCTCACCCTGAGCTGCGGCCACGCTGGAGGTGACGGCTGCGAGTTCACGGAAGAAATCCGCGGCGGCGAAGCCGAGTGAGATGACGTCGTTAATTTCGCCATCATTGGGTGTGGCGATGCCGTGGTCGTTAAAAAGGAGGTACTTGTCTTCGGCCAGTTTCCAGCCGCGGGCGCGGAAGTCGAGCAGGATGACATGCGGACGTCCGGGGACCAGCCAGCGGCCGAAGTGTGCAGGTTGGCCGGCACGGGCCAGACGGTCCAAGGCGGTGGCGATGGGTTCGGGAGCGGGACAGGGTTCGAACTCGACCTCGGCGGTGGCGCGGTTGTAGGGGCCGACGAGGAAATAGCGCTCACCCCAGCGGCTCTGCATGGCCTGGGCTTTGGTCTTGAGCACGGTATAGATGCCGCCAAGTTGCCAGCAGACTTCCCAGGCCATTTCAAACAGCAGTGGCGGGCGCGGCGGGAGAGGAACGGGTTCTGGGGGCGGCGGTGGCGGTGCTACTACGTCACCGTTGCCCGGAGTGGCCCAACTGGGCGAGTTAGTTGGCGTGGTGGGTGAGGGCAGGCCGTTGATCTTTCCGATGGCGGCCGCCGACGGGAAGGTCTGGTGGGTTGGTTGCGCCGGCGACGGTGGGACATCTCGGACGGGGTCGGTTCGAAGGCGACTTTCGACGATCGGCGAGGCGGGGCTTGGGGCCGGGATGGAGACTTTGACCGGTTGTGTTTGTGCCAACGATGTCGCAGGAGGGGCGGCTGTGACGGTTGAAACAGACGGAGATTTTGACGCGGGCGGTGGCGGCGCGGCCGTGTTGCGTGCTCCGGCGACTTTTTCTGCCTTTCCGCGCTTGGCCATGGGTCTGGCAGTATCACGCAGAGTCGTCGATTTTGACAATGATGGAGCGGTCGTTTTGCGCGTTGAGCGAATGATTTTCCTGAGTCCGATAAAAAGAAGCCGCCCGTGGGGAAGGGATTCCCCACGGGCGGTGAAACATCAGGTGTGATGAAAGACCTACTTGCAGCAGGTCAGCCCCTTGCTGCAAACACCACCCGAGCAGCAGGTGGAACACCCGCTTGCACAACAAGTGTCACACGCGGCCGTGCAACAGGAGCTGCTGGCGGTGGTCTGGCCATGACGAACTGCAGCCGCTGAAACGATTCCGGCCGAGGCCAACGCCACGGCGACAATGATTTTGGTCAACATGGAAAACTCCGTTAAGTAAGGAAGAAATGAACTAGAAACGACCGAATATGGCGAGACAAGGCTCGCGGAGTTTCGGCCGCGTTCAAGTTGTCCACAGGACTGAGCGCGAACGAAGCCCGCCTGCGCCTCGATCAAGCAGAGACATCAGCGTCGTGGTTTGCTGACGAAACGCGAGAGTCGGCCGGATCGATGGAGTCGGAACGAGATACAGCGGCTGAGGCGTGAGATCAGGCGTAAAATCGTTGAGCAACTTGACGGGAGTGAGGTTGGCCGAGATGACCGAACAAAGCGCACACGGTTGGGGATGGCCTGAATGTGGTGCCGGACATTCGGTGGGTGCGGAAGGCGTGCAACAAGTGAACACGGGGTCACGAGGTTGAACAGCAGCTCCTGCCTGTCGCAGGCAAATGCACAGGACCGGTAGTGCAAGGAGACAGCCTACGAGGATGGATGAGACCCAGCGCCGCATGATGAGATGTTAGTGTCGGATTGCCGGGCAGGGTTGACAAGAGGAGCGCAGGTTATTTTTTCCGCAGGAGAATGCGACCTTTTGCGGTGCTGGGGTCGACTGCCCTTCCGTCTTGGGTAATCACAATATTGCCACTGACTGCCAGCCTGCGGGCCGCCCGTCGGGCCCGTTCCTTGAGGTCGGCCCAAGAGACAGGGTCCACAAGCCGGGCGGCGTCGAAAGGACAGATTGTTGCGGCGGCGGGGCGTTTGGCGAGGAGGCCAAGGATCGCGGCTTCCAGTGCACGGTCGACCGCCTGAAGTCCGGAGCGGCATGATGAGGAGCAGTAGCGGATTTCAGGCCAGGATCTTTCCCATTTCTTGCGCCAAGTGATTTCGCGGCCGCAGGTCAGGCACATCTTGGGGGGAGGATGATCGGCCGATTTAGACATTTGTATGTGGAAACGATTGACTTTCGTTTGGGAACCTCGATATTCAGCGTATGCCTCAATTTGTGATCCCTTGTGAACAGCGACTCCTTATGGCCGCCGACATTTCGGTGATCAACCTCACGCATTCTATTCCCAAGAGTTTGCCGGTTTCCTCGGTCGCCGCGTTGAAGGCGATAGCGAAGGTGACATTGAAGAACGTGGGGACGGATGCGGTGGGGGCAAAAGAGCCAGCCTATGTCGTGAAGTTTTTCCTTGACACGCCTGCGGGAACAGAGGTTCAGGTTGGCAGTGTCAAGGCTGCGAAGTATGCGGGGCTTAAGAAAGGGGCAAGCCTGCCTTTGCTGGCCGACTTGAAGTTGCCAGCTCTGACGGAAGGTAGCTACGGCCTGCACGCCGTCGTTTCGGCGGTGGGTGGCGGCTCAACCGATACGAACCCGCTGAACGACACGACGACGGCCACGGTGCGATTTACCGTGCCCACGCCGCCCGTTTCGACACTGGCGACTTACGGGCTGGGGGACAAGATTACCTTCAAAGCCACGAAGCTGACGACGACGGGCCAAGGCCTGATTTCAGATACGGGCAAGTGGTCGGATGATCGGGGCAATGTGGGTACGTATCTTTTTGTTAAGGCGAGCAGCCAGATCAAGGATGGGTTGTTCCAGCTGAAGCCGACCGGGAAAACAACGGCTACACCACTTTACCTGCCGATATCAAGTATTGGGAACGGCCGACCGCTGAGTGGTTTGACTGTCAAGTTCAGCACCTCAAAAAGCGGTGCGTTCGCGAGTTTCGCGCAGTATTCGTCGACGATTGGGAACTACTCGGTTTACATGAAACAGGTTTAATTTCGGCGGGCGCAGGAAAGTCCGGGCCCGCACTACGGAGAAACAGACATGATGCAGCAACTCGAATCGCGGCGGATGATGAGCGTGGACTTTGGCCTGTCGGGAATCAGCAGCTCGCTGCCCGCCAAGGTCGAGACAACGGCCCTTTCGACGACCACCGCAACGGTAAAGGTAAACCTGGTCAACAAGGGTACGGAGGCCATTCCCAAGACGGCGCCGGCGATTGGTGTGAGTTTCTATCTGCACGTGGGCGCTGGCAACGATAAGTTGATCGGCTCGGTAAAGGCCGTGAAGTACGCGGGCCTGAAAAAGGGCGGGGTGGTGCCACTGGTATTCGGGTTCAGCCTGGCCAAGCTTGGATTGAAGGCTGGCGATTATTCGCTGGTCGCGACGATCACGGGGGAGACGGCCATCACCGGCAGTGAGCCGACGAACAACTACGCACAGGGCAAGACGCTGAGCGTGGTTCCGGCAGGCAACACGCTGTTTGCGACCTATCGCTTTGCGGACACGATTAAGTTTACGAAGACGACCAGTGACACCGGCGGCGGGGCTTACACAGAAGACGGCACTTTTGTAGACGCCAATGGCGTGACCGGTGGATACATTTTCGCGATCTCTCCGAAGGTGAACGGCTTTTACAACACGGTTTTGACAATGTTCCGTCAGGAATCCGGCCGAAACAATCAAACCTACATCGGTCAGGCCATCAATCAGGGGGCGGAGATCAAGACCCTGAATGGCAAGACTGGGCACTTTAGCGGGAAGCCGAATGGCGGCATCAAGGTGATCGGCAATAAGACGTCTGCTGGCACCACGATTTACTGGAAGATTTGAGCCTGTCCGGGAACGAGTTGAGGCGCGGAAGATCCTTCCCCGCCCGGGCCCACCAGCGCAATGGCAGAATCCCATCCGGCCATCGAGTTCCGATCTGTTGGCAAGACGTTTCCGGGTGTGACCGCACTCGGAAACGTCAGTCTGGCCATCGGCGGCACGGGTGGCGTGGTGCACGCGGTTATCGGTGAAAACGGCGCCGGTAAATCCACGCTGATGAAACTGCTGTCAGGGCTGTGCCAGCCGACGGCTGGCGAGATTCTCCTTTTTGGCAAGCCTGTTCTACTGCGATCGCCGCAAGAGGCGCAGGCGGCCGGGGTGGTGATGGTCCATCAGGAGCTGAACCTGATCGATGAGTTGCCGGTGGCAGACAATATTTTTCTGGGCCGGGAGCGTACGCGGGTGGGTTTCATCAATCGCGGGGAACAGGCGGCGGAAAGCCGGCGGCTGCTGGCTTCGCTTCGCTGCGACCGCATCAGTCCCGAAGCGCGATGCGGCGATCTTTCGATTGCTGAAAGGCAGATGGTGGAGATTGCCAAGGCTCTTTCGTGCGGGGCGCGGATTCTCATCATGGATGAGCCGACGGCTGTGCTGACACGGCGAGAGACTGAGGCGTTGTTCGATGTGATTAACGGGCTGAAATCAGAGGGTGTGACGATTTTGTACGTTTCGCATCTTCTGGAGGAAGTTGTGCAGATTGCGGATCGTGTAACGGTATTGCGGGATGGGCGGGTCGTCACGACGCTCAATGAGGCGGAGACGAAGAGTGCGACCCCGCGGCAGCTTGCGAGCCTGATGGTGGGGCGCCCGATGGAGCAGCAATTTCCTGTCCGCCGGGCCAGGACTGGCGGCGATGATGTTGTGCTTGACGTACGAAATCTCACGCTGGCAGCGCCGGAGCGTGTCAAGGATGTGTCCTTTCAGATTCGCCGCGGTGAGATTTTTGGCTTGGCGGGGCTAATCGGCGCGGGACGAACGGAAGTGGCGGAGGCGATTGCCGGCCTGCGAAAACGCAGTGCGGGGCGGATTTTTCTTGACGGCCGAGAGTTGGACATCCGCGCGCCACGAGACGCGGTGCGGGCGGGGATTGCCTACCTTTCGGAGGACCGGAAGGCGACGGGCCTTACGCTTGGTCTTTCGGTGCTGGAGAACATGACGCTGGCTTCACTGGGGCAGCACACCCGGTTTGGTTTTCTGGATTCGGCCAGTGAACGCCGGACGACGCAGAAGCATGTGGACGCGATGCGAATCAAGACGCCGGGCGTGGATCAACCGATCGAGATGCTTTCCGGTGGGAATCAGCAGAAGGTCGCGCTGGCCAAATGGCTGGAGACCCAACCGAAGCTGCTTATCGTGGATGAGCCGACGCGAGGCGTGGATATTGGCGCCAAGGAACAGATCTATCACCTCATTCACAGCCTTACTGCGTCGGGCATGACGTGTCTGGTCATTTCCAGCGAACTCAATGAAGTTCTGGGTCTGTGTGATCGAGTGGGTGTCATGCGAAATGGTCGCCTTGAAGCCATACTGGACGGCTCGACCGCGACGGAGCAATCTGTGATGCAAGTGGCGGCAGGTAACACCGCGACCGACAACGCTGCGTAACCCATGGCCGATGACCTGACCAAAAACTCGTTCAACCTGAGCCACGTGCTATCTCGCAGCGGTCCGCTGCTGGCACTGCTCGTGCTGGTGATCATCACCGGTAGCCTCGAGCACAGTTTTTTGCGTCCTGAGAATCTGATGAACATCCTCCGCCAGCAGTCCTTTGTTGGGATTCTGGCGGTGGGGCTGACGGTGGTCATCATCTCGGGCGGTATCGATCTTTCGGTGGGTGCGTTGATGGGATTTTGTGGCGGGCTGGGGATCTGGCTGATGAACACGGCCGTGATCGCTGCAAAGATTGTCGCGGACAACAGCGCGGCACGGGCGCGCCATATTGAAGACGTGTCGATGGGCATCGGTGGGGGGCTGGAGCTTCCGTATTCCAGTGTGCGCGAGTGGCTGGCAAGCCTGTTCCAGTATGCGGGATTGTCTGCCAGTCCGGCCGTCGGAGTTGCGATTGCACTGATTTTCACGGTGGCCGTCGCGACATTCGCTGGCCTGTGCAATGGGCTCCTGATCGCCAAAGGGCGTCTGGCGCCGTTCATCGCCACGCTCAGTGGGCTGGTTGCTTATCGTTCGTTGGCGCTTGCGCTGGCTGATGGTGGAGAGTTCAGGGCACAAGGCGGACTGTTTGCGAAACTTGGGACGGGCGGCATAGACCTGCCGTACACGCTGCGCGTGGCGACGGAAACCACCCCTGCGATCCGTCTGCAACTTCCCTACCCGGTCATCGCTTTGGCGGTCGTTGCGGGAGTCGTGGCGATTTTGCTGGGCCGGACGGCTTTTGGGCGATACGTCTATGCCATTGGAAATAATGAGCGGGCGGCCGTTTATTCTGCGATCAGCGTTGATCGAGTGAAGATCAAGGTTTACGCGTTGATGGGGATGTTGGTCGGCGTTGCGGGCTGCTTTCTGGCCAGCCGGATGAACTCGGTGGCGAGTTCGACAACTGGCAATCTGGCGGAGTTGGACGCCATCGCGGCTGTCGTAATCGGCGGCACCCGGATGCAGGGGGGTTCGGGAAGAGTTGGGGGCACACTGATCGGAGTGCTGATTCTTGGTGTCATCAGCAATATGCTCAATCTGTTGAATGTGTCGCCGTATCTACAGGGGCTGGTAAAGGGGCTGATTATTGTCGGGGCGGTACTGCTGCAACGACCCGCCCGCCGAACGTGATTGCATCCCTATTAACTGCGTAGTAGCTTTTTCAGAGACGTTTTTCACAGGAAACTTGCCATGCCCAATCGTCGCGAATTTCTTACCGGCCTTGCCAGTGGCTTGGCTGGTGCGGCCGTCCTTGGTCCTGCGGCCAGCACTACGCTTGCTCAAGCTGCGGGTGAAAAGCTCCGTATTGGTGTGTCTGTGCCGTCTGCCGACCATGGCTGGACGGCAGGCATCGGCTGGTGGGCGAGGCGAGCGATGGCCCTGTACCCGAATGTTGACTGGACCTTCTCCACCGCGGCCGGGCCTGAAAAGCAGATCGCCGATATTGAAGACATGATTGCCAGAGATGTGCAGGCGCTGGTGATTCTGGCGACGGAAAGCGCACCACTGACGCCGGTGGCTGAGAAGGCGCATCAGCGGGGCATCTACATCGTGAATGTGGACCGCGGCTTTTTGAAACCTGTGGCTGACCTGTTCATCGAAGGCGATAACAAAGCCTTCGGGCGGAAGAGTGCGGAGTTCGTGGCCGAGCGGATGAAGAAGGACGGCAGGACGAACCTTGTAATTCTGGAAGGAATTCCGTGCACGGTAAATACGGATCGGGTCGACGCCGCACTTGAAGTGTTCAAGCGTTACCCGGACATCAAGATCCTTGGCCGTCAGCCGGGCATGTGGAACCGCGAGAAAGCCCTTGCAGTGATGCAGAATTTTCTGAGTCAGCATCCGAAGATTGATGCCGTATGGGCCCAAGACGACGACATGCTGCTGGGCGTGCGGCAGGCCGCCAGCGAGGCCGGACGCGAGAAGGACCTTTTTGTGCTTGGTGGCGCGGGCATGAAAGACGTCATCAAAATGGTGATGGACAACGACCCGGTTGTGCCAGCGGATATCACCTATCCGCCCAGCATGATCGCGGCTGGGATTCACCTGTGTTACAGCGGTCTGCGGGACGGCAAACAGAAGGCAGTGGCACAGTTCATGCCGCGTCATCTGGTGCTGGATGTTGATCTGGTCACGCCGGACAACGCCAAGGACTACTACTTCGCTGATTCCGTCTATTAATCCGATGAATCAATCTGTTCGCACCAGCCGGTCGTAGCCTGTTTCTCTCGCTTCCGTTCCCCTGCCCACCCCTCCTCCCTCTCCACTCCCTGTCCCAAGGACGAATGTTCATGCCGCTTATTGAATCACTTGAATCGCGTCGTCTGCTCACGGCAGACCTGACCCTTGTCATCAACTCTGTTGCCATCCCCAGTACCCTGCCTGTGGGCGTCGTCTATTCCAAGGCGTCGGCGATTGTCACGGTGACCAATGTCGGAGACGCCCCGATTCCTGCGATCGGCACGTCGACCAGCGTGACCATTTCGCTACAGAATGCCGCTGGCGACCTTTTCCCCATTGGCACCAAGAGCCTCCCCAGCACTGACTATAACTCGATCCAACATCTGACCGTCGACGGTGTCATTCCCGCGACCGTCAAGGCTGGCACCTACACCGTTGTGTGCTCGCTGGCCACAGCCGGTGGTGTCGTTGACGAAAACCCCGAGAACGACTTTGCCAGTGGCAAGTTGGTTACTTTCAGTGGGGCGTCGCAGACGAACCTCGTTCTTACGGCCAAGACCAATCTGGCCGGGACGGTTGCCGCCGACACCTCGGGTAAGCTCACTGCGACCATCTCAACAAACAGTGCCAAGTCGGTCACCGCCAAAGGCACACTGCGGATCCTCTCGGTTGTGGGTGACACCAGCACGGTTGTGGCTACGGTTAAAAACATTGCCATCAATGTGGCCAAGGGAAGGCCACAGGTGGTGAAGGATGTTGTGTACAAACTCAGTAACAGCACCACCGCCACGGCGGCTTGTACGGTGACGGCCACGTTGACGCTGAGTGCTGTGCTCGCGGGTGATTCCAACACAGATAACACCGCAAAGGCTGCGACCGTAAGAATCGCCCCGTCGCCGCTGGGGGCAGGCAGTCTTGGTTCTGCCTTGACGTTCACAAAAAAATCGAAATCGGGTGCCAAAGGCCACACGGTCGAAGCGGGCACCTTCACTGATTCTGACGGCATCTCCGGTAAATATGAGTACCGCGATGTGGGTGGCACGAACAAAGCGAACACACTTGTGCTGACCGTCGGCGGTCAGGCGTTTGTTACAGGGCTCTTTAGCGCCCCGGTCGAAGTTGCGGGCCGGACCGTTCTGTTCTCGACCAGCAAGTCCGGTTCGATCGGGTCGGTGCTGGCGCTGGATACGAAGCTGTACTATCACTTCACGAAGTAAGGACGATGGGTTACGGCTGGGTTGTGGGCTTCAGCATGCCGGGAACAAGCGGAGCAGAATCCATGCCGGTGCTTTTCATGAGCGATTCCCGCTCGTGCCGGGCCCTTTCCATGAGTTCTTTCGCCTGCGTTTCCATGGCCTCGATCTGACGCTTACGGGCTGCGATGGTTTCGTTGTCCATCGGCCGCGACACTCCCGGGCGGGTGGTCGGCTGAGTGGCCGCGAGCTGGGTTGTGGGCACAACTTTTGCCGGAATCGGGAACTTTCCGTCTTTCATATCCGGCAGCAAGGCCATGATGACATCGGCGGGGACGGCCAGGCTTTCGACTCGGCCTGAACGGGCGATATTGATGCCGACGACGTGCCCCTTGAGATCGACGATGGGTCCGCCGATCTGTGCCGGGCTGAGAACCGTGTCGTGCTGGTAGACGGCCTTGAAGTCCATTCTGCGGGCGGAAAGTTCGCCGCCCATGGTGTTCTGGTAGGTGGCGCGTGCGCTTTCTTCGGTCGGACGCTTGGCCAGCACGACTTCGATGTTCAGGCTTTTATCGCCGCGCTGGATCATCACGGTGGCGTGTTGGCCGGATGCCTGACTGGCGAGATAGTCGCGCAGTTGTTGTACGTCCGTCATGGGGACCTGGTTGACGGCAGTGATCACATCGTCTGCCTGTATGCCCGCGCGCCCGGCCGGGGTTTCCTTGTCGACGCTGACGACTTTTACCTTGCCGGCTTCATCCGGTCCTAGCCGAACGCCGAGGTACCCGGCGGTGGTGCTGCGGCGGCCGACGGAAATGACTCCGTAGCCTGCCAGGCCGCTGCCGGAAGGCATGGGGGTGGCGACCCACATGCCGGGCTTGATGTCCTTGGGTGCTTCCAACTTGATGGGCACGAGGTCTGTGGCGTCCACCTTGATGAGCGCCAGGTCGTGGTCTTCGACGACGGCCACGACTTTGGCGGCGATTTGCTGGCCGGACTTGGTCGTCATGGTGACTTTGTTGAAGTCGCCCAACTCAGAGGCCTTGGTGACGATGTATTGCGGTTCCACGACGGTGCCGAGGGCTTTTATGGTGCCATTGACCCGGAGTTCAACGGTGGATTCCGATGCCAGTGACGACACCTGCAGGAAGACTTTGCGGACGCCCTCTGAAGCTTTGCTGGTTTCTTTCGGGGCGCGAATCAAGGCCCGCGTTGCAGCGAGGGCTTTGCGGTTGAGTTCGGCAATCGTTGCGGCGCTGGGTCGCGTTGCCGGTGGGCCATCGGCCCATGTGAGCGTTCGGGTGCAGGCCAAGGCCAGTGCCACTGCCACGGCCGAGGAGGCAAATGCCGATGATTTCCGTGTTGAAGAAAGCTTCATGTTTGGAGTCCTGTCTCTAGTCTTTTGACAATGGCGGTCTGTGGGGGTGCGGGAAGGGGTGCGGCGGGGTGGCTCGCAGGCGGTGCTGTCTATTTCTGGCCGGGGGCTTTGGTGGCGCCGGCCAGCTTTACCCGCAGCATCTGGTCTTCGGCTTCCGGGCGGCGGATATAAATGTTGATCACGTTGCCCGCGCGCTGCTGGAGAAGGATTTGCAGCATTTCGTTGGTATTGCGGACCGGCTGGTTATTGATCTTGAAGACTTCATCACCGACGCGAAGGCCCGCTTTGTCGGCCGGGCTGCCGACGTCCACGCGGGTGAGTTTGAGCCCGGCGTTGTTAGGCAGTTCGTCCACACCGACGCCCATCTTTGGGGGTGATGGCACGTTAAACCGCGGGCTATCGGTCGGCTTGGGGCCCCACTGCTCGCTGTGAGCGAGTTTATCCCACTCGGCGACAAAGGAATCCACAGGGACGTGCATGTTCAGGCTGGTGCTGGGCGCGATACGCGAGTTGATGCCGATAAGGTGGCCGGCCAGATCAAACAGGGGGCCGCCGGAATCGCCGCCGACCAATGTATTGTCGGTGCTGATGGTGGCCGTGGCACCAAAGACGTTGTGCGTGATTCGGCCAAGGCGAACGACCGGCGGACGGCCGACGCGGTAGCCGCCGGGATGGCCCAAGGCGATGGCCCATTCGCCAAGCTGCAAGTCGTTGCTGGTGCCCATCTGCACAAACGGCCAGCCGCCGGGCCCCGGCTTGTCGGTGATTTTGATCATGCCGGAATCGACGATGTGATTCGCGCCCAGCGTAATGCCCTTGACGCGCTTGCCGTCGGGGAAAATCAGTGTGCATTCGCGGTTGGGGTCGTCAGACACGTGGCCAGCTGTGAGGATGTAGCCATCGGCCGAGACGATGACGCCAGAGCCTTGCGCCGCGCCAACGCTGATACCAACAGTGGCGGACATGAGTGTGGGAACGACCTTCTCGACTTGCGCTTGAATGGTTTCAAGCTCTTCGACCGTATTGGGCGAGGCGACTGGCGCGTGAGAGTGTGGGGGGCGGGGGACAACCTGCGGCGGCACATAACGCACGACCGGCTGCGTTGTCGGGGCGGTTGTGGGCGTTGTTGTGGGCTGGCTCGCGGGTGAGGTGCTTGGCGCTGTGGCGGGGCCACCCTCTGCCCAAGTCACACCTGATACGGCGAGCAAGACAATCGCGGCGGAAACTCTTATCGACTTCAGTCCGAGTTGCATAGACTAACCTGACCTTCCACACGGCCCGCTACGGTGTAGCCGCACGGACCTGTAGCACGTTCTAGGGATTCTCACTTCGCCGGCTGGACATGACGGGGTAGGCGGTGCCGGTTGTTGAACTATAGGACAAACAGGTGTGGTGGCGAAGTCCAAAGTGGGTAAACGGCGCTTGGGGCGTCACAAAGCTCACGACTGATCCAAACAGCCTACGAGTCCTGCATTTTCTTGCGGCGATTCGGTTGGTTGGCCTTTATGTGGCGCATGGGCTTGCGGCATTTCCGATAGTTGATGTTGGATGGACTTCGATACTTCCACACTGTTCGCGGGGCTTGTTGTGGGCATGGTCGGCACCGGCCTGTTCATCTACGGGAAGAAAGCGCTCGATGTACGGTGCATCGCCGGGGGCCTGCTGATCGGGTTCCTGCCGATGTTTGTCCATCCGGCGTGGGCTGTGTGGGCGAGCGGGGGTGGGGTGACGGCGTTGCTGCTGGCTTGGCTGAATGCGGATCGGCTGGCGGATTGGGTAAGCCGGGTCTTGGGCCGGTAAAGCTTCACAGTCACACAGCCAAAGAGCAGAAATCCGTAGTGCATGCAGATGGACGCTCAGAGGTGGCGTGTGTTCGCCGAGTCTTTCGCGACACTGCGGTGAACGATCTATTTCGGCCGACCCATCTCGGCGTTGAACGCTGCACTGGCTCCACGCGGGACGCTGAGGTACTTCCAGCCACTACCCCGAAGCGTTTTGCTTATCAGGACGATCTGGCCCGTGTGGTAACCGTAGTGGGCCAACTGCCGGGCAAGGGCGAGAGCTACGGTGTGCGGCTCGGTTCGGATGGTCACAATGCGGCCCATGTCGGCATCGTTCAGGCTGGCGAGCAGCTCGAACAGAACGGCCCACGCGGAGTCCCACTCTGCCCGGAGGGTTGGCATGCTGAGCTGCTGGCCGGGGGCATCTTCGACGAACTCGGTATCCCGATTTCGCCAGGGTTTTTCGCCGTCGGTGGTTAGAAAGTCTGTGAACCGCGACCGGAGGTTCCCGGCCATGTGCTTGCAGATGACGCGGACGGAGTTGTGATCGTCGGCAAGGCGGACGTGCAACTGGGCATCGGTTAGCTGCGAAAATGCCCCTTCACAGTTCTTCTTAACCTTGGCGAACTCTGTCCGAAAGGCCGTAATGGTTGGATTGCTCATGGTTTCTCGCGGTGTGACAAGGCAGCTCTTTACCCAATCCCATATTCATTCCACCGCCGCTCCACCAGTGCTTTCGTCGCCTCATCAAACCTAAGCCCGAGTGGGAACTTCCGCACCTGTCCTTCGCCACTGATCTTTACCGTGGCATCGAAGCCGATCTTACTTCCGGCCCCCATTTCAGGTGCGGCGTGATCCAGAATGTCCACCGGCCCGCGGACCACTTCTGTGTCCCGGGCTGGGTCGCAGTGGCTGAAGAGGGCGAAGAGGACGGCCTGTTCATCGTGCACGTCCACGGTGTCGTCGACCACGACGATGAACTTTGTCAGGCTCATTTGTCCTGCGCCCCAGATGGCGTGCATGACCCGGCGGGCTTGCAGCGGGTACTCCTTGCGGATCTTGATCACGGCGCAGTTGTGAAATGTGCCGGACATGGGAAGGCTGTAGTCGACGATGTCAGGGACGAGCATCTTCAAGAGCGGCAGGAAGATGCGTTCGGTCGCCTTACCGATGAAGTAGTCCTCCATGGGCGGCTTGCCGACGACGGTGGTCGGGTAGATCGGCCGCTTACGATGAGTGATGGCCGTGACGTGAAAGGCAGGGTAGCGGTCGGCCAGTGAGTAGAAGCCGGTGTGGTCGCCGAAGGGGCCTTCCAGCAGAGTTTCTGTGGGGTGGACCCAGCCTTCAATCACGATTTCGGCGTTGGCGGGAACTTCCAGCGGGATGGTTCGGCATGCGACCAGTTCCAGGCCCTTGCCGTTGAGGAAGCCAGCGAAGAGGTGTTCCTCGATGCCGGGCGGGAGCGGAGCGGTGGCAGCGTAGGGAAGGACGCTTTCGCCGCCGAGGACCACGGCCAGCGGCATTCGTTCGCCACGTTTCTGGTAGGCGCGGAAGTGTCGGGCACCGTCGTGGTGCATGTGCCAGTGCATGGCCGCGAGGCGCGGGCCGAAGACCTGCACCCGATACATCCCGATGTTGCGGGCACCGGTTTCGGGGTGGCGGGTGTGGATGCCACCGAGTGTGATGTAGCGTGGCGTACCCTTGGTTCCGATGGTCCCGGCGACGACGGCGGCGGCATGGCGGTCGTCAACCTGTCCGCTGGTGATGTCGCCATCGAGAGGCCAGCACTGGATGATGGGCAACTTTGTGAGGTCGGCCGCGTCGCCTTCGAGCACGACCTCCTGGCACAGCCCCTTGCCGCCGACGACCTTGGGCGGATAGCTGGCCATCTTCATTAGATCTGGGACGCGTTTCAGCTTTTCCATCAGGGTGGTTGGCATCTCAGGCTTGACGAGTTGCTGGACGCGTTCTGCAAGTTCTTCCAGATTGCCGGTCCCCAGGGCGAGGTTGATGCGTGAGTAACTGCCGAACGTGTTGATGGCTACGGGGATGTCGCTGCCTTTGACGTTTTCAAAGAGCAGCGCTTTGCCGCCGAGGCTGGCTGCGGGGTGTTTGTCCAGCTCGGTGTGTCTGGCCGGGGCGGGCATTTTACAGACGCGGTCGGTGATGGCCGCGATTTCCAGGGCCGGATCGACGGGGGCTTTGACGCGAGTCAGTTCGCCGCGGGATTCGAGGAGGGTGAGGAATTCTTGAAGAGTTGCTGCTGGCACGCTGGGCAAACTAATCCAAGGGTGGGGTTTTCTGCACTTATGTCACCGTTTCGGCTTTCATGTGGCGTCGCCGCATGGCACAATCGCTCAACTGTCGTGATTTTCTCGCCACATTCATCAACTTCGAGTGTCAAGCCGGCTTCCCGGCCGGGACTTTCGTCGGAGCAGGAATCGGATTTATTCCGGCGTGCGCTGACTGGGGATCGCGCTTCGTTTGGGCAACTGGTGCTGGCGAGTCAGGATCGGCTTTACAGCTCGATCCTGCGGATTGTCGGCGACCGCGAAGAGGCCCGTGACCTGACGCAGGAGGCGTACGTGCGTGCGCTGTCGGGGCTGGAGAGCTTTCGCGGGCAATCACGGTTTACAACGTGGCTTTACCGGATAGCGATCAATCTGGCGATCAACCAGATCCGGCGGGTGCGGAAGCATCGGCAGTTTTCACTGGATGGTGGGGGCGGGGGGACGCGACAATCATCGAGTGGTGCCAGTGGTGCGGGGCGGCAGGCGGATGAGTTATTGCGCCGGCTTACTGCGGCTGAAGGGCTGGCGGGTAACAAGCGGGCGGCACCGTCGCCGATGGAGCAGGCATCGGACCGGGAGCATCATCAGATGGTGCTGAACGCGTTGGCGACGCTGGATGCGGAGTTCAGGGCCGTGCTGGTCATGCGCGATATTGAACAGCTTGAGTATCAGGAAATCGCGGAGGTTCTGGATCTGCCGTTGGGGTCGGTCAAGTCGCGGTTGTTCCGGGCGAGATTGGCTTTGCGGGAGGCCATGGTGATTGCCTCGCCCCCACCCCCCCACCCCCCTCACCCCCCTCACCCCCCCCACCCCGCATCCACCCCCGTCGCCTCTCACTCGTCGGCCGTCCCCCCGGCGTCGGTGAACGGGCATGGCCAGAGCGGCGGTGCGGTATGAGCAGACTTCCCCCATCACAGGGTCGGTCGTTGCCGCGGTTCTCCGGGGACGAGCGAATCGAGGCGCGGTTGCTCGAATATCTGGAAGGCGAACTACCGGCCAACGAGGCTGCCGAGATCCAGGCGCATCTGTTGCGCAATCCGCAGCAGCAGCAACTGCTCACCGAGCTTGCGGCGACGCGCGCGGCCGTAGCTGGCTTGCCACAGGGTCCGGCACCGCTGGAGGTTTACGATGCGGTGCAGGCACGGCTGGAGCGGTCTGCACTGCTGGACGAGCCAGCGGCGCAGCACACGGCCAAGGCGACCAAGCCCAGATTGCTGCCACAAGTGCTGGCGGTGGGTGGGATAACCGCTGCAGCGGCCGCGCTGGCGTGGGTGGTGTTTGTGGTGGTCGCGCCGCAAAGAGTTCCGGAGCCGGTTGTCGTGGCATCGGTCGGTCCGGCGGTGGAAGAGAATGTGCTGAAGCGGGCGAAGGCGGCGACGCTGCCGGGGTCGGTCGTGGCCGATATCGTTGGGGAAATCGCTGCCAGCCCGACGACACGGCCGTCGGTTCAAATGGCGAATGTCCGGACCGGATACGCGGTGGCCGGTGCGGGGCCTGCGTATGACAGATTGCAGAATCAGGCGGATAAGAACCAGATGAACAGTGGGGTGGTGGTAGCGGACTACCGGCCGCGTGTGCCCGTAGGAGCGGGGATTCTCGCGGGTGGGATCGGTATGGCAGCCACTCTGCCGGCGTCACCAGCGACGCCCACCCCGATGGCCGCACCGCACGTACCGGCTGGGCCCACGACGTCGCCGGCCACGCGGCCCTGAGAACGGGTCTGCGTGTCGGGACTTTTATTTCGGGCGATGTGCAGCACAATGGCCAAGCCATGTCTCAAACTCCGCCCGATGCCATCGAAACAATTCGCAAAACCGTTCAAGCCGCTGAGGCTGAACTTGCCGGGCTCTCGAAGCCGGAGGAGCTAGAAGCGTTTCGTATTAAGTATTTGGGGACGAAGGGCGTGCTGAAGGATTTGATGGCCCTGCTCGGGCAGGTACCGAAAGAGCAGAAGCCGGCGATCGGGGCGGAGTTGAATCAGGTCAAAAACCGGCTGACGGAGGGATGGGAGGCCAAGAAGGGTGCGGCCGGTGCGGGGGCCGCACCTGCCGGTGTCGATGTGACGGAGCCGGGCCGTCGGCGGACGATTGGTCGGCCGCATCCACTCACGCAGACCATTGAAGAGCTGACGGATTTGTTCGCGCGGATGAGTTTTGAGGTGGCGGGTGGGCCGGAGGTGGAAGATGAGTTCCACAACTTTGTTGCCTTGAATATTCCCGCGCAGCATCCGGCTCGTGATCCGTTGGATAACTTCTATCTGTCTCCGGAAGGGACGAAGCCGGTCGGCCTGGGCGAGGGGAATGCGCTATTGCTGCGGACGCAAACCAGCACCGTGCAGATCCGGGTCATGGAGACGCGCAAGCCGCCGATTCGTGTGGTGATCCCCGGGCGGGTTTACCGTCCGGACACGCACGATGACACGCACCTGTCGATGTTCCACCAACTGGAGGCGCTGGTGGTGGATCAGGGGATCGACATGGTGGACTTGAAGAGCACCATCCTGCAGTTTGTGAAGGCGTACATTGGGGAGGACGCGAAAGTACGGTTCCGGCCGAGTTTCTTCCCGTTTACCGAGCCTTCGGCGGAGGTGGATGTCTGGTTCGAGGACAAGAATCGTTGGATCGAATTGGGGGGTTGCGGGATGGTTCACCCGAACGTCTTGACTGCGTGCGGAATCGATCCGGAAGTTTACAGTGGCTGGGCGTTCGGATTCGGGATCGAACGGCTGGCGATGAGGAAGTATGCGATTCCGGATATCCGGCTGTTTGTAGAGAATGACGTGCGGTTCCTCAGCCAGTTTTGACGCAAAACCGGCTGGTTGTGTCCATGGGTCAGCCAAACGGACCGCTGGATGGGCCGTCACCGAATAGGCTTCGGTCTGACGACTTTTCGGCGGCTTCAGCGGCCATGCGTTTGCGTTCGAGTTCGAAAAGGCGGTTCTGGAACTTGGCGAGGAACGGCGGCGGGCCTGCGATGATGAGGCGGCCGGTCGGTTGCAAAAGGCCCGCATACCCGTCTGCGAGGGTGGGGGAGGTCAGGTCTTCGAGGGGGCGGAAGAAGCAGGAGAGTTCTGCCATCATCTGACGGAGAGCGGCGATGGCGGGGGCTGTGGCAGCGAAGCGGCAGTAGATGGGCGGGGTGCTCAAGTCTCGGTTGGCGGGGATGACCACAGCGGCGGCCGCAAAGAGTTTTAGAGTCATGGCGGCCTCGGCAAAGCGGTTCTGCTCTTGTTCCATGCGTGTGCCGTAGGAGGCGAGGGCATAGGTCTCCCACTTCCGGTGGTGGATGGCCTTTTTCGAGAAGAACGGGGCAGCTCCGGGCATGCCCCACGTCACGAGGTCGTTCAGATCGTCGGAGACCTGCTCGCGGAGGAGTCGACTTTCAATGGGCTCGAGTTCGGGCATGGTGAATCACAGTTTGCAGGAACCCCCATCGTGGGAGGCCCTGGTCACCGCGCATCAAGTTCGGCCAGAAAGGTCTTGGAGTCTGAGGGAATCGGAAGTTGGCGCTTGAGTTTGCCGTCGGGTGAGAGAATCAGAATGTTGGGGAAGCCACTGAGATTGTGCGACTTTTGGAAGGCAGGAGCCTCGGCCGATTCATAGTCCATTCGTGCGAAGACGTAGTTGGCTTCCAAGGCCTTTTTCACGGCCGGGTCGGTCAGCACGTTTTTGTCGATCGCGCGGCAGGTGGGGCACCAGATAGCTGACAGCATCAGAAAGATCGGCTTGGACTCGGCACGTGCTATTGGAAGGGCCTGTTCGAGGGATCGGCCGGGCAGGCCTGTAGCGGCTTGGGCTTGCTCGCCCCAGTGTGTTTGGAGAGCGACGTTTCCAAAATAGAGCAGGGCGAGCCCCCCCGCGACGGCGAGCAGTTTCAAGATCGTGCGGGCAGGTGATTTGGTTTCCATGCGGTCGAAAGTCCTATCGGTTGTTGTTCAATGGTAGGGGTTCCGAGTCGCGTGTTGGGTCCGACAAATGGCTTTGGGCTAGTTGAAACTCAGTCTCAATGGAATACACTGATGTAGTCGGCGGTGATTTTGGCCGGTGAAATCAGCATGAAAGAGTGCGAAAACCCATCTTGTGACAGTCCGACCGGCCCCGAGAGGTGTCGGCTGAACCAGTTGGGGGTGGGCTGCGGTGCCCGTGTGGTGGCGGTGGAGGGGGAGGCCGGTTTGCGGCGGCGTCTGTTGGAGATGGGGTTTTGTGGTGGGGCGACGGTGGAATGTATCCGCCGCGCGCCGCTGGGAGATCCGATTGAGTTTCGCGTGAGGGGGTATCACCTTTCGCTGCGGGGTGATCAGGCCAAACATGTAACGGTCGAGCCCTTGGGTGACGGTGCCGTGGCTGACAGCCGGGCGACATGACGACGCTTTCGGGCCAGCAATCGACGAGATTAGCCTTGGGCAAAGCGAGGGTGTTTCTGCTGGCTGGGAACCCCAACAGTGGCAAGACCACGCTGTTCAATGCGTTGACAGGGTTGCGGCAGAAGGTGGCGAATTATCCTGGGGTGACGGTCGAGAAGAAGACCGGGCGCGTGCGGCTGCCGGACGGCAGTGACGCAACAATCATCGATTTGCCCGGTACTTACAGTCTGATTTCGCGCAGTCCCGACGAGCGGGTGGCATCGGACGTGATTCGTGGGGCGCGGGGTACAAGTGGGAACGTGGGTGCCGCTGTGGGGGATTTTGACGCCATTGTGGCCGTGGTGGATGCGTCGAATTTGGGGCGGAATTTGTATCTGGTGTCGCAGTTGGTGGAAGAGGGTCGGCCGCTGGTCGTGGCGCTGACCATGACTGACATCGCCGAGCGGCGGGGGCTGAACATCAGCGCCGAGCGGCTGGCGGAAGTGCTGGGTGTCCCGGTTATTGGGATTGTCGGTCATAAAAAGGTTGGCGTTGAGGAATTGGTGGGTGTGCTGGGACACGCCCGCATTGCGCGAGGTCTGGAATTAGACGTGCCAGCGGCAATGCGATTGGAGATGGTGGAACTGGCGGAAGCGATTCAGGCTGCCGTGCCGGGGCTTGCTGGCGGGCGGGCTTTAGCGGTGGCTGAACGATTTCTGGTGGGTGAACCATCGGACGGCGAGATAAAAGAGGCCGTGGTGGAGCGGATCAAACCCCTGGCGGCTGCGGCCGTGGCACGGTTGGCGTCAGTAGGTATTGACCCGGTGCAGGCGGATGTCGAGGCGCATTATCGCTGGGTGGAGCGAGTGACCGCGGGCGCGCTGGTGCCGGGCTGTGCGGTACTGGAGTTGCCGCCGGCCGGGGCGAGTGGGTCGGGGGTCGGGCCCACGATGTTGCCTCCGGTGGCGGTGCGGCCGAAGCGGACCTTGACGCAGCGGATTGATCGGTGGCTGGTGCACAGGGTGTGGGGTTTCGTATTTTTTGCGGCAGTGATGGGGCTGTTGTTCGTGAGTATTTTCTCGTTCGCCGGGCCGCTGATGGACGGGATTAAGACCGCCTTTGACTGGATCGGCGGAACGCTGGCCGGGTGGATTGGGCCGGGTGTGCTGGCGGATCTCGTGCGGGATGGAGTCATCGGGGGAGTAGGCGGGGTGTTGGTATTCGTTCCGCAGATCGCGTTGCTGTTCTTGTTCTTATCGATTCTGGAGGACAGCGGTTATCTGGCGCGGGCGGCGTTTCTCATGGACCGGGTACTGGGCCGAGTGGGGCTGAATGGGAAGAGCTTTATTCCGCTGCTGAGCAGTTTTGCCTGTGCGATTCCGGGCATCATGGCGACGCGAACGATTGAGAGCCGCAAGGAACGGCTGGCAACGATACTGGTGGCCCCGTTTATGAGCTGTTCGGCGAGATTACCGGTTTATACGCTGTTAATCACGACATTCTTCACCCAGTGGAGCGCTTGGGGGCGGGCGGGAATCATGCTGTCGTTGTACGCGCTGGGTGTGGTGGCGGCAGGGCTTACGGCGTGGGGGCTGAGCCGCTGGATGCTGCGGGGGGGATCGACAACGTTCATTCTGGAACTGCCGCCGTACAAGGTTCCGCAGGCCGGGACGGTGCTGAGGCATGTTTGGAGCAACACAAAGCAGTTCATCGTGCGGGCGGGTACGACGATTCTGGCGATCAGCGTGTTGCTGTGGGCGCTGGCGTATTTCCCGATGCCAACCGCTGCCGAGCGGGAGGCGCGGGCGACGGTGGCGCGGGCTGCCTGGGAGGTCGAGGCATCTCGTCACCCTGTGGATGACAGGGGCATGATCGAGGAGATGCGCCCGGCCGACTGGGTGGACGCCAGAGTGGAGGCGGTTTTGGAGAGCGAACACCGGCGTCACAGTTTTGCGGGGATGTTCGGCCGGGGGATCGAACCTGTGATCAGGCCGCTGGGGTATGACTGGAAGATAGGCGTGGGTTTGGTGGGTGCATTTGCGGCCCGCGAGGTGTTTGTAAGCACCATGAGCATTACGTACGCGGCCGGCAATGCCGAGAACACGGTGCCGCTGGCGCAGGCAATGAGGGCTGCGAGGTTTGCAGACGGCCGGCCGGTGTGGACTACGGCGACCGCGGTGTCGTTGCTGGTATGGTTCGTGCTGGCTATGCAGTGCATGAGCACGGTGGCTGTGGTGAGGCGGGAGACGGGCGGGTGGGTCTGGCCGGTGGCCATGACGCTGTACATGAATGGGGTGGCCTATGTGGCGGCACTGGTCTGCTATCAGGGGCTAAGACACTTTGGCTGGTAGGAAGGCGGTAAGTCCATGATTCCCAATGAGTTGCAAATACTAATGGTGGTTGTGGCCGTGGTCTTGGCGGGGGTTTTTTTGCTGAGAAGTGGCCGTCGCAGTGCTGGTAAGGGGGATTGCGGGGGTGGTTGCGGGAAATGCGCAGAAAAATCTGAGGGCGTCCCCAAAGGCGTCAACTTCATGCCTGCAAGTGACTTGCGCGTTCGGAAGGGCTCAAACAGGTCAAGTTAGGGTGGTGCTAAGACTTGCAGGCCACAGAGGGTTTGTTACAGTCTTCCTCCCGCATCGCCGAGAGGTGATGAGGGTCAGATTGAGCCGAAAGGCTGAATCTGGGCAGACAAGGCAGATTGTAACGCCTTGACAGCCGCCGGTTGCCCGGTATGCTTGGCGACCCGCCAGTCGGTTGCAGACCTGAAAGGGTGTGCAGCAGGATGGTGAGCCGGAGAAGTCTGGCTGGTCTTTGAAAAGTGAATGATGAGGTTCAAGATTCATTGGAAGTAACGATGAATTCGCGAGTCCTACCCTTGAATGTATCAGCGATGGTCTTTCTGTCGGGGTAGGATTCGTCGAGCACCTATTTTGGCGAGAATGGTCCGTTATTGGTTATATGTACCGTCGTGGAGTCCCAGCCCGGACAAAACGAAACCTTTTTTGCAACAGTTCGCCTAGGACTGTTGTGAGACTGGTGTGTGGCGGTGATCAGTAAATGTGGTCAAATTACTAAGGGTGTATGGTGGATGCCTTGGCATCAAGAGGCGATGAAAGACGTGGTAGCCTGCGATATGCTCCGACGAGCTGGCAAACAAGCATTGACTCGGAGATTTCTGAATGTGGAAACACGGCCGGTTAACAGCCGGTCACCTGCCGTTGAATGTATAGACGGTATGGAGCGAACGCAGGGAACTGAAACATCTAAGTACCTGCAGGAAAAGAGAAAGACATTTATTCCGTCAGTAGCGGCGAGCGAAATCGGAATAGCCCAAACCAGGGTTCGCCCTGGGGTTGTGGGCACCTTGAGGGGTTACAAAGTCAGTCTTAGCTGAAGGGCATGGAAAGGCCCGTCACAGAGCGTGATAACCGCGTAAGCGAAAAGACATGACCCCCGTTGAGAGGTGTACCAGAGTAGCACGGAGCTCGTGGAACTCCGTGCGAAGCTGCCCGGACCACCGGGCAAGGCTAAATACTACTTGATGACCGATAGTGAAGCAGTAGGGCGACTGAAAGGTGAAAAGTACAGCTATTAGCTGAGTTAAAAGTACCTGAAACCATACACTTACAAGCGGTCGAAGCACTATGCCCGCAAGGGAATGTGTGACGGCGTACCTTTTGCATAATGGGCCGGCGAGTGCATGTTTACGGCAAGGCTAAGGTGTAAAGCACCGGAGCCGTAGCGAAAGCGAGTGCGAAATGCGCGTTAAGTCGTGGGCATGCGGCCCGAAACCCCGTGATCTACCCGTGGCCAGAGTGAACGTTCCGTAAAAGGAACGGGAGGCTTGAAGCCGTGAACGTTGAAAAGTTCTGGCATGAGCTGCGGGGAGGAGTGAAAGTCTAATCAACCGGGGAGATATCTGGTTCTCTTCGAAATGCCTGTAGGGGCAGCCTGGAGCCAATACCTGTCAGGGGTAGAGCTACTGAAAGAGAACGTGGGGCTACCCGCCTACACGTCTCTATCAAACTCCGAATACTGGCAGGCTTATCTCTGGAGTGAGTCCGCGAGGGATAATCTTCGCGGTCAAAAGGGAAACAACCCAGATCGTCAGCTAAGGTCCCCAAATCGAGCTTAGTTCGTTAGGAAGTTGTTGTACTGAGACAGCCAGGATGTTGGCTTAGAAGCAGCCACCATTTAAAAAGTGCGTAATAGCTTACTGGTCGAGTACAGCAGCGCCGTAAATGATCGGGAATAAGCACGATACCGAAGCTACGAACTCGAAAGAGTGGTAGAAGAGCGTTGTATGCCGCGGAGAAGGTGTACCGTAAGGAGCACTGGAGCGCATACAAGTGAGAATGCCGGCATGAGTAACGATAATGCAGGTGAAAATCCTGCACGCCGAAAGCCTAAGGTTTCCTGGGGAAGGTAAATCCGCCCAGGGTTAGTCGGTCCCTAAGGCGAGGCCGAAAGGCGTAGTCGATGGACGGCAGGTTAATATTCCTGCACTAGCCGTGAAGGTTGAACCTCTGCATGTGGTTTTCCAAGGCAGCGCCCCCGATTAGTTGTGGGGGTTTCGCAAGATCGAGGCCGTTTTGTTGCTGAAGGCTGTGGAGGAGGATCCAAGAAAAGTGCAGAGGTGACGACACGGTTAACCGTACTAAAACTGACACAGGTAGGCGAGGAGAGTATCCTCAGGCGCTCGAGAGAACTGCGGTTAAGGAACTAGGCAATCTAGCCTCGTAACTTCGGGAGAAGAGGCCCCTACTCGCAAGAGAGGGCACAGAAAGCAGCCCGGGCGACTGTTTATCAAAAACACAGTTCCGTGCCAACTCGTAAGAGGATGTATACGGAATGACGCCTGCTCGGTGCCGGAATGTTAAGGAAGTCGGTCAAGGATTCGTCCTGAAGCTGGCGACCGAAGCACCGGTAAACGGCGGCCGTAACTATGACGGTCCTAAGGTAGCGAAGTTCCTTGTCGGGTAAGTTCCGACGCGCATGAACGGCGTAACGACTTGGGCGCTGTCTCAACCGCAGACTCGGTGAAATTGAAGTGGCGGTGAAGATACCGTCTACCCGCAGCAAGACGGAAAGACCCCATGCACCTTTACTATAACCTGATAGTGATGCCGGTTGTGGACTGCGTAGGATAAGTGGGAGGCGTTGATTCCTGGGTTTCGGCCCAGGTGGAGCCAACGGTGAAATACCACTCTGTTTGCATTCGTCATCTCACCCTGTTCCGTGAATCCGGGCAGGGAACACTGTTAGGCGGTTAGTTTGACTGGGGCGGTCTCCTCCAAAAGAGTAACGGAGGAGTGCAAAGGCGAGCTCAGACCGGTTGGCAATCGGTCGTCGAGCGCATAAGTAGAAGCTCGCTTGACTGTGAGTGCTACGGCACGAACAGAGATGAAAGTCGGCTTAAGTGATCCTGTGGTTCTGTGTGGAAGGGCCATAGCTCAACGGATAAAAGGTACGCTGGGGATAACAGGCTGATCGCCTCCGAGCGTCCATAGCGGCGAGGCGGTTTGGCACCTCGATGTCGGCCCATCGCATCCTGGGGCTGAAGGCGGTCCCAAGGGTTTGGCTGTTCGCCAATTAAAGCGGTACGCGAGCTGGGTTCAGACCGGCGTGAGCCAGGTCGGTCCCTATCTGCTGTGGGCGTAGGAATCTTGACGGCACCTCTTCCATAGTACGAGAGGATTTGGAAGGACTGACCCCTGGTGTACCAGTTGTCCTGCTAAGGGCACGGCTGGGTAGCTATGTCGGGAACGGATAAACCCTGAAAGCATCTAAGGGTGAAGCCTATGCCAAGACAAGGATTCCATGGGGCTTGCCCCGTGAGACCCCGGGTAGACCACCCGGTTGATAGGCCGGAGCTGTACGGAGTGAAAGCTCTTTAGGTTACCGGTACTAACGGTCGAATATTTGACCACTTTTACTGAACACCGACGCACCATTTTTATCCAAAATGGAGTGCTCGACGTCAGCAGTTGTAAGCTTTGAGCAAGACGCGTGAACGAAGGTTTACGGCCGGTCTACTGATTGCGTATTCTGTTCGCGAATCATTGAACCTCAATAATCATTCACCGATCATTACGGTGACATGCCCTGAATAAGGGCGTGTCACCCTTTGCTGGTGGCTATATCTGAAGGGTCACACCCGTTCCCATTCCGAACACGGTCGTTAAGCCTTCAGAGCCGATGATACTGCTTCAGCGGGAAAGTAGGTTACTGCCAGCTCTTTACACTGACCCCCGGGACTTCTGTCCCGGGGGTTCTTGTTTTGCGGGTATGCTGCGCATGCTTTGGGATGTAATTTTCCTTTACGTCGCGGCCCAGGTGCAGGAGCCGCACCTGTAGGGAACTCTTGAGCATCGTGATGACCTGTCTTCCAGGACACTGATTTCGAGGTCAAGACCCTGGGCACGATCTTTGATCTTCAGTTGGACCGTCCTTGTTCAGAACCCGGTACCGCACACACGGAGTGGTCGCCGGCGGATCTACAGGCGGCTGATTCTGTTGTTGGAACGCTGAAGGGCCTATCCGACACGGATCGCGGCTGGACGGTGGAGCTCGTCCTTCCGATTGCCGCGCTTACAGACCATGTATCCGAAGCTGTAAAGCGGGGGCCCGAGCCGGGTGATGGGTGGCGTTTCAACTTTTCGCGGTTGGCATGGAAGCACGACCTCGTCGACGGCCGGTACGTGAAACGCCCGGACTCACCGGAAGACAATTGGGTCTGGACCCCGCAACATGTCGTGGACATGCATCGTCCAAGTGAATGGGGTTTTGTAGAGTTCATCCCATGGCCATTAGGGAATGCCGCGCCAGCCATTGACGGTTCAGCCAGCCATGGATGTGGCGTATGATGGTGGGGTACACGTAAAGGAGCTCAAGAGTTGTTGTCCCAGCCATGGATCGCTCGAGTCGTCCTCACTGGGATTGGCTGGCTTGTCAGTGGTCTTTCAGCCATTGGCCCGGCGGTACGGCCTGTGGGAGGGAATCCGCTTTTTGCCGGGGCGGATCCTCATGCAATGGTGGTGGGGGATACGGTCTGGATCTATCCGACGTATGCGGCAAAAGGTGAGCGGCTCTTTTACGCGTTTTCATCGAAGGATCTGGTGCATTGGGAGAAGACGGGGCCGGTGCTGAATTTCGCCGATGTGACGTGGATCGGGGATGACGGGCGAAAGGATCATGGTGCGTGGGCACCCGGAGTGGTCGTGAAGGGCGGTCGGTTTTACTTCTATTACGCTGTTGGGAATCAGGAGGTGACGCCTTCGCGGATTGGAGTGGCCGTGGGTCAGGGGCCAGCCGGGCCGTTTTTAGATTCGGGAAAGGCCTTGGTCACAGGGAAGCGGGACGTGTTTGAGGCGATCGACCCGATGGTTTTTATCGATCCGAAGGACGGGAAGGCGTATCTGTATGCGGGTGGGAGTCAGGGGGCGCGGCTGCGGGTTTATGAGTTGAACGACGACATGGTTAGCATTGCCCGGGAAGTAAAAGTCGAGACGCCCAAAGAGTTTACGGAGGGGGCGTTCTTGCACGAACGCGGGGGAATTTACTACCTTTCCTATAGTCACGGGCGATGGCGGGACGCGTCTTATTCGGTGCATTATGCGACCGGGACTTCGCCGTTGGGGCCGTTCACTTATCGAGGTGCGATCTTGATGAGTGATGACCACCACAAGGGGCCGGGGCACCATTCGTTTTTTCGGAATCCGATAAGCGGGCGGTGGTACATCGCTTATCACCGGTTCGACAACGAGACGGGGCCGGGGCCGTATAGCGGACGGCGGTGGGTGGCGGTTGATATCGTGGAGTTTGGAGCTGATGGGTTAATCAAGCCCGTTTTGATGACGGATACAGTGACGAGCGATAGTTTTGGAGACCCGCAACCGTGAATGGAAAAGACAAGGGATATGGCATTTGAGATTTGCACAACCCGGCGGTTCTCAGCTGCGCATACCCTGCGTCTGCCGGACGGCACGTTTGAGCCGGTACACGGGCACAATTGGGTGGTGCGCGTGACGGTCGGGGCAGGGGGTCTGGACGGCATGGGGACCGTGATGGACTTTCATGTACTCGAGGCAGAGGTCGACAAGATCCTGCGGCCGCTGCACAACCGCAGTTTGAACGAGGTGGCCGATATGGCTGACCTCAACCCCAGTGCTGAAAATGTCGCCTATCACTTCGCCAGGCGGCTGGTGGTGAAGGGCGTTCTACCAACAGGTGTTGGGTTGCTAAGTGTGCAAGTTCACGAGACGGACGACAACTACGCGGTCTATCGGCCGTGAATCCGGGTCTGGGGGCAGCTGTTGTGGGGGATTTAGTTGGTTGACCCCACCTTCTGCCGATCAATACCATCGGTGTGCGGCTGGCCGGTGTGGTGGCTGGCAGAAATGGGAGGTGCTGCGATGAAATGTGACAATTGTTCCCGTGAAGCAAAGATCCACCAGACCGAGATTCGGTCGGGTCAGAAGATTGAAAAGCATCTGTGCGAGCAGTGCGCGGCCAAGCTGGGGGAGTTGGCGATCAAGCCGCACACACCTATCAATGAGCTGCTCAGCAACTTCGTTCAGCAGCAGGTTCAGAATCAGATCGCTACGGCCGTTTGCGAGCAGTGCGGAATGACCTGGGCTGAGTTTCGCCAGGGTGGGCTGTTTGGGTGTCAGCATGATTACGACCTGTTTGAGAAGGATCTGACGCCATTGTTGCAGCGTGCACATGAGGGGGCCACGCACCATGTCGGCAAGAAGCCGGCACGGCTGGGCGGGGTGGTGGTGGCTGAGGGCACTGGGGGTGTTGGGGGGGCGGTAGGTACTGGGGCCGCGGGTGGTGAGGCGAAGGTGGCGAAGAAGCCCTCGCGGGATTTGGGCAGGCTTCGGAAGGAACTGGATCGCGCCGTTGAGAACGAAGACTATGAACGTGCGGCGGAGTTGCGGGACAAGATTCGTCAGGCCGAACGTGGCGAGTGATGAGGGGCGTGTAGCTTTCATTGCCTGTCTGTTACGAGTTGTTGGACATTTTTGCTGATTGGTAAAACCATTTGTGAGTGCACTACCCCCCATCAAACTGTCTGACTTGACGACCTCGGCGGGCGAGTGGCTGCGTGGCAGCGGGCCGCTGGGCGAGGTGGTCATCTCTTCACGAATCCGGCTGGCTCGGAACGTGTCGGGGTATCCGTTTTTGTCGAAGATTTCGCGGCCGCAACGGTCGCAGCTCTGCAACCATGTTCGCGATACGGTCCTGAGTTCGGGCGTGGCTCAGCCGATGTTGTATGTCGACCTTGAGCAGGCTCTGCCAATTGATCGCGACCTGCTGGTGGAGCGGCACTTGATCAGCCGCCCCCACGCTGCGGCGGAAGGTGCGCGGGGCGTCGCGGTGACGCATGATGAAACCGTGAGCATCATGGTCAATGAAGAAGACCACCTTAGGATTCAGGTGCTGCGGTCGGGGCTGCAACTGGAAGAGGCTTGGGAGCAGATTTCAAAGATTGACGACCAGTTGGAAAGCCGGCTGGAGTTTGCGTACCACCATCGGTTTGGATACCTGACGGCGTGCCCGACAAACGTTGGGACAGGGATCCGGGTCAGCGTGATGGTGCACCTGCCAGCCTTGAAGTTGACGGGGGAAATCGAAAAAGTATTCCGTGCGGCCAAGGATTTGAAACTGGCTGTGCGCGGGCTGTACGGGGAAGGGACTGAAGCCACGGGCGACTTTTACCAGATCAGCAATCAGACCACGCTGGGCAAGAGCGAGCCGGATTTGATCAATGATTTTTGCCATAGCGTGATCCCGCGAATTATTGAGTACGAGCGGCAGGCCCGGCGGATGTTGCAGCGGGACAAGTCGGTGGCGCTCGATGACAAGGTGCACCGGGCGCTGGGCACGCTGCGTTCGGCGCGGTTGATTGCCAGTGATGAGACGCTGTTTCTTCTTTCCCATTTGCGAATGGGGGCAAATCTTGGCCGGATCCAGGGAATCGACGTGCGGACGATCAATGAACTGTTTTTGCTGACCCAGCCAGCACACCTGCAGAAGATGCTCGACAAAAAGCTTGAGGGAGATGCCCGACGGGCTGTACGTGCCGACTTCATTCGCCAGCGGCTTGGTGGTGACTCCAAGCCCAGCACCCCCAATCCATAACGATCCCCGATTCAAGCTTGATTCAACAAAGCGGCCCGGCGGATTGTTCCGCCGGGCCGCTTGTTTTTACAGGAGCTGAGACCCTTTACGGGGCGGCTTCGGCGGTGGCAGGGGCCGTCCCAGTTTTATTGAGGTCAGCGCCGCCCGGAGCCAGTGCGTAATTGTCGAGGATGGAGAGGATGTCGTTCGGGTCGGCGTTGGGCGCGAGTCGGGCAGCGCGTCGGGTGACCAGAAGATAGCCCACAACAAAACCGCCGAGGCTGAGGATGGGGAAAAGGATCCGTGTGATGGCGTCGACACCGGCCTTTTCGTTGTTGAATGCCTCTGAGGGGAACTGGCTGGTGACGCGGTTCAGGTTGAGGATGAAGTTGATGGTTCCGGCCAGAAGGCATTCGCTCATCTGGACGACGGTCGCCATCGCCAGCGCGGAATAGACCGACGGTTCATCGAATAGCCGTCGAAGTTTGACCAGCACTTCAGGCGGTTCGAACTCGGCAACCTGCAATAGAAAAAACTGGAACAGCGGCTTACGGAACAAGAGGCTGCCGCCGAACATGGTCACACCCAAGAGAGAGCCGAAGGAGTCCTTGATGGCATACTTCCAGCCGTCGACGTACCAGAAGACCAAGGCGGCCGAAGAGATGGCCCCGAGAGCGATATAGGTGGTGACTACGTTGACCTTGCGGGAATAGAAAAGCAGGTCCCCCAGTACGTAAACAGCGGGGATCAGGCCAGCGATGACATAAGCCGGAATTTCACCCAGCGGCTTGGTGCCGTACTTGAGCACAAGTACCGGGATGAGGGCACCCATGATCAGGTCGAGGAAGATCTTGTATCGCTTCAAGAGGGGTTCTGGCCTAGCCGGAAAGGGGGGTTAGTGGACCTGCGTCAAGATGACAAAACCGGGGAACGTATGTCACCGAACCCTTTCCAGCCAGCCATATTTCTGAATTGTGCCGCCGGAGCGGTCAGGCGACCCGTGCGTCCGAGGGGGGCGATTTGCCGTCAGCACGGGCGTTGGCGTCTTCCGCGTTGGCCTGGCGGTCTGTCGGAGAATTGCCGTACGGGCAATTGGTGCAGGCCGTTTCGCAACAGTGGCCACGGCGGGCCAGGAACTCACGGGTGAAGACGAACTGCCCGCGCTCATTGAGCGTGTAGTCCTGCCCCTCGACCAGTGGCTTGCGCTGCGGCATACGGCGAAAGCGTAACGCAGGAATACCCGGCGGTGAAAGCACGCTTTTTGGAGGTTTGGGCAGGTATGCCATGGGTCCGGGTCTCTTTCCTGAGGGGGCTAGTGGTCGACGCCGGCAATGGCAGCCTGGCCCGATTGCACGGCTGGCGCAGCGGGCACTGCCGTCACTCGTTCCGTAGCAACTACGTCGTCTGTGTAAGAGGCCACTAGGCGGGTGAAGCCCTCGGCTGGCTGGGCCATGGCGAGTTCGTCATCGACCTCTTTGACTTCAATCTGCTGGCGGAAAGCACTAATCCCGAAGACGCCGACGGTGCCGAGCAGAAGTGCTGTGGCGATCCGGCGGTTGACGGATGTCTTTTCGGCGAAGGCGTAGGGACGTTCGCCCGGGGGTAGTGTGATTGCGGCCATACCCCGGATTTACGATTCCCATGGGCATTGGCCAGTGATAATGGCTTATCGGGCACCGGTGCCGACCGATAACCTCGAACATTGGCCGCATGCATCAGCGGTTTTGGCTGTTTTTCTATGGCTTCTCAATCAACGATGCCGGCCTTGGCGGCGTCGCGGTCGGCCCAGACTTGTTTGCCCACCGGGCTGCCGGTTCCCTTGATGGACAACATGCGGTTCAGAGCGACCAGACTCCATTTGCGTGTTTGGTCGTCGACTCTGATTTCATTGACGACCGTACCTTCGGCGAGACTTTCGAGCGCCCAGCAGAGGTGGGGAAGGTCGATGCGAAACATGGTGGTGCAAAGGCATTGACACTCGCTGAGGACGAAGATTGACTGATCAGGGTGCTGGGAGGCGAGGCGGTTGACGAGGTGGACTTCCGTACCGATGGCCCATGTGGTGCCCGGAGCGGCTTTGCGTACCTGATCAACGATGTAGGCCGTGCTGCCAGCCATGTCGGCTTTCTGGACGACCTCCCACTTGCATTCGGGGTGGACGATCACCTTGACAGCGGGGTGTTTGGCGCGGGCTTCGTCGACGTGTTCGGGGCGGAACAGGGCATGCACAGAGCATTGGCCTTTCCAGAGGACAAAATCGGCGGCGTCCAAAGCCTCCGGGGTGTTGCCACCGTTGGCCTGGCGGGGGTCCCAGACGACCATGTTTTCTAATGGGAAGCCCATGGCGAAGGCGGTGTTGCGGCCGAGGTGTTGGTCGGGGAAGAAGAGAATTTTAACTTTTTTCCCCGGCATGTGTCCCGGTACTGCACCGCCAGCCAAGGCCCACTCCAGAACATTCCGGCAGTTGCTGCTGGTGCAGACGGCACCATGGTGTTCACCGACGAACGCTTTGATCGCCGCCGACGAGTTCATGTAAGTGATGGGGACGAGAGTCTGACCGGGACAGGCGGCCTGAAGTTGTTCCCATGCCTCCATCGTCTGGTCGATGTTGGCCATGTCCGCCATGGAGCAGCCAGCGCCAAGGTTTGGCAGGATTACGCGGACGGTTGGATCGGTCAGGATGTCGGCGCTTTCCGCCATGAAGTGAACGCCACAGAACACGACGAATTGGGCGTTTTTTTGGTCCGCGGCACGTCGGCTGAGTTCGAAGCTGTCGCCGGTGAAATCGGCGAAGTCGATGACGGCATCTTGTTGGTAGTGATGGCCGAGAATGGCGACGCGGTCACCGAGGGCTTCCTTTGCGGATGCGATGCGGAGGCGCAGCTCGACGTCTGAGAGCTGCTGAAAGACGCGAGGGAGAGGAAGTTGCCACATTTTGCTGGTGGTGGTGCTCATCGTGCGGGGCCTTGAAAATTTATCTTAGGGGCCTTGGGTGAGCGGTGGTTGTTAGCACTGCGTAAAGGTTGTCAAGGGGCGGGAAGGCCGGTCCGATAACAAGAGCCGCACCAACAATGACTTAGGGTCTTGTGGTGGGATTTGACATCACTGGCATGCTATCCATATTCTTCCGCCCAACCGGTCGGCACTCTGGGCGGTCTAGGCCCGATGTGACGCCCGAATGGATGGTAAGGATGGGTCTTGCCGATAGAGGCAGGATCAGAGTCGTCGAAGTGTTTGAGTGTTGTCGGAAAATTGTTTATCGCGTTCCGTGGACTTTCAATCTCCCCAAAACGGGGAAGGAGCCTTGTATGAAGAATGGGAAGATCATGGCGGTTTGGACTGCTGCGGCCGCGTTGGCCGTTGTTTCCGCGGCCAAGGCTGACGTCGGCACCACTGCCGAACAGCTTTCGCTGACCGCCCCGGTGTCGAATGCCCCCGTGTACTTTGATGCGGCCGCACCCCGTCGCCCGCTGATGAAGTTGCTTGACTCGGCTGGTCTGGGCAAGAGCCTGGATGAAGCTGGCATCAACATCTACGGATACGCGGAGATGGGTGTGACCTTCTACGCCGACCATGGCGACACGAAGGGTCAGGCTGGCCGATCCTTTGATGCAAACAACCAAGACCCGACATTCAACGCCTTAGACCTCGCCATTGAGCGCGTGGTTGACAGCACCAAGAACAAGTTTGACGTCGGCTTCAAGGTTGAAGGCACCTTCGGTTCAGATGCCACTTTGATTCACGGTACCGGCCTGTTCGATTCACAGCATGCCTATGGCGATAACGAGTTTGATCCGGTGAACGCATACGTCGACCTAGCCGTCCCGGTTGGCAACGGCTTGCTTGTCCGTCTCGGTAAGTTTGTCACCCCGTGTGGCGTGGAAACCATCGACAGCACCAAGACGCCGTTCTACAGCCGTGGATTCCTGTTCAATTACGCCATTCCTCTGACCCACACGGGTGCCCTTGCCCTTTACAACCTGAGCAGCGAATGGGTTGTTGGCGGCGGTATCATCCGCGGCTGGTCAGATGCATTGGAAGATAAGAACGGCAGCATTTCCGTTCTCGGCGAAGCCAACTGGAAGTCGGCCAGTGGTAACAGCGCGGTCAAGACCACGATCATCATCGGACCGGAACTGCCGGATAACAGCGCAGCCTACCGCTATTTGGCCGACGTCGTTTATACCCAGAAGCTGAGCGATCAGTGGAAGGTCGCCTTGGAAGGTGACTTGGGTTGGGACAGCAGCAAGGGTGGCGTTGAAGGTGCCAACGAAGGTCTGTGGTTCGGTGGCGCCGGTTACGCGACTTGGACTGTCAGCAACATGTTCGACATCAATGGTCGTCTTGAATACTTCAATGACAGCCAGGGCACCCGTGGTCTGGTCACGGCCGATGGAGCGGGCACGAACGTCTATGATGCCACCCTCGGTGTGACAATCACCCCGTTCCCGACTGATGATGTCGGTTCGAACCTGAAGATCCGCCCGGAACTGCGTTATGACTACTCGCAGGACGCGATCTTCGGTGACAACAACAACCAGTTGTCGGTCGCGATCTCGGGTTACTTCACCTTCTAACCTGAATCCTGCGGCGTAGACGGCGGCCTAGGCTGCCGGTGAGTCGCAGGGACGGGTAAGCAGTGCTATTCTTTGGGGCGTCACGGAGCGATTCGTGACGCCCCTTTGTTTTTTTATTCTTCCTCCAAAAAGGCACTGGCTTCATGCGCGTTGACCGACTGTTGCAGGAAAAAAGTCCGACCCTGAGCTTTGAGTTCTTTCCGCCGAAGACGGATGAGGGGTTTGCGTCGCTGTATCGCACGATTGAGGAACTAAAGCCGCTCCAGCCGAGTTACGTATCGGTGACGTATGGTGCCGGGGGCAGTACGCGCGCCAAAACGGTGCAGTTGGCTGGAAAGATTCAGACGGAGATCGGCATCAATTCCCTGGCGCACCTGACGTGTGTTGGGCACACTCGGGATGAAATCGGGAGTGTTTTGGCGGAACTCGCGGCAGGTGGGGTGGAAAGCATTCTGGCATTGCGTGGTGATCCACCGGCTGGGGCTGCGACGTTTACGCCGACGCCGGGCGGGTTTGCCAATGCCAATGAACTGG
Source organism: Tepidisphaerales bacterium (assembly GCA_038226785.1). Lineage (GTDB taxonomy): Bacteria > Planctomycetota > Phycisphaerae > Tepidisphaerales > Tepidisphaeraceae > JBBRQG01. Next base: position 106,394 of record JBBRQG010000006.1, on the reverse strand, counting down.
TGGCTTACATCGCGGGTCATGGAAAGTTTGCGGTTGGCGTGGCGGGCTACCCTGAAGGCCACCCGACCTGTTTGAACCGGACGCGCGATCTTGAGCATCTTAGGCAGAAGGTCGATGCCGGAGCGCAGTTTGTCGTGACGCAGTTGTTTTTCGACAACGACGATTTCTTCCGCTGGCGGGATCAGGCGATGACGATGGGCATCAACGTACCGGTCGTTGCGGGGATCATGCCGATTACGAACGTCGCCCAGATTAAGCGATTTGTAACCATGTGCGGCGCGAAGATTCCGCAGTCGCTGCTGGTGAAGTTGGAGAGCATTGAAACAGACGCTGCAGCAGTGGCCAAGGCTGGTGTGGAACATGCCCGCGCGCAGTGTCAGGGGCTCATTGATGCGGGTGCAAGCGGTCTGCACTTTTACACGTTGAACAAGAGTCACGCCACGGCCGACATTTGCCGTCAGCTTTCATTGCCTCGCAGAGCCTGAGGACTTTGGCACACTTCGTTTCTGCGAGACTGGACTTGAGTTGTCATGCTGCCACCCCGGAAGGTCGTCCGACATTTTCTGTTGTTCGGCACGGTGTTTGGGAGTGCATTCGGCGTCATCGGTTGCCGACCGTCTGACGAACCGAGTTCTGTTTTTCTGGAGACTGGTGCCGGACCGGGTCAGGTGGTTTACCCGCGAGTGATTGAGTACTCGGCGTCGGACGACACCCTCTTCGTCGTCGACCGTATGGCCCGGATTCAGCATTTGACGAAGGCGGGCAAGTGTCTTGCCGCATGGCGGATGCCGGAGTTTGAGGCGGGCAAACCCGTAGGGGCATCACTGGGGCCAGACGGCAACCTGTACGTGGCTGACACGCATTATCATCGCGTCATTGTCTATACGCCGACGGGAGCAGAAGTCCGGCGGTTTGGCTCGCGCGGGACGGGTACGGGGGAATTCATTTACCCGACTGACATCGCGTTTGACGCTGCCGGGTTGTGTTATGTTTCGGAATACGGCGACAACGACCGGATTCAGGTGTTCGATGCAACCGGCCGGGTCGTGCGGACGATCGGAAGCGCCGGCAGTGCGGCGGGGCAGTTCATTCGTCCGCAGTCGATCGCGATTCGAGATGGCCTGCTGTACGTGGCCGATTCCTGCAATCATCGGGTTCAAGTGCTGACGCTGGAAGGAGTGGTCGTGCGCGTTTTTGGGGGGTCGGGTGATGGGCCGGGTGAGTTTCGATTTCCCTATGGCCTGACATTCAACCCGGCGGGAAATCTGGTGATTACAGAGTTCGGCAATAATCGCGTCCAGGTGATCGATGCGGCAACCGGGAAGAACCTTCGGACGCTGGGGCATGCCGGGCACGAGCCCGGCGAGTTTGCCTACCCTTGGGCCGCGGCCTGTGACGGGCGCGGGGATCTTTTTGTGCTGGATTCCGGAAATAATCGCATTCAATCTTTTTCGCCCTGAGCAGATTAGTGTTGACAGCGACACCCTTTTGCAAGGCACAATCAACCTACTCGCGTGACGTCACTCTCCTTAGCTTTCATCTCCTTTGAGTACATGCCTGCGGCCTATGTGCTGGGGCTGTGGATCGCGCTGTGCGCGGTCGTGGTGTGGCTGGCGGCCGGGTCCATGCAGGGTTTGGGGCCGCTGCGGAAGTGGACGGCGGTCGGGCTGCGGTGTTTGTGTCTGCTGCTCATCGTGTTGATGATCGCAGGCGTCCGGGTGACGCGGCCTAGTAAGACAGTGGAAGTGATCGTGCTGAAGGATGTTTCGCGATCCACTTCGCAAGTGGACAAATTCCCCGGCGCGTCGCTGCCGACGGCGTTGCAGACGTATATCGAGCAACTGGCGACTGCCAAGCCTGCCGACGACCGGATCGGCGTTGTGTCGTTCGCGTCTAACGCTCAGATCGATGCGATCCCGGGCACGACACTCTATACCTCGCCCCCTAGCGCAAAAGACCCCGGCAACGGGACTGACATCGCCCAGGCGATTCAGCTGGGGCTGGCGACATTTTCCAGCGATTCCCGTCGGCGGCTCGTGTTGATCAGTGACGGCAACGAGAACGCGGGCGATCTGGAAGCGGCGATGGATCTGGCGGCCGCGCAGAAGGTGCCGATTGATGTGATTCCGCTGGAGTACAGCAACACGACGGGTGTGGTCTTGGAGCGGCTGAACGCGCCGCTGTATCGCAAAACGGGCGAACCGTTCGGGGTGGAAGTGATGATGCGGGCCGGTGTTGAGGCGAACCGGCGCGGGCGACTGACGCTGCTGCACGAAGGAAACATCATGGCACAGCGGGATGTGACGCTGCAGCCGGGTTTGAACGTGGAACGTTTCGTCGTGGCACCGATGGCAGCGGCCGGCGTGCACGAGTTCAAGGCCCAGTTCGAGCCGTTTACATCGGGGGCGGCTACGCCTGTCAGGCCCGGAGCGGTCAGCCCCGCGATGCTGGCCGCGGGATCGGCGACGGCCTTCACGGTATTGCAGGGCGGAAGCAGCGTCTTGCTGGTGGATAATGTGCCCAACGATGGGGCGCAGTTCCTGGTGAACGCCCTGGCGCATGAGCGGATCGTGATTCCCGGCGTGAATCGCATTACGCCGGACAAGTTGCCATCGGAAGCCCTACGACTGCAGGCGTATGACTGCATCATTCTTGCCAACGTGCCGCGCGGCAGCGGTGGGCTGGATGCCGCGCAGGATCGGGCGTTGGCCAGTTACGTGCATGATCTGGGTGGCGGACTGCTGGTGGTCGGCGGGGAGGATGCCTTCGGGGCCGGTGGGTGGCAGGGTTCGGAGCTGGAAAAAGTGCTACCGCTGGAAATGGAAGTGCCCGCCCGACGCGAGATTCCCAAGGGCGCATTGGTGCTCGCGATGCACTCGTGCGAAATGCCTGACGGAAATTATTGGGGCGAGCAGTGCGGCATTAAGGCGATTGAAGCGATCGGCGAGCGCGACGACATCGGCATCCTGAGTTACGACTACCGTTCCGGCGGTTCGCAGTGGGATTTTCCGCTTGCCCAGCGGGCGGACGGATCGGCCGCAATTTCGGCAGTGAAGAACATGAAGCTGGGCGACATGCCGTCGTTCCAGGACATGTTGGAGGCGGCATTGAATGGGCGGGCGGGGCACCCGGGCTTGAAGGATTCCAACGCAAGACAGAAGCACATCATCGTCATTTCAGACGGTGACCCGGCCGGACCGAGCGAAGACCTGATGGCGGCGTGTCGTGCGGCGAAGGTCACTCTTTCAACGGTTTCGGTGTATCCGCATGACCGGTCGGATCGAAACCTGCCGCCGACGATGCGGAAAATGGCGGAGTCGCTGGGTGGGAAGTCGTATGGGCCGATCGATTCCAACCCGAACCAGTTGCCACAGATTTTCATCAAGGAAGCGACAGTCGTGCGGCGGAGTTTGATTCAGGAAGAGCCCAAGGGCTTTGCGGTCAAGCAGTCGCCGACATTTGATGAGGCACTGAAGGGTGTGGCCGCGCCGGGTGCCTTGACGGGGTATGTACTGACGAGCCTGCGGAAAGATGGGCTGGTCGACATGCCCCTGAGCATCGGCAACAGCAATGACCCACTTCTGGCGATCTGGCAGGCCGGACTGGGTCGGTCGGCCTGTTACACAAGCGATGCGAGGAACAAGTGGGGAAGCAACTGGGTGTTGTCGAGCGGTTTCAGTAAGTTCTGGGCGCAACTGGTCCGGTCGCTGGCCTGGCCAGCCACCAGCACGGATATGGACATCCGCATCGACCCTCAGGGGGACCGGGCGAAGATCGTGGTCGAGGCTCTGGATGCGAATCAGGCGTTCAACTCGGGGCTGGCGCTGAGTGCGACGGCGATCGGGCCGGACGGACGGCCGCACGCGGTGCGGTTGAGTCAGACGGCGCCGGGCGTGTACGAGGCGACGATGGATACGGGGTCGCCGGGGAACTACATCGTCTCGGTGAGTGGGCCGGGTGGTGGGCGACCGGCGGTGGCGGGCTTGAGTGTTAACAGCTCGGCCGAGTTTCGAGATACCAAGTCGAACATGACGCGGTTGCAGACCATTGCCGACCGGACCGGCGGCAAAGTGATGACGCCGTATGAAGTGCCCGTACACGCGGCACGATTCTTCGACCGCACGCTACTGCCGGATGTGTCCAGCCCGCTGCCGATTGCCGATTCGCTCTTTCCGTTGCTGCTCGCACTGTTGCTGCTGGACATCGCGTGTCGGCGGCTGGCTTGGGATGCACAGACGCCGGGGCGGATGCTGGCGAAGGTGGGGGCGTTTGTGCGGTCGTATACGGCGACGGTGCCGCAGCTGGAGCAGGCCCAGTCGGATCAGGCGGTCGCAACGCTGCGAACCGTCCGGGGCCGCGGTGGCAGTGTGTCGCAGGGACCTGCCTTAGGCACGGTGCAGCCGCCGGCCGCCACGACCGGGGCAGGGACGGCCAAGGCACGATTTGAAGCGGCTGAGGGGACCACTCCGGCGGATATCGGGGCGTGGGCCGGTGGGGCAGCCAGCGGCGGCGACAAGGCAGGCGCGGCCAAGCCGAAGTCGGATAATCCCGGGGCGATGGAAGATCAGTCGGCTGTGTCGGGGCTGGCAGCGGCCAAACGTCGGGCGCAGGAACGAATGAAGGGCGATCAGCCATGACAAACAATCACTCTTAACTGAAAACGGCAGGCATAAATCAGGTTACGCTCGCCCCATCTCCAGAGGTGCAACATATGTCACAAGTTTCCGCGGTAGAACAGAACACAGAGATTCAGGCCCATACCGATTCGTTTCGGCGTGATTTTCAGGCCGCCCGGGACGAGATCGGAAAGGTCATTGTCGGGCACGCCGACATTGTCGATGGCGTGCTGACGTGCCTGTTTGTCGGCGGGCACGCGCTGCTGGAAGGCGTGCCGGGACTGGGCAAGACGGCGTTGATCCGGGCCTTGTCGCAGGCGCTGGATTTGAAGTTCAGCCGGATTCAGTTCACACCCGATTTGATGCCCGCGGACGTGATCGGCACGAACGTCATCATGGAGGATGACACCGGCAAGCGCAACTTCAAATTTGTTGAGGGGCCGATCTTTGCCCAGATTGTGTTGGCGGACGAAATCAACCGGGCCACGCCCAAGACACAGTCGGCCATGCTGGAAGCCATGCAGGAGCGGCAGGTGACGGCTGGCGGGTCGGTGCGGCCGCTGGGACCGCCGTTTTTCGTCATGGCAACGCAAAACCCGCTTGAACAGGAGGGGACCTACCCTCTGCCCGAGGCTCAGTTGGACCGCTTTTTCTTCAAACTGGTGGTGGGGTATTCAGGGCGAGAAGAACTGCACGAGATATTGAACCGGACGACTACCGGGAAGGCCCAGACGATTTCGCCGGTACTCGACGGGCCGAGGATTATTGCCCATCAGAATCTGGTGCGACGGGTGATCATCGCGCCGGTGGTGCAGGACTTCGCGGTCCGGATGGTGCTGGCGACACACCCCGGCGGCGTGTACGCGACAGGACTGACAGAGAAGTACCTTCGCATCGGTGCCAGCCCGCGTGCGGCCCAGACCATCATTCTGGCCAGTAAGGTTCGGGCGTTGCTGGATGGCCGCTATCACGTGAGCCTGAAGGACATTCGCGATGTGGCAGCCCCGGCCATGCGGCACCGGCTGTTGCCGAACTTCGAAGCCGAGGCCGAGGGTGTCTCGACCGACCGGATTCTGGAATCGATCTTGGAAAAGCTCCCGGAGAAGGTGGATTAGAGCGATGGCGATTTACGAGATACCGAAAAATTTGGGAAGGGTGCGGGTCGTGATGGCACTGGGGGGCGTTTATGCCGTGTGGAACGGCAAGGACAAGAAGCTCAAGTTCGAGATTTTGTGCAGGTCGCGGGCGCAGGCGTATGAGGTGGCGAAGAAGATCAACTCCGGCGACCACGATGGCACCATTGATGTGATGACGAAGTAAAGACCCCAGTGGCAGCAAACCCGACATCTTCGCCCACGTCCCTGCTAGACCCGCAGTTCATGGCGCGGCTGGATCGTCTGGACTTTGTCTCCCGGAAGATGCTGGCCGGGAAGTTGAAGGGCGAACGACGCAGCAAGCGGCGCGGGCAGTCGGTGGAGTTTGCGGATTATCGCAACTACACGACTGGCGATGACCTGCGATTCATTGACTGGAACATCTACGCCCGGCTCGACAAGTTGTTCTTAAAACTGTTTCTCGAAGAGGAAGACCTCTCGCTGTACATCATCGTCGATGCCTCGGCCAGCATGGACTATGGCGAGCCGCAAAAGTTCGCGTATGCCCGGCAACTGGCGGCGGCTTTGTCGTATATCGCGCTGGGCAATCAGAACCGTCTGACGATCGCGGCGGTCACAGACAAAGGCATTACTTCCACGGGCGCGATGCGCGGGCGTCGGCGGCTGACACAGGCGTTCGGGTTCCTCAATGACTTGAAGCCGTCCGGCGGCGGCTCATTCGCGGCCGCGACGCGGCAGTTTGCCCTGCAGAACAGGTTGAAGGGTGTCTGTATCGTCCTGTCGGATTTTCTGCACAAGGAGGGGGTCGAGAAGTCACTGTCGTACGTCGGCACGGGACGGTACGACCTTTTCGCGATCCAGACGCTGTGCCCGCAGGAGTTTGAACCGACGCTGGCGGGCGATTTTCGCCTGGTAGACATGGAAGATGGGGACGAGGCGGAAGTGTCCATCACCGCTCCTTTGATCGTGCGGTACAAGTCGACGCTTAGCGCCTACTGCCAGCACGTCAAGAACTATGTGAACCGTCGCGGCGGAAACTACCTGCTGGCCAACACCTCGACACCCGCCGATGCACTCGTTTTGACCTATCTTCGTCAGCGGGGGCTTGTCGGATGAACTGGCCCACTTTCCTTTCGCCGGTGGCGGCTGGGATCGCCGCGGCCGTCACGTTGCCTCTGCTTTTTTTGCTTTACTTCCTGCGGCTGCGTCGCAGGCCGGCCAAGGTCGCCTCGACGCTGCTGTGGAAGAAGGCGGTGCAGGATCTTGAGGTCAACGCTCCGTTTCAGAAGTTGCGGCGAAACCTGCTGCTTTTCTTGCAACTTCTGGTGCTGATCGCATTACTGCTGGCGTTGGGGCGGCCGGGGGTGTTGTCGGACAACCGGCCCGGTAAGACCGTGCTTCTGCTAATCGATCACTCGGCGAGCATGAACGCCCAAGACGGGACCAAAGGGGGAAAGACGCGGCTGGATGAAGCGAAGGCGCGGGCACTAGAGATTGTGAATCAGCTTTCGCGCGGCGCTCGTGGCATGGTGATCGCCTTCGATTCCACGGCCCAGATCGTCCAGCCGATGACCACCGACCCGAACCTGCTGCGGTACGCCATCGATACGATCCGGCCGACAGATTGCCCCACGCGCATTAAGAACGCATTCGATCTGGCCGAGGCGCAGTCGGCCTTCATTCCCGAGCAGCTCCGTGCCCAGCAGCGGCCGGAAGTGTGGGTCTTTACCGACGGCCGAGCGGCCGATATCGCGGAGGCGTCGATTTCTGCGGACGTGAAATACCAGCAGATCGGCAAGGCGACGTCGGCCAATCTGGGCATTGTCGCGGCTGCGGGGCGGCGGAATTATGACAACCCGACGGAGGTGCAGGTATTCGCCCGGCTCATCAACGCCGGACCATCGCCGGCGACGGCCGACCTGCAGCTGTTGGTGGACGGCAGGCCCGCCCGGACAACGTCTGTCACCATTCCACCCAGCCGTTGGGATGCGGTGCAGCGGCAGACGTGGATGGACGCGGGCAACAAGGCGGTGGATTCGCAGGCATTCAGTCTGGATCTGGCTCAGGCGGCCACGCTGGACCTGAGGCTGATCGGCGCTTTTGATGACGTGCTACCGGCTGATAACGCCGTGGCGCTGCTGATTCCGCCGCCCCGTCCGCTATCGGTGCTGCTGGTGACAGACGGCCACAATGCAGCCTTGGAGCGGGCGATGACCAGTCTCGGCACGGGCATCGCGAAGCGCGACAAGATGGACACGGAGACCTATCTGGCCAACCCGCCGATGGGGGCGGGGGCTGGTTATGACCTGATTCTGTTCGACAATTTCCGGCCGACCGCCGACAAGCTGCCCTCGGCCGGAAATTTTGTGTACTTCAATACGATTCCGCCGGGGCTGACGACCAAGGGTGAAGAGAAGTCGGGCGCGCTGCTGACACATCCCGGCGCGGTCAAGTTCATTGACTGGCAACGCGAACACCCGTTGCTGCGGGATTTGTCGCTCGGACGGATTGTTTTGCAGGATTCTCTGGTGGTGAAGACGACGGTCCACACGGAAGTATTGGCGGAAGGGCCGGACGGGCCGTTGATTTTTCTGGAACGTCAACCGCACCGGCTGCACTTGGTGATCGCATTTGACCCGGTGGCCAGCACGTGGGTGACAGAGTCCAGTTGGCCAGCGTTTTTGGCGCTGGCGGTGAGGTACTTGTCGGCGCAGGCGAATCTGGAGGTGCCGGAATCGCTGGCGCCCGGTTCGGCCCCAAGATTGCCGGATCTGGTGGTGCAGCGCATGGCCAGCCGACCGAAGGAGCTCAAGCTGGCGCTGCCGGACCATACGTCGGTGAGTGTCGCTGTTCCGCCGACGGGCGATGTACCGCTGCCGCGACTCAACTATGTTGGCTTGTATCAACTGACGCCGCCGGTGCCGGGGTTCGAGCAGTTCGCAGTGAGCATGCTTGACGAGCAGGAGTCCGACATCAATCCTGCAGCCAGCTTGCCGGGTTCTGGCGGGCAGACGGCGGTCAAGGCTGGCCAAAGCAAAACACGGCTGGACTTGTGGTGGTATCTGGTGGCGCTGGGGGCACTACCGATCTTGATGCTGGAGTGGTGGCTGTATAGCCGCCGGGCCCGCGTCTAGGGCCGTCTAAGGCCTTAGAGGATTCCGATTTTGAACAGGATCAAGGCTGCGGCCACGCCTTGGGCAATAAGGGCCGCCGTCAACCATTTGCCAATGCTGCGCGTAACAGGCAATTCGGCTTCTAGGCCGCTGCGAAGGTGCTTGGGCTGGCGATGCAAAACGGTGGCAATAGCGAGGTTGGCTTCAAAGCGGTTCAGGCCGAAAGCTTCGGCGCGGGCGATCAGGCGTTGGCGGTCGCCGTAAGTCAGCAGACCGGAAGTGAGTGAGATGGCGACTTCAGACTCGAAGGACGAACCAACGGCCTGCCGGACAATGACCTTGGAAACCACGGCCTTCACGGGCGTGGATTGCGTCTGGCAGCTGGGTGCCGGGCTCCACGAGACGCCCCGATTCAAATTGGCAAGAGCATGCTGCCTTTGTGCCACCGTGCTGCCCCTGCGGGCTCGGATTCGCCGGGCTTCGCGAAGATAGTTCTGAGTTTGGGCAGAAACGAGGCTCACGTCCGATAATCTACCAGCGGTACATATGTCGGCGGCGCAAAATCGTGCGATTCTGCGTCGACGCCGTCCCCCTTTGGCGGAATCTTTGTTGCGATCATTGCCACCTGATTATTCAGCTATGAAGAACAAGTGGTTCTGCGGGAAGTGGGTGCGCCGGCTGGCATTTGTTGTCTTGTTGCTGGTTGTCATTGTGCTGGTTCTGGTCGTGGGCGCGCGGCAAAGTCCCCGCTGGTATCAGGGTGCGATCACGAATCTGTCTGACCCTGCGGCTTCGGCTGCGGAGGATCAGTTCGTGAACCTTCGCAACTGGGCGGCGGCGTGTCTGGCGGCGCGGAACCGACATGAGTCATCACCCGGGCCTTTTGTGCTGGATCTGACGGCGGAGCAGATCAACAGTCTGCTGTTCAGGTGGCTTAGCGAATCAGGGGCGGAGCAGCGGTTAGCGGAAACGGCGGGGTTCAAGGGGCTGGCGGTTCGGATTCAGCCGGGGTCTATGACTTTCGCCGCACGACCGATCAAGGCGGACTGGCTCACGGCTAGTTTGACCATGACGGCAACTTTGGCTCCGGGTGAGTTACGGATCGCGGCCGGGGTGCCACGATTGGGTCTCTTGCCGCTGCCGTTGCCGGACGCCCTGACGGTGGGTCGGCTAGCGCCGGTCTTGGCGGATGCGCGGCGACGGTATGGGGCGAAGGCCACGCTGACGAGCAAGGGCTTCTTTAACGATGAGGCGGCCGTGGCCTGCGGAATTGCCATTGCCCAGGCCTCATTGGGCGGGGGGGGCGTGGGAGGGGGGAGGGCCAGCGAGCCGGTGGTACTGCTGCCGATCGACGGTCGGCGGTCCGTGGCTGCGGAGGTGACGGGGCTGGAACTGATTGAGGGGCGGGTGCGGGTGACGCTGACGAGCCGGGCTGCGGCGAAGGACGCAGCGTTGTTGGCCCGGCTGCGGGATTCGGCGAAGTAAGCGGAGCCCGGCGCGTTTGGCACGCGGATTGCCATATGTGGGGTGTCATGGTGACTCGACCCCTACAACGACTGATCCGGTGGTATCGCGACCGCTTTGGCACGCCGAAGCCGCACGGCATCGATCCGTTTCCGCCTGACCAGGCGCAGAAATTGCGCATGTTGATGAAAGGGGTGTCTCGATGATTTACGGCATGTACCGATCGGCAACGGGCGTGATGACGAGCACTCACAGGATGAACACGATCGCCAACAATCTGGCGAACTCGTCCACTGTCGGCTTTAAGCGCGATCTGGCGGCGACGATGGAACGCAGGACGGCCGCTGCGGAACGTGGCCTGGGGCCGACTGCCTCCAACGCGATGCTGGAGCGGATTGGCGGCGGCACGCTGTTGATGCCGACACGGTTTGATAACTCGACCGGGGGCATGGAAAAGACGCCGAATCCGCTGGATCTGGCGATTGATGGCAACGGATTTTTCGCAGTGCGGCAGAACGGCCAGACGCGGTTGACGCGTAATGGCCAGTTTCAGATGAATCAGGAAGGCAAGCTCGTCACTGTTGATGGCAACCCGGTGTTGGATGTGGAACTGAAGCCGATCCAGTTGGACCCGAGGATTGTGCCTTCGGTGGATACGACGGGGGCGATCGTGCAGGGTGGGTCGGTGGTGGCACGGCTGGCTGTCAAACAGGTGGACGACACCAACAGCCTGCACAAGGAAGGGATGACGTTGTTCAGCCATCCGGCGGTGGCGGGGTTGATGCAATTGGGTAACGGAAAAGCGCCGGGTCGGGTGCTGAGCAACAGCCTGGAGCAGGCGAACGTGGACCCGACACTGGAACTGACGCAGCTGATGGCTGCCCAGCGCGAGCTGGAGGCCAACGCGAACATGATCAAAACACAAGACGCGATGTTGGGCCGGCTGGTGACGGAAGTTGGCAAGATCAGCTAGGAAATTGGGGCTACGCCCGGGCTGTTTCACTTCATTTGCAGGATTTTTCCTTATGGCCACGATGGCACTCAACTCAGCAGCGACAGCGATGACGGCGATCAGCACGAAGATCGACGTGATCGCCAACAACCTTGCCAACGCCGAAACGACGGCGTTCAAAAGTTCGCGTGTGAACTTTGAGGAACTTTATTACCAGAAGCTACGTCAGCCGGGGACGACCACGGGTGCGGGGGAGATTTCACCGAACGGCGAGTTCGTCGGGTTGGGCGTCAAGGTGACCAATACCCAGCTGAATCTGGAACAGGGACCGTTGGAACAGACTGGCAAGCCGCTGGACGTGGCGATCACCGGGGCGGGGTTCTTCCAGGTGAAGACTCTGCCGACGGTGGGGAACGGCCTTGCCTACACGCGGAACGGCAACATGCAGGTCAACGTGAACCGGGAACTGGTGATCGGTGCGGGGGACGGATATCGGTTTGATCCGTCGATTACCGTACCCAGCGACATCAATCCCGAGGATATTTCGATCTCGCAGGATGGCAACATTGTGGCCACCCAAGCGAACGGCACGGTGACGAACCTGGGGCAGTTGAAGATCTTCACGTTCATCAATCCGCAGGGTTTGAACCTGTTGGGCGGCAGCCTCTATCAGGCGACGGAAGCCTCCGGGCCTTCGCAGGAAAACCTGCCGGGCGAGAACGGTGCGGGCCAGATCCAGCAGAGCATGCTGGAGGCCTCCAACGTCGATCCGACCAAGGAGCTGGTCATGCTGATCAAGGCGCAGCGTGCGTTTGAACTGAACAGCCAGTCGATCCAGACGGCCGACCAGACGATGCAGACCGTCACCAACCTTCGGCGTGGGTAAACAATGAACCAAAGGCTCATCCACATCTTGTGCATGATTTCTGCCCTGATTGTTGGGGGTGGGCGGGTGTGCGCGCAGACAAGTTCTGGCGAGCAGTTTGTCTCGCCTGGCGTCGTGCTGGAACTTCGATCCGCCGCAAGTGTTGTCGGCCCCGAAATCCGGTTGAAAGACGTGCTCCGTTGGAACGATGCGGGGTCCACAATTTGTGAGCCGCTGGCCGATGTGGTGGTGGCGCGATTTGGTACGGGTTCAACCAGTAGTATCGCGCTCCAGGACATTCGCAAGGTTTTGGATGGGGCAGGTGTGACACCGGGCGGCATTCGGCTGCAGGGTCCGATGCAGATGCAGGTGAGTCGGATTCAGGCCGTGAGCAGGCAGGTTGCGTCCCCGGCACCCGTTCGGGCCGAGGCGGTTGTCGCTGCGACAGAACGCGGCAGTGCTAACCAGATTGAGCCGATGGTCGCGAGTGATGCGACTTTGCCGCAAGCTGATGGGGCACCGGGACCGCGCAAGACATCCGGCGGGGAAGCGCCTGTCCAACCACAAAAAGCACGGTTGACCCTGCGGCAGCTGTTGGAGCAGGACGTGGCCCGGCGTCTTTCGATTGATCCGCTGGTCCTTGACGTACAACTTGAGACCGCCGACCCCAGTGTTCTGGAGTTGAGCCAGCCTGACTATGAGTTCACCATGGTTCCGCGACTGATGCGGCGCATCGGGCCGGCGAGCTGGCGGGTGACGGTTCGAAGTGGCAAAGATAGCCACGAATACGACATTCGCGGCAACGTCCGGCAGTGGGTGAATCAGGTCATTGCAACGCGGCCGATGGCCCAGCGTCAGGAGATTTCGGCCACGGACGTGGAAGTTCGCCGCGTACTGATGGAACGCGCCCCGGCTGACCCACCGCTCACGACGGCCGACGGTGTGATCGGACAGGCTGCGGGGCGAAATATCGACGTGGGCGCCCCTATTACGGCCAAGATGCTGCAGCCGCTGCTCCTCGTGCGGGCCAACCAGGTGATCACCGTTGTTTCGCAGTTCGGTAGCGTGCAGGTGCGGTCGGCGATGCGATCTGTCGAACAGGGTGTGATGGGTCAGGTAATCAAAGCGCGCAACGAACTGACGCGGCAGATCATTGATGTGGAAGTGATAGGCGCGCAGACCGGTCGCGTGGTCGGTTCGACGCAGGGTGGGGCGGGGACAGCATCCGCATCGGCGATTACCACGTCGGCAGCGGTGCAACCGGCAGTGGCTCAACGCTGAAGAGGCAAACATGTCACGATCCAAGATCTATTTTCTTTCGGGTGTGTTGGTGCTTGTCGCAGCGGCTGGCGGTCAGTCGATCCCGGTGAATCCGCCGGTGCCCCGCGATGATGCCATGCGTGCGGCGACAGCCGCCGCCATCGGCTCCGAATCACCCCAAGCCTTCCCGGGTGAACCCGGCATGGTAGACCAGCAGCACCCGGTCCAGCGGTCGGGGTCGCTGTTCGCGAGGCATGCGGCCATGGCAGCGTCGCCGCAGGTGATGCATGATGGACCCACCCGTTCACAGGCTAGCTTTTTCACGGTGAAGCCGTCCGAGCCGCGGAAGATACGGAAAAACGATCTGGTGACGGTCATCATCCGCGAAGAGAGCAGCACCAATACCAAAAGTACAACCGACAACAAGAAGTCGAGCGATCTGGACGCGATTTTGCAGGCTTATCTTGATATTGAGCAGTCGGCACCGAAGCTGACGGGCAACGTGCCGGCCCTTCCGCCGGAGCTCAAGTTCAGTATGAAGCGGAACTTCAAGGGCGAAGGGAAGTTTGACCGCAGCGACACGGTGAGCGCGCGAATTACGGCACTGGTTCTGGATGTGAAGCCCAACGGATTACTGGTGCTGCAGGCCGAAAAGCACATCAAGCAAGACGAAGAAGAGCAGCACTTCGTGCTGACCGGCACGGCCCGCGCCGAAGATGTGACACTGGATAACACCGTGCTGTCGACGCAACTGGCGGACCTTCATCTGGACAAGAGCACCAAGGGTGCTGTGACGGATACCAGCAAGCGCGGCTTCATCACGCGGATGTTCGACAAGATCAATCCCTTTTGACGATAGGCATTTTGAGACGTGTCCCCGTTTCTGCTGTCTGAGTCAGGCAACCTTCGGAATCAACCATGTCAACGCGGCCAATGATCTCGCTATTGCTCATCGTCAGCCTTGTGCTGACGCCGCTGACTGCCAACGCCAAAAAGGTGTCTGATATCACTCGCCTAGGTGGGCAGCGGACAAACGTCTTGACTGGCATCGGTATGGTGTTCGGGCTGAAGGGCACCGGTGACGGGGGCGACTTTCGGCCCACGGCCAACCCGCTGGCGGCCATGCTGGAGAAGTTCAACAATCCGGCCACGGTCAGGGAACTGGCGAAGGCCAAGAACGTAGCGGTAGTAATGTTGCAGGCGACGGTTCCCGCCAACGGCGTGCGTAAGGGGGACCATCTGGACCTTGTCGTCATGTCCACAGGTGCGGCCAGCAGCCTGGCGGGCGGCCAACTGTTTGTGGTGCCGATGACCGGTCCGGTTCCGGGTGATGAAGAGGTCTTTGCACTGGCCAATGGATCGGTCGTGCTTGAAGACCCAGCCATTTCGACGGTGGGAATGGTCAAGGGCGGCTGCGTAATGGAGCAGGACTGGGAACTGCCGATTGTGGAAAATGGACACTTCTCGCTCGTGCTGAGTGACCCCAGCGCCGATTGGACGACGGCCTCCGTGATTGCGAAGCTGATCAACGACAGTGAAGGGGTATCTGGGGAGACCATCGCAGTGGTGCGGGATGCCAAAGTGATTGAAGTGACGGTACCGCTGACCGAGCGGGCCCGTCCGGATTCGTTCATCTCGCGCATTCAGCGCCTGCCGGTGCCTGAGCTTCCGACTGAGGCACGGGTGCAGATCAACGACCGGACGAGCACGATGGTCATCACGGGCGATGTTGAGATTTCGCCGGTGATCATCAGTCACAAGGGGCTGACGATCACGACGATCACACCGAAGCCCGTTGCGTCGGCCCGGACTCCGTTGGTCGAATCCAAGAATCAGATTGTTCTGGATCCGGGGGATGCCGGCGGTGCCAAGTTGCAGGATCTGGTGAGCGCGCTGGAGCAACTGAAAGTGCCGGCTGAAGATCGGATCGCAATCATCAAAGAGCTGCACAAAACGGGGCGTCTGCACGCAAAATTGATTGTGGACTAAGAGAGTTACGGGTTACCTAGCATGTCGTCATCAAACTTTACGGTTCGTCCTGCCATCGATGAAGCGGCCCTGCGTAAGAGCGCGGGCGATCTAATCGCGCAGACGTTTTTCGGACCGATGCTGAAGATGGCCCGCGATTCGAAGTTAGGCAGTCAGAAATTTGAGGGCGGTCGCGGCGGGCAGGTGTTTCAGGAGATGCTGGACCAGAGACTGGTGCAGTCGATGTCGAAGGGTGTGGGCTCGAAACTGGTTGACGCCATCGTTCACAAGTTCATCAAATCGTCTGACTCGCCGGCCGGCCACGACCTGCGAGCGGCACAGAAGTTGCAACAACAGGAGAAGTACCATGGCTCATCTGACACCTCCAACCGTTTCCCAGCCGTCGGCCGCTCTGGTACAGACATCAGAGCTTGAGCAGACGCTGGAGCAGTTGATTGCGGCCCACGCAGGTCTGGGCAAGACGCTGGAGTTGCACGTCAAGGCAATGTCCGCGATGAACCTCGACGGAATGGAACAGCTGGCGATTGTGTGCCAGCAGCAGCGGCACCAGTTGGTGCTGCTTGAAGCCCGGCGCGCACAGCAGATGCAGTTGCTGACTCGACAGTTGAAGCTTCCTGCCAAGGCAACCCTGCGGGAACTGGCCGAGGCGATTCCCCATCGTTGTACGCCGTTGTTGGCACTGCGTGAGCGGATGGCGGTGGCCGCGCAGAGCGTGCACGTATCGGGCGTGGTGGCTTCACGGGTTTCTGGCGCAGTGGTGGGGCATCTGAATACGGCACTGCGGATGTTGTCGGTTGCCGTGAAACAGGGTGGCACTTACACGCGCAATGGGCAGTCGCCGTCGCCGGGACGCCTGGGTCTGGTTGAAGCGGTCGGCTGAGCCGACCGGCGAGGTCGTTTGTCCCCAAAACTGGCAAGGAGGCCATCATGTCATTGTTCGGTTCGCTTAATATAGGCAGGAATGCACTGGCCGTGCAGCAAGGGGCGCTGCAGATTACGAGCAACAATATTGCCAATGCTGGCAATACTGACTACACGCGCCAGAGCGGACGAATTGTTTCGGCGGGCGATCAGCGGGGGGGCAACGGGTTCTTGTCCGGCGGCGGTGTGGACCTTATCGGCATCAATCGGAACATTGATAACGCCTTGCAGGGCCGGTTGCGGTCGGCAGTCAGTGATAACAACGCAGCCGGGACCGCACAGCAATGGCTGGGGCAGGTGGAATCGGTTTTCAATGCGCTGGGCTCGACGGGACTGGACGGCCAGCTGTCGGCGTTTTTTAACAGCTGGAGCAAGCTGGCCAACGCCCCACAGGATGCGGGGCAGCGGCAGGTTGTTCTGACCAGCGGTCAGGGTCTGGCGCGTTCGTTCAACAGTGTCTCGTCACAACTGGACGGCATTCAAACCAGCCTGGACCAGAATCTGAGCGGCGTCTCCGGGGATGCAACCCGTCTGGCACAACAAGTGGCTGACCTGAACAAGCAGATCAGCGTGACCGAAGGCGGGGGGAACGGCCAGGCCAATAACCTGCGTGATCAGCGCGATGCAGCATTGAAGCAGCTCTCGCAGCTGGTCAACATCAGCACGACCGAAGACAAGGGGCAGGTCAATGTGTTCATTGGCAGCCAGCCGCTGGTGCTGGGGTCCGCAAATAGAGGATTGTCCGTTCAGCAGACGATTGTGAACGGCGTTTCGCAGGCCAGCCTTGCGTTTCAGGATGATGGTGGCCCGGTGCCGGCAACGGGTGGGCAGCTGGGTGGATTGCTTGCGGTACGGCAGGCCGTGTCGGATGTGCAGGGCCAGGTGGACGGGCTGGCCGGGAATCTGATTTTCGAGCTGAATAAGATTCACTCCTCCGGGCAGGGTCTGGTCGGCTTTTCAAGCACGTCCTCCACAAACGTGGTGGCAGACCCAACGGCGGCCTTGGATACGGCAGGCGCGGGTCTGGCGTTCAAGCCCACGAACGGAAGCTTCGTGGTGCAGGTGACCAACAAGTCGACCGGGCAGGTGACCAGCACACTGGTTAAGGTGAACCTGTCGGGTACTGGCGCGCCGACGACGCTCAACTCGCTGGCGGGAGATCTTAACGGCGTGTCAGGGCTCTCGGCTGCGGTGGTGAATGGCAAGCTGACCATCTCGGGGGCCAGCCCTGACGTCACGTTTAGCTTTTCGCAGGATTCTTCCGGGGCGCTGGCGGCACTCGGGGTGAACTCGTTTTTCACTGGTACAGATGCGAGCACTGTTGGGGTGAATGCCGCGTTGACAGGTAATCCGCAGTTGCTGGCTGCCTCGGCAAATGGCTCGGCGGGTGACAATACGTCGGCCGTCACAATTGCCGCGCTCAACACGAAGCCATTGGCTAGCTTGCAGGGGCTCACGCTTCGTGGCAAGTACAACTCTACGATCATCAATCTCGCGTCTAACACGGCCATCGCAAAAACTGAAGCGGCAGCCGCGGACAACGTGCAGCAGACGCTCGAGGCCCAGCGCGAGTCGCTGTCCGGGGTTTCCACAGATGAGGAGTCGATCAATCTGGTGCAGCAGCAAAAAGCCTATCAGGCGGCGGCCCAGCTCGTATCGACCGTCAACCAGATGCTTGAAACGATTCTTGCCATGTTGAAGTAAAGCCAAAGCCAGTTCAAAGATGACTCATTCCGAACAACGGACTCACCATGTCAGTTACTCCCATACAACTCGCCCGAATTTCCAATAGTCAAAAGATCGGCCGTTCGCAGTCTTCCATTGCGTTGACTCAGGCCCGGCTGCAGCAGGTGCAAGACCAGCTGACGACTGGGCGGCGCATCAACGCACCGAGCGATGACCCGGGTAATGCCACTGTGGCCATCCAGTTGCAGCAGGTGCTGGATAAACGGGTGGCCTACGCCGACAACCTGACGGCGGCCACCAGCCAGCTCTCACAGGTCGACAACAGCCTTGCAAATCTGACCGCGCTACTGCAGCAGGCCAAGACACTGGCCAGCGCGAATGTGGGCAGCGATGTCTCGGCTGACCAGCGGAACAGTGCGGCCGCGGTGGTGCAGTCGATCTACACTCAAGTACTGGCCATCGGAAACTCGCAGTTCGGCGGCACCTACCTTTTTGCCGGAGATAAAGGCAACGCGCCGCCCTACGTGGAGGCGGGTGGTGGCGTGAGTTTCGTTGGGTCGTCCAGAACGCTTGCCAATGTCTTTGACGATTCCAAGGCCATCGGTTTCACCGTTGATCCGCAGACGATTTTTGGCGGGCTAAGTGCCCGTACTTTGGGCAGCACGACACTGGACCCGGCACTGACCGCCAATACCCGGCTATCCGATTTGGCCGGTGCGGCCGGCAATGGTGTTTCGAAGACTGCATTCAAGCTGAGCAACGGGTCGACCACGGCCACAATCGACCTTACGGGTGCTGATACCGCTCAAGACGTTGTGAACCGCATCAACGCAGCCACCGTCGGTGGTATTACCGCTTCGCTGTCGGGTGATCACTTCATCCTGTCGTCAGCGGTGGTGGGCGAGTTGATCACCGTCAGCGATATCGCCGGCGGCACGGCTGCCAAGGATTTGGGCATCACGGCCACCAGCAGTGCCTTTCCCGTGACGGGGCAGTCGGTCGCGCCGAAGGTCACGAATCTTACTCCGCTGGGTTCGCTCTTTGCCGGTGCAGGACTGATAGGGGGCGGTGGCATTCAGCTGTCTAACGGTACGAATACCGCGACAGTCAGCCTTGCAGGGCTGACGACGGTGGAGGACTTGCTGAACAAGATCAATCAGTCTGGTGTGGGCGCACTGGCGCGCATCAACGCCAACGGAACCGGGATCGACATCGTCAACTCGGCGCAAGGGCTGCCACTCTCGGTGGGAGAGGCTGGTGGCACCATCGCCACGCAGTTGGGTGTGAAGTCTTTTTCAAACACGTTGCTGCTGTCGGACTTCAACAACGGGCAGGGCGTCCGTACGGCTGGTAACGGCAACACGATCGATTTCACCATTACGGCAAAAGACGGTTCTTCCGTTGCGGTTGACATCGGTGCAGCTACGACCGTGGCCGATGTTCTTAATGCCATCAACGCGGCCGGAGCCGGCAAGGTGACGGCCTCGCTGGCCACTACCGGTACCGGGATTGTCCTGACGGATGTCTCCGGGGGCATTGGTTCCTTGACCGTTGCCTCCGCGAACTTGTCAAACACCGCCGAGGACCTAGGGATCAACGGGACCACCCCTGGTGCCACGCTGAATGGTCGGGATACGGCCCCCCTGCAGACGCCGGGGGTGTTCTCTGATCTGCTCAGCCTATTGAAGGCACTTCAGGGCAACAGTACGGCTGGCATTACGCATGCGGCGGCTGGCATCCAGAGTGACCTGACCCAGGTCATCAACGCCCGCGGGGCCAACGGGGCAGCTGTCAAGAGTTTTCAGTCCCGGGCCGACGATTTGAAGGGACAGAACCTCGCGACGGAAAGCCTGCTATCGGACATCGTTGATACGGATTACACAGAAGCGACCACCCGCTACACGAACCTTCAGACGATTCTGCAGGCGAACTACCAAACCACGAGCAAGATGCTTCAGACTTCTTTGCTCGATTATCTGAGATAACCCAACTTTGGCATGCACCTTGCTAACTCAGGAATTCCATATGGCAAGCAAACTCACGTCTGCGTCGAAATGGCAAAACACGCCGAATCTCGCCTCCGAGACAGGCGGAACTTGCGCTCCACAGTCGCTTCCTCTGGAGTCGGCCCGCCCGACACCCGCGGAGGCGCAGTCGGTGCTCACTTTACAGGTGGATAACCCCTTGAAGATTCACACGACCCGATTTGGCACGATTGACGTGGATGCCAGCCGCCTCCTGCACTTTCCGCAGGGCATGCTGGGTTTCCCCGAGGCGATGCAATACGCGCTGATCCAGACGAATGACGAGAACTGCTTCTTCTGGCTGCAGTGCACGACGGACCCCGGGTTGGCCTTCGTTTTGACCGATCCGACGATGTTCTTCCGTGATTACCAGGTGCCTCTCCGGCAGGAGATGGTGGACGAACTGCAGCTGACGGATTCTGCAGACATGCGGGTCTTCGTCATCTGCAACAAGGCGGATGGGTGGCTGGTGGGCAACCTTCTGGGCCCGCTGGTGGTGAATGCCGCCAACCATCGCGGACAGCAGGTCGTGCTGACCGAGCGTCGTTGGACCACGCGTCAACCTTTGCTGAAACTTTCCCCACAAACACTAGCCAAATCTGCATGATAAGACCGATAACTATGGAAGTCTGATGTCGCGGGACGGATCCTGCGGCCGAAGATGGGGAGGCCCTTTACCGGGTCTTCCGCCCCGGAAGGAGATGGGGATGCTGGTTCTTTCCCGACAACGCGACGAAACGATCATGATCGGTGACGACATCGAAGTCACCGTCGTGGACATCCGGGGTGATAAGGTTCGCCTCGGGATTAATGCCCCGAAGGAAGTCTCTGTACACCGTAAAGAAGTGTACGAAGCCATCCGGAAGGAAAACCGTGAAGCCGCTCAGGTCCGGCCGGAGGATATCTCGGGCCTGCGGATGAGCCAGCCGGGCAGCCCGGCGGACGGTTCGGAGAAGGGTGCCGGGTCAGGGCCCGGCGGTGTCAAGCCGACGGTTTCGCCGGTGACACTTTCGGGCGTCCGGCTGAGTACGCCGGGTCAGTCATCCCGGCCAGCCCCGCCACCTGGTACAGCTGGTCATGACAAGGTCTGAGTCAAGAAAGTTTTCAAACGTCAATCCTTAACACTGTTCATCTTTCGGTTTCGGCGTCTTTGGAAAGACGCGGCCTGTGGCAACAACCGCCGCACAGCCAACCCCATCAGGGAGGATAGTTATGTCACGCATCAACACGAACGTTTCTTCGCTCACCGCCCAGCGCGGCTTGGCCCGCAGCCAAGCCCAGCAGGCCAAAACCTTGCAGAGGCTTTCCACGGGCCTACGCATCAATGGCGGCGCCGATGATCCTGCGGGCCTGATTGCCAGCGAAAACCTGAAGTCCGAAAACAGCGGCATTTCGCAGGCGATTGACAACTCGTCGCGTGCCACTAACGTGATTGCGACCGCCGAAGGCGCATTGAACGAAGTGGCCAGCCTCCTGTTGAACATCAAGTCACTGGTTGTGGCATCAGCCAACTCAGGTGCCTTGAGTGCAGACGAGATCGCCGCGAACCAGTTACAGGTCGATTCGGCCATCCAGTCGATCACCCGCATCTCGAACACATCCAACTTTGCCGGTCTGAAGCTGCTTGACGGCAATCTTGACTACCTGACCAGCGGCGTCAGCACCAGCCAGATCAAGTCGTTGTCGATCAACCAGGCGAACTTTGGCACCAACGCGGCGATTCCCGTTCAGGTCAACGTTCTCCAGTCGGCCAAGACTGCAGAGCTTGATTTCAGTCAAAGCTCGATCGCGTCATCCGTGACGATCAATGTCACCGGCGCCCGCGGCACAAGCGTTCTGACCTTTACCAGCGGCACCAAGTCAAGCGCCATTGCCTATGCCGTCAACCGTATCAGCGACAGCACGGGTGTGACCGCTGCCCTCAAGGGTGCCACTCTGGCGAGTGGTATCTCTTTCAACTCCACGGGCTACGGGTCGAAAAACTTCGTTGCAGTAAGCGTGCAGGGAACCGGCGGCACATTCGCTGTAAAAAACCGCGCAGGTGCAGCGGCACAGCGATCTGCCGGCGTGGATGCCCAGGCGACGATCAACGGCGCCGTCACGCTTGGCGACGGATTAAACCTTCAATTGAACACGACGGCACTGCAGTTGCAGCTAACACTCGACAAGACATTCGGCATCGGCCAGACGAGTTTCGCCATTACCGGCGGCGGGGCGACTTTCCAGCTCGGTTCGCAGGTGGCCAGCAATCAGCAGATCAATATTGGCATCAAGTCTGTCGCCGCCAACCAGTTGGGCGACTACAACACGGGCTTCCTGTCGGATATTCAGACCGGACAGGGCTCTTCGCTGGTCGGAGGCAAGGCCCAGAACGCCTCTGACATTCTCGAAAACGCGATCAAGCAAGTGGCCGTTCTGCGAGGGCGTCTCGGAGCCTTCGAGAAGAATACGCTGCAGACAAACGTCAACTCGTTGCAGGTCGCGCTGGAGAACACGACGAGCAGCGCGAGCCAGATTACTGACGCCGACTTCGCAGCGGAAACGTCGAATCTGTCGCGTGCGCAGATCCTTACGCAGGCTGGCACATCGGTGCTGTCCACTGCAAACTCCGCACCGCAGCAGGTGTTGGCACTGCTCAAGTAACCCGGCTCGGGACGTCAGATACCTAGAGCTTTCAAGTTCGACTCCGGCGGCGGTCCCTGGTAAATCAGGGGCCGCCGCTCTCCGCTTTGCACCCGCAAAGCCGCGGGGCAAACTGCTGCAAGCCCGATAACAGGCCGGTATATCCGGCATGACCGCCACAGACCGGCAATGATGGGCCTTTGCGCAAAATAAATCTGCAAAGTGGGGTGCCCGAGATAAAGCCTCTCGCGATTCGGCTCGATGCCAGCCTTGGGACCACGATGGTCGTGCGTTCCCCGGTGCTGGCCTTTTGATCCCTTGGCCAGTTCCGCACCCGGGATGTTCCCGGGTCCGAGGGATCTCGAGCCGCCGGGTAGCTCCCGGTCGCAATGCAAGGAGTGAGTGATGTCGCATATTAACACGAACGTGACGTCGTTGATCGCACAGCGGGTTTACTCGAAGAATCAGGATTCGGTGAATACCAGCCTCGCCCGGCTGAGCACCGGTCTAAGGATCAACAGTGGCAAGGATGATCCTGCAGGTCTGATTGCCGCGCAGGCCCTGGCCCAGCAGCAGACAGGCATTGCCACCGCGATCAGCAACGGTACACAGGCAGGCAACGTCGTTGGTACCGCAGAAGGTGGTCTGAACGAAGTCAGCTCGCTGCTGACCCAGTTGCAGGGTCTGGTCAGCTCCACGGCGAACACCGGCGGCTTGTCGACCGACGAAATCTCTGCCAACCAGCTTCAGGTCGACTCGATCTTGAGCACGATCAACCGCATCAGCAGCAGCACGAATTTCAAGGGTACCAAGCTGCTGAACGGTAACTTTGACTACACCACCAGCAGCGTGACGGCCTCGAAGGTCGGCAATCTGCGGGTGAACAGCGCTTTGGTTCCGGACGGCGGCACCAAGGCGGTTGTGGTCAACGTGACCCAGTCTGCCCAGACGGGTGGTCTGGTCTACAACAGTGGTACGACCACGACGTCGATCACGATCAATCTGACGGGTAACAAGGGTTCGCAGCAGTTGTCTTTTGCTGCCGGCACGACTGTTACGAGCATCACGACGGCGATCAATGGTGTGAAGGCTGCGACCGGCGTTTCGGCGGCCCTGTCGGGTGCTGCGGTGAAGGTCAACAGCACGGGCTTTGGTTCTGACCAGTATGTCAGCATCACGGCTGGTGCGAACAAGTTCGGTGGTGCTGCCGCCGCCAACTCGACCTCAAAGGATTTCGGCCGCGATGCTGCTGTTACCGTCAACGGTGCGGCCGCCACGGTCAAGGGCAAGGATGTCACCCTGCGTACCTCGTCACTGGACGTTGAGTTCTCGATCGGTAACTCGATCAACACCAACGCCGGCTCGAGCTCCTTCTATGTGACCGGCGGCGGCGCGACGTTCGCGCTGGGTAGCACGGTCACAGAGAGTGGCAAGGCCAGCATCGGTATTGCCGACGTGTCGACCACGAACCTTGGCAACTCGACCCTTGGGTTCCTCAACACCCTGGGTTCGGGTGGTGTCAACAGCCTGAGCAGCACATCGCTCAGCAACGCCCAGAGCATCCTGACGGCTGCGAACTCGCAGGTCAGCTCGGCCCGTGGTCGTCTGGGCGCATTCCAGAAATACACGGTGGATAGCACCGTGAACAACCTGAACGTTGCCTATGAAAACGCCTCGTCGGCCTTGAGCTCCATTCAGGACACCGATTTCGCGAAGGAAACCGCAAACCTCACCCGCGGTCAGATCCTGTCGCAGGCGTCGCAGACCGTGCTCAGCCAGGCCAACAGTGCCCCGCAGAGCGTCCTCGCTCTGCTGCGTGGTGCATAAGATCAGCGATCCGGCACCCCGGGTTCATGATTGAGCTCGGGGTGTCGCCGCAGGTGATGCTGCCCGATCGAATGAGGTCGTCCCGGCGGAGCCGGACGTTGTTAGACGAAGCTTTTTCCTCGCTGTAGCCGGCATTCGCTGTGCCGGATCGACAGAACCACTCCAAATTAAGTCGGACCCCCGCGGCGCAAAAAGTGCCGCGGGGGTCTCTTTTTTGCGCGAACGGCGGTTTTTATCGGCCACGAGAAAGAGGGGGGGTCCCATAACGAAAATCGTTGTTTTCCAGCCGTTCCGATTCAAGAGACAACGCCGATCTTGATTGCGTGGTCGGTGCGTGCCTTCCACCGGCGGCAGAAACGGCCGATCGATGGTGAGCCCAGCGGTTTGCAGCAAGGAGTTGCCTTATGTCCAAACAAAGGGTTGGTTGAGGTTGTTGAGGCTAACAGCCTCGCCTCACGCCCTGATCCCCAGGAGCCCAGTCCCAAGCCCCTCTCCCTCCGAAGCTTTATCGATGTTCAACGGAATGAACCGTATTTGTCTGGCAGCGGCCGTCCGGCCGGTTGCTTTCAATCAGTAACCCCTCTACTTCAAGGACGAATTCATGAGCAGAATTAATTCGAACGTGACGTCACTCGTCAGCCAGCGTGTGTTGGCCAAGAATCAGCTGGCCGGTCAGACCAGCTTGCAGCGGTTGAGCACCGGTCTGCGGATCAACAGCGGCAAGGATGATC
This sequence comes from Tepidisphaerales bacterium, assembly GCA_038226785.1. Lineage (GTDB taxonomy): Bacteria > Planctomycetota > Phycisphaerae > Tepidisphaerales > Tepidisphaeraceae > JBBRQG01. Next base: position 81,209 of record JBBRQG010000006.1, on the reverse strand, counting down.
CTGCAGGCTTGATCGCCAGCGAAAATCTGCGGGCCGAACAGGCCGGGATTCAGCAAGGCATCAACAACGGCACCCGCGCTGGCAACATCGTGGGCACAGCAGAAGGTGGTCTGGGCGAAGTCAGCTCGCTTCTGGTTCAGTTGCAGAGTCTGGTCAGCCAGTCAGCCAACACGGGCGGGCTGTCGCCGGACGAGACCAACGCCAACCAGTTGCAGGTCGACTCGATCTTGAGCACGATTAACCGCATCAGCAGCAGCACGAGCTTTGAGGGGACCCAGCTGCTGAACGGCAACTTTGATTACACGACCAGCGGTGTGACGGCCTCGAAGGTTGCCAATCTGCGCGTCAACAGCGCTCTGGTTCCGGACGGCGGCACCAAGGCGGTTGTGGTCAACGTGACCCAATCTGCCCAGACGGGCGGCCTGGTCTACAACAGTGGTACGACGACGACGTCGATCACGATCAATCTGACAGGTAACAGGGGTTCGCAGCAGTTGTCGTTTGCTGCCGGCACGACTGTTACGAGCATCACGACGGCGATCAATGGTGTGAAGGCTGCGACCGGTGTTTCGGCGGCTCTGTCGGGTACAGCGGTGAAGGTCAACAGCACGGGCTTTGGTTCTGACCAGTATGTCAGCATCACGGCTGGTGCCAACAAGTTCGGTGGTGCTGCCGCCGCCAACTCGACTTCCAAGGATTTCGGTCAGGACGCCAAGGTGACGGTCAACGGTGCACCCGCAACGGTGAAAGGAAAAGACGTGACCATTCGCACTTCTACGCTGGATGCAGAGTTCACGATCGGCAACACGATCAACACCAACACCGGTACCAGCACGTTCTATGTGACAGGTGGCGGCGCGACTTTTGCGCTGGGCAGCCGGGTCAGTGAAGGTGGTAAGGCCAGCATTGGTCTGGCCAACGTGTCGACGACCAGCCTGGGTAATTCGACTCTCGGCTTTCTTAGCACGCTCGGGTCCGGCGGCCTCAACAGCCTGACCACCAACTCGCTTACCAACGCTCAGGACATCCTGTCGGCCGCCACCAAGCAGGTCAGCTCGCTGCGTGGCCGTCTGGGGGCATTCCAGAAATACACCGTCGACAGCACGGTCAACAATCTGGGTGTGGCCCTTGAAAACGCCACTTCGGCCGAGAGTGCCATCCGTGACACCGACTTCGCCAACGAAACCTCGTCGCTGACCCGGGCTCAGATTCTGACCCAATCGGCAACGACGGTGTTGAGCCAGGCGAACAGTTCGCCGCAGAACGTTCTGAAGCTCCTCCAATAGTCGCACAGGGCTTTTGAAGTGCATTGAATGAAGCCCCCGGCCCCGCAATCCAGCGGACGCCGGGGGCTTTTTTGATGGGCCGGCCAGGGAACCCGGCGGCCGTTTATCGGACCTCCCTCGCGTGGCCTCTAACTTTTACGAAGCATCAAAGTGAAAAAGGGCAAAGATTGCGTTTTGTAACCGGGACGATAGGGCCAAATTTGAAACTCCCCACCGGCCGGTCAGGTGTATGCTGAGAGCGGTTTAAAGGCGTTGGTGGACCGGTGTCGTCTTGCTCAGGTGGTATGAAGATGCGTGACCGTCGGATCAAGTTGAGTGCGTCACTCGAAGTGCTCGAAGGCCGTCGACTGCGCTCTGGTGGCACCTACAGCGTCGACGGTTCGTCAAACAATGTGTCTCACCCTGAGTGGGGTGCGGTGAATCAGCCTCTTCTCCGGATAGCACCCAGCGCTTACAGCAACGGGCTGTCGACGCCGGGTGGCGCGGATCGGTTGTCTGCGCGCTATCTGAGCAACACGCTGATGCAGCATCACGGGGACGACATCTTTAACGCGCGGCACATGTCTGCATTTGCCTACGCGTGGGGACAGTTCATTGACCATGATCTGGACCTGACCTCCGATGCCAAGCCGGGGCAGCCGTTCCCGATCAAGGTGCCGGGCGGGGACAACTATTTCGATCCATTCTTTGACGGCGGCCGGACCATCGGCCTCAACCGGTCGGAATCTGTGCCGGGTACGGGCATCACAACGCCGCTGGAGCACCCGAATTCCATCAGCGGGTTTTTGGACGGATCCGTGGTCTATGGGTCCGACCCTGTGCGGGCTGCGGCGTTGCGAAGCTTCACCGGCGGTCTGCTGAAGACCAGTGCCGGTAACCTGATGCCATTCAATACGACCCGTTTGCCGAACGACACGGCTGGCGGCGACCCGACCAAGTATTTTCTCGGTGGTGACGTGCGGGCTAATGAGAACGCCGAGATGACCGCCGTGAATACGCTGATGGTCCGTGAACACAACCGTCTGGCAGGCTATCTGGCAGGTCAGCATCCTTCCTGGACCGACGAGCAGCTTTATCAGGAGGCGCGGAAGCTGACGATCGCCGAGATCCAGATGATCACGTACGACGAATACCTGCCGGCGATGATGGGTAGCAATGCGATGCCCAAGTACAAGGGTTACGACGCCAATGTGAACGCGGGGATTTCCGATGAGTTTTCGACTGCCGCTTTCCGTGTGGGGCATTCGATGCTCGGGAATGACGTGCAGTTCTTTGACGACAACGGGAATGCGACAGCCGATGACCTTCATCTGGCCGACGTCTTCTTCAAGCCGCAAATTCTGCAGGAAAACGGGGTCGACTCGCTACTCAAGTACTTGAACAGTGTGGACTGCGAAGAAGTCGATACGGCCATGGTGGATGGGGTGCGGAACTTCCTTTTCGGACCTCCGGGTTCGGGCGGCCTGGATCTTGCGGCACTGGATATCCAGCGCGGGCGGGATCATGGGCTGGCGGATTACAACACCGAACGGGCGGCCCTGGGGTTGGGGAAGATCACGTCGTTTTCGCAGATTACGTCCAGTCGGGTTTTGCAACAGTCGCTGAAGAGCTTTTACAAGACCGTGGATAACGTCGATCTTTTCGTGGCCGGGCTTTCGGAGGACCATGTGGCGGGCTCCTCGCTCGGCCCGACATTTCAGGCCATTCTGGTCGATCAGTTCACCCGGACACGGGCCGGGGACCGCTTCTGGTATCAGAACAACCTGACGGCCGACGAGATGGCGATCATCCGTGGGACGACTCTGACGAAGGTTATCGCGAACAACACGCCGCTGCGGAATATGCAGCCAAACAGCTTCATCTTTGACGTGCAGATTTCCGGCACCGTCTTTACTGACAGCAATCTGAACGGTCGGTTTGACAGGGATGAGCGGCCGCTCGCTGGCCAGATTGTCAGGCTTGTGGATGACGAAGGCACCGTAGTGGGAAGGACCTATACCAACGCCAAAGGCCGGTACAATTTCTCGAGCGTGCAGGTCGGCAATTACACGACGACGGTGACGGTACCGGATCATCTGGTGCTGACGAATCCCGAGTACCCGGTCATCGCTGTCACCCGCGGCATGTTGGTGGGTGGTCAGGACTATGGGATGGCCGGACGGCTCATCAAATTGCCGGAATCGCCGATCGGTACGGACCCCATCACGCCGCAGGTGAGCGGGAAGCCGGCGGGAGACTCGACGGGGTCGACCGGGGGTCGGGTTATTCAGGCTGCGGTTCTTCAGGGCTCTACAACGGATCGCTTCGTCGCTCAGATTTTGTTTTCAGGTCGGACTATTCTGGCCTAGACCCCTAGGAGGTTGACATGTGTGCCTGCCCTTGGGGACAGTCCGGAGATGCATGTTGACACGCAGTCCGCCGGAGACGGGAGTGAGCCACAGGTGGCCAAAGCAGGCGCGGGGGCAGCGTTGGCGCTGCTGCTGGCGATTAATCTCTTCAACTACATTGACCGGTACATTCTGGCCGCGTTGGAAGAGCCCATTCGGCGGGAGTTTGGGCTGCAAAAGTCGGATACCGGGTGGTTGCCTTTCGCATTTTTGATCACGTACATGCTGATCTCGCCGGTGTTCGGCCTGTTGGCCGACAAGATGCACCGCTGGACGCTGATCGGCATCGGCGTGATTTTGTGGTCGCTGGCCAGTGGCGGCTCGGGTGTGGCGACGACGTTCGGGATGCTGTTGTTCATGCGGTGTGTCATCGGCGTGGGGGAGGCGGCCTACGGGCCGGTGGCCCCGACGTTGATCTCCGACCTGTATCCGACGCGTGTGCGGGGCAAGGTCTTGTCGCTTTTTTATGCGGCGATTCCGGTGGGTTCGGCGCTCGGGTTTGCGATCGGCGGGATGTTTGTGGCGCATTGGCACTGGGCGTTTTACCTGACGGTGCCGCCGGGGATTGTGCTCGGCATCTGCTGCTTTTTGATGCGCGAACCACGCGCGGCGCTTGACACCACAAGTGCAGCCGCAGGCGGTATGGCGCGTGTCAAGCCGCCCAAGCCGACGCTGGCCGACTACACCCGGTTGCTCAGCATCAAGTCGTACGTGATTGACTCTCTGGGGATGACGGCGATGACGTTTGCCATCGGCGGCGTCGCGTTTTGGATGCCGACCTATCTGAGTGAAGACCGGCACGTCGACCCGGCGAAGGCCTCGCTGATCTTCGGGGGGATCACCGTCGTCGCCGGGCTGATCGCCACCATCGCCGGGGGGATGGTGGGCGATGCGTTGAGGAAGCGTTACAGCGGCAGTTACTTTCTGGTCTCCGGGTTGGGCATGCTGATCGGCACACCCTTGTTCCTGCTGATACTGGTGACGCCCTTTCCGGCCTGCTGGGCGGTGATCTTCGCGGCCGTGTTCTTTCTGTTCTTCAACACCGGGCCGAGCAACACGATTCTTGCCAACGTCACGCCGGCGCCGGTGCGGGCCACGGCTTTTGCGCTGAATATCCTGATGATCCACCTCTTCGGCGATGCCATCAGCCCGCTGGTGATGGGGGTCATCGCCGACCATTCGCACATGTCTTACGCGTTCGTCTTTGTCAGCGTGATCATGGCCCTGGGTGGGGTGATCTGGCTGTTCGGTGTGCCGCATCTGGCCAGCGATACTGCGGCAGTGGAAGCCGGATCTGCCGCGACATAAAGGCAGCCTGTGCCGCTTGCGATGATCCGGGCTGTTCCGGCAGAATCTGGTGCACCTATGACTTCAGTGCCTTATGGCGGCCAAGCCAGCGATGTCCCCGATGTTGACGATGACGTGCCCGATCACGCGGCGTTTGAAGCGATGACCATTCGCGGGCAAATGGCTAACGCCACGCTGATCTTTCTGCCGCTGACCGGGGCGGTGGCGGCGATGGTCTTCCTGTGGGGCCGGGGCTTCGGCTGGACGGAACTCGCACTGGTTGTGTCTTCCTACCTGTTCACGGCCGGCAGTGTGACGATTGGTTATCACCGTTATTTCACACACAAGGCTTTCAGCTGCCCGCGATGGGTCGCGGCCATTCTAGGAGTTGGCGGTTCGATGAGCATGCAGGGGTCGCTGCTGGAATGGGTGGCCGTGCACCGGTGTCACCACCAGCATGCCGACCGGCCGGGGGATCCGCATTCGCCGCACGTGGATCATGACCATGACCACGTGGGCGACAGCGTCAGCGGGCTGTTGCGGGGCTACTGGCACGCACATCTGGGGTGGCTGTTCGGCAAGTTTCCCGCCGACGTCTACCGCTATGTGCCCGACCTTCAGGCCGACCCGATGCTGCGGATGATTTCGCGGCTCTTTCCGCTCTGGACGGCACTGGGCCTGCTTCTGCCCGCGCTCATCGGCGGGTTGATCACGCGCACGTGGACCGGCGCGGCACAGGGTTTGATCTGGGGCGGGCTGGTGCGGGTGTTTCTGGTGCACCATGTGACATGGAGCATCAACTCCGCCTGTCACATCTGGGGCCAGCGGACGTACAAGTCGCACGACCATTCGCGGAACAACCTGCTCTTCGGTCTGCTCGCACTCGGCGAAGGGTGGCACAACAACCATCACGCCTTTCCGGCCAGCGCCCGGCACGGGCTCGCGTGGTGGCAGTTGGACGCGTCGTATGCCGTGATCCGCGCCATGGAAAAGGTCGGTCTGGCGTGGGACGTCAACGTGCCGTCGGCACGTCGGCTGGAGGCCAAGCGGCTCGGAACTTCTGCGGCAAGCCGCCGGGGCTCGCCGGTGTCGTACACGCCCGTTCCCTAGGCCCACGGCTCGGCCCGCGCTCGCTCTGATTACAGGTCGCGCGAATACATCTTCAGGTCTTCGCGCCGCTGCCATCCGGCGTGCTTCCAGAACGCCGCGCCTTCTGCGTTGTCGGCTTTGACCATCAGAATGCCCCGGGCGATTCCCGAAGCTTTGATGGCGGCGAGGCTCCGGTCGATCAGTGCACGGCCGATGCCCTTGCCGCGATGGTCCTTCGCCACCGCAAGATGGTAGATCAGACCGCGCCGACCGTCGTGCCCGCCGAGGACGGTGCCGATGACTTGCTCCGCTTCGTCAAGGCAGACGAAGCTCATGCCCGGGTTACGGGTCAGGTAGGTGCCGATCTCTTCGCGCGAATCACCCACGCTGACGCCGACGCCGTCGGTGGCCGCCCAAAGGGCGTGGGCGCTTTGGAAGTGGCAGAGTTCAAAGGCCGAATAGACCGGCATGGCTATACCCCCTGCGTGCGGTGATGACCCTTCGATGCATCAGGCCTTTTTCAGGAAGCACGTCTTGAGGACGAGGCCCTTCACCTTTTCCGCGTTGCACTCGATCTCCTCTTCGCTCGCGGTCAGGCGGATGTTTTTGATGACCGTCCCGCGTTTCAGTGTGTCGCTCGTCCCCTTTACTTTCAGGTCTTTGGTGACGGTGACCGAGTCGCCGTCGTGAAGGGGCGTGCCATTGGCGTCTTTGACGATCGGGTCATCCATGGGTGTCTCGCAGGTTCGGGGCAGTGGGGCTTACGCCGTCATGCTAACCCAGTGCCGAGCCCGCCGCTCAGCGTTTGCCGTTGACCGCGGCCAGCAGGTGGCCCACGGTGCGATGGGCCTCGATCGGGTGCCGCAGCGGCAGGTCCGTGTGCAGTTGATAACGATTCCGCCGGCCCACACGCTGACGGGTCAGCACGCGTCCGGCCTCCAGCTCCATCACGATCTTCTGGACCGCGCGCTCGGTGATCCCCACGGCCGCCGCGACGTCGCGCAGTCGCATCTCCGGGTTCTGCGACAAGCAGATCAGCACGTGCGAGTGATTGGACAGGAAGGTCCAGCTTGCCTTGGTCACGCCGCCGCCGCGCGGGCCCTTCGCCGCACCGCGCGGGCTTTTCGCCGCAATGCGCGTGCCCTTCGCCGCAACGCGCGTGGGTCTGCTCGGGTCTGCTTTGCGAGGGGTCATCGTGCACCTGGGTGTGGCATGGCTGTGCGAAATCTTACAGCGGCTTCCGCTTCCGCGCCTCTTTCGGCCGTTGGGCCGGGGGGGGTGGGGCGGGTTTTTCCTGTATTCACGACAAGCCTCTCCGGCATTACAAGTTCCCTCATGACCACCAACCGCTTAGAGGCATTCAGTGACGGCGTCATCGCCATCATCATCACGATCATGGTGCTGGAGCTGAAAGTGCCGCACGAGCCGACGTTCGCCGCCCTGCGCCCGATGGTGCCGGTGCTGCTGAGTTACCTGCTCAGCTTCGTCTTCGTCGGCATCTATTGGAACAATCACCACCACATGCTCCACCTGACGCGAAAAGTCACCGGCGGCATCCTGTGGGCGAACCTGCACCTGCTCTTCTGGCTCTCGCTTGTCCCGTTCGCAACCGCTTGGCGCGGCGTCGATAGCAGCGCGGTCGCGCCGACGGTGGTCTACGGCATCATCCTGCTGATGAGCGGCCTGTCATTCACGATCCTGCAGGCGGCGATCATCGCGGGTGACACCCGGCACCCCGAGCCTCACCCGCTGGCCACGGCGATCGGCACGGATCTTAAAGGGAAGCTCTCGCTGCTGTTTTACGGCCTCGCTATCGGCATCGCCTTCTACTACGAACCGGCGGCGGATGCGTTGTTCGTCATCGTCGCGCTGATGTGGCTGATCCCGGACCGCCGGGTGGAGAAGGTTTTAAGACAAGGTGAAACCACAGATGAACACAGATGAACACAGATAAGAGATGAAACCATCCGTACGCTTTGGCAAGTTTGATGTGGGTGTCGGTAAACGCTGAGATTCGGCCACCGGGTCGGGTAGGATGTGTGGTGTATGGCATCGACGGACGAACCGACCGACAAACCCGAGATCACGATGCTGGACTACGGCAGGGAGCCGCGTCCTGTCTGGTACGAAGGAGCGGTCGGGCTGTTGCTCGCAGTCGTGATGGTCGTTGTGGGCGTTCTGCTCGGCGGGCTGGGATATCAGGAGTTGCGGCACGCCTATTCTTCCAGCGACCCGTTTGGCATCGCGATCGGCGTGACGTGCCTCGCTACCTGCGGTGTTTGCAGTGTCGTCGGTTTCTGCATGGGCTGGGTGGCGGTGATTTGGCACAAGTGATGAAGGATGCGTGCGATGGACGAACCGACCGACAAACCCGTGCCTGAGATTTTGGGATATGCCCCTCCACCGGGCCGTCGCACGGCCAATCAGTGGACGTGGCTGATCTTCCCGTGGTTTCTGATCGTTTATGGGGTCGGTTTTCTGACGGTGGCGGCGATCGGTCTGCTCAGACCGGCACTGTGGGTCGAGATCGGTTCGGTCACCGTCGAGTGTGTCTATATCGTTGTCGGCCTCGGATTGTGTGCCGCGGGCGCGTGGGTGCACCGGATCACCGCGTGGCGAAGAGAGAGGTAGGGAACGATTTTCGTGAACGAACCGACCGACAAACCCGTGCCTGAGGTTTTGGATGACGGCCGTCCGCTGCCGCCAAGGGGGCCGTCGGTACTGGAGATGATCTCGGTCCTCTGGTTTTGCATTGGTGTTGTGATGTGCGTCGCCGCCATCGGGGTCGCCCTTGCAGAATATCTCTCGCTACGCTGGCTCACCCCACTTCTGCCCGCAGCGATGATGTTTCTTGGCGCGCTCTTCATCGCAGGAAGCCTTCTGCTCAAACAGTGCAGCCTGCATGAAAGGCCATAATTGGCACACCGTAACTCATGGCCCACCCCCGCAGGTCTCCGGGCGCGACAGCAGGCGACGGCGCATCGCTCTTAAGAGGACGACCCAGCGCAACCCCTTCCCACCGCACTCTCCCCTGTTTTATCCGTGTTCATCTGTGGTTCCAAACGACACATCTCCGAGTGCCCTGCGGCTCTGAGATGAAATGAATCAATGCATCAGACCGTCTGCGTGCCGGGGACTCGAGCGGGGGCGGGGGGTGAGATGACCTTGGGGGCGATCTTCCCGTCGGCGATCTTGGCATCGGCGCGGGCGAGGGCGGCTTCGACCAGTCCGAGGAAGAACGGGCTGGGTTTTAACGGGCGGCTGGTGAGTTCGGGGTGGGCCTGGGTGCCGATGAAATAGGGGTGGACGGATTGCGGAAGTTCCAGCACCTGCATGATCGGGTGGCCGGGGGCCTTGCCGCTGAAGATCAGGCCGCCTTGTTCCAGGGCTTGGATGAAGCGGGGGTCGACTTCATAGCGGTGACGGAACCGCAGGCGGGTTTTAATGGCGTTGCCGTAGAGGCGCGACACAAGAGTGCCGGGGAAGAGGTCGACGTCTTTCCCGCCGAGGCGCATGTTGCCGCCCAGGCCTTCGATCTTCTTTTGTTCGGGGAGGATGTCGATGACGGCCTCCGGGCAGGTCGGGTCGAACTCGGTGCTGTTGGCGCGGGGCAGGTTGCAGATGGAACGGGCGTACTCGATCACGGCCATCTGGAAGCCCAGGCAGATGCCTAGGAAGGGGATCTTGTTCTCGCGGGCGAAGCGGATGCAGTCGATCTTGCCCTCGGTGCCGCGGATGCCGAAGCCGCCGGGGACGATGACGCCATCGACATCGGCGAGCCTGCGCGCGACGTTGCCGGGGTCGATGTTGGTGGTGTCCATCCACTTGAAGTTGACGTTGACGCCCAGGTGGGCCGAGCAGTGTTCACCGGCCTTGATGATGCTGGCGTAGGCGTCGCGAAGGGTGACGTATTTGCCGGTGACGGCGATGGTCACGTCACGGTCCGAGCGGTTGATGCGGTCGACGAACCAGCGCCACTGGCTGCGGGCGGTGTCTTCTTCACGCTGGTTGACGCGGTCGTGCAGGTCTAACAGGGTCAGCACTTCGCGGTCGATGCCGGCGGCACGCAGGTGCTCGGGGATCATGTAGACACTCTCGACATCGTGCATGCTGACGACGCGGCGCATCGGCACGTTGGTGTACATGCTGATCTTTTCCTTGACCTTGTCCTTGATTTCGCTCGTGGCCCGACAGGCGATGATGTGCGGCATGATGCCGACTTCCATCAGGCGCTTGATTCCGAGCTGGGCGGCCTTGGATTTCTGTTCCCCCAGCGTGCCGGGCTCCAGGACGTAAGTCAGGGCGACGAAGATGACCGAGCCTTCGCCCTCCTCGTAGGCGAGTTGACGGCAGGCTTCGAGGTAGAAGGCGTTCTCGTAATCGCCGACGGTGCCGCCGACTTCGATGAAGACGACATCGGCCTCGGAGCGCATGGCCAGTTCGCGCAGTTTCAGCTTCACTTCACCTGTGACGTGCGGGATGACCTGCACATCGCGGCCGAGGTAACCGCCTTCGCGTTCCTTGCGGAGCACGCCGGAGAGGATCTGGCCGTTGGTCGTGAAGTTGGCCTTGGAGAGGTCCTGGTCGAGGATGCGTTCGTAGGTGCCGAGGTCCATGTCGGTCTCCATGCCGTCGTCCAGCACGAAGACTTCACCGTGGCGGTAGGGGTTGAGGGTGCCGGAGTCGATATTGAGATACCCCTCCATCTTGATCGGCGCGACGGTCATCCCCTTGTCCTTCATCAGCTTGGCCAGCGACGAGCTGAAGATCCCCTTGCCGAGCCCGCTCATGACCGTGCCGACCACGACGACGTACTTGTGGTGCCCCTTGCGATACCCGGCGGGCATGGGGGTGTAGAACTCGGTCTCGTCGGCCGTCTGGCCGATCTTGGCAAGTATGTCGGCACTGTTGGGGTTGTTGTCGGACGGCAGGGTCATGGCGTGGCTCCGGTCGGTGCGTGATTTCGGCGGACGAATGCTGTGTATTGTTCAGGGGTGTCAATGCCATGCACTGCCCGATCGACCACGATCAGGGCGATCTCAACGTTGTGCTCGATGGCACGAAGCTGCTCCAGCTTCTCGATCTGCTCCAGCGGCGTCGGTTCCCAGCCCGCGAACTTCAGCAGGAACTCGCGGCGATAGGCGTAGATGCCCAGGTGGAGGTGGTAAGGGTGCAAAGAGAAGGCCGCATCGGGTGATGCGGCCGTGGAGGGGAGAGTGGCGTCTCGGCGGAAGGGGATGGCCGCCCGCGAAAAATAAATCGCACGCCGCGTTGTCCCGTGACTACTTTTCGACATGACGACCTTGACGAGGTTGGGATTGGTCACGTCGGCTTCGTGGGTGAAGGGGGTACACGCCGTGGCCATGTCGGCAGAAGTCGCCTGCATCAGTTCAATCAGGGAGTCGATGGTGGCCGGCTCGATCTCCGGTTCGTCCCCCTGCACGTTGACGATGATGTCGTCGGACAGCGTCCTGGCGACCTCGGCAATACGGTCGGTGCCGGAAGGGTGAGCGACGGACGTCATCACGCATCGCGTCCCGAAAGGGCGCAATGCGTTAACGATTCGGTCGTCGTCGGTTGCCACCAAAACGTCCCGCGCCAACTTACAAGCCTTTGCCCGGTCCACGACATGCTGGACCAATGGCTTGCCCGTATCCGAGGCGAGAATCTTGGCTGGAAAACGCGTCGAACCAAACCGGGCTGGAATGACCACGGTTGCCGTCACGAAAAATCCCTTGCGGGCATCACCCCGCTTCTGCCGAACACCACCTGCGACCCTACCCATCTACGGCCTTAAACTAAGACCACTAATGCTAAAAAGGCGGTAGCAGACCGTCAAACCTTTTTATTGATTTCATCAGGGGATCATCAAAACATGGTTGCCATGTGCGTTACTTGCACCTTCTTGGTGATCTGTCACACACAACACGGCTATTCCGACCCACTTGGCCCGTGATTTTTTCAGAACCCGGGCCGCAGCGATCGCGGTGGCACCCGTGGTCAGGACGTCGTCGACGAGGAGGAATCGTCGGCCGGTCAGGTCGGTGGGACGTCTCAGGGTGAATGCACCTTCCAAGTTTGCCAGCCGGGCGGTCCGGCTGATGAGGGTGGTTTGTGGTTGAGTGACTTTGATCCTGCGCAGCAAATTGCCCACTGGCAGGCCGCTGGCGGTTGCCATCGCCTGGGCGATGACCCGCGACTGGTCGTAACCTCTGGAGAGCCGTCGCCGCCAATGCAGCGGAATGGGAATGAGTTCGGTTCCGCTGGCATGGAGGGAAGCGAGTTCTGGAGCGATGGGCTGGGCCATTTGCTCGAGGGCGAACCAGTGGCCGTGGAATTTTCCCGCCAGCACCCCAGAACGGGCGATACCGCCGTAGCCCCAGCCGCGGATCACGGCGTCGATGTGAGGCAACCCCTTGTCGTGGCACTGTACGCATCCTGCTCCGACGCCCGGCAGGGCCGCGCCGCACCACGGGCAGGCAGCCAGACTGACACTCCGCAACAACTGCCCGCGGCAAGCCACGCACCACGGCCCGCCGTACGTGACGTTGTCACAGTGCAGGCAGGCGGCCGGCCAGATGAAATGGGCCACACGGCGTGCTGCGAATTGGGCCGCTCTGCGGCTGGCTCGCAGCGAAATCTCTGTCCATTGGAGGGAGGGCATGCTTGGTTTACAGTGCTAAGTCCCGCCTATTGTTCAGGCGATCGGCCGTAATCTCCAGTCGTTTCGCTCGTTGCACATCTCGTATTTGCCTTTCGTGAGTAAGACCCTTTTTTCCTACATATTCGGTGACTTGCTCAGGGTTTTCCTGATGGCCAGCGGTGCCCTTACGGCCATCATGTCGTTTGGCGGGCTGCTTAGGCCGTTGACCCGTCAGGGGCTCAATGCGGTGCAGGTCGTCGAAATGCTCGGCTATTTCATGCCGGCGATGAGCACCTACGCATTTCCGATTGCGGCATTGTTTGCCGCGACGCTGGTGTACGGCCGTCTGGCCACCGACAACGAACTGACGGCGATGAGGGCCAGCGGCATCAGTCACATGGGCATTGCGGTTCCGGGCATCGTGCTGGGTTTGATTGTCGCGGGCATCAGCATGGCGATGGTCTGCTTTGTTGTGCCGGTGGCCATTATGCGGGTCGAGAGGGTGATGTATTCCAATGTCTCCCAGTGGATGGTGACGCAGATTGAACGCAACCACGAGTTGGTGGTGCAGAACCAGTCTGTCTTTGCATCCTCGGCACGCATTCTGCCTGCTGATCCGAAGCAGCCGGACGAAACGGCAGTCTTGCTGGATTCGCCGGTCATCATCTCGGGCGAAGTGGAAGATCGACCGCTACCCGATGGGAAGCTGCTGATTCCGCAGGATTTTTACCTCGCCCGACAGGCCGTCGTGCGCATCGGTAAGGCCAGCGAGGACGATGACGTTCAGGTCATGATTGACCTCCAGGAGGGCACAAGTTTTCCGCGTAAGCCGGCCAACGCTGTGCAGGGTGGTGTGACGGCCACTCGATTCGGGCCGATGAGCATGCCGAGTCGTGTCGGTGAGAAAACCAAGTTCATGGACCTGAAAAAGCTGCACCGCTTGAGTGAAGACCCCGGCCGGGCGCGCCGGGTGAGTCAGGTGGTAAGAGATATCAACCGCCGGGTTCAGGCCCGGGAATACGCCAAACTTCTTGCAGCCGAGTTCAAGGGCAAGTCGAGTTTGCGGTTGGAAGGGCTGGGCGGTGATGCGTGGGTTATCACGCGGTCAGACTTGCCGATCAAAGTGACTGATGAAACGCTGACTGTGGGCGGCTCGGAGGCTGGAGCCGGGGCGGTGGTGGCCGGGCTGGCAGATGCCGCACGGCCGGTCCGGTTGGAGCAGTCCGCTGGCGGGGTCGCGACCCTTAATGGTCAGGCCCGTGGCGCTGTCATAAAGATCAGGGCCGATGACGTGGCCCAGCGAATCTATCTGGACCTACGCCTCGATGATGCGATCATGCAGGACGGCTCGGAGAGCTATGCCAAGCCTCGCTACACGCCCCGGGCGATCTCGTTGCCGATGCCAGCCGACATCGCCGCCATTTCCCAGACCACGGCCGCAGCCTACATCCAGCAGCAAAAGATCCTGCCACCGGATCTCAAAGGTCGGTTCCAGCGGGAGTTGGTAGCGACCAGTAACGAAGTTACCGGAGAGTTGAACAGCCGGGCTGGCTTTGCAATCAGTTCTTTCATTCTGGTGCTGGTGGGTGTGGCACTGGGGATGATGTTCAAGAGCGGACACTTCCTGTCGGCCTTTGCGGTGTCCATCGTGCCGGCACTTCTGTGCATCGTGCTGAATGTGACGGGCCAGCACACGCTTGAAAATGTGCCCCGGACGATGCTGGCTGCGAACTGGCACAACCCTCTGGGTATCGGGTTGACCGTCATCTGGAGCGGAAACGTCATTGTGCTGATACTGGCGGTGATTTTGCTGACGAGGTTACAGCGGCAGTAAGAGCCTGCGCGGGAACGAGAACACTATGAGGTTGCTGGACCGATACGTTTTGAAGTCGTTTTTGTACAACTACCTCATCAGCTTCGTTGTGCTGGTCGGCATGTACATCGTGCTGGACATGGTGTTCAAGCTGGATGACATCGTCGAGGTGAAAAATCAGGCGGCTGCCAGCGAAAGCGGTTCGGTATTCACGGTCTTTAGAGACCTGCTCGACTATTACTTTTATCAGATGTTTCCGTTCTTCATCAACCTGTCGCCAATCATTCCGGTGGCAGCGGCCGCATTTACGCTGGTGCGGTTGACGCGCACCAATGAGCTGGTCGCCATGCTGGCAGCCGGCGTTCCGTTGCTTCGAATTGCGGCACCAATCGTGCTGAGCTGTGTGGTGATGACGGGGCTGGTGGCCATCGTGCAGGAGGGGATTGTGCCGAACATCATCCCCAAGCTCACCCGCCAGACATCCGACATGGGTCGGGAGACGGGAAAGGCGTTCAGGGTTGATTCTCTTCAGGATGCGCGCGGCAACATCCTTCGGGCCGCGAGGTTCGTGCCCGGTTCCAGTCTGAACCGGCCGCAAATCATTGAACTGGACGTGATCTTCCGGAACGACCAACGGCAACCGACACACCACCTGCGTGCAGATCGCGCCGAGTGGGATGCAGACAAAAAGTCCTGGAAACTGACCCATGGTGAGTTCACGCAGGGCCTGCTGCCCGAGGAAACCCGCAGTGCCGCCACGCCGGCCGCCGAATACACTTCGTCAATCACGCCCGATGAGATCGCGCTTTACCGCTCGCGCTCCTATGTCGACCTGCTCAGCACGGCGCGAATCAACGAGCTGCTGGCCAGCCCCGGCGGTTATGGCATCACCGATCTGCTGCGAGTCAAGCACTTTCGATTCACCCAGTATGTCTTCAACAACTGGCTGATTGTCCTGTTAGCCATTCCGTGTGTGATGACCCGCGAGCCGACGCAACTCAAGCGTGGCGTGCTGAAGTGCATGGTGTACACGGGGGCATTTCTAGGCACTGTCTTCATGGCGCAACAACTCGCCGGGCACCCGCCGGAGTGGTTTGTTTGGCAGCAGCAGTGGCCGGCGCTTCTGGCGTGGATGCCGACGGTCATTTTCTTCCCGTTGGCATTGGTCATGCTCGGCCGTATGGAAACGTGACCCCCCCCCACCGCCCTCAAATACACTCCGCCCGTTCACCCCTGAAGTTCAATCCCCCAGCCACTACTAACATGCACATCTCGGATTCCTTGCCTATTCTCGCCCAAGTTACCCGGCCCTTCGGAGAGTTTGAACGCCTCCTCGAAAAATTGGGGATGGGCACGATGGTGCACGACACGCCATGGTGGGGATGGGTCGCGCTGTTGGGTGGCATCACTGCCGGTGTGATCGCGGGCAAGATCGCCGCAGAGTTGTTCCGGGCCGCAGCAGATCGTGCCACGAAGCGCCCTGCACTGGCGATGGCGACCATCCTCCGTTCGGCGGCGACCCCGGCCAGCCTTATGTGCATCAGCGTTGGCCTTTCAACCGGGCTTGGATTTATTTTCATGGGTGGCGGCTTGAAAGCGGTCGTGGCGAAGGTCATCACGCTGCTCTATGTCGTTACGGTCGGATGGTTCTTCTTCAACCTCGTTGACCTCGTCGATCTGGCGATGCATTCGCTGGCCAGCAAGACTAACAGCCACCTTGACGACCAGCTTGCACCGCTGGTGCGGAAAAGCCTCCGGATTTTCCTTGTCGTGATCCTTGGACTGTTCATCGCCCAGAACGTTTTCAATCAGGACATCACGGCGTGGCTGGCCGGGCTGGGAATCGCTGGTTTGGCTGTTTCCCTGGCGGCGCAGGACTCCATCAAAAATCTGTTCGGCTCAATCACGATTCTGCTCGACAAGCCGTTCGCCGTGGGTGACCGCATTGTGTTTGACGGGTTCGACGGGCCGGTCGAGGAAATAGGCTTCCGTTCGACCAAAATGCGCACGCTCGAAGGCGAGCTTGTGACTGTCCCCAATGCCAAGTTTATCGACAGTTCCGTCAAGAACGTCGCCCGGCGTGGCATGTTGACCAAGGCCATTGTGCTGCTCATCGAGTCGGATACATCGCCAGACAAGATCGAACTACTGGTTCAGGCACTTCGTACCGCGCTGTCAGGGTCGGAGCTGCGCCAGCCGTTCGACTGGGAGAAGGCCCCACCGCGCGTCTACTTTGATGAAATCCGCGGTGACAACATCGTGGTTCGCGTCTCGCTGTGGTACCCAGCCACGATGCAATGGTGGGCTTTGAACGACCACTTCCAAGCGGTCAACCTGCGCGTTGTCGCTGAGCTGCAAGCCCAAGGTGTGCACTTGGCATCACCGACAAAGACGGTTGTGCTACCTGCCCGATAGCTGCCGTTCAAGCCTTGCGGCGACGGCCGGTCAGAAACATAGCGGGAATCAGTGCAAGGGCGGTAGTCGGCTCAGGCACGGCTGATCCCGAAAGCGCGAAGTTGGAGAATGACTGCTTCACCGGCTCGCCGATGGGACCAAAGTCGTAAAGGCCAACTTGACCGCTGGAATAAGTGGTATCGATCAGGGTCGTTTTCACGACACTATCTGATGAGACCGTGTACGAACTGCCAGTCACGTCGATCGAAATGGAATGGTCGGTGCCCGGCACAAAGACAGAATCGACCTGCGCGAGTGCGGGTGAATAGTTGCCATCGATCACCCGATGGAAATAGATGCTCTTCCCAGCGTTGCCGTCGCGCAGACCACTGCCGTAGCCGTTGCCGCCGAGCACGGCCAAGATACCGTTCCGATTTGTTCCGTCCGACCGCAGCCAGATGCCGCCATCACAAACGGCAGTAACGTCTACTGACACTGAAAAGTCCGTCAAATCGAAGGGCAGTGCGGTCGTCGTCGGCAAGGTATTTGTGGGGGCCGTCGAGAAGTAATGGCCTGACGAGGCAGTCCATGTCTGCGAAAAGTTGTTCCACAGCGGCGAAGGGGCCGGGATAAAGGTGTCGCTAAAGATGCCCGCCTGTGCTGAGGCTGCCAGACCGAGGACAGCAGCAAACGCCAAGTGAGTCTGAAGTGTTAAAACCTTGTTCATGCTCTAAAACTAACACATGTACATGAATTGCCGAAAGGAAATTTTGCATTCTTTCCCATTTTGGGGGTTTGGGATGTATTTACGGCTTGTTCGGGCCATCTAGGACACGGGCGACCAGCGGAATCGTTTCGCAATTATATATCTAGGAAGTTCCATGTTCTCGTGCTAGGTTGTCGTGCGCGTGAGGAATAGTTTTAGTAATGGTTTCTTGGAGGGAACATGCGTCATACTTTGATTGCTGCAATCGGATCGTTGGGTTTCGCCGGCGTGGCTTTGGCTGTACCGGTGCTCAACCCTGCCAATGGTCATTATTACGAACGTGTTGAGGCTGGCAATATCACATGGGACGCGGCTAAGGCATCTGCCGCATCGCTGAGCTACCTGGGTCTTCCCGGACAGTTGGTGGTGCTTGATACTGCAACCTACACCGACGAACGCGACTTCGTTTTCCGCAACGTCTACGCGCCCGGGGTTCAGAGCAGCCGGACCTATTGGATCGGCGCCAGCCGGGAAGTTAATGACCTTATCAGCCATCAGGAGGGGTGGAACTGGATCGATGGCACCGCTGTCCCCACACTCATCACCAGCGGATGGAACATTGACTTCAATGAAGGCGATGTTCGTGAAGGCGCAAATTTCTTCCGTACTGACAGCGACACACCTTGGGATTATGACGCCCTCTCCCAGTCTGGTTTGACCAGCGGATTCTTGGTTGAATACGGGGGGGTGCCCGAACCTGTTTCAATCGGAATGCTTCCGCTGGCGGGCCTCATGGCCATCCGCCGGCGCAGCATCGGCCGATAACCGTCAGGCACAGGATTTCTGTTTCCCAGTTTGTGAAATTAATTTGAAACTCGGGGTGCCCACCAGCGTGGTGGATAGAGGCCTACGGGTCTGGCTCCTGTGGCCTCTGACGCTCCCTTCCCATTTCTGGCGACGCTCGCCGGGGTTTCCCCCCGGCGAGCGTTTTTTCATGCCCCTGCACTATAGTCCCTGTATGCGGAGGGCTTTCAGTCTCATCGAGTTACTCGTCGTTATTGGCATCATCGGCCTGCTGCTGGCGATCTTGCTTCCGGCCATGGAGCGTGCCCGCCACAAAGGTTATGTCGTCGCCTGTACCGCCAATCTACACCAGTTGGGCTTGGCCCTGCAGATGTACGCCGGAGACAACCATGGTGCGCTGCCTCGCACCGTCTACGTGCCGGATGCACCGCTCACCGAGGGTACCGGTGCGTCCGCAGCCGACGCATTTGTCGGCGGGGCCGGTGGCGTTTCGGTAAATGACCTAACTGCTCCGTTGTGGTTGCTCCTCCGGGCGTCACACACCAAGACCGACGTGATGATCTGCCCCTACAACGACGTGAACGAGTTTTCGGCCGACCCGGCCAAGCCAGCAACTACAGCCAACTTTTCCGCCGTCGCCAAGCATCTGGGCTATTCGTACGCCAACTGTTACCCCTCTTCAGCCTCGGTTGCCGCGGGCTACAAAGTCGCTGGCAAGCTGCCCAACGACTTTCCCCTCATGGCCGACATGAACCCCGGCACCAAGCGGCACGCCAATGTAGCCGCCGTGAAAAAGGGCTCGCCCAAATCAGTCGTCGAACTCGGCAACAGCGAGAACCACGAGCAGGAAGGCCAAAACGTGCTCTACGCCGATGGTCGCGTGGAATACAAACTGACACCGCTTTGCGGCGTTGCCGATAACAACATCTACTGCAACGATAGCGGTCAGATCGTCGCCAGCCCTGTGGGGCCGTTCGATTCTGTGCTGCTACCCGAGTAGGAATAGTCCATGGAGTTGCTCGCACCTGCGAAACTGAACCTTGCCCTGCAGATCGGGCCGCCCGGGTCTGATGGCTTTCATCCGCTAGCCAGCTGGTTCATCACTGTTGACCTGGCTGATGCCTTGTCTACTCGCATGGGTGGGTCGGCCTTCACCTGCAATGATGCAACGCTGCCCACGGACCAGCGGAATCTGGCGCATAAGGCACAGGATCAGTATGCCGCCGCACTCATTGGCGCGGGCCATATTGCCGCGGGCCGGGCTGTTACAGACCTTTCTGTTCACCTGCACAAGCGCATCCCGGCCGGGGGCGGATTGGGTGGCGGTTCATCGAATGCCGCAGCAGTGTTACGCCTATGCGAGGCTCTGGCGGGTTCGGCACTGCCCGCATCAGAAGTAGGGAGGCTTGCGGCCTTGCTGGGCTCTGATGTACCGT
Organism: Tepidisphaerales bacterium; assembly: GCA_038226785.1. GTDB lineage: Bacteria > Planctomycetota > Phycisphaerae > Tepidisphaerales > Tepidisphaeraceae > JBBRQG01. The sequence goes on along the minus strand of JBBRQG010000006.1, from coordinate 61,364 downwards.
TCTTTCTGGTCGGAGGCAGTGCATGGTGTACGGGTCGGGGTGAGATCGTCCACCCCGCGCCCATGCCCCGGCCCAAAGCCGCACTGCTGCTGTTTCCACCGTTTGGGATGTCAACACCCGCGGTTTACAGGCGCTTTGACGAGATGGCCGAGAAGTCGGGCATGGGCCGCGAGCGTCTGGCCACGGATATACCGCAGGGTTGGCCCTCTCTAAGCGCCGCTGACCTACTAGATGTTTTGCACAATGACTTGACCGTCGCCGCACTCGATCTGGAACCGCGCCTAGGGCAAGTGTGTGGCCGGGCCCGGCAGGTCCTCGGCCGCCCGGTACACATGAGCGGTTCAGGCTCCTCGCTTTTCACGGTCTATGATGAAGTCGAAGAGGCGACCGAGGCGGCGGGCCGGCTTGCGGGAATCGTCCCCACCGCCGTCGTCCGCTTTTTGCAGCATCTGCCCGAGATCGTGGTGTAGCGATTGACAGCAGGACGAGCCCTTGGATAGCTGGAGTCAGGCAATGGAATCAATCGAAGTAATCAATCACATGCTGGCGTACGGCGCGTGGGCCAACGGCGCCATGGTCGAGGCCGTCCGGCCGCTCGTGGCCCGTTGGGAAGAGCCGCTGGAGATCGGGCCGGGCAGCCTGCACAAAATCATTCAGCACACGCTGATCGGTGAAGAAATCTGGTTGCAACGCTGGCAGGGCAACGGCGAGGTGCCGTGGCAGGGCCAGGTGGAAACCACGGTGGAAGGTTTCCGTGCAAGGTTTGAAACGATCGCGGCCGCGCGGTCTTCGTTCGTGAAATCACTTACGGCCACCGATCTTGTACGCGTCCAGCCCTACCGCGACAGCAAGGGCATCATGTTCCAAGCCCCCGTTGCCGACATGCTGTTGCAGGGTGTCTTGCATAGCCACCACCACCGTGCGCAGGCAGCCAATGCGATTCGCCGGCTCGGCGGTGCGACCCTCGAACTGGACTACATGTATCACGTTCGGATGCCGGTGTAGGGCGGATAAATCCGCAGTAAGCGGTATAGTTCTGGCATGAGTGAAGAAGTCCCCACCCCACCCCCCACGCCCACCCCCGCCCCCACGCCTGCAACGCCACCCCCTGCATCCGTCGAGCCCGCCGCTGCGCCAGCCCCCCCAGACCTTGCCGAAATGCGGAAGGCCTACAACACATTCCGGAAACGGTTGAAGTCGATGCAGTTGGAGACGGATTCGCGGCTGGGACGGTCACCGTTGACGGGCCGTAAAGAGACGCTCACGGCCATCCAGGCACCCACAGGTTTTGGCAAAGCCGTTTGGGAACATCTGACCGACGCTGGCTATCTGAAATATGAGGGTCGTGGGCTTTATACGCTGCTGAAAAAGGAGTGGGGTGCGCCGTAAAATGTTTTTCTATAAGGACTTACGTTTTTTCCTTGTAACGTCCCGCCGTATCTGCAATACTTCTTCAGGTCTAAGGAACCCCTTCGGGCATTCGGGCTGGCTGGTTTTTACAGCAACCCCGGGTCTGCCACACAACGGCGGGGAGATGTTTCCAAGACTCGTGCCGTCGCCCCGCCACCCTTGGGGATCAAGACGGCCAAAATGTTTTTTTCAGTAGAGTGGTTGCAACACGCGCTTGACGTGGTGGTTGCGGTGTCGATTGTTTGAGAGTGTCAACAGTTAAGAGCAAGAAAGTTTGTCATCATGAGCACGATTCATCCGTCAGTTTCGCCGTCATCGGTCACCGGCCCCAAGCCCAGGTACAAGGGTAAAAGCGGTGCCCAGATCCTGCATGAAATGCTGATCGGACCGCATCAGGTCGATACCATGTTCGGCTATCCCGGCGGGGCCATTCTGCCGGTGTTCGACCAGCTTTATAACTCGCCTGCCAAGTTCATCCTGAACCGCCATGAGCAGGCCAGCGGGCATTGTGCCGATGGTTATGCCCGCGCCACCGGCAAGCCCGGTATCTGCATTGTCACCAGTGGCCCCGGCGCGACCAACACGGTGACGCCGCTGGCGACCGCCCAGCTCGACAGCATTCCGATCATCGTCTTCAGCGGCCAGGTGGCCACGAAGGTGATCGGCAACGATGCCTTCCAGGAGGCGGACGTCACCGGCATCACGCGGCCGTGCACCAAGTGGAACTACCTCATTCGCGACGTCCGCGAGTTACCGCGCGTGGTGAACGAAGCGTTCACGATTGCCACCAGTGGCCGCCCCGGGCCGGTGCTGATCGATTTGCCCAAAGACGTCACCACCGCCATCTGTCCGGAAGAAGTGGACGATACGCCGCGCGAACACATCCTGAAGCGGAGGAAGATCAGCATTTCCGGTGGTTCGGCCAAGCAGGTTCAGGAAGCCGCTGAACTCATCAACCGGAGCAAGCGCCCGGTGCTCTACGTCGGCGGCGGCGCGATCATCTCCAACGCATGGCAGGTCGTCCGCAAGATCGCGGAGCAGGGGAATATTCCGTGCACCACAACGCTGCTCGGGATGGGCGCGTTCGATGAACATTCACCCCTGAGCCTCTACATGCTCGGTATGCACGGCAGCGCCTTCGCCAACTATGCAGTCCAGGAAAGCGACTGCCTCATCGCCATCGGTGCCCGGTTTGATGACCGTGTGACTGGCAACCTCGCCACCTTTGCCCCCAAGGCCAAGATCATCCACATCGACATCGACCCCAGCAGCATCAGCAAAAACGTCGACGTCGACGTGCCGGTGGTTGGTGACGCGCGGCTCAGCCTCGAGGCCATGCTGCCGTTCATCGAACGCCGCGACCGTGAGGAGTGGTTCAAGATGATCGCTGACTGGAAGTCGAAGTACCCCTTCAAATACCTCGACGACAGCAACAACGCCAAGCCTCAGTATGTTCTGGAAGAGATCAACAAGCAGACCAAGGGTGATGCGATCTTCACCACCGGTGTCGGCCAGCACCAGATGTGGGCCGCACAGTTTATTCGGTGGCGCTTCCCGCGTCAGATGATCACCAGCGGTGGTCTGGGGACCATGGGCTATGGCCTGCCCAGTGCGATCGGTGCCCAGTTGGGCGCTCCGGGCAAGACGGTCATCGATATTGACGGCGACGCCAGCTACCTGATGACCTGCTACGAGCTGGCCACCATGGCCGAATACAACATCCCAGTGAAGGTCGCCATCCTGAACAACGAGTTCCAGGGCATGGTGAAGCAGTGGCAGGACCTCTTCTACGAAAAGCGTTACAGCAACAGTGTGATGAAGAACCCGAACTTCGCGGCCATGGCCGAGTCCTTCGGCGTCCGTGGTATCCGGTGCACGCACAAGTGTGACGTGGAAAAGACCGTCAAAGAGATGCTCGCCCACAAGGGCCCGGTCGTGGTCGACTACTACGTCGAGCCCAACGAGCACGTCTATCCGATGGTGCCCAGCGGCAAGGGCCTCCACGAGATGGAACTCGGGACGTTGGCATAAGCGATTTGGGGCAGGCTTCCGGCTGGAACCACATCGAGTTGTAATGAGCCGTATTCAAAGCAATAACGGGTTCCAGCCGATCAGCTGGAACCCGTTAGCGTTGAAGCCGACCAACATCTTCCTGACCGCTAGGGACAAAGTCCCGCCATGCGATTATCCGGAAGAGCCGTGAGGGAAACTTAGCAGGCCTTGCGTCGACGAAGCGCGAGCACCGGCAGCATAGCAAGAAGGCCAGCCGCTGTCGGTTCCGGGAGGTTCAATAGACCCAGCCGCTCGAAGCCGTACGAAGGTGTGCCACCAGCCACGCTGTAGCCGAAGCTCTGCGAGAGGCTGAGACGAATAAAGTCGGTGGTGTTGGTAAACGCGGCGACGCCCACTGTGTTAGCCGTGAACACGGTATATGGAAAAGCTGCTTCGATCGTCCCCGGCACGACGGCGAACTCGATGCCGCTGCTAGCGGTGGTGTAGGGGTAATAGCCGCCCACACCGGGCTTGAACGCACGCGAGTTGTTGACTTCAAAGCCGATGCCGCTCGTGGTGGCGGGGTTCCCGCCGTAACCGTTGGAGAAGTAGAGGTTGGCAAAGTCCAAGCCAGTCGTCGTGCTGTCGGCCTGAAGCCCAACATAGAAGTAGCTGGCGTCGCCGCGGGTGTAGACGTTGTAACCCGTAACGTTACTGGTCGACCCGGGGCTGCCGAAGTTGCTGGTGGGCGCCGATGCGTCGTAGTTGACCCGTACCGGCGTGATGCCGGTCCAGTCAGCGCCGATCACACCATCGATACCGGTTGCGCCAGCGAAGGCGGCTGAGGTCAGAGTCAGTCCAGTAAGGGCCGCAGCGATCAAAGTAACTTTCATGTCAATTCCTATAAAATGGAGATAGCAGAACGATTTAGTACGCGGTGTCAGCATAGTCAAAATAAAGGCCAAAAACGGCTTCTTAAATAATTCATATTCGTTGAATGTAAGATATAAAATGCGACATGTGTGCTTAGGGCTATTGCTTGTAAGTGCCCTTTATTTCAATGTTTATGCCGACAATAGCGGTCGTCACGGATTCCAGAAGCACTATATAAATAATGCATGTGCATGCGATAGCGGTATTTATAGGTGTCTTGTAATGAAGTCACGAATACGAGCAGGCATGCCCACGTTAACACCGCGGCACGGCGTGCCATGTGTTTTGCTGGCCGTGGCGACCTCCCGTCGGCCTGACCGCCGTCTTCGCGAGCGGGTATGCTCGTCGCGGTGCTAAAAGTCACAGGCTTCTCAAAGGTGTATGACCAACATGTGGCAGTTAACAACGTCACCTTCGAGGTGCTGCCCGGTCAGATCGTCGGCATGCTCGGACCCAACGGTGCGGGTAAGACGACCACGATGAAAGCCATCGCGGGGGTCCACCCTCCGACGGCTGGCACGATCACTGTTGACGGAATCGATGTCGTCGCCCGTTCGTCTGAGGCCAAGCGCCGACTGGCCTACATCCCCGACGACCCCAATTTGTTCGAGGCTCTCAGCGTCTGGGAGCACCTCGAGCTGGCAGCCGCCCTCTACCGGGTGCCCGACTGGAAGACCGAGGCAGAGAAGTGTCTGACCCTGTTCGAACTGACCGACAAACGCGATGCACTGGGCAACGAGCTGTCGCGCGGCATGCGGCAAAAGGTGGCCATCGCCTCCGGCCTGCTTTACAGCCCCCGGCTGCTGATGCTGGATGAGCCTCTTACCGGCCTGGACCCGCGCGGCATCCGCACCATCAAAAAAACCCTTCTCGATCGGGCCGCAGCGGGGGCCGCGGTCATGATCAGTTCCCACCTCCTGGCGCTGGTGGAAGACCTGTGCACTCACCTGCTGATTTATCAGAAGGGCCAGATCATCTTCGCAGGTCCCGTCGAGCAGGCCCGTGCGGCCGTCGCTGCCGAGGGATTGGATAGTTCGTTGGAAGAAGTGTTCTTCCGCGTCACAGAGGGTATCGCAGCCGCCGCACCCGCTAAACCCACAGACGATTCGGCCACCGACCGCCTGCCCCCCGCCCCCCACTTCCCCCCTGCCCCCCCTGCCCCTTCCACGCCGCCGGAAGCTGGGCCGCTGGCGTGAGTTCTACACAGAATCAAGATGCCAGTGCGGGTGCCGTCGGAATGTGGTGGCACCCCGCACTAGGGACCCTTTGCTGGCTACAGCTCCGCAGTTTTTTCCGACGTATTCGCCGACAGTTGCGGACGCCTAAGGGCATTGTCCTAGCGCTCGTCGGGCTGGGCCTTTTCTGTCTCTGGCTATTTGGCGCAGTTGTCGGCGGCCTGGTCAATCACAAGATGGGCCGGGTCTTCGATCCCGCGACCGCAGTCAACTGGGTGCCGGTGGGTCTGGTGGTCTACCTGTTGCTGATACTGCTCACGACCCTTGGCGAGCAGTCGCTCTCGTTCACGCCGGCGGAGAGCGACATCCTCTTCCGCGCCCCTGTCACACGTCGGCACCTGCTGATGTACAAACTGACGCGGCAGTTCGTGGCTCTGATAATTCCGGCGGTGTTTCTGTCTTTCGGGTTGAACCGGATCTCGCGCACGTGGCCGCAGGCCGTAGTCACCGGCTGGTTGATGCTGTTGTTCCTGCACTTGGTTTCGGTGCTCTGGGCACAGGGTCTGCAAAGCGTGGGAGTGCGCCTGAGTGGCAAGGTGCGGATGGCGATTCTTGCCGTTTTGATCGGCGGAGGACTGGCCGCCACTTATTGGCTTACCAGACAGCAACTGGATCAGTTTCTGCCCTCGTTCGGAGCCTCTGCAAGGTCCGCCACGCGGCCGACAACCGCTGGCGCTTCCGCCCAGTTCCAGTCCATGCTCATGGACAAGGCGATGGCCGTTCGGCAACAGCCTGTGATTGAGGCCGCACTAAGGCCGCTGGAGGTTTTCCCCCGCATCATGACCGCTCCGTCGTTTGCGGCAGTGCTGGCGCCGGTCGGCATGGCGGCGGCCTTTGTCGCGGCACTGGTGGCGGTATTGGTCAGGCTGGATGCCGATTTCCTCGACAAGGCCGAGGCCGTGGGCCGCCGGCGGGCCCAGACGCAGTTGAACATGCGCCGCAATGGCGGCATGAAACTCCGTGTCACTGGCACGGCGAAGCGCAAGTTCGCAATGCCGCGCTACTTCGGCGGTGTCGGGCCGGTGGTGTGGCGTCAGATCAATTCGGCCCTTCGGCAGAGCCGGGGTGTGCTCACGACCATTGGCATTCTCATGGCTGTCGTTGTGATGGTCGCGGGAAATAAGTCGGCGCAGAGTTCGTTGTATGGCATCGCGCCGTGGGCGTGCTTCATGCTGGCCACGATTTTGCGTTTTGATTTTCGCGCCGATCTGGACCGCATGTCGGTCTTGAAGGCATGGCCGATTTCGCCCATCGCCCTGGCGATCGGACAGCTGCTCACACCGGTTCTGTTGTCGGGTGCCGTCGCCTTCGCGGGGGCGGCCGCATTGGTGGCCTACGGGGCACTGTCGCTGAAATGGGCGTTGGTGGGCGTGGTGGCTGGCGTCGCGGTCATCGGCAACATTGTTGCACTGGAAAACGCGGTCTTCCTACTTTTTCCAACACGCGGAACGGGCGGTGCCGGTGACCTGCAACATATCGGACGTAACGCCCTGCTCATGATCGGACGTCTGCTCGTTCTGGGACTGGGCCTCGGTACAGCGTTCGGGGTTGGATTCCTCGTCAAATATTTGTCGGGTTCGCTGATGTTGGCTGCCGCCTGTGGCGGTTTGGTTGTTTGGGCCGAACTTTCCGCCATGGTTTACGTGGTTGCCGCTGCCTTTCGGCGCTTCGATGCCGGGCGGGACACGCCACCAACCTAGGGGGCTGGCCCTGCCGATACATGGCTCATAGGGGAAGGGGTAAGGAGCCGCCATGTTGACATCAATGTTCTTCATTGTCCGAGAGCTGTTGGCCCGTAAGCCGTGGATCGGCGGTGCCGCCGCCGGTAGCGTGATGCTATTGGCGCTGGCGTTGGTTATACCCACGCTGGTACCCAGTTGCGATTCGGTTCCTGTGCCTGGCACTCGCCCCTATTTCACGACCGATGACGGCGCGACCCGTTTCACGGCCGACGCCACCGTCATCCCGCCGTTCACCGTGGACGGTAAAGAGGCAGTGCAGGCGGTCGTGTACACCTGTGATGAGGGCAAGACCCAGTTCATCGCCTATCTCGTCAAATATGACGTGCTGGCCCGAGCCAATATCGACAAGGGCGCTTCCAAAGGCGTGCTCAGTGGCAGTCAGTTGGCAGCAAGGTTGCCGACCGGCAGGCTGATCAAAAAGCCGGGCGATGCCGCGTGGCTCTCCATGTCCGATGGCCCAAAGTATCAGACCGTGGCGACTCCCAAATGTCCGGACGGTCAGACCACCCCGGAACTGTATCTGGGCAGGTAGTCACGCCGATGGCCGTCAGCAGTTGATCTGGGCCGCATCCGGCCCATAAGCACGCAGAATCTTATCGATCACGCCCGAAGTGCTGCGCCCATCGATCAGCGGTGCCAGCGCGACACGTCCGCCATGCTTTTCCACCCAGTCCGCACCGATGACCTTGTCCTTGGTGTAGTCCGCCCCTTTCACCAGCACGTCTGGAACCAGCGCCTCAATCAGCTCCTGCGGCGTGTCGGCGTCGAACGTCACCAGATAGTCAACGCTCTCAAGCTCTTCCAGAACGCTCAGCCGATCTTCCAGGCTGACAATCGGCCGGCGGTCGCCCTTGAGCCGACGGATGCTCTCATCGGTATTGACACCCACCACCAGCATGTCGCCCTGAGCCTTGGCAAACCGGAAGTAGCTGACGTGGCCGAGGTGGATCAAGTCGAAGCACCCGTTGGTGAAGACGATCTTCTTGCCCGCTGCGCGGTGAATCTTTGCCTCAGCCACCAGTGCCGCCAGCGATCGCTGCTTGCCCAGCGTTTCGGTCGATTCGGCTAAGAGTTCGGCGATCATTTCCTGACGGGTCACGGGCACTGCCCCAAACTTTTCGACCTCGATACCTCCGGCAATGTTCGCCAGTGCCGTCGCTTCTTCCCAATCTGCCCCGGCAGCGCGGCCAAGCGAAAGCGCGGCAAGGACCATGTCCCCCGCACCCGTTACGTCATAAACCTGCCGGGCCCGCGTCCGCATCCATCGGCTGACGCCTTGGGCGGTCGCAACGTAAGCCCCATGCTTATCCAGCGTGATGACAGCCGCCTCCAGCTTCAGGTCCGAGATCAGTTTGCCAGCTGCCGCGGCGTACTGGGCCTCGGTTTCCATCGGCAGTTCGGTGGCCTTTTCCGTTTCTGTGCGGTTGAGCTTGATGGCCGTCGCACCGGTGTACTTCCGGTACTCGCGAATGGCCGCAGGGTCGACGATCACTGGCAAGCCCTTTGCCCGTGACCGGGTAATCACCGCCTGCGTCAGTTCCGGCGTCAGTAGTCCCTTGTTGTAATCTTCGATGCACACGACGTCGGCACCCGCCAGTGCGACTTCGAAAGCAGATAATATTTTTGTGGCCAGATCCGCCGAAATCGGGCTGGGATCTTCCAAGTCCAGCCGCAGCATTTGCTGAGGGTGCCTGTGTTGTGCCAGCCCGACCAGACGGGTCTTGCAGGTGGTCGGACGGGAGGGATGTTCGACCAGGCCCGTAGTTTCAGTTCCATCAAACTTCGCCAGCAGCCGCTTGAGTTCCGCCCCGGCCGGGTCGACGCCAATCAGCCCCACAACCCTGACTTTCGCCCCCAATACGGCCAGATCGGCCGCAACCGAGCCTGCCCCACCCAGACGGAACTCTTCGTGCTGGAAGTGGAGTACCGGGACCGGTGCCTCCGGGCTGAGCCGCTCGGCGTTGCCGAACACATATCGGTCGGTCATAAAGTCGCCAATCAAGACGACCGTGCGGTCGGGAAGTTTGTCCACCAGCTCAATAAGGCGGCTAGCCGGGGGCGATGACGAAGGGGCAATGGCCATAAGTAAGGATGTTACCAAGTCGGCGTCGGTGTCATCAGGTATAACAGACCAGTCTCGTAGTCCAACCTTTTTAGGGAAAAGCATGAATCGGAAATCGTGGGCGGCTCGTACTAAGTTCTCGATGCACCAGTTCAGCCTGCTAGAGAAACGTCTGTTGTTCACCGGCGGCCCCGACAGCTTTGGTACGACGACGCCAGCCCCCCCGGGAACTGTTTCGATCACCATCAACGGTTCGCCTGGTGTCGCAGTCGCCACAAAGACGTTCAGCGACGGCAGCAAGCTGGTCCTTGCCCACCAGTTGAGGACCAACGGCAACGCTGCAATTCTCAGTATCGGTGATGGCCAGGGCGCGACCGTTTTCAAGTACGACAGCAACGGCAGCCTCGATGCCACGTTTACACCCATTGAAGTGGGGGCGGTCAAGAACTCAGCCAGCAAGATTGTCGACGGGCTCGGGCTTACGGTCCTGGCAGATGGCTCGTTCATCGTCTCGGGCACGCTGTATAAGTCGGCTACGTTTAACCGCGATCTGTATCTGGCAAAGTACAGCAGTGCTGGTGCGCCCGTTGTCGGATTTGGGACGGCGGGAGTGGTGACCCTAGACCCCACAGTCGGCGGTGATGATCGCGAGTACTCGGTCAGTCTCGATGCCGGCCGGTCGCGAATGGTAATTTTTACCAATGCTGGATCAACGGCTACCAACCGCCTTGTGGCCATACGGACCGACACCGGGGCTTTGGACACGACGTTTGGTGCCATCTCGAACGGATATTCGTCGATTCCTGCGGTGATCGGCACCAACGGAACTTTCACGCCTTCGACGCAGTTTGGGGCGATGAAGATTGACCTGCTGGGCAGGGTCCTGATCGCTGGAACCTACGGCACCGGTGCCAGCGCTACGCTGGCCGTGGCCCGTCTGGCTGCCGTGGGAACTGTCGATACGAACTTTGGTTCCGGCGGCGGTGCATCATCTTTCAATACCACTTCGTCCGGGCTGGCACTGACGATTTCGGCATCGGGAACCGAGGTGTTCGTATCGGGTAACAAGACCGTGGGCGCCAGTTCACAGCTCATTGCCGCCCGCTTTTCCAATACCGCTCCCGGCGGCGCACTTAACGGTTCGGCCGGGACCTTCTCGACTCCCGTTTCGTACAGCACGGGAACCAACACCTACTCGGTGGCGACGGCCGATTTCAATGGCGATGGCAGGCTCGACCTCGTGACGGCCAATTCCAGTAGCAACAAAATTGGAATTGCGCTGGGCACAGGCAACGGCACGTTTGCTGCGCCCACATTGCTTACCGCCGGCGTCAATCCGCGTGGCGTGACGACGGGGGACTTCAACAATGATGGCATCCCCGATATCGCAGTTACCAATGCTGGCGGCGCGAGCGTCTCTATCTTCAAAAATGACGGGACGGGTGTTTTCGGTGCGTTCGTCAGCTACATCGTCGGGACCGCGCCGGACAAGATTACCAATGCCGACATGAATGGCGATGGGTTTCCCGACCTCATCGTTGCCAACTCCGGCAGTTCCAACATCTCGATCCTGCTTGGTACGCCCGGCGGCGCCTTCTCCAACGCTACCAACTTCACCACCAGTGCCACTCCTCAGGGAATTGTCACAGGTGACTTTGACGGCGACGGCAAGCGGGACATTGCGGTAGTCGCGTCCGGGGCAAATACAGTCAATCTTCTCGTGGGCAATGGGGCCGGGGGAATCAGCTCCACACGCAATACCACTGTTCCCGCAGGGGCTTTTGGGCTCACCACGGGGGATTTCAATGGCGACGGCAAGCTCGACCTGGCTACGGCCAATCAGACGTCGAACACCATCTCCATCCTGACGGGTTCCGGCACAGGGAACTTCACACTCGCCAGTAGTCCGGGTGTCACGGGAAGTCCGGTCGCGATCGCCACAGGCGACTTCAATGGGGATGGCATTGCAGATTTGGTGACTGCCAACTCGACGCCCGGTACCGTTGCTGTCCTGTTGGGAAATGGCGACGGGACATTCGGGGCTTCGGCAAGCTCGACGGTCGGATCATTGGCCCAGAGCGTTGTGGTGGGCGACTTCAACAGTGACGGTCGGCTAGACTTCATAACTGCGAACTACAACGGCAACAACGTGTCGGCCGTGCTCAATAACGGTTACGGCGTAAGCGGCGTACAGGTGATCACAAACTTCGTCCCGACGCCCAACAGTTTCATCGTGCGCGACATGCTCGTCGACTCATCGCTGCGCACGCTCTATCTGGTCGCCGACCAAACGACCGCCACAGGGCCGGCAGGGACGCGCCTGGCTGCCCTTAATGCCATTACAGGCCTGCTGGACACAACATTTGGTACATCAGGTTTGGAAGACCTTCAGCCCAACGATAACACGCAAGTCACATCCTCCAGCCGGCTCGAGCTGACACCTTCAGGCTCGCTGGCGGTTTCGATCGGACTCTCCCGACCCTACCGTTCCTCGCCTACGGATGGTGCCGTGTTCGTGGTGGCCCCGGTGGGAATCAGCCAGACCCAGCTGGAGTTCAGCCCCATCACCCCGCGCGATGTCCGGATTACGTCCGCCGTAACAGACACGGTTACCGGTTTGGGTGGCTACTTCGCTGTGGGTACCGCCGATGATGGAAAATCCACCAAACTGGTGCTCATCCACCTGAGTATCGATGGAGCCATCACAGCGACGACCACCCAAACTTTCGGGTTCAATGGCGTCACCGTGGCCCAGCCGTTCGTGGGAGTTGCCGCTGGCAGAGTGCTGGTTTACGCAAATGCGTTGGACGCTTCCACGTTGACCAACTACGGCATAGGCATCGCCTTCAGTCCCTTCACCCTCTTGCCGGATATTTCCTATGGCGGCGGCGACGGGCTGACACTAACGCCAGGCTCGCCGACCGATTACTTCAGCTTCAACAATGCAGTCATCTTGCGGGATGGCGGCCTGCTCGCCGTCGGCGCACGCGTCAACGGCAATTCGTTCCTGCCCCAACTTTACAAGTTTGATGTCGACGGCGTGCTTGACCCGACTTTCGGCTCCGGTGGCGATCTGACGCTCGCCACGCTGAGCAACTTTGACTCTCAGGCGGTTGTGCAGTTGCCTCCGGCTTCCGGCGGCGGATTCGCACTGCTCGTCAGTGCCATTAGTGGCACCGAAGATAACCGGGTCCAGTATCTTCAGCCCGATGGCGCGGCCGACCTAGGCAGGGGTTTGTCCCCCGGTTACTCGTCGGTCGCTCTTGGTGGTACCTCCTTCACTCCGACGGCAATCTCGGTGACCTCGAATGGTGTGATCGTGCTGGGTAACTCCGGCGGGAGCAGCGGCTCATTCGCCCTGGTGGCTTTCGCGCCGAACGGCCTTCCGGATGCGAGTTTTGCAGGTCCCAGCGGCCAGTTCATCTTTCCCCGAGGCAGCTTTGCTCTGCGCGGCAACGCCATGCTCGTCCAACGCAACGGCGCAGTTTTCGTCGCCGGCTCACAGAATGGTATCGCGACGACATTCCGCGTCACCGCAGATGGCCAGGTCGATACTGGCTACGGCCCCGGCGGTATCCAGGCGGCGCTAACCACGGCATCTTCGTACACTGCCATCGCCGGAAGGTCGACAGATAATCCGGTAGTGGTGGGGGCCTCCCACGACAGTATCGATACGGGTGTGCTCACCCGGTTTCTGCGCGATCTGCCGGACAATACCGCGCCCACTTTCTCGGCCATCGTCCCCCCAACCCTGACCGGTTCCGTGCCTCAGTTTCAGGTCGTCATCACTTACACCGATCCGTCCGACATCGATCTCGCGAGCATCAATCTCGCCAACCTCCTGGTCGGAATGTCGAGTCCCCTCCCGGCAAAGTCAGTGACTCTGTCGAATCGGACGGCCACATCGGTCACTGCAACCTACGTGTTCGACCTGAACGTTGAGATGCTGAGTGACGTGACACTGCTGAACGGCGTTTATTCAGTGGTCTTGGTCAACAAGTCTGTCACCGATACCTACGCCAACGGCATTGCTTCTGCGCTTCTGGGCACGATCAATGTCATGCTGTCCAACACCGAATCCGTACCCCCCACCGTCGTAGCGGTCATCCCTGCCACATTCACCAGCAACTCCACCATTTTCGCCTTCAGTGTCACGTATACCGACACTTCCGGCATCGACGTCAACACCATTGACGTGGCCAACATCGGCATCACCGCGCCCGACGGGTCGGTGTTCACTCCAACATCTTTCACGCTCGTGCCGGTGAGTGGCGGCTACACGGTCACTTACACCGCCAACCTCAATAGCAAGGGTATTACCGACCTCGCCTCCTTGTCCGGCAATTACCTGATCGCCCGACGTGGGCTTCCTGTGAAGGACAGCTTGGGCAACGCCACCCCGTTTCAAGCCTTGGGGTCGGTCGTGGCCACGATCGATGTCGCTGCGCCGGTTGTGTCCCCGGGTGACCCGCTGGGACCGACCGCGAACAAGCCGACACTTCGCCGCTTCACCGTCCGGGTCACCGATAACCAGTTCCTCGGAACATCAACTTTCGCCGCTGGAAGCGTCGTCGTCGACTCGCCTTCAGGTCGGACGCTCGTCGCCAATCTGCTCGCCACCACCATTGCAAGTTCGACCTCGGTTCTCGGCTTGTTCGAAGTCGAACTGAACCCCGACGGAGTCGTCGACGCATCTACCCTGTCTGGCACCTACACCATTCGGGTTCTGGCGGGCAAGGTCTCTGATACCGTAGGCAACTTCGCCGCCGCAGGAACGGTTGTCACCGGCACCGTCAACTTCGCCCCGGACCCCACCATTGTCACGCTGACCGCGCCGCAGACCACGGGTTTGGCCGGGGGTCAGCTCTTCGCCAGTGCCACTGTTCTCAATAATGGCAACGCCGCTGTCATTGGCGGCACCATTTCGTTTTTCCTCAGTACAGCAGACCGGACGACGAAAACGCTGCTGACCACCGTGTCGGTCGGGACGCTTGCCGTTGCCGACACCTTCACGGCCTCGAACCCGATCGGGTTCACGACGCCCGCAGGTTTGGCGCCGGGAGATTACTTTTTGGGCGTCACCTTTACCGATCAGGCCGGGCACACTGTCAAGCAGGCCACGATTGCAACTGTGCTGCACATTACCGCGCCGCCCCCCGCAAAGGTCGGCGGACTAGACCCGACCTTTGGCAATGGCGACGGAAGGGCTGATACCTACGTCCCCACCAACTTCAGCAACATCACCGCCCCTGCCACCACCAATGGTCAGAGTGTTCTCATTGCCGGCAACAACACCAACGGCTCAATCACCGTTTTCCGCCTCGACACGTCGGGCCTCTACGATCCGACCCTCAAGGGAAGTGATGGCAACGGCTACGTCAACATCGACTTCCGCGGTACGAAGAACGTGGCAACGGTGGTCCTGACTGATAAACAGGGTCGCACGCTCATCGTCGGCTACTCGCTGGCTGACAATACGGGTGTGGCTGCCGACATGGTTCTGGCCCGCCTTAATCCTGACGGCTCCTACGACACCACCTTCGGTCAGGGCGGCAAGCTCATCCTCACCCTTGCACAGTTGCCAGCCGGGGCAAGCAACGTGATTCGCGCCGCAGTGATCGATTCCAGCGGCCGCATTTATCTGGCTGGCAGTTCCGTTGTCGGCACCAATCCCGCTGTGCCGCTGCTCATTCGCCTCAACAGCAACGGCACCCTCGACACGTCGTTCAACAAGACAGGCCTGGCAGCCACCGCCACCCTTCCGGTAACCAAACCCGCCCTCACCAAGGACGTCCGCTACGGTGCGTTGCTGCTGACCAGCGGCAACCGCATCATGGTCGCTGGCAGCGTCGGCACCCGCGTACTCGCCGTGCGCTTTGCCACCAACGGCACCGTCGATACCAAGTTCGCAACCAAGGGTGTATTCGTTTCCGATGCCCGCAGCACCTCTGACCGTGCCACAACGCTCATCAACGGACCCGGCGGCTCCTTCTACATCGGTGGTGCAGCGGCAAAGGTAGTCGCTGGCAACGTTGCCAACAGTCGTCCGATCGTGGTGCGCCTGACCTCTGCCGGCGTGCTGGACAAGGCCTTCGCCAAGGGCATTCTCACAATCTCATCATCGCTCGTTGCTGAACCTTTCACCGTTGTCATGGGTCTGATTCTTCAGGTCGACAACCGCGTTTTGATCTCCATCGCCACGGCCAACAGTCTGGCGTCTGCCGCTGCCGGCAACACCGGTACCAGCCTCACCCGCGTCAACGACGACGGCAAGACTGACAAGTTCTTCAATCAGGGCAAAGTGCTTGTCAGCGATCCCGCCCCACTGGTGACTGCCGCTGCGAACCCTGTCGCCGACGGGTTTGAAGCATTTACTGCCACCCGCAAGGGGGCGGCGGTCGCGCTCGGCGGAAGTATTCGATCGCTATCCATCGGCACGGCCGGGGCCGGCACCCGGGTGCAGTCCGGTCAGCTCACAGCCGATGCCGCCGACCTGGCCGTTACTCTCTCGGTCCGGACGCCAAAGACCGTCAAGCCGGGATTCAAGGGCACTGCCACGCTGAAGCTCAGTAATGCCGGGTCGATCTCCGCCAACGGCAAGGCCACGGCCCAACTCACTTTCGCCGCCGATTCCGACCCTTCCATCACTTTCACGCTCTCTCCACAGACGTTCAAGGTGATCAAGCTCGCGGCAGGCACTTCCAACACGTTTACCATCAACTTCACCGTTCCGACCAAGGCACCCGCCAACAAGTATCGCCTGTCAACCAACGTGGTCGCCTCCGGCGTGAAGGAAGTATCGCTGGCCAACAACGCCGCGACTGCAGTCGCCAAAGCCGATCTCATCACCGTCACCGGCGGCACGCCTGCCAAGTCGGGCTCACTATTGCTTGCCTTCAACACCGGGGCTGACAGTGCCACGCGTCGGTTCTTCGCAAAGTGGTTTTCCACCGCCCCTGTCTCGCCCATGCCCTATTAGCCGACTGTCGGGCAGCGATTGGCATCAACCCGGCGTCCGATAACTCAGCCTGCCCAAGCTGTGTCGCGCGGATGCCGAATTAACATGGTGCGCCATCTGTGCGTGGCGACCGCGATTCTTCTACCGTGCCATCCTCTATGCCTATCTCTCCCTCTGTTCTCGCCGTCGTCTCCGTTCTTGGTAAAGACCAGAAGGGCGTGGTCGCCCAGTTCGCCACCTATCTGGCCGAACGCGGCGTCAATATCGAGGACATTGAGCAACGCGTGGTGCGCGGCTTCTTCGTCATGGACATGCTCGTCGACCTCAAAGACCTGAGCGTCTCCCTCAGCGACCTCATCACAGGCCTGCTCGAACTCGGTCGCCGTCTGGATATGGAGGCCAAAGTGACCCTCCACTCCGATCGCAAGGGCAAGAAGGTCGCTATTCTTTGCAGTAAAGAGCCCCACTGCCTGGCGCAACTTCTCGCTGACTTCAAACTCGGGAAACTCCACGGCCGACCAGCCGTCATCCTGGCCAACCACCCCGACCTCGAACCGATGGCCAAGGAGGCCGGCATCCCTTTTGCCTGGCACCCCACGCCCAAGGACGGCACCGCCGAAGAACACTTTAAGTGGCTGGGCCAGCAACTTAAAGCCCATGGTGCCGAGCTCGTCGTCCTCGCCCGTTACATGCGGATCCTCCCTCCTGAGGTCGTCCGGATGTTCCCCAGTCGCATCATCAACATCCACCCCTCGTTACTCCCGTACTTCCCCGGAGCCGCCCCCTACAAACAAGCCTTCGATTCCGGGGTGCGGGTCCACGGCTGTACCGCACACTTCGTGACCGATCAGCTCGATGAAGGCCCGGTGATTCTTCAGGATGTTTTCCACATCAACGTCGGGTCCGACTCGCTGGACGATGTCAAGGCCAACGGACTCAGCCTCGAGGCGTCGGTCCTCTCCAAGGCCGTGCAGCTCTATCTCGACGAAGAACTCGTTGTGGTCGACGGCAAGGTCATCTTCAAGCCGGGCATCAGCCGGTTTCTGCGTGCCAACTGACGTCCGTCGCCGCCGAGGCTAGACTGCCCGTATGGCAAATAAATCCATCGTCGTTCTGTCCGGCACGCTCCGCCCGGATTCCAACACCCTCAAAATTTCGAAGGTCATCGCTGCCCTTTATCAGGCGGCAGGTGTCCCGGCCGACCTGCTCTCTCTGTCCGAACTCCCGCCGGAGGCCTTCCTGCCCACGGTCTACGCCACCAAGCCCCCGGCCGTAGTCGCTTTGCAAGATCGCATTTTGGCCGCTGGCGGCCTGCATGTGGTTACGCCCGAATACAACGGTTCCTTCCCGGGTACGCTCAAACACTTCATCGATCTGTTGAAATTCCCGGAGAGTTTCGAGCACAAGCCGGTCGCCTTTACTGGTGTCTCCGCCGGCCAGTGGGGCGCCCTCCGATCGGTAGAGCAACTTCAGGCAATATTTGGCTATCGCAACGCTCATATTTTTCCCGACCGCATCTTCATTCCCGGCATTCACGGCAAGCTGGACGCCGCCGGTCAGGTGACGGATGCCGACATTCAATCGAGGTTGGCAGCACAATCGCGCGGCTTTGCCGCATTCGTTTCAAAGCTCGGGGCTTGACCCAAAGGGTTGGCTGACCCACATTGCCCGTCCACGCCGTGGGAAGTCTGCGGCCGACGTACATCTTATATCATTATCCCCAGCAGGAGCCCGCATGGCCGAGAAGAGTGTTTCCACTGAATCATTGGCGATCGAATCCAAGTCAGAATTCAAAGGCAAGAAGTTTCGCATCGCGTTCATCGGCTGCGGCGGCATCGCTCAGACACACGCAACAGCGCTCAAAAGCTTTCCCGAAGTCGAGATCGTGGCGGGCGTGGATATCGTCAAGTCGCGCCTCGACAACTTTCAGGAGAAGTGGGGCGTCAACCGCCTCTACACCGACTGGAAGAAGATGCTGAAGGAAGTTCAGCCGGATGCGGTCACCGTCTGTACCCCCAACGGCATGCACTCGGCGCCGACCATTGACGCCCTGAATGCCGGCTGCCATGTCATCGTGGAAAAGCCCATGGCCATGACCCCGGCCGAGTGCGAAAAGATGATCGCCGCCGCCAAGAAGAACAAGAAGAAGCTGACGATCGGCTTTCAATACCGTTATCACCCGTACACCCAGTACCTCAAGAGCGCCGCCGACGCCGGCCGTTATGGCGACGTCAAGTTCGTCCGCTGTGAGGCCCTCCGCCGTCGTGGCATCCCCAACTGGGGTGTCTTCGGCCAGAAGCACCTGCAAGGCGGCGGCCCGATGATCGACATCGGTGTCCACGTCATCGAAATGGCCCACTACGTCATGGGCAGCCCCAAGCCCGTGGCCGCCACCGGTAACGTCTTCACCTTCCTGGGCAACAAGCCCAGCAAGGTGGTCAGCCAGTGGCCCAACTGGGACTACAAGACCTACACAGTCGAAGATATGGCCATCGGCCACATCCGCTTCGAGAACGACGCGATCCTTCACATCGAAGCCAGTTTCGTCGCCCACATCCCCAACGACATCTGGAACTTCAAGCTGATGGGAACCACCGGCGGCTGCAACTGGGATCCCCCGGAAGTTTACAGCGACGTCGACGGCTACATGGTCAACCAGAAGCCGGGCTTCCTCCCGCAACTGAGCGACTTTCCGGCACTGTTCCGGATGAAGCTCCAGAACTTCATCGAAGCCTGCACCAAGGGCACCCCACAGACCGCCCCGGGCGAAGCCGGTCTGGCTGTCCAGAAGATCCTTGACGGCGTTTACCGCTCGTCAACCGCTGGCGGCAAGGAAGTCACGATCAAGTAGGTCACCTGATCGTTTGGTACGAATTATTGGCCAGCTTGGGACGATTAATCGTCCCAAGCTGGCTTCTTTATTGACGTGACCTATTCCAAAGCTTGCAAATAACCGTCTCCCGTTTTCTCATTCTTTTGCATGAGGCCGTGAAGGCCCGGCTGTCGCTAGACTTTCTCAGGACCGCGCAAGACACACCGGAATCGGAGCAGCCGACCATGTCGATCCAGCCGGATGATTCAGCAGATATTCCTGTGGCGAGTGTCGTGGCCGAAGCGTCAGCTCCCCCAACACTCGACTACATGGTGCCGCTCGAGTCCGAGTCCGCGAAAGCATGGGAACGGCGGGTCTGGAAGCGCTTCGGCGCCCGCTGTCTCGACTCAGCGTTGTTCGGCATCGTCATCGCCATACCGATCATCGTGGTCGAGTTTGCAATGGCTGCCGGATCCAGGCAGCCCGCTCCGATGGCCCTGAATGAGTCCTTTCTCGCCGGCTCCGTGACAGGACTGTTCACCACGGTCATCCGTTTGACGGTAGAGATGTTCATGCTCGCACGTTTCGGCACGACACCCGGCAAAGCCTTCATGGGAATGCGGCTTGTCACCCCGACCGGCGAGACGCCGACCCTTTCTCAGGCGTGGGGACGCATCTGGCGCTATTGGGCCGGGGTGGAGACTTTCGGATTGCCAGTTCTTTCAGTCATCGGAATGCTGGTCGTCTATTTCCGCTTTAGAAAACTGCAAAAGGCTTGGTACGACAAAAACGCCGGCGTCGACATGGCCTATACACCAATTTCTATCGGCAGGGTTTTCCTTCTGTTCGGTGCACTGATCGGACTATATGTCGCGACGTTTTACCTCATGCGGATCTTCTAGACCGATCCGCCCACCGTTCCGCATCAGAATCCGACGACGACAGACAGCTCGCTCGTGCAACCAGGCTGTCCCCGTGATCAGTCCAAAGATGATGATCGAAGTTATTACTTCCTCCAGCCCCGTTTTGACGCTGCGAAGCTTTCCTTCCCAGACACGTATGCTCAAAAATAGAATTACTTCAAGGCCGATGAATAAACCCCACGAACGCAAAAACCCCTGCGTCTGATTCCTTACCATCCACTTCCAGCGGTTCTCCGACAGGGCCTTGTTCGCGCGGTACTCCACATGGTCCCTCCAGACCTTCGCGAACCACGATTCTGAGCCAACCACCGAACGCACCACAGTTGACAGTCTAACACCTGATTCGCGCCACCCAACGCCAACTTTCACGGTAAACTGTAACTGCCGGGCAGTGCCCGCTCACCTACAACCACCCCATGACAGCCACCCTTCCGCCCACCAACTCCTCGGCCTTAAACCTCCCCGACCCCTCCATCCGCGACTGGGTCGACCAATCCATTGCCCTGTGTCAGCCCGATCAGGTCGTCATCCTGCACGGCGGGCCACAAGAGCGGCAGAAACTCATCGAGCAGGCCGTCGCCGAGAACGTCCTGATCCGTCTCAACCAGCAGAAGCTCCCCGGTTGCTATCTCCACCGCTCCAACCCCAACGACGTCGCCCGCACCGAGCACCTGACCTTTATCTGCACGCCCACGGAACATGAAACCGGCCCCACCAACAACTGGATGGAGCCCAAGGCCGGGTACGCCAAGCTCCGTCCCCTTTTCTCCGGCTGCATGCGCGGGCGCACCATGTACGTGATCCCGTTTGTGATGGGCCCGATCGGCTGCCCGTTGGCCAAGGTCGGTGTTCAGCTTACCGACTCCATCTACGTCGCCATCTCGATGGGGATCATGACGCGAATGGGCGACATCGCCTTTAAGCAGCTCCCGGCTTCCGGCGGCTTCACCCGCTGTCTTCACTCCCTCGGCGACGTCAACCCCGATCGCCGCTACATCTGCCACTTTCCCCACGACAACACCATCTGGTCCTTCGGCTCCGGCTACGGCGGCAACGCTCTGTTGGGAAAAAAGTGTCTTGCCCTGCGCCTGGCCAGCCATATGGGCCGTCAGGAAGGCTGGATGGCGGAGCACATGCTGATCAGCGGCGTCTCCAATCCCGCGGGCCAGCGGGTCTACGTCGCCGGCGCCTTTCCCAGTGCGTGCGGCAAGACCAACTTTGCCATGCTGATCCCGCCGAAGAAATACCTCGATGCTGGCTGGCGTGTCTCCACGGTCGGTGATGACATCGCCTGGATGTGGGTACACCCCGCCGATGGAAAGCTGAGAGCCGTCAACCCCGAAGCGGGCTACTTCGGCGTACTCCCTGGTACCAGTCAGGTCAGCAATCCGAACGCGATGACCACCATGTCACGCGACACCATCTACACCAATGTCGCCGTCACCCCTGAGGGTGATGTCTGGTGGGAAGGCCGCACCGAATCTCCGCCCCCCAACCTCATCGATTGGGAAGGTAACCCATGGACCCCCGACTCCGCCGGTAAGGCGGCCCACCCCAACTCCCGCTTCACAGCCCCCATGACCAACAACCCGTCACTCGACCCGCACGCCGATGACCCTTTGGGTGTCCCCGTTTCAGCCATCATCTTCGGCGGCCGCCGAAGTAAAAACGTCCCCCTCGTCTATCAGGCCTTCAACTGGGTCCACGGCGCCTACCTCGGCGCAACTCTCGGCTCCGAAACCACCGCAGCCGCGACCGGCACCGTCGGCCAGCTCCGCCGCGACCCCATGGCCATGCTCCCCTTCTGTGGCTACCACCTCGCCGAATACTTCAAGCACTGGCTGCGTATGCGTAAACGCCTGACCGACTGCCCGCGCATCTTCCATGTCAACTGGTTTCGCAAAGACGATGCGGGCAAATTCCTCTGGCCCGGCTTCGGCGAAAACATGCGCGTGCTCAAATGGATCTTCGACCGCTGCACCGGCGGAGCAAACGCCACCGAAGGCTTGCTCGGCTGGATGCCCAAAACCGCCGACTTTGACTTGGAAGGCTCCGGCGTCTCGCCCGCCCAGTTCGAGGCCAACCAGACCGTCTCCATGGACGAAGCAAAGTCCGAAGTCCTCACGGCCGAGGAACTATTCCTCAAACTTGCCGGCGAAATGCCGAAAGAATTCATCTTTCAACGCGAGCTACTCATTTCCCGTCTTTGAAGTGTCGATTAATTGCCAATCGCTCTCTTGCTGGCAATAGTCTGCCGTGGGGCCCGTTCACCCAATGACCGTTTCGAAACCCGACATGTCCGCCCTCCCCAACACCTTCGCGCGTCCAGCCGATGAGGTGAGTGACGATGTACTCGTTAATCGGATGCGGGCTGGCGAATCCGCCGCCGGGGAAACGCTCTACCGCCGCTACCACACCATGCTGCTCCGTTATTGCCATCGCCTTGTCGGCTCGGAACACGCTGCGGAAGAAGCGTTGCAACTCTCGTGGCTGAGCGTACTTGAGCATCTCGACCGCTTTGACCCACAGGCCACGCCCGGGGGCTTCAAGGCCTGGATCTTCCGCATCGCCACCAACAAGTGCAACGATCAGTTTCGGGCCGGAGGACGTGCCCGCCGCATGCAGGACGGCCTGCGGCTCGTGACCGACCAGACGTTCCCAGATGCCACCGAACCCCTCGTGGCCAGCGAACAGGCACAGCAGGTACGCCAAGCCATCGAATCGCTTCCGGAAAATCAGAAGCAGGTCGTTTTATTGCGGTATTACAGCGGCATGAAGTTTTCCGAGATTGCCAAATTGCTGGGGTGCCCTTTGAACACAGCCTTGGGCCGAATGCACAAGGCTTCCCTGCGTTTGAAAGAGCTGTTGGGTAACATTGCCGGTGGAGAATCACAATAATCCGCCCTCACGGAGCGTCGTGTAGTTTAGGAGTGGCCGTTATGTCAGACATCAGCAAATCAGAAGCTTTCCAGCAGTCGGCAATTTTGTTCCTTGCCGGCGAGATGCCATTGGCTGAACGGGCCGCTTTCAGCCAACGCCTGACGACCGACAGTGTGGCCGCCGCCGAGTTCACCCAAGTGGAGTCCGCGTGGATCGGTGCCCATGTTGCGATCGAACATGCCGACCGCGCCGTCTCGCTTGCTGCCTCTGCTGATGCGGGTGCCCGTTGGTTCGGGCGCCGTGTAGCCCAGTGGCATGTCGATCGCCTTGCCCCAACAAAGGTCGCCTCGCCGGGTAAGTCTGCCAAAAATTTGCCGATCTGGACCTGGCCACTCGCCGCCGCGGCCGTGGTTGTGCTGGGTCTGGGCATCTGGACTCTGATGCCCGATACACCCGGTACACTGATCTCTCCGCTGCCGGGTGCTGGTATGGGCGAGTTTCCCGTGGCCATGATTGATGCCCGGGAAGAATTGTGGGCTGATCTGGCTCAGACCGTGGACCCGTCGCTGGGTCTTGCGGATCTGGAAAATCAGGCCGCCGCGCTTAGTGTGTTACGGGATGAGCCCGCAGCGAACGCCCCCTAAGGGCAAGCCTTGGACCGGCCCTGCCCAGCCGCCCGACTTTGGAAGGACGATTGGATCATGCTCTCACCGACTTCAAACACACCATCCACAACCCCCCCAGCCGCATGCATGTCTGGCCGACGCCACTGGACCGCTGCAGCTCTACTGTCCGCCCTGACAGCCGCAGCGTCTGTTGCGGCCGCCGCTGGAGACTCAAAAAATTGCATGCCTCAGCCGGGTCCTGCGCCCAGCCCCGCCGGAATTGTGGAAGGCCGCACGCTTACGGGCTTGTTGAGCGATGTAGTGTCCGACACGCCGTCTGCAACGACCGCCCCCTCAGACGACAGGGGCGGCCGACCTGACCTCAGCCCTGATCCCAAAGCTGGACCGGCTGGCGGCTGGGGCAAGTGGGGTGCCCGCGCCGATGGCGATGGTGCCAATGGCCGCACAGAAAGTGGCCGGCCCAAGTACGAGCGCCCATCTGAAGAAGAAATGACCAGGGTCCGTGCGTTCATGCAGGACAACATGCCCAAGTCCTTGGAGGCGCTCAACAGCGGTCAGGGTCGGCCGATGCGGATTCAAATCGTGGCTGCCAGTCAGTACCGCAGGCTCGAGCGCATCAAGCGCGATCACCCCGATCGCAAAGACCTTCAGGACGCTGTGCTGGACGACGCCCATAGCTGGGACGAACTGGGATCGCTATTCCGCGAATGGCCGACCGCCGAGTCCGATCGCCGTCAAGAGATCCGCAAACTCGCCCGGCCGTTTGCCTTGAAGATCTACGAAAACAATCTGGCCGAACGCCGCGTCCGCTTGGAAGCCCTCAAACAGTCCGTCATTCAGGAGGAAGGCAAGCTCGCCAAGGATGAGACTTCCAAGGATGAGATGGTCGACCGGAAGCTTAATGGCATGATTCAGGATCTGGGCCACTCCGGCATGGGCAATGGCGGTCGCATGACCGGTCGCCGCCCACCCGATGGCTCACCCGACCCAGCCCCGCCTGCCTCCCCGGCCCCCCCGGCCCCCCCGGCCCCCGACGCGCCCAACCCTTCCACGCCGGAAACCCCTCCGTCACCTAAGTAGTCCCGCCAGTGGACCCACGGTCGAGCCGTGGTCACGGGCGTCACTAGCGCCGTCGGCGTGCGGTCAAACCCGTTCCCAGCAATAGGCCCATCAAACCTGCCCCCGTTGGCTCCGGCACGCTGGCGCCCGTTTCTGCTCTTAGCAGAGCGCCCTGCAACGCATAGGCGTTATTGATCAGGAAGAAGTCGGTGTCGTCCACGGTGCCGCTGTAGTCGAAGTCGCCGTTGACCCAGCCTGTCCGACCCAGCGCATAGCCGTTGTTGGTCAGGAAGAAGTCGGTGTCGTCGATCAAGCCGTTGAGGTCTGCATCGCCGAAGTAGGTGAACTTGACGAGCACATCGGTCAGGCCGACCGTCACGCCATCAAAGTTGTCGTACAAGGTGCTTCCACCAATGTCGTTCTGAATGACGCCGACAGCGTAGCGCTGGTTCACCAGTGCGTCGGCTGCCGCCAGGCTGCTGGTGATGCCGTTGCCGGTGAAGAGCGTGGTACCGTTCTGTCCGGCGCGGGCCATGTCACTGAGGTCAGCCAATGAGCCATTCCGGACGATCATGTCATTGGAATAGAGGTCGACCTTGCCGTAATAGCTCCGGCTGCCCAAGGGTCCGACCGAATCCAACGTGAGCGATGAGAAGACCGCGACGGTTGGCAAAAATGTACGGCCAGAAGTCGTGGCCGTGATGTTGTTCATTTTGGCGATGCCCGGATGGCCTGCGGTGCCGTGGAGCAACAGAGCCACGTTATCCACCGTTCTGGAGTAGGTGCCCTGCGTTAGGAAGAGTTGCAGGTTGAGGAACCCATCGGCATCGACCAACACGGTCGCCGATCCTGTTGAGGGTCCGGTAATGGTGCCGAGGATGGTCACCTGATAGGTCGGATTGGCCCTCACGCGGAGGGTTTCGCCAGAATTAAACGTAAAGCCGCTTGCAAGGCCGCTGGGATAGATCATGCCTCGCGTGATCGTCGTGGCGACATTACTGAAGCCTGTGGCACCCCGGAGGTCGGCGAGAGCAAGATTTGTGGAAGTGAGATTTGTGCTGGTGAGGTTGGCGGAAGTCAGATTCGTCGAAGTCAGGCTGGCAGAGCCGAAGTTGGCACTGGTCAGATTCTGGCTGGTGAGGTCAAAGCCCGTCAGGAGGTTGTTAGCAAAGCCGAGTCCTATGAGATTGTGCGCCGCGTAGCTTGCCGTGGAGGCCAATTGGGCAGAGGTGAATGCGTTTCCAAGGCTAAGCAGCGCGACGTTGGCACCGGTGATCGTGGCACCTGTGAAGTTGGCACCGTTAAGGCTGGCGGTCGTCAGGTTGGCACCGCTCAGGTCGGCACCGGCGAGCTTGGCCGAGGTCAGGTTGGCCCCGGAAAGGTTCTGGGACAGCAGGTTGAATGAAGAAAGATCGTTGAAGGTGAAATTGATGCCTGTCAGATTGTGTGCGGGAAAGTTGCCGGTGGAAGCGAGCTGCGCCGATGTCAAGGCCGTTGCGAGGGCGGTACGGGCGAAGTTCGCGGCTGTGATCAGAGCGTTGGCGAAACTGGCGCTGGTGAGTGCCGCATCGGTCAAGTTGGCGGCGATGAGGTAGGCACTTGTGAAGTTGGTGCCGACGAGATTTTGCGAAGAGAAGTCGAAGCCGGTCAGATTGTTTTTCGTGAAGTTGACCATCGACAGGTTCTTTGCCAGATAGTTCGACGTGACTCCCAGTTGTGCTGCTGTGAGCGAAGTCCCCAGGCTGCTGAGGGATAAATTCGCCGCGGTGATGGTAGCTCCCGATATGGTTGCATTGGTGAAGAGCGCATCCTGCAGCTTGGCTGAGGAGAAGTTGGCGTTGGAAAGGTTCTGACTCGTGAAGTTGAAGCTGGTCAGGTCGTTCAACGTGAAATTAATACCGCCGAGACTGTGGGCAGGATAGTTCGATGTTGAGGCCAGCTGGACTGAAGTGAGGGCTGTGCCTAAGGTCGACCGTGCCAAGTTGGCCCCTGAAATCAGCGTCCCGGTCCAGTTTGAATTGATCAGCGTGGCGTCCGAGAAGTTGGCGTTACTCAGCGTCGCACCGATCAGAAAAGCCCCAGTGAGGTTCTGGGACGAAAAATCGAAGCCAGGCATCGAGTCTAAAATGAAATTGACCGCCGCCAGATTATGGGCGGTGTAGCTGGCGGTGGACGCCAACTGGTTTGATGTCAAAGCAGTGCCCAAAGTGCTGCGCGACAGATTCGCCCCGGCGATGACTGAGCCTGTAAAATTGGCAGCAGTGAAGGTCGCATCCAGAAAACTTGCGATTGTGAGGTTCGTCGAGGTCAGATTCGCGCTGGTCAGGTTTGCACCGACCAGGCTGGCTGAGAGCATGACCGCGCTGGACAAATTCTGGCTGGCCAGATTGAACCCTGCGAGATCATTGCGCGTGAAGTCGATCCCCTGCAGATTTTGCGCGGCATAGCTGGCCGTAGCCTGTAGTTGTGAGGCGGTCAGCGCTGTACCCAGTGTGCTGCGCGAGAAGGTGGCGCTGGTGATAGTAGCGGAGTCAAATGTGGCGGAGCTCAGGTTTGCGTCAGTGAAATTGACCGATACGAGAGCTAGGCTTCTTAGGCTGAAACTGGACATGTCATTCAGCGTAAAGTTGGCGCCGGTCAGGTTCCGGCGTGGGACCAAGCCGTTGGCCACCGCATCCGACAGCTGGATTTTGGTCAGGCCCGTGCCGAGTGTGGTGCGGGCAAAGTTGGTGCCCAGAAGGTTGGCGCCAATGAGCACGGCTCCGTTCAGATTTGCACTGCGAAGGTCGGCAGATGTGAAATCGCAGTAGCTCAGATTTTGAGTCTGGAGATTAAACCCGCTCAGGTTGTTCCTGACGAACAACAAACCCGACATGTCTTTGGTCGTGTAATTGGAGGTCGATTGAAGTTGCGTCTGCGTCAGCGCCGTGCCCAATGTCGACCGCGAAAGATTGCTGGCAAAGAGGTAGGTACCGGTGAAATTGACGCCCGCCAGCTGCGCGTCATTGAGCCGGCAGGTTTCCAGAGTCCGACCTGCAAAGCTGTAACCCGTCAGGTCATTATAGGTGAAGTCCAGCTGACGTATGGTTCCCGGCCCCGTGTACGTTACCGTTGACTGGTATTGTGCCACCGTGAGTGCCACGCCCAGCGACGTCCGGGCCAGACTCGTGTTATCCAGTCTTGCGCTCGTCAGGTTGGCGTTGGTCAGTTGAGCGTTGGTCAACCGCGCCGACCCTAGATTGCACGAAGTGAAGTCAAACCCGCTCAGGTTGTTGAGAGTAAAGTTCGTTCCTGTCGTGTCGCGCAGGCAGGAGCTGAATTGTGCGGCAGTCAGGGCGGTTCCCAGGTTGGTCCTGTTCAAGTACGCGCCGGAGATCGATGCCCCTGTGAAGGTCGCGTTGGTGAGAATCGCATTTACAAACCGCGTCGAGGTTAGTGTTTGGGAGTTGAAGTTGAACCCGGTCAGATCATTCTGCGAGAAGTTGATGCCTGACAGGTTCCTTGCCCCGTAATCGGCAGTGGAACTCAGCTGGGTTGCGGTCAATCCCACGCCGACCGTTGAGCGAGAGAAGTCCGCACCGGCAATCGTCGCTCCATTCAATTTTGCCCCAAGCAGCGAGGCATCGGTCAGAAGTGCAGTTGACAGATTTGCCGACATCAGGTTCGCGGAAAAGAAGTCCGCGGACGTGCAGTTGGATAAAGTCAGAGTTGCTGCCAGCAGGTTCGCATTGAGCAGCCGGGAATTGTTCATTAGCGCGCCACCAAAATTGGCCGAGCTCAGATTTGTGTTCGAAAGATTCGCGTATGGAATGGATTGGCTGACATAGTTGGCCGACGGTACCGGCGACGTATCTGATATCTTCACCCCGTCAGTCCAGCGATAGGTCTGCCCATGGACAGCAGAAGGCAAGGTGGCTTGAAGGACCGCACCTGCAGCGAGGGCCATGACTCGAAGCCCACGCCGGGGATAACAAGGGAGCTGAGGACTACGTGCAGATGCTGGTGGCAAAACAACTCCGATAGCAAATTGATTGCGCATCATACCCCAGAAAAGTCGCCGGGCGAGCAAAATATTGGCGACTAAAACGCATGATTTACTCGGGGAAGTTCCCTACCGCCGCCGGCGAGCCATCAGACCCGATCCCACAAGCAGACCCATCAAGCCTGCCCCCGTTGGCTCCGGCACGCTGCCGCCCGTCTCTGCCCTTAGCACGGCCCCCTGCAACGCATAGGCGTTGTTGATCAGGAAGAAGTCGGTGTCGTCCACGGTGCCGCTGTAGTCGAAGTCGCCGTTGACCCAGCCGCTGAGGCCAAGCGCGTATCCGTTGTTGGTCAGGAAGAAGTCTGTGTCGTCGATGAAGCCGTTGAGGTCTGCATCGCCGAAGTAGGTGAACTTGACGAGCACATCGGTCAGGCCGACCGTCACGCCATCAAAGTTGTCGTACAGGGTGCTGCCATCGATGTTGTTTTGCACGACACCGACGGCAAATCGCAGGAGTCCGTTGGCGTCCGCGGCGGCCACGCTGCTGGTGATGCCGTTACCCTCGAACAGCGTCACCCCGTTCTGTCCGGCCCGGGCCATGTCGGACACCGAAGCGATACTTCCGTCCCGAATAATGAGGTCATTGGTTGTCACGTCCAGTTGGGCGGAATAGGTCCGCAACCCGAGGGCAGCCCCGTCATTCTGGATCGCCAGCGACGGCAGCACCGAAACATTGGCCGTGGTCGAGGCCAGTTTCACGATTCCATTTGCAACATTCAGCGAGTTCGTCAGCGGCTGGGAACCGGTCAGGATCAGCACGCCGCTGCCCGCCTGAGTCAGTGTGCCGCTGCCGGTGATGTTGCGGCTGAAGGTAACAGTATCGGAACGATTAAACGTAAGGCCCGCACTATTGATGACGTTCGTCTTGATCGATCCGGCAGCGCCGCCGTTTCCAACCTGTAGTGTGCCACCGGAACTGGTGACGGTCCCGCCCAGGAAGATGTCACCGAGCAAAGTGAGCTTGCCGGTACCCTGTTTGACCAGGCTGCCATCGCTGGCACCGCCAAAAAGAGTCGCATCATAGATGGTTCCGCCATAAATCGTGTCCACGAACTGGTTGACCGTCAGTGTCATGCCGACGGCCAGCCCGACGCCGCCGCCCGTCCCCGAAAGCGCGGCTACGGTCTGTCCGGTTCCCCCAGGCCCGTAAAACGCGCCATTAGTCACCAGGCTGGTTGTCACCGGCAGCGCGTTGGTCACGCCGCCGATGATCACACCACCGTTGATGGTTGTAGTGCCACCATAAGTATTACTGCCGGACAGGGTCAGATTCCCGTCGCCCGATTTAACCAGATTCCCGCTGGTGCCAAGAATCCTCCCGGAAAATGTGGTGTCCCCTGATTGATTCACCGTCAGCGTGGCCGTGCCCAGGTCAATGCCGCCGCCGGTGCCGGCCAGTGATCCCACAGTCTGGTTATAATTCCCGGCGATAACACCGTTTTCCGTGACAGATGGATTCAGCGCCAGGGTGGCTCCATTCACAGTCAATGCGCCGGTCGTCGGTAGTGCGTTGGTGGCGGTCAGGTACAGGCGGCCTGATCCGCCCAGTGTGGTGCCGCCGGTGTAGGAGTTGGCTGAAGCCAGCGCCACATACAGCTGGCCGTCTGTCAAAACATTAATCCCACCATCGCCGGAGATCGGGCTGGAAAACACCACATCGTAGCTGGCGCCTGAAAAGACGTTGTTCGGATTGTCGATGTCGTGAATGCCCGCAGACAATACGACCGGCACCTGAAACAGCCCCGGAGCATCAAGAGTCGTGCCATTGAAGTGAATGCCGCCATTCACCTTCAGAGATGCGGCCGCGCCGGTGTTGGCAACGCCCTTGGCGCCGGTGGAAACGCCATCACCCACCTGCAGGTCGCCGACAGTGACGTTGTTGCCATTTAGATCCAGCGACCCCTGGGCCACCGTGAAATAGCCTCCGGACGGAATGCCAAACGCCGAGCCCGCCTGCAGCGTGCCACCCGCCAGGTAAGTGCCGCCGGTATAGTTGTTGGACCCCGAGAACTTCAAAGTGCCGCCGCCCGACTTAACCACGCCACCCTGGCCAGTGATGGTGCCGGCAAAGGTCGTCGTGCTGGACTGGTTGACGGTCAGTGATCCCGTGCCAAGAAAGACCCCGCCGGTGCCGGACAGCGATCCGACGGTCTGAAAATGCCCGTTACTGGCAGTGACCCCATCGGCATTCGCCTCGGGCGCGAGATAAAGTCCGTCACCGAAAACAGCGCTACCGCTGAGGATCAGGTCCGTGCTTGTGGGCAGGGCATTATCGATTCCGATGATCAGTCGTCCACCGTCGATCTGAGTGGCACCCGAATAAGAGCTGGTGGCGGTGAGCGCGACGGACGAAACAAACCCGCTCTTGGTAATACCACCCACGCCCGTTATCGGCGCGGAAAAGACAATGTCATAGTTCGACGCCGAGTGCTGGCCATTGGGGTTGTCGATGAGGTGGGTGCCGGCTGAAAGGTTGATGGGAACCTTCACCAGCGCAGCCTGATCGGTGTTGGCGCCGACAAAACTGATCTTGCCTAAAACCGACAGCATCACCGATGCGCCGGAGTTGATCACACTTTTGGCACCGGTGGCCGACCCGTTGCCCAGGGTCAGGTTGGTGACGGAGGTTGCGTGGCCGTCGAGATCGAGCGTGCCTTGTGCCACCGCGACATTCTTAAAGGTGCTGAACGCCAGATCCGAGCCCAACTGCAGTGTGCCCCCACTGACGACCAGGCCGCCGGTGTTGCTGTTGGTGCCAGACAGAATCAGCAGTCCGCTGCCTGTCTGGGTTACCGTACCCGATCCGGAAATCGCGCCGGCATAGGTGACGGTGTTCGAACGATTGAACGTCACGTTCGCGTTGTTGATGATGCTTCCGGTCAAGACACCCCCAGTGCCGCCGTTGCCGATCTGAAAATTTCCCCCGTTGATGAGGGTGCTGGTGAACGAGGTCGTGCCAGCGACTATCACTGTGCCCGGCCCCATTTGCGTCAACGAGCCAGTGGTCACGCTGTTGTTGAACGCCAGGGTGCACCCCGTGGCTATGGATGCCGTCAACGTATTGCCGCCGAAGCCCACGGCCCCCCCGATCGTCGCCGTGCTCGACGTTCCGCTTAGCGTCCAGATCTGCGAAGCGTTCAACGCCACGTTACCGGCTGTAGTGTAATGAGCCGAAACGATCGACATCCCCTGCGAGCCCAAGAACAGCCCATTGGCATCCGTGGTGTTCAGCGTCACCCCCGAACCCAGCGACAACCCCGCGACACTCTGAGTCCCACCGAGTGTGGCACTCGCCAGGTTGGCGAAGTTGGTCGGGAACGAAGCCAGATCGCCGGACCCCGGCACTGCATGCGTGCTTCCGCCAGACACAGTCCAGTTGGCGGCGTTCGACCAGACCGCAGTGCCACCGCCGCCCGTCCAGTTATAGGTAGCCGCCCACGACGCCTGCGGGATCGCACCGCCAACCGTTCCGATGGCGGCCGCAATCACCACGCTATTGAGCAACGACATTGTCTGAACCGTCGACCACCGAACTTTTGACTTTTGCATCTCTGTCTCCGTGGGAATCCGTCAAGGTGGCACAGCCGACAACGACCGGGGCCGCGGTTCCAAAGGGTTCCGCCTTGCGAGGCGACAGTATCCACGGATCACCGCAAAAATCCCAAGCAAATTGCGGTAGGGCACTGGAATAAACGGTGAGACGAGCGGCTTCCGGCACCCTTCGGACCTCCTTAGGGTTAGCCATCCTCGCCCGCTTACCCAAATACACTCTCGCGGCCGCAAGAGGCGGACGTGCTTTGCCGCACGTTCAGGAGGTGCCACGCTGCGTCACACTTCAAACGCGCCGACGCTGGCGACAGCAGATCACCAAACCAA
This sequence comes from Tepidisphaerales bacterium, assembly GCA_038226785.1. GTDB lineage: Bacteria > Planctomycetota > Phycisphaerae > Tepidisphaerales > Tepidisphaeraceae > JBBRQG01. Next base: position 28,814 of record JBBRQG010000006.1, on the reverse strand, counting down.
CCAGACCCGCTGCAAGGGTGCCGGGCTCCGGCACACTGCCGCCACCAGCAGCCCTCAGCCCCGGTCCCTGCTGGCTGTAGGCGTTGTTGAGCAGATAAAAATCGGTGTCATCGACAATGCCGCTGTAGTCGAAATCGCCGTAAAGCCAGCCCGTCAGGCTGGTGGTGTACCCGGTGTTGGTGAGGAAGAAATCGGTGTCGTCCACCGCGCCACTCAGGTCAGCATCGCCAAAGTAGGTGAACTTGATGAGCACATCACTCAGCCCCACGGAGACACCATCAAACGTGTCAAACAGTGGGGTACCGCCGATGTTGTTCTGAACCACTGCCACGGCGTACCGCGCTAAGCCAGATGCATCGGCTGCGGCCGCGCTGCTGGTAATGCCATTGCCGCCGAAGAGGGTCAAACCGTTCTGGCCGGATCGGGCCATATCGTTGAGGTCCGCAAAAGAGCCGTTACGAACAATCGCGTCGTTGGTCCCGACATCGAACAGCCCGTAGTAGCTTCGGGAGCCCAGTGCGTCACCATTACTGGCAACGCTAAGTGACGAAAGCACCGCAACGTTGGGGGCCGCAGTACGCGCGCCATTCACAAGCGTCACCGTCGTGGCCCGCACAACCGCCGTCTGCGACGCGGCGGGGCCTGCTCCCTGAAGGCTGAGACCGACACCGTTCAGCGTCCGCACGTTAGAGCCAGCCGAAGCAGTGGCCGCAAGGTTCAGGACGCCGCCCGCATCAACTTGAATACCGGCCGTACCGATGTCAGGGCCGGAGATCGTATCAACGCTGGTGGCAGCGATGGCGTTCGCACGGACACGCAGCGTCTCACTGGCATTGAATGTGAAGCCATTGATCGTGCCGGCAGGAAGTATCGTACCGCGTGTCACCGTCGAGCCCGCCGGGCTGTAGCCCGTCGAACCCCGCAAATCAGCGAGCGACAGATCAGCCGAGGCCAGATTGGCCAGCGTCAGCGTCGCCGAGGCGAGATTGGCAGAGACCAACGTGGCCGAAGTGAGCGTTGCAGACGTCAGATTGGCCGAAGTCAGGTTCGCCGATGCGAAGTTGGCAGCCGAGAGGTTCTGGCCCAGCAGGTAAGCACCGGTGAAGTTTGCGCCCGCCAGATTGAACCGCGTGTAAATGTTCGACCCGGACAGGAAGAAAGAGCCGGCCGTAAAGTAGGTGGCGGTCACGTCAAACGTGGAGGCATAGCCACCGATGGAAGAAACTTCAGCGTAATAGACCCCGCCCGGCAGCGTTCCGGAAAAGGTTTCTGCCAGTGTGTTGCTCGAAGAGGTGGAGGTGGCCACAAGGGCGCCTGCCCCGTTGTAGATCTTCAACTTTGAATCCAGCGTCGCGCCAGGATCAGCCACACCAGTGGTGATATTTTCACTACCGTCGTTGCAAGTCAGCGTAACGCTGGAGCCAACGGCGAAAAAGCGGAAATAATCCTTCGTGTAGTTAGCCGCGCCAATCGGGTTGGGCGACGACAGCGTAATCGGGGTGATGATGCCTTTGGCCAGTCCCGCGTTCACCACCAGACCGGTCACAGGCAAATCGGTGGCGGTCAGCGTGGAGTGGCCGTTGCCATCGTCCACCAACGTCATCCCTGCGTTCGATCCGAGCGTCGTGAAATCATTCTGAGAAATCTTCCCGCTGCCGTGGGCATTCCCATTCCGCCACAATCCGCGCTGTGTGTAGTAGGAGTTGCCCATGGTCGGGGCGTACGAGCCGTCGCCGATGTAGCTGCCGTTCGTGGCTGTACCATTGCTGGAATATTCGGCCGTGAGCGTGGTGCCGGTGTAATCCGACTGGTGATTCAGCTTGAGTGCGTGACCGAGTTCATGTGCGGACGCTTCACTTAAAAACCGCCGGTTGGTCGCTGCTCCTCCCGGAAACACCCAGTTGGTGTGATAGCCCCCAGACCCCGACTGGGCACTCTGCGCAATGCCAAGGTACGAAACACCCCCCGCGTTGCCGTACCACGAGCCCGTCCCTCCGATAATCGTGTGCATGGTCTTGGCGGTGTTGTCGTAGTAGTTCTGCCGTGCGGTATCAGTTGCGGCCTGTCCGGCTGCTACCGCCGGATCGACCGTGGTTACGTTGATGCTCAGGGCGGAATACTTTTCGGCCACCCGGCTCCAGACTTCCTTGATCGCACTGAGTTCCGTGGCTGAGAACGCCGCCGTGTTGCCGTCCGAGTCATAGGCTGGCGTTGTTCCCGGCGTTTTCCCACTGGTCACCCAGTTCCCATTAAACGTAAATCCCCCAAAATCGAGGTAGAGCGTATAGGGGGCAGCGGGTCGGGACGTGTAGGCCGGCACACTGAGGCCTGCAAACGCCGAAAGCCCCGGCACACAGGCCGCAGCGATCAGTAACCGCGACTTTGCCAAACATCTGTTTGCTGAATTCTTCATGTGGGAGTGATGCCTTGCTGGTGACGCGGTGTTTTGCCCGGGACCGTTTACGGGCTTGAAAGATGACGACACCATTAAGAACGAAGCTACAACGCAACAGCATGGTGCGGGGTACGAATCAAAAATTCTGGAAACCGAACTTCTCCCGAGACTCGCTGATATCCGTGATATGAGGTTTGGCTTGAAAAACGAGCGTTTGACAGCAGGTCACTGCCATCCCCCATCTCACTGCCACCTGCCACCTAGTGGTCGATCGATGTCCAGCGGCTTTGACCTGTTAGCGGATACATGCCCGGCACGCACCTCGGCTACCAACGCCGCCGCCCGAAGATGCTGCCGTGGGGAAAGCCTCCGGCAACGCGTAGACGTTGTTGATAGGGAGGTCGGGTCTACCCACCGAGCTACGAAACCACGCCAGCCCGCTGCATCGCCACGACCCACTCTGGCGTCTGTTCGAGGTACGTCTTGAGCATCTTCTCCCGACGCCAGTAATACAGTGCCAAAGACCCCTGCGCTCCAATCGCGACCGCGATCAACGCCAGATAAACCATCGAGTTGATCGAGGCCTGTAATTCTTCCACATCCAGACCCAGCGATTTGAGTTGCCGCGCAGCGCTGACCACCTCGGCCGGCAGCGCGGCCGGGAACAGCAGACACCAGAGCGCATACACGACCAGCAGGCTGGCCAGCATCACCTGATTGACCGCAAGTGCGCGGGGGGCATCGGTGGCCAGGCGTTCCAGGCGTTTCGCCTGATGCAGTTCGAACCAGGCGATCGCGCCAAGCCCCAACCCCATCACGACACCGCTAGCGCTTGTAAATCCGAAGATCAGCGTGAGGACGGCAAAGATCGCCAGCGTGTTGCCATCAAACCGGGCTACGCCGCACGCTCTGCGGATTCGTTTCAGTCGGGCCTTGGCATCCGCCAGACACTGGACGTGGTCCGCACTGAACACTGGGGCAGCCAGCGGCGGTCCGGCGACCGCCTTGGCCCGAGGGCCGGAAGCGGCGTAGTCCAGCGTGGCCAGCGGCGACAGAGGCTGGGCCTGCGCCTGCCGAGGGGTGGATGGGTCCAAGGCGGTTGCCGGGAGTGCGGGGCGTGGGGTGGGGGAAGGAGGCATCGGCGCTTACCTGCACGTTACAGCGGCAAAAAAGAAGGCTGACAGAGAAACCCCTCCGGATTCTCTGTCAGCCCGAACAGCAAGTCGATGGGACCGCCAATCAATAGACGACGGCCATGGCGTCTTCTATCGCTTCAATCACCTGACGGACATGGAATGGCTTTTTCAGGAAGCCGTCAAAACCGCTGGCCCCGTTGTTTTTCATGAGCTCGGCGACTTCTTCATCTGAGAGGCGGCTTGACATCCCAATGATCTTGGTTAGCTGAAGGTCCTGATTGTTTTTGACGTGTTTGACCAACTCCCGGCCGTCCACATCCTTGAGATTCAGGTCCAGAAGAATGACATGAGGCCGGAACTTCTCGGCGTTGACGCCGGCCGCGAAGCCGCCGCGGGCGACTTCTACTTCGTACTTGGCCTCGTCTTCGAGAATCTTTTCGAGGACTTCAACAACATCTTGCTCCTCGTCGACAATCAGTACGCGGGTGCAGCCTGTCATAAGTCCGTTCAGCGGCATGCCATGCTGACGCATGAAGCGGATGAGCTGGTTCAGGGGGATTCGTCGATCCTTGCTGCCCGGTATGCGATAGCCGGTCAGTGCGCCGGTATCAAACCACTTGCTGACGGTGCGTGGGGCGACGTTACAGATCTTGGCCACTTCACCGGTGGTCAGGACATCTTTCATACGAGTTGTAGACATTCGAGCCTCCTGGCCGGGCGATTCAGACGAGCCGTTCGAAGGGGATTCTCCGAGTCGCGGGTCTGTGACGGCCTTGCCACTCCTGTCATCGGCAGGAAGTGCGCGGTGTTTTAGCTTCGGGCTGGGATCTGCCATGGAGCCTGATCGATTGGGATGCGTCGTCATCCAGTCTTAATACGAGGCCTTCAGGTCAAGTAGATGGCCGAGAGCAATTAAAGGGGGTGCCTGTTGGTGGGGCCGTCTGCTAGATCGGTCACTTTTTCATACTCGGCAGGTCTTGAGTGAAGCCCCAAAATGTGAATCTGGGTAAAATGTAACGGCAATTTTTACATGTATTGTCGCAGATATGTAGAGTGAGTCCGATAACCAATGTGACAAACATCGCACACATGCAGCAATGTTGATTATAAAAAACTTACCTAACTTATAACGAACGTTGCAGCTGGCCCCTCTGCCCCTTGTTCTAGGTGGGCCGCGAGAACAGATCGATGTTGCCGGGCACTGGTGGCCAGGTTCACCGCTAAGGTGACCTGGCGGTATTCTGAAACGACCCGAAAAATCGGCTTTTCAACACGCAAGACGGATATTCCATTGCTGCTGTTGACTGGAGCGACGGGGAATCGAACCCCGATTTGCTGAATGCGATTCAGCCGTCATCCCGTTAGACCATCGCCCCGGGGGATGAAAAGTGTACGAGATTCGCCATGGTAATCAAGCCAGTCCAAGCGCCATGCCAACATGCGTGGATATAACGCCACATCCTCTTTTATTCGCGTTTTGCCGTGTTGATGTGTGCTGATAGATTCTCAGTGGGAGATTTTACACAAGGAGTCGTACATGAGCGCACCAGCCACGAGGTCTGCCCAAGAGGCAGATTTGGACCAGTTGACGAGCCTTTTCCGCCTTTTGTCGGATAAGACCCGTTTGAATATTCTGATGCTTTTGTCAGATGGTGAGAAAAACGTCACCAGCCTGTGCAACGAGCTCAAGCTTCCGCAGCCGACGGTGAGTCATCACCTCGGTCTCCTCCGGATGAACAACGTAATCGGCAACCGGAGGGCCGGGAAGCAGGTTTTTTACACGCTGAACACTCGCATCGGTAGCTCCGAGAACGAGGCTCTGCTGCTGACCACCGAACGCTTTGGTGTCAAGCTTCAGGCCAAGGCAGCCAGCTAACCCTGGTATGCGGGCCCTGCGCGGTGCCGTCTGACCGCGTGAAGTCTGCTCGCCGCTTTTCTGGACGACTGCCATGTGGCTACCGGGAGGAGCCGCTGACAGACGATCAGAGAAGCGACGGACAGGCCGGACCCGGCCGAGTGTTCACCCTATCAACCAGTTGAGTGCACGTCGCGCTGGGGAAGTGCGATTTGCGAGCGGCCAAGGTGGATGGGTGATTTGCAGTGAGTTTGTATTTGCCAGGCGCGCGAGCGACTGGCATACGACAACAAAACGGAACTCCCCCGCGGGGCACCTGTTCAGGTGCCCCGTTGTCGTTGAATGACGGAGTTTTTCTAGGGTCGAATAAAGCTCAACCGGCCACCCTGACGTGGAACACGGGGTTTTTGCCGAGCGCCAGCATTTTTGGGGTTGGCTGTTATGCTGCTCGCTGACGTGCTCAGGCGTGGTGATTTTCCCAAAATGCTGTGCAGTTCGCTGAACTGGTCACCACGCTGACCCATCTGAAAGGACCGGTTGTTCAATGCTGGAGTACCTCGCCCTCGGCATGCTGCTGCTGTCGATCACGGCCATCTTCTATATTTTTGTGTTCATTCACGATCTGCCGCATCGCATTGCCAAGCAGCGTCAGCATCCGCAGCAGGAGGCGATCCACTATGCCTGCTGGCTGAGTTTGTTCACGCTGCACGCGATCTGGCCGCTGGTGTTTTTGTGGGCTGTGTCGAATCGTGACCCGATCAAGGTCGCGGCGGTCGGAGTGACAGGGCTGGCGTCCGGGAATCCGGCCGACCTGACCAGTGAGCTGGCGGATGTCCGCCAGCGGTTGGCGGCACTTGAAGGGAAGGGTGCATAACCATGATCGAGATGATCCTTGGTTTTTACGGCCTGTTGTGGTGGTTGATATTCAAGAAGTTCAAACTGATCTCCATCAACCTCTGGTCGGTGGTGACATCGATTTTCATCGTCTTGGCGACGCTTACGTTTCTGTTCATCTGGCTGGGCCGGTATCAGCCCATGACGGCCTATGCACGCACATACACGGTGACGACACCGATCATTGCCGAGGTTTCCGGCCGGGTGATTGAGGTGGTTTCCGAAGGGGGCAAGCCGCTGAAGAAGGGGGATGTGCTGTTCAAGATCGACCCCGAGCCGTATCAGGCCAAGTCTGACTCGCTCACAGCGCAGTTGAAACTGGCTGAGATTCGGCTGAAGCAGGAAGAGGGGTTGAAGAAGGACGGCGCCGGCAATCAGAACGATCTGGACAAGGCCAAAAGTGAGTACGACCGGCTGGCGAGTGACTTGCGGTCGGCGGACTACCAGTTGAAGGCGACCACAGTGGTGGCTCCGGCCGACGGTTCGGTGAGTCAGGTCGCGATCAGGCCCGGGCAGGTGGTGATGCCGATGGCGTTTTCCACGGTGATGGTTTTCGTACACGCCGGGGAGCCGTATCTGTATGCCGGTTTCAACCAGGGCCAGTCGGAGTTCATTCAGGCGGAAGACGAGGCCGAGATCGCATTTGATGGCGTGCCCGGCCGTGTATTCGCTGCAAAGGTTAGTCGGCTTCAAGAGCTTTTGGCCGAAGGGTCTGTCTCAGCCAGCGGCACGCTGCGGACGATGGACGATGCGGGTAAGCGTGGCCGGCTACCAGTTCTGATCACGGTGACGGATGATATTTCAGCCTACAACCTGCCAGCCGGGTCGAATGCAACGGTGGCTGTCTACACCGGCAAGATGCACCACCTGAACATCCTGCGGAAGATCATCCTGCGGATTAAGAGCTGGGAAAATTGGGTCGCGTTTTAGTCGTTACCGGGATGCAAAGCAGTCTGGGAGATACTCGTATGAACCGCCGTCACCTCACGATCTTGATTCGGGCCTCCGTTATTTCCAGCACGCTTCTGCTCGGCAGCGCTTGTGCGACAAAAGAGCCGCCGTCGCAGGCGGCTATGACCAAAGATGCTCTGCCGAATGCAGTGGTGCCGGGGGCATGGGGTTCGGCGGCCGCACAGGGGTCGGTGCCGAATGGGTGGGTCAAGGAGTTCAATGACCCCGGCCTCGATGCGGTGGTGGGCGAGGCCATGAAGAACAATCTGGACCTGCGGACGGCCAAAGCCCGTCTGGACGGGGCGGCGGCCGCAGCCTCGGCCGCGGGCGCGGACTTGAAGCCAGTGGTGGGTGCGACCGGCGGCGGCGTGGCGCAGGGTGGAGACGGTGGCAACCGATATACGAACCGCGGCGCTGGCCTAAATATCTCGTGGGAGTTGGATCTGTGGGGTCGGCTGCGACAGCAGTCGGGTGCAGCACAGGCGAACTATGAGGGTGCGGCCCTGGACTATGAGTTCGCGCGCCAGTCGATCGCTGCGGCCACGGCGAAGGCATGGTTCCTCGCATCCGAGACTTTGCAGCAACAGAAGCTCGCAACGGCTCAGGTGGCGACTTACACAGAGATGCTACGGATTACGGAAACGCGCAAGAATGCCGGGAAGCTCGGCGAGCAGGATGTTCGATTGGTGAAGGCCGATCTAGCCGGGGCACAGGAGCGCGAGGCAGCATCGACCGCCGCCCACAAGCAGGTGGTGCGAGCGCTGGAGAGTTTGCTGGGTCGCTATCCGGGGGCTGAGCTTGCGGCCGAACCGGAGTTGCCTGCCATGCCGGGGCCGGTGCCGGCGGGTGTGCCATCCGAGGTACTGGAACGCCGACCGGATGTGGCGGCCGCGGAGCGACGTGTGCGCGGAGCGTTTAAGAATACCGAGGCCAAGAAACTGGCCCGGTTGCCATCGATCGGTCTTACGGCCGGGGTTGGGGCGAACAGCGGCCTGACGGAGCTGACCCGCAGTGGCGGAAGTTTCTTCAATGTGGGTTCCAACTTTTTCGCCCCGATTTTTGATGGCGGGGCACGCAAGGCGGATATCGCGATCGCCACGGCCGACCAAGAGAAGGCGCTCGTGGCCTATGGGCAGACCGCGTTGCGGGCTTTCCAGGATGTCGAGAACACGCTGGATAGCGATGCGACACTGGCGAAGCGGGAAACACTGCAGGATGGGGCATTGACAGACAGTATCGAGGCCCTGCGACTGCGAAAGGTGGAAGCTGATGCGGGCAAGGCCGACACGCTGAGTGTGCTGCAACTGCAAATCAAGGTGGATCTGGCCAAGGCCGGCGTGATTTCGATCCGGCAGGCACGCCGCTCGGAGCGGGTGAACTTGTACATGGCACTGGGCGGCGACTTCAGTTCGGCACCAACCGCTCCCAGCGCCGCTTCGGCATCGAACCGCTAGGCCCGTCTTAAAGGTATTCCTATGACCGCTGCCAGTGGTACCGCCACGCCCGTGCCCGTCGTGCATCCGACCAGTGTTCACGCCAAGGCGCTGGCACTGAACCTTGAGCCGGGAGATTACGGTTCGGTCGCGGAGATCGGAGCGGGACAAGGGGTGGCCCAATGGCTGCTCACCGTGGGTGGGGCCTCGGGGACTGTAGCGAGGACCATCTCGGCGTATGACAAGGTCGTGAGCGACCAGACCTACGGTGGAGGCCAGCCCGGCACCCGTTATGTATCGCGTGAGCGGCTAGGTGCCATGCTGGATGTGGAGTACGGGATCCTGATGGATCATCTGGCCCCAAAACGCGAGAAGCCGACGCGGTTTTTCGCTTTCGCCAACACGGTTTCGGCGAGGAATTTTAAAGGCGATAACGAACAGCACGGCTGGGTGGGGATCCGCTTTCAAGCCGCGCCCGGCCAGCAGGCCAGTGAAGTGATTCTGCACGTCAACCTGATGGACCCATCCAACACGCAGCAGCAGGAAGCTATGGGCGTGCTGGGGGTCAATCTGATTTACGCAGCAATGCGGCAGTTGCAGTCGGCCGAAGCATTTCTGGATGGCTTGTTTGATGGCCTTGAGGGCGGAAGGCTGGAGTTGGATTATCTGAGCGCCAGCGGTCCGGCGTTTGAAAAGACGAACGTGCGGCGGTGTGCTCTGCTGGCGTTGCAGGCTGGGCGGGCGACGGTGTTTGTGTTCGATCAGAAGGGTGAACTCGCTGAGCCGTCGGCGGTGTTGCGCAAGCGGGCGGTGGTGGTCGAGCGAGGGCTCTTCGAAAAAGCGGAGCCGTTTCACAAAGCCATGCTGGATAGTGGTACCAAGGTGCTGCTGGCGGAAGGAACGGCGTTCGAGAAGCCTCCGGTGGCGGTATTGGAGTTGTCGATGCGGTACCTCAACGGCAGTGAAGTAAAGGAACTGCCGTTCGAGGCGCTGCTGGAGAGGATCGACCGGTTGCGGAACACAGCGCCGGTAATGGTTACCAACTTTCCAGAGACGCACAGACTGACAACGTATTTGCGGCGGCACACTCAGGAGCCTGTGCGGATTGTGGGCGGCGTGGTGACTCTGGCAAGGCTGCTGGACGAGAGCTTCTACGCGGATTTACCCGGGTCGATGCTGGAGGGGCTGGGAAAGATGCTGTCCACCAATGTGAAGGTGTACGCGTATCCGATGCCGGCGGAAGTTTGTGGTGGGGCGCTGGCTGGGGCGAAGTCGGTGAAGTTGCGGGCTGGGGCGAGTGGGCAGGTCAATCTGAACGATCTGGAGTTTGCCGCACCCTTGAACCACTTCGTCAATTACCTGACGGGCGTGGGGAGATTCGTCATCATCTCGGCGTAACGGGTTGTTCGATCGCCGCTATTTCAATCCGCTCTCAAAGTGCAGTTCCAAGGGCGAGGTCGTAGCCGTGGGTGTCACCGTTACGCTGGTTTCCTGCGTGCCGTACTTCTCGTGCCAGATGCCGAGGCGGTAGGTACCCGGCGGCAGGTTGGCAATCGAGAATGAACCGTCAGCGGCGGTGACGGCGAAGAACGGGTGCGTGAAGACGCCCACATACGCGGCCATCCAAGGGTGGACGTCGCAGCGAAGTTTGATGAATTCCGCCTGGGTGAAAGCCACCGTGCGCTCCTGCCCAACCGTGCTGAAGCCGCAGTTGCCCGGCGGGTTTGCGGCCGCGGCGTAGTGGACGTTGTGCAGGGTGTCGTCGCTGGAACGGAGGGTAAGGGTCTGGCCGATCTGGATCGCCAGAACGTGCGGTGTGTATTGACAGTTTTTCTGGTCGAGCAGGGCCGGAGTGCGGGCGGCACCCGTACCCCGGAGGTTGATGCCGTCGGAGGCGGTGATTACATAGACAATCGCGTTGGCCAGCCCACCAACGGCATCGACCATGACCGTGTCGTCGCGGATGGGCTTGGCACCATCGCAGCAGGGTTCGTTTTTAAGAAGGGCCATCTCCGGCGTCCTGCCGCTGAGGCGGACGTGTCCGGTGACGACGCAAGGGCCGGTGGCGACTTGCACCGTCGGCAGCGGCTCATCTGTCTTGGAGCAGCCGACGACAAGGCACGTGGTAAGCGCCAGCAAAACGCAGATACCGCTGGAGTTCGCCACGTTCAAACTCACCTGACTCCTATCACGTAATGAAATGGCTGAAAATCAGTGCGGAAGTTTGTCGATCATCATCAGGCCTAGCAGGATGGGCAGATAAATGATCGAGCAGAAAAACATCCGGCGGGCTTCAGGGCGGTGAGGGCTGACGGCCATGGCCCCGGCGAAGGTCAGGAAAATCAGACCGCCAACCAATGCCCCGGTAGCGTAAAGGTATCCCGCTCCCCCACCCCCCCCACCATGGCCCGACATTCCAGTGAGCGTGGGAATAAGGCTGACAGGGATGAGAGCCAGGCAATAAAGCAGTGACATACGCTTCGTGCTGGCCAGCGACGGATCGACCACCGGGAGCATTTTGTAGCCACCTAAAGCGTAATCCTTGGCATAGAGCACGGCGATCGCCAGAAAGTGTGGCATCTGCCAGAGGAAGAGAATGCCGAAAAGCGCCACCGCCATGGGCGAGAAACTATTGTGTACGGCGGTCCAGCCCATGACAGGGGGTATTGCACCCGGCACAGCACCGACAATGGTGTTCAGCGACGTAATGCGCTTCAGCGGCGTATAGACAAACAGGTAGCTGGCCCACGTGATGAAACCCAGCAACGCGGTCAGCGGGTTCACCATGAGCAGCAGGTAGCCCATGCCAAGCACGCCAAGGATCGCGCCGAACGCGCTCGCCTCTGTTGGCGAGATACGGCCCGCGGCTACGGGACGGTCGGCCGTACGTGGCATCAAAAGATCTGGCACCCGTTCGATCACCTGATTGAAGACAGCCGCGCTGGCCGCGGTCAGAGTGGTGCCGAGCACCGCGTGAACCAAGCCCACCCAGGCGGAACGATCGATGGGGACGCTCAGGGCCATGTAGTAGCCGACGGCGGTGGTCGCGACGACCAGACCGTTCATACGCGGCTTGGTCAGCTCGTAATAGTCATGCAAGCGTGCCGCCAGCGTGTAGGCGGCGGCTTGTTCAGCGGGGAGGGTGATGGGGCTGGGGACGCTCATGCGGTGTTATAGGGTGGCCAGGCGGCCGGTTTCGGGGAGCGTAGCAGACGGGGCTGGGGTTGTCTCAGGGCTGGTCGCGGCAAGGGCGGCGGTCCGGGCGGCCGCGGCCACGGCGATAAGGAAAGTGGTCAGAAGGCACAACGCACCGGTGGCGACGTGCAGCGTGGCGATATCGGCAGGCTTGCGCCAAAGAACTGTCAAAACCCCCAGTGACAACTGGGTGATCAGGAAGACCATGAGAAAAGCAGCCATTGTTCGGATGGGTCGGCCCAGGGTCAGGCGTCGCCGCCACACTTCGAAGATCAGCCAGAGGCATACGGCCGTGACAACATAGGCCCATGTGCGGTGGATGGCGTGCATCCAGACCTGTGTCAGCGTGACCTGAATGGGGTCGAGAGCGACTTTGCCAGTGTCGGCGATGCGTTGTGCGTTGGCTGCTGCGAGGTCGGCCGTAGTCATGGGGGGGAGGATCTGACCGTAATGAAGGGGCCAGTCGGGAATCGCCAGGCCAGCCTTGTCATGCCGCATAACTGCCCCAGCGACGAGCTGGCAATAGATGCAGGCGACGGCAATAACCCCGGCCAAGCGGATGCGTCGCCATTCTGTCACGCCCTGCAGGCTGCGATCCGTCCAGAGGGCATGCCACCAGCCGGTGTTCGCCAGCACAAGGAAGCCGCCGAAACAAAGGACTGCCTGCGCGAAACAACCATGGATGATTGCAAGATCCAGATTCACCAGAACCACACGCAAGCCGCCGAGCACGCCTTGCATGATCACACAAAGCAGCAGTCCGGCAGTGGCCCGGCGGACCCACTTCCGGGCATCGGTTCTAAACGCGACAAACATACTGATGATGCTGAGGAGGCCTACGACGGTTCCCATCAGCCGATGGGTGTGTTCCCAGAAGATGCCGCCCACCCACTTGCTCATGGGGAACGTGAACATGTTGTAGCCCCAGCTGTTGGGCCAGTCGGGGACGGACATTCCGGCGTTCTTGGTGGTGGTCATCCCGCCAAGAAAGATCAGCGGAAACATGGCCAGCACGGTGACAAATAGCCACGCGAACAGGATGCGGTTCGGCCGGTCAATGCCCCTTGTTTCCACACGTTCAGTCTAGCCCGGCACCGGGTACGCGACGAGGGGAGAGGGTCTTCCGCTGCAATCTGCCGCAGGGGAGGGAGGGGCAAGGGGAGCGGGCGCGACCAAGGCACGAAGCCGATAATGAAAAAAGCTGGGCCGACCTTTCGGTCGACCCAGCTTTAGAAGGGACTTTCCGTCTTTCGCAGGCCAGTCATCCCGGATTGCACGCGGTCCGGAAACGCCTACCTGACTCGATCAACGGATGAAGAGACAAAAGACTAGCGACGGCGACGGCCGAGCACAGCACCGGCACCCAATGCGATCAGGCCCATGCTGGTCGGCTCGGGAACTGAACCACCGGCACGAAGGGAACCGCCCTGCAGGCCGTAGGCGTTGTTGATGAGGAAGAAGTCGGTGTCATCAACCGCGCCGCTGTAATCGAAGTCGCCGTTGACCCAGCCGGTCAGGCCGTTGCCATAGCCGTTGTTGATCAGGAAGAAGTCCGTGTCGTCGACGATGCCATTGAGATCGGCATCACCGAAGTACGTGAACTTGACCAGAATGTCATTCGGGTTGGCAGAGACACCATCGAAGCTGGAATAAAGAATGCTGCCATCGATGTTGTTCTGAATAACACCCACTGCGTAACGCAGCTGGCCGGTCGCGTCAGCGGCGGCAACGCTGCTGGTCAGACCGTTGGCACCGAACAGGACGGCGGGGTTGCCGGTCTGGGCGGCGCGGGCCATATCGGCGATGTCGGCAAGGACGCCGTTACGGATGATGACGTCGCTGGTGCCGACGTCAACCGACGAGTTGTAGACACGGGTGCCGTAGGACCCCCCGTCGCTGCCGATGATCAAGTTATCAAGAACCGACGCGCTGGCAGTCGGGGTGGCAGCGGTCTTGAGGGCGACCGTGCCGCCTTGAACGTTCAGCAGGCCAGCTTCGATCTTGTCAGTCTGCAGCAAGCCGCCGCCGGACTTCAGAACAATCTGGCCGGGGTTGACGATTGCAATGATGTGATTGACCGACAGGCTGGCACCGGCACTCACGGCGATGCTGGTCGAACCATCGTTCATGTTGAGGTTAGAGGTGATCGTGTGTGCACCCTGAACCACGGTGATGACCGAGCTACCGCTGCTCTGCATCGTCAAATCGCTGCCGCTGAGGGTGTAGCTGTTGACGTTATCAAACTTCAGGCTGCCGAGGATGACGCCGGTAGCGAGGTTGATCGGGGTGGGTGAGGAGGCACCGCTGCCGAGGGTGGCCTGAGCGCCTGCGCCGTTGGGGACGCCACCGTTCCAGTTAGAACCAGTGTTCCACTGACCGTTGCCAGCCAGACCGGTCCAGTCATGGCCGGTGATGGCACTTGCCTCCGCCTGAATCGTCACCTTGCCGAGCGCGGCGACGGTGGCCGGGTTGGCATCGAGGCCTTGGGTTTCAAAGCCGTACTGGACGTGGTTGCCAGCGGTTGTCGCCAGCGAGAGCGAGAAGGTGGTATTCGTTGTTAGAGCAACGAACGACTGCTGGATGAAGTTGAAGTTCGGGCTGAACTCCTTGATGAACGCGACGCTGGTGTAAGGGGCAACCAGCGTGTTGGTCAGGGTCTTGCCATTGAACGTCGTGGTACTGCCAGCCAGGCCGTCGTTTTCGACGTAGAAGTTGGCATCCATCCACTTGTTGCCCTGGCCGTTCGGCTGGGCCCAGAACGGATCGGTCGCGTTGTAGGTGTTGGTGTTCGGACTCAGCGTCAGGACGTTGCTCGCAAAGCCGCCCACCAGATCGGCGACACCCCAGGGGCTGCCAAAGACGTAGCCGCCAGCGCCATCCTGCGTCCCGTTCAGGTTAAACACATTCATGTACCCGATCCAAGGACTTGACGGGTCGACGGTGACGGTGGTGTCGGCAAAGGCCGCAACGGCCTGAGAAAGCATGGCGACTGCGGCGAGACCGCCGACAATCGTCTTCCGAGTTGAGCGTGACAAAGACTGCATATTAATCCTCCCTAAAAGAAATCCTCTGGGTGCCACCCGTCCGCGACGAAAAGCACAAGCTTGGCCAGCGGCACTTACCGCTAGCATGTGAGCAAACGTTACCACAGTTGGAGCTACAAACATGGTATTTTTGCGTAAATCATTACGCATAATGCGGCAGCGGGGATTTGTAAGTATGGAGAAAATGGGGGGAAAGGGGGAAGGCTTACGATTGCCACCCGGAACACTCTTCCGCAGCAATGCGTAGTAATGAATCAGACAAAAAAGTGTTATCACGCTATTTAGCGATTCTGATTTTCACTTGCTCCGCCGCCTAAGCCTTGTGCATCCGCAAGCGACCATGAGACCCACCAGCGATGGCTCCGGTACGCCGGCCGGGTCCCGAAGTATGGATCCTTGCTGTGCGAAGGCGTTGTTCATCAGAAAAAAGTCGGTGTCATCGATGGTGCCGCTGTAGTCGAAGTCCCCATTGACCCATCCGGTCAGACCCAAGGCGTAGCCGTTATTCGCCAGGAAGAAGTCCGTGTCATCGATGATGCCGTTGACGTCGGCGTCGCCGAAGTAGGTGAACTTTATCAGCACGTCGTTCGCTGCGACGGTGACGCCGTCGAATGTGTCGTACAGCTTTTCCGAGTTGAAATTGTTCTGGATCACGCCGACCGCGTAACGCAGTGAGAGGGTCGCATCTGTAGCCGCGACGCTGCTGGTGATGCCGTTCCCGGTGAACAGGCCTTGAGGGCCATTCTGGCCAGCGCGGGCCATGTCCGAGAGGTCAGCCAGTGAGGTGGTTCCGGCACGAACAATCATGTCCGTGGAACCAAGGTCCAACTGGCCGAGATACGACTTCTGCTGCGATGGCCCGTCGGTGGTGGTGATCGTCAGTGAGTTCACGACAGAGAGGCCTGATGCGGCGGAAAGCACCAACTGACCGGCGGCTGCATTATCGCCGCCAAGCCGCAGGCCGCCCGCGACATTGATCGATGGGACGATAAGGGCGCCCGCGATGGCGATGGTGCTGCCGAGTGGCATGTTGATCACACTGGGGCTGATGAGTGTGGCACCGGCATCGACCAGAATTGTCGCGGGTCCGGAGACAGTGATCGGGCCTGCGGTAAAAACCGGAATGCCGGATCGAACGTGGAAGGATTCTCCCGTAAGAAGGGTGAAGCGGTTGACCTTGCCATCGGGCAGTATGGTTCCGCGGGTGATTGTTGTTGGCCCGGGCCCATAAGCATGTGATCCCCGGAGGTCGGCGAAGGTCAAGTTGGTAGACGTCAAATCCGCCGAAAAAAGGTCCGAGTAACGCAAATCCGCCCCTGTGAGGTTTTGCGAAGCGAGATTCCAGAACGACAAATTCGCCGACTGAAAACCGATGCCGGCAAGGTTGTGGGCTTTGTAACCGGCGGTCCAATAGAACTGGGCCGCTGTGATTCCAGTATCGCCGCCGAAGTCTGTTCCAGTGACAATGGCGTTATTGAGATTGGCTGAGGTCAGATGGGCTGCAAAAAAACTGGCCGACGTAAGGTTCGCTGCGGTGAGGTTCGCAGAAGTCAGGTCTGAGGAGAAGAACGTCGACGACGATAGATCCGCGCCTGTTAAAGTGGCCGAGCCGAAGTTGCTTCCCACTGCCAAGGCAGACACGAGGTTGGCGGAAGTGAGGTTTGCCGAGCGGAAGTCGCTGCCGGCAAAGTATGACGACGAAAAGTTTGCAGAGGTCAGGTTGGCCGCTATCAACGATGCACTGGAGAGGTCGGCCCCGGTAAAACTGGCCGAGGCAAGCGTCGAGGATGTGAAATCCGATGAGCCCAGATCCTGGGAGGAAAAGTCCCAGCCGGTCAGGTTGTTCCGCTGGAGGCCGATGCCGGGCAACTCCCGGTCTTTGTAACTTGCGGTGGAATAAAGCTGGGCGGCCGTGAAGCCGCCAGCCGTGGTGCCGGCAAAACCAGCGTGTCCGACTTCGGCATTCGTAAAGTTCGCAGACGCAAGCATGGCAGATTCGAAGGTGGCGCTCGTCAAGTCTTGAGACGACAAATCCCAACCGGACAGATTATTCCCGTCGAGCCTGATGCCCCCCAGAGCCCGGTTTGTGTAACTGAACGTGGAGTAGAGCTGGTTTGCGGTGAATCCTGTAGCCGTGGTGCGGGCGAAGTTGGCGCCGTCGATATACGCCCCGGTCAAGATGGCTGACGTCAGGTTGGCAGAGGTCAGGGTCGCTGATGACAGATTCGCGTAAGACAAATTCTGAGAGGCGAAGTTCCATCCGCTGAGATTGCTGAGGTAGAAGCCTATGCCTGTGAGGTCGTGATTCTGGTGGCTGGCAGTCGAATAAAGCTGGTCAGCGGACAGATTGGAAGCGGCAAAGGCGGCGCCATTGATTGTCGCACCTGAGAGATTGGCGCCGGTCAGGTTGGCACCGAAAAAACCGGCGCTGACAAGCCACTGTGAGCTGAGATTCCAACCCGTCAAGTCGAGATAGGACAGCCTGACGCTTTGGAGCTCATGACTCTGGTAACTGGCTGTCGAATACACCTGTGAGGCCGACAGTTTTGAATCGCTGAAGTCCGCACTGGAGATGAGGGTCGCAGAAAAATTCCAACCGCTCACGTCATTGCCTTCAAGGCCGATTCCGGAAAGGTCATGCGTTTTGTAGGTCGAGGTTGCGTACAGTTGTGCGGCAGTGAGAGCGGAGTAACCGAGATCGGCGCGGCTGATGTTGGCACTGGTAAAGTCTGCACCAGCCAATGTGGCCGAATAAAACAGGCCGCCTGATAGATTGAACGACGCCAGATTGGCACCGTTCAGATTGGTGCCCGAAAGGCCTACGCCCCCCAGATCTTTGTTCTGATAATTCGCCGTGACGGTGATCTGGCCCAGCGTGATGCCCGAGTTGGTGAAATCGGCGCCACTGATCGTGGCACCGGTGAAGTTGGCGCCCCCGACCGTCGCAAGGAAAAATTTGGAAAAACTAAGATCGGCAGCGGCGAAGTTCGCGCCCGAAACATCGGCAAAAATGAAGTCGCCGTATTGCAATACGGTACCTGACAAGTTGGCACCTGGAACCACCTTTAATCCTTCGGTGCCCGGAATGACGGTTCTGGTATCCCAACGGTAGACCTGTCCCGAGGCCAGCCCAGAGGTGGCCAGACCTATCGCGCATGCGGCGACCGGCCACTTGCGGGGCAAAAATAGACTGCGCGATCGCGCGATTCGCCGACGTTCCCTTCTCACCGGGGTGTTGTGCATGTCGCCGTTGTTCATAACCGAGAAGGATGAAAGCCGTGGCCGTCCGAATGCCGAGACGCTAGCCAAGATTCTACTTCACGCAGAAATGCTTGCGACGGCAAACTAGACATAAATCGACCGAAGTTTCCGCTGCGAACCGTCCAAGAGCTCCTTAAACACCGGACCCCGGTGGGGTAGGGGAGGTACATAATTCAAGCGGCCGCTATCAATCGCAACAAGCTCCGACGGGATGCGGATTGGCTGTGCACCCACAAACGGGGGGAGCATGGCAGCGCTGTCTCGGCTCAGACCGTGCCAAGTTTCCTTGCGCAGTGGTTTCTCGATCATCCCTGACCGGAGGCGGACCTTACCGCCTGCGACGGGCCAGCACCGTGGCGAGTCCTGCAACGATCGCCCCTGCTGCCGTCGGCTCAGGAACGCTACCGCCGTCACGCAGGCCCGGGCCCTGAGCGCCGTATCCGTTGTTGATCAGGAAGAAATCGGTGTCATCAATTGTTCCGCTGTAGTCAAAGTCGCCATTGATCCAGCCGCTCATCCCGCTGCCGTAACCATTGTTGATCAGGAAGAAATCTGTGTCATCGACGATGCCGTTCAGGTCGGCGTCACCGAAGTAGGTCAACTTCACCAGTACGTCGTCGAACCCGACGGTATAGCCGCCGAATGTGGTGTACAGCTGCGAGCCGGCGTAGTTGTTGGGGATCACACCAACGGCATACCGCAGGAGGTTTGCTGCGTCTGCGGCGGCGACGCTGCTGGTCAGTCCATTGCCACTGAACAGAGTGACACCGCTCTGGCCGGCCCTGGCCATGTCATTGAGGTTGGCAAAGGTCGTGGCAGGCGATGCACCGCCGGAAACGACGAACGATCCCAGACCGATGTCTACGACGGCCGAGTAAGTTCTGGCGCCAAGCGCAGCACCATCGTTGGCGATGGCCAGCGAGGCCAGTTGACCGCCGCCGGACAGCACGACTGTGCCAGCCGATACGGTGAGGCCGCCGGCACCGGTGTACCCGCCGCTGAGGACCAGCGTGCCGGGACCGGACTTTGTAATGGGGCTCGCGGCATTCACCGGCGAGGCGATGGTGTGCGTACCAGTGGTGACCGCGACCGTCGCATCACCGCTAACCGTCTGGAGTGTCAGGGTCGAGCCGGTCAGTGTGTAGGAGTTCGAGTTGTTGAACGTGAGGTACCCGACCGTCTGCGGGGTTGCCAATGTGACCGTTCGGGGTGCGAGAATGGCTGAAGTGAAGTTCGCGGCCGCACCGATCGCATTGGGTACGCCGCCGGTCCAGTTACCGTTGGGACTCCATGAACCTGAGGCATTTATGTTCCACTGAGCTGCGGCGTTCGTCGCAACGCGGTAGGAAAGGCCAAAAGCAGTGGCGACGGCGGTGTCGCCAGTGACCACCAGAGCGTACTGGCCAGCTGGAAGGTTCTGCGTGCTGTAGAGCGTTTCAACGTTGTCGCCGGTGGCGGTGCTGGTCAGGCCCGTGCCGGCGATCGCGGCACCAAGCTGCCACTGGCCGCCGACGAGGGTCAGCGGGCGAAGGTAAAGATTGAGATTGGCGAAAGTGGTGTTGGCAGTCGTTGTGTCAATGACATTCTGGCTGGCGGCGATGTAGAGCTTGCTGAAGGTGCTCCAGTTGAGGGCCACCGAGAGCGAAGATGTTCCGGCCGGAACAGAGAAGGTCAGGGCCGACGTGGCATTGGCGTTGACGGTGCCATAGGCGAAACCTTTGGGAATCAGGCTGGGCGTGCCAGAAACCACGGAGCCCGTGTTGAGGCCGCCGGTGACAGTGGACAAAGTACGTTCGCCGGCCTGCAGCGTGTCAAGGCTGGTGCTGTAACTGGCCTGACCCGCGCCGCCCTTGCCTGACAGGTTGTTGGCCGTGTCGATGGTGTAGGTGAAGTTCGTCGGAGCGACAGTCCGGTTGGCACCCGACATGAGCAGTGACCGGACGACTTCGTTCCGCTGACCGTTCGTGCTGGAAAGCGCACTGGCGTTACCGATCAGCCCGGCCGCCATGCTCGTGACGGCACCACACGCGAAGCTTGACAGGTCGTTGACCCAGACGTCGGCGTGGTTCTTGCCGATGGGTGAGGCAACCGGCGTGAACAGAGAGCCGATCTGGCCCGAATCGCCGCGGACGGCGATGGCGTTGAAAGCCGCGTAAGGGAGCTGGTAAACAAGACCGGAAACCGAGTCACTAAAGCTTGAAGTCAGCCCGGTCACCATGACCACATCTTGACGGTAGGTCATGCTGTTCAAACGACGCATCGCATCCGTGTCTGTATTGGCGCTACCGTACCCCAGAACATAAGAGTGGTTCGTGACGCGCGTACCCGTCGGAAAGTTCAGGGGAGCGAGACCGATGCCCGGTGCCGCAATCGTCTTGAGCACGCTGCCGTAGAAGCGGTCCACTGAATCAATGTAAGCCGTCGAGATGTACGGACGGCCCGGGGAAGATGTCCCGAAAATATTGGTTGAGACGATCGCGGCATGGTCTGAATAGCCTGTTCCCGTCGCATCCAGCCGGGTCATCGTGACGCCGGCGTAGGTGCCGGTTCCCACCACGGTGGTGGCGGCACCAAAGTTTACTGGGGTATAGACCTCAAGCGATGCGTCCGAACTAGCCTCCACCTGATCGATGATGACCTGAGCTTTGCCGAGGACGGGCATGCAGGCCGCCGCAGCGGCCACTAGAAAGGTGTGGCGGACAAACTTGGAAGTGAGGACTTTGGAACGATTGCTTTGCTTGGACATGAGTATCTTTCTATATTCGATTGTTGCTGCCAACCCCACCAAAGGTGGTGGGTGCGGAAACAAAAATGGACGCCTCCGGTCCGATAAATATACAGGGGGTTTGGACCTATGCGACGGGATGTTTAGGATAAAGAGGGCGAACTTTTGCGCCGGAGTGACAAGAGTCAACGTGCATTGCGACAATGTAGCCATATATTGATTATGCCGAAACAAGTCGCTCTTTTTGTCACGTGCCTCACCGATCAGTTCTATCCCGCCGTGGGGGTAGCAGTATGCAAGATTTTGGAACGCTTCGACTGCCAGGTGGCGTTTCCACAGGCCCAGACTTGCTGCGGCCAGCCCCTTTTCAACAACGGGTTTCATGACGATGCCCGGGCGCTCGCGAAACGGATGATCGAAATTTTCGAGGACTACGAATACGTCGTCACGCCCAGCGGCTCGTGCTGTGCCATGGTCCGCGAGCAGTTCCACGAGTTGTTCGACAGGGACCCCACGTGGGGGCCTTCCTCCAATCGTCTGGCGGCCAAGACTTATGAGTTCGTGGAGTTTCTGACCAAGGTACTGAAGGTCGATCTGGCCGGGTATGCACTGCCGAAGCCCACGACGATGACCTACCACTACACGTGCCACCAGCGCGGCTTGGGGATGACGGGTGAATCGGTCACGCTGCTGAAGCAGGTTGGCAACGTGAAGATGGTTGAGCTGGGGAAGACGGATCAGTGCTGCGGCTTCGGTGGGACGTTCGCGATCAAATACCCCGAGATCAGCCAGGCGATCGTTGAAGACAAGGTGAACTGCATCAAAGCCACCAAGGCTGAGGTGACTGTATGCAACGACGCCGGGTGCACGATGAATATTGCCGGCATGTGCCACCGGGCGGGGGTGCAGACGGATGTGAAGCACATAGCCGAGTTGATCGCTGAAGCGATGGGGATCGAAACGGCTTCGCTCTAACGGGCGGTGGTTTTTCTGCCGGAGGCGGCTGTTGAGCGAGATTTTCCGGCGGCCGGCTTTTTCGCTGAGGTCTTTTTGGCTGGCCGCTTCACGGATCTAGCCAGTAACGCCTCATAATATTTGACGAACTTTTTCACTGGTATCTTCCGAATCGTGTCGGCGATCACAGGCAGGCTCAGATCATCCAACTTTTTGAAGCGGATGCACGACTTGCCCATATCCAGCTTTTTGCCGGACTTGGACCACGCCTTGGCGAACGCGTTGTAAGCCTCGTCGTCGCCCCAAAAGCACATCATGTACAGCGCCATGTGATTTTTCTGCGACGCTAAAGCGACGAACGGCAACGGTTGCTTCGGGTCGCAGTGATAGCCGGCTGGATAAACCTTGTGGCTGACGGCGTAGCCGATCATGCCGTACTGCATCCCTTCGATGAATCCACCAGCGGTATCGAGATTTTTCAGGATGACGTCGCGGACGGCGCTGATCGCTGCGCGGCGATCATCGGACAACTCGGCCAGATACTTGGCGACGGTGGTGGCTTTGCTTTGCATGGCGGAATTTTATCAGATTTATCGTTGGGATTCACGGGACAGATCGGCTGCAACTGCCGCGATGGCCTGCGACCAATCCTTGCGCGTGTGCTGCCGGTAAAGTTTCATGGTCGGGTACCACGGCGAATCCGGCCGCTGCATCAGCCAGCGCCAGTCGGGGCGGTAGGGGATGAAGGTCCACGTCGGCCGGGCCATCGCGCCAGCGCAGTGGGCGATGGAAGTGTCGATGGTGATCAGCAGGTCCAGGTTAGCCAGAACCGCGGCCGTGTCGGAATAGTTCGTCAGTTCATGACCGATCGCGCTGATGGGGTAGTTGCCCTGAGATAGTTCCTCTTCGCCGGGGCCTTTCTGAAGGCTGACAAACTGCGTGTTGGGAACAGTGAACAGTGCGGCCAGATCGGCCAGCCTGATGGTGCGGTTCGGGTCGACCTGAGTCCCCTGCCAGAACAGACCCACTCGACGTTTGCCGCTGTTTCCGCCGGGCAGGCCGGCGATGCGATCTTTCCAGCGAGCCGCCGAGGCCGGGTCGGCATGGAGGTAGGGGACCTCGGCTGGGATGGTTTCGAGCGTTGTACCAACGAACCGGGGAACGGTGAGGAGCGAGCACTGCACATCGGCGGCCGGATACGGCGGATGAATGTCAACCACCAGATCAGCCCCCTCCAGAGACCGAAGCACTCCGTGCAACGTAGGCAGCGCGGCAATGGATATGCGGCAGGCATATTTTCGCTTGAGCAGCGGCACGTAGCGGCAGAACTGCAGCATGTCGCCCAGACCCTGCTCGACATAAAGCAATATGTGCTTCCCACTGAGTGAACTTCCGTCCCACTCTGGCAGGGGGATTGGGAATTTCTTGTGCCGCACCTGCCAGCGGGCTTCAAATAGATCGAACCCCAGCGGCAGATTGCCGTCGAGCAGTTCCAGAATGGCGAGGTTGTTTTTGGTGAGGGCATCTTCGGGCTTGATCCGTACCGCCGCGTTCCAGTCGCGGCGGGCCTCGGCCAGTCGCAGCATCTGTACCAAGGATGAGCCACGGTTGAACAAGGCCTGAGCGTCATCGGGGCCGAGTGCGATCGCCTTGTCGTAAAACTTGACGGCCTCTGAGAGATTGTCTGCTTTCTCGTGCAACACGCCGAGATTGCCCCAGATCTTTCCATTTTTCGGGTGTTTCTCGGCCGCTTTGGTGAGCGTCTCGATTGCCTGATTGTTCCGGCCCAGAGAGTGCAGGCTCGTGGCGAGCGCCAGGGCCGCTTCTGAGTGTCCCGGATTTGCCGTCAACCCTCGGCGCAGCGACTCAACTGCCTCTTCATGCCGCTGGCAGTTTTGCAGTGCGATGCCTTGATTGATCCAGACGTCCGGCAGGTTGGGGTTCCGGGCGAGCGCCTCGCGAAAGCAGCCAGCGGCCTTGTCCGGTTGGCCGAGGTGGAACAACGCCTCACCGAGCGAGACCCATGGCTGCGGAACGCCGGGGCCGACTTTGGTCGCGATTTCCCAAAGCGCCATGGCCTGTTGGCCTTCACCCCGACGGACGAGTACGTGGCCAATGACGTTCAATGCCAAGGCCACCTGCGGGCTGTTGATCAGCACGCTCTCGGCGAGTCTGGCCGCCTGATCCATCTGGCCGGCGGCCAGCAGTCGCTCGGCTTCGACAATGGCGTCGATAGGACTCTGAAATGGCATCTGGAATGGATCGGATTGCATTATCGGGAAATCTAACATCCGTGCCCGCCATTGCGATGTCGCGATTAATTCCGGGCAAAGCTGATCCCTGGAGGCTAACATTGCTCATCTTGATGCGGCCTGTTTACATAACCGGAGTGGGGGCCGTTTCTCCCAATGGCGTGGGGGCTGAGGCATATTATTCCGGTTGTCTGGCCGGGCGAAGCGGAGTCAGTGCATTATCAGCAGGAGCGGCGGCCGGGGAAGCGGCTGCCGAATACGCCCACCTGAAGGTATGGGCCGCCGGGCAGGTGTTGGGGTTCAACGCGGCTGCGGTGATCGGCGACATCGAAGCGAGACGGGTACCGAGAATGGTGCCGTTTGCCCTTGCAGCGTGCCGGGAGGCGTTGGGGATGGCCGGGTATGTCATTGATCCTGCCGATGTGGAAGGCCAGCGGCACATCGGTATGTCGCTGGGGACCGGCGGCGGCGGTCTGGCTTTTGTCGAAGAGCAATACAAGACGTTTTTCCGCGAAGGGAAAGGCTCGCTCTTTTCCATCACGGGTGGCACACACGGGAATCTGGCCAGCGATCTGTCGGTGGCGCTCAAACTGCGGGGTCCTAGCCATGTATTGAGTACCGGTTGTACCAGCAGCACCGACGCCATCGGCTATGCCATGATGCTGGTCGGTACCGGGCAGATCGATGCGATGCTGGCTGGCGGTAGCGATGCCCCGATCGCCCCTGGAATACTGACGGCCTTCGAGAAGATGCGCGTCATCAGCACGAGGCGCTGGGACGATGCGACGATGGCGAGCAGGCCTTATCAGACGGATCGTGATGGATTTGTGGTAGGCGAAGGGTCCTGGTTCGTCTTGCTGGAAAGTGAATCATCCATGATGCGCCGCGCTGCCGGTGTGAAGCCGCTGGCGCGGGTCAGCGGTTATGCAAGTACGTGCGACGCTTACCACCGCACACAAATCGCACCTGATGTGGCCGAGCCAGTCAGGGCGATGCAACTTGCCATGCAGCGTGCTGAGGTGACTCCTGAAGATATTGGTTATGTGAACCTGCACGGAACGGCCACGGAGTTGAACGACCGACTGGAAACGGTGGCCATTAAGCGGGCCCTCGGCGAGCGCGCGCTGCAGATCGGCATGAGCAGCACCAAGAGCATGATTGGCCACCCGCAGGGCGCGTGCGGGTCGGCCGGGGTGGTGGCGACGACTCTGGGAATTGCGCGCGGGACGTTTCACCCGACGATCAACCAGACCAGCCCCGACCCGCTCTGTGATCTGGACTACCTGAAATCAGCCCGAAAAATGGATGTCAGGCATGCCCTGTGCAACTGCATCGCGTTCGGAAGTAAAAACAGTGCCATTGTGTTGAGCGCCGTCTGACTACTTGTATCGCTCGCCCAGTGGCCAGCAGCCGTTGCCGGCCACCGCCGACCGACGGCGGGTTTATTTCCGCGACTCTTCAACGGCAGTCATGACTGCCTCCACGGTTGCATACTTGCCCGCCAGCAGATCCTGACGGATGACCTTGACGGCCTCGGCCGACTTGGCTGAGTTCTCTATGACCTGAGTCAGATCAAACCCGGCTTCGCGCGTCATCTGGGCAACGTCATGTTTCCAGACACCGTCTACCAAAACGAAGCTGAAAGACGATTCAGGTTCATCTGTAGTGATGATGGCCGTTGTCGAGTTTCGTAGCGCGACCGTGCCGGTCTTTGCATCGTCTGCACAGACGTCACCAAGCTTGTGTCCGACTTCGTGGCCAGCCTTGGCGCCGAACTTGTCTTCAACTGCCTGCATCAACATGCCATTGCCGGCATCGACTTGGGCCATGGCCCGCGCGTACCGGGCTTCATTGGCGTTGGCGCACTTGTAGTTGGCGAAGAGATAATCCACATCGCCAGCACGCATGGCTTTGTCGTAGGCGGCCCAAGTGACAAGGGGGTCTACGCCAGCGGGCAAGGCGGCCACGGCTGTGGCGGACGGCTGGGTCGATGCCGATTCCTCAGACAGCGGCGCCGTAGTCGTTGCCGGCGCGGGCGTCGGTTCGGCAACGGCAAACAGGCTGACGCCGAGGGTGATGGCAACGGCGGCTGCAATGTGGGCGGATTTGCGCATGCCAGGATTATGCCGGAAAGAACCCCATAGTGCAGCGCGTCGCTCTGAGTGGGGTGGCTACCGCCAGTCGATCACCACACCGGCATAGTCCTGCGGCGAGGCTTGTAGCTTCTTATAGGTGTCCGAAATGTCGGCCGGGCGGATGACATGAGAGATCATCGCCCGGATGTTGAGCGTGCCGTTGGCCATCATCGCAAAGACTTTGCCATAGTTTCGGGCCGCAGAACCAGCCGTTTCGGGCAAGTCGCGGGCGGGCAGACGATGAACATGAGACCCGCGAACGGTGATCCCCTGCTCATGAACCCACAAAAAAGCCGGCGTCATATCCGCCGAAAATCGCGCCCTGGGCGTACCCAGCAGCGTGACTTGTCCGAAACGGCGGGTGGCGAGCATGGCCGAAAGGATCACCCCGGAATGGCCGGTCGCGTCGACGCAGATGTCCGCGCCGCGCCCCCCGGTTTCCCGCTTGATTTCAGAAACCTGAAGCGCAGGGCTTACGTCCAGTGCCGTGGCAATGCCCAGCCGCCGCGCCAGTTGGCACCGCTGGGGAATCGGGTCCAGCCCGATGACCCTCGCTCCGGCGGCCGTGAACAGGCTGGCAGCAAGCAGCCCGATCAGTCCTAGACCGAACACAGCCACAGTATCGCCGGCGGTTACCGGAGAGACGTCCAAGCTGGTCATGGCTATCTCGGCCAAGGCCCCGAAGGCCGCATCGAGGGGGTCGATGCTTTCAGGTACCGGATAGCAGATACCCCACTGGTGATTCTGGTCCTGCTGGAAGAGCTGCGCGCTGGCATGCCTGCCGGCAAAGTAAACCCGCTGGCCCGGCTTGAGCTCGCTGCCTTCACAGGCCTTGATCACCCGACCCACGGCCCCGTAGCCCGGGCGAATCGGGTAGCGCACGTTCTCCAGAGTGTTGTACAGGGTGGCCAGTTCCGTCCCGGCCGAAATGGCACTGGCCTCTGACCGGATGAGCACTCGGTCTGCTGGCAGGGCAGCGTCGTCCAAGAACTCGTGGATCAACTCGACCTGACCCGTGGCGGGAAAGAGAACGGCGGAGGCGGAAGTGGTCATGCAGGCTGGCAGAGTAACGCCGGTACGGGAAACGCTTTCAGGTCGGCAGCCTGCGCAGATACCCAATCTTCCGTTGATCGGGGGTGCAATCGCTAGAAAATCCCCTAAGCCGGCAGGGTTTAAACCACGTAACTCATTATCCAACAAATCGTTAGGCATCAGACAGAAAAATCCGAAATTGTCAGCATCTACGGAAGATATCTATTGATCGCCGGGGTGCAATCGTTACAAATATCACATATAGATTTCTAGATTGGTACCCATGTTGGGGCTTCGGAGAGGTCTTCACAGGAGAGAGACATGAAAAAGCAGACTCAGCGCGCGTTGTCTTTGGCTTCACTTGCAGTGCTAACCCTGGCTTCGGCGGAACGGTCTCTGGCCCAGACCGACCTCTTCTGGGTTGGCGGGTCCGGTAACTGGATTACGCCGAACGACTGGGCTTTGAGCTCGGGCGGGGCGGGCCAGCCGACTTTTCCCAATTCCACCCTTTTCAACGCTGTCATTGATCAGGCCGGCAGCGATGTCCTGCTGACGAGTAGCCAGTCCATCAACCAGTTATCGATCACGGACGCCAGCGCCAGCCTGACGATCTCCGGGGTTCCGGGAGGCAACATTACGCTGTCGTGCGCCAATAGCGTTACCAACACTGGGTCGATCACTTTGGCATCTAGTGGAAACGGGCTTGCCCAGTTGTTCATCACCACGGGTGGCTTGCAGAACAGCGGTACATTCACTTTCGGCGATGGCGGCGGCAGCACCGTTGTACGCTATCTGGATGCAGACCTGAACAATACCGGCACGGTCAATGTCGTCACCGGTGTGGATGCTGTTCTTTCTCGCACTGGCGGCGTTAGTGTGAACTCCGGTCAGTTCAATGTGGCGACCGGCGGCAGTCTGCGATTCAGTGGTTCCTCCGTCTTCACACAGGCTGCGGGTAAACTGGATAACCAGGGGGCGTTCACTCTTAGCAGTGGCACGTTCAACTTCAACGGTGGTAGCACATCCGGCAATGATATTGCCCTGGTAAACTCAGCGTTGGTTGTTGGTGCCAGTTCGACGGGTGTAGGTGGGTTCTCATTCACTGGTACATCGAATACTCTGGCCGGGAATATTTCAGCCGGACAGCGGGTTACGGTACAGGGACTTCCCGGCGGGAACGCCACCACGACGGCTCAGGCCAGTTTTTCAAATGCCGGGCAGATCGTCCTGATCACATCGGGGAACGGTTACAGCCAGCTTTACGACCCTGATGCGACGCATGTCTTGTCGAATGGCGGCGTGGTGGACCTGAAGAGTGGTGGCGCGATACCGACCCGTTACCTGTCCATGAGCACGACGAACAGCGGCACGATCAATGTGGAGGACTCGGTGGATGCCCAACTCAATCTGACAGCTGGCAAGTATATTAACAATGGCCAGTTCAACGTCGCCGCGACGGGGGGTGTGTTGCTCCCGAATGGTCAGACATTCACACAGGGTGGCGGCACGTTGAACAACCTGGGGTCATTCAGAATGAGCTCCGGTACGTTCA
>JBBRQG010000005.1:0-251670 GCA_038226785.1 Tepidisphaerales bacterium | reverse complement strand
TGTTGTTGAACGTCGCCAGCGTGCTGAGCGTGTTGCTGCCGGCGGCGATCTTGAAGACCGTGCCGTAGCCACTCCCCCCATAATACGTCGTTCCGTACAGGTTGCCCGAGCCATCGGCGATCAGGCCGGCTTGGGGATTCGCCCCGTTGGTGTTGTTGAACGTCACCAGCCTGCTGAGCGTGTTGCTGCCGGCGGCGATCTTGAAGACTGTGCCGTAGTCGCCGCTCGACCCGCCATAGGCCGTCGTCCCGTACAGGTTGCCCGAGCCATCGGCGATCAGGCCGGCTTGGGGATTCGCCCCGTTGGTGTTGTTGAACGTCACCAGCGTGGTGAGCGTGGGCTCCGCCAGGGCCGCCGAGGTGCTGAGTGTCATGAAAGTATAAAATGCCGCCGCTGCTAACTTTGCATTCATCGCATTCTCCCGAAAGATTCCGCCCGGTCACTCCCGTGCGGAACCAGATCCCTATTCCACGTTGCACACCGCGGGTAAGACGTTTACCCCGTATGAAATGTGCAATAACCTTCCGAAAGTCCATCTAATCACATTTTGCTGCGTGGTTCAAGGACAATATTGACAAATTTTCGGTCATTTCGCGTGGTGCGAGCGATGCTGTTAGTGAGACCGGGCCAGTGATAATTGGCTGGCAATTACTCAGCATGGATGCACCGGTGATGCCGATATCCGTGGAAGGCGAATGCCGGGACAGCGGCTGTGTTAGCTGTCAAGCGGTTTGTGGGTTTTGGCATGGGTCTTTCCAGGGTTGATTGTCTGGGACAATGACGTTGAGGATGGTCAGCCAAGGACGCCGGGAAGGAATGCTTCCTTCCCCGTCCGCCCCATCCTGCTGATGCCGCACACGGTGAAGAAGGTACAGGGACCGCCCGACGAACTGCCACCGGAGTAGTCTGGCAGGTCGAGCAACGGTCATCCGATGCCCACCTTTTTCACACAAATGGGCTGCGAAAATGCACCCAGCCTACCCGGCTTTTGCGCCCCCATTGCCAACCCCATTCCTCCAGACCTACCGTAGTCCTCTCTCACGACCCTCAACGCATCACACTCAATTCGGAGCAATCGCATGAATACCGCCGCAGCGCACCAAGGTTTTTCACGTCGCGACACGTTGAAGCAAGCGGGTACGTTTGCCGCGCTGGCTGCAGTTCCAGCCGGGCTCCTCAGTAGCAGGGCCATGGCGCGCGATGTTGTGCTTGCCGATCCGGCTGTGACGGGTTTGGCCAAGGGCCTGAGCAGCCAGCCAGCCGGTTATTACCGCACGAAGGTCGGGAGCTTTCCGGTAGTTGTGATCTCAGACGGCTACGGCCAGATTCCACAGGCCTATCCCACTTTCGCGCCAGAGGCAGGTAGTGCCGGGGCTCTGGATGCTGTACTGGCTGCCAGTTTTTGCCCGCCGACGCTTGCCAACATGTATTTCCAAACGCTGGTGATCGACGCCCCGAGCGGGAAAATCCTGGTTGACACCGGCTATGGCGCGCTCGGCGGCGAGACGAATGCAGCGCTGCTTCCGAATCTGGCGGCTGCGGGAATCAAACCCGCCGATATCTCCGCCGTGTTCATTACCCACCTGCACCCTGACCACGCGGGGGGCTTGCTGAACAAGGACGGGTCGATGGCCTTCCCCGATGCCGAGGTCTATGTCACCAAGACGGAGGCAGACTTCTGGACCGGCAGCAACCCCGACTTGAGCAAAGTTCGTATGCCGAAGGAGGCGCTCCCCGGCTTCATCAAAATGGCCACGGACGCGCTGACGGGTGTCAAAAAGAAACTGCATCTGGTACCGGATGACTACAAACTGTCGGAGGGGGTCACGCTCAAGGCACTCCCCGGCCACACGCCCGGCCACACCGGCGTCATGATCGAAAACGGCAACGACCGGCTGCTCTACTGGGCCGACATTGCCCATCACTTTGCAATCATGCTGCCCAAGCCCGACTGGACCATTGGCTTCGATACAGACCCCGCGGTCGCAGTGGAAACCCGCAAGGCTGTTCTAAAGATGGTGGCAGCCGAGCGGATCAAGGTCGGCGGGACACATCTTCCCTTCCCCGCTTTGGGCCACGTGCGGGCGGTCGGGACCGACGCCATGGCCTACGAATGGGTGCCGGATTCGTATCTGTGGCAGTAAGGGTCTCCGATAGGACTGGAGCCGGACTGCCGATAAGATATCCAACGTGTATCAGCGACCCACGATAGCGATCACCATGGGCGACCCCTCCGGCATAGGTGCCGAAGTGATCGTCAAGGCATTGGCCGATCCGGTCTTGCGCCGCCGTGCCAACTATCTGATCTACGGCATGAACGAGCTGATGAGTTACGCAGCCGATCTGGCAGAGATTGAGACGTACTGGTGGCGACACCAGCACACGGGGCGGCCCAGGGTTTATGGCGAGCAGGTCGTGGTGATCGATTACGACCAGTACTCGTTGCTCGGTTCCGACGTCCGCCAGCCTACAAAAATCGGCGGGGAGTCTTCCTTCCGCTTCTGCCTGGATGCGATCGAGGCGGCCAAGCGCGGGCTGGTGGATGCCGTGGTGACGGCCCCCATCAGCAAGCAGGCATGGCATCTGGCCGGGCACCACTTCCCCGGCCACACCGAACTGTTTGCGGAGAAGACCAACACCCGGCGCTACAACATGATGTTTGCGGGTGGGCCGTTAAAGGTCGCACTCGCGACGTGTCATGTGGCGCTAAACGGCCTGTGGGGCCGGCTGAATATCGGGACGATTTTTCAGACGATCGAACTATTGCACAAGGCGTTGGTGGAGTGGTTTGACATCCCCAACCCGAAGATTGCAATCGCCGGGTTGAACCCACATGCGGGCGAGAAGGGCCAGTTCGGCGACGAAGAAGTGCGACTGATAGAGCCGGCGATCTTCATGGCCCGCCAGCAGGGGATCGACGCCAGCGGGCCGTATTCACCAGACACTGTCTTCATGCGTGCCAAGACTGGAGAGTTTGACGCTGTCGTTGCGATGTATCACGACCAGGGCTTGATTCCGGTCAAGCTGCTGGCGTTTGATCAGGCGGTGAATGTCACACTGGGTCTGCCGATTATCCGCACCAGCCCCGATCACGGTACGGCCTACGACATCGTCGGCCAGAACAAAGCGAATCCGGCCAGCATGATCGCGGCCATCAACATGGCGATTGAACTGGTGGAGAAAAAGCAGGCGCGCGCCAAAACGGTCGAAAAGCCCCATGCCAATCCTCCGCCGCCGGAGTGATGGACAGTGGCTGAAAGGTCTGGCTTTGCGGCAAAGTGCTGAGTGAGGCCAGTTACTTCATTTTGGGCAGCAAACCGCACTCGACTGGCCCGACGGCGCCGAGGCCCCTGACCGACATGTGGGCAAGTCCCTCGGTTTGACGGAAAATCAGGGGTTCGTTACCGTTCGCGGTCCAGCCGATCGCCCCTCTCAACCATGCCCACTGCCCCAAATATTTCCATGGCCGATCATCGCAGTCGCCAGCCGGACACAGCAGCACGGCGGTCGCGCCTGATGGGGGCAATCGTCCCCGCAGCCGCCAGTGGCGCCCATCCCGATGCCTTTATTGCGACACGGGCGACCGATTTGCATTACCTGACCGGGTTTACCGGTGAGGACTCCATTGGTCTGGTTTTGCCGGAAAGTGCTGTTCTACTGACCGATTCCCGCTTCGAAGAGCAACTGGCCGCCGAATGCCCCACTATTCGTCCGGTGATCCGCAGCGGCGAAAGGATGCACACGGCCGTGGCCCGGGCACTTGCGGAATGTCAGGTCAAGGTGGCCGCTTTCGATCCGGCCCACACGACCGTTCAACAGCTTCATGACTGGCA
Source organism: Tepidisphaerales bacterium (assembly GCA_038226785.1). Lineage (GTDB taxonomy): Bacteria > Planctomycetota > Phycisphaerae > Tepidisphaerales > Tepidisphaeraceae > JBBRQG01. The sequence goes on along the minus strand of JBBRQG010000005.1, from coordinate 247,837 downwards.
GGCGGCGGTCACCGAGACGGGTCACGCCTGCGATTTCGTTGCTGTGGCCGAGCCGGTGACAAAGCTGCGGCAGGTCAAAGACGCCCACGAAATCGTCCTTTTGCGAAAGGCCGTTTGGATCGCAGAAGAAGGGTGTCGTCAACTGCGGCCGTATATGAAGGCGGACGGCAAGACCACCGAAGCAGGCCTTGCCGGTCGACTGGTACAGATCATGCGGGAACTGGGCGCGGAGGGGAGCAGCTTTCCGGTCATCATGGCCAGTGGGTCTGGCAGCAGTCTGCCGCACTATCGCGCGGCCGCCGTGAAGATCGCCGACAACCAAACGCTGTTGATGGATTGGGGCGCGCTGTATCACGGTTACCACTCGGATCTGACACGCACGTTCTTCGTGGGTAAACCGGTACCGGAAATTCTGAAGATCTATGGCATCGTGCTGGCCGCGATGGAAAAGTCGATCGCAGCGCTTCGGCCGGGCCTAAGCACAAAGGCCGCGGACCTGGTGGCGCGTGATTTGATTACCGAGGCCGGTTACGGGCCGCGGTTCGGTCATTCGCTGGGGCATGGTATCGGGCTGGACATTCATGAAGGACCGGGCCTGCGTTCCGTCGGTGTGACGGGCGACGGTGACCCACTGTTACCGGGCATGGTGGTGACCGTCGAACCGGGCATTTATCTGCCCGGTATCGGAGGCGTGCGGCTGGAGCAGGATGTACTGATTACGGAAACCGGGCACGAAGTTCTGGGCAATCTGGATGTTTCGCTGAAGCTCGCGCAGTTGTAAGTCGGTGGAAGGTGGCCGGCCCGCGACCCACATCGCGGCACGCGGCTTGGCCGTATTTCTTGGAGACCTCGCAAAGTGAAAAAAACCAACAAGAACAAAAAGAGTCACGCACAGGCGCCCACACACTCGACGCCAGCCTCATCTGGCGCTGTCAAGCACGGTAGCGGCCCCATGAACGTGGCCCTGCTGGAGCAACTGGTCACGCTGATGACGGCGAACCAGTTGACGACGGTCGAGCTGAAGGATGGGGAACAGTCGATTCTGCTGAAGCGTGGCGGCGAGGCACCGGCAGGCGTGGTCTACGCTTCCGCCCCGGCTGGTCCGGCTGCAGCACCTGCGGCAGCCGCTGCAGCGCCTACGGCTACCGTCGCCAAACCGGTCGATGAGGCGGCCGGTCTGGTCGCCATCAAGAGTCCGATGGTTGGAACCTTTTATGCAGCAAGCAGCCCCGACGCAAAACCGTTCGTCAGTGTGGGTACCACCGTCAACGACGACACGGATGTCTGCATCATTGAAGCCATGAAGGTCTTCAACAACATCAAGGCCGAGACCAAGGGGACCATCGCCAAAGTGCTGGTCACGACCGGCCAGACGGTCGAGTTCGGACAGACCCTGTTCCTTGTTAAGCCGTAAGGCCCGCGCTCCGTCCACAGGCTTACGCAACCGAGGAACCCTCCGACCATGTTCTCCAAAATTCTTATTGCCAACCGTGGCGAAATCGCACTGCGAATCATCCGTGCCTGCAAGGAAATGGGCATCCAGACGGCTGTGGTCTACTCCACCGCCGACCGCGACGCGGCCTATTTGAAGCTGGCAGATCAGGCCATCTGCATAGGCGATGCACCCCCGGCCGACAGCTATCTGAACATCCCGCGCATCATCTCGGCCGCGGAAATTACAGACGTACAGGCCATTCACCCCGGCTATGGGTTTCTGGCCGAGAACAGCCACTTTGCCGAAGTCTGTCGCAGTTGCAAGATCGAATTCATCGGCCCACCTGTCGCCGCGATGCAGGCGCTGGGCGACAAGGTCGCCTGTAAGAAACTCGCCAAGAAGGCGAAAGTGCCGACGGTGCCCGGCAGCGATGGAGCGGTCGACACCGAGGCCGAGGCCGTGGAGATTGCGGCGAAGATCGGCTACCCCGTCATCGTCAAGGCGGCGGCGGGTGGCGGCGGTCGCGGTATGCGCGTCGCCCACAACGAGGTCAGCCTTCGCGCCGGTCTCAAGCAGGCGATGATGGAGGCCGAAAACGCCTTCAAGAACGCGACGGTCTACCTCGAGAAGTATGTGGAGCACGGACGGCACGTGGAAGTGCAGGTCATCGCAGATCAGCACGGCAATGCGGCCCACCTTTACGAGCGCGACTGTTCGATGCAGCGGCGGCACCAGAAGCTCGTCGAGGAATCTCCTTCGCCGGCGCTCGACAATAAAACACGTGAAGAGTTGTGCGCTGCGGCCGTGCGACTGATCAAGGCTGCAGGGTATTACAACGCAGGCACGGTTGAGTTCCTCGTCGATCAGGATCTCAACTACTACATCCTTGAGGTGAACGCCCGTATTCAGGTGGAACACCCCGTGACCGAGCAGGTGACAGGCATCGACCTGATCAAGGAACAGATCCGCGTCGCCAGCGGCGAAGTCCTCAGCTTCCGCCAGAAGGACGTCAAACAGACCGGGCACGCGATCGAAGTCCGGATCAATGCCGAAGACCCTGCCCGCAACTTCGCGCCCTCCCCCGGCCTCATCGAAGAGTTCCGCGCCCCCGGCGGCCCGGGCGTGCGCCTCGATAGCCACGCCTACGCTGGCTATCGCATCCCCCCCAATTATGACAGCATGATCGGCAAGCTGATCATCCACCGGCCCACCCGCGAACTGGCCATCGCCGCCATGAAGCGGGCGTTGGCCGAGTTTTATATCAGCCCCACCAAGACCACGATTCCCCTGCATCTGGCCATCATGAACAACAAGCAGTTCGTGGCTGGTAAGGTGGATACGGGCTTTGTCGAACGCGAACTGTTGCCCAGTCTGAAGTAGAACGGTCCGTAATCTGTGGGTCGAACGCACGACAGAGGGGCGGCATGCCCTCTCCGAGAGTTACACAATTCTTTTCGTTATCGCAACGTTTGACAAATCCATTGCTAACGCAGGGGGCTTAGCCTGCGAAACCCATGGATGGAACGATGACTGGCAAAAAGTTGTACAGCGTTCAACCGTTGGCAGGCCGCTTTCCGCAGGCCGTGCGGGGACGATGTCTAAACTGGCTGCTGGCCGGTATCGACCGCTGGAGCGGACTGGATGAGGTTTGCGACATCCACTCCCGGGCCAGACGACTACGGGATTCGAGACTGCCAGATGCACCCAATGCCCCGTTCGTCGACGACGTGATGGAAGCGATGGAGGTCGGGGCACAGGTCGTCCGGGCTGATTTTGATCGCATCCCGAAAAAGGGGCCGCTGGTTGTGGTGGCCAATCACCCGTACGGCGGGCTGGAGGGGATCGTGCTTGCGTCGGTTCTGGGCAAGGTCCGGCCGGATGTGAAGGTGATGGCCAACTATCTGCTCTCGGGCATCCCTGAGATGCAGGAGATGTTCATTGCGGTCGACCCGTTCGGCGGCCCGGATAGCCAGCGGACCAACGCGGCAGGGCTTCGGGCCGCGATGCGACATTTGAAGTCCGGGGGATGTCTGGTGATGTTCCCCGCCGGAGAGGTGGCGGCCTTCAGCTGGAAGAAGCGGCGTGTGAGCGACCGTCAATGGCAGTTGGGTGCTGCGTCGCTGATCCGTCGCTCAGGGGCGGCTGCACTGCCGGTGTTCGTGCCGGGCGGTAACGGCATGCTCTTTCACGCGGCCGGAATGCTCCACCCCAGACTGCGAACCGTGCTCTTGCCGAGTGCGACTGTAGGCCGCCAGCACACGACCCTTAAGCTGCGTCTGGGTTCACCGATTTCTTCCCGGCGGCTTGGCGAATTGTCCGGCGACGCCGAGCTGACGCACTATCTCAGGCAGCGGGTGCACGTTCTTCGCCATCGCACCGAAGTAGTACCCAACGCTGCGATAAGCACCACGCCTGCCGGTCTGCCCGTGGTAGACGCAGTGCCAGCGGCGGTGCTGGCCCAAGAAGTAGCGAGCCTGCCGCCCTCGGCCCTGCTTGTCGGGTCGGAATCCGACGGCGATTACGTGGCCTATATCGCCGCGGCCCCGGCCATCCCGAATGTGCTGCGAGAGATTGGCCGGCTGCGGGAGATTACGTTCCGCTCTGTCGGCGAAGGGACGGGCAAGTCGATCGATCTGGATACCTACGATCAGCACTACCTTCATCTGTTCATCTGGAATCACAAGGCCAACTGCGTGGTCGGCGCTTACCGGCTCGGGCTGGTCAACGAGATCCTCGCCACCCGTGGCAAGAGCGGCCTCTACACCACAACCCTTTTTGATTTTCCTGCCAGCCTTCTGAGCAACTTTGGCGGTGCGATAGAAATGGGACGCAGCTTCGTACGCGCGGAATACCAGCGCAGTCATCAGCCGCTGCTGTTGTTATGGAAAGGCATCGGCACGTTCTGCGTTCGCAACCCCGAATATCACACCCTTTTCGGGCCGGTCAGCATTTCCGCAGCCTACGCCACCGTCAGTCGGCAACTCATGCACCTGTTCCTGCAACTGAGTGGAACCCGCTCACCGGATGCGGCACTGGTGCGGGCACGCGTGCCGTTCCGCCGTCAGCGATATGCCGAGCTTGACGCGGCATCACTCACCAATCTGGCCCGAAACTCAGACGATGTCGCCGATCTCGTCTCCGATATGGAACCCGATGCCAAGGGCCTGCCCGTACTGTTGCAGCAGTACCTGAAACTCGGCGCTCGCGTGCTTTCGTTCAACGTTGACCCCGATTTTGGCGGTTGCCTGGATGCACTGATCACCGTCGATTTGCGGCGAACGGATCGCAAGCTGCTCCAGCGGTATATGGGCAAGGCGGGGCTGGCGCATTTTGTGGCGGTGCACAGTCTGAATGCAGTTGCTGGCGTTGCCACCTGAGCAGGCGGCGCGACCTAGCGGTCCACTTCGCCCATTACGACATCAATACTGCCGATCACGGCCGGAATATCGGCCAGCATCAGCCCCTTACAGAGGTGGGAAATAATCGACAGGTTGCAGAAACTGGGCCCGCGAATCTTCACGCGATAAGGCACCGGCCCCCCTTGGCTGATGACCAAAAACCCCAATCGCCCACGCGGGTTTTCGCTTTCCAGATAGACCTCCCCCGGCGGCACCTTGAACAGCCTGGGCAACCTCGCCCTGAACGAACCGTCCGGGACCATGCCAATCGCCTGCCGCAAAATCCGGCAGGATTGGGCCATCTCGTCCATCCGCACGACATAGCGATCAAAGCAATCGCCACTTTCACCACCGGTGCCAGCGGTGATCACCTCAAAATCGAAGCGGTCGTACACGCTGTAAGGCGCATCGCGGCGCAGGTCGGCCTTCACACCACAAGCCCGCAGCACCGGCCCTGTCAGCGCGAAGTCGATCGCCTGCCGCTTTGAAATCGGCGCGACCCCGACGGTGCGCTTCCGGAAAATCTGATTATCGGTCAGCAGCCGCCGGTATTCCGGTAGCTTCGGTTCAAAGTAATCCAGAAACTCTGCCACCTTTTCCAAAAACATCGGTGGCAGGTCCCACGTCACGCCGCCGATGTTGATGTAACTGAGCGTGAGCCGTGCGCCACACAACTGCTCAAACAGGTCGAGAATGAACTCGCGCTCGCGCAGGGCATACCAAAACGGCGTAAACGCCCCCATGTCCATGCCATAAGTGCCGAACGAAATCAGGTGGCTTGCGATGCGGTTCAACTCCGCCGCGATGACCCTGATGAACTCTGCCCGCGGGGGCACATCAATCCCCGCCAGTTTTTCCACCGCCATCGACCACGCATGGTTGTTGTTCATCGCCGACAGATAGTCCAGCCGATCCGTGTACCCGATGTACTGCACGTACGGCAGGCTCTCGCCGATCTTCTCCTTGCAGCGGTGCAGGTAACCGATGTGGGTGGTGGCCCGCCGGACAATCTCGCCGTCCGTCACCAGTTCCAGCCGCAACACGCCATGTGTGCTGGGGTGCTGCGGACCCATGCTGAGGACCATCTCCGTCTTGCTGGCCTCTGTGTCAGCACTGTTGGGTGAAGGGGCATCGTCCGTCTCCCCACCCTCCAGCACGAAACTTCGGTTGACGAGGCTCTCGTCAGGGTCCGGCGTGGCAGGTGCGGGGTTTTGTGCTGGCGAGGGCATGAGATGGGGATGTTTCGTCAGCGCAACGGTCGTCAGAGATAGCAGATGTTTAGCGCCCGGCGGGCAGCAATCAGTCACGTTCCATGATACGCTGGCTGCCCCTCTTTTCCTCCCTCCAGATCTTATTCCTGGAGGAGGGGCGTCAGGAACGACTCAATGGCCCAGAACATGTCATCCTCGAACGAACTGCCCTCAGACCTTCCCGCGGACCCGCTCGACGCTGTCGATACCGCGCCAGAAGCCGCACCCGATGCACAGGCCGTCATCGCCGCCAGCCAGGAATCCGCCGAGGCACCTACGGCCGTCTCGCGGCAGCAGCTTAGCGGCGTGCACGCTGCCGCCACGCCGCTTCTGCATGAACTGGCCAAACTCCCCGATGGCGATCAGGTGGCCGAGATCATCGCCACGGCCGTCAAGCTTCTGCACGACGACACCAACCGGGGCGACATCAAGCTCCTCAACAGCAGCCTGAAAGAACTCCGCTACGCACTAAAAATATTCGCGCCCTACCGCGAGATCCGCAAAGTCTCCATCTTCGGATCGGCCCGCACGCCGACGACCGCGCCGGATTACATCTCGGCAGCAGCGATGGGCAAGGCCATGGCCGATGCCGGCTGGATGGTCATCACCGGGGCGGGCGGCGGCATCATGGCGGCAGGGCACGGTGGGGCTGGCCCCAAGCCATCGTTCGGTTTGGCCATCCGCCTTCCGTTCGAGCAAAAGACCAACGAGTTCATCGAAGGCGACCCGAAGCTGATTACGTTCAAGTACTTCTTCACCCGCAAGCTGATGTTCCTGCGGTCCAGTCATGCCATCGTCGCCTTTCCCGGCGGCTTCGGCACGATGGACGAGGGCTTTGAAGTGCTGACGCTGGTCCAGACCGGCAAGAGCGTGCCGATCCCCATTGTCTTTGTCGATGCCCCCGGCGGGGATTTCTGGAAGACCTGGCAAAAATGCGTGGTCGAGCAACTGCTTTCCAAGCGCCTCATCAGCGCCGAAGACCTGCACCTCTACAAAATCACGGACAATGTCGATGAGGCCGTGGCCGAGGTCTGCAACTTCTACAAGAACTATCACAGCATCCGCTACGTCCGCGACCTGCTGGTCATGCGTCTGCACAAAGCCCCCACACCCGACCAACTGGCCGTCATCCGCAAGAAGTTCGCCGACCTTCTGACGCCCGTCGGCAGCCCCGCCGGCACAGCCCCAAAAGCCGATTTTCAGGTTTCCGGCCCGCTCTCCGCCGAAAAGGACGAAACCGCTCTCAGCCACCTCGCCCGGCTAACCCTCCCCTTCAACCGCCGCGACCACGGCAAACTGCGGCTACTGATCGACCATCTGAATGAGTTGGTCTGATTCAGGCAGGTGCAGACGGCCCGGCTGCCCGGAGAACGTCGCCAAGGGTCATGGACCCGCCGATGGAAGATCTTAACCCACGTCCACTGGCGGCCAGCCCCGGCCGTACTTCTGCGGTGTAATTTGATTACTCTTCCGGCCCCATGAGCACCACAACCTACCCCCGCTACGAGCTGCAATGGACTGTCGGTCACACCGACACACTGGAGGGGGAACCGACCGAGTTCGTGCAAGCCACGGTGCCGGGCGCGGTCCAGCTCGATTGGGCCAAAGCCAAAGGCTGGCCGCCGCTGGAGTATGGCGAGAACTGGAAGGCTTATGGATGGATGGAGGACAAGTTCTGGGTGTACCGGGCCGTTCTGCCAGCAGTAGTTTTAAGCAAGGGTGAACAGGTCTACTTTGTTTGTGGCGGCGTTGATTATCACTGCGACATCCTCGTCGGCGAAGATCGTGCACGAGTAATCACCCGGGAAGGGATGCAAAGACCGTTTGATCTGGACATCAGCGTGAACTACAAATCGGGCACGTTCATCGAAGTGCGGATTCGGCCTACTCCCAAAAGCGTTACTTCACCTGTCGATCGAGTGCAGGCAAATCGCTCAACCAAGCCTGCCGTAAGTTACGGATGGGACTTCCATCCCAGAGTGATCCCGCTTGGAATCTGGCAACGGGCGCATATTGAAACCCGGCCGACTCTGCGACTCGATCGCGTTTCCATCACTTGTGCACTGAGGAACAATTGCCAGCAGGCTGTCTTGAAGCTTGCGTGCGGCGATTTGGGCGACCTCCCGGCCGAAGATGGTTCTTATATCACTCGCTGGTCGCTCTTTGATGACACAGGAACCCTCGCACACACTGAAGACGTCCAGTATTTTGGCTTGTTCGGTATGACCCTCTCCGAGGAAAGCATTATCGAAAACCCCAAGCTTTGGTGGCCGCACACCCACGGCCCCCAGCACTTGTATACCTGGAAATGTGAACTCATAGATCCTCTCGGAAACGTGATCGATTCCCGGAATGGTCGGCTCGGGTTTCGTCAGGTACAGCTCGTCATGGCCCCGGACCAGTGGCACGGCCCGGACTACTTCCCCAAGGGCCGTAACAATCCCCCGATCACGCTGGAGATCAACGGCCGCCCCATTTTTGCCAAGGGTGCCAACTGGGTCAGCCCCGATATCTTCCCCGGCCGGCTGGATCACGCTACCTACAGGGCTCAGCTCGATCTTGTGAAATCGTCCAACATGGAAATCCTCCGAATGTGGGGCGGAGCACCCGCGCAGAAGGAGGAGTTTTATGACCTGTGCGATGAGATGGGCATTCTGGTCTGGCAGGAGTTTCCGCTGGCTTGCAACGCCTACCCTGACACCGCTGATTATCTTTCTCAGCTCGAGGACGAGGCTGAGGCGATGCTGCTCCGCCTTCGCACACACCCCTGCATCGCTCTCTGGTGTGGCGGCAACGAACTGTTCAATAACTGGTCACGCATGACCGACCAGTCGCTTGCCCTCCGAACCCTCAACAAGCTGTGCCTCGAGTTCGACCCCCACACCCCCTTCCTGCCCACCTCACCCATCATGGGCATGGCCCACGGCCACTACACTTTCCGCGACTCCAACTCCGGCGTCGAAGCGTGGCATCTTTTCCAGACCGCTGCCGCCACCGCCTACACCGAGTTCGGCTGCGGCGGTCCGGCCTGCCTTGACGTCATCCGCGAGATCATCCCGGCCGGGGAACTCTTCCCCCCCAAACTCGGCACCTCATGGGAAAGCCACCACGGCCTGAACGCCTGGCAGCCCACAAGCTGGCTGCACACGGACGCCATCGAACACTACTTCGGCCCGACAACCTGTCTCGAAGAACTCGTCGAACGCGGACAGCTCCTTCAAGCCGAGGGTTTCAAGGGCCTGTATGAAGAAGCCCGTCGTCAGAAGCCGGTAGCAAGCATGGCCTTGTGCTGGTGTCTCAACGAGCCTTGGCCCACGGCCGCGAACAATAGCCTGATCTCCTGGCCCGCACGGCCCAAACCCGCCCTCTTCGCAGTAGCCGATGCCTGCCGCCCCGTTTTGGCCAGCGCTCGTATTAAAAAGTTTTTGTGGAAAGCCGGGGAAGCGTTTGATCCCGAACTTTGGCTCCTCAACGACTCCCCAAACCCTCAGCCAGCCAGCGTCCTCGTCGCCACCTTTCATGGCAAAGGCCCCGGCGGGAAGGACATCAGTCAAACCCTGATGCGCTTCGAATTTCCTGCACTTCCAGCCAATGCCAACCATCAAGGCCCCAAACTTCACGCGATCTTGCCGCCATTCGACTCTGATCGCTTCGAACTCCGGTTGACCCTTGAGGGCCGCCCCGAGTGTGCCAGCCGGTACACCCTGGCCTTCCGGCCGAGCAAGGCAAGGGCGGCTGGCGGTACAGCCGTCATGAACCTCGGCTGATGTTGGGGCCAGATTTAACGCGCCAAAGCCCAAACCCCCGGTACAATCTCAATCTGCATGATCCGGCACGTCTGTATCCACTGCTCAACCCCGCTGATGCTTGATGACGCATTCGCCGGTGGGAACTGCCGCTGCCAGCGGTGCAAAACCATTCAGCGCGTGGCCGCACCGGCAGAGGCCATCGCCGCTGCCAGCCTTATGGCCGCTCCCGCGCCGCGGCTCGTCCGAGTCCGCGTGCCAACCCTTCGGGGAGGCAGAAAGCACCAGAAATCCGTGGCCATGGTTGCCGTGGGAGCTGGCGTCTTGCTTGCCGCCGTCGTGCCCATGCTGTTCTTCCTCGTGAAGCCGACCGAGTTGGGCGCCGGTGATGTTTCCACGGGAAAGTCGGCTAGCGCCCAAGCCGCAAACGGATCGGTGCTCGCTGGCGTGCCCATCAAGGGACGCTCGGTGGTTTTCCTGATTGATCGTGGTCAGGCCTCGGCAGAGGCCACGCCATTTTTCATTGGATCATCTCTTCAGGCCGCATCCACGTTGCCAGCCAACCGCCAATTCGCCCTGATCTTCTGGGACAACGGCACGCCGCCGCTGGCCTACCCGATCACCGGCATGGCACCGGCGGGCGCGCCCTCGACCGACGTCGCACGCAAGAGTCTTCGCGATTTCGCCACCGGCGGCAGTTCGGATGCACTGACGACCATCGACCGGGTCATGGCTCGACACCCGGACCAGATTGTCATCCTCACCGCCAAGGCCGGCGATCTGCCTGACGACTTCGTCCAACGGTTCGAGGCCGCCATCCGGCAGCCGCCGGGAGACGTGACGCCGCCGGCAATGCCGGTGATCAGCGTGTTGTCTGTCGGGTCCGAATCTGCTTCGCTCGCAGAGCTTGCCGCACGAACAGGTGGGACCTTCCGCGTCGTCACACCAGACGGACTTCGCCACACGATTCAGCAGTACTGACCCCACTTGCTGTCGCTGGCTCGTTGGTCCGCTGGCCGGACGTTAATCTGTATCGATCGAAGGGACACCAGCCTGCCCTTGGCGGCGCACACAGATTTCGCCGAAAGTCCCGCCACTGCGCTAGCCGATAACCGCCTATGTGTGGCCGCAAGGATGTGGCCCGGCACCGCGCACCATCAGACCGGATATTTTCGTGGCTTCAAACTCCAAGCGTCAGACCGTTGTCTTCACGGCACTGCTCACCGTTCTCGGCGGAACCAGCCTACTACTTCTGGCAATCCGGCCCGCGCCCCTTGCTGGTACATCCAGTCCCATCGGTGACGCCTCAGTGCCCATGCCGCCGGGCCTGATGGCGGCTGAACAGACACCACCCTCCACGCCCATAGCCTCGGCCGGCAAGCCTGTGGCTGGCCCACAGCGGGTCGCACAGTGGACCAGCGTCTTCATCCGCTCCACCAAGGGTGGCAGTGCCGAGATGGCCTCCGGCGACCACTTCGTCATTCTGCCCGGCCTCACCAGTGCCGAGGGCCGCCTGCTGGTCAATCCCGCCTGGAAATCCCAACACGCTGCCGCCACCGTCAAAGGCGTGACCCTGCCCGAAGGCTGCGTCACCATCGTGATCGCCGGCGACTTCGACCGCACCCAGCCGACCCCCGGACAGCTACAGACCCTTCGTAAACTTCTGGACCAGCTTCAGACCAAGTTCGGCGTCAATGCGGTTCCCTTGGTAGTCACGCAGGCAAGTAATCCGGCATTCATCGGCCGCAATTTCCCGCAGATATGGTCGGCTTCTACCGCGGGCAAGTAGTCTCTATGGCGGGCAATTTTCCGATTCTCGCCCGACATTCGGGGGCCATACTTGATAGGATTACCCAACTTACGTTAGGGTTTCCGTACGTCCACCGGGCCTCGGGCTGCGTATCGCCTGAAGAAAGTGGCGGTTTGTAAAAATCTGTTGTCGTATCCGGCGTTTTGTGGGTGTGTCGCGGCCGCTTTATATCATATGATCATCGAGGTCATCGGCCGACCGCATTCTGGTTCTAACCCCTTACTACTGATGGGGTTGGGCGCGAAACGCTTAGTCAGTGGGTCGGACCCTGCATGGGCCAAAAGCTTCTTAACTTTGAAGTAATCGAGAAGCTGGGAGAAGGTGCGGGCAGCACCATCTACGCGGTCAGCGACCCTCTGACTCGGAAGCTCTACGCGCTCAAACACGTGGTCCGCGACGGTCAGAAGGACATCCGCTTCGTCGAACAGATGGAGACGGAGTTTGAGATCAGCCGCCAGTTCAATCACCCCAACCTTCGCAAAACCTATGAACTCAAAATCAACAAAACGTTGCTTTTGAAGGTCAGCGAGGCCTATCTGATCATGGAACTGTTCGATGGCAAGCCACTGGACGAACGGCCGCCGTCGTCCCTGCTGGATTGCATTGACGTGTTCATTCAGGTCGCCCAAGGTCTGAAGTACATGCACCAACTCGGGTATGTGCATTGCGACTTGAAGCCGAACAATATTCTGCGGTCCACCGAGGGCGTGGTAAAGGTGATCGACTACGGGCAGTCCTGCAAAATTGGTACGGTCAAAGAGCGGATTCAGGGCACGCCGGACTACATCGCCCCGGAGCAGGTCCGCCGGGAACCGATCTGCGTTCAGACAGACGTTTACAATCTGGGCGCAACGCTTTACTGGGCGCTGACGGGCAAGGTCATCCCCACGCTCTACACCGTGCAGAAAAAGGGCGAGCACAGCTTCCTGCTGGATAACCGGATTTCCACCCCGACCGACCACAACCCGCAGGTGCCGCAGGCCGTCAGCAATCTGGTGATGGAGTGTGTCTCGACCCGCGTCCAGAAGCGCCCCGCCGACATGGAGCAGGTCATCACCCGCCTTGAACTCGGACGGCACATTGTTCTGCGTGATCAGAACCCGACTAAGACGACCGTGGCGCATGACGAGTTTGATGACGAAGAGTAAGCCGGTGGGACAGGCGCGTGTGCCGGCAACGGTTAGAGTGCCGTGATCGGGAATATGACTGTCACACCGCCGACAATCACGACATCATCGCAATCGGCCGGACCGGTGCGCGTGGCACGGCCACTGGGTTCGCTGACCCGTCATATCCCCAACGCGCTGACAACCCTGCGGCTCGTGCTGGCCGTGGTTTTTTTCACCCTGCTCTCCTTCTACCAGTATGAAGGACGGGGCAGCCCCTACCTGATTGGCGTCGCCTTTCTGGTCTATTCCATCGCGCTGGCGACAGACTTTCTGGACGGCTACCTCGCCCGGCTCTGGCACGTGGAGGGGGCTTTCGGCCGTGTGGTCGATCCGTTCGTGGACAAGGTGCTGGTCTTGGGGAGTTTCATCTTCTTCGCGGGCAAGAACTTCATCATTCCCGAAAGCGGTCTGCTTTCGGACATTAGCCCCCAGTTCGTCGCCAAGACCATTACAGGCATCAACCCGACCATCGTCGTACTCCTGCTGGCTCGTGAACTGCTCGTCACGACGTTGCGCGGTGCTGTGGAGGCCGGTGGCGTCAGTTTCGGTGCGGCATGGGCCGGCAAGGTGAAGATGGTCGTGCAGTCCATCACCATACTGGTGATTCTGGCCTACGTTTGCGCATACCCGTGGTTGCGCGGCCACGAGCTGGAATACCCGGCAACACTTTTCAGGAATGTCTGCATCTGGGTGGCGGTCGCGGTCACGATTTACAGTGCATGGGGTTATGTTCGCCGCTCGGCCATACTTCTGCGGCAGGGTGGCGGCGATGAAGATCAAGCAAAAGGGACAGCGTGAGTGAACTCGTTACGGCCGTGGCACTGGGCATCATTGAAGGCATGACAGAGTTCATACCGGTCAGCTCGACCGGGCACATGCGGCTGGCGGAAGGCTTCGGGCTGGCGTTTGGTGATGAAGCCTTCGGGAAAACATTCGACATTTTCATTCAAGTGGGGGCAATCATCGCGGTGGTGGTCTACTTCCGGCACCGCCTCCTGCATCTGCTCACAGGCAAACCCATGCCCGATGGGGAGCGCAATCTTTCACTGCCAGAGCGAAAGCGCGTGATCGGGTTGGTGGCTGTGGCAAGTCTGTGGCTGGCACCGGCAGCGATTCTCGCTAAAAAAAGTGAGGCCTACTTCGGGGCGACGAGATCACGCGAGTTGACGGCCATCGCCGCCGCGCTGGCCATCGGCGGGATCGTCATGATCGTCGTGGAGGTTTTGTTCGGCCGTAAGAAGTCAGGCGCGGTCGCGGAAGCGGCCAGCCCTACGCTTGCGGCCGAAATCCACAGCCACGGCGCACCGCTTTCTGCGTTGGAGCACATGCCTTGGTGGCAGGCCGTTTTAATCGGCTTCTTTCAGATTATCGCGGCCATTTTTCCGGGTACAAGCCGGTCCGCAGCGACGATTATGAGCGGCATGGCCATCGGCCAGTCGCGCCAAGTGGCGGCCGAGTTCTCGTTCTTCCTCGCCATCCCAGCAATGTTCGGGGCTGCGGCCGTCAAACTGCTTCACTTTGCCAAATCAGGCGGGGCAACCGGTGATCAGTACTTGCTGCTGCTGGTCGGTACATGTGTGGCGTTTCTTGTCGGCTGGGCCTTTGTGGCCGTGCTGATGGCGATGATCCGCCGGTACAGTTTTATTGGGTTCGGCATTTACCGCATTCTTTTGGCGGTAGTCGTTTTCTGGATGGTCGTCAAAGGGCAATAGGTAAAGGAGGCGGCCATGGCGAAGGCAGTTGTAAAACCAGACCCGCGCGTAGAAGCCTACATCGCCAATGCCGCCCCGTTTGCCCGACCGATCCTTGTGCATCTTCGGAAGCTGGTCCACACCACCTGCCCCGAAGCGGAAGAGACCATCAAGTGGAGTTTCCCCGCCTTCATGTACCACGGGATTCTCTGTGGCATGGCAGCATTCAAAGAACATTGCAGCTTCGGCTTCTGGCATCCGCTGATGCGTGACATCGGCGACAAACGCGGCATGGGCAACTACGGCCGGATTACGTCAATCAAGGATCTGCCCGCTGACGGTGTCTTGAAGAAGCAGATCAAGACGGCAATGGCCCATCACGCCTCTGGAATTAAGCCGCCTAAAACGACCAAACCCAGACAGAAGTTATCCACCCCTGCTGACCTCGTTGCCGCTCTGAAGAAAGCCCCCAAGGCGCTGGCCACGTTTGAAGCCTTCAGCCCCACCAACAAACGCGATTACATCGAGTGGATCACAGAAGCCAAACGCCCGGAAACAAGGGCCAAGCGACTTGCCACGTCCGTGGAGTGGCTCGCTGCGGGCCGGAAACGCAACTGGAAGTATGAAAACTGCTGAGACGGCAACCCGCTCCCGGCCTCAACGTCAGGATGTCGCGAAATCGCAGTCAAATCGACACTTTCTTGCTGGCGGTCGTTTGGCGTAACCCCGAGTTCGGCGTACGCTTAGTTCCGTAAGGCTTTTCAGTTCGATCACCTGCATCACACCATGCTGCTAACCATCCTGCGAGCGCTGTTTATTCTCGTCATGGCCTCGGTCGGCTGGTACTACATGCAGTCGCCGACGCACTTCCTGAGCGAGTTCACATGGCTTGTGTTGGCACTGGCGGTCTCGCTGGCTGTGTGTGTCGTCTGCATCGACATTCTGGCACCCAGCCACAAGCTTGAGATTCTGGCCGGCGCATTCTTCGGCCTGATCGTGGGCCTGGCCGTGACGGTCGGTCTGTCATTCGTCACCCGCTACATAATCGAGCTGCAGATGCCGTCAGCCGACAGCCTCACGGTGGAGGGGATGAAGCAGTTCACCGCACGACGCGAAGCCATTATTGAGTGCATCAACATGCTGGTGGGCGTGACCGCCTGCTACCTCTCCATCAGTTTTGTGTTGCAGTCGCGCGATAACTTCCGGTTCATCATTCCGTTCGTCGAGTTCAGCAAGCAGATTCGTGGCGTACGGCCGGTGCTGGTGGATACGTCGGCCCTCATCGACGGCCGTCTGGCACCGCTTGCAGCGACCGGTTTCATTGATGCCAAATTGATTGTGCCGCGTTTCGTCCTCGAGGAGGTGCAGCACGTGGCCGACTCCGGGGACCGCAGCAAGCGCAACCGCGGCCGGCAGGGTCTGGACGTTCTGGAACGCCTCCAGAAGCAGAGCCGCGTCGAAGTAACCATCTACGAAGGCCTTCCCCGTACCGCCACTCCCACCTCCGACGTGGACGCCCTGTTGCTCCTGCTGGCCAAGGAGTTGCCAGCCCGACTGCTGACCACCGACTTCAACCTGAGCAAAGTGGCCCAGTTGCAGGGCGTTGACTGTATCAACCTGAACGAACTGGCTTCGGCCGTAAAACTCGTGGCTCTGCCCGGCGACCCGCTGCGGGTCCGACTGCAAAAGCCGGGCGACCAACCCGGCCAGGGCGTCGGCTATCTGGACGATGGCACGATGGTCGTCGTCGAAGCTGGCCGCAACCTGATCGGCAAGGACGTGGACGTTTTGGTCACATCCGCCATCACCACGCAGGCGGGCAAGCTCATCTTCAGCCGTCTGGCCGAAGTGCAGTCGACCCCTGAAGCCGCTGTGGTGGCACCAATGCCCCAGCCCGCGCCCAGTCAGCCTGCTCCCCTGCCTTCGCCGGCAGCCATGGCTGCTGGCCCCTCCGCTTCGCGCAGAGGCGCCTGAGTTCCGCATGCCCGGCCAGACGAATCAAACTCCTGCAAGAATGCTGGTCATCCTGCCCGCAGCCGGAAGTGGCTCGCGATACGGCCGCAACAAACTCCTCGAGCCATTGGAAGGGTCGACCCTTCTGGAGCGGGCGGCGATGGCGTTTACACATCGGCCGGACGTCGCCGCCGTCTACATCGGCACGCCGGAACATGGCGCATCGGACCTACACGCGGCGATCGACCGCATACGCGACGCTGCCGACGTGCCCGTCCAGACCTTCATCGGCGGGCACAATCGCGGCCGGACCGTCGCCGCCGGCATCGTGGCCGCTGCTACCCATCCCCAAGCCGACTCGCTGTGGCTCGCCATTCACGATGCGGCCCGCCCGTTTGTTCCCGATCACCTCATTACCGATACCTTTGCGGCCGCCCGCCAATACGGTGCCGCAGCACCGGCAACGCCCGTCACTTACACGATCAAGCAGACGACCGGACCTCTGCCTGCCGACGTGGTGCGAACGCTTGATCGCGCGACGCTTTACAGCCTTCAAACACCACAAATCGGCCGACTCTCAGACTTCATCCGCGCCATCGAAACACTTGGGCCACTGATCGACACCAGCACCGACGACCTCCAGTTGCTTGAACTGGCCGGATTATCAACCCATCTGATCACTGGCGATCAGGCGAACATAAAAGTCACCTTCCCCGGCGACCTGTCGCACCCCCGCGGAGCTTAGACGCGCCCTTGAGCCCCTGTCTGCCTCTACCGGGCAAGCCACGCCGCCAGCACCATCTCGGCAGCCAACGCGACGAACGCAGCGAACAGACACCACGGCCAAAGGGGGACACCTGTGTAAAAGCCCCGCACGGCCGACGACAGCTCATTGGTCGGCGAAGCGAGATCCATCGGCACAATCGACCACGCACTGTCCGCGTCTCCAGAGCCCGACCTGCCCAGTCGTGCGA
This sequence comes from Tepidisphaerales bacterium, assembly GCA_038226785.1. Classification (GTDB taxonomy): domain Bacteria; phylum Planctomycetota; class Phycisphaerae; order Tepidisphaerales; family Tepidisphaeraceae; genus JBBRQG01. The sequence continues at coordinate 230,411 of JBBRQG010000005.1, read as the reverse complement.
TTATTGCCGGCTCAAGCGGACTCAGGTTGAACTCATCTGGCGGGGCACTCTCTGGTTGAACGGTCTCGAGCCCGCTGCCTTCGGCCTGCTGCTGCACCGGCAAGACCATTCTTACCAGACCCTGCATCATGAGCGCGAATGATCCCTTCTCGGCCCAGTTGCCACACTCCTCCCCCGGCCAGACCGCCAGGGCAGCCACATTACCCGTCAAACCACGCGGGTCGGCGGGCCAGATCAGACCAAGCGGTAACCCCCCTTCCACGGTCCCCATCGGCTGGGCGCCGGGACGGGGCTCAAGTTGCCAGACCGCTGAAAATTCCCAATTCAGGCCTGTAGCGGACTGCCCGGCCTGCGCGGCTCGTAGAAACGAAAAGCAGGGCATCTCGCTGTCGACCGCGCTCAGAAGACGCCCGCCGACAATACCCCTCAAACCGGCGACCCGCGTCAGCTGCGTGTACCGGCCGGGCATGAGTTCCTGCCAATCTTCACCAAAAACGTTGATGGTCTGCCCGCCAGACGCCTGTGCAGCCAGCGTGTCCGCGGGAACGATGATCACCCCACCACGCTCGGCAACAAACCGCCGCAGCGCGTCGCGGGCAATGTCGCCCAGTTCACACGGTCCAAGCACCACCACCGCAGCGATTCGTCCCGCTGAGCCTCTGCCCGCGCCGCGTAAGGCTCCCGGCAATTCTCTTGCACCTACCGTCACCACGCCAAATGGATCGACCAGCGAGAGTTTCGCTGGCTGGGTACGGCCCACGTCGGCCATCGTCTGCGGCATCAGCGCGGCAGCAACATATCGGGCGGCAATGCCTGCCGACTTGCCGACCGGGGTGTCAGGTCCGTCCGGTACGACAATCGCGATCGTCGGACGGTCCGGACGAACGATCGGAACCGTCAGTTCGTTGCCGACACTCATCCCATCGGGCGGAAGGGACACGGCAATCACATCGGGGACATCCTGACCTGGTGCAGCAGTCAGTTCATCCAGCGGCACCTTAAAGCCAAATGTCACCCGCGCGCCGGGCCGCAATGAAATGAGCCGCACCGCCGCCGGAGTATTGGCCCTTGCCGCGCCGCTCGCAGCTCTGAAAGTCACCGGCCAGTCGCTTAGCGGAACCGTCGCGTTGTTCTGCAAAGTTACGCTGAACGTGATCATCGCCTGCGTCTTCCCACCAAACTGCCGCGGGGAAGGATCAAGGCTGGCCCGCCCGTCGACAAGCGAAACATCCGTGGCCACCGGCGTGCCCACGGGCATCCACAGCACCCTTACGCCCCTGCTATTGGCGAGACCTCTGTCCAGCGCAGACCCAGACGCCGCGACAGCCTCCCGCCCTGAAAGCAGGGCCTTGCGCCGCATCCATCCTGACGCCTGCCAATCCGTCACCAACACGATCCTGCATGGCGGGCGCCCGCCAACAGCCACTGCACGCTCTGCCAGCAGCTGCCGCGCCCGGGCGAGCCATGCGTCCACATCCGTTGCGACCAGTGTCGGCTTGCCAGCGGCGACATCCTCTTCCGTGTTCGCCAGTTGCAGCTCGGACAATTGAAACGCGACTGCTGGCTTATCCGTCTCCCATTCAATTGCCGCCGTACCCGCTCTACTTGCTTCGCCAACGGCCGGCAGAATCAGAACCTGCTCGTTGGTTGGCATGGCCGCCAGCACCCGGACCGCCACGTCGCGCGCCAGTTCGAAACGCGTACTTGTCGCGCTGCCCACTCCCCCCAGCTTCTCGACTCCAACGGCCGTGTCGGTGGCGCCGTCCGGCTGGCCCCGACCATCCGCACTTGCCGCCATACTGGCAGAGTTATCGACGCACAGCACAGTCAGGCCTGCATCGGTGGGGTCGGTACCACTACTGGCATCCAGGCCAGCCCCGGGAATCGCCGGCCCGGCGACGAACAGGGCAATGGCCGTCACCGAGGTACATCGCAACACCAGGAGTGTCCGCTGATGCCACACACCCAGACGGTGATTGCGCGATCCCTCGCCCACCAGATACATCATCGCCGCCCAAGGCCGACTGACACTTCGCGACCGTGCCAGTAAGTGCAGAATCACCGGCACCAACGCCAGCACTACGCCACCGAGCAGCCATGTGTGCTGAAAGCGAATCAAACCCGACCATCCTTCCCGCGCGCATCAATCACACTTGCAGCGCCCAGACCGGCCCACTGCCGCGCGGCTTCAATAATCGGCTGCGAAGTCGTGTTCCACTGCACGCGGGCCCGGTACCGCACCGCTGCCGAACAAATAGCTCGCTCGTGCGCAGCCAGATTTTCCGAATACAGCCGCCGCACAGCCGGTCCTTCGACCGCACACACCGGCTCGCCTTCCAGCCCAGTCAGTTCGGCCCACGCATCGAACGGAAACTGCCGCTCGGCCGGATGGTTTACACGAACCAGTGTCGGCATGTGGCCCGTCCCGGCCACTCGCTGCATCCAACGTTCCAGGTCGGCCATGGCAAACAGTAAATCGCTGATCAAGATGACCGTCCCCTGTCGCAACGGCAGGGCCACATCTCTTAGAGAGTGCTCTACATGCCCGCCACCCAGAAGCCCGTCAGCTACGTCAGCGAATCGCAACAGCACTCCCTGCGAACGACCCGGTGCCAATGCGGCAATCTGGCCGCCCTTCCCGGCTGTTCCGTCCCGGCCCGCCACCACTGCCCAGCCCACCGGCTCCTGATGCACACTCAGTACGTAGATGAACGCGGCCGCAAGCTGCAAAGCCCATTGCAGCTTGTTCAATGATCCCTCGCCATACGCCATCGATCCGCTGGCATCCACCACTATCAGCGTTTGCCGGTCGGTCTCCTGCTCATACTCGCGCACGAAGTATTTCTCGGTGCGGGCCAGCAAATTCCAGTCGATCCGCCGGGGTTCATCCCCTGCCGTGTAAGGCCGGCTTTGTCGGAAGTGAAGGCTCGCCCCCCGTTGACGCGCCGAGTGCCGGCTGATTGCCATGCCGGCCGCCGCCGTGCTCGGCAACAGGTCCAGCACATCCAGTTGTCCACGCAACTCTGCACTTAGTAATCGTTCAACCGCGTTCACGCCGGGGAGCCTACCTGCGATCACCACCCGACCAAAAAACCAGCCACCGCCACCGCGACCACGATCGTTCCCAGAATCCACGCCATTCGCCGAGCCCGGCCCCGCCGATCAGGTTCGCTCTCCGGCAGGAAAGCCGCTTCGTCCGGACGGGCCCCATCGCCCGCGGTCGCAACCTCGGTGGACTTGCGCAACATATCCCCCAGTTCCAGCCTCCATGTCCGCGCCGTCCACCCGCTCCCCACGGTTTCCACAACTTGTCTCGCCATCAGCCTGCGCAGCGTTGGCTCGCTGCCCGTCTCGTGCGAAAGCACGTCGCGCAACACCCGGCACAGACCGATGACGTCTGCCTCCATGTCAGTCACCAGCAGTGGTGACGGGTGCAGCAGAATCACCCGTTCCACTTCTTCGTCCGCCGTATCACGCTTGCCGACGAGCACGTTGCCACGATGCACCGCCCCATGAGCCAGACCAAGCTCGTGCAGCTGTTCCAGTGCCTCGAACGCCGCAATAGCTATTGCCGAAAGCCGTCCGGCCGAGCAATCCTCCGGCACAAGCTCCCGTCCCTCCACCCAGTGCCACAGCGTCCAGACAGAGGTCGTATCCACCCGCCCATCGGTCAGCTCCCCCGCCCATACACCCAGCGGCAGCGACACACCATTCAGCGGCAGCTCTCGAAGCTTGGCCAAGCGGTCACGGACCAGCGGGTGTAGATCATGGCCCAGCAAGAGGTCGTCATCCAGACGCTTGACAACCAGACGCGCCGAAACGCCTTCCCGCTTTGAATGCTCTGCCTTCGACCACGGTGCCTCGATCAGCGCCGTCCGCCCCGGCGTCAGCCACCGCTCCACCGCACAACCACAAACAGTATCCGCCTCTACCATCACAACAGCCGCCTCACGCCCTCCGCCCGGGGAACCAGCGTCAAGAGCCGCTCAATCACCTGATCCACCGTGACACCCTCAGCCTGAGCCGCGAACGTCGGCACCAGCCTGTGTCGCAACACCGCCCCAGCTACCGCCGCCACATCTTCCGTCTCCGCCAATATCCGCCCATCCAGCCCCGCCCGCGCCTTGGCCGCCAGCACCAGACTCTGCCCGGCCCGTGGCCCGGCCCCCCACGCCAGCCACCGCCGCACAAAGTCACTGGCACCAGCTTCGGCCGGCCGACTCGACCGTATGAGCGCGAGCGCCAACCGCCCCGCCGGCTCGGCAAGGGGGATGGCCGCCACCGTCCGTTGATGCGCCACAATCGCCGGCCCATCCAGCACCTGCACCAACCCCTGTTCCTCTGGCAGCCCCGCCCGCAAAATCACCGACAACTCATCGGCCTCTGCTGGATACCCCACCCGCACCATCAACATGAACCGATCCAGCTGCGCCTCCGGCAGCGGATAAGTTCCCTCCTGCTCAATGGGGTTCTGCGTCGCCAACACAAAAAACGGGTCCGGTAGCGGCATCGTCGTCCGCCCCGCACTCACCTGCCGCTCCTGCATCGCCTGCAACAGCGCCGCCTGCGTCTTCGGCGGCGTCCGGTTGATCTCATCGGCAAGAAGCAAGTTCGCGAACACCGGCCCCGGCGCGAACTCAAAGTATCGCCGCCCGGTCTCTACATTCTCCTGCAACACCTCAGTCCCAGTGATGTCACTCGGCATCAAATCCGGCGTGAACTGGATCCGCTTAAATGTCAGGTCCATCACCTTTGCCAGCGTGCTCACCAGCAACGTTTTCGCCAGACCCGGCACACCCTCCATCAACACATGCCCCTGCGCCAATAGCGCAATCAACAGCTGCCCCACCACGGCCTCCTGCCCGATCACCACCTTGGCGACCTCAGCCCGCAGCCTCGCCCCGTCCCGCGCCAGTCGCTCCACATCGGCCGGAGTGACTTGCTTCGCAGGAGACTGTTGAACGGGATTAGCCATGTGTTTTAAATACTATCGACTCTTGGGCCACCGAATACCCATAACAGGGCGGTCGGTGCCCGCACTGGGAACTAACCGCTTAAAACCCACCATCACCGTAGTACCGGCGTGTACAGGGCCATCCGGGTCACCGCCCCGCTCGCCCCCGCCGCCTCGCCAGTGCCCGTGAACCTCAAGCCCACATACCGAACCATCCGATTCCCTAGCCCATTCCCACCCCGCCAGACCGTCTGCCCGTCGACAATCAAAGCATTTTCATCCGCCCCAATCACAATCCGCACCCGCAATGGTCCGGTCGTCTTTTCCACGGGTAACTTCACCTCGACAACGTGCTTCGTGGCATCGTCAACCATCAGTGACTTCCGGCCAACCGTCACCGTAAACTCATGAGCGCTAATGCCATGATCTCCCGGCAGCCTCAGCGTGCCGTCCGTCGCGTCGGCAGCTGCAACAACGACCTCAACATACCCCTTCTCGCCAGTTGGCCGCACCACATCCACATCCAGCGCCACCGCCCGCAACGGATCCAATCGCTTCTCCAATAGCAACACCGCTCCCACGTCATCGCTAACATCGACCGCCCCTTTAGCCAGTGGCAAGCGAATCCCGTCCGATCCAATACTCAACGTCGCACCCCCAGCCCGCCGAGCCATCTCCTCGTCCAACTTATCGCCGGCCTGCCACAAAAAGATTGGCGTCACGCCAAACACCTGATCCACCTGCCCCGCGCTCCCACCCCCAGGCATGAGGCTTTGCAACCGCCCACTCGCCGCCAGCCAAACGCCCATCGCCATCAACACCGCCACGCAGGCGCCCAAAATCCACCTCGCCAGAAACGACCGCTGCTTTCCGGCGGCCTCGTGCTCGTCGATTCCCCGCATCACCCCGGCCGTAAAGTCCGGGCCGGCCGTCACAGCCCGCCATGACCGCCCCTGCTCCAGACGCTGCCGCACCAGTCGTAGTAGCCGCAACTGCTCCGTCGCGTCGACGCTCCCCATTTCCGTCTGCCCCAGCGCAGCCCGCCAAGCCGGCGTTCCCGGCCCGGCCCGCAGCGCCTCGGCTACCACCTCCGCCAGCGCCTGACGCTCCAGTTCGGATTCCAGATCAACAGGCGAATCAGCCACGGCGATCCTCCTCTCGCTGACGCAGCACCGCCGGGTCGGCTTTGAGCATCGTCGATAACTTCCGCAGCGCATGAAACATCCGGCTCCTCAGCGTCACGGCCTTCGACCCCGTCACAGTCTCCATTTCCGCGTAACTCAAGTCCTGAAAAATCCCCATCACAATCACTTCCTTCTGATCGCGCGGTAACTCCTCCAGCGCGGCCAGCACCCGTCCGATCTCTTCCCGCGTTTCGGTGTCGTCTGTCGCTTTGCCGGCCACCTCCAGCGGGTCGTTGCTCTCCTCGGCACCGGCCAGCATCAACTGATTCTGGCTGCGCACCGGATTCCGCTTCCGCCGTTGGGCATTGTTGATCGCCAGATTCCGCGCGATCGTAAACAGCCATGTACTCAACTTTTGCGGGTATTTGTAGGTCGGCGCAAACTTCCAGGCCCGCAAAAAGACCTCTTGCCCGATGCTCTCAACGTCTTCGGTGTTCCCCAGCATCCGATACAGGTAACTCAAAATGGCCGACGCATACCGCTCATATAAAAGCCCGTACGCCTGCCGATCCCCACCTTGGGCACGGCGCATCAGCTCTTCATCAGAATCCCGGCCGATGGCCAGCCCACCCACCGGCGGAATCGTGGCCGCTTTGCTGCTGGGAATGGCGACATTGTCAGCCAATCGTGGCCCTGCTTCCTGCCGGGCCATCAGACCGCTCCTGCCATCAAAATCGCTGCACCGACTGCCGTCATTCCCCTACGTACTACCCGACCCTGCCCACCGTTGCGAAAAAACCCCCCGCCCCACCCGCCCTGCCGCCGACTAAAAACAGGAAGGCAGACGGCAATGCCGTCTGCCTTCCCCGGAATAACTCTCTCTGTCAGTCCTGATGATCAGGCCCGGCGACGTGCCGCGATGGCCAGACCACCGAGCACGAACAGCCCAGCCGACGTCGGCTCCGGCACCGGTGCACTCGTGAAGTTAATGTTGTCAGCACCAACCCAGTCCTGAAAGTCGCCGTACGTGACGACGATCTTGCTCACGGCCGAACCCGGCGTCAGCGTCAATGTTGTGGTACCCGTGGTCGTGGCAGCCACCGACGCGATCGCCGCATTGCTGGCATCCACCGCGATGATCCGCGTGCTGGCCGAATTGAAAATTCCGCCGAAATCGATGCTGATCGCCGAGATCGGGCTGGCAAACGTCATGTAAAACGCGGGGTCATTGTCTTCGCTGAGCCACCCATTGAAAGAGTGAAGCATCAGGCCCGAAATCGGGGCCGTCACGCCGCCGCCAACATCGGACCCGGCTGAAGACACGATCGTCATATCAGTGTTGGTCGCAAAATCCGTCCCGCCCAGGCCGGTGACAGCAATGCCGGTCGCGCCGCCGAGCCCCGGTGCGAACGTCACACCCTTGCTGACCGCGTATTGGTTCGACAAAGTCGAGCCAACCGCCACCGCACCATCATCGAAGTTAATCACAGCCGCGTGCGACGCAGCCGAAAAACCGGCCGCAGCCACCAATGCAGAAATCGTAACAAAGCGCTTCATAGGTTTCCCTCTCAACAAGTAAGAATTCCCTGCCGCGTTCGGTATGGAACGTGACCACTCCGATATATGGTGTAAGCCACATGTGTTTGAACCCCGCATGTTTTTCGCCTGTAAATATGGATTTTCTCACGGACGCAATCGATTCCGCGTCCGGAAATCCGACAACATCGACACATCCTTCCTACGTTAACCCCCGTTTTTTGCGCCCGTGCCCGAAAGCGCCCCGGTCAGCAACCTCCGTTAATCTGAGGTATCCTCCCCTGCGTGTCAGGCCGCGCTCGCGGCCGCGCCGCTAACGGTCGCCCGTACGGGATCGGAAACGGTGAGGAAAGTCCGAGCTGTAAGTGGTGTGTGGTGCCGGGTAACGCCCGGTCGGAGCAATCCGAAGGAAAGTGCCACAGAAACTTAAACCGCCGAACTTCTTATGCCTTGCGAAAGTAGGGCATGGGGGTGGTAAGGGTGAAAAGGTGCGGTAAGAGCGCACCGCGCGGCTGGCAACAGCCGTGGCAGGGAAAACCCCACCAGCAGCAAGGCCAAATATGCACGGTGCAGCCCCACACCCTGGGCGCAACTCACCGCAAGGTGAGTTACATCGTGCGGGTAGGCCGCTAGAGGCGGGCAGCAATGCCCGTCCCAGAGAAATGGTCGCGCCCGGCAGAGCAATCCGCCGGGAACAGAACTCGGCTTACAGCCGACCTGACACAAATACACCGGGGGCTTCCGGAAAAACCGGAAGCCCCCGCGACTTTTAAGAAGCCGCGAACGAAATCAGCGGGACGCGGCAACCGCAGCCAACATGAACCTTATGGCTAATAACGGGGACACCCACAAACGTTTTCTATTGACGCCGAAACATCAAGGTGCCCAAACTGATTAACTTCCCCACCCCGCCCAGGTGAAAACCTCGAACAGCCAAAGTTTGCTCCGGTCTGTTCGACAACGTCCGACCTTGTCCGGGATCGAAAAATGGAAAGGCAGACGCTGATTTACGCGGTGACGTCCAGCGTCCCGCCCAGACCCGTGGCTGCGGCGATCAGGGAGTCACCCGCCAGGATCTTGCCGCCCGCCCCTGTTCCGGTGGCCGCCTGCAGCAGGCTTAGCACGCCAGCCCCCTGAAGTCGCTGGCTTTGCAGCACCTTGCTGGCGACAGCAACGTTGATCTCGCTTCCAATCTTGGCGGCCTGAAAACTACTCGCGCTGGCGGCGGTCAACTCACCCATATTCCAGTTATCGGTAAACAAAACTGTCCCCATAAAAACAAGGCCTTGCAATTTGACCGGATGTTAGGCTAATGTACTGCATAACAACTCCCCAACCTGCCGATAGTGGCAAACAGGGGTTGCGCCCAGCTCAGCCGCTTACTTTTTAGGGTTTCAGCTATGAATCTTACGCCCAGGCAAGTCGATGTTGTGGTCGCAGTTCGCAATTACCGGCATCTGCATGGCGTAGCTCCGACCATGCAGGAACTTGCCGACCACCTTGGCACGAGCAAGGTCACCATCTTTGAACACGTGGGCGCCCTGGAGCGCAAAGGCGTCGTCAAGCGGGACAAGCACAAGGCCCGCTCGCTTGAACTGGTGGGCGATGCCCTTTTGCCGGACGAAGACCGCAGCACGAAGCTGCCGCTGCTCGGCAATATCGCAGCCGGTTCGCCCATCGAAGCCATCGAAAACCGCGAAGAACTCGACCTGGAAACCATGTTTGCTGCCCGTAAGGGTGTCTACGTCCTCCGCGTCCGCGGCGACTCCATGATCGAAGACCACCTTTGTGATGGCGACTACGTCGTCATCGAACGCCGGGAAACCGCCCGCGACGGCGAGCAGGTTGTCGCCCTTTTGGATAGCGGCGAAGCCACCCTCAAACGCTTTTACCGCCAAGGCAGCAACATCCGCCTTCAGCCAGCCAACAGCACCATGGAACCCCGCATCGTCCCGGCCAACCGGGTCAAGATCCAAGGTGTGGTTATTGGCCTGCTGCGCAGCTACGGACGGGCTTAAAGCCGCGGGTTGCTGGTAAGGAAGCCGGGGGAGCGGACACAGGGGTGACTGAACCAATGTGGGCTGGACAACACTGACAATGTCGGCTGTCGGCAGGCTGTTTTCGGGCACGGTGTCGGGCCAAAACAATCGTTTTTGGCGCGAGTGAATAACACTATCCGTAGATTTCGGGTATAACCCCCGACCTGCCCGTGGTAGTTTTACGACATTTGGCGGATATTTGCCAGAAATGAGAAAACGAATGGTCCGCAAGCAAGGTGATCTACCCAAGGCCTCCAAGGCCGTCGTCAAGCCCAGCAAGGTCTCGAAGACAGTGACAAAGTCCGTCAAGCCTGCGGCCCCGGTGGCCGGAAAGACGGAGTCCTCGGCCAAGGCTTCGGAAGTGGCCACACGTGTGGTCGCCCGCCCCGAGCCCGTCAGGACCCTGCCCACGAAGCCGTCCGATGGTGGCCGGTCGCTGACGCTCGGACCGGATGAAGTCGTCCTGTTCCAGAAGTTTTTCAAATCCATCAGCCCACGGACCTATACGGTTCAGGTCAAGCGGGTCGCCACGGGCAACCACTGCATCGTGTTGGCTGAAGACAAGCGCGACAGCGAAACGAACGAAATCAAGCGGCACCGCCTGCACATCTACTCCGAAGATTTCGGCCAGTTCTTCCGCCTGCTTCAGGAGACGGTCAACTTCGTGAAGACCCACCCGGTCCCTGATGAGATCAAGAAGAAGCGTGAACGCTTCTGGGCCAAGCGTGCCGAAGAATCCGCTGGTGGTGACGACATCGAACCGCCCGCCATTCCGACCAAGGTCCGCGTTCGCCCGAAGTGATCGCCTCGGCCATCCCGTCAGGGAAATCTGGTTCGTCAGCCCGGGGGCTGATGCCGCTGCTGCGACATCGCGCACGAGTGGGGATTTTTTGTAAACTCTGCGCGTCCTAACTCCGGAGAACTGCGCGCACCCATGCCCAAACGCACCGACATCCACTCGATCCTGATTATTGGCTCCGGACCCATTGTGATTGGTCAGGGTTGTGAGTTCGACTACTCCGGCGTGCAGGCGTGTCAGGCTTTGCGGGAAGAGGGATACCGGGTGGTGCTGATCAACAGCAACCCGGCGACGATCATGACCGACCCGCAGTTTGCGGATGCGACGTACATCGAACCCATCACGCCCGAGGCTGTGGAGAAAATTCTGGCTTACGAGAAGGCAGCCGGGACGCCGGTGGATGCCATTCTGCCGACGCTGGGCGGGCAGACGGGTTTGAACGTGGGGATGGCCTGCCATGACAAGGGCATCCTGACCCGGTACGGCGTACAGATGATCGGGGCGAATCGGGAAGCGATCATGAAGGGGGAGGATCGGCAACTCTTTAAGGACCTGATGATTTCCATCGGGCTGAAAGTGCCGCGGTCGGGGGTGGTACACACGATGGAGGAGGGACGTAAGGTTCTCGCGGATATTGGGCTGCCACTGATTATCCGGCCGGCATTTACGCTGGGCGGAACCGGCGGGGGAATTGCCTACAACATTGAAGAGTTTGAGACCATCGTCCAGCGGGGGCTGGATGCTTCGCCCATCAGTGAAGTACTAATCGAGCAGAGCGTCATCGGCTGGAAAGAGTTTGAGATGGAGGTGATGCGCGACAAGAACGACAACGTCGTCATCATCTGCGGGATCGAGAACATCGACGCGATGGGCGTGCATACGGGCGACAGCATCACGGTGGCGCCGATCCAGACGTTGAGCGACAAGGAATATCAGCGGATGCGCGATGCGAGCATCGCGATCATCCGGGCGGTGGGCGTGGAGACGGGTGGGAGCAATATCCAGTTCGCGATCGATCCGGATAAAGGGGACATGATCGTGGTGGAGATGAATCCGAGAGTCAGCCGCAGTAGTGCACTGGCGAGCAAGGCAACGGGGTATCCGATTGCCCGGCTGGCGGCCAAGTTGGCTGTGGGATACACGCTGGATGAACTGCCCAACTACATCACCAGCAAGCGGGATGGCAAGGGCGGCTGGGCGCAGCACACCAGCGCGTGCTTTGAGCCGACGATTGACTATGTGGTGGTGAAGATTCCGCGATGGACGTTTGAAAAGTTCCCGGATGCCGATGAGACGCTGACCACGCAGATGAAGAGTGTGGGCGAGGCGATGAGCATTGGACGCACCTTCAAGGAGGCGCTGCAGAAGGGGATTCGCAGCATGGAGGTGAAGCGGTTTGGGTTTGGGCTGGATGGGCAGGACAAAAGCCTGAAGGACAACGGCGAGTATCCGATCGCAGAAGACAAGTTACGGCGGAAGCTGAGCGTACCGAGTCAGGGGCGGCTGTTTTATGTGCGGTATGCGCTGAAGATGGGCTGGACGGTTCAGCAGGTGCATGAGCTGACGAACTACGACCCTTGGTTTATCGCGCAGATGAAGGAGTTGGTGGATTTTGAGGGAACACCAGACGAAGCGAAGGTGCACTGGTCTTATCGCACGACAAAGCCGGATGTGTTTGCGAAGGTGATCCGTGCGGCCAAAGAATATGGCTATAGCGACGTGCAGCTCGCCAAGGTATGGAACACCACACCGGCCGAAGTGCGTCATGCCCGACAGCAGGCGGGCGTGAATCCCGTCTACAAGATCGTCGACACGTGCGCCGCCGAGTTCGAGGCCAGTACGCCCTATTACTACAGCACGTATGAAACGCCCTTCACGGTTGATGGCAAGCCACAATCTGAAGACGAAATCCGACTTACTGACCGCCCGAAAGTCATCATCATCGGTGGCGGACCGAACCGGATCGGGCAGGGGATCGAGTTTGATTACTGCTGTGTGCAGGCTGCGTATGCGTGCCGGGAGCTTGGGATTGAATCAGTGATGATCAACTCCAACCCGGAGACGGTCAGCACGGATTACGACACCAGTGACCTGCTGTTTTTTGAGCCGCTGACCCTCGAGGACATTCTGAACATTTGTGAGCGGCTGAATGGGAAGCCGTTTTCGGAAAAGGGTGGGCTGGTTCAGGGTGTGATCGTTCAGTTTGGCGGGCAGACGCCGTTGAATCTGGCGAAGGGGCTGGCGGAGGCGGGCGTGCCGATTCTGGGGACCAGTGTGAAGTCGTTGGATGCCGCCGGGGACCGGGAGCAGTTCAGGACCTTGTTGCAATCGCTGGAGTTAAGACAGCCGGCGAATGGGATCGCCAAGAATCTGGCGGAGGCGTACGCCATAGCGCGGGAGATCGGGTACCCCGTGCTCGTACGGCCAAGCTTTGTGCTTGGCGGGCGGGCGATGGAGATTGTGAGTGATGAGTCGCAGCTTGAGCACTTCATGAAGATCGCCCAGGCGGCGGCTGGGGAGAATCCGATTCTGATTGATAAGTTTCTGGACAACGCCACCGAAGTGGATGTGGATTGTCTGGCGGATTTTGACCCGAGCGGAAAGGGCGCAAGTGGGCGCGCGGTCATCATCGGCGTGATGGAGCATATTGAGGAAGCGGGGATTCACTCGGGCGATTCGGCCTGTTCTCTGCCACCGTATTCACTGAGCGCGGAGATGGTTGAGCGGTTGAAGAAGCAGACGCGGGCGATGGCGGCGGCGTTGAAGGTGCGCGGGTTGATGAATGTACAGTATGCGATCAAGGACAATGAGATTTACGTGATCGAGGTTAACCCGCGGGCCAGCCGGACGGTGCCGTTTGTGGGTAAGGCGACCGGTATGCCGTGGGCGAAGATTGCGGCCAAGGTGATGGCCGGGAAGTCGCTGGATGAGATGGCGATCAAGGAACTGCCCGATCCGCGGCATGTGTCAGTCAAAGAAGTGGTGTTCCCGTTCAGCAAGTTCCCCGGTGTGGATGTGATTCTTGGGCCGGAAATGCGGAGCACGGGCGAGGTGATGGGGATTGATGTGGATTTCCCGACGGCGTTTGCAAAGGCGCAGCTCGCGGCTGGAACGGTTTTGCCCCTGGTCGGGACGGTGTTCTTATCGGTGGCAACGCGCGACAAGGAAGGCGCGATTTCGGTAGGCAAGTCGCTGGTGGCCGCGGGGTTCAAGATGGTGGCGACCGAGGGGACGTACAAGGCATTGACGGCGGCGGGGATACCGGCGACGCGTATCCCGAAACTGGCCGAAGGTCGGCCGAATATCCGGGATTTGATCAAGAACCGTCAGGTGCAACTGATCATCAACACGCCGACCAAGAAGGGTCCGGCAACGGATGAAGGGAAAATCCGGGCGCTCGCCGTGACCAACCGCGTGCCGATGCTGACGACGATGACGGCGGCGCTGGCAGCGGTGAAGTCGATTGAGTCTTTGCAGGCACACGGATGGAGTGTGCGGCCATTACAGAGTTACGGCGGGCCTCTGTAGCAGGGGGGGGGGCCGGAGGCGTCGGGCACTGGCGTCAGGCAGTGGCGACGGCCTGCTGGCGGGCGGCAACGTCTGTGCGGGGTGAGAGCATCAGGTGACGGCTGAAACGCTGAAGACAGCGGGCAAGCTGGACGAGTTCGGTCCTGCGGAGGCGCCCGAGGGACTTGGTGCCATCGATATCGAGCCATGACAGGGCCCGGTCGACCGCTTGGCTGCACAGGGCCTCTTGCCGGGCGACCGAGGCGAGCGCGCGTTTAGTCGGCGTGTGTGGAAGGGTGTACTGCTGGACAGTCAGGGCGACCAAAAGGGTTTCAGCTTGAGAGGTCAGCAGTCGCTGGGCATTGGATCGGTCTGACATGGGAAACCCTCAGGTATGGGCCGGGTGAAAGGACTTGCGACGCAAAATGAGGGTAGGCAGGGTTGGTGCCGCCACTCCAGTGCGCCAGAAGATTTGCCCTGGGGGCACACGATAATACCCTGTTTTCTGTCATGTTTGAATGTAATGGAACCGACCATCTGCTAGAGTATGAATTCACATGATGGACGGATTGTTCTGGGATATCGCGATTTTGACCGGGGTTGGCGGCGCTTTTTTGCTCGTCAACCTGACCGTCGGGCGATTGATCCGGCCGGACATGCCGCAAGTGGACAAGTCGACTGCCTACGAATGTGGGGAAGCGCCGGTGGGTCAGGCGCAGGTGCAGTTTGATTTACGGATTTACGCCGTGGCGTTGGTGTATCTGGTATTGGCGGTTGAGCTGGCACTGCTGGTGCCTTGGGCGGTCTGGTATGGAAAAGTGACGGCCGAGGGGGTGGACGGTGCGGCAGTCTGGACCGGGCTTGCATCGCTGGTGTTGTTTCTGGCGGTGGTGCTGTGTGGCTTCGCTTATTTGTGGCGTGTAGGCACGCTGGGGTGGGTGCGGCCAGCGGTGACCGGAGACTGGGACACTGCGGCCGAGGCCGGGTGAGCCGGAGTGGCGACGGCCCCGATGGCTGCTGAGAAGGCGACTTTGATCAGAAACTGAGCCGAGGGTACTTCGCCGTGAAGGGCCATAATGGGGGCGCCCTGCGCAGGAAATATCTGAACCGAACTCCTGAGTGCGAGTTCGGATCCATGCAGGCACTGGCCACCTTCACTTGAGCAAACTTGCCTACGACGGTTACGACGTCGTGCAAGATGGGCTGGGCCGTCCAATTATGGCTGCACGCTCGGTTGAGAGGTTGGGGCTGCTTCTGTGGGAGTGAACTGATAGACACCCATTGCATTAGCGATCACATGCTGCGGCCGCTGGGGGCGAAAGGCCGCGAATCGGTCGTAGTCATCTCCCTGACCGCTTTCGTAGGCAGGTGGAAGTGCGACCCATCCGCTAGTGGGTGGTGTCTTGCGGACATCCAAGGGCCGGATTTCGGTTCCCAGCCACCACCGGCATGAAGGTAGGGTCGACTCGCCGCGAAGTGCTGCCCAGACAAGTGGTTTAGGTTCAGGAAGTGAAGCCATCCACTTTCGTATCGCAACGCCCTGCTGGCCCCAGTCCATGTTTGAATCGCCGACAACTGCCCATGGCTTTTCCATCGGTCGATTCACGAATGAGAGCTCGAACGGGTGAATGATGGCCCCTTCGAGCATGGCCAGCCCGGCGAGAGAGGTCGCGACGATCCAGCCGCGACGAGCGCGAGAGACGACAGCCACCGCCGTCATTACGGTCAGTAAAAGAGTTAACAACAGGTGCCGCACACCATGGTACATGCCACCTTTCATGACGAGCGCAATCCCCAGGCCAGCGATGACAAGCATGGCCACCTCGGTCGCGCCAAGGCGAATCCGCTGATAAAGGGCAAGGGCCAGCCCACAGGCGAGCAGCAGAAGTTCACCCCATGGCAGTTTGTACCAGGCCGTGACTGGGATCACCCACCAGGCCCCCTGCGGCAAGACATGGCCCAGCATATAGCTGGTGTAGCCGTGCCGACCTGTCTGAATCGCGGAGAGGAGACAGCCGAAATATCTACCGGCAGGCAGTCGGATATTGACGATGTGGCCGAAATCTCGGGCAGCGAGAACCTCGTCGCTGGGATAGCTGAAGTTGAAGCCGTCACAGGCCCACAAGCAAAACCAGACCCAGACCGTGAATGCCAATAGTGTGCGAAGGACCGCGGACGGGCCGGATCTGGTATGACCTGCCCGGCCGGCATGCAGACCCCGATGGATGGCAACGACCGCCGCCGGGGCAAGGAGAACGACGTTCGTGTGCTTGATCGACAGTGCAACCGCCAGAAAAGCGCCGGCCCACCCCGCAGCCGCCCAGCCACCACGCCGGTACCAACGCCACAGCGCGAACGCGCTCAACAGCCCGGCACCGGCACCTAATCCGTCGAGTGCGATGGCGCCAGTATGTGCCAGCCAGCTGGGCTCTCCCGCCAGGATCAGCCACATCGGCAGCATGGCCCGCCAACCCGCCAATGCGCGCAACCAAAACAATATCGCGGCTACCACCGGGGCCATGAGCAGGGTCTTCCATCCCGTGATCCATGCGACCAACGCTTCAGGGCTGAGTTTGTGGCCCAGAAGTACGGAGTATCGCCAGGCGCGCTGACGGCTCGCGATCGACGGGTCCGTCGTCAGCTCTCCGGGCACATCGGTTCCGGGCGTCCAGTGCCGCTTATCGATGGGGGCACTGAGGTCGCTGCAGCTCAGAGCGGCCATAGGAAGAGTCAGAAGGAACTGCCCGAGCGGCGGATCATTTCGCTGGAGGATGAGGCCGTACGGGTTGCCGTTCCATAGAACCAGCCCGCGACGCAGGTGCCAGTCGGCATCCATACACGGTGAGTTCTCGGCGGCAATGTGTAACTCTCGAGGCAGCACGGCCACCAGCCAGAAACACGCGAGCAGCCAAACTAAAACGGCACGTTCATACCAAGCCGGTGGGGACTTTAAAGCGTCCGGCTGCAAAGTCACTCGGCTTCCTCGAACAGCGTCGTGTCAGTTGCCGGCGTTCTGGCGGCGGGAACGGGTAGACCGAGATGCTCGTAGGCCGTTTTGGTGACGCGGCGGCCCTGACGGGTCCGCATGACCAGCCCGATTTGAAGTAGGTAGGGCTCGATGACGTCGACCAATGTGTCGACTTCCTCGCTCAGCGTGGCGGCGATTGCTTCCACGCCGGCCGGGCCGCCTTCGTAGACGTCGATGAGGGTGCGGAGGTACTGGCGGTCCTGTTCGTCGAGGCCGATGGCGTCGATCCCTTCGAGTTTCAGGCTGAGGGCCGCGATTTTGGAAGTGACTTCGCCCGTCCCTTCCACCAGGGCGTAGTCCCGTACGCGGCGCAACAGACGGTTGGCGATTCGGGGTGTTCCTCGGCACCGGCGAGCCAGCTCTTCTATGGCCTCTGGGGCCGCGACCAGACTCAACAATACTGCGTTGGCCGTCAGGATTTTGACCAGCGAAGCGGGGGAGTAAAACTCAAGATGCTCGCGGATGCCGAAGCGGTCGCGCATCGGGCCGGTCATCAGGCCGAGGCGCGTGGTCGCTCCGATGAGTGTGAAGGGCGGTAGCGGAAGCGTGACTGCGCGGGCGTGGGTGCCCTGCTCCAGTGTGATATCCACCTTGAAGTCCTCCATCGCGGAATAGAGATATTCCTCGACCACCACGGGCAGGCGGTGGATCTCGTCGATGAAGAGCACATCGCCGGGGGCGAGCTTGGTCAGAATGCCAACGAGGTCTGCGCCTTTGGTCAGTACGGGGCCACTGGTGGTGTGCAACTGGGCACCCATTTCGCGGGCAATAACGTGGCTGAGTGTGGTCTTACCCAGACCCGGCGGGCCATGCAGCAGAACGTGCTCGACGGGTTCTTTGCGTGTGCGAGCGGCTTCGACGGCGATGCGCAACTTTCGAATCAGAGGTTCCTGACCCACGTACTCGGCGAATCGCTGCGGCCGTAGTGCGTGGTTAACGCTGACCGGCTCGGAGGCGTCGGCGGCTGTTTCGTTGGGGGTGACGATTCGTTCTCGGGCCACAGGGGTTCCAGTCTAAGTTGAGGAACGGATTATCGCAGCGCGGGCCCGGAACTTCGCAGGCGGAGCATAGCCCGGAGGAGTTCGGCCGTGCCAGCGGCCCCGGTTTCGCGGGCGCGGACCAGAAGTTGCTCGGCATCCGGGCGGCGTTCACCCAGTGATACCAGACTGGCGATGGCGTCTTCTTCGGTGGGCGCGAACAGGACGGCCACCCGGCCGGAAACCGTACCACCGGTGGTACGGCCGGATTGCGTGGGGTCGATGACCACGTATTCCTGCACCTTGCCCGCCAGCTCAGCGACGATCTGCTCGGCAAGCCTGGCGCCGATTTGCGGCAACTTGGTGAGAAACTTGGCGTCCTTGCGCTCGATGGCGGCGGCGATGACTCCGGCGGGCTCGATCAAGGCTTTCAGCGCCTTCTTGGGGCCGATGCCTTTGACCGTGATGAACTTCAGAAAGAAAGCGAGATCTCGCGGATTGCTGAACCCTATGAGTCGCGGCGTCAGGTTGCCGCCGCTGGCATCTCCTTCCAGATAGAAGGTCGTGTGAAACGTGGTGTCGCGTTCGGGGTGACGGGTGGCCAGGTCAGTCAGCTTGCCCACTTCGTTGGAGGCAACCAAAACCTCTAATACCAAGGGTCCGACGCGCAGCAGAACGCTGGTAGGGCTGACCTCGAGAATGACGCCGGTAACTTGCGCGATCATGGCAGGGCCTTGCTGAGACTTTGACGCCCGCCGCACAAGGCAACGGCCAGTGCATCGGCAACGTCCGGCGGTTCAGGGAGTTTTGGAAGATTAAAAAATGCTTGAACGGCCCGCTGCATCTGGCCTTTGCCGGCGTGGCCGTAGCCGGTCATGGCCTGCTTGATGCGGTTGGCAGGGACCTGAGAAATGCGGGCCCCGCATCGCTGGGCGACGAGCAGAATGACCCCGCGTGCATGACCCATCAGTATGGCGGTGCGTGGGTGCTTGTAGTTGCTATAGAGCATTTCCACTGCACACACGTCTGGGTGATGTTCTTCGAACAGTGAGACGAGTTCGGCTTCAAGCTCAACCAGCCTGCTGGGGATATCGGCCTTGGCATCCAGGCGAATAACGCCACCATCGACAAGGCGCGCCTGCGCGCGAGAGGCGGCAGGAAAATCGACCACGCCATAGCCGGTCAATCGCAAACCCGGATCGATTCCCAAAACTCGCACGAAAGCCCTCCGTGGCAGGTCAGCGGCAAAAAGTGGGACAGTGGCTATGACTTGCGACTCCAGCCGGTGCCCTGCGGCTTATCCTCCAGAACGATACCCAATGCGTCCAGCCCCTTGCGGATATCGTCGGCGGCCGCAAAGTTTTTTGTCTTACGGGCTTCAGACCTGCGGGCGATCAGGGCGTCCATCAAGCCAGCGGTGGTGGTCGGCGGTGTCCCTGAGCCCGCCGGGGCCACGGAAGCCAAAAGAGTGCCAAGTGCGGCGGTCAGCGAATCATCGGCTTTGCCAGCCACACCGGGCTCGGCGGAGGTGCGGAACAGCCCAATGAGCTTGCGGCCGCAATCGACCATGGCAGCGGCCAGCCAACGGGCCGCTGCGGTGCCAGAAGCGTCGCTGGCGACCTCTGCGGCTCCGGCCAGACCATTTGCGGCGCTGGCCCATTTGTGCAGGGTGGCGATGACACCGGATGTATTGAAATCATCGGCCATGGCGGCTGCGGCTTCCTGCCAGAACTGATCGCTCAACGCGGCGACGTCCGGGGTTGGCCCAGTGCCCACGACGCTGTGCCGCAGGTCCGTCAAGCCCACCCGTTGAAAGAGGCGAGTGAAAGAGTGATACCCCTTGACGGCATCGGATAGGGCCTGATCGGTGAACTCAATCGGGCTGCGATAATGAGTACTGAGCAGGAAATACCGAAGCACTTCTGGGCCATAGGTGTCAAGCAGCTCACGGGCACCGATGACGTTGCCGATGCTGCCACTCATCTTTTCGCTGGCCCACTCGCCGCTGGAAAGCTTGGTCTTGATGCGTGTCAGGCCATTGTGCATCCAGTACTTGCTGAGCGGCTTCCCCGTTGCGCACTGGCTTTGGGCCAGCTCGTTTTCGTGGTGGGGGAAGAGAAGGTCCAGACCGCCGCCGTGGATATCAAACGTTTCACCCAACAGCTTCATGCTCATGGCGCTGCACTCAATGTGCCAACCGGGCCGACCGCCGATGCCATTGCCCCAAGGCGTTTCCCACAGTGGTTCGCCGGGCTTGGCGGCCTTCCAAAGGGCGAAGTCGGCGGGGCTCTTCTTACCGCCGGACCCGACGGATTCACGGACGGTTTCCATCTGGTCGAGCTTGCGCCGGCTCAGTTGGCCGTAGTGGGCGACCTTGCTGACATCCATCCAGAGGTTGCCGTCCACGGCGTAGGCGAATCCCTTGTCCAACAGCAACTTGCACAGACTGATAATCTCAGTAATGTTTTCGCTGACACGTGGAAAATGATCGATCGTATCGATGCCCAGATCGCCCAAGACGGTCCGGTATTCGAGTTCAAAATGACGTGCCAACTCGACGACGCTCTGCCCTGTTTCTTTGGCCTTTTCAATGAGCTTGTCATCCACGTCCGTGATGTTGATGACGAACGTCACCTTGTACCCGGCGAACGTCAGGTAGCGTTGGATGGCATCAAAAATCACCGGGCCGACAAGGTGGCCAATGTGCGGCGGCTTGTAGACCGTTGGCCCACAAAGGTAGACCCCCACTCGCCCCGGCGCAATGGTGGTGAAGGGTTCCTTCTCCCGACTAAGCGTGTTGTAAATACGAATGCTCTGACCGTTCGGTTGCACGCCGGGTATGTTATCGCAGGACTGCGGACCTGTCCTATCGGCCAGATAAATGGACGACCCGCCGAGGGCTGAAGGTCACCGGGGCCGGCGACGTCGCCAGTAAAGAGCCGCCGTGAATGCCAGGGGGAGGATAGCCGACGGCTCCGGAAGCCCCGAACCAGCTGCCCGCAGCAGGCCACTCTGCAGCCCATACGCATTGTTGATCAGAAAAAAGTCGCTGTCGTCGATCTGGCCGCTGTAATCAAAGTCGCCATTGATCCAGCCGGTCAAGCCGTTGCCATAACCGTTGTTGGTAAGGAAAAAATCAGAATCATCGATGAGGCCATTGAGGTCGGCATCGCCAAAGTAGGTGAATTTTACCAGTACGTCGTTCGGTCCGACGGTGATTCCGTCGAAGGTGTCGTAAAGCGTTCCACCGTCGATGTTGTTGACGGCGACACCCACGGCGAATCGAAGTGCCCCGGTGGCATCTGCCGCGGCCACGCTACTGACCAGACCATTACCCACGAATAATGCGTCGCCGCTCTGGCCCTGACGTGCGTAGTCACTGATGCGGGCCAATTTCGTTTCACCATCGCCCGGGCCGGTCGCACGGACGATGAGGTCGTTGGTGGTGATGTCCAACTGGCTGGCGGTGAGGCCAATTTGAAGGTCGTTCAGGACAGCCAGCGCGGGCACGAAGCTACGACCGACGCCCAGCGTCCCGTTGATCAAAGACTCGCTGGAAGACAGAACAACTGCCGCGGGGTTGGCGGCATTTTGTCCCTGCACATTGAGAATGTCGGTGTTGACGATGACGGGGCTGACGGTGGTACCGCCTGGGCTGTGAACCTCCACCCGGCCTGCGTTGATTACAAGGGTTGCCGCGCCTGAAAGGGTCCCGTTCAGGGCGAGCGTCCGGCCGGCGGCGATCGTCCAAACCTGCGAACCTGAAAGAGTTACGTTGGCCGAAATCGTCGCAGACTCGTTCGCGATCACTCCGGCTCCAGCGGCACCCGCGATCGAGAGCGTTCCGGGGCCAGCAATGGAAAAACCGGGATTCGAAAACGTGATCGAACCGACGGACGTAGCGGATCCAACGACCACCGAGGTGGAACCCGTGTTAGCAAAAACGGCGTTGTCCGGCGCAGAGCTGTTCCATGTGACAGCTGCAGGGGCCTTCCAGGCGTTCGTCGTGTTCCATTCGCTCGCACCGTTCCACGTGAGGGTGCGCGGGCCCGTGCTGGCCGCCGCATCGCTTAACTCAATTTGCAGATTGTCGAATTTCGCATTCTGGTCTGCGGCAGTTGAGGCCTTCCAGTAGGCCCCGGTGTAGTTCAGTGCCGTGGAAGCGTATGAGGGCGACGTATCGGCCCCGAGATATCCACTGCCGTAAAAATCGGTCCGTGCATCAGAAAAACCACTGGTCCCATTGGACCGGTCGTAAAGCGTCCACTTGCTGGTGGTCGTATCGAACTCGACCTTCAGGGAGTGATAGAGGGGCGTGACGCTGGTCGTCTGCCCGTCGCTGACGATGCGGGTGATACTCCCGCTCAGACCGTTGGTGAAGGCGACGAGCGTCCAAGGGTCAAAGGTACCGCTCTGGCCAGCCATGACGGCATAGCCTGCCCCCTGACTCTGAAAGTTGGGCGATGTCGCGCCGAGCACATAGGCCACGCCGTAATTGCTGCCGTTGAAGCCCGAGAGGCCGCTCCCGCTGGTGTGATTGCACCAGATGTTGAAGGCCCATGAGACCACTTTGCCGGTATTACTGGCGAGTCGATTGTTGAAGCCATTGAATGCAAGCGGAGTGGAAACCCACACTGCCCCATCGCGATTGCTGCCTGATCCGTTCCCATAGAGCTGGAGTAGACCATTGCTGATAGCAGCGCTTCCAGCGAAAGGACTACTGACGAAGGTCGTCGTATCTGCCGTCGCAATGGAGTAGGCGTTCGAAAAGGGCGCGACATTGTTGCTGACGAAGCCCTGCGAAGTGTTTGCGCGGCTGAAATCGTCTGTGTAAACAACCTGCGCAATGAGGCCGGGAACTGCCAAAGTCTGAACGCTAATCGCTGCGGTTAGGGCGGCCGTCTTGGACGAAAAACGCATCATCTGTCACTCCGATCTGACGCTCCAAAATCCAGCCCATTTGCCGACGGGTGCGCGCGGTTCATTCTGCGCGAGCACCGAGAGACTATCTAACCTTACTGGGTTGGTAAAAGCCGGATTCTGCCGATTTGGTCGCTGAAATTGAAAGATCTGGGACGGCGGCAGTGGGTGCAATACCCCACGGCAGTCCCAGATGCTGTCTATTCTTGCCCTTTTGTGAGGGCCGCGTCAGTCCGCAATCGAACGGCACATCGGCACCGACTACCCGGCCGGGGGGGGCGGGGGGGGAGTTCCGCAAGTGCCGCCCAATCGGGCTTCCGAGTTGTCGAAGTGCCGCAGGCCCTACTGCCGACGACGCCGAGCCACCAGCAGCGTTCCAGCCCCGACCAGCGCCGCTGAGGTCGGCTCCGGAATCCCGCTGAGACGAAGCACCCTGTCGGTCTGAGTCAACAACAGATCGCCGTTGGCGTCCGATGCCACAAAATCACCCCGCGACCCGCCCGTCGCAATCACCGTCTGCGCCAGCGTGCTCAGATTGATCTCGATGACTGTCCCGTTGTTCAGGTTGCCATAGACAAATCCGTTGCGAGGCCCAAATCCCACGGCCGTCCCGTCGATCCCGCCCGAGATCGGTCCAGAATCAAACGCGACCGCGCCCGATGTCGTGTCAAAGCCGATCAGCCGGCCGTTATAAGGCCCAGAAATCATGGCCCCGTACAACGTCTGGCCGTCTCCCGACAGTGTGAGCCCGTCCGCCTCATAGGGCGACAGTGTCGTGTATGCTCCTGTCACCGGATTCACATCGCGAATTCCCTGCACCGTCGAGGTCAAAAGCCGCCCCGTCAGCGGGTTCGCCACCAATGCCCGGGCATTTCCAAGCCCCGAGACCACCTGATGGTTGAACGACCCATCGGCATTCAGCTGGTCGATCGACTGTGAACTGTAATGCGACACATACAGCGCCCCACCTAGATGTGCGATGCCATGGGCGAGCTCCGAATTCGGATAGTTCAGCGCGGTCGCACCGGAGACAAGCTGATTGTCTGTGTTGTTGAACCGCAGAATCCGGTTGTCCACGTAGGTCCCGACCAACACAGTCCCATCATTCTGAAAGTCGATCGGAATGGGCCCCACACCCCCGGAACTGAGAAAACCGGTTGCAAATGTGCTGAGATGAAAGCTCTTAGCTGCTCCCTCAGCCGTCAGAGTCATGTCAGCAAACACTGATGAACCCGCGGCCAGCGAAATCATGGCGGCAGCGGTGCGAATCGCGCGACGGCGAACGGTGGCGTGATTACGGTCGGTCATGGCTAGTTTCTCCTCTTCCGGTGTGACGCTCGGCCCGGCAGACGCCTACGCACAATCAACGGCGCGATAAAGGCGTGTGCTGGTTCTCCACCGAGACGCTTCTAGACATGTCTACTCGTTATCACTCGAAATGTCAATGCTTTTTTCGACAATGCGAGATCTTGAGGTCGCACTGAACGCAACTTCAATCGGATGCATCTTGCACCGTTGCGTTTACCTCGACGCGCCAGCCCTCGCCCCGACCTGCGTAAACGGAACTGCCCTCACAGCCGGGATACTTTCTCTAAACCGCCGCTTGAAGATGACCTGGTGATCGGTGGCAGCTGGCCCTGCTGGTTGCGCGTCGGCCAGCGCTGGCTGATTGCCACCAGCGACCCCAGTGTGTTGATAGCGAAGTTTCGGTGTCCGCCATTCGTGCAAAATCTGGCGTGGTTCGACGAAACGGGGACGCTGGTCTTGGTGCAGAATATCACCGTCGGCCGGGGCTGGCGGCTTACGCAGGTAGACCTTGACGCCAGCCTACAAGCCGGGCAGTGCAAGGTGACGTCAAGCCATGATTTTGCTCCGGCGGATGAGCTTGAGGGCTTTTGTCGACTGTCGTCCCCGGTCGGCGGCGTGCATGCGATATTTGTGACTTCGTCCGGGAAAAACTATGTGCGCTTGGATGTAATCGACCGGCCTACGAAGCGACCTATCAGGTGACCGGGGGCTGAATGTTGGCAGCCACGGCGTTTGATTGGAGACCGATCATGGCACATCTGTTGAAGCGTTTCGTTAAGCATGGTTTTCTTTCGGCGGCGATTGGGGCGGCCGCCGCCTCTTTGCTGGGTGCGACACGGGTCGAGGAGCCCAAAGCCGTGGCCAGCCCGGTGGCGATTGTCGAACTGTTCACCTCTGAAGGTTGCTCAAGTTGCCCCGCGGCGGATGAAGTGGTTTCTGATCTGGTGGCCAAGTCTCGCAAGGACGGCGCAGCGGTTTATCCGATCTCGTTCCACGTCGACTATTGGAATAACTTGGGCTGGAAGGACCGGTTCAGTGCTGCGGCGTTCACCCAGCGGCAGTATGAGTATGTAAGGGTATTGGGCCTTGCATCAGCGTACACACCGCAAATGGTGGTGAATGGCAGGGCCGAGTTTGTCGGTAACGACAGCGAGCGGGCCAAGGCTGAAGTTGCCACGGCCCTCAGGCAGGTGTCCACGGTTTCCGTCGGGCTTACCGCAGTCCAGAGTCATGGAAAGGTTACCGTCAGTTATTCAGCAGGCGGTGATGCGAAGGGCAAGACGTTACAAGTCGTTCTCGTGCAACGCGGGCTGGAGACCAAGGTCCGCCGGGGCGAAAACAGCAATCGCACGCTGCACCATGACAACGTGGCTCGGTCGTTTCAGTCGGTGGCCATCACCGACTCCAGCATGAATGGAAGTGTCGTACTCGAGTTGCCCACAGAGGTGTCTACCGCGGACATCGCGGCTGGCCGGGTTTCTGTGGTCGCCTATGTACAGGATGGTTCCACACTGCGTGTGTTGGGTGGCGCTGCCGTAGACCTGAAATGAGGCGCAAGGTTTCAGATCAGTCGGCCAATTCGGGTGTCACACCGCGGCGCATGGTGTTTTCTGTGACGATGCGCGGGTCGACGAAGTTGAGCAGGTAACCCGGCCCGCCCGCCTTGGTTCCGATGCCGCTCATCCCGAAGCCTCCGAAGGGCTGACGCTCGACGAGGGCACCGGTGCTGCCGCGGTTCAGGTAAAGGTTGCCGACCCGGAACTTCGACCGGGCAACCTCCAGGTTTTCCGGCGAACGGGAGTAAACAGCACCCGTCAGCTTGAACTCCACGCCGTTGGCGATGGTCAGCGCTGATTCAAAGTCGGCGGCCTTGATGACAGCGACAATCGGACCGAAAAACTCATCGCGCATCAGCCTGTGCCTGGGGTCTGTCACCTCGAACACCGCCGGGGCGATGTAATGTCCGTCGGTCCGATCCGTTTTGCCAAGGTATAGCGCCTTGGCACCGGCGCCGGGATTGGCGACCACGGCCTGAAGTCGATCGAATGCCTCCCTGTCGACCACCGGCGGCAACATGCAGGCCGGCTGTTCAGCGGGCAGAGGCTGAATGCTGTGGCAAGCCTCCGTAAGGCGTTTGACGAATGCGTCATAGCCGCTGCCCACGGCAATGACACGCGAGCAGGCCGAACATTTCTGCCCCGCATAGCCGAAGGCGCTTTTGAGAACGCCCAGCACGGCCTCATCAAGATCGGCATCGTCGTCAACAATAATCGCGTTCTTACCGCCCATTTCGCAGACCACGCGCTTGACCTGCTCCTGCCCATCGTGCACGACGGCCGCCCGCTGGATGATTTGCAGGCCGACGTTCTTGCTGCCGGTGAAGGCGATCATGGCGACATCGGGTGAATCGACGAGCGTTGCACCCACCTCCAGACCATCGCCCGGCACGAACTGCACCACGGCGGGGTCAAAACCCACCGCCAGCATCCGCTCATACAACTGGTACGCCACAGCAGAGGACTGCTCGGCTGGCTTAAGCACCACCGGGCACCCGGCAACCAGCGCTGCAACCGCCATGCCCGTCAGAATCGCCAGCGGGAAGTTCCAAGGCGCGATGACGAGACAGACGCCGCGACCTTCGTAAATCATCTGGTTGTCTTCGCCCGGTACATCCCCCTGTTTGCGCTGGGCCAGTTCAGTCATGGCCTGATGAGCGTAGTAGCGGCAGAAGTCCACGGCCTCGGCTACATCTCCGTCCGCCTCACGCAGAGGCTTTGCGACCTCCCACACCTGCATGGCGGCCAGCTCGAAACGGTCGGCCTCAAGGCGATCGGCCAGCTTGTGCAGCAATGCCGCCCGCTGCGCGAGCGGCGTCGATCGCCACGACTCGGCCGCAAGCTTTGCCGTGCGCCCGGCGGCGATCGCTTCTTCGCGCATGGCCATGGTGACTTTCGCCACGACTTTGGCCGAATGACTCGGGCACTCGCGAGACAAGGTATTCCCACCCTCGCGCTTCTTGCCGCCGATGACTACTGGAACCGTCACCGGCAGGCGGGCACCGAGCTGCTCGACCGCGGCCGACATTCCGGCCTGAAGTGCGCGATCCGTGAAGTCTGTCAACGGGCAATTGTCGAACTTCTGTGTGGCCGTTTGCGCGGTGCCGGTCGGCTGCGTCGCCTTCGGCGCTGCCATCAGCGTGCCGATGTCGACCTTGTCATGGTGCGAGATCTTGAGGAACCCGCTGTTGGAGGTGTTCTCGAGCAGACGCCGAACCAGGTAGGCCATGCCCGGCAACAGTTCGCCCACAGGTGCGTACAACCGCACGCGATTGCCCATCTGCCTGAGTGCAGCGCGTTCGGGCTCGGCCATGCCATAGAGCATCTGAATCTCGTAGGCGTTTCTGGGCAGACCCAGTTTCTCGGCACGGGCCATGGCATTGGCAATCGAACGAAGGTTGTGGCTGGCGATGGCAGGCTGAACGTACTGGATGTTCTCCAGCATGTAGGCGGTCAATCGCTCGAAATTTTCGTCGGTGGCTGCTTTCTCGGAAAACACGGGACAGGGGTAACCGTTCTGGCGGGCAACGACGGTTTCGTAATCCCAGTACGCACCCTTGACCAGACGAACGGTGAGTGGCGTCCCGCGCTTCTTGGCGATGTCCACGAGCCGCTTCGCCTCAGACATAGAATCTTTGAGGTAACCCTGCACAACGATGCCCACATGCGGCCAATCTTTCAGCCGCGGATCCGTCACGATGCGCTCGAACAGATCGTAGGTAATGCCGTGCATTGACCACTGTTCCAAATCAAGGTTCAGGAAGACGCCCTTTTCCTTGGCCCTCAGAAACAGTGGCAGAATCCGCTTCATCAGCCGATCCACACTCCCGGCCGGGTCAACGGCATCCAGCAGCGGCTCCATCGCACTGACTTTGACGGAAATATTCGTACGCGGGATTTGCCCCAGATGGTTGCGGTCGATCAGATCATCAGCGGGCCATCGCGATACTTCCGCGTGCAGGTTGTCAATCAGGTCTAGGTAGCGGGCCTGATACGCATCCGCCTCGGGGTCGCTGATGGTGGCTTCGCCCAGCAGATCGACAGTGAAGGCAAAACCCTGCTTGTAGAGCTTCTTCAGTTCCGGCAGCGCCTGGGCTGCGTTCTGGCCGATGATGAATCGCTCGGCCATGCCAGTGACATTCTTACGAACAGCAGCCACCGCAAGGCCCGCGCCAAACCCGCCCCAACCGCCCGTGGCGATCTTGATGGCCGTGCCCATGAACGTGCCGAGATCGCGGCCCGGCTTCATGAGATATTCCTTCATGTGCCGCTGCACAGCTTCGGTGGTGGTCAGCGACGGCAGTACGTCCACAAATCGGAACAAGTCGACTTTGAAATCCGCATCGGCCAGCACCGACTCCATGACGCGGCCTTCCCAGTAGCCTTTGTTGAACACGCCCGGCACTTCGCCCTTGATGCGCGACCAGAGTTCTGTGCCGATCTCCCGCACTCGCGGCTCGAGCGGCGAGGGCGGAACATTCGACGTAACCGGGGGTGTGACGGTCGCTTGGCTCATCTTCGCTGACTCTCCGCTATGGCGTCCGGGGCGGGGTGTAGACCCCGGCGGGCCTTGGGGTTCGAACTGGGTAGACGGACGACGGGCGTCAAAAAGGCTTCCACAGACGCTTTTTCACAAGCCCCTAGTCTACCGGGGCAGGACGGAAGTTGCCCGCTTCCTTGCCGTTACGGCGATCCGCACTCTAGTACTCGAATCAGCGATGGACGAGATGCGTATCCAGACCTTCGTAGTAGAGGTCAACTCACCCCAGCCACTTAGACGATCGCTCACCGATCCAATTCAGGTTCATGGCGAGACGGGGTGCATGGAGAGGCCTGAATCTTCATCCAAGCCCAACAGCAAATTGGCATTCTGCACAGCCTGTCCGGCGGCGCCTTTGCCGAGGTTGTCGATCGCCCCCAGCGCGATGACGGTACCGGTCGCCGGATCTGCCTGATACGAGACGAAGAGCAAGTTCGTGCCGCTGGCCCATTTGGTGTGGGGGGATTGCTCGACGACTCGCACGAACGGGCGATCTTTATAGAAGGCGGTGGCAGCGGCGATGCAGTCGCCTGTTGTTAACCCTTGCTTCGTCGTCCGGCCGTAACACGTGGCGAGGATGCCGCGGGTCATTGGGACGAGGTGGGGCGTAAAGTTGAGGTCCACCGGCTTACCGCCAATGTGGGAGAGGGCGGTTTTCATCTCCGGCAGGTGTGCATGCTTGAAGAAACCATAGGCCATCAGGTCTTCGTTGGTCTCGCCGTAACCATAGGTCGAGCCGCCGCCGCGGCCCGCGCCGCTAACACCGCTTTTGGCATCGACAATAATGCCGCTCAGTTCGATCAGTCCCGCCTTGATCAGCGGGGCCAGTGCGCCAAGCGTTGCGGCCGGATAGCAGCCGGGGTTGGCGATGCGCTTCTTGCCCTTGATCTGCTCCGGCCAGACATCGGCCAGCCCATAGGTCCAGCCGTCCACGAAGCGGTGGTCGCCGCCGATATCTACGACGGCGACGTCGGTCGGTACTGCGGCCAGCGCGGCCTTGCTCTCGCCGGAAGGAAGGCTGGCGAAGAGGACGTCCAGTTTTGGCAATTTAGAGACGTCCCACTTGTCGATGGTCAGTCCGGCATGCCGGCGGTCGACGCCGGGGAACTTGCTGATCAGGCGGCTGCCAGCCGAGCTCTCGCCGGCGACGTAAACCAGTTCCAAGTCGGGGTGATTGGTCAGATAACGGAGGACTTCTCCGCCACCGTATCCACTGACGCCGACGATGCCTGCTTTGTGTGCCATAAAGACGACTCCTGAGACTGTGGAAGCATACAAAGGGCCGGGGCCTAGGAAAGCCCCGGCCCGATAGATTCTGAGAAACCCTGTGTAGCGGGCCGCAGGCTAGAACTTCCAACCGACCTGCATCAGGTAGCGGAAGTCGCTGTTGTCTTTGTTGTCGGCGGGCTGGCTGTCGTACTTCCATTCCATCTTTAACTGGGTGAAGAGGTTCTCCGTGACGGTAAAGCGGAGGCCGCCATCGGCGTTGATCTTGTAGTTTGCGAAGTCTTCCAGACTGGGGGTGTATTCAAGATTGTGGAAGACACCGACGTTCTGCCAAAGCTTGTGGTCAACATGATAAGCGGCGCGGGCACTGACGAAGTCGCGCGCTTCCTGGCTCTTGTAGTCTTCATAGGTATACCCAACACCCAGTTCAGTGCTGAAGTTGGTCTTGGCGCTTTCAATCCACTGGTAACCCACACCCACCGAACCGGTGCCACGGAAGTCGAGGTCGGCAACGCGGTCGCGCTCGGCCTGAACACGGCCAAAGAGGTACAGCTTCTTGGTCAAAAAGTAGTCGTATTGTCCGCTGACCAGGTAACTGTCGGTCGTGGTGGAACTCTCGCTGGTCGTTTTATCTTTCTGCGAGGCGAAGAGGTACTGACCCTTCCCGGTGAAACGATCGTCTTCGCGACGGCGTGCAGCGTTGGCTTCAATGTCCACGCTGGTCGATTCGCTGTTACCGGTCTGGAAGATCGCCCCAGCAGCAACATCGCCCTTCCAGCCGGTGTCTTTCGGCGGCGGATTGATGGCGACGACGTCACCAAGGGCGAAGTTCTGAGCGGCCACCGTTCCGCCAGCGGTCGCAATGCTCGGTTCGGTGCTGGCTGGCGGCGAAGCGGGCGCCGTAACCTGCTGCTTCACGGTGCTGCCGTCTTTCAGGACCAGCTCGACCGGCTCGTCGGTGGTGAAGGTCTTCACATCGGCCATGTTGACGACCACTTTGCCGGCCATAGCCGATTCAATGGTCAACTTACCTTCGCTCCCAGTGGTGACCTTGCCGGTCAGACGGTCGCCGTTCTTGAAAATAACTTCGCCACCATGAACGGTCATGGCGGCAGTCAAAACCGCCAGTGAAGCCGAGCAAACTACCGCGAAACCACTGTTACGACGCCGTTGCAATGCCATCAGAAATTCCTTCTCGGGCAGTCTGCCCAGACGCAAAATATGGCGGCCACCCACCAGACCTGAGGCCGAAAGTCGGCGGACTATTTGCGAAGAGCAGATAAAACGCAAATGCCGCTGCGTAAACTGGGCCTGCACCGCGCCGCAAAATCCGTCAGCGCGAGACGGCCGTGCCACAAACGGCTATTTCACGACCGGAAGCACAAGGCCTTTGGCCGCACGAATGGCCTCGTAACCGCTGCCGAGTTCGCCCAAGGGGGCTGGCGGCAGAATGTCTACCTTTTTCTCACCCAGCTTGGCCTTACCGGACAGTACCGCGTCTTGAAACTGCCGGCATTCTTTCAAAAGCGCTTCGAGGATGTTTTCCTCCGGCACGTTGGCAACCTTCTCGCCCTGCACATAAATGATGCCCCGACGGTCGCCGGCGAAGATTGCAATATCAGCCCCTTCGCACTCGCCCGGACCATTAACCACACACCCCATCACGGCCACTTTGATGGGCACATGAATCTCTTCTGCCAGCTTCTTCCGCACATCTTGAACCAGCGTGTAAAGATCCACCTGAATGCGTCCGCAGGTCGGGCAGGCGATCAGTTCCGCCCCCACCCGCTCTCGCAGGCCAAGGACGTACAGCAGCTCCAATCCATCTTCGACTTCAAACTTTGGATCAGAGGCGTAGCTGATGCGAATGGTGTCGCCGATACCCCCGGCCAGTAGATGCCCCAGCGGTACGACGGAGCGGATGCTCCCGGTCTCGCGCGGCCCGGCGTGGGTCACGCCCAGATGCAGCGGGTAGTCGAACCGCTTGCTGATTTCGGTGTAAGCATCAATGACCAGCAGCGGGTCAATGCTCTTCGCCGAGATGCAGATGTCGTGGAAATCTTCCTCTTGAAAAATCTCAACGTACTCTTCGAGCTTGGCGATCATGATGGCCAGCAAGTGGCCGTTTTTGTTATCGCTGAAGACGCCGCCAAGTTCCTTCATCCGCTTTTGCTTGTCTTTACGCTCGACAATGGAACCTTCGTTGACACCGATACGGATCGGAATATTTTTCGCCCGGCAGGCTTGGATGACATCCTTGACCTGCGCGCGGTCGGAAATGTTGCCCGGGTTCAGGCGGATCTTGTGAATTCCCGCGTCGATGGCCTCCATGGCCCGCTGAAAGTGAAAGTGCACGTCGGCGACGATCGGCACGTTGACCGCCCCGATGATCTCCTTGAGCGCTGCCGTATCCTTCTTTTCAGGTACGGCCACGCGCACGATGTCGGCCCCCGCATTGGCCAGCTTCTGAATCTCTGCGATGCACTTGTCGACCTCGTGCGTGTAGCCGCTCGTCATTGTCTGTACGCTGACCGGCGCGTCGCCACCAATGCGAACAATCTTATGGGTGGCATCACCCACTGTGATCTGCCGGGTCGGAGGATTACGACGCTGAATCATGGAAGGCTCCACTGGGTCTTGCACTGGCGGGACGGTAAGGCCGGTCAACGATATCTTAGGAGCGAATTCAACGCGCCGCACGAGCGGGCAGTTTGACGCGCTGTGTAGTAGAATCACGGGTCGAGGAGACTCCCATGGCCGCAAAAAAGACCGCTACATCCAAGCCTGCTGGTGCCCGTAAGTCCAAAACGACCTCCGCACCGCCACTGGCGGGCAGATACTCCCGAAGCGAGGGAGCTGGAGCTGGCCCGGAACGGAAGCACCACAACCCCCCGCCGGCCAAAAAAGTCCGCAAGGCGAAGTAAGCGACCCTTTCGAGTTGGCCGTACGAGCAGGGATAAGACTTTTTGTCGTTACCGTTGCATTCCAACCCCTGTATCCCACCGCTGACTGATCCATTCTTGCAGGTCCGCCTGTGTGAACTGCCACGCGATATGTGGTCGGTCGCCCCGGCCGTCCGCAGGCTGTCTGCCGAGCTCGCATCGCATGGGCTGCCAACGCCGGTGGTGTATGCGTCGGACGGTTTCTTCGCCAAGGACGGTCGGTTTGCAATCGCCGTGCCGTTTCACTTGCTCTCGGCATGGCTGGTTGAGGTTGAGCGGTCGATCATGGGCGAGGTGGAGGGCGAGTCGACCGCCGACCTCCTGCGCCTCTTGCGACATGAAGCGGCTCATGCCCTTGATAGTCGACTCTCACTTTTCCGCACGCCAACCTACCGACAGGCGTTCGGGAATTTTCATCGGCCCTACCCCGCTCATTATCGACCTGATCTTGCGTCCGATAAGTTCGTGCGGCATCTCCCGCTGGGGTACGCACAGGTTCACCCAGCCGAAGACTTTGCAGAGACGTTTGCCATATGGCTGGATCCGGCAAGCCGTTGGCGAGATACCTATCGCGGTCAGCCCGCACTGCACAAGTTGCAGGCGATCAACTCTATTTTAGATGAAGCCACACCATTCCCCGGGGTGCGACCGTTTCTCCTGCGTCGTCCGCTGGAGGCTTTAGGCTACAGCCTGAAGGCGCACTACGAGCGGAAACTGAGGCTCTACGGCTGGTCCTTGCCGGCCGTGACCCCACATGACCTCCGCTCGACTCCGGGAGCATTCAAGTGGGCGGTGCGCGGTCCGTCGCCGGAGCAATCGCGCAAAATTAGCGCTATGCTGAGTCGGTCGACCGGGCTTCCCGCCTTGACCAGTTCGGCCCTGATTGCCGATGTCCTATCTGTGGCCAGTCGCATGAACGTTGAATCTCGCACGAATAAGTCCGTCAAGTTACCCATTTCCGCATTGGATGGGCTGGTTGCGCTGGCAATACGAAAGATCTCGAACCTTCGGCCGGGTATTCCAGTATGAAGAGTGCTGTGCGTAAACAATCCGAGCGCATTCTCATGCTTTGTCACTCCCACCTGACACCGGTCGGGCGCTTGGCAGATTTTTCGTCGACAGAGCAGGCCTATCGCAAGACAGAGTTTCACGTACGCGATGCGCTGACCGCCGCCGGACACGAGGTGCGCGTCGTCCCGCTGGAAACCGACCTTGGCGTCATCAGCAAGGCCGCCGCAGATTTTCACCCGTCGGCCGTGTTCAACATGGTTGAGGCGTTCCGTGATTTCCGCTCATTTGATCAGCACGTGGTGTCCTATCTGGAATGCCTTGGCCTGGCCTATACCGGCTGTAACCCGCGGGGTATGACAATTGCCCGAGACAAACTGCTGACCAAACAGGTGTTGAGCTACCACCGCATTCCCGTCCCGACATGCAAGTTGTTCGGAATCGATGCGCCGGTTCGTCCGCCGGTACGGTTGCCGTATCCGCTGCTCGTCAAGAGCGCGACCGATGACGGCAGTACAGGCATTTCGATGGCATCGGTCGTTCACACACGCGATGAACTGATCCAGCGGGTGAAGTTCATTCACCAGACCGTCAGCACCGATGCGCTGGCCGAACAGTTCGTCGAGGGGCGGGAACTGTATGTCGGCGTGCTGGGAGATCGGCGACTCAAGACACTGCCCGCCTGGGAGCTTTACCTCGATGGCCTGCCCCGGGGCATGCCGCGAATTGCGACCGAAAGACTCAAACGAAACCCTGAATATCAGCAGCGGTATAACGTCCGGTCCGGTCCGGCTGATCTACCCGCCAACATCGCGGGCCAGCTGTCGCGCATCAGCCGCCGTGTTTACAGGCTGCTGGGTCTGAGCGGCTATGCCCGGCTCGACTTCCGCATGACACCGACCGGGCAGATTTTCCTTATCGAAGCCAATCCCAATCCGCAGATCGCCGCCGATGAAGACTTCGCTGCATCAGCGGCCCATGCGGGCATGGGCTATGAGCAGTTGCTTGGGCGCATTGTCAGACTTGCACAGGCGTACCGCCCTCACGGCATCGCCTAACAATTTGCTCTCGGCGTACGGTGCTTAGGCCTTGTCAAGAATGATCTTGAACTCTGCTTCCTTGCGCAAGCCAATGACTTTTTCGGCCACTTGGCCGTCCTTGAAAAGCAGAACGGTCGGAATCGTGTTGATTCCGTATTTCATTGCCACATCGCGGTTTGCATCGGTGTCGAGCTTGCCGACTTTGATCTTGCCAGCGTAGTCGGCGGCCAGCTTTTCAATCGTCGGTCCGAGCATCCGGCACGGGGTGCACCACTCGGCCCAGAAGTCCACCAAGACCGGCGTCTTCGATTCCAGAACCTCGGCTGTGAAGTTCGCGTCTGTAAATTCTTTGAGGTTCTCGCTGGCCATGAAAGGTTCCTTTTTTGGGGTCGGAGCGCCGCTTGAACTTAGCGGAGCGGACTCAATATTACGAATGGTGGGAGTAACAAATCAACGAGCGGGGTGGCGGAAGGTTACGCAATCATGTCATCGGCTTCCCCGGCGGGATCCGTTAGCGCAAACTGATATGGAATAACAAGTTATACGTACCGCCGCCGATGCACGGGCATTCAGCAACGTCGCCTGCCGGGTGTGGTCTATCTCACTGATCTGTGCAATCGTTTTGGCGTCACAGAGAAGTCAGTCTTCCGCCACAATTGTTAGTCCGTGAGCCAAATTACGTTGCGTTTTGGGCGGTAATCGACATATTCGGACTATCCGTTACCACCGGCGTCGGTACTGAAAAAAGTCTTCAGATTGACGGCGGTGGCCCATTTTATTGGACCCCTACTTCGTGCATTCTCGGACGTGGCAGAACTTGTGTCAGCCCGTTTCCCCTTCAGACCCTTCTTCGGAGCACCATGAGCGATAGAGAGTACCGACACAAGCTTTCGGAGATCATGGGCGAGATTCGTTCGGTGCCCGTGCCGCCGACACCGCTTAATTCTGAGACGAGTGAAAAGCTCGCGAGTCTTGCGGATCAGGCCCGTGACCGCGCCGAAAAAATGAACGCGGCAGCTGGCAACATTCAGGAATCCCTCGACTACGTGCGGCTGGCTGTGAAATATCTGCTGTTCGATCTCGAGGCCACTCGCCGGGAAAACATCGCACTGCGGAAGATTTTGCAGGAGCAGATTGAGAACGACGAATAGAACGGGATCGTGACGGACGCCGGTGCCGGACCATACAGAGCCTAGCTGGGGCCGTAAAAGGCATCGGCGAAGAAACCGGCAGCCCGCACCTTGTCGGTGATCCCGTCCAGCGTGGCTGGCGAAAGGTGAGAGACGAAAGCCTCGGCCGGTGCGCGGGCGACTGTGTAGACCTGAACGTGCTTAATCTGACCGCCAGCGGAGCGGATATCGGTGAGA
Source organism: Tepidisphaerales bacterium (assembly GCA_038226785.1). Lineage (GTDB taxonomy): Bacteria > Planctomycetota > Phycisphaerae > Tepidisphaerales > Tepidisphaeraceae > JBBRQG01. Next base: position 194,039 of record JBBRQG010000005.1, on the reverse strand, counting down.
CGGCCCACATAGGCATCGACTTCTTCGGCGCCCGGCGGGATGCCCTGCACGTTCATGAACAATGATTGGATGACGATCGGCCGCACCCTCGCGGCGTCGGTAAGATTGCCCAGGACGCGTGCCAGCGGAATGCTTGTTCGTTCTACGAGCTTGTAATAAGGCTCGGTACCCGCATCCAGCTTGGCCCAGATTTCGCCGTTGTGCGCATCCAAGTAGGCGAGTGTTTCGGCCACGGCCGGACGGTGAAACAATGTCGCGTTGGTGATGGTGACGACTTTGGCGGTGAGGTGGTGCTGAGCCAGCAGTTCCACGGCAAGCCGCGCCGCCTGCCCATACGCTGGGTAACTGGTCGGCTCGCCGTCACCTGAGAATGCGACATCATTGAGGCGCTTGAGGGGGATGGGTGTTCCGTCGAAGGGAGGGGACGTCCACAGTTCGTTTCGCGAGACGAGGCCGAGCATGTGGTCGAGTTCGACCCGCAGAATGTCGAGATCGACTTCGGTGACTACCGCTGGGACTGTGCGGTCGACGCTGCAATAGATGCAGTCAAAGTTGCAGACCTTGTCCGGATTTAAGTTGACACCGACGGAAAGGCCGCGGCTGCGGCGGGAGATGACAGGGTACACGTAGCGGTTGTCGCGCCACGAGCGGCTGTGTTGAGTGAAAAGTGGAGTCGTCAGCACAGAGAGCAGTTTAGGCGAAGAACGTCATGTGGTGGGCACTTCTGCAAGTTCCACCGCCCGAGCCACCGCAAACTCAGGGTCGATACAGATGTTCGCCACGCCGATGGCCTGAACAGCGGCCGGGTGTGACGCGAGCAGGCGATGGGTAAAGTCATCATCGAGGCAGACGATCATCGTGCGGTTCTGGCGGGCCACCTGCCGGGCGGCTTCGCCCAGATGTTCTGCGGCGTTGTCGTCCATGCGGATGGCGTGGCCAATGACAAGGATCACGGTCTTTTCGTTAGGCCGCAGGAATCGCGAGAGTCCGGTGAGGTCTGGTAGTTCCAAGGAATGGGGGGTAACCAGTTCTTTTTGCTCGGCCGTGCCGCTGAGGTGATAGATGCCAACGGTGTCCGGCACATCGCCCGGCTTCAGGCCGAAAGCGGCCAGCAGTTCATCTCTTCCGGCCGGCTCGAACGGGCTGATGTGCGAGCGCGGGATGATCAGTTCCACCACCATAAACGCTGCGATGAATCCGGCCGGGATGAGTAACGCCCAGAAGCCGAATTGCTTCTCCGCCAGGGCCCCCAAACCTGCGCCAAGGACGAAGGTGAACCATGTACCGCCCAGAAGAAACATCCGCTGTGCGCTGGGGTGGTGCAGGTTGCCGCGCACGCCGCGACTGAGATTGCTCATGCCAGCAAGCGGCCGACGCCAGTGCTTGGGCTCGATCAAGTGGTGCAAGAGCTGGCCGAGATCAAGACCGAGATCTGTCACCATGCCCGTGACGTGGGTCGTGCGCACCACCCCTGCGCTCATCCGGGTGACCGTTGCGTTCTGAAGACCCATCGCCAGGCACGGCAGTGCGCCGGTCCAGTAGGGGCTTTGGCCACCACTCGCGAGATACCAGACCGTTGCCAGCAGGAGGATGACGACGGCGCCCAGAGCCGGGGCATACACACGCTCAACCTGCTTGACCCGGCAGATTTCGATCACCGCCCCGGCCGAGACCGCGCCAATGAAAAACCAGAACACCAGCGAAGCGCAAAACAGGGCATTCGGGAGATCGCCCTCGAGCAGCCGCGGGCCGAGCAGGGCCGAGTTTCCAGTCATGTTGCCGATGAAGGCCGACAGCATCAGGAACCCCACGGCATCGACGAAGCCGCCCACCCAGGCCAGCGAGAAGGCGAGCCGGACACGGCGTGCGAAGGTGTAGGCCTGCGAGGCAAGCATTGGCTAACTGTCAGTATCGGCTTTCCTGCCCATTCCCGCATCAGGCTCATCACGGCTAACATGCCCGGTCCTTATGCGAGTTCTAGTCACAGGCGGAGCGGGGTTTATCGGGTCACACATTGCCCGGCGGATGGTGCAGATCGGTCACGATGTGACGGTGCTGGACGACTTTTCCAGCGGGCACTGGTCGAACCTGGTCGATTTCGACGGCGACGTAATCACGGGTGATCTGGCATCACCCGTCGTGGCGGGGCGCATGGAACCGGCGGCGTTTGATTTTGTTTATCATGAAGCCTCCATCACCGACACGACGGTGCACGACATGTCGAAGATGATGACGAATAACGTGGAGGCCTTTCGCAACCTGCTCCACCTCTGCACGCGGTGGAAGAGCCGCCTCATCTGGGCCAGCTCGGCCAGTACCTACGGCCGCAACGAGGCACCCAACACCGAAACTCAGACCCCTGACCCCCTGAATGTTTACGCCTTCAGCAAGTTGCAAATGGAGCGGCTGGTGAAGCGCTGGTCGGGGCAACTCAGCCAGCCACCGATCGGCTTGCGCTACTTCAACGTCTACGGCCCCGGTGAAGACCACAAAGGGAAGTTCGCCAGCATGATCCATCAGCTTGCCAAGCAGATGCGGTCCGGGAACCGCCCGCGATTATTCACCCCCGGCGACCAGCGGCGCGACTTCGTGTACGTGGAGGACGTCGTCGAGGCGAATCTGGCCGCCATGACAGCCAAAACACCGGGCGTCTTCAACGTCGGCTGCGGCATCGCTGCGAGTTTTAATGAAGTCGTGACGCAATTGAATCGCGTGCTGAAGACCGATCTGCAACCGGAGTACTTCGAGAACCCATTCTCATTCACGCAGGACTTCACGCAGGCCGATCTGCGACTCAGCCGACAAGGGCTGGCTTGGCAGCCAAGGTTCGATATCGGCCGGGGCATTGAGGCGTATGCAGCCAGCGGCCGACTGGGCATCGGCCTACGTTAGATCGCTTTGACGGTTTGCCGCTGGCTGCACAACGACTCAGCCCTGTCGAGGCGACCAGCCCCACCTTGTCTTCCTGACGCGGCAGCGTGCCAGCTCTGGGCAGTGCCGCACTACCGCATCCAAGTCAGGCACATCCCGACGGCAAACACGACCGCTACCGCGATGCCAGACCATGTCGCCAAGAGGCGAAGCGAAAAACGCCGCTCGGTAGAAATCGTCTGCATGGGCAAGATATCGGCAGGGCGCCCCGTAGTGCTTGACTCCCCGCAGGCTGCAGGATTTGAAAGCTCGACCGGTTGCTTGTTCGTGTTTTGGAAGGGTAACATCTACTGAACATGTCTAGTAGCAGTTCTCCCCCAGTCAGTCCGCTTCGGCTCAAACTTCAAGTGCTGGCCGATGCGGCCAAATACGACGCCAGTTGTGCCAGCTCCGGCTCTCGGCGGACCGGCACAGCCGACGGACTGGGTGCGACCAGTCGTTCGGGTATCTGCCACAGTTACACGCCGGATGGCCGGTGCGTGTCTTTGCTGAAAATCCTCCTGACCAACCACTGCATCTACGACTGCCAGTATTGCGTCAATCGTATTTCTTCAGACGTACCGCGAGCGAAGTTCTCGGTGGAAGAAGTCGTTTTCATCACCATGGAGTTTTACCGGCGCAACTATATCGAAGGGTTGTTTCTCTCCAGCGGCGTCATCCGTTCGCCGGATGAGACCATGGCTGAGCTTGCGGCGGTGGCCGAAGTGCTGCGCACCCGGGAAAAGTTTAACGGATACATCCACCTGAAAGTCGTGCCGGGGGCCAGCAAAGCGGCCATTGCGGCGGCCGGGCGCTGGGCCGATCGACTGAGCGCGAACATCGAGTTGCCCACGCAAGCCGACCTCAATGCCCTCGCCCCGGAGAAGAAAATCGCCGATGTGGACGCGACGATGGGGGAGATCAGACGCAAGTGGCTCGATTTCCGTCAGACCCTGACGCCTCTGCAAGGCGGACAGATGGGCGGTAACGGCACCCGGGTTCGGGCCGCGCCCGCACGCGAGCGGGGGTTGGAACAGTTCGGCCGGAAGGATCGATTCGCACCTTCGGGACAGTCGACACAGATGATTGTCGGGGCCACCGGCACCAGCGATGCCACGATTCTGGACCAATCAAACCGGTTGTACTCGACTTATCGGCTGCGCCGCGTCTACTTCTCGGCGTATTCCCCAATTCCGCACGCCGACTCACGCCTGCCAGCCGAAGCCCCTCCGCTGATCAGGGAACATCGCCTGTATCAGGCCGACTGGCTGATGCGGTTCTACGGGTTCGACGTCGGCGAGCTCACCACAGTGGAGCAGCCCAATCTGCCGCTGGATATGGACCCGAAGCTGTCGTGGGCCTTGCGCAACCGTGCCGAGTTTCCGGTGGACCTGAATAAAGCTGGCAAGATGCGACTGTTGCGCGTTCCGGGCCTCGGGGTGCGCACGGTGCAGCGCATCCTGCAGTTGCGAAAGCTGCGGAAAGTCCGGCTGGAAGACCTGGTGAAGTTGCGGGTCTCGCTGCCGAAAGTTCGACCCTTCGTGCTTACTGCGGATCACAATCCCGATGCCCTGCGGATCGACTCTGCACATCTGCCGGGCCGTATCGTCGGGCCGAATGTGCAGCTCGAACTCTTTTCAGCCGCGGGCAGTGCAATGACCGGTGAGGTTTAGGTCGTGGCCGCAATTCCGCTGCATGTATTTAAGATCGCCCCCACCATGGAAGCGTGGCGGTCGGCAGCGCGGCCGCCGCTGCTAAGGGGTGTCAGGCCTGAGCAGATCGTCTTCACCGACACGTACGAGTCGCAGCGCCTGCTGGATAGCGCTAGTCCAGAACTGAACGAGCCGCCGGAAAGTTCTGCACTTCAAGCGAGCGTTACGGCGGTTCGCTTACCCCAAGAGTTTTTTTCGCGGGCGGCGACGGTGGCCGCGCATCGTGATCCGCGAAGGTGGGACCTGCTGTACCGGGTGGCCTTTAGACTGGCGCATGGCGAGGCCGGCTTGTTGGAAGACCCCGTCGATGACGACGTCCGGCGATTGGCTGTCCTGGAAAAGCAGGTGGCACGTGACATTCATAAAAGCCACGCGTTCGTGCGGTTCAACAAGGTGCGTTCGGAAGCTGGTGAGGACCGGTTCGTTGCGTTTTACCGCCCAGACCATCACATCCTGCGACTGACGACGCCTTTTTTCATGGAACGTTTTGGTGCCATGGATTGGAGCATTCTGACCCCGGATGAATCGGCGCATTGCACAAGTGGAAAGTTGAGTTACTCGCCCGGCGTGCAGACGGCCGCGAAGCAGGCGACGGGTGACGACCTGGTGGGCCTGTGGCAGACGTACTACGCGAGCATCTTCAATCCGGCCCGCATCAAGCTGGATGCAATGCACAAGGAGATGCCGCGCCGCTTCTGGAAACACCTTCCGGAAACCGAACTGATTGATGAACTTCTGACGGAGGCACCTGCGCGTGTCAGCCGGATGCTGGCTCATCAGGTCGTGGATCACCCCGGCGCAGCTGCGTGGGTTCCGACCATTGCAGCCCCCGGTCGCGTGGAACTGCCACAACTCAAAGCAGCCATTTCCGGTTGCCGGGGGTGCCCCATTTGCCCCAAAGCGTCCGGGCCTGTGTTCGGCTTGGGACCGGCAAACTCGCCGATCATGCTGGTGGGTGAGCAACCCGGTGATGTGGAGGATCGACAAGGCGTCCCCTTCATGGGTCCGGCCGGGGACATGCTCAACCGGGCACTGGCGATGGCTGGCGTCCCTCGGGATGCGATTTATGTCACCAACGCGGTCAAAGGGTTCAAGTACGAACCACGAGGCGCTGAAGCGGCGGGCGGGGCACGGCGAATCCACGCCAAGCCGGACTCCCGCGAGATCCACGCCTGCCGACCATGGCTCGTGGCCGAGTTGTTAGCCGTCCGCCCTTCGGTCATTGTGGCGTTGGGCAACACGGCCGCGCACAGCCTGCTGGGTCCGACCGTCAAAGTCGGGCGTCACAAGGGACAGAGATTGCGTCATGACAGCGGCGCGGAGGTTGTGGTGACGTACCACCCGTCGGCCATTTTGCGGGTTCCGGACAAGCAGGCGGCTCATGCCATGCTGCAGGAACTTGCCGAGAGCCTGCGTGTGAGTGCCGGGATCGCTGCTTGCAGGCGACAGGACGGCGGCGACTAATCAGTCCGCCGGGCGGAAATGTTGGGTAAAGTGTGCTACACTACTTCCGGTCTTTTCAAAAGTTGGGCCAACGGGGGCGATCGGTTTCGACCGGATGGCTACGGTGGCGGTGGCATGTCCAGGACGCTCACTAGGCCTGGTAAAAAAAGTGAGCAAACTTTAACTGCCAACAACGATGTTGCAGGCCGCATTGGTTTCACGACCGCTGCGGTTCGTATGGCTGCCTAAATTAGGCAACCTCGGCACAGAGAAGGAGCCCTGACTTCTTTGGCCGCAAAATAGGGCTGGCGCGATGACTCGGACGTTGGTCATGGCGTGAGAAACTGACGTCTGGCGTTACCCGTAGGTTGGCGATGATCGCCGGGTAAAGCGAGATTAAATCATTCGCCTAAACATGTAGAGGCTGCCATTCGGGTTGTTTCGGGACGAGGGTTCAATTCCCTCCGCCTCCATTTTGTCTGGCGTTGTCTTACGCAGGATGCCCCGGTTCTCCGGGGCATCCTGCTTTTGTGACGCACCGTGTGCGATGGGCTCGGTCTTGCCGACGAAGAAACAGGCCCTTAGCGTTGGTCTTTCTAGCCTCCCAACAAAACAAAAAGACGGACCATGATCCAACTCGCCAACCGTATTTCTGACGTCGCCGACTCCATTACCCTCGCCGTCACTGCCAAGGCCGCGGCCCTCCGTAAAGCTGGTGTCGATGTAGTCGGCTTCGGCGCCGGCGAACCCGACTTTGATACCCCGGCCTTCATCAAAAACGCCGCAAAAACCGCGCTCGACAACGGCCAGACGAAATACACCGCCACGCCCTGCCTGCCTGAGCTGCGTCTGGCCATCAGTCAGAAGTTCAAAACCTACAACAAACTTCCTTACGAACCCGACCAGATCACCACCGGGGCCGGCGGAAAATTCTGTCTGTACCTTGCGTTCATGGCTCTCTTAAACCCGGGCGATGAGGTCATCATCCCGGCCCCCTACTGGGTCAGTTACCCCGAACAGGTAAAACTGGCTGGCGGCAGACCGGTCTTTGTTACCGGCGCTGAAGCCAATGGTTTCAAGATCACATCGCAGCAACTCGAAGCCGCCATCACAGCGAAAACCCGCGCGTTCATCATCAACTCTCCCAGCAACCCGGCCGGGCACGCCTACACCCCGGCCGAACTCAAAGCGCTGGCCGATGTGGTAGCGAAGCACCCGCAAGTCACTGTTATCGCCGACGAAATCTACGAGCGCCTCACCTACGGAGGCCTTACCAGCGTCAGCTTCGCCACGCTGCACCCCGACCTTCTCGCCCGCACGCTGACCTTTGGCTGCCACAGCAAGACCTACGCGATGACTGGCTGGCGCGTCGGCTATGTCGGCGGCCCCAAGCCCGTCATCGATGCCATGAACAAGCTGCAAAGCCAGATGACCAGCCACATCACCAGCTTCACCCAAATCCCCGCGGCCCTCGCCCTCACCGATCCGCAAGGCGAAACCAGCGTCGAACAAATGCGCACCGAGTTTGAAAAACGTGGTAACCACATGTGGGAACGCCTGAGCGCATTACCGAAAGTCACCTGCGTCACACCCCAAGGGGCGTTCTACTGCTTCCCCAACGTCTCCGCCCATTACGGCCGCACGTTTGGAAGCGTAAAGGTGACAGACGCCGTCTCGTTCTCTGCGGCACTATTAGAACAAGCCCACGTCGCCGTAGTGCCGGGCAACGACAGCGGATTCGCCACCCACGTCCGCCTGAGCTTCGCCACCAGCATGGCCAACATCGATAAAGGAATCGACCGCATCGCCAAGTGGCTGGCGTGAGGTCGTCACCGCCGGCCCAGCAGTTATTTCTGCAGTCGGGTCGTCAAATGGGGGCGGGCACGGCCGTTGCTAGCGGGCAGCTGCAATAAAACGCAGCACCAGTTCAGCACTCTTGGGCCCGGGCGGTGAAGCCTCAACCCCACTGGAAACATCCACGCCCCACACCGCAAGCGGCTTGACCGCCGCAATCGCCGCGCCGACGTTTTCCGGCGTCAAGCCCCCGGCCAGCATCAAGCCCACTTTCGCGGGCCAGTTGACAGCAGCCATCACGCGATTCAGCGCCGGCAAATCATGGGCCAACCCCGTCCCGCCCGTCGCTTGCGGCGGCTCCAGAATGATGGCGGCGAGTCTCGATACCGCCGCCCACTCAGACAGCCTCTCTGCCAGCGTGTCATCGACCCGAAACACCTTGAAAATCTCTACTGACTTCGGCATCTGCTCTGCAAACTCCGGACCCTCCTTGCCATGCAGTTGCACCAGATCCACCTTCGCCGCAAAAGCAATCTCAGCCGCGAAGTTCGGGGGCATGTCGCGGAACAGCAGCACTGATCTGGTGCCGCCCTTCCCCGCCTCCCTAGCAGTTAATGCAATCTGCCGTGCATCGGCCACAGCCACATGCCGACTGGTTCCCGGCACATGAACAATGCCGACAAAATCAGCCCCAGCCGCAGCCACCATGGCCGCATCCTCCGGCGAACGCACACCGCAGATTTTGACCTTGATAGCCACGCAGGCATCATAGCCCGGCACGACCATGACCACCTCCGACTATCTCGCTTTCGATTTCGGCGCCGAATCCGGCCGACTCATCCGCGCCACACTGGCAGGCGGCAAGATGACACTCCAGCCCATCCACCGCTTCCCAACCCACAACCTGAAAGTGGGCAACCAGCACCAATGGGACCTGCCCAAACTCTGGGCCGAGATGCTCACCGGAATGAAAATGGCAGCCGACATGGGCTGCCAGCCCATCAGTATCGGCTGCGATACCTGGGGCGTCGATTACGGACTGCTCGACGCCGCCGGAAATCTGCTGGAAGGCCGAAACCCCGTCTGCTACCGCGACGAGCGCACAGCCGCCCCCTTCGCCGAATTGCAGGCACCGGGGGGGGGCGGGCGAGGCCCAGAAATCTTCCGCCGCACCGGCACAGCCAGCATGGTCTTCAACACCCTCTATCAACTTGCAGCCGAGGCCCGCACCGAGCCGCACCGCCTCGCAGCCACCTCCCGCCTCCTCTTCATGCCCGACCTGCTGCACCACATGCTCTGCGGCTCGATGGTCAGCGAGCTTTCCATCGCCAGCACCAGCCAATTGCTGGCCGCAGGGACTTGGGATTGGGATCGAGATTTGGCCGCCAGCCTCGGTATCCCTCCCGACATTCTCCCGCCGCTGGTCAATCCCGGAACTGTCCTCGGCACGCTGTTGCCGGAAGTCGCCGCACAAACCGGCCTGCCGCAAAGCACGCGGATCGTCACCCCGGCCGGACACGACACCGGCAGCGCGGTCGTAGCCGTCCCGTTCACCAGCGAAGAAATCGGCTGCGGCGTGTATATTTCCAGCGGCACTTGGAGCCTCATGGGCACCGAGTCTGCGGTGCCGATCATCAACGAAGCCACACGGGCCGGAGGCTACACCAACGAAATCGGCCACTCGCGGCGCTACCGCCTGCAAAAAAACATCATGGGCCTCTGGCTGGTTCAGGAAGTTCGCCGTGATCTGGAATCAAAGGGGACAATCGTCGACTACCCCGCCCTGACCCGCCAGGCCGCAGCCGCCCCGCCACTCCGATCCCTCGTCAACCCGGACGACGCAACGTTCTTTACCCCCGGCGACATGCTCGGAAAAATCACCCGCTTTTGTCAGACGACCGATCAGCCCGTGCCGACCACCCCGGGAGAGTTCGTGCGGGCCTGTCTCGAGTCGCTCGCACTGGCGTATCGTCAGACCCTGCTCGGTCTGGAAGAAATCGTCGGCCGGGAACTCGGCGCGATTTACGTCGTCGGGGGCGGCTGTCGCAACGAGTTGCTCAATCAGATGACAGCCGATGCCTGCGGCCGGATAGTGCTTGCCGGACCCGCAGAGGCGACCGCCCTTGGCAACGCGATTGCCCAAGCCATCGCCGCCGGGGAACTGTCCGGTCTGGGTGCAGCCCGGGCCGTGAGCCGGGCGAGTGAGGAATCAAAAGTCTTCACACCGACAGACGCCGCCGTCTGGCGCTCGGCTTATTCAAGGTATCTCAAGCTCGTATAGCTCACTTCACTTCGGCGATTTGTTCGATGAGCGTGCCAGCCGTGTAGATGCTGGTCAGTTGGCGCGGTTCCGGCTCGCCCGGCCAATAAAGGGCCGTCAGGGGTATGCCACCGGCGGGGTTGAGTTGCCGAAGAAGTTCACTACCGGGGGCACCCGCGGACGTGATATCGACCTTCAGCAGCAAAACGTTTTTACCGGCCAGGGCCTTGGCGACGTCATCCCGCGTGTAGACCGAGCCTTCGATGTACTGGCAGTTGCCGCACCAGTTGGCGGTGAACTTGACGAGGACGGGCTGGTTTCGGGCACGGGCGTCGGCCAGGGCTTTGTCGCTGAAATGTTCCCACTTGACGGCCGGAACCAGCAGCAGAACGCAGGCCAGCGTCACCGCTAGTGCCGCAGCGCCGATGCCACCGAAGACAACCGCATTGGGGGTGCTACGGGTCAAGCGCCAGGCTGCAATGGGCAGATAGACAGTGGCAACAGCCGCCACGGCCACCACGCCCCAAAGAAGCGTCGGGAACGGCAGAAAATACTGGCTGGCGAGGTAGGCGGCCGTGCCCAGAATCAGGAAGCCCATGGTCTGCTTGATCAGTTCGCTCCACGGGCCGGTACGCGGCAGCTTGCGGGCAATTTCAGGTGCGGCGGAGAGCAGGAAATAAGGCAACGCCATTCCGACGCCGACGGTGGCCATCGCCGTAACACCCAACCACGTCGGCTGTTTGGCCGCCCACAGCAACACGGCCGGGAACAGAGGCGCCGTGCAAGGAGTGCTAAGCAGTGCCGTCAGAATGCCGAAGAGAAAGTTTCCGCCCAGCGTGTCGTGCTTCGGCTCAATGGTGTAGAGCCCCACCGGAACACGCACGACCCACAGGCCAAACATGCTGCCAGCCATCGCCACCAACACAATGACCATCCCCCAGACGAACCACGCTTGCTGGAAGAGCGAGCCCCACTGCTGCCCGCCGACGAGGATCAGCAACGCCAACGCGGCAAACGTTGCGATGATGCCAGCGGAGAAAACAGCGCCTAAAAGCAACGATCTCGCACGGTTGTGCTGACTGGCTTCATAAAACCCAGCGGCCTTCAGCGGCAGCACCGGAAGCACACACGGCATCAGGTTGAAGATCAGCCCCGCCAACAATGCCACGATCAGCACGAGCGGCGTGCCAGCGGTTTCGACCGGGACCCCAAAGAGTTTCATGCCGCTAGCCGATGGCGGCTTGACTGCGGTCGCGCTGGCTGGCGGGTTTGCCGGCGTCAACTGACTGCCCACCTTGGACCAATCAAAGCCAGCAAAGACAGCCTTGTCGGCGGCGGTGGCCGGGGCGATCGTGGCGGAAAGCTCAACCGGCGGGAAGCAGACCTTGTCATCGCACATCTGCATCGACACCTTGACCGGGCCAGCAGGTGCCAGAGCACCCTGCGACGGGTTGGTGAAGGGCAGGAAAACGATGACCGTTCCTTCGTAGATGCTCAGCTTGCCCAATAGTTTGTACTCATGGACAACCCCCTCCGGGTAGACGCTGGCCAGCCACTTGATGCCGCTGGTGTCGGGCGGGGTCACGGCAAAAGGCAGATAGTTGTCGTCTAAGGGCTTACTGCTCTGAGCGTGCAAGCCGGGCGCGATCGTGACCTCAACCGCGACCAAACCTTGCCCACCCGCTTCCACCGGGCTGACTGGGCCAATGGCCCGTGCGGTCGCGGGCGGGCCGGGCTGGGCCGATGCAACGGCGCAGAGAAGCAACACGGCGAGCCAGCTCACGATATTCCTAAGTGCCATAAGTTCCTGATGGTACGTCGCTGCTTGTCCGGTACGCATTACAGGGTTAACCTATAACCTACTCTTTTAGTTGGAAATGTATTGAAGATATCAAAACGGACTGAATACGGCCTTCGAGCAGTGGTCCAACTGGCCCGATTGTCCCCGGATAGCTACGTCCAAGCAAAGGATCTGGCCTCTCAGGATGAGCTGCCGGGGAAGTTTCTGGAGGCCATTTTGCTCACGTTGCGGCGGGGTGGCCTGCTGGAGAGCAAGGTGGGGGCAGGTGGCGGCTATCGACTGGCAAAACTCCCGCGCAACATTTCCGTCGGCGACGTGATCCAACGGCTGGAAGAGCGATTGGCACCGGCACCATTGCCCAGCGGATTGAAGGGGGAGGCGCAGGTAGGGGCGATCGCCGTGCGGGTGGTGAATCAGCGGCTGACGACCGCGACTGAGGATGCTCTGAGCGACCTCACGCTGGAGCACTTGTTGGAAGAAGCAACAAAGGCGAGCAATTCGTCGCAGTCGATGTATTACATCTAACCGGGTATCACTTTCACCTGTGCGCAGGCTCCTAACGATCGCATTGTTCGCAACCGGCGCGCTGGCCCTCGGTCCCACCTTCCAGGCCCTACAGGGCTGGATGGAGACCGGTGGCTACTTCGTTCTGTTTGGTTTGCTGTTCGCGTGCGGGCTGGGGCTGCCCCTGCCCGAAGACGTACCTCTGATCCTGAGCGGCGCGCTGGTCCATCAGGGGACGCTGAGACTCGTTCCCGTCTGCATTGTCGCATGGTGCGGGATCATGGCGGGCGACCTGATGCTCTATCACCTGGGCAAAAAGCTCGGACCCGGTGTGACCAAGCTTCCGGTGATCGGGCGGCACATCACAGAAAAACGGCTTGAAAAATTGCAGGGACAATTTGAAAAATACGGCATCTGGGTCGTCGCCATCGGGCGGCTCTTCGCTGGCATACGGGGCGCCATGGTGGTGACGGCGGGAACACTTCGCTACAGCCTGGTCAAGTTCATTATCGCAGACGGCATCGCAGCAGTGGTTTCGGGCGGGATGTTCATAGCCCTCGGCGTGTTCCTTGGGAAGAACCTCCCAGCATTGATGGCCAAAGTAGAGCACGGCAAGCGACTGTCGCTCGAGATTCTGGGGCTCATCATTGTCGGGTTGGGCATCTGGTATCTCGTGCGTCAGCGAATGAACCGCCGGAAGTCTGCGGGCAACAATCCGCCACAATCCATTGACCCGGTAGCGTCGGCACCCCTACCCTCTGACAAATCTGCACCGGCCGAGGACGACCTCTTGCGCAAGAGCCGGCCGATCGCAGACAAGCTTTCCTAGACCCTTCTTTTCGGAGCCATACACCATGCCCTACACCCTTCCCCCGCTAACCTTCGCGACTGATGCACTCGAACCGCACATCGATAAGCTGACCATGGAAATCCATCATGGCAAGCACCACAACGCCTACGTCACCAACCTCAACAAGGCCATCAGCGAAAAGGCCCCCAGCCTCGACGGCAAGCCGATTGAAGAGCTCCTAGCTAACAATCTTGCCCTCGTGCCGGATGAGATCAAGACGGCCGTTAGAAACAACGGCGGCGGCCATTACAACCACAGCCTGTTCTGGGTCCTGCTAGACCCGGCCGGGAAGAGCGGCAACCTGCCGGTCGGCACGCTGGCCAAGGCCATTGATGCCAAGTTCGGCAGCTTTGATGCATTCAAAGAACAATTCGCAGCCGCCGGCGTCGGGCGTTTCGGCAGCGGCTGGGCGTGGCTGGTGAAAAAGGGGAACGAAGTCGATATCACCAGCACCCCGAATCAGGACAGCCCACTGTTTGAAGGCGTCTTTTCGGTGATCGGTCTGGACGTGTGGGAACACGCGTATTACCTGAAGTATCAGAATCGCCGCCCGGATTACATCGCCGCGTTCTGGAATGTGATCAACTGGCAGACCGCGGAGAAGCGGTTTGTCGCTGCAAAGTAAGGATTTTTAGCCAGTCAACACTCCTAGGGGGCTGACACATGCGTGTCGGCCCCTTTTTTATTTGCGTTGCTCGGTATCGCACGGGGAGGGTAACCTGAGGGCATAATGCCCCGACTTTTTCTCAATCAGACCGATCAAGGCGAAAGCCTGAACGAGGTTTTCGTCGTTGCCAACAAGCAGATCGCTGCGAGCAACACCGGCAAGATGTACATCAAGGTGATGGTCGGCGATAAGACCGCCCAGATTCCGGGCCGGATGTGGAACGCTGCCAAGACGACCTTCGAGCGCCTGCCGGATGGCGGCTTCGCGCGGCTCAAAGGGCACATTGAGATTTATCAGGGGAATCCGCAGTTCATCATCGAAGCGATCGAAGACGCTGTCGAAGGGACGTATGACGTCAGTGAATTGCTGCCGCACACGACCAAGAATATCCCGGAGATGTGGGCGCGGGTGCAGGAGCTTTTAGCGACCATTCAAAACCGGCACATCGCGGCGGTGGTGAAAAAGTTCGCAGAAGACCAGCGGTTGATGGAGCTGTTCAAAAAGGCTCCGGCCGCGATATCCATGCACCATGCGTTTCTGGGTGGGCTGCTGGAACACACGCTGAATGCGATGGAACTTGGAAATGCTGTGGTCCCATTTTATCCGGGCATCAGCCGGGATCTGGTCATAGCCGGGATTTTCCTGCATGACCTCGCCAAGACCTGGGAACTGAATTACGAAGCAGCCTTCACTTACTCTGACGGCGGCAACCTTGTCGGCCATGTGGTCAAGATCGCCATGTGGATCGAACACAAGGCCCAAGCCGCAGCCAAAGAGTTGAACGAACCGATTCCGCGCCCCGTCATCGATGTCCTGCAACACATCGCCCTCAGCCACCACGGTGTGCCAGAATTCGGGGCGGCCAAGGTGCCCTCAACGCCTGAAGCCCTGATGGTCCACGTGCTGGAAAACCTCGACGCCAAAATGATGGTGGCGATGAGCCTGGCACGGGGAGAAGGAAAAGTGGGCGGCGGCGGTGAGGGCAACTGGAGCGAGTTCAGCAAAGCGCTGGGCACACGCATTTATCGGCCCGATGTGAGCGAGGTGAAAGAAGCACCTTCAACACCGACCCCTGCGGCACCCACGGCGAAACCAGCAGCTGTAAAGTTGAATAACCCGGCGTTTGAGATCAAAAAATAGCAAAGCCGGGGTGCAATGCTTGGTGCGCGGACACGGAATCGCCGATACACCCGGAGTGCTTCGCCGTTGATAGTCGTCAGTGCCCGCTCAACCCATGACAGACAATGCAGCATCCCAACCCGAAGTGAAGGCGATCGAACCACCGGCCACACGCGCACATCTGGAGTGGATCGATGGCATGCGGGCGATTGCCGCGCTGTATGTGCTGCTGCGACACATCACAGGTTTCCTTTACGCCCCGCCGATCGATGTGAAATGGTGGTGGAGACTTCTGACGCCATTTCTCTTTGGACGTGCGGCTGTCGCGACGTTCATCGTCATCTCCGGATTTTGCCTGATGATTCCTGTAGCCCGCAGGGGCGGTGAGATGCGCGGGGGGATTTTGGGGTTCGCCAGACGACGCGCCAAGCGAATATTGCCGCCATATTACGCCGCGATCGCGTTCGCGATCATCGTGACACTCGGGGCCGGGCTCACGGAAAGGACTCATGAAGCATGGGAACTGACTCTGCCTCTGGACGTGTGGTCGGTCGTGGTTGATGCACTCCTGATGCAGGATTTCACGGGAAACCTCTACGCAGTCAACTACTGCTTCTGGTCTATTGCTGTGGAATGGCATTTGTACTTCGTGTTTCCCATCGTGGTCCTGTTGCACCGCCGGATGGCGGCTGGGGTGATGGCTACGGGTGTATGCCTGGCGGTCCTCCTAACTTCAGTTTCAGGGGCCGCCGCAAAGATGCATTTGCCGCATTACTGGCATTACATTGCCCTGTTCACTTGCGGCGCGGCTGGCGCGGTGCTTGCGTTTGATGAAAAACACACGACACAACGGGCGCGGCTGCAGCGATTTGGACCGTCTGTCGCAGCCGGTGCAGCTGGCTTGGTGTGGGTTTGCTACAAGTTTCGGCTGGGCGCGGGTACGGCACCCGATCTCATGCTAGGCATCGCCTGCAGCGCCTTGATGGTGACGCTTGCGCTCCGGCAGGACTTATGGCTGACAAAGCTGCTCGGCTCGCGGCCCCTGGTGTGGTTGGGCGGATTCTCTTATAGCCTTTACCTCACACACGCGATCGTGCTGCAATGGGTCTGGGTAAAGCTTGTTCTACCGATGCAACTTTCCGGGACAGGTCGCATGGCTTGGCAGGCGCTGATCTGTATCCCGCTCACTCTGGCCGTGGGATACGGATTTTTCCTGCTCTTCGAGCGACCGTTCATGCAAACGGCGAAGCCTACGCTGACTGCTGCGCCCGAATAGCCCATCGAAGTTTGGCCGAACGTGCCCGAGGGTTTTTTCGCTCTTCTGCCTCATCCGCAATCAGTGGTTCGTGACTGATCTCGCTGTAGATGCCTGCCCGGTGGGCCTCGCGGAAAGCGTGTTTGACGCGCCGGTCTTCGCCGCTATGGAAACTGATGATCGCGCCGATGCCGCCCGGTTTCAGCACATGGGGCATGTATTTCAAAAGTCGCTCAAGGTTCGCCATCTCACGGTTGACGAGGATGCGAAGGGCCTGAAACGTTCGTGCAGCGGGGTGAAGCTTCGCCCCGGCGGCCCGCTGGAGCGTGAAGTCGCGGGCCTCACAAATAATGGCCGTCAGGGCCTGCGTGGTGCTAATGGGTGACAGCTTGCGTGCCTTGACAATCAGGCGGGCAATCTTGGGGGCGTCCTCCTCGTCGCCATAGTCGAGAATCGCGGCGGCCAGTTCTTTTTCCGACAGGCGGTTGACGAGCGCGCTGGCAGGTTGGCCGCGGGTGGGGTCCATGCGCATGTCCAGCGGGCCGGGCCGGCGGTAGGAGAATCCCCGGGCGGGGTCATCGATTTGCGTGCTGGCAACGCCGATGTCGGCGAGTAACGAGTCCACCCCGCCGTTCACCGCATGACCCCCCGCCTCCAGTTCACCGCCCTCCCACAGCCCGGCCTCAGTAAGTACGGCCGGCAACGCGGCGAAGTTATTATGGAACAGCTCGAACCCGCCCCCCTGCCCAGCCCCGGCCCAGCGAACATGTTCGAGGCGCTGGCGTGCGAAGGCGATGTTGGCAGGGTCGAAGTCGATTCCAATCAGACGGCCGTTCGGACGGATCCGCTGCAACAGTTCAGCGGAGTGGCCACCAAGGCCAAGGGTGCAGTCCACGATGACGTTTCCCGGCTTAGGCTTCAGGACGTCGAGGACGTGCTCAAGGAGAACGGGAATGTGTGGGGCTTTTTCAGACATCGTGCGGCCTCGTAGCTTACTCGGCGGCGTTAACACGACGAGAAGGGCCAGCCGGGCCAGCCGTCGCTGGCGACCTCTTCCAGCAAATCCCCCTATCAAGCCAGATTGGGCAAGAACCGATAATGGCTGGGGCTATCCTGTGCCTGTGTTGCGGGTCTAGCCTATGTGCCAATGCATTCGCCTGCTCTGAAAATCTTCGTCGCATGCTTGCTATTGGCCGGTTCGGCACAAGCCGCGCAGCCCGTCGACCCACGGGCCGTGGATGATGCTGTCGAAGCCCTCTGCCGGCAGATCGAGGCCCAGCCGCTCGGGAGGCGGATGACCGTCGGTGAATACCTGCGAGTCATGATCAAACGGGACGCTTTCAAAGAACTGCTCCGTGGCGCGGAACTGGTCGGGGGCTCCAGATCTGTTCCCGGTGAGGCCACTGAAGTGCGGCTGGATATTTCCGGCCATCGGGTGGCGGACTTTTTGATGCGGATCGCTGCCGACAAGCCACTGCAATCGCCCTATACCGCTGACTTTGTCGCATCGGAAGTGCGTGTCTGGTCGTGGCGAACATTCACATCAGTGGGGGTGGGTGGCGAGGTCCCGGCAGGCGTTGCGCCAACCGGGGTCAATCCGTCCGCTGCGACACCGAGTAGCCCACCGCCGGCCGTGGTTGAAGTTGCTCCAGTCAATCCACCGGCCACAATTCCCACCGCACCGACATCGCCTTTAGCGCCTTTGACCGTGCAGTTGGACCCCTACCACCCACCCAAGTGGGTTTTACAAGATTTCGACACCGAGGCCGCCGCTGTGTGGGCTGGCTCACAGTCGGATACGGCCCACCACGCGGAGCGGCTCGCGCGGGAGAAGTTGGCCGTCGAGCTCGGCAAGCTGGAAGTTGTTCCGGGAACAACACTTATGCGGCTGGGAACCCTTGACCGTCGGGTCGAGTCTCTACTGAACGAGTCGGCGGGTTCGGCCAAGCTCTATCAGATCGAATACCTCGGCGATGGGTCCGCGATTGTGAAGGTATCGGCCGACACACGCAGGCTGTGGCAAAACCTACTTTTGCTTCGATAAAAAACCACCCCTCAACAGGCAATAAAACCGTCTTTGACCCCGTTAACCCGGGTAGAAGGCACGGGTGACGCGAAAGTTGCCCGTTGACGCCCCAATGAAGGAGATCCGAAATGAACGGACGTATGACTGTGCGTGGGATTCTGGCGACCGCTGTGATTCTCGGTTTGGCGATGCCGCTGGCAGCGTTGCGGGCGGCTGATCCGGCCGTCAAGGCTGAGACCGGGACAATCAAGGGTACCGTGACCGGCATGGACGGTAAGCCCGCCGCGAAGGTGCGCGTCGCCGTGATGAAGCCCCGCCCCAAAGGTCAGGGCGCAGAGAAAAAGAAAGACTTCACCGCTGATCCGGGTGCAACTCCCCCCACCCCCCCGAGTGAACCGACACCGCCGCAGGGTGGTCCGGGCGGTCCGGGCGGCGGCAAGCGTCCGAAGCCCGTCGCCGAAACGATGACGGAAGCAGATGGCACTTTCATCATCAACGATGTGCCGGTGGGCGAGTATATGTTGTGGAGCGGCTCGCGCGAGGCTGGGATGGCACGTGAACCTGCCAAGGTTGAAGCTGGCAAGACCCTCGAGGTCAAGCTGACGCTGAAAGAGCCCCCCCAGCGCGGCGGCAACGGCGGTGGTGGTGGTGGCGCAAAGTAGTTTTTGAGTTTCCAGACTTTGTTCCCACTTCCCCAAGTGGCCCCCGGCTTGCGACCACCGCAACCGGGGGTTTTTTATTGGGTGATGATGTCTTTTTGCAGCAAAACGTTTCCGCTCACCAGCGAAATACATTCTCAGCGATGCCGTTGTAAGGGGGTAGATCACTTTTCAATCTGGAGAATTTCATGCGAGCAATGAAGGCAACAGTTTTGGTGGCACTGATTTCTGCGACCCTGGCGATCCACGCGATGGCTGGCGGGAAAGGTAAATCGGCAAGAGCCTCAACCACTGCCGGAGCCTCCGAGCAAGTGGGCGAAGTCGGGACGATCACCGGAGTGGTCACCGGGATGGATGGAAAGCCCGCTGCTGGCGTGGCGATTGAACTGCGCCAGCACAAGGGCCCCAAGCCGCACCGCGCGTTACGCGTGACACGCACCGGTACAGATGGATCTTTCGTGTTTGAGAACATCCCCGTCGGCAAGCTACAGGTCCGTGCAGGGGCGGAACACGTCGGCTATGCCACGGCTCATGTCATCGTCAAAGCCGGAGCGTCGGCCACTTCCAAGATCAGACTTGCGGCCGAGGGCACACACAAACACAAACATGGCGGCGAGGTCCAGCCGGTAGAGCCGCAACCCGCCGCACCCGCAAAGTAGCACCCTCACATGGGCAAGGTGCCGTCGCGCATCAGACGGCGGAGATAAGGGTTGCTGGCCTTCTCTTCACCCAGTGTCGAGGGGTCGCCATGGCCGGGGAAGATCTGCGTATCGTCTGGCAGTGCGCAGATGCGCAACAGACTGGCAGACATATCGGGGACGGAGCAGTCCGGAAAATCGGTACGGCCGATGGCGCCGCCAATAATGAGGTCGCCGCCGAAAAGAACCTTCTGCTCTTTGAAGTAGTAGGCCACATGGCCGGGCGCATGACCGGGCGTGAAGAGGACCTCGGCGCGAAATCGGCCCACGGATAGCGTGTCGTTATCCGCAACAAGGGCATCGGGCTGGCCAGGCGGGATCACAAACGGCAGGGCGAACATGCGGCTGTGAGGATTTTGGAGCCGGGGCCTTTCCAGCACGTGAATCAGAATTCTGGCGTCGGGGAACTGTTCGCGGACGACCGCGTGATCGGCGAGGTGATCGAAGTGACCGTGGGTCAGCCAAAGGGCAGCCAACGTCCAGCCCTGCTTCGCAACTTCGGCTAGCAGCGGGCCAACGGTGTGGTCGGGGGCATCGATCAGGACAGCAACTTTGGCGACTCGATCGGCCACGAGATAGGCATTGGTTTGTGCCAGACCGCCACTGGCGATCTGGATGAAGAGCTTGCTTTCAGACATGCCCGCACTTTAGGCGATTTGGCGACGGATGGCATCGATGACGGCCAGATTGCGCAGCGTGTGTTCGGGCGGCATGGCCGGGGCGATTTCGCCCAAGACGGCCCGGGCGAAGTCGTCAAGTTCCAGTGCGTAAAGGGGTTTGGGTTCAGCGATCGTAAACGCTTGACGAGGCGGGGCTGCACCAGCGGTCGCGTTCACAGAGTCCATCTTCGGCGGGGTGCTATGGGCCAGAATCCACGTCGCTGGCGTCGGCGGCTTCCACGGAACGGGAATCTCGATGTAGCCCTCCTCGCCGGAAATCGTGGCTGTGTTGTCGGCCTGCAGCGTCATACCACAGGTGAATGTGGCGGTGATCTGGCCGGGGAACTTCAGCACGGCTGAGACCTGTTCATCCACCCCGGCGGGGTGAATGCGGCCGACCGCCTGCACGGAAGTGGGCGCGCTTCCTGCCAGTAAGCATGAGAGGTCAACGCAATAGCACCCGATATCCAGCAGTGCTCCACCGGCCAGATCGGACTCAAACCGGACGTTCCCGGCGATTTTCCGCGTGAGGTAGCAGAAGCTGGTCCGGATGTGCCTGAGCGGCCCGATGTCACCCCGGCTGATGGCGGCCAATACCGCCTGCGTCTGCGGGTGGCTGCGGTACATGAACGCCTCGATAAGACACTTATTGGCTGCCCTTGCCGCTGCAAAGAGTTGTTCAGCCTCCTGCATAGTGGGCGTCAACGGCTTTTCACACAGGACGTGCTTGCCGGCAGCGAGAGCCTGGATGGTCCATTCGAAGTGGAGGCTGTTAGGCAGGGAGACGTAAACCGCATCGACCGAAGGGTTGTCCAGCACCTCTTCATAGGTTCCCGAGTGGGCAGCCGGCGCATAGGTATGGGCGAATGTCCGGGCGGCTGCCGGGTCGCGGGAGCCGATAGCGGCGATCTGGACGCGCTCGGCGTGCGGGGCCGAAGATGCCACCTGACGGGCGATGTTGCCGGTACCCAGAATGCCTAAGCGAAGGGATTTCACCCCGGCCATCCTAACGTTCCTCCGCGGGGCGAAAAGTTTGATATTCTTACGGGTCAACCATGAGCGACACCACCGACGATTTCGTTGAACAAGCCAAAAAGGTTTTGATCGGGAACTACGCCCGTCTGCCGACGGTCATGGTGCGCGGACAAGGCCACCTGCTCTGGGATAAACGCGGCAAGGAGTACATCGACCTGTTCGCCGGCTTCGGCGGGACCATTCTGGGGCATTGCCACCCGGCCCTGATCAAGGCGGCCAGCGATCAGGCCCAGCAGTTGTGGGCCGTGGGCAACACCTTTTACACCGAGGCACAGGTCCGGCTGGCTGAGAAAATCGAAAAGAGTGCCTTTCCGGGGCGGGCGTTTTTCTGCCATAGCGGTCTGGAGGCGAACGAAGCCGCCACGAAGTTGGGGCGGCTTCGGCATGGCGGCGACGGTAAGAAATGGAAGGTCGTCAGCCTGAACAAGAGTTTTCACGGGCGGTCGCTGGCGATGGTCGCCGCCACGGGGAACCCTGCTGTGAAGGCCGGCTTTGATCCGCAGACGCCGGGATTCACGCAGGTGGACCTAGGCGATATGGAAGGCCTGACCGCCGCCGTCGACGACCAGACGGCGACCATCATGATGGAACCGATTCAGGGCGAAGGCGGGATTCACGAGCTGCCGCTGCAATATGTGGCCGAAGTGCGGAAGCTGTGCGATGCCAAGGGCATCACCCTGCACTATGACGAGGTCTGGACCGGCGGGGGCCGAACGGGCAAGTGGTATGGCCACCAACATTTTCTAGACGCGTTCGGCAAGGTCTTGCAGCCCGACATCATGACGTTGGGCAAGGCCGTGGGGGGCGGGTTGCCCGTGGGCATCATGTGGGCCAAGCCAGAGCTGGCAAAGTTGCTTGTGCCCGGCAAGCACGGGTGCACGCTGGGCGCGAACCCCATCTGCATGGCAGTGGCCGATGCGGTGTATGAAACCATTGAAAAAGAGGGCCTTCTGGCCCATGCAGCGAAACTGGGTGACCACGCGATCATGCGCCTGCGTGGCGAAAAGCGGCTGGCGGGCGTTGTGAAAGATGTACGCGGACGTGGACTGTTCTTAGGGCTGGAACTGACCAGTGAGCCAAAGGACCTCGTGCAGCGGGGGCTGGACCACGGCGTCGTGATCAACCTGACCCAGAAGAACGTCGTACGCATCGCGCCGGCTATCAATATTCCGACAGCGGCGTGGGATGAGGGGCTGGGTCGCTTGGTGGAAACGCTGGCCACGCTGGCACTTTCGTGAACAAGGCGGCACGCAACATGCGAAACCCACTGCCAAATCGTGTCGCCATGGCCTGCCTTTGCAGCGTGGCAGCGCTCACGCTGCCGGGCTGCCTGCTGCCATCGGGTACGGACAAACCTCGCGATGTCGCCGAGCCCGGACCCTGGACCATTGCCGACCGCCCTGTTTGGGAGATGACACCTGCCGAACGCGAAGCGATCACGCCAAAGGGAGCAGCCACCGGCCGGCAATCGGCCACGGTGCAGGGGCCGAAGGTCGTACAGATGGAGGTTTACATCTGCACACTGCCGTCAGGATCAGTCAGTCAGTCGACCGACTTCTGGAAGCTGGCAGACGAGCAGGCGGTCGATGTCGCGGCGTATGACGTATTGTTCCGCAACGGATTTCGCGTTGGCGTCGTCCCACTTTCCGCCTGGCCGATGGCGAAAGTCATGCTCGATAAATATCCGGTTCAGGTGCAGCAGGGCGTGGCAGTGGCAGAGAACGAGGGGCGGCTCGATATTCCATCCCGATCGCAGCCAGCCGGGCAGACGCTGGGCGTGTTCGATGCCCGCGGGGATCTCTCCCTCAAGACATTTGATGCCTGTGAAAACCTGCTGGCACTCAGCTTTCAACCGAGCCCCACAGATGGTGGGGCAGCGCGCGTGGTGCTTGCCCCGGTAGTACGGGAGAAGCGTGAGCGCATTTCGCAGGCCAGGCCGGGCGACGGAATCGTCCCGCCGCTCCAGTTCGCCAAACCGGAGACGTTTTATTCGATCAATCTGGCCGTCAACGTTCCCTATGGGGCGATGCTCGTATTGGCACCCAGCGAACAGGCGAGCCGTACCACCAGTCTGGGATACAACTTCCTGATTGATGAACACCCGTCTGAGCGCGTCGAACGTGTGCTGCTGATGCGGCCGATGGCGGCGGAAAAGGGGACGGGATTCCTTGCCAAGCCGGTACTGCTCCCCCCGACGCCGGAACGCGAGGCACCGCCGAAGTCCGCTGCCCCCGCCGAAGGTGCTTTACCCCCGGCCGCAACCCGGCCTGACGACACGGCCCAGCCGATTCTCGGCGGCGTTCGCACTGGCGAGCTGCCGCCCAAGTAACTGCTACTGCACAACCGCGTCTGGAAAGGCCGAACTGGCACCGTTCCGCACAGCCGTGGCGGATGACCATGTCGCGTACGGGCCGATCGTCAGGATCGACCTTCCCGACACACGTGGGTCGGTCGTTAGTCGGGCGGGCAAGCCACGACGGGCAAGGTCTGCACAAATGGTTTGGGCGCGCTTCTGATCGGCGTAAACGCCTATTCGCACATTGAACCCGCGCTGGCCCATCAGGCCACGGGCACGCTCGGCCTGCGGTGTGTCGGGGAACTTCCTGGCCAGATCCGCGAAGGTCTGGTCGGCGGCGGCAAAGTTGCCGAGCCTTTGCTGCGACTGGCCGATTCGAAGCCGGGCAGTAGCGCGAAGGCTGGGGGTGGGGAGCGACGGCTCGGCAAGCGATAGCTGCTGTAAGGCGACCTGATAGTCGTCCTGAAAGAAAGCAACGTTACCCAGCGAGCAACGGATGTACGGCTCCAGACCGGCGGTGGGTTCAGACTTCAGGGCCGCGATATACGAAAGCCGGGCAGCCTGCCGGTCGGTGGCAGCCGCCGATTGATTGGACGACGGGCGTTCTTCGTAGGCCCGACCGCGCAGGTAGAGGGCTTCGGCCCGTTGCGGGCCGCCCGGTGTTTTCTGAAGGTAGTCGTCCGACGCGGCCAGGGCGGTCGGATAGTTCCGGACCGCAAGGGCTGAAAAACCGCTGTCAAGCCCGGGAGAATTTTTGGCAGCGCAACCCGCAATCGCCAAAATAACGCCGAGAACGGCCCCCGGCTTTACACTGCGCCGCGCCCCTGACACCCCGCCCCACCAAGGAGACCCATGCTGCTGCGGCCGCTGCTGAACAACGCACAACGGATGCCC
Organism: Tepidisphaerales bacterium; assembly: GCA_038226785.1. Lineage (GTDB taxonomy): Bacteria > Planctomycetota > Phycisphaerae > Tepidisphaerales > Tepidisphaeraceae > JBBRQG01. The sequence continues at coordinate 169,457 of JBBRQG010000005.1, read as the reverse complement.
GAGAAGTCCGCTGTGGTCGATGACGTGATTGGGGAGCAAGTGGATGGGCATGGGGATGGTGGGGATGGTGGGGGTAGTCGTTCGGTCAGCTTAACCTATCGGCAGTTGTGTGGCGCGGCGATGGGTTTGGGCTCTGTGATTGCAGCGGCGACGACCAGACCGCGCGTGGCCCTGCTACTGCCGACCGGAACCGGGTTTGTGATCGGTTTCTATGGAATTCTGGCTGCTGGCAAGTCCGTTGTTCCTGTCAACTTTCTCATGGGACCGCGCGAAATTGCGCATGTGTTCGCCGACAGCGGTGTGGATTGCGTGGTCACGGGCGGCGCGTTCAAAGAAAAGTTCGGCCCGATGCTGACGCAGGCGGGTCTCCGTATTCTGGACATTGGCGAAGTAGCTGCCAGCGTGCCCGCAACTGCGCCCTCCGAAAAGCCGGCCTCAGCCGAGGCTTGCCTGATGTACACCAGCGGGACGTCCGGCCTGCCCAAAGGGGTCGTACAGACCCATGGCAACTGGCACGGCTGCATCGACGCCAACATCACCCACGCAGAACTCAAGGAAGAGTACGTTTTCTTCGGCGTCCTCCCGCTGTTTCATAGCACCGGCATGGCCGCGACGATGTTGGCACCGATATCGCTCGGCAGTACTGCGGTCTATCACCCCCGGTTTAGCGCGGTGGCGGTTGCGAAGGTGATCGAAAAATATAATGTCGGCGTGATGGCTGCCGTCCCCAGCATGTATGCCGCGATGCTGCGGCTGAAGAGCGCCACGGCCGAGGGCTTCAGCAGCATTTACGCCGCTCTGAGCGGTGGCGAGCCGCTGACGGCCGCCGTACGCGAAGGGTTTGAGCAGCGCTTCGGCAAGCCGATCCTTGAAGGTTATGGATTGACCGAGACCTGTGGTCCCTTGTGCTTTAACTCGCCAGCCAAGGCCCGGGCAGGCAGCGTGGGGCAAGCCGTCCCGGGGACCGCGGTAAGGATCGAAGGCGATGACGGCCAAAAGCTCGGCACCGGGCAAACCGGTGAGCTACTACTTGCCGGACCGATGGTTTGTCCTTCGTATTGGAACTTGCCCGAAGAAACCGCCAAGGCGTTTGGCAACATCGGAGAGAAGCACTTTTTCCGCAGCGGCGATCTGGGGCATATTGACGCCGACGGGTATGTGTTCATCACGGGGCGGAAAAAGGACCTGATCATCGTGGCCGGAGAAAAGGTCTACCCGCGCGAGGTGGAAGAACTGATCGCCACCATGCCGGGCGTGGCGGAGGTCGCGGTCATGGGCAAGAAAGACCCTTCACGGGGCGAAGTGGTGGTGGCGTTTGTCGCTGCAACGCATGGTGTGGAAATCACTGCGACAGCTGTACGTGAGTTTTGCACCGCCAAGGGACTTGTGAACTGGAAGACCCCTCGTGAGGTCTATCTGGAAACAGAACTACCCAAGAACCCGACCGGCAAGGTGCTAAAGCGCGAGCTGGCGAAGAAATTGGAGACCCTGTGAATCATTCGCGTGTGGAAGCCTTGCAAGCAGCCCTGTCGAGCAGCGAGGCCGATGCATGGCTATTCGCGGACTTCCGTAAACGCGACCCGATTGCATGGTCTCTACTGGGCTTGAAGGACGTGGCTCCCAGCCGGCGGTGGTATTACCTCGTGCCAAAGCAAGGCCCCGCCGTGAAATTGGTCAGCCGTGTCGAGCCGACGGTGCTCGACCAGTTACCCGGTGAGACCAGATTTTACGGCCCTTGGCCGGAGCATCAGGCGGCGTTTGCTGCTTTGTTCGCTGGCTACAAAAAGGTCGCCGTTCAGTGGGCTGAGAATCTGCCGACACTCTGCGTGATTGATGCGGCTACGCTGGACCGGCTGCGCGGGTTGGGCGTGGTGCCGGTATCGTCGGCCAATCTGGTCGCCCAGTTTCAAGGGCGGCTGAGCGAGCCGGAAATGGAATCGCACAGGGCCGCCGGGGTAGTGGTCCAGCGTATCAAGGATGAAGCCTTCGCCCGTGTGGCCAGCGAGCTGCACGCCGGGCGGAAAATCACCGAGCAACTGGTGCAGCAGTTCATTGTCGACCGTTTCACAGCAGAGGGATTGCTGGCGGTCGGTCATCCGCCCATCGTGGCAGTTGGGGCACACGCCGCCAACCCGCACTATTCTCCGGAACACGGACCCGTAACAGAAATCATCGCCGGCCAGCCACTGCTGATCGATCTGTGGGCCCGCTTCGATAAGCCCGATGCAGTCGTGTACGACATCACGTGGTGTGGCTGGGTGGGCGACCGCGCGACCGTGGACGCTCGGTATGTGGAGCTATTCAACTTGACCATGAAAGCCCGCGACGCCGCGCTTTCATGTGTCAAGGAAAATCTTTCGGCTGGCAAAACCGTCCGCGGCTGCGATGTCGACGCAGCCTGCCGGTCCGTGCTGGAGTCAGCCGGTCTTGGCCAGTATTTCGTCCACCGCACCGGCCATAGCATCACCCAAATGACCCACGGCGACGGCGTCAACATGGACGGCTTCGAAACCACCGACACCCGGCCGATCCTGCCGCGAACCTGCTTCAGCATCGAACCGGGGCTGTATGGTGTCCCGGGCAACAACGTGGGGGGAACGACTTACGGCATGCGAACAGAGATCAATGTGCTAGTGGATGAAGCCGGTCAGCCCGGCGTGTTTGGGGCGGTGCAACAGAGACTTTTGCTGGCGGATGTAGTCAGCGGCCAAGTGAAGTTGGTTTAGCAGTTCGAAGCGGGTCCAACCGAACTCTGCGAGCGACCCTACAAAGCAGCTGCAATAATCCTCTGCGCCGCCGCAACACCCGTTCCCGGCGTGACCGCATACCCCAACTTCGCCAGCGTCAATTCAATCGCGCTTAGCATCGCCACCACCTCGAACGGGTCGGTATGGCCCATGTGGTTCACACGAAACAGCGTCCCTTCCATAGAACCCTGCCCGCCCACCACATGAACATTGAACGTCTTGCGAAGCGTCCCGCGGTAGTCCTTATCAGTGATCACCGCCCCATTCACCGTCGGATACAGCACTGCCGTGACCGAATCGGAAGGCGACTTACTGAACACCTTCAGACCCAGCGCCATGACACCGGCGCGGTAGGCGGCAGCATTCAGGGCCGTCCGTGCGTTTACAGTTTCGATGGTCTCGGCCTTGATCATCCGCAGCGACACAGCCAGTGCTTCGATCAGCGTGTTGGCCGGGGTGAAGGGCGTATCAGCATCGGTGATGGATTTCTCGTACTTCTTCAGGTCGAAGTAGAAGCTCTTCGCCCCGGTGTTCGCCGCGACCGCCGCACGCGCCCGCTGACTAAGGGCCACAAACCCCAAACCCGGCGGCAGCATCAGGGCCTTCTGGCTGCCCGTGATCGCCACGTCCACGCCCCACTCGTCCATCCTGAACGGCAACGCGCCGATACTGGTAATGCCATCGACCATCAGCAGCGTGTCGCCATGCTTCCGAACGGCGGCCGCGATTCCGGCCAGGTCGCAGGCGGTTGCGGTGGAGGTCTCGGAATGAACCAACGCAACAGCATCGTACTTTTGCTTGTCAAGCTCGACCGCAATCTGCGCAGGCGTCACATGCAGCCCGTACTCCACTTTCAGTTCGGTCACTTCCAGCCCAAAGGTCTTGGCCATGATCGCCCAGCGTTCCGCGAACTTACCATTAGTGACGTTCAGCACCTTGCCGCCGGGCCTAACGCTGCTGGTCAGCGCGGCCTCGTAGGCGGCCGTGCCGCTGCCGGTGATGGTGTGAACAACGCTGGCGGTCTGGAAGACGTACTGCAGCAGCGTCTGCACTTCCGAGAACGTCTTACGGAACCCCTCCGTGCGATGGTGGGTGATCGGCTTGGCCAGTTCCAGAAGCACCGGCTCGGGAATGGGCGTCGGGCCGGGGGTCATAAGGCGGTATTTCATCTGCATGGTCGTGGCTCCTGATGACACTAGCTTAGGCGGGGGCGAGGGCGTTGAGGGGTCAAAGAGTTTATCGGCAGGGAGGGCCGCGAGATACAGCACACCCGGACAGAGAACATGGGGCGAAATGTCGCTATCAAGCCACGCCACAGGGCTTTCGGCCCCTGTTCCCACTGCCATTGCCTGCAAGGCCACGACCCACGTCTACACGGCCGCCCAAGCACCCCGCAAAAACTCACTCACCCTCGCGCCATCCTTCGCCACATCAAAATTCGTCGCCTCAATCGAAAACGGCCCCGCGTAACCGCCAGCTTTCAACAGCCGAAAAAACGCCCCGTAATCACTCGGCGACTTTGCCGACGGGGCCGTCAACCCGGGCGCGGTGCGCGTCGCCGCGTCCGCCAGATGTACGTGATGCACCAGCGGCACAACCGCCGCCAAACTCGCCAACGGCTCGGCCGTATCCCACAGGTGATAACAATCCATCAGCAACCGCACGGCCGGATGGTTCACCCGCCGCACCACCGCCGCTGCCTCAGCAACAGTAGTCAGGATGTTGCACTCCGCCGGGCGCAAATGCTCCACGACAATCGTGATTCCCGCACGCTCTGCCAGCGGCGCGACAGCCGCCAGAAACTCCACGATCTGGGAGGTGGCACGTGCGTAATCAAAACCGCCCGGAACCTGCCTCGCCCCGCCACTTCCGAAGACAATCGTCCTGACCCCAGCCGCGCTCGCCCGCGTGAAAAGCGACTTGCAGTACGTCTCTAACTTCCCAATATCCACGGCCGGACCCGTCACCTTCAGCCCGCCCGGAACCATGCAGTTCAGGCTGAACACCGGGGCCAGATCAGTCGGCGGCACCCAATCTACCTTCTCTGCCTGAAAGACTGTCTGGGCATTCTCTTCATAAAAATCAAACGCCCCACCCGCAGCCGATTTCGCAACCGACCACAGCTTAAAGGGGACACAGACGCCAAGTTTCATTTCCACCTCCATGACCGATCAGTTGTGCGGCGCTATGCCGTCCGGCGTAATCAAAAACAAGTCGGAAGTTATCTGGTGCGGCTGTTGCCGAAAGTCCCGCCCGATCTGTTTCTTCAAACGCTCCACCGTTTCGTCGTCGCTGCGGAAACACAGCAGAATATCGCGATTGGGAATACCCGCACAAAACGGCGACCCCAGCATCCCCTTCAGCCGCTCGTGAAGCGTAGGCAACAAAATACGGGCCGCGTCATAGCCGTCCATCGTCTGAAACAAGATCAAACTGACCCGGTCTTCCGAATCCTTGGCCGCATGCGCGTTGATCTGGTGTGACTTCTTCACCAAGTTTTCCAGCGCAGTCTCGTGCACCGCATCAAGTTCCATTCCCCAGTCTTCGAAGACCGACTGCGGCAGGTAGCTGATCGTCCGGTCGTGATCCAGCGCGTAGGCGATGTGCACGCCATTCATCAACGGCTGGCTGACGATCGACGTCCCCAAAGTGGCGATAAAAGCATCCGGCAAAATCGCGGGAAAGATCCGGTCTTTCGTGCTTTCAAAATCCGTCGGGTCATCCGGCATGCCCTCGCCCACCCGCAGCATCTCCACCACCCATCGCTCAGCATGGTGTTTGAATTCTTTGGGGTGCAAGTTGTGAATGCGATACAGATTTTCCAGACTTGCGACATTTCCGTTCAGGCGAAGGCTGAAAGCCTGTTCGGCCCGGCTGACCTTCACCAGCGGAAAGCGCGCGTGGATCATCTCGATGAGTTGACGGACAAACTGGTCGCGCGTGGGCGTTGCCATGGCTGGCCAAATCGTAGCAGAGGTTGGCGGGCTGGGCGCGCAGGTCTTATCGTGCTCTCTAATACCCCGAACATTGGAAGTTTGGGTAAGCATCCACGGGCGGGCAACCGTCGCGATGAACACGGAGGACAGACCAGTGGCGCAGGGCTTACGAGTTGGCATAGCGGGGTGTGGGCCGGCAGGTGTGGCACACTTAAAAGGCGTATTGGGCGCGGGCGGCATGCGCATCACGGCCCTAGCCGATGCCACACCGGCTCGCCTCGAAGCCGCTGCGGCACTGGCCCCTGAAGCACACAAACACGCCGACTTCGCAGCCCTCTGCAAAGACACAGCCGTAGACGTGGTCGCGGTCTGCGTCCCCACCGTCCTGCACCTTCCCGCAACGGCTTTGGCCCTGAAGGCGGGCAAGCATGTCGTGCTTGAAACACCGGCCACACCCGACCTGAAATCCGCACGCTCACTCATTCGTCTCGGGCAGAAATACGACAAACTGTCACTCGTACTGGCCGATGCCCGGGCGTTTTCAGCCGGTGATCTCGCCGCTTTGGCGGCGGTCTCTCGCGGAATGCTCGGCGTCCCCTACCACCTGCGGGCCAGTTGGTTGCGCGTCCGGGGAACGCCCAAGGGTGCCATTCTTCCCGGCACCACAGCGGGCTGGTACGGCCGCAAAGATTCAAGCGGCGGCGGCGCACTGACCGACCTGGCCCTGCCCCTAGTGGCAGCCGCCTGGCGATTGTTCGGGCAGTCCAAGATCACCTCCGTCATGGCCGCCACACACCAGCAACTGGCCCTGTCAGGAAACGATGTGGAAGACGCCGCATCATTGCTGATCCGCTTCGAAAATGGCGCATCGGCCGAGGTGTCTGTCGCGTGGGCCGCGAATATCAGCAAATCCGCCCAAGGAGTGAGTTCCCGCATCGTCGGCAACAAAGCAGGGCTGGATCTTTACACCCCGGCCGGACCCACCCTCTCCCGCGACTTTCAGCCCGACGGCACCAGTACGCCCGTCGTTCTCAAAACACCCAAAGTCACCGGCCACCCTGCCCTCTGGCGGCACGTGAAGGAAGTCATCGCCGGCCGCATCAGCAAGGCCGTGTGCCTGAACGAAATCGCAGTCATGGCCGCACTGATGGACGCAGCCTACGCCTCCGCGGCTTTCGGCAAATCTGTCGAGCCGAAGGTGATCTTCAACCCGCCAACCCCGAGCGCCGCATCAGCCCTCGCTGCCGCCCAGCTCGCGGTTACGGAAGAAGAGTAACGCGACCGAAAGCACAAACGTGACGTAGGCCAAAGCGTAAGCCCCAGCCGCCGCAACCCCGGTCCAGATGGAGCCCAGCGTAATGTTGCCCGGCATGTCCGCCAGCCGCGCCAAACCGGCGGCGGAAGGCTTGGCACTCGGCACAATCGTGCTCAGCAAGGTCCAGTCGCGCAGGTCAAACGCCTGCAGAAACGGCAGTACCGCCGACAGGCTGTAGGCAATGCCCTTGACCACCATCGGCGTCGAACTATCCAGCACCGTCTGCGGACCCAGCAGAAACCGCGTCAGGTTGCCCGCGATGTAAATCAGGATGACCACCGGCAGATTCACCACCAGGCTGAACCGCGTCGACAAAGCGACTCCGATGCTCGCCAGCACACTTACCGACATCCAGCTCAGCAAAAGTTGCGGCCACAGGCCCGACATGTGCATCCACCGCAAAGCCGCCAGCCTGCGGTTCTCAACCTCATCCAGCGACGCCGACCGGATCTGATAGTCCACCGGCACTCGGATCCACATCGCCAGCGTCATGACCAGACCGAGCAACACGACCGACACACCCGCCGCCGCGATAATCCCAAAATACTTACCTGCAATAACTTCCCACCGCGCCAGCGGCTTGCTCATCAAGGTCAACATCGTCCGGTCTTCGATCTCCTCAAAGATCGACTTGCTCGTGGCGAACAGCGTCCCGACCAGCACGAACAACACGACGATGTCGATCGACACGCTCTTAAACATCAGCGTGTCTTCGCCAAATGTGAAGAACGGCAGCGCCCCGAAAATCGAGATGACCACCGCACCCAGCACCAGCAAAAGGCTGAAGATGGGCTGGCTCAGGACTTCGCGAAACGTGTGGACTGCAATGACGGACGTTCGGTACATGGGTGGGACATTCTTTCAGCCGCGGGCCGGGGTGGCAAGACGGGGCGCATCTTCTTTTGCGAAATAGGCTTACGGCTGAAAATGCCTGGCAAACTCGTCATAAGCAACCTGCTTCACAAACACACGGAATTCAGCGTCGACGTCCTCCAACGACGCACCAAGGTACCGCTCCAGCAGAATGGGTGCCGCACCGGGCAGCCACGGCCCACGGGCTGATGTATGGCTGCCGGTTGAGTCCTGAACCGACCCGCGCTCCAGGTCGCCGATGAGCCGCTGCAGTGCCGGGCGGTACTTACCCCCAGCCCCTTCCTGCAAAAACCTCGCAAACGCCCAGCTCTGTGCATAAAACGCCTCGATCCGTGGGCCGGGACGATTGACCACCATCCCCGCATGCAACTGACACAACTCCCGCAGCGGCCACAGAGCGCCATTCTCGGATGACTTCCGCAACTGCTGGGCACGCAGACCGTTGATGGTGGTATTGATCTGTGGCTTGCCGTCTTCAAAACGCACGGTCTCAAAGGTGCAGGCGAAGCCTTCTTCCAAAAACGGCGGCAGGCGGCCGCTAAAGTGCCGGGCACAGAACTGGTGCCAACCCTCGTGGCAAGCCACCGAGATCGTCTCCTTCTCACCCACCAGATAGGCCACGTATTTGTCGCCCGTGGTGTACCCGCCGCGAGTGATAGCCAGATAAAGCTGTGCATCGCCGCCCGTCGTGCGGCGGGTGAAGTCCATCCATTCACCACGACTTCCAAACACGTAGCACGGCATCGGCTCGCCCCGAAACTCCAGCCCCGGCGTCAGCAGCCGGTATTGGCTGAGCGCGGTCTCCATGACCGCGGGTAACTCAGCCTCGACGGTTGGATTCTGAACCGTCGAGTAAATGGCGTAGTGTGGCGTCGTGCTCAATTGCCCGGCATGCCCCTGATACGACCACGGTGTCCGCCGGACAGAAGTCGGCGTATCCGGCCCGGCACCCCGCCACTGCCCCAGTGCACCACCAGACGATGTGCCATTGGCAGCACAACCACCACCTCCACCACCACCCACAAGCAACAGTAAGAACGCACTCAGGCCCATCGCGGTTAGCGGAGCGCGGCAATCAACACGGTTTCGGAGTTCTTTTGGGTTCATCGTGGCCGACGGAATGGTAGCGAGATAGTGTGTCCCGTCATGTCCTCCCTCCGCATCGACATCATCAGTATCGGCACCCTCAGCAAAAATCGGCTCTGGAACGAGACCGTCGCCCTCCGTACGCCCCACGCGACGACCAGCCTGATCAGAGGCCACAACCGCACGATTCTGGTGGACCCGGGGTTACCCCCGGCCATCATCGCCGCCCGCCTTCAAGAGCGGTCGGGCCTCGATGGCGATGCCGTGGATACCATTTTCTTCACCAACCTTCGCCCAGCCCACGTCGGTGGGGCCAACGCGTTCGAGAAGGCCCGACTGCTGGCCCATGAGCCGGAGATCGCCTACGCCCACGCCGAGTTAGACCGGCAGTTCGAGGCCGCCGAGGGGGATGCCGATCTGGAAGCTCCCCTGCGCGGCTGGCAGCGGATTCTGGAGCGGGTCCAGCCAGCGGATGATTCGTTGGTCAAAGGTCTGGACCTGTTCCCATTGCCGGGGTTTACGCCGGGCACGTGCGGCATGCTGGTGAACACGGCGACGATGACGACGCTGGTCGCTGGCGATGCGGTACCGACGCTGGAGCACTTTCTGGCCGGGCAGGTCTTACAGGAGAGCGTTGATCTGGGCAAAGCCAAGGAGTCTCTGGCGGAGGCCTATGAGATCGCTGATCTCATCGTGCCGGGCCATGACAACGTTTTCATCAACCCCCGCATGCAGGCGATGTGATGGTGGGGGGGCGAGAATTTCCGCAGTTCGCCTAACATGCGGGCGACATGGACGAAGCACCGATGAAAGTCTTGATCACAGGGGCGGCCGGAAACGTTGGGTCCGAGGTCGTACGCCACCTTCACGCCGCAGGATTCAACCTCCGGCTGACGGATCGTCGCGGCCGCGGCGACCTGCCTGCCCGGCTGGTGGTGGCCGATCTGGTCCATCGTGAGGCCGTCTACAACTTGATCGACGACGGCACCGGGCCGGTGCAGGCCATTGTCCATCTGGGCAATATCCCTAACATGCACGCGGCGCCGGATCACCAGACGGTCTACGGCCACAACTGCACGATCAACTTCAACGTGTTTCAAGCGGCCGCCGAGCTGGGCGTGAAGAAGGTCGTATTCGCCAGCAGCGTTCAGACGATCAATGCCGAACGCGTCATGACGCATGATCACCCCGAGGGCGACGGCCCTTCCCAGTTGCCGTACTTGCCGTTGGACGGCGACGTGCCGGCCAATCCGGGGAACCCCTATTCGCTGTCCAAGGCGGCGGCCGAGCAGATGCTGCGTTACTTCTCGCGGCCGGACCTCAAGCGGATCAAGCCGATGCAGGCGGTGGCGTTGCGGTTGCCGGTGACCATGTCGACCGGATGGTTCGCCAACTCTTGCAAGCACTACACAGCGCAAGCCAAGGGTGGCCATGCCTTGCTGGATGAATGCTTCGCGTATGTCACCTCACGCGATGTTGCGCGGCTGATTGAAAAGATTCTGCGAACCGACTTGCCCGGTTATCGCTGTTACATGCCGGCTGCACGATCGCCCCTGATCAAACTCACGCCGCAAGAGTTGATTGCCAGATTTTATCCAAATGTTCCGCTGAAAAAGCCGTTGTCCGAGCTACACGGGATGATCGATACATCACGGATCGAACGCGAGACCGGGTGGCATCCGGAAGATGAACTGGCAACGATGGCGCAGCCCACGCCGGCGATGGCCAAGTAACGACCGGCTAAACTTCGCGTCGGCCGCGACGCACGCCCAACAGCAGGGCCGCTGCCAGGCCACCGCCGGTGCTGCCGGTGTCAGGCACGAAGCCGGAAGGTTGGAACGCGCGAACATAGTCGATTTCCATGTCGTATGTGCCAGCGGCCGGGATGACGTAGCCCGTGTACGCGCCGCCGATCGCCAGATTCATGATCATGAAGAATGGCTGGTCGAAGGGGGCATCGATGTTGGTGGGGTCGGTGCCGGGGAGGGGCAGGCCGCTGGAGATGGACGAGCCGACTGCGATGCCGTCGACGTAGAAGGTGAAGAGCTTGCCGCCGGCGGCAGGGCGCTGCCAGAGGACGTCATACGTGTGCCAGCCTGCAGCGCTTTGGCCTGCGGGGAAGGTGTAGTTGCGGGTGACGTAGGTGTCCTGATTCGGGTTCGCTCCGGCGTGGATGGTGCTGCCGACGACGCCGTTGGCCTTGCACTCCATGACGTCAATCTCACCGGATTCGGGCCAGGAGCCGTAGTGGCTTGTCTGGGGCATGGCCCAGAGGGCTGGCCAGAGACCGTTGACCGTGGCAATGTTCGGCATCTTGGCGCGGAACTCGAACACCCCGTAGGCCTGGTTGAATTTGTTGGAGGTGGTCATCCGGGCGGATGTCCAGTTGGTATTGGCGCCGACTTTGGTTCCGATGGCGCGGATGTTCAGGACAGAGTTGGCGGTATAGGCGCTGTCGGTCGAGTCGGCGACGCTGGCAGCGGTGGCATCGGTCTTAATGAAAGAATTGGCCGAGGTGTTGGTGTAGACCTCAGACTCGCCATTGCCCCATCCGCCGCCTCCGGTTTCGTAGTTCCACTTCGTATTTAGATTTTCGCCAGTGTTGAAGTTGTCGTTAAAGGTGGTTGTCCAGAGTTTTCCGAAGGGCGCGTTGATGGCCGGGACGGGTGACGGGCGGGCTTGGGCGCGCATGACCGGGCCGCAACCGACGGCCGCAACCAAGACCCAGGGAGCCCATTGACTCTTCAGACGCGTTAATCCTTGGCTCATCTAGCGGACTCCAATGGGTGTGTGCAGTAACAAGGCGAGGACGGCAGGCGGGCCACGGCCCCTCTCAAAGGGCGTATTGGCAATCGATACGCCGAGGACTATACCACTGGATGACGCAATCTAACTGACTGTTTGACTTTCTTCGCCAGAAAAAGGCAAGGCTTTGATATGTCTGGTGGGGGAAGTTGGCCCTCCGCACGGCGGGAGCCCGAAGGGAATGTGGGAGTCCGGCGCGGTTGCGACGCGAATCCGTGGGGTGGCTTACGGCTTGTGTTGTTTGGCCAGCCACTCGAAAGAGGCGGGGTCGGAGAGGGCGCGGCTCCAGCAATCGTGGCCGAGGGCGCCGTATTTGACGTAGGTGACATCGGCCCCAGCTTCTTTCAGCTTAGACGCCATCGTGTCGGAGTTGACCGTGAAGACCAGCGGGTCCATCGAGTTGTGGACGATGTACGTGGGGATGCGCTTGATGTTGGGGACGGCCTCGGTGAAGCCCCAGCCGCACATGGCAAAGAGGCTGGCGAAGCGGTTGGGGTCGGTGGCGGCAACGGTCCAGACGCCCTGACCGCCGGTGCTGAGGCCCATCAGGTGGATGCGTTTGGGGTCGATGTTGTACTTGGTGGCGGTGAGGTCGATGCTGGCGAGGGCGTCTTTGACGTCTTCCGAGCCGTATTCCCAACTGCCTGTCGATTGCGGGAAGATCGTGAGGTAGCCGAACTTATCGGCCTGTTCAGAGATGACCGGGCCGAGGCCGACCGAGAGGTTTTTGAAGCCGTCGGAGCCGGATTCGCCCAAGCCGTGGAGGAAGACGATGGTGGGGGCGGGCTGGCTGGGGGAGTAGTTGGCGGGGACGAAGACGTGAAACTTGCGGCCGTCGGCGAGTTGAAGCTCGGTGAAGCCGTGGCCGGGGGTGACGAGTTTGTTGGTCTTCTCGACGACCGACTGTCCGGAGGCGCAGCCGCCGAGGAGTAGGAGCAACGAAAAGATGGCGAAGGGGATGATGAATCCGGCCCACATCCGTGTGGCATTGGTCATGGTGTTTGCGAATCCTTTCGCATGACGCTCAGTATCCTACCGAGCGGTACTAACAGAATACAAATATATCGAGACGGGGTTATTTCGTCGAGGCATCAATCGCTGTGACGATTTTGTCTTGCAGGGGTTTGACACCGCCGGGCACGCCGTTGATGAGGATGCTGAAGGCGTACACGTCTCCGGATTGGGTTTTGACCAGGCCGGAAAGGGTGCTGACGCTGTTGATGAAGCCGGTCTTGGCGAAGACGCGGCCCTTCAGGTTGTCGCGGAAGCGTTTGGTGAGGGTGCCATCCACGCCGCCGATCGAGAGGCTGGAGACGAAGGCGTCGCGGGCGGCGGGCGCTGAGGCGTAATCTGCAGCGAGGATCTTGACCATGGCTTCGGCGCTGATGCGGTTGTTTTTGCTGAGTCCGCAGCCGTCGTCGAGGGAGAGTTGATCGGTGGGGACGCCGAGGCTGTGAACCCAGGCGGCAACGGCAGCGGTGCCGTTGGTCCAGCTGCCAGACGTTCCGGTGGCGAGGGCGCCAAGGCGTTTACAGAGGGACTCGGCATAGAGGTTGGCGGAGTCTTTGTTGCAACGGCCCAGCACGGTGGTGAGCGGGGTTTCATACACACTGACGGCGGTCCAACCTTGGGCAAGGGCGTAGGCGGATTGGCCGGGGCGGCTGATACGGACGCCGGGGCGGCGTTTGACGACGGGGTCGGACACGGTGATGCCGTTCCTTGCCAGGGTTTCGGCCAGCACCGTGCCGCAATAGAGAGCGGGGTCGTAGACGGGGACGGTCACGGCCTGATCAACGCCGCGGCGGACTTCGCCGGCGACAGTCATCTCGTTGGTGGATTCAGGGCGGATGACGCCAATGGCGTCTTTTTTACCCACGGCCACCTTGTTGACGAGGGAGACGTAGCGGGTGGCGGGGGTGGAGGACAGCGTTACGCCGCTCGTGCCGGCCTTGGCCACGATTTTGAGGCAGTTGAAGCTGAAGGCGAGGCCGCTGACGCCGGCGAGGTAGGGCTGATCGCGCTGATTGGCGGGCCAGCTGGGGTGGACGAAGTTCTGATCGAAGACGCTGTCATCGATGGAGACGCTGGAGAGGGAGGTGATGCCCTTGGCTTTGAGCTCTTCGGCCCATTTGGCGAAGACGGTGTCGACCTGCCACTCGGTGCCTGCGAGGAGTTCCGGGTCGCCTAGGGTGGGGTCCCCGTCGCCGACGAGGACGAGTTCGGTACCGTGTAGCGCGAGGGTCGTGCGGTATTTGAAGGCCGGGCCAAGGCGGGCGAGGGCGGCGCTTGTGGTGACGACTTTCAGGTTGCTTGCGGGGGTCAGGGGATCGGTGGAATTGTGGCGGTAGACAAATTGGGGCTGTCCTACGGTGGAACCCAGTTTTGCCACGGCGACGCCGACATGGGCTTTGGCGAGTGCCTTGTCAGAGAGGATTCTGTCGATATCTGCGTCTAGGGAACCAGCCCGGGCGACCTGAACAGCAAGAAGCGCGACGGCAGCCATCGTGAGTTTGGTTACAGATGCTTTCAATGGTGGCATAGTTCGTATTATCGGTCGTTCATTGCCAAAAATCGCAGCGACGGCGGCGACTGAGCAGCTTTACGAAAGTTGGAAAAGATCACGGTTTGGTTTCGTTCATGACGGCCAGTTCGGCGAGGCCGATGTTCTCGGTTTTTTGGCTGGCTTGGGTGACGGTGAACTTGAGCCAGGTGCAGGTTTTGTTGGGGAAAGTAATCACGCCGGGTTCCGATCCGTCGTTGGGGAGGGACGGAACGTCTATGCGAGTGCCGTCGCTGAATTCGAGGGTGCCGGATTCGACTTGGTCAGCGAGGTTCGGCCGGTCGTAAAGGAGAACACGGTTCATGGCGGTGGGGGCGGGCCAAGTGAGCTTGATCCAAGCGTTGGCTTTTTCGTGGGTTGTGACCCACTCACACGATTGGTCGCCGGGATAACCGTCGATGGAACTGTCGATTGCGCGTTTGCCATCGCCGGTCGAAGCCTCGGCGACAGCTTTCGTGGCGAGGTTGGCGGAAGGAGGAAGGGACCGGGAAAAAGAGGCGTGTAGGACGGGGAGGTTATCGGGCAAGCCGGAAAGCGAGACCGGGACGGTAAGTGTCAGGGGGTGAGGTGTTGTCTGCGGTGAGGTGGCGACAGGCTGGCCGGCCGTGATGGTCAACGTGCGGGGGGCCTGATCGGCGATGGTCAGTGTGAGTGATTCAGGCAAGGTGTGGTGGTTATGGAAGTAGGTGACCGCGGTCTTATCGCCGAGCGCATACGGGTGTTGATTGACCGGGAGCAGGGCGACACCCCTAACTGCGGAGACCATTGAAAGAAGGGCCGGGCCAGCACTCTTTGATTCTTCGGACGCGGCCCATCGGGCGAAGGGTTGGCCGAGCAGCTTTTGCAGCCGGGAGTCGATGGCGGTGGAGTTGACTTGATTCTGGGGCATTTCTTTGGCGTGGATGGTGACGGTGCGTTGCGACCCGATAGGGGCGACGGGAAGCGAAACTCGCGTCGTGAAGGTGGCGGGCTCGTAGGTGAGATCGGCACCCGCACACGTCGCGCCAGCTTGCGTGCAGGGGAGTTCGATGATGATGGCCCGGGTCTGGGGCTGGGCGGTGAAGGTGCCGGTGGTCGCTCCGACTGTGACGGTGATGTCGTCGTTGTGACGGATGTAGGAGAGAGGCGTGATGGCGGATTGGCCGGATCGATAGGCGGTGGTGAGGCCATCGTCTTCGTAAAGGGTGGTCGTGCCCGTGACGCCTTCGCGGCCTGGATAGCAGCGGAGGGTGAGGGTCTTGAGCGGGGCGGTGCCGGGACGCTGGGTGAAGGGCTGCATGGGAAGGGGGATGCCACTGCGGACGTAGAGCGGGAAGGAATCGATGGGCGCAGTGGCGACTGCATGTTCTCCGGGGTTGAAGCGTTCGCCGGTGAAAAAGTCGAACCATGCGTCAGCAGTGGGGGGGAACCAGACGGATTGTGCGGCTATTCGGCGGGGGCCGACACCGGGAGAGGAGATGGGGGCGACCAGCAGTTGATCGCCGAAGAGAAATTCCTGTGACTGGTGGTAGGCGGTTTCCGTGGTCGGGAAGTCGATGTAAAGGGGACGGAGGAATGGAACGGACTCCGTGGCGGCCCGTTGCATAGCGGAGTAGAGGTAGGGCATGAGGCGGGAGCGGAGGCCGAAGCTCTCCTTCATGGATGCCTGAGCCCAATCGGGGTAGTTCCAGGGGCGGCGGTCGGTGGTGGCATCGTGGGTGGAATGAGAGCGCAGTGCGGCGGAGAGGGCGCCGAACTGGCACCAGCGCGCATAAGACTCTTCGTTACGGCCGCCCATGTGCCCGCCGATATCGTGCGACCAGAAAAAGGCCCCGACATTGCCGGCGGTGGACGTGAAGGGAACTTCTGCGGTGAGCATTTTCCAGCCGGTGTCGGCATCGCCGCTGAAGTGGATCGGGTAGCGGTGATCGCCCCAGCCAGCCCAGCGGCTGAAAGATTCGCCGCGCTGGTTGGCGGTGGCGGTGCGCTGATAGTTGTACCAGTTCAAAAGCCGCAAGTTGTCGAGGTCGGGGATGCTGCGTGTTTTGCGGTATTGCTGCCAGTCGAGCCACCAGAAGTCGACGCCTTCTTTTTCACGGGGTGCGTGGGTGAAGGCGAAGAACTTGTCGAGGTAGGGTTTGCTGCCGGCATCGAATGGAATGGTCTTGCCAGTGCCAGGGTCTTGGCCCATGGCACGCATAAAGTCTGCGTACATTTCCTCGTGGGGCTGTACACCTTCGGCCGGGTGATCGTTGAGGGTGACATGGAGGCCTTGTTGATGCAGCCACGCCAGCAGGGCGGAAGGGTCGGGGATCAGGGCCTTATCCCAGGTGTAGCCCGTCCAAGTGTTGACCTTCTTTTCGAGGCTGGCGGAGACCGCATTGAGATGCCAGCCCATATCCATCACCAGGACGTCAAGCGGGAAGCCATGACTGGCATATTCCTCAACGATCTGTTTGAACCCTTCGCCCGTGAACTCCCAGTAGCGGGAAAACCAGATTCCCAGCGTATACTTACGGGGCAGTGGGATGGGCCCACCAACCGTGGTGAGGCTGGCAAGCGCTGCACGATAGTTAGCGCCGTAACCGAACAGATACCAGTCGAGATTGCCCTCATCCGGGCGAGAGCGGACCCAGTCGGCGGTGAACAAGCCGGAGTGTGAGTCGTCCAGGAGATACCAACCGTCACGGGAGAGAATGCCTTCGCCCAAGGGAACCGCTTTGCTGACGCCATCGAGCGTGCAGAGGGTGCCGCCCAGGTTGCCGGGGTTGGACTGGCCGGGTTGCCAGTTGACGGCCGAAGCCGGGTCGCGGCGAATGGTGGCCGTGAGGTTATCCGGGGTGAAGGGCTTGCCGGTGTCGTGGTAGGTGAGGTGAATCGAACCGGTATCTACGCTAAGGGTGCCAGCATCTTGCCGGATGGTGGCCTTGGTGAAGCGTGCCGTGCGGTTGATGGCGAACCAGGACGGGTCGTCAACAAAATGACCGGTTCGGGCATACTCCAGACGGATCAGCTCGGGCGTGATAACGGTGAAGCGCGCACGACCGATGGTGACCTGCCCCGACTGATCGGCCGCCGAGAGCGCGGGGACGGTCCACAGGGTGAACAGTCCGAGGAGGCACAGGCCAGGCCGTTGAAGGTAGGTGAAACCTTTGAGCATCGCCGCAGGATAACGTCCACTGTTCGGGCGGACGACATCCAAGCTCATGCTGCGTGAGGCGGGGGTTAGCCGACAAGCTCCGTCGATTCGCGGCCGATGAGGTTGAGCAGGCGCTTTTCCAGCGGCGGGTGGGTCTGGAAGAGGCTGGCCATGGTGTTGGAAAGACTCTTGGGTTCGGCGATGTACATGGAGTTGAAGGCGGGGTTGACGTCCATGGGAATGCGGGCGGCGCCGGCGTGGATGCGTTCCAAGGCGGTTGCGAGCCACATCGGGTCGCCGCATAGGTTGGCACCTTCCGTGTCGGCTGCGAACTCACGCTGCCGGCTGATGGCCATCTGGATCAGGCCGGCGGCCAGCGGGCCTAACAGCATGACGAGAAGACCTGCAATGGGGTTGGGGGCGTCTTCGCCACGGCGATCACCGCCACCTCCCCACATGAACATGTAGCCTAGAGCTGAAATGGCACCGCCGATCGTGGCAGCGACGGAGGTGATGAGGATGTCGCGGTGCTTGACGTGCGAAAGCTCATGCGCCATCACGCCCGCGACCTGCTGGGGAGTGAGGAAGTCAAGGAGGCCTTGCGTGGCGCAGACTGCGGCATTCTGCGGGTTACGACCGGTGGCGAAGGCATTGGGGGCCTGCTCGGGGGAGACGTAGACACCGGGCATGGGCAGGTTGGCCCGGTCGGCCAGTTGCTTGACGATGCCGTAGAGCGGGTGATCAGGGCCGACCTGTTGGGCACCGGCCGATGCCAGGGCGAGTTTGGCACTGAAGAAATAAGCGCCCATGTTGGTGACGGCTGCGATGGCCAGGCCGATCCAGATGCCGTTGCGGCCGCCGAGGAGCGTGCCGCAGAACATGACGAGAGCCGTAAGGCCGCCGAGGAGAATGAATGTTTTTGCGTTGTTGGCGAAGGTGGTGTTCATGGGTGATTTATCTTCCGACGGCGTGATCATAGACGGTCGAGACGGGCGGGCCAGTTGAATATTGGGCCACGTTTCTAACGGGCTATGGCCTTGAAAGGCAGGGGTTTAGGGGGGCAGCAGATATGGCCGGTTGCGGGGTCTGGCAGCGTCCGCGAAGATCGGGGGCATGAATCGACAGGCACTTGCGGAACGGATCGCGGCGGTGGCATTGCTTCGCGGAGATTTCACCCTTCGCAGCGGACGCAAGAGCAACTTTTACCTCGACAAGTATCGCTTTGAGACCCAGCCGGACATTCTGGCTGAGCTGGGCAAGTTACTAGCCGACCACGCGAAGGCGGCCGGGGTGATGCGGATCGCGGGGCCGGAACTCGGGGCCGTGCCGCTGGCGACTGCGGCCAGCCTGGCGAGCGGATTACCGACGGTGCTGGTTCGTAATGCCAAGAAGGATTACGGAAGTACCAAGCAGATTGAAGGGGTGCTGGAGGCGGGCGATACGGTCCTGCTGGTGGAGGACATCGTGACGTCGGGCGGGCAGTTGGTTGAAGCCTACGAAACGCTCACCAAAGCTGGCGCGAAGGTTGTCAAGGCCGTAGCGGTGATCGATAGGCTTGAAGGAGGCGAGGAAGTCATCCGGGCGGCAGGGATCAATTACGAGCCGCTGTTTACGACAAAGGATTTGGGCATCGGCGGATGAGGGGTGGGCCTCGATCCTGGAGTAACAGTTATGAAGCAGTTACGCGTAGCGACCGATGGCCGTACGCTGGAGTATTCAGATGGCTCGCCCTTTTTCTATCTGGGGGACACGGCCTGGACTCTTGCTCACCGGCTCGACCGGATCGAGACAGAGGACTACCTGAAGGCGCGTGCGGCGCAAGGTTTCAATGCGATTCAATTCTGTGCGATCTCGGAGTTCGGGGGGCTGGTTACGCCGAACCGGCAGGGAGATTTTGTACTCAAGGGCAACGACCCAGCGCAACCGAATGAGGGCTATTTCACGCACATTGACCTGATTGTGCGGCGGGCGAACGAACTGGGGATGTTTGCTGCCCTGCTGCCCACGTGGGCGGATAAAGTGAACCGGGGCTCGGGTGAGGGGCCGGAGATTTTCACGCCTGAAAATGCAGCCGTTTACGGAAGGTGGCTTGCCACCCGGTATAAGTCCGACGGAATGATCTGGGTGCTGGGCGGCGACCGAACTGTTGAGACGGAACGGCACCTGGCGATTTGGCGGGCTATGGCCGACGGGATTCGGGCTGTAGTCGGCCGGTCACATCTGATCACGTTTCATCCCAATGGTGGGTGCAGCTCGTCGAAGTATGTGCACAACGAGAACTGGGTGGACTTTCACATGATGCAATCGGGCCACACGGGGCGCGATTTGCCGAACTGGCAGATGGTTCACAACGACCGGATGTTGCAGCCGCCGAAGCCGACGCTGGATGGCGAGCCGTGCTACGAAGAGCACCCGATCATGATGATGGCGGATGGAAGGTGGGTACATGATTCTGGGTTTTTCGGCGCGCATGATGTGAGAAAGTCGTTGTACCGGTCGATGCTCGCGGGTGCCTGCGGCTACACCTACGGTTGCCATGCGATGTGGCAGTTTTTCGACCCGGCACGAAACCCTGCGGTGAACAAGCCTGTGAGGCCGTGGAGGGAGTCGTTGGGGCTGGCGGGAGCCGAGCAACTTCGACACGGTCTGGCCCTGTGGAAACTCTTGTTGCAACATGGTCCGATCGAGCCGAACCAGGGCGTTCTGGTAGACCAGATGCATCCGGGTAACAGGCAAATGGTGGCAGTGCAGGCTGGCAAATCTGCTGTCGCCATTTACAGCCCGGTTCGACAGAACATACTCGTCGCCATCAAGCGGTTGCCATTTGCAGTGGGCAAGGCGTCGTGGTTCAACCCGCGAACCGGTGCTGTCAAACCTGCCGAAGTAACGTCTCTGACCGCATTCAACTTGCAGGCAACGGCAACGGACGATGACGACTACGTGCTAACACTGGAACAATGAGAAAGCGCCAGCACTTACTTGCCGGCAGATGACTCTTCTTCGGTTGATATCTCGTTCATCGCGACATCAACCTCTCTGGGTTCGAGAACACCGAGTTCTTCCAACGCGAGCAGGGCAGCCTTTTGTTCGGCCATTTTCTTGTTCGGGCCCCAAGCCGATTGGAAACGGCGGCCGGCGATCATGACGGCCACTTCGAAGCACTTGCTGTGATCAGGGCCTTTTTCGTCGAGGAGTTCATAGACGGGTGGGCTGCCGAATTCGCGTTGGGCGTGCTGCTGAAGGACGGCCTTGTAGTTTTCGTGGTGGGGGTCGGCGGCGATCTGTTCGAGCTTGGGGGTGATGGTGCGCAGAACGTAGTGCTTGACAGGCTCGAAGCCACCATCCAGATAGATCGCGGCCACAATCGACTCGTAAACCGCGGCCGCGAGCGAAGGGGAAATCGCCTCGCGGGCGTTGACGCCTTTTGCCGTGATCAGCAGGTCAACCAGGCCGGTATCGCGCGAGACCTCGGCGCAGGCACGACGGCTGACCACGGCAGATTTCAGTTTTGTGAGTTCCCCCTCCATGAAGTGGGGGAACCGGTTGTAAATATCCTCGCAGACGATGACGTCCAGAATGGCATCGCCCAGAAACTCCATGCGCTCGTTCGAGTGGAGGCGGCTTTCGGCGATGGAGGCGTGCGTCAACGCTTCGCGCAGAAGCGCGGGGTTTTTGAACGTGTAGCCGAGTGTCGTTTCGGCTCTCAGTTGGAGTTCTGGCGTCAACGCATCATCCTTAACTTGTGACAGCGAGACGAGGTAATCGTTCGCTGCCCGATTCCTCCGACCGGGCAAAGAGAGTTTACCCTTTCCCCACCGGTCCGGTACAGGTGAACGTTACATCACGGACAGGGCGCGTCCAAAATCCCAATCCTGGCGGCCCAGCGACCGGAACCACTTCACCACCTTGCCCAACCCACAGAGATATACGAAAGGCGGACCCCGCCCGGATGCGACCTGTAAAAACCGTCGTGACCTTGCCGCGACATTCGCAGCCTGCGTTGCAGACGTTACGCTTGAGCGCATGCGGTATTCCAAGCACAGATTGCCCAGATTCTTGAAACTCGCCGTGGGTGCCCTCGCGGCGGCGGGCGTTACTGCCATGCCCGCTGCGGCGGAAGTCCCCTCGACAACGACAGTGATCCCGCCGGTGGTGCCGAGCACCACGTCGCGGCCCGCCGGTTTTGACCCTGCACGCCACATGGGGCTCGATGAAGTGCGGCCGGGGATGAAGGGCTACGGCGTTACCGTGATTCTGGGGCAGGCGTCAGAGAAGTTTGAGGTGGAAGTGATCTCCATCGCGAAGAACTTCAACCCGGGGCAGGACATTTTCATCGTCCGTGTGACCCGGCCAGATTTTCAGTTGCTCGGTGTGGCACAAGGCATGAGCGGGAGCCCGATCTATCTATACGACAGTGCGGGAAAGCCGAAGCTGGCAGGGGCGCTGGCCTATGGCTGGCCGTTTGCCAAGGAGCCGGTCACGGGCATTCAGCCGATTGAGAACATGTTGTCATTGGCTTACGGCGACAACCTGCCGCCCGTGGTGGCGGATGCGTCTGAAGGTGCGACATGGCGGCTACGTGATTGTTTGAAGTCGCCGCCGCAAAGTCCGGACTTACTGAATGCCCCGTCGGGGGACGGCGTCACCGGAATGCAGCGCACGGCCCGTTTGATTTACTCGGGCAACATTCCACGGCCGTTCATGGAAATGATGACCACGCGGCTGGGGCTGCCCGCCGGCGAATCTGGGGCGGGTGCGATTTCAATGGACACTCCGGCCACCGCAGGCCTTCCGACAACGCGCCCGGCATCAGCCCGGACGATGAAGCCGGGGGACACCCTGATCGTGCCGTTGGTGGCCGGTGATGCCAATCTGGTGGTGCTGGGCACCGCGACGGAAGTGATTGGAGACCGGGTGCTGGGCTTTGGTCACCCGTTTCTGGGCAGCGGTACGGCGGAGCTGCCGATGGCGAACGGCACCGTAGCGCTAACGGTGGCATCGCTGAATGCGAGTTTCAAGTTGGGGTCCATGGATGATTTGGTGGGCACACTCACACGTGACACGACCTGCGGTGTGGGCGGGGTGATCGGCAAGATCCCGGCGATGACGCCGGTGACCGTGACTGTTCATTTGCCTGAGTCCAAACACAGCCACACTTACAACTTTATTGTCGCCCGTGAACCGCAGCTGATGGCGCTCTTGCTGCAGATGGCCGTAGGTTCAGCCACGGGCGGTGCATCGACGCCGCGAGGGCAGTTGACGCAGTCTTATGACGTGAAGGTGGAACTGAGCACCGGACAGATGATTTCGCGGTCTAACGTCACCAGTACCGAGGCCGGGGGCACGCTGGAGGAGACATTGGGCCAAGTCGGTCGGGCCATTTTTGAAAGCCCGTTCGGTAAGTTGCAGGTGGCCAAGGTCACAGCCGACGTGACGGTGGAGACGACTAACCGGACCGTTGTTTTGCTTTCAGGAGAGCTGGATAAGCAGGCTGTGACGCCGGGGGCGTCGCTTCGCGGAAGAGTCATCGTTCGTCCGTACCGTGCGGCAGAGAAGTCGATGCCTTTTGAGTTTCCGCTGCCCGCCGATATGCCGGAAGGGGACTACACGCTGACCATCGGCGGCGGTGATGCTTTGCAGGAAGCGGCGATGCTGGCCGACCCCGGCCGGTATGAGGCCCACTCGTTCCAGCAGCAGGTGGACGTGCTCAATCAGATGTGCCAGACGCGCAACGACAAGCTGTTCGCATTCGTGCCCACTCCCGATGCGACTGGCGTGCAGGTGGGCAAGTCGCGAATGAACGATCTGCCGGCATCCCGTCGGCGCGTGCTGCTGGATCTGCCGGGCCGGCCCACCAATGAAATCCGCCCGCTCTTGACGCGCGAATTGCAGAGCCCGGGCATCGCGGTGGGTCAAGTGCAGTTGGATTTTACGGTCAGCCACAACCCGGTCATGGCAAAAATCGTCCGGACCAAGGCCGGTGCCAGCGGGGCTGGCAGTACTGCCATGCCCCCCGGCCTAGAGCAGGCGTTGAAAGACCTGCCTTGAGCCGCTGCCAGCAATCGCGACCTTGCCCTGAAAACACCAAACTACAACCCGATGGAACAACTCATGAAGATGATGACCGGACTTTCACGTCGAACTCTTACCACGATTCTTTCCGCCACTTGCGCCTTGGGCGCGTATCGGGCGGCGGCCGATGTGAAGCTTTTCAAGGCAGCCACCGCCGAAGAGTTCCGCAAGGGGACATGGGAACATCTGTCGGTCGCGGCGGGCGGGGAGATTCAACTCGCCCCGGCAGTGAAGGTGCTGATTGAACATGATGCCGAGGTGGAGGGTGTGCAGGCGGCCGTGCGTGTCGGCGTTGGCGGCTCGGCGGTGACGATTGCTGCTACGGGGTCTGGTGATCAGCTCGTGCGGATCGATGGCGAGAAGCGCAGCCCCATCACGCTTCCAGAAGGCGTGACCGCCATCACGACCCTCTCGCCGGATGCTGGCGGAAACGTTTTGGCGGGCGGCCATGGCGACGCCGGGGCGAGTCTGTGGACGCTGGACACAGCCAAGGGAACGTGGACCAAGGTCTGGGGAGATGAAAAGTATCAATACGTCTGGACGATCGCACACGGCGGCGATGGCAATGTCTTCATCGGCACGGGCGGTGGAACTGCGGCGGCTGGCGGAACGGGGACGGTGGTCAGGATTGCGGGGGGTAAGGCGACTGTTGTTTTGCAGTTGAAGTCGGGCAGTGTGTTGTCGCTGGCAGTCGATGGGAAAAGGGGGCTGCTCTACGTTGGTACCGAGCCACAAGGTCTGGTTTATAGGTTGCCGACCGGCGAGGCCGGAGAGGCGAAAATAATCTTCGACGCAGACCAGCCGGATATCACGGGGCTGTTGTTGACGGCGGAGGGCAACCTGCTTGTCGCGGCGAGCACCGGCACTGATCACAGCGATACAGATGCCGGTAAGGATGCCACGCCCGGCACCACCAACGGCAATGCGTCTGGCCTGCCGATGGAAGGCCCAAAGGAGACCCTGCCGGACCTGCCAGCACCGCCGGCGCCCAATCCGACCCCAGACGGACCGAAGCGGCTGGGCGACCCCACCGAAACAAAACCGGCTGAGCCCAAGCCGATGGAGCCGAAGCATTTCATGGTCCTGCCAGACGATGAAGCCAAGCCAAAGTTGCCGCCGGGGCTGGAGAAACTTCTGGGCAGTTTGGGCGCGACGACGAAGCCCTCGGCTGGCGGCGGCGACCACCACACAGCGACCCCGACGGCTGAAGGGTCGGCTGTCTACTTGCTGACAGAAAATGGCGCGCCTCAAGAGATTTACCAGACGGCTGGAGCGATCGACTGGATCGCCTTCCGCAATGGCAACGTCCTCATCGCGGCCAACGCAGGAGACGACGGGGCAGTACTTACCGAGGTTTCGCCCGCGGGTGGGCCGTCGGCGGAGTTGTACAAGGCCTCGGCCAAGGACTTGACCGGCGTGCAGGCACTGGATGATGGAACGCTGCTCATCAGTGGGTCCGATCTGGGGCTGCTGGCAGAGGTTTCGCCGAAGATGGCGGCGAGCGGCACATACACCTCGCCGGTGCTGGATGCTCATCTTCCGTCGCAGTTCGGCACGTTGCAGATGGAAGGCGTGCTACCCAAAGAGACCACTGTGACCCTCGCGGCACGCAGCGGCACGACGGCCGATCCGCTGTTGGGGACATGGTCCGAGTGGTCGGCGGCGGTGCCGGCGACGCGCTTCAACGCCATCAAGATTCCGCAGGGGCGGTTCGCGCAATACAAGATCACGTTGACGGGCGACGGCTCGGCCAGCCCGGTGCTGGAAGAGGCGCAACTGGCATATCACCAGGCGAACGTGCCGCCGGTGGTCAAAGGGGTCAGCGTGACGGGCGGCAACAGTGCCGACGAGTCGGGCATCGACGCAGCGCTGGGGCATGAACCCGGTGCCGCCGGGGGTCAGCTTTCCGTGGATGTGGAGGCTGCCGATGCCAACGATGACAAGCTGGCGTACAGCCTGCAGATCCGCGCCCTGCCCTCAGCCGTGTTCGCGCCGCTGGCAAAAGACCAAAGCGGCAACACGTTTGAGATCGACGCGAGCAAACTGACCGATGGGCGGTATCAGGTTCGGGCGGTGGTGACGGACGCGCCGTCCAACCCTGCCGGACAGGCCGGGACTTCGATGCGGCTTTCACGGCTGTTCGTGATCGACCGGACGCCGCCCGTGCTGGGAAACGTGGCGACAGCGGGCGAAGGCGCGGACTTAGTGGTGACGGCGGCCGTAAGCGACGCCACAAGTACGGTGGCGGGGGTGGAATGGTCAGTTGATTCGACGGATCACTGGCAAAACGCAGAAGCTGTTGATACGATGTTCGATTCCCCGCAGGAGGCCGTAAAGGTCACCTTGCGGGGACTTGCTTCTGGCCCGCATGTCGTTTACCTGCGGTTACGCGACTCGGCCGGGAACTCGGTTGTGAAAAATGTGGTTGTTGAAGTGTCCAAGCCCGGCGGCAAGTAACGCTAAAGGGCTGTAAAAGAGAGAGTTAGGGCGTCACCATGCATTACCCGCACAAGATTTCCAAGGTCAAGCGTGCCCGCAAGCTCGGGTTCCGTGCCCGTATGAAGACCAAGAAGGGCCGTCAGGCCATCAACCGCAAGCGGCGTGTCGGCCGGCGCGTTCAGGTCGTCTAACCCCCCGCGGCCCCGCCCTCTCCTGCCCAGCAGGTCAAAAAACGAATAAGCCGTGTCCTGCGTTTTTCGCGTGACACGGCTTTCTTCTTTGGACGTGTTTAGAGACCGTTATTCAGTGGGAAGTTCGTTGCCCTGAATGCCCCGGTAGTAGCCGGTCAGAAACAGGCCGGTGGCCTGCTGATCGGGCAGACTGATCAGATCGCAAAACTCTGAAATGAGGCGTTGGATGCTGGGGCTGGCCTTCTCGGCCTGCTGGACCTGCTTCTGATGGCGGACATCGGTGAAATAAACCACCTGAACGAAGCGGTTGGAGGGTTCGGCCTCGGGGCCCCAGTCGGGGCCGGCCTGCTCGAAGACGTTGTAGCTGGCGACGCCCAGAGCTTTGAGTTCCTCGCGTATTTTCAGCACCAGACGCTGGTGCTCGTTGCGTTTTTCGCGGGGGACGTAGTAGGTGTGGGTCTGGAGGATCATTCGTTTGCTTTCAGGGGGCTACGGAAGTTTTGACGAGGACAAGCAGTATGACCGGGACGTAAAGCACATGCCAACGGTATTCTTTCGGCATGAACCCTAAAGAAGCCGCAGGCGAGGCCGCGTTGCAGTACGTAAAAAGTGGCATGAATCTGGGTCTGGGGACCGGATCGACCACCGATTTTTTCCTGATTGCCCTCGGCCGGGAAGTTCGGACGGGCCGGCTCACTAATATTAAGGGGGTACCCACCAGCATTCGCAGCCAGAAGCGGGCAGATGAGCTTGGCATCCCCACGTGCCAGTTGCACGAGGTGCCTTATCTCGATGTGGCCGTGGACGGTGCGGACGAAGTGAATCCGCAACTGGACCTGACCAAGGGGCTGGGCGGCGCGCTGTTGCGCGAAAAGATGATCGCGCAGGCGGCCCGCATGTTTGTGGTGATCGCCGACAGCGGAAAGAAAGTGAAAGAGCTGGGCACCAGGTGCCCGCTGCCGGTGGAGGTGATCCAGTTCGGGCACGAGGCGACTGCGAAGTTTCTAACCACGCTGCAGTGTGTGCCGACGCTTCGCGCCGCTGACCCGAGCAAGGCAGTGAGCGACGGAGGCAAGCCGTATGTCACCGACAACGGCAACTACATCTACGACTGCCGGTTCAAGCGGATTGTGGATGCGCGCGGGCTGGAAAAGCAGCTCAAGGCGCGGGCAGGGATCGTCGAGACGGGCCTGTTCATCGACATGGCCAGCGTAGTGCTGATCGCCGGAGAGGCTGGGGTGGAGACGTTGAAGAACTGAACGGGCAGCGGTCAGCGCGTAGTCGTCAGGTCGAGGCCCGAAACTGGCGGGGGGTCATACCTTTGAACTCTCGAAACCGGCGGTTGAAGTTTGAGAGGTTGCCGAAGCCGCAGTCGAAGGCGATTTCTGTGATCGGCTTGCTCGAACCGATCAGCGACTGGCAGGCAAGGCCGATGCGCCACTCGTTGACGTAGCGGGAGAACGGCAGGCCGACTTCTGAGTGAAACAGCCGGCTGAATGACGCGGGCGACATCCCGGCCCACTCCGCGGCATCTGATTGGCGAACGTTGTGGCCTGCGGACAATGTGGCGTGCACCCGGTTCAGCACCCGGCGGAGCTTTTGTGCGCTGGGACGCAGCATCTCTGACCAGTCGCTCAGGTGATGGCTTAGCGGTCGATAACCCGGCTGGGAGGAATCTGACTTCGCCTGGCAGAAGTGGCCTAGACAGTCGAGTAGTCCGGCCAGGCATCGGATCGAGCCCTTTGTCTCCACCATCGTCCGGAGCTGAGCAGTCAAGTGACGATGGCTGCTACCGCCATCGAGGACCAGCCCCCGGCCAGCGTCGGAGATCAGGCGTTCGACGGCGACCATTTCCGACAGTCCGGCCAGTCCCTGAATCAAACCGGGGAGAAACTGCACGACGATCGACTCCACGTTTTCATCAGTCGGTGTCGACTGCCATGTGTGCGGGACATTGGCACCGATCAGGACAATATCGCCGCTGGCAAAGGCTTCGATGGATGTCCCCACGAACCGAAGGCCGTGCCCGCGGACGATGAGTGTCAACTCGACTTCGGGGTGGTAGTGCCAGTTGAAGGGAAAGGAAGTGGGGCAAGAGTGCCGCACGGAGAAACTGCCACCACTTCCGGGTCGGATCGCTTCGAGGGTGGCGGCTTTGGGATGGGTGATTCGCATGGCGAGGATTCGGAAAACAGGTTCTTTTTTGCGCAATTGTACCTCATGGCGGGTAGAAAGCGCTAAGAAAGTATTGATTTTGGCGCAACGGCGACAAGGTGCGACGCGGTAGCCGGGGTATCTTTGTGGTGTCATCGGCCCGACGGGCGCCCCTGTGCGGAGTCCCCGGCTAGTGGTTATCAGGAGAGCAGCATGACCAACGTTGCAGCAACGGGCGAGCCCGCCGCCGGGCAGGCGTCGTGGAAGGCAATCATCGACACGTCGAAGATTGATTACTCCCGGTTTGATGAGGAGTTGGATCGCCCCTTCGTCCTCAGCGCCGCCCAGATCGAGTCTTTCAAGACGCAGGGTTTCATCAAGCTTAAGCAGGTGCTCTCGCCGGAACTGCTCAAGGCTTACGGGGATGAGATCTCCAATCAAGTTGTCTCGCTCAACGGGGAAAACCGGCCGATGGAGGCGCGTAGTACCTACGGCAAGGCATTCCTGCAGATCATGAATCTGTGGACCCACAGCGAGATCGCCAAGCGTTTTGTCTGTTCGAAGCGCCTGGCGCGCATCGCTGCCGAACTCATGAAGGTGCGCGGTGTACGCCTCTACCACGATCAGGCCCTCTACAAAGAACCCGGCGGCGGCGTCACCCCGTGGCACGCGGACCAGTACTACTGGCCCGTGGATACCGTCAATACGGTCACGGCCTGGATTCCGCTCCAGCAGACGCCGATGGAGCTTGGCCCGCTAGCCTTTAGTTGCACGAGCCAGCGCCATCGCATCGGACGCGACCTTGAGATTTCTGATGAGTCAGAGATCAAGATATCCAAGGCGCTACTGGAGTCCGGTCTGCCACTGGATGAGGCCCCATTTGATCTCGGGGAGGTGTCGTTCCACCTCGGCTGGACGTTCCATCGGGCCGGGCCGAACAAGTCGGACCGCCCGCGGAAAGTGATGACGATCATCTACATTGAAGACGGGTGCCGCACGATTGAACCCCAGTACAAGGCCCACGAAAGTGACCTAGCCTCCTGGTTCCCCGGGCTGAAACCGGGTGATCTTGCCGCATCACCGCTGAACCCGTTGCTGTGGTCTGCGGGGTAGCCAGCAGGGGGGTGGGGGGGCAGGGGGGGGTTATTTCACGACGAAGGTCGCGCCGGTCACGGTGGATGTCGTCTTGACGTGGATCGGCGAGGTGACCGAGATGTTCCCCTTGATGATCAACTGGTAACTGCCAGCTGATAGTCCGCGTACGGAAACAAGCCGCTGTCCGGTATTCGCTGAAGCTTTGATCTTGAGGACGAACGGTGCTGCGGCCCCCGTGCTCAGCGGGATGTCATTGCCGGTGGTGGGGCGGGCAAAGAGGGCGTAGGTCACTGTTCCGGTCGCCGCGAAATTGCCTGCGTTGAGCAGTTTGGCCACGAACGGGAAATCGTGGTTCTTGGAAATATCCACCTTCGCCCCAACGACCGGGGTCAACGCTGTAATCGGCGCGTCAAGGGCAATCGGGGTTTTGGAAAAGGCCGTGTCGTTGGCGGCATTTTTGTCGCCCGTCGCTGAAATCTTGACAGCCAGATAATAGAGGCCGGCCGGCAGTTTATTCGCCAGTGCCGCAGGATTGAACGGCACTGAATACGTCTTGCCTTTTTTGACGGTGATGCCGGTCAGCTTGATCGGGGCGAGGTGCGCATCGGTGCTGTCGATGATCTTGTCGGATGAGAAATACAATGTCGCGGTGATGTTTCCCGTGAATCCGTCGGCCTTATTCTGGATGACCACGCTGGCCGTGACCGGCTTGACGGTCTGGACAAAGGAGCCCGCCGTCGGGGTGACAGATACCGCAAAGTCAGTCACCGGCGCTTTCGTGCCACCACCCCCACCCCCATTGACCTGACTTTCCGTCTTGACAATAGGGTTCAGCTTGATCGGGCTCGTCCCGACCACGAATGCCGGGACGTGGTACGGCTGGCCGACGTTCGGGCCGTCCACACTCAGATCATACGTACCGGGTAGCAGATCCGTCGAGAAACTTCCATCGGCGGCCGTGGTCGGTGTCGAAACAGAATGGTCGGCGTTATTGTTGAACGTCACGACACAGTTTGGCATCCCTTCGCCCGGGTCTGGCGCGTTGTTGACCTTGACGGTGTCAGCGAAAACGATGCCAGATACGACCGTAAGAAACCGCCGGACTTCAAGCGACTGAATCATGGAATTCGATTGCATGCGTGAAATCTACTCCATAATGGGCCTGTGAGATACTGAATTCTTACCGGTCAAGCCCACTCAGAGGGGACACAGGTGATGGGATCATGATCAACGGGCTGCGGTAGCCGTCGCCGGTAACACATGGCCACATCGGGGCCGCACTTTCTACTGGTGACTGAAAAAAACGCTCGTCCAGTGGGCCGAGGTTTCTGGTGCTCAGGCCTCGGATCGCATCGGACTTGCCACTTCATCGCCGGGCGTTGCCGATTCCGGACGACTTGAGGCGGGGTTGGGGGGACGTGGCACCACCGGCCGTTGGGCCGCGACTGCGTTGACATGAGCAGGGGTAGCGCGGGCGGGTGGGGGCAAATCCAGATGCTGCGATCGGGCACTTTGCCGTAAAAAAGAAAAGTTGTGCGCAAAGTGACACGCTATTGCATGGAGGACCGTCTATATTCGTTCAATCGTTTTCCCTGCCGTTCGGACGGTCCGCACTAGCGGGTTAATGCGTTTTTCAACTCCCGAGGAGGAGAGCATGTCACGTCTTAGTATCTCTTTGTTGTCAGTCGTTGTTTCGTCAATTGTTGCGGGTACCACGTTTGGCGCCGTTACAGATATCGCCGTGAACGGTGGATTCGAAACCGGTACTTATGCCGGTTGGACCCAGTTCGCCAGCAGCGGGACCTCGCAGGAAATCGTGTCGCCGGGTGGATTCGGTCTGCCGGCGTTTGCGTCACATCAGAACAACACCTCCGCGGGTGCTGCCGATGTGATCAAGAACGCCAACCTTGGTGTCGGCATCGTCACCCCGCTTTCGGCGATCAGCATCGATTTCGATGCCAAGGGCAACTACGGCCCGGGTGGCGTCGCCTTTGCTGAGATATTTTCTGAGATCAGCGGTGCCGGCGTTTCAAAGAGCGAGATCCTCAGTGGTGCCCCACTGAATGGCGCCGCGTCGCACGACTGGAAGCACTTTCACTTCGACGCCATCACGGGCACCGATGTGAGCGGTGGCGTGTCGATTCAGTTTAACGCCGCGACGGGTGCATTCGCCGGTTCCACCTCGGAGCTGTTCGTCGACAATCTCGTCGTCACGGTCGCCGCCGTCCCCGAGCCCGTCAGCGTCAGCCTACTCGGCGCAGCCATCCCGCTGCTCGGTCGCCGTCGCCGCATCTAAGGCCTCGTTCTAAGCCCGATCCCCCAGCCGCTGCTGAAGCGGCTGGGGGATCGATCGGCTGGCAACGACGCCATTGCCTGTTTCTAGACCCACCCTGAGCACCTGCTTGCCCGCGTAGGCCCGGTCTTCTAGGCGTCCCTTTCGTTCGATTAGACAGGTGATCAGACTCACCCAGCGCTCGGTTAAACGGGCGATTTCGCTCTTTTAAGATGATTAATTGATCCGCACGTTGCTGATGCTTAGAGCGTGCCCATCGCGTTGACGATACCGCTTAGCTAGGGGATGCGTTGTGTCAGCCATTGCATCGGTCGGGGCTTCCGCGTCCATCCAGCGTCCTATTACCGCTACCGGCACCACAGTTTTACGAACAGACTGCCCCGTCATTACAGGCTGTTGGGGTCGCTTGCTCTCCAGTTCGACTACGCAACGAGAGAGTCTCAAGGGCCGAACTGAACGCAACATACACCCAGACGTTCTCAGCGTTTTCGTCAGGTAACGCGTTAGCGTCTCAAACCGGTCTATGGTGCCGGCATGTAGAACGTCGCGCGCCTCTCGATGCCGGATGCGTCGATTCGGGCGATGCCGATCACCACAGACTTCGGCACGCGCACCGGGCCCCAGCGCACGTACGCATTCCAGCGGCCCTGATTGAACAAATAGGCGATGTACTTCCCGTTGAACTCTGGTTCGATAAGTAGTTTGCCATCGGCTTCGGTAATGCTGGCTGTGGCTGCCTCCAGCGGTGAGGCGGGAATCCAGGGCATGGGCGGGACGAGGGTCAGGCCGGCCCATGCGGGGCCGGGCTTGCTGGTGGGGCTCAGGCCGCGGAGGGCGTAGAGGATGTGTCCACCGGTCTCTTGGCGGCGGGATTCGTCGATTTGACGGCTGATTTCGGCCGCATCGTACTTGGAGGCGTTCAGGCCCGGCCAGACGTATCGGCCACCCCGCCCCCCACCGCCCGCTGTGTTCTGGGCCAGCCACCATTCCAGCAGCGGGGCGAAAGGCTGCTGGGCGGAGGCCACCGACCAATAGAGTTGCGGGGCGAGGTAATCGACCCAGCCTTCGGCCAGCCAGCGGCGGGCATCGGCCGAGAGGGCGTTGTAGGCGTCAAGACCCTTCACGCCGGGCGGATTGTTCGGCCGCCAGATGCCGAACGGCGAGACGCCGACGCGCACGGCGGGGCGTTCGGCTTTGACGGTCTGGTAAATGCCGTAGACGAGCTGATCTACGTTCCAGCGGCGCCAATCGGCCTTGGCGAGTTGGCCGCCAGTGTTGCGGTAGGCCGCGTAGTTACGGGCATCGTCGAATTCTTCAGAACCGTTGGGGTAAGGGTAGAAGTAATCGTCGATGTGGATGCCATCGACCGGGTACTTGGTGATGATTTCGCGGACCACTTCCAAGAACTGCTGGCGGGCGGCTGGCTCGGAGGGGTCGAGCCAGAGCATGCCAGCGTACGCGCGCACCCAATCGGGGTGGCGGTGGATGACGTGGGCCGGATCGGGGTTGGGCGGGGCGTCTTTGGCCTTGGCGCGGAACGGATTGAGCCAGGCGTGGAACTCCAGGCCGCGTGAGTGGGCAATGGAGACCCAGTCTTCCAGCGCGTCGTAGCCGTTGTTGTTGCGGTTGGTGCCGACGACAAACGTGGACCAAGGCGCGAAGCGAGACGGGTAAATGGCATCGGCGCTGGGGCGGACCTGAACGAGTACGGCGTTGGCACCACAGGCAGCGGCACGATCGCACAGGGCAGTGATTTCAGTGCGTTGCTGCTCGGGGGAGAGGCCGGGCCGGCTGGGCCAGTCGAGGTTGGCGACGCTGGCGACCCAGACGCCACGGAACTCGCGCGGGATGATGGGGGTGGGTGGGACGTTGAGCGGAGCGGTGGCAGCGGTCCACTTGGTGGGGGTGCAACCGGAAACACTGAGGAGGAGGGCGAGCAGTAGAGCGATCGGTGCTGCGGGTTTCGGGAATCCGAGACCCGTGCGGTAAGAGACGCTCGAAGCACAGGTCTGTGAGTGCACCGACCTGTGGCATCGGAGGCGGGAAATGATTCGGGGTGCCATCCTTGGCTCCTTGAAAGTAACAATGGACTATACCAACGAACAGAGAATCTCACAGCCTTTCGCGAGCTTTTCATCGGTCGTGGCGTAACTGACGCGGAAGTGTGTGTCGCGTGCTGAAAACACGTTGCCGGGAATGACCAGCACGTTCTGTTCGATAGCCCGCTGGACGAACTCGGTGGCCGTCTGACCTTTGGGGGCTGCGGGGAAGATGTAGAACGCGCCCTGGGGCTCGACCAGATCGAACTTCTTTTTCAGTATGCCGTAAGCGATATCGCGTTTGCGGCGATAGGCATCGACGTAAGAGACCATCTCGACATCCATGGCGGCAACGGCTGCGGCCTGAAACGGGGACGGGGCACAGACGTAAGTGTATTGCTGTAACTTGGCCATGGCCTGGATGATCCCCCCCCCCGCCGGGCCGACTGCGTAGCCCAGTCGCCAGCCGGTCATGGCGTGGCTTTTGCTGAAGCCGCGAAGCAGCAGGACGTTAGGTTCCAGACGCGCGATCGACGGGATGGAGCGGTCGTACATGAACGGCTCGTAAATCTCGTCGGCGATGATGAGCAGGTTGTGCTTACGGGCCAGCTTCACGGCCGCTTCCAGCTCCGGCACGGACATTACCACGCCGGTCGGGTTGCTGGGCGAGTTCAGGATCAGCACTTTGGTGCGCGGTGTGATGGCGGCCTCGACCTTTTCGGGGTGGAAGCGGAAATCGGGGTAGCTATCGACCGTGACCCCGCGTGCGCCGATCATGGTCATCACGTGCCGATACATGACGAAGTAGGGGTCGAGGAAGATCGCCTCGTCGCCAACATCCAATGTTGCCATGGCGGCCAGAAGCAATCCTCCGGAAACGCCGGAGGTGACCAACACCTCGCCAACATCGCGGCCGAGTTCGGCGGACAGCGATGTGTGAAGCTTGTCGCGCAAAAGGGCGGTGCCCTGTGTTTGGGTGTAACGGTTTTCACCGCGCTGGATCGCGTCGATGGCGGCCGTCTTCGCCGCCTCGGGAACGTCGAAATCTGGCAGGCCGATGGAAAGGTTGATCGGGTCTTTCAGCTTGGCAGCCAGATCGAACACCTTACGAATGCCCGACGCGTCTACGAGGTCGACCCGCTTTGATACCCACGCCTTTGATAAGTCAGAATCCACGACCGAAAGGTACGGCACAGCCACCACACCCACAAACGAAAGCTGCCCGGCCAAAAATGGCCGGGCAGCCTGATGATATCTGATGATTGACACGCGCCATGCAGCAGAGGGCTGCCATGCGGCGTCAAGCGTGACTTACTTCTTCTTGGCGGCGGGGGCGGCGGCGGCCTTGGCAGCCGGAGCACCAGCCTTGGCAGCGGGAGCAGCACCCTTGGCTGCCGGGGCGGCTGCGCCCTTGGCACCGGCCGCGGGAGCGGCGGCGGTCGCATCGGCGGCGGCCTTGGGCTCGGCCTTGCCAACGGACGCCTTGCGGTTGCCGACCTTGGGGAGACCCAGGACGGCCTTGTCTTCGGTCCAGCGGTCTTCACCAGCCAGACGCAGAAGCCGCTCACCACGCTTCAGAACGTTACGGTGACGGGAAAGGCTGCTGGCGGCTTTAAGGCTTGGGTCCATGCTCATGGGCGGTCTCCTGAGGAAAGTCGAAACAAACGGGGGTCGGGAATCTTAGCCGAAAATGACCGTGCCTCAAGGGGTAGGAGGGTGCGGCGGCTGATTTTGCCCTGCAGGTGCAAATGAGCGGCAAAGCCTTGGAATTGCCGTATCCGGCAAACTACACTCGCTTTATGGCTCGCGGCGAAGGTCCGTATGACAACATCTTGAAAGACGCCGGGCTTCGGCGGACCCCTGTTCGAAGTGGGGTGATTGACCAGTTGACCAAGTCCGGCCGACCGATGTCTGTGCCGGAGCTATTGGGGAAACTGAAAGCCGTCGATTCTGTGACGGTCTACCGGACGCTGGCGACCTTTGTGAAAAAGGGGATGGTGCATCGGGTGCGGTCGGATGACCGGAGCTGGCTGTTTGCCATCGGGTCGCGGAAGCATGATCACGGTCACAGGCACCCGCATTTCGTTTGCGAGAAGTGCGGCAAGGTGGAATGTCTGGAAGGGTCGGTGGTGCCGGAGACTTTTGTGCCGGGGCTGAAAATCGATCGGACGTATCAGGTGCAATATGCGGAAGTGGTGGTCCATGGCCGCTGCCCGAGTTGCCCGGTGGTGCCATAGGGGGGTGCGTAACGGTGGTGTTGGTGCGGTCTGGTGCGGGCGTTTAGTCTTAGGCTGTGAGAACTCCCCGCCTGATCAAGTCCGTGGCTTTATCGACTTCCGCTATTTTCTTTTGTGCAGTTTGTGCCAATGCCCAGACCGTGCCATCTGGTGCAGCCACGCCTTCCGGGCCGACGATGGCCGAGTTGAAGCTGCTGTCGCCCGATGCGTCTACGCCGAAATCGGCCGCCAAGCGTTTGATGCTGGCCCTGCGGTTCGGGCGTAAGGCGGACATTCTGGCCACGCTGCAAACCACTTCGCCGGATGAAGCGAGTATTGCCAAAGCCATGGCCGGGATGGCCGAGGCCACGAGCGGGCTTTCTGTGGCGGCGGAGAGGCAGTTTGGGCCGCAGGAAGCCATGCCGCTGACCGGTGGTGCGGCCGAGCTAGCGGGGGCATTGCAACAGATTGACGACAGCACGCAGGCGGGTGACGGAAAAACAGTGACATTGATTCCGCGCGTGGCCGGAGAAAAGCTGACGCTGGTGGCCGTGGGCGACGAATGGAAAGTGCCCATCAGCGCGCTGGCGGCCACGGCCGATCTGAAAACGCTGGCGTCGCAGTTGCGTGTCGTGGAGCTTCAGACCCAGGCAGTACGCGATGTGACCGGCGAACTGGAACAGGGCCGCTATAAGGACATGGCGGCACTGGCCCGAGCCATCGAAGGCAAGAGCATGGTGGCAGCGAGCGATGCCACGCGGCCCCCCCAGCCCCAGTCGACGACCCTGCCAGCGACAGGACCAACGACCAAGTAGTTCAGCGGTAGTGCCCGCGTTCGCAGCGAATCACGAACCGCTCGACCATGCTCTTGAGGTTTTCCCAGCGCTGACGGATTGCGACAGCTTCGTTGCTGTCGATGCCGGGGTCGTTATCAAGGGCTGCGGTAATTTCGTCCAGAAGTTGCGAATACTCGCGCACCATGCCACGGGTTTCGTTGAAAATGTTCCGGTCGAAATCTTTTTTCCCCTCGGGCGCGGCGGGGTTGGCGACGAAAAATCCGCCCGCCTGATTGCAAAGCCACCGGACCAGCCGAATGTCCTTGGTGACGGTGTACATCTCTTTCACGCGATCCAGAGGGTTTTTTGCGCCGGAATTGTCCATATCGCCATCGACTGCAGGCGGTTCGCACCACTTGTAGACCAGCGCCGGAGAGACTTTTAATGTCGCTGCGACAGCCTTGACCCCCGGCTCTTCCATCGACGCTTTGATGACCTCATAGCTTTTCATGGCTATAAGAGCGTACGACGCGGCGTGGCCGGGGTCCAAAACGAACCAGTTTACTTCACGAATAGATTGCTTGGCTCAAACAAAACACGACATTCAGGCCATTCTGGAAGCGGCGGGCAGCCACCCGAGGCATCGCTTCGGGCAGAATTTCATGATCGACCAAAATCTGGTGCGGATCATCGCAGGGGCGGGGCAGTGCAAGGCGGGGGAACTTGTCATTGAAGTCGGACCCGGAACGGGGACGCTCACAGAGGAACTGTTGGCGACGGGGGCGAAGGTGCTGGCCGTGGAAATCGACCGCGACCTGGCCGAGCAGTTGCGGCAGCGATTTGCGACGCAGGCGGAGGCTGGCGAATTTGTGCTGCTGGAAGGCGATGCACTGGCTGGCAAACATGATTTGAATCCGGCGTTACTTGACAGCATTCGTGCAGCCCACGTGGCGAAAATGCCCGTCAAGCTGGTGGCGAACCTGCCTTACAACGTCGCCAGTCCGCTGGTGATTGACCTGATGCTGGAAGGGGTTCAGCGGCTGGCATTCACGGTGCAAAAGGAAGTGGGCCAGCGGATGAAGGCGGGGGCCGGGGCGGAATTGTATGGGCCGCTGTCGGTGATCTGTCAGTATCTGGCGGCCGTGACGATTGAGCGAACGCTGCCACCGGGGGCATTCTGGCCGCCGCCGAAAATTGACTCTGCTTTGATTGTGCTGAACGTCAAATCACCAATTCCGGCTGATGCTGCTGCGTTTTCGCGGTTCGTATCGTCGGTGTTTGCGTACCGTCGCAAGACATTGAAGCGGGCACTGGCGGAGAGTGGGTTCGAGATTGTTCACCCGGAGGAGACCGACGCTGCATTAGGAACGGTGCGCGTGGAGACGTTATCGCCGGGAGAGTTGCACGCTCTATTTATTCGTTGCGTGGCGATCGGCTGAGTGCGATCAGTCCGTGCGTTTGGCCGACACGAGACAGGCGATTAACAGAATGATCGTCTGGCCCACGTAGATCAGCATGGATGTGGCATGAAGCGACTTGAATGAGTCTGTGGCGGTTTCCCTCGCGATCCGCAGGTGCTCGATCCGGGGTGTGAGGCCGAATGTGCCGATGCAGACCAGCACTACTGCCGTGAGAACCGAACCGAAGGCGAGTCGTCTGTACAAGGACTTTGAGCCGCTTCGTAAAACGACGATGGCCAGCAACAGTGAGACGCCAGCCACTACAAGCTGCGCGAGCTCCACACGACGGAAGACGGAACTGGCGACCAACCCGGCCACTTCTCGCGATGAGGTGGCCGCGAAAATGGCCTGCACACCGATGAACAGCGTGACCAGACCACCAACCCATGCGCCAAGAATGATCGGCAAAAATGCTGACAATCGTTGGCGCATGGGCGGAATCTTCTGTAATCAGGCCTAGTCGTCTTCGTACGGGATTTCATCCAGATCACGCACACTACGGACCCGGCGGGACGGGGCGTAACTGGTTGCCTCTTCAACCGGGGCAACAGGCTCATCATCCGCCAGATGCTTGTCGACCGAGCCGGTCGGAACGATCGGTGGCAACGGGACCATATCGGACTTCGTCGGCGGCCTGCGGGCTGGCTTGCCAGCCTTGGTCAGCTTCTCGACCACCTTCTCGGTGGCCTTGGCCAACTTGCCCAGAACCGTACCGCGCTTGGGCTTGTCGCCAGCCTTGGCGGCCGGCTTGGCCGGAGCTTCATCCCCGGCCTTGGCAGACTTCGCCGGCTTGCGACCCGCCGAGCGACTTCGGCTGCCGCTGCGGCCACGGCCGGCCTTGGCGGCCGGTTCGGCTTCTGACTCACCGGTTTCGCCAACGGCTTCGGCCATGCCTTCTTCCAGCGGGGCCAGTTCGGCCGACGATGAATCGAAGGTCAGATCGACTTCATCGCGGGCTGCGTCCGGATCGGTGCCGCTGTCGTATGGGACAGCCTTATCGATGCCAGTGTCATCCAGATTTTCGCCATCGTCGAAGGCGGCGCCGCCCACTGGCCGTAGATCATCGGGACCAGAAGCGGGCGCGAGGCCACCATCACGGTTACGACCGCGTCCGCCGCGCCGACCACGCCGCCGACGACGGGGTCCGCCGTCACCACGCTCGAAGTTGTCGGGGCCACCACCCGGGCGAACATCGCCGTCCGGGCTGCCGCGAACATCGTCGCCATCTGCGTCACGTGAACCATCGAAACCTTCGGCTTCCGAATCTTCCGGCAGGTCGCGGCCGGAAAGATTGCGATCCAGATCATCGCGATCGTCATAGCCAGCGGCCGGAGGCAGGCTACGAGCGGGGCCACGGTCTGCTGTGCGGTCGGGTGTACGACCCGGCCCGCGTTCTGGTCCACGATCGTTGAGAGGCCGGCTCTGATCGGTATCCGATCCACCACCACCAGCACCACCGCCACGCCCGCCACGGCGACGCCGACGCCGGCCGCGCCCATCGCCTGCACCGCCGCCTTCCCTACCTTCGGGACGATTGTCAAAGCCACGGTCATCTGCACGATCTTCACCACGGCCCGCCGGACGTTCGTCCAGTTTATCAGGGCCGGAATCCACATCGCGATCATCGTCGTAGCGATCGTCCAGTGCCTCGGCCTCCTCGGCGACCTGTGGTCCACGGAAGCCTTCGCGCGTCTCGTTGGGGTCGCGCGGACGTGCGGGCGGCGGCGGCGGTAACGGGGCGGAGCGTGTACCCCGGCTATTGCTGCGGCCCGGGTCACGGCCTGTCTCGCGGCCAGCGTCACGGCCACGACCACGGTCGCGGTCGCCTTCGTCCCGACCACCGGCCGACCTGCCACGACTCATGGGCTGGGGGGCGCGTGAGCGGCCGGGCGCAGTATCTGGTGAATCGTCCACGTCCAACTCGCCATAGGTTTCGTAGGCCTGAACGGGTTCGGGTTTGGGCCGCTGGCGGATATCGCGGCTACGGCTGGCTGGCATCTGACGGGTGCGCTGTTCGCCCGGCTCGGGCTGCATACCGAGGGATTCGAGATAGACACGGCCCTCACGAGCATCAAAAAGGCTGATCTTGATGACGCCGGGGGCGAGCGTGGCATCGGGCTTGAGAATGATGGTTTTTTCGTTCTCACGCTCCAGCTGGGCCAGAGCAGCACGCTTGCGGTTGGAAACGTGTAGGCAAACGGCATCGTTTACGGTCAGCTCGGCCCGCGAAACGCGGTCATCGTGGACCGCGATGGCCAGCTTGCGCATCACGTCCAGCGATATGGTCTCGGCGTTCTTGATCTGGCCTGTCCCGTGGCAATGGGAACACTCGTCATACATGCTGCGCTTCACGCTGGGCCGCATCCGCTGGCGGGTCACCTGAATGATGCCAAACTCGCTCATACGAAGGACCTTGGTCTTAGCCCGGTCCTTCTTAAAGTTCTCGAACAGTTTTTCTTCGAGTTCGCGCTTGTTCTTATCAAACCGCAGGTCGATGAAGTCACAGATGATCACGCCGCCCAGATCGCGCAGTTTGAGCTGCCGGGGGATCTCTTCTGCCGCCTCCATGTCGGTTTTGAAAGCCGACATTTCGGCATCGGAATGCTCGCGATTCTTGCCGCTGTTCACGTCGATGGCGACAACGGCTTCGGTCGAATCGATCACCAGAGAGCCGCCGCCGGGCAGGGGCACGGTACGGCTGTTCATGATGTCCAGTTCGCGCTCGACCCCGAACCGGTGGAACAGCGGAATGGGATCATCATAAAACTCGACGCGGTTGCGCGACCGGGGCTGGGTCAGTTCCAGAAAGTCGCGAACGCGTTCGGCCACTTCCTCGCTGTCGACCAGAACACGCTCGATATCGGCGGTGAAGACGTCGCGCACGGTGCGCGTGACAAGATCGCCCTCGGTATAAAGTTCGGCCGGAGCGGGCACCTTTCGCGCCCGTGTTTCTACCTGTTCCCACAGGTGGGTCAGGTAATCGAGGTCGCGCTGAATCTCGGCCTTGGTTTTGCCCATCCCGGCCGTGCGGACGATGAACCCGAGGCCTTCCACGGGTTCGAACTCGTCCATGATGGCCCGCAGGCGCCGGCGTTCGCCGTCGTCCTCGATTTTACGCGAGACGCCAAACCCGCCCATGCCGGGCGTCATGACCAGAATGCGCCCCGGCACGCTCAGGTAGCTGGTCAGTGTCGGGCCTTTGGTGCCAATGCCTTCTTTGAGAATCTGCACGGTGATTTCGTCACCCCGGCGCAGACACCGCTGAATTGGCGGGCGGTCTCGACGGCCCAGTTTCCGGCCGACCGTTTCACCGGCCTCGCCACCCCCGCCATTGCGCCCGAAATAGGTCGGCAGCAGATCGGAGATGTGCAGGAATCCGTTCCTGCCAAGCCCGAAATCGACAAACGCGGCCTGAATCGAAGGCTCGATGTTTGTGACCTTACCTTTGTAAATATTGCCCACATGGAGGGCCGCATTGGTCCGCTCGATGTAAAGCTCCTGCAACTTGTCGTTATCGATCACAGCGATACGGACTTCTTCGCCGTCTACGGCGTTGATCAGCATTTCTTTTGCCACTGTCGTTCCTTCTCAAACTGTCGCGTAAGCCGGGGGCGGGGGAATGTTTCGCCCGCGCGGCTGCGTTTCGAGTTCGTCTTTGCTAAAAGGCCTCTGGAATGATTTTGCGCGTCTCTTCCCGCAAAAAATGCAGAATCTGACGCTCGCTATCGTAAGAAAGCACGCGGCGGGCCACCTGGCGCGCGTGCTCCATCGTTGTACTTCGAATGACTTTCTTCACTTCCGGAACGTCCGGACCGTTCATCGAAAACACACTCAAACCCATACCCAGCAGCAGCAGTGCGTACAGCGGTTCTCCCGCCATTTCACCGCACACGCTGACACTGATGTTATTCCTCGCCCCGGCACGGATCACGTCGCGCAGCAACATGAGCACTGCGGGGTGGGCCGGGCAATACAACCCGGCCACTTTCTCGTTGGTACGGTCGACCGCCAGCGTGTACTGGATCAAGTCGTTGGTACCGATGGAGAAGAAGTTCACTTCACGGGCGAAGGTGTTAGCCATCAACGCCGCCGAGGGAACTTCCATCATCATGCCGATGGGGATGTCGTCACGAAACTCGATCCCCTCGTCGTCAAGCTCTTCCTTTACATCCTGCAGAATCATCCGTGCCTGACGCAGCTCCATCATCGTGCTGATCATCGGAAACATGATCCGCACGTCGCCGTGCACGGCCGAACGCAACACCGCCCGCAGTTGCCGCTTGAACATCGGAAT
Organism: Tepidisphaerales bacterium; assembly: GCA_038226785.1. Taxonomy (GTDB): domain Bacteria; phylum Planctomycetota; class Phycisphaerae; order Tepidisphaerales; family Tepidisphaeraceae; genus JBBRQG01. The sequence goes on along the minus strand of JBBRQG010000005.1, from coordinate 126,988 downwards.
GTCGTGCAGGCACAGCCGGATGGAACGGTCTCCCAGGAACGGGTTGCGTTCCGGATTGGCCATCTGATCGCGGGTGTATTTGTCGGCACCAAGGTCCAGCGTACGGATGACCAGCGGCTTGCCGCCGAGCTTCTTCAAGCTGTCGCTGTAGGCCTTGTAGTGGTCCTCCTCCGTCGGTTCCACATTCCGCGACAGATAAAGATACTCCGTACGGAACAGGCCTATCCCTTGCGCGCCCCGCGACAGTGCCTCTTCGATGTCGTCTGAACCTTCAATGTTGGCCAGCAGCGATACCTCGTGGCCGTCAAGCGTGCGGGCCGGCAACTCTGACAGTGTCGCCAGCTCGATCTCCATCGCGTTGAACTTGCGTGCTTCCTCGCGATATTCGGCGATCTGCTGGTCGTCGGGGTTGATGACAACCACGCCCCGCGTACCGTCAATGATGATCGTATCGCCGCCAGAAACGCCGGCCGTCAGGTCAGCCAGACCCACCACAGCCGGAATACCCATGGCACGGGCAACAATGGCGGTGTGGCTCGTCCGCCCGCCGACATCGGTCGCAAAAGCCTTCACGTGCTTGCGGTCGAGGCTGGCTGTCTGGCTCGGGAGCAGGTCGTGGGCTATGACCACCACGTCACTCGTCAGGTGCGCAAGGTCTTCGTGACGCGCGCCGATCAGTGAACGCAGCAGCCGCTTCTCCACGTCGTAAACGTCTTTAACACGCTCGGCCAGATATCGATCCTGAATCTGCCCGAACTGTGTTGCGAGCCGCCGCATGACCGTGCTCACGGCGTACTCGGCGGTCACGTTGTGGCCGCGAACTTCGGCGACCACCTGCGTTGTAAGCGTCTTGTCGCGCAGCAAACCCAGATGGAAGTCGAAGATGCCCGAGAGTTCCTTGCCGTGCCGGCCAGCGACGTCGTCTCGAAGCCGGGTCACGTCAGCTGCGGACGCGGTCAGCGCTTCGTCAAACCGTTTGATCTCGTGGTCAACCTCGCTGGCAGCAACCGATCGGCGCGGAATCACCGTGTCCTCGGCGTCCAGAACGACCGCCTGGCCAATGACAACCCCCGGTGATACCCCGATACCCTTCTTGATCTGCATAAACAGCCGTTTTACTTTTGCCGCAGACGCTGTGCAGCGCCACCTCGGCGTGTGCATGTTGGGGGCAATCGCTGTTTACGGCAACCGCCAGCTAAGTGGCGGAGCCAAACTTGCCCGCGACCAGCTCGGCAATCTTCTCAACGGCCTGTTCGGCATCGACGCCGTCGGCCTCGACCAGAAGCTCGGTTCCTTCGGTCGCGGCGAGGATCATCAGTTGCATGACCGACTTACCGTCCGCATCAAAAGGGTCGTCGCCACCCTTTTTTATTATGATATTGCTTTCAAACTGATTGGCCAGATCGGACAATTGCATCACGGGTCGGGCATGTAGGCCGTCTTGGTTGACAATCACTATTTTCCGGGTGGCGACGGGCATGGCAACCACGCACTTTAACGGCCAGCGTCGGCTTCATCCAGCAGTTCGACAATCTGTTCCACCGAGACGGAATTTCGCAACAACTTACGAAAGCCGTCTCGCTGAAGGTTGTTGAAGATAATGTTCATGACCGTCAGGTGTGAGTTCTGGTCATGCGCCGGGCTGAGCACCAACACGATGGAAAAAACTGGCTGTCCATCGAGGGAGGAAAAATCGATGCCGGCCGGGGCAATGCCAATGGAGCCAGACATTTTCACTATCGACGGATGGCGCGAGTGCGGGACCGCCACGCCGCGACCGATACCGGTTGAGCCGTTCGCCTCGCGGTACAGGACGGAGGCCAGAACGTCGGGGATATCCGATTCGGCCATCGAACCGTTTCCGGCCAGCGCGTTCAACATTTCAAGAAGTGCCGCCTCGCGATTGGTGGCGGTTAGGGCTGGAAGGATTGCCCCGGTAGAAAAGATGTCGCGCAACTTCATGGCTGCCCTCGACGGCCGCTGCGGCCCTTAACAAGCCCAATGATGTCACAGGCAGGGCGACAAAGCCACTGCCAGACATTCCCAGCCTGCCACCCAGCCCAACGGCCCGTATCGATCAGCCGTCGACGTGCTTGCGGTTCCGAAGCGTCTTTTTGTGTTCGCTAAGTTGCCGTTCGAGCTTGTGCACGCATTCGTCGAGACAGCCGTAGGCGTCATCGCCATCATGGTGGGCGACGAACGGTTCGTGCCTGTCCGCGTGAACGATCACCTCGACGCGGGCGACTTTCTTGTGATCGTCCTTCGCCTTGTCACAGATGACTTCGATTTCTGACACCCTGTCGAAGTACTTGAGAAGCTTCTGGACCTTATCGTTCGCGTAATCCTTCAGTGCCTGAGAAACTTCCATGTGCCGATTCGAAATCACAACGTGCATGACTCTCCTTTGTGGTCAGCTCTCGCTGGTACGTTCCTGTGCTTTTTGGATGAGTGTCGCAAGTGAGTGCAGTACGAGGATCCTCTGGTTTACGGCTGGTTGGCACGCCAAAAGGTCCCTCGGAAAGCCCGCATTGAGTTGATCGGGCAACTTTGGCTCCCTGCTTGAACAAGACCATTTTACCTTTGCCCGGCTCAGCTGGCGCACAAAAATCAAATCAAATTTCGGGGGAAATTTAGAACCATAATTCACTTGACAGGCGCGGTTGTGGTGGCCGGAACCGTTGGCGGCTCACCTTCGATCAGTTCGTCGTTCTGGGCCCGCGCCAGGGCAGCAACGGTGGCATCCGGGTCTTTCAGCAGCGGGGCAATCACGCCAGCCCGATCGGCCACCGGAATGCTTGGAACAAGCCCCAGCCCCAAAAGCCGAACCACCCACTCGGTGTCGCTTGTCATCAACAGTACCGCAGCCTTGCGATCCGCTGCGGGCAGGATCAGGGCGTTGAGATAGGTTGACCAGCCGCGGACGGCCACATCTGTGTCGGTTGCCAGAGGCGCGAGCACCTTTTGCAGGACTTCAGGCGTCTTTGCGTCGTTGGCCGCCTTGGCCTGCTGGTAATAGACCAGCACCGCTTCCATGGCCGCGATCCGCGTGTCGGTCGGTCCCGTCGCAACCCGCTGCAGCAGAATCTGCCGCTGGATTTCAGACTGTGCGGCGGCGGCCTGCCGCTCGAAGAGGGACGAAAACTGAACGCTGACCCCGCCCGGTCCCGGCACCATCTTTTCCACGCCGCCCGCATCCGCAGTGCCCGGTTGCTGCATGGGGTTCATGGTCAGGGTGGCAAACAGCGGAATGGCGAACTGGGGTGTCTGCCCGAGGAAGCTGGACAGGCGACCCTGATCAAGTCGCACGACACGGCTGATCGACTGGCGCGGCTTTAGGACGATTGCATTATTGATGTAGTCGAACGCGGATCGCGGAAACGTTCCGGGCCGCGGGCCCTTGGCGACAACGTCGATAACTAGGTCCGGCCGGATCGCACCATCATCACCAATGGTCAAATCAACCTTGGAGAGGTTTGTCACCGTGATCTTGCCGAGCACGGGCGATGAATAATCCACCGCCACCTGCACAGGATCGGCACGCACCGTGTAAAACGTCTGCGGCTGCTCGCCGAAGCGCAAAAGTGCGAGCGGGAACTGTGCGAGTTCCGCTTTGACCTGCTCGCCTATGGGCTGCAATACCGGTGCGACATTCATCGGCTTCAACTGCGTGTAAATCATGGCGCCGATCGCGCCCGATGGGTTGTCGCTGAGCAGCTTGCGAGCGATCGACTGGGCGTCGCCCGGCTGGGCTGCATAGATGATTTTCACAAGCCCAAGGGCCGAAAGCGGATCGCGCGTGCTCACAGCCGACAACTTCACCCGTGCCTCTGACGGCTTGCCATCCAGCAAGAATTGCCAGCCTTCAAGGCGGGTCACAGAGAGATCGACACCGCTGACGTTGGGTCCCAGCGCTTTCAGGGCGGCGATCACCGGTTTCAGACCGGCGGACTTACCGGCAAAGACGGCCTGATAGACGCCATAGTCGTTGAGGGCGGCGGCCAGCTGCTGAGACTTGGTCGTATCGTTGGCCGCGGCCACCTGCGTGGCGAGTTTCACCAAGTCAGGCAGCGGCGGTATCTCGGTTGAATCCGCCGGCCGTGTCGTAGCACCAGCGTCGCCGTTGACCCGGGCGATGGCGGCCAGTTGATTGATCAGGCAGACCTGCACGGCGGTATCAATCTTTTTCAAGTCGATCCCTGGTGCGGCACCTGCAGGAGCTGGTGCAGTCGTGGCAGGCGCGGCCGGCGGGGCGGCAAGCAATGCCGCGCTCAGACGGATGCAGTGGGCCGAGACGTCGTCGGGCCGGTACTGCAGCACCTGCCGCATCAGTGCTTCGGCCGATACAGGATCGCCATTTTGCAGGAGGCGATTGGCCAGATCGCGAACCAGCGCGGGGTCTGCCGGTGAGTTGAGGGCAAGGGTGAGCCGCAGCGCGCCGTCGTAAAAAGGCAACGACTCATTGCCGAGTCCTGCGTCACTGAGTTCAGTGGCCACCGATGACAGCACTTCACTCTGCATCGGATTGGCTCTCAGCATGTTCAGCAGCGCCGACACCCGTTCCGGCTGCGACATTTCGTTGGCCATCAGCGAGTACCGCAGGTTCATCGCCGGCAGGCACAACGGGTTGTACTTCAGTGCAATGGTCAACTGCTGCTTGGCACGTGCGGTATCACCGCGATCGACCATGGTGCGGGCCAGCAGATAGGCGGCGTAGCCGCGAACCTCCTCGGGCACGGGCGTGGTCTGCGTGATCGCAGACAGATACTTGATTCGATTGTCGGCCGTCTCCTGCTGCTGTGCATAAAGATCAACGAGCCTTAGTTGAGCGAAGCGGTCATTCGGGTCCAGCCGGGCATACTTGACGAGGGCACCGATGGCACCGTCCACATCCCCGGCCTTGATCAGCGCCTCGTAGCCGAGCCGATGAAAGCTGCCCTCTTGCGGTTGCAGTCTTGAAGCAGCCTCGAGAAACGCCGCGCTCTGTCGGTATTGCGAACCGCGGACCTGCGACACCATCAGATTCAGTTGGGCCAAATCGGCCATGCGATAGGCAAGAATCTGGCTGCGCAATTCAGCAGCAGGCTGGGTGGTAGCGGCGGTGGGGGTGGGGGTGGGGGTGGCGGCCACCCCGGCTGGCGGTGCATCGGCGGCATTCGCGTGAGACACGCTCAGGAGCGGCAAGACGAATGGCAATAGCAACAACATCGCCATGGGCGCCGTCCACTGGGCGCACAGTTCAGCGAAACGCTTACGCCGGGAAGCCTGAATGAGCATGGCGTAGATGGTCGACGCCACCGCCGGGGAGTCAAGCAGACGGACAGCAATTCACTAAAAGCGTCTGATAACTATTTTGCCGCAGCCGGGGCGGCATTCAGGGGTTCTTCCCATTGGTCGTGCCAGACTTGAAGTGCGTAAGCCAGTCGTTTGCCGCGCCAGTCCTGATTCTGGTCCTCGTAGTCAGCAGGGCGCAAATGCAAGCGGACCGGCACGACCATCCGCTTACCGTCGCGGAAAACAGTGATATCGATCGAGGCACCGGGCTTCTGCACACGCACACCCATACGGAAGTCTTCGGTAGAGGTCATATGGGGGACGCCCGGCAGCGCCACAATGACGTCGCCATTTTGCAGCATGGTGTAGGCGTCAAACCCCGGAACTCTGTCTTCCAGGGTCACGCCGATCGTGCCTGAACCAAGTCCCATCGCGGCCCCCTCCACGGTGGCCCCAAACACCATCGAACCAAACGTCACACCTAATACCGCTGAAGGGGGGTCGGCAGGCTCGTAGTTCTGTGCTGCCAGGATCAGATGGGTTACTGCCGTCGCCAGACCCTCCTGCTGGGCTGGCGACAGCGGGCGAGCCGCCATTGCCGCTGCCTTAAGGCCGTCAATTTTGTCTGCTGGCACCAAGGTCAGGGCGTGAACCGCAGTCGCACGGCGGGCCGGGTCATCGTCGCCAAGGTTGGCAATCAACACAGGAAAGTCGATGCGGACTTCCGCTTCCACCGCGCGGGTAGCCCCTTGCCCTGTTCCTGAGCCGGGCAGACTCCGGCTTCCGTCCGGGGTGGTCGTCGGCTTCGCCAAATCGGTGGGAAGATGGTTACCGGGCGGTGCCAGACACATCGGCGCGAGAATGACCAATAGATTCCAGCAACGCATAAGGCCCTATCCTACGAACTTGTGTTGGCCCCCAGCCGAATGAGCTGAGGAGCGTGATCCAGAATCCAATCGACCTTGCGTGCCACCATTTTCAAAAATGCCATCCCCTCCAGCCGCCCGAAAGTTCCTGTGGCCGCGATCGGGTAGACGGCTTCGGCAATCAGTGCTTCGGCCATCAGGTAAGGAATCGCGTTGATCTCGGCCTCTGACAGCAGACAGACGCCGTCATAACCCCTTACAAACTGGCTGTAACGGTCGAGGTCGACTTCGGTAGGCCATTGGGAGAGATCGTCCCCGCCGCCTTGAATCGAGAACTGTACGGCACCATTAGCCATATCCAGCACTCGCGGCTGGACGCGCGCCGAGTCGTAATCAATGACGGCGACCACGTGGTTCTCGCGGAAGAGCATGTTTCCGGGGTGCCAATCCGCGTGCACAATCTGCTGGGGCCAACCGGACAAACCCAGCGACTCCACGGTCGCCGAGCAGTTGTGATAGGCCTGCTGCAGGTGGTCTAAGAGTTCGCCCAGTGCAGCGATGCCCTCGCTTGCGGTACCCCCTCCCAACACCTTGGGAATCTGGCGGAAGCAGATGTCCACGCCGGCAGCCGCGTGATAACTCCCGGTGGCCGGCTGCCAACGGCTTTCGTATCCGGACAGGAGCTTATGAAAAAGCCCTAGGACGCGAGCGGAATCAAACGTGGCTTCCAGCGTGTGGGGGTAAGACTGGCCGGGAATGTACTCAAACAGCTCATAGACGCTCCCGTGCCATTGCAGCATGGAGTTGTTATCACGGCGTGTTCCGATGAGGTGGGGTAACGGATATTGCTGGGCAGCGAGATGAAGTTGCAGTCCGTGGCAGAACGCAACTTTGAAGGCGTCGTCTTTGCCCTTTGCCCTGCGCTTGAGCAGGAACTTGCCTTGATCGCTCTGGAGCAACAGCTTCGGGCTCTTGCGCGAGCCGCGGGGGTAATCCGCAATGGATTCAATGAAACCGATGTCGTAATGGCTCAAAACACAGGCCAATTCGTCAGCAGAAAACTGCTCGCGGCCGCCACCTGTTCGGGCTTGGGCCACGGGCATCGGTACCGAACCGATGTTTGGCAACGGGTTACCAGCGGAAGTGGCGAAATCCTGTGCCGATGGCATTTGCGATGGAGCCTGTGGAACGATCGCGGGCAACAGGGGTTTTGCATCGGGTGGCACGGTCACGATTCGAGCTTACCCCCGAATGCCGGGGCCGGTAAAGAAATCCCTTGCGGTTGTTTGACAGTACGAAACGGTGGGTTGCCACCGATAAAGTGGAACCAAGTCTGTTGGGAGTTGATCGCGGCGTCGTCTGGAAGTAAGAGAAGCAACACATGGATTGTCGGTGATGCCATTCCGAAAGGTACGGTACATTGGTTGAGTCGCCTTTTTTTGGAGAAATTGCATGGTCCGTAGTTCACTATACGCCGTCCGTCACAACATTGTCCGTCTCGCCACCAGCGAGGTGCTTGAGTCGCGTCGATTGCTAAGCGGGAGCTTCGACATCACGTTTAACCAGACCGGGCGTCAGCTCATCGGCTTTGGCAACCAGCAGGACGAAGGGGCGGCTGTGGCCCTGACAGCGAACGGTTCAATCGTGGCCGCGGGTTCTACCGTGGGGAACGACGGCAAGCAGCGTGTGGCGCTGACCCGGCTGAACTCGGACGGTTCGCCAGACGTGAACTTTGGCGCGTCGGGTGCCACTCAATCGTTGATCAACGGCAATTCGGCTAAGGCGACCGCCGTCGCGACGCTGGCCAATGGGAGCATCCTCGTCGCGGGCGTCGTCACGACGTCCGGCCTCGTCAGCGATGGATTCCTGGCCCGTTTCAACTCGTCGGGAGTTTTGGACACGACGTTCGGTACGAACGGCGTGGTGACACGCAACTTCGGCGGTGCGGACGATATGGTTGCTGGGATCGCCGTCAACACAGCAACGGGTGTCATCTCGCTGGTGGGTAGTGGCGGAGCGGCCGGGGCGCACCACATTGAAGTCGTTCGCTACACGGCCGGTGGCCAGCTTGATTTCTCGCTGGCTGGCGGGGCCGTGACCACCATTGGCACCCAGTCGAGTAGCGGCTCTGGATCGGTATCTGAAGGCGCGGGCGGCATCCCCAATCTGGGGACCATCGCCAATCTGGACGCGACCGGCATTGCCGTTTCTTCGACAGGCAAGATTTTTATCGCCGCACAGGCGGTGATCACCAGCGGAGGGGCACCCGATTTCGCGGTGGCTGCCGTCACTTCAACGGGCGTGCTCGACAACTCGTTTGGCACCGGTGGACTTTTTGCAACTGATTTCGCTGGCGTGAATGGCACGGACGGCGCGCGTTCTGTGGCCGTGCAGTCTGACGGCTCGATTGTCGTCGCAGGCTATACGGGCGACCCGACGACTAGCGCTGGCCAAAGCGACTACGCGGTTCTGCGCCTGACTTCGACGGGTCTTTTTGACTCGACATTCGGCACAGGTGGCAAGTTCCAGTTCGGTCGCCGCGGACTGACGGGCGGGCTGTCGGAGGTGGCTAACGCGGTCGTCCTGCAGGCGGATGGCAAGGTGCTGTTGGTGGGGGCCAGCACGGATCCTTCGCAACTGACGCCGACGCCGGGTGTCGCCAAGACAAGCGTTGCCATTGTGCGGTTGACTTCGGCCGGGGCCCTTGATGCCACCTTTGGCACAAACGGAGTAAGAGTCTCGGACCAGGGCGGCAACACCGACGATGGCCGCGCCGGGGTTTTGCAGGCAGACGGTCGACTTTTGGTCGTGGGCGTTGCCAATGCCGGCCAGTTCGGCGACATCGATATCACCCGCGTGACGACTGGTGATGTTCCGTTCGTTGGCGTGTTCAGCACGACAGCCAACCAGAACGGCCAGTTGGTTCTACCGGTCAAGCTGTCGGACGCGAGCACTACCGCAGTGACGGTGCCCTATTCAATCATCGGAAGTACGGCCGTGGTCGGAACCGACTTCAACGGCACCGGCGGTACGATTACATTCCAGCCGGGTGAGACGAGCAAGAGCATTTCGATCCAGACCGTTGTAAACAGCCAGAACGTGGCCGGGCGGTCGCTGACGGTTACTCTGGGAACGCCGACCGGGGCCATACTTTCCAGCGCCAACGGTACCGGGACCATCCTGGGTATTTCGGCTGGTGTCATCCCTTCCGTTTCGGTTCTGCCGACGACGGTCGTCGAAACCCTTAGCGGCAAATCGGTCGTGACGGTAACGCTGCAGCTAAGCAACGCCTTTACATCGGACGTCACCGTGGACTTCGCCACGAGCAACGGCACCGCCCTTGCCGGTTCGGATTATGTTTCGTCGTCGGGGACGGTGACGTTTACTCGTGCGGACATGATCCAGGGCGTTCTTACGCAGTCTGTAAAGCTGACCATTCTGGGTGATTTTCTGCCTGAAAGCACCGAGGCATTCAAGATTGCACTGTCTAACCCGGTCAACGCGAATATCGCCGACGTCGCGGACATCACCATCACGGATGCCAAGTTCCAGACGGTGAACTTCACGAGCAAAAAGAAGGCAACCTACATCGACAGTCGCAAGAACAGTTTCACTGTGACGCTGAGTGGTAGCGGTACAGGGCAGCTCATCCTGCCGATCGGCGCCAACGTCGACGCCGACACACTGGTTCTGGATAAGACCACTTCCAAGAGCATCGTGACGTTCACGCCGAAGAAGGCGTCGGCGGTGGCGACACTGAATCAGGTGATTTCGAAGAAAGCAGTCGGCACATTGGACCTCAAGCCGGTCAATCTGAACGGCAATCTGTCGGCCAATGGCATTGGCACCCTCAAGCTTAGAAACGTGTCCGGCGGGGCGATCAGCCTCGGCACGTCGAAATCGGCCGTGACTGACGTGACGCTGGGTAACCTCAGTGAGTCCAGCCTCACGACTGGCGGATCCATCAAGCAGCTGACGCTGGGTTCGTGGACCGATGCAGACACGCAGGCAGATTCCATCACGGCACGTTCCATCACCGCTATTACGGCAAAAAGCGGTGAGTTTGGCGCGGACATCAAAACCGGGTCGCTGGGTACATTGACGGCCAAGGGCGTGATCCGCGGCTCGGTCATCCGGTCGGACAGTTCGGTGACGTCGGTCACCGCGGCTGGCCTCATCAATAGCAGCATCCTAGTGGGCACGACGACCGGTACAACCGGCCTGCCGTCCAAGACGACCCAGTTCGTCAAGAGGTCAAAACTGCAGTCGCTTGGCAACCTCACGCTGAAGGCGGCGAGCAAGAAGTCTCCGGCCGTCTTCACGGATTCGGTTATCGCGGCCCCCTTGATCGGGGTTGTTACGCTGGGCACCGTGAGCACCACCGGCTCGTCGGACTTCGGTGTCGCTGCACAGAAGGGAATCGCATCTGTGGCGGCCGCACTCCCGGGTAAGTCGAAGTTCAGCAAGAAAGTTGTCACATCGAAGGACAACTACGCTGATTCGAAGGTGACGAACTTCAAGATCCGCTTGACCGCGTAACGTCTGACTGACATCGGATTTCTTTGACAACACCGGGCGGTCGGCAACTTGTTGCCGACCGCCTTTTTTCATCAGGAAAGCGCGAATTCCCCGCCCTTGAGGGCCCCCGTTGCCTAAAAGGTGAATGCGGCGGCGGCGTATGCGAAGTCGATATCGCGCGCCAAGCCGTTGTTGCCGGCCGACGAGTTGTGAATGGCCTCGCCCGCAAATAGGTGGCCGTAGCCCACCTGAAAGCTCAGATGACGATCGACCTGCCAGTTAAGCATCAGGTCGATTTCGTTGCCTATGAAGGTGTCAGACGTATTACCCGGCCGAAGCAGCGGTGTGTTGCCAGCCACATAGATATTGTCGGCGTCGTCGGCCTTCCAGAAGGCGAGATATTGAACCCTAAGGCCGAGCCGCTGAGCCCATGAAGCGTTCTGGACCAGTGTGACCTCTACTCCAACATTCGGGCTGATGATGTTCGAACGGCCGATGACATCGACATCGCCGAAGAATCGGTGGCCGGTCGGGAAGAGTGGGTTGAACGTGTTGTATTCGTGATCGGACGCTGAGGAGTCACCGGAAGCGTAGTCAAACCCGGCGAACACCCTCGGTTCTCCCGAAACACCACCGAATCGATACCCGGCCACCGCAGAGAGCGAGTAGGCGGAAATGTCCTGTTCGCCGCGCATGCCAAACTGATAGTCGAGTTCCGCCTCAAAGTCCCATGGCCGGGGGGTCATCGCGATGCGTGTGCCCAACGTGTAAATGTCCGCGTCTGAGATTCGCAACGGCCTGACATCCGCATTGGGCTGCTGGTTCAACCCGAGGAAATAAAAGTCGATCGTGGTCCCGGATTCGCAGCCGAACAGACGGGGCAGACCGACCGTGTCGTAAAGACCCCAAAAAGTCTGGGTGCCATCGCCTTCGTTGAAAGAGGTCGGACTCACGGCCACAGGCCGGGTCAGCAAGAGTTCGAGCCTGTTCGAATACTCCGCCGCCTTGAAGTCGGTGATCAGGCGTGCACCGTCAAACGCGCGCTGGGTGTTGGTCCAATCGCCCATGCCAACCAGTCGCTGCGAACCGTAAAGCAAGGCCTGCCGCCCAACACGCAGGGTCGTTGATGCCTTGGTGCCCAATGGGGTACTCAGGTCGACAAACGCCTGCTGAAGGTCGTATTCGTCGCGGTCGGTGGTTCTGGGTATGCCTTCCCGGCCGTCCTCGTAGGCACCCTTTCCCTGCACGAACGCCCGAAAGTTCTGGTTCAGATGGAGGTCGGCGTGATTCGTTACGCGGCTGAGAAAGTAGCCGTCTTCGTCCGATATGCCGGCCCCGAAATTAGGGTTATTGATGTATTCGTAACGCCCGCGAAGCTGGCCGCCCAAGGACAGGTACGCGTCACCACCCAGTTGGATGAACTTCAACGCGTCCAGATAGTCGGTGCCGGGCGTGTCGCGAAGATACACGTAGTTTTCATCGTACCGGGCCGGTGTGTAAGGCGGTGCGACGGGTGTCGGGGCTGTCTGGGCGACCCCAACGGCAACCGGCCAGCCGACTGCAGCCACAGAAAACTTCAGCAACGCTCGGCGGAGAGTCTTTCGGGCATGGGCCATGGGGATTAGCTAACTTGGCAGAATGTCGGGAAACGTCAACCCCGGCCCAAGCAAGGAAGTCGGAAAGGCTCTCAGTCCACGTGGAAAACTTCCGTCATGGGCGACCACCAACTACCCACCGGACGATCGGCCAAGGGCTGCTGCATGGGCTGGGTAATTTTCCACCAGCGTTGCGTTTCAGGGTCGGCGGCCATCCTCGCCATGTCGCCGTGCCAGTCGGTGCCGTGATACTCCAGATAGCTGAACAAGTAGTACTTCCGATCCGGCATGCGATGGAGGTAGATGGAATAGTTACGGATGTGGCAGGCCTCGACCCGCTTCAGGACCGTCGGCCATACGGCTTCATGAATCCGCACGTATTCCGGAATCGCGGCCTCATCCAGCCCGACTACCGCACTCATCCGCTGCATGCAGACTCCCTCTGGATCAAGCAGTTCGCCGGTGGCGGCACGTGGGCGATCAGACACCGATGTCTTCATTCCACAGCGTCGGGTTTTCCTTGATGAACTTTGTCATCATGTCGATGCACCGCTGATCCGCCAGATCAAGCACTTCGATACCGGCCGAACGCATGAACGCCGGACTCAGGCCCGACTTGCAGCACCCACCGGGGAACGTGATGCTTTCGCCAACGACGACCTTCGGCACGCCGAACTGCACGGCTGCACCGCTGCACAGGTAACACGGCATGAGTGTGCTATAGAGCACGGTATCCTTGTAGGTCTGCTGTCGGCCCGCGTTCTTCAGGCAGTCGATCTCGGCATGCGCCATGGGGTCGCCGTGCTGGACGCGGCGGTTATGGCCCCGCCCGATGATCTTGCCGTCGCGGACGAGCACGCTGCCGATGGGCAGGCCGCCTTCAGACAGGCCGAGCATCGCTTCGTCAATGGCTGCCTGCAGAAACGGTGCGTGGGCGGCAGTTTCCATCCGGCGTTGCTCCTTGGTCAGTTCGTCAAACAGGCCGCTGGCCTCGCGGGGCAGCATGGCCGACGACGCATTTTCCTTCTTGATCTGCTGGAAGATCTCTTTGCGGTCGATCTTGACGTTGGCCGCGGCAACGAAGCCAAGGCGGACTTTGTCCCCTCGCACGTCAACGACGCGGACTTCAACGTCCTCGCCGATCATCACCGATTCTTGAGCCTTGCGCGATAAGACAAGCATGGCATTCCTCCGGCCAAAACAACCCGTGCATCCTGCCCGGAAGTATACTCACGCCAAACCACCTTTTCACCCGTCCAACGCAGCAATGTGCGCGGTCCGGACATGGGGGTGTCCGGCCCCTGCCAGCCGCGTACGGCCTAATGCAGCGGCTTGCCTTTGGCTCGCGTGGCATCGCGCGGAAAGAGCGGTTGAGTGCGGTTAATCTTGGGAATTTCGACAATCACATGACCCGGATTACCCGGAAGGTTGGCCGCATGGACCACCGCTGGCCCCCCGCCGACGGTCTTGATGGCCTGCCCTGCGGCGGCGAGTTCTTCGACATGTCGCGGCCCCTTTTGAAAGAGGGCAATACCGCCCGTTTTAACCAGAGGTAAGCACCATTCTGCCAGCCAGTCGATGGTGGCCACCGCACGCGCTGTCACCACATCGGCTTTACCGCGCAGTCCGGTATCGTGTCCGGCCGCCTCGGCCCTTAGCGGAATAATGCGGATATTGGTCAGGCCCAGCGTGCCGATGGCTTCGGTCAGAAATTTGGCTTTCTTCTGAGTGGCTTCGACCAGATTGAAGTGGGCACCCGGCAAGGCGATGGCCAACACGATTCCCGGCACGCCGCCCCCCGAGCCGACATCGACCAGCCGCGTGGCGTGGTCCGTTTTGGGGATGTACGGCAGGAGGGTGAGGGCGTCGGCCACGTGGAGCAGACGGGCGTGATCGCGGTTGATGATCCGCGTCAGGTTCATCGTCTCGTTGGCTGCGATGAGGAGGTCAAGATATTTCTCAAGTGTGACAACGGCCGCATCGACATCGACGTGTCCGGCGGCGGCCAGTTGCGACCGCCAAAGCGCAACGGCATCAACAGGCTCGGACATAGGGGCGGGTGAAGAACCTTCAGCGATTTCAGACATTAACTTGTTGCCCTTCGGCCAGTGTTTTGAGGTTGTCGAGGATTTTGCGGTTTTGCTTGCCGAAGAAGACGGCGAAGACCACGGTTACTGCGGTCATCAGAAGTCCCTTCGGGCGAATGAGAGCTTTGTAGTCCATTCGCGTGCGGCCGGGGCCGAGTGGTGTAAGGTCATAGACAACGTCCATGTCCATGGGCTTGGAGGGAAAGAGCATCGTCAGGTGTTCTGGCGGGCGTACGCGCGGCAGGGAACCCGACGCGCGGCGGATGCGATTCCCTTCCTTGCGGGACATATCGAACGTGCCGCCTTCGGCGACCTGGCCGCCGCTATACGTGATCTGAATCAGACCGGGTACCCATTGCTGCATGCGCGTCGGCTCGGTGAGGCATTGCCACACAGTGTCGATGGGGGCTGCGATTTCAGTGGAATATGTGAAGGTTTTTTCCATGTCATTCGCCGGGGATGTAGCTGATGACCCCTTCGAACGGGCTGCTGGCAGTGGCGTATCGCTTTTTAGGCATTCGTCCGGCGTGGTACCCGAGATAGCCGGCGGCCAGCGCGTGCTTCATGGCGTGGGCCATTTTGACGGGGTCTTTGGCGTGCGCGATTGCCGTATTGAGCAGCACGCCGTCGGCACCCAGTTCCATCGCCACGGCCACATCGCTGGCGGCACCAACGCCAGCATCGACGATGACGGGATACGTTGGGTCACCTTCCTTGAGAAGCTCCAGGCAAAGGCTGATATTCAGACCATTAAGGACGCCCTGCCCGCTGCCGATTGGGCTGCCAGCCGGCATCACGCTGGCCGCGCCAGCCTCTTTAATGCGAACGGCCGAGCGCGGGTCGTCGCTGCTGTAGGCCAGCACGGTAAAGCCTTCTTTGACGAGTTCTTTGGTGGCTTCGAGTGTGCCCACGGGATCGGGAAGCAGGGTTTTCTTATCACCCAATACCTCCAGCTTGACCCAGCCCGAGCCAGGGTTCTTTTGCTTTTCAAGCAGCTCGCGGCCAAGCAGCGCAACGCGCACCGCGTCCTCCGCCGTGAAGCATCCGGCTGTATTGGGCAGGATGATGTATTTGTTCAGGTCGAGGTAATCGAGAATGGAGCGACCCTTGGCATCGACCAACCGCTCGCGGCGGACGGCCACCGTTACCACGTGACACCCGCTGGCCTCCAATGCCTGCTGCATCAGTTCGTAGGTGGCGTACTTGCCCGTACCAACCAGCAGCCGGTTGGTGAGAGTGAAAGGGCCGATCTTGAAGGGCGGGAGGGCCGGTGTGGCGGTGGGGGAATCTGCGAACATAAGCCGCGGCAGTTTACGGGAAAACCGAGCTGTATGCCCGACTATTCACGGTGAAATGTGGCTCAGGTGGGACAACGCCCAACGGTCACCCGCCTCCTACGAACGTCACGACTTCCACTACGTCGCCGTCTGCCAGCACGGTGTCGTACTTCGCGGAGCGCACCAGCCGTTTATTGACTTCAATGGCCACTGCCGTTTCGAGCAGTTCCAGCAGTTTGAGCAAGCCGGCAATGGTGGTGCCTTCAGGCAACTGCTTCGGCTGGCCATTGACTGTGGCAGTGATCATTTCCCGCCCCCCCCACCAGACTTCTGCGTGGCGGCCTGAGCCGCTGCCATTTTTTGCTGGAGGAGTTCCCTCAGCATGCCCTGAGCGGCCGTGCGCGTGATGTTCAGGCCACCGGCATTTTCAAGCGTCAACGTATAAAGCACGTCGGGCTTGAGTGGCTCCCATGCACTTTGGCCCATGACCGCACGGACGCCCTTCTCCTTGCGGAGAGGTTCGTCAGTGGCCAGCCGCCAGAAGTCGTGCCAGAGTTGGGTTTCGAAGTCTTTGATCTGCGGATCGGTGGCGGCGTAAAACTGCGGCACGCCGTCGGGCTGGTCGATGGTTACGCCATTGTCAGGGGCCTGCTGGTCGCCGTAAGCCCGGGTAAAGAGGGCGATGGACTGGCCGCGAAGCGGATCGCCTTCGCCCACTAGGTCGCGTTCAAACTTGATGACCATGGCGTCAAAGTGGGCCGATTCACCTCGCAGCGTCAGTTGCCGGGGCGGGAGCGGCTGGCCATTGCGGCCGTATTCAACGAACAGCAAGTCCGTGACCTTGACGGCAGGACGACCCGCGACGGCCGGCTCGACACGCTGATTGATCACCGCGATCTCTGCCCGGCGCGTCTCAGCCGACAGGTTGCCGACGATCTTTTGCAGCTTGGCCTTTTCGGCCTCCAACTGGCTGATGCGATACCAGTCCGACAGCTTGTCATAAAAAAGCCACACGCCCGCCGCCCCCAGAACGAGGAGCGTCAGCGTTGTGGTGAACCGCATGAGAAAGGCCGTTGGCCCGCGTGATTTTTCCGACATGGCGTTTTGCTCTTATCGGGGGAAAAGGTCAGCGGGGAAGAGTGCCCGGCTGCGGCACCAAGTCGGCAGGATTGGCGGGCAGCAACGGCGCGGGTGCCACGGGCGACGGCGCTCGCTTTACCTGCCCACTCCCCACCCCTCCGCCCGCCACATCGTCCATCCCAAGACGTGCGACATCACCCTTCCAAATCGCTGAGATCGTCGCCTCATCACTCGGCAGAATCTCGATCTGGGCCGCCGGCGACACGGCACCAAGGTACTCACCACTGCGCGACAGGTAGTGAGTTGTAGGCTGGCCGGCGAGGCCGACTCGATCGCGAATGGGGACGGCCAACTGCCGCTTTCCATTAATGCTCACTTCAGTTTCCGGCAGCACGTCCACGTAACGCATCATGACTTCGCGCTGATCACTGACGTAGGTGCCGAACAGGAAGGTCTTGGGCTGGTCCAGAGGAAGCAGCCGCGGCAGTAGATGCCCAAGGGCCTGAGGGATATACCACGGCGGCACGGGGCGATCGACCGAGGGAGCGCCTCCGTCCTGCGCACCCCCCGCCCCGCTGTAACTGACGCGAAGCTTGTAAACGTCTTTCCCCAAGACCAGCGGCTGCGACTTACCGCGGCCTCCCAGTCCGTCCAGCGGCTGTTTCTGCGGAATGACCGGGGCCACGTTCTCCACTTGCGACAACCCTCGTTCGACCATCAACGTCTTGGAATCCCGCCCTAGGCGTGCTACGCACTTCCATTCCTCAGGCGATCGGCCCTCGGCCATGAACATGTTGGAAACGACTTCCACAACCTTTCCATCGGTGCTGAGCGTGCGAGTGTAAAGATCGATGCGCACACCAGCCTTGCCGCCCTGCTGCAACGGCTGTTCCCGGGCTTCGGTAAACCCGATGTCTTTTCCATTCTTGACGATCCGGTACCAAGCGTCCGGCAGGAGGACACTCTTTATTTTGCCGGCACCGAGGTTCACAAACAGCGAACGGGTGCGAAACAGCCGATCTTCCTGATCACGGCGGATGTCGGCCCGGTCTTCCAGCTGAACACTCTCTATCACGGCGGCGAATAACTCGGCCGCGTCACGTTCCTGTGGGCTGGCCCCTTCAACGCCATGGCTTGGCCGACCGCCGAGGCTCGTCATGTCGAGCATGTAGTACATCTTGTCGGTCGAGCGGATCAGGGCCTGCTGGCGGAAAATGAACTGGTCTCCATTGGCCCCGCCTGCCCCAACACCGGTCTTCGACGGATACCGAAACGCGAGAAGGCCGGTCTGAACTGCTGCTGATCCTTCGCCCAGGGTCGAAACCTCGTTGCGCAGAACTTCCAACCCATCAATCGAACCACCCATGTTGGTGATCTGTGCCTGAAGCAGGCCCAATGCCGGGGCGGGCTGAGCCTGGCCCGTCGTTCCGCCGACTGGAGTGGTGGCAAGCTGCACCGGGGCACTGAACCGCAGAAGCGACACCTTCAAAGCCAGCTGACGTTTTTCATCAACAAACTGGACGATTTCATCACCATCACCGGCCCGGCGAATTTCACGGGTGCCAGCGGGTGGACAAAGGACAATCCCGCTGGCGGGCGATTCAAACGGTGCGCCCAGCAGTTTGCCCATGACCACGGTCTTGGGGGCGGCTGGTACTGCGGCCCCCTTCGCCGCCTGTGCACGGCACATGGAGACCGCCGATGGCAGGACTGCCATGAGCGCGACGGCCGACAAAAATGTCGGTAGGGTGATCCGCAAGCCGCTGTGGAACTTCTGTGTTTGCATAACCGTCCGGCAGTATATGCGCTACACACGACAGGTGGGCAGGCCTCAGTCCCGGTTGCAGCGGACAGCATCCGAAATGTGGAGGCGGCCGGGACAATCCGCGCCGGTTCAGGGTGGCGACTTCGCGGCTTAGATTTTGAGTCCTCGCCGTCGCACCTGCATAGGGTGGCCGATGAAGCCCCTCTCGCGTCGTGGCGAATTCAGACCAAGTTGTTTTTCGCCTTCGTAAACCACGCCTTTTGTCATGGTTGCGTAAGTAACGCGTTGGGACGGAGGCAAGCCCAACATCCTTTCCAAAAGCCTTTCCGCAGCCCAGTTTTGCCCGATCAGTGTGCCCCGCGTTAGTCTCCACCCTGTGACGGCTGCTCCAAACTCCTCCAACTATCTGGCTATCGACCTCCGCAACGTTCACAAAATGTATGGCAAGAAAGTGCACGCGCTTCGCGGTGTGGCCATGCAGGTGTCGCGGGGGGAAATCTTTGGCCTGCTCGGACCCAACGGAGCGGGGAAAAGCACGCTGGTCAAGATCCTGATGACGGTCATCCGGCCGACCGAGGCTGTGGGGACGGTTCTCGGCCACCCCGTTGGCCACAAAGCCACCCTTTCCCGGATCGGCTACTTGCCGGAACACCACCGTTTCCCACGGTACCTGACCGGCCGACAGGTCATGCAGTTTTTTGCCGCCTTGCAGGGGGTTTCCCGCGGACCACGCAACCGGATGGCCGAGGGCTTGCTCGACCGCGTCGGGATGCGTGCCTGGGCCAATGAACGGATCGGCACCTACAGCAAGGGGATGATGCAACGCATCGGCATCGGCATGGCGATGATGTCCACCCCGGACCTTGTACTGCTGGACGAGCCGACCGACGGCGTGGACCCGGTAGGCCGGCGGGATATCCGCGACATCCTGCTGGACCTTCGGCGGCGCGGCACCGCGGTCTTCGTCAACAGTCACCTGCTGAGCGAGCTGGAAATGGTCTGCGACCGCGTGGCGATCATGATGGCCGGGCAGGTGATCCGCGAGGGACGCGTTGATGAACTGCTTCCGCAGGACCGTTACGAAATCGAACTGGCCCAGCCGGTCGAGGGTCTTGACACCGCCTTGACAGGTATCGGCATCAAAACCGTGTCAACCGGAAATGCACTATGGTGTCAGGTGGCACAGGCTTCAGACCTGCAGCCCGCGATTGATCTGGTCCGGGCACGGGGCGGGGTGATTTCCCGAATCGGCCCACACCGGGCCAGCCTGGAAGACCTCTTCATTCAGCTTTATCAACAGGTGCACGGCAACAGCCCGACGGCAGGGGCACAACGATCATGAGTCAACTGCAAACAACTACCCTGGACACGCCGCTCGCTTACGCCGCTGACGCGACACCCACGCCACCCAGCGTAGCCGTCCAGACGTTAGCCCTGCTGTACGACGCCTATCGCGAGCTGAACCACAAGAAGCTTTTCTGGCTCACACTGGGGTTGAGCGGGCTGGTGGTGATGGCGTTTGCCGCCGTGGGTATCGGTCCCGGGGGCGTGACATTTTTCGGCTATACGTTGCTGGAAAACTTCAACTCCAACAACTTCCCGCCGCCGACTTTTTTCAAGATGATCTATGCGACCATCGCGGTGCCGCAGTGGCTGGGGTGGCTGGGGGCCATGCTGGCGCTGGTGTCGACGTCGAGCATCTTCCCGGACTTCTTGTCGGCGGGGTCGATTGACCTGTACCTGAGCAAGCCCATCAGCCGGGTGCGGTTGTTTTTCACCAAGTACGTGATGGGACTGCTGTTCGTTGCACTTCAAGTGACGGTTTTCACGCTGGCCAGCTACGTCATTCTGGGGGTTCGAGGTGGTGTTTGGTCGGTGGGAATTTTCCTGACCATTCCGATCGTGCTGCTTTTTTTCAGTTACCTGTGGTCGATCAGCGCGCTGATCGGCGTAGTCACTCGTTCGACGATCGCGAGCATTTTGCTGACCCTTTTGGCTTGGATGGCCATCTTTGGCGTGACGGCAACCGAACAGACGCTCGACATGTTTCGCCTCCAAAAGACCACCACGATGGCGGGTACAGTCAGAGCCATGGAACTGGCCGACAAGCAACTTGCCACCCTGAACACCGCCACCACCCGCGACGACAGCGCCATCAAGAACTGGGAGTTTCAGAAGGCGGGCCGGCAGACCGAAGTAGCAGAACTTCGCGGCAGCATTTCCACCCTGACCACGTTTCATAACATCGCGTGGTGGGCAAAGTTTCCACTGCCCAAGACCAGCGAGACCATTGACCTGCTCCGGCGGGCACTCGTGAGGTTTGCGGACATGCCAGCCCCCACCGAGGAAGAGTCCAGTTCGGCCATTTCCGTCAACAACGGCAACGATCGTACGGCCAACCGTGCCCAGCACCGCCGTGAGCGCCGCGATCTTGAGAGTGCCGCCCACGAAATTGCCGACAGCCGGTCAATCCCCATGGTCCTCGGCACGTCTATAGTGTTCGAGTCGCTCATCTTGTTCATCGCCTGCTGGATTTTCTGCCGCCGGGATTACTAGCCGTGAAGTATCGTCACCATCTCACTGTTGCACTGGTCACGTGCGTGTTGGCCGGACTGGCACAGGTCAGTGCACAGACGTCCACGAGCCAACCTTCGGCCGTTCCGTCATCGCGGCCTACGTTGCCCCCGCGATTCGCGACGACACAACTGACGCTTCAGACGTTCACGCTCGCCCCAAAGGCCGACAACCCTGCACACCCCATTCTCGTGCACCTGCCGGGCATTAGTGGGTACCTCGGCGCCGACCGAAGTCTGTTGCGTGGTTTGCGCGCGGCCGGTCTGAGTGGGCCCATCGAGATTCTCAACTGGCCCAACTATGCGCCCGGTCTGACGGCGCTGGTCTCGCTGGATGCCAACCGCGAACAGGCCAAGCGTGTGACGAAGTACCTGACCACACTGGCGGCCGACAACCCCGGCCGGCCCATTGTCATCACCTGCCACTCCGGCGGTTCGGGCATTGTGGCCTGGGCGCTGGAGGCTTTGCCACGCGACGTCATGATTGAGCGGGTCATTTTTCTTGCGCCCGCTCTTTCTCCGGGTTTTGATCTTTCCCCGGCCCTTGCCCACGTGCGGGTCGGGGCCTTCGTCTTCAGCAGCACCAATGACATCTTGCTGGACAAGATGACACCAGTGTTCGGCACGATCGATCGGGTCCTGTCAAAGGCTGCGGGCTACACCGGGTTTGTGGAACCACCGCACCCTGCGATTGCCGGGGAATACGTCAAGCTGCACACCCTGCAATACACCACCGACTGGCTGACGATCGGAAACAACGGCGACCATGTGGGCCCGCTGATGACGCCATTTGTCAAAGCATATGTGGCAGGCATATTGTGGCCGCCGCTCATCGTCGCGGCGACGACGCGGCCCAGTAAGTAGCCACCGCGATGGTCGCGTGCAGCCCCACGAACCAGCCGATCCCCGGTAGCGGGGCAGGGATATCCTGCCCCCACGCAGTCCAGCGATATATCAACGGAAACTCTGTCCAAATGCCCAGACTCGGGGCCGCTCCATTGAGCACCATGAACGGATGCAGCGGCAAGAGCCACTGCGCTATCCAGACGGCGGCGTGATCCCCGACCCAGGCCGGAAACGTCAGCCAGACGATCAGTAAGGCCAGCCGCAGGGCATCAGCCCCCAAACCCCAGCGGCTGGTGAGACTGGCCAGGCCGTTGCAGGTCGTGCCCCACGCCACCAATACCAGAAGGACCCGTCCGGCCTCACCCCAAAGCGGTAAACCAACGGTCGCGACCGCCACGGCTGAAACCACCTGCCAGACCGCCCATTTGGGTCGCTGAAACAGCGGTCCACCCATGGCTGCCAGCGCGAGCAGGGCCGCAATCACCCAGATGATTCCCACGTGAAACCGACCCGCCCCGAACCATGCCATCAGGCCGAGCGCGGCTGGAGCCAGGGCCATAGATGCGCCAACCGCGTGCGATATTTGGCTTTCTTGTGGTTTATTCATCCAAAGTGCGCTGTTGAGCGTATTCATTGGCCCGCCGGTGTCTTCCTTCTTGGGGCAGGACAGCCCGGACCTTCGGGCGCCAGATGATCAGCAGAACCACCTTCCCAACAACACCGCCTGCAGCAACACCTGAAGAATACCCGGACACTCCATGAATCGCTCGATTTTACAAGGTGTCGCGGCGAGGACTTGGCGGGGGACGATGCCGTTACACGGGTCGCAGGCTTCGGCATTGAAAGCTGCTCTCCCAGCCAGCGACTCCCATCGGTTAGAATCCCCAGCAGTACGGGGCGTCAGTTTGCACAAAAGGAAGAACACCATGCTTATCGATTCATTGGAAGCACGCCGCCTGATGTCGGCCGATGTCGCGATCGACTTCATCGATGTGAGTGGCACCACCTACGCAATCAACCAGCAGGTCACGGGCGAGGTATTCATTTCGAACTTTGGTCCAGACGACAGCCCGGCCAACAAAATGTATCTTTTCCTGTCGACCTCGCCGGCCAACCCAAATGACCCGTTGGCATCCCTGCAGGATGTTACCGGCGTCATCGGTACCGCAGACATTCCGTCCTTGCCGGCTTTCACTGAGGGCCAGCGGGTCACCTTCTCGGTCCCCCTAAACTACGCGCCAGCTGATGGCATTTATTACGTCTTCGCATTCCTCTCAGAATCGACCGACGACCTGGGCACGTTCGATGACAACGTGCTCGATAACTTCGGTACCGCACCATCGCCAATCACCGTGCAGGGCACTGCCGTATTCGGTGGCCCGGACCTGACGGGCATCGGCGACGGCCTTGAAGGGACCATTGGCGGTTTCAACACAGCCTTCGGGACCGACGGTGTCGTGACCACGTCCGTACCGGGCGAGCCGATCACCAACTTCGGCACCGTCGGTGATAAGCAGGATCGTCAGATCACTGTTGGCGTACAGAGCGGTAACATCAGTCTGATCCGTTTCAACGGCACCGGCGGGCTGGATACCACCTTTGGCAATGGTGGGCAGGCGATAGCATCGTTCGGCACGACCATCGTCGGCGCCGGCATAACGGTGCTGAAAGATGGCAGCTATGTCGTGGGCGGATACACGGCCGACTACACCACGCTCGTGGTTGCCAAATTCAACACGCAGGGCGTGCGCGACCCGAACTATGGCTACGGCGATGGGCGCATCGACATCAGCGGCCTGACCGACCTGTCGGGCGACAACTCCAACCCCACTCTGAACGCCGTCACTTCGGCACCGAACGGCAAAATCTACATCTGCGGCAGTATTGGAACAGACGGCTTGCTGATCAGACTTAACGCCGACGGCACTGTCGACAGTTCGTTTCAAGGGGGCGACGTCGAAACCGATCTCGGGTTTAGTGAAGTTTACAACGGCATGACCGTACTTCCGGACGGTTCGGTTCTGGTCGCCGCCAACGCGGTGGACGACAACGACCTCTCTCGGGCCGTGGCAGTTCACTATCTGGTCAATGGAAAGGTGGACCCCAAATTTGGCAATTCGACCTTCGATAAGCAGGGGTACTACCTCGCGCCCAAGCAGAGCTCCAATGACTTCTACGCCGCCGTTGCAGTTGAACCAAAGACCGGTCTGATCTATCTGGCCGGGGCGGCCCTTACCGGCGAACAGAGCATCGACACGATCGGCGCGAGCGTGCTGGTAACCCGCTTGGACAAGACCGGTAAGCTGGACAAAGCGTACGGCTCCAAAGGCAACGTTGTGGTAAAGCGCTCCACGTTCCTTGAAGTTGCCACCGGCATTCTACTTGGGTCAGACGGCAAGATTGTCCTGACACTGCAAACCGCCAACTCACTGGCGGACGCTGACAACAACAGCAACATCGGCAGCGCACTGATCCGATTGCTTCCCAATGGCAAAGTGGACAAAACCTTCAACAAGACCGGCCGCTTTGATGTCGTCGCCGTTGATCCGTCCACCGCCGCCAACGACGTTGGTGGAAGCTTTGACCAGTACTCGAAGCAGCGGCAGGGCCAAGCCGTCTATACCAAGAGTGGCAATATCATCGCGCTTTCCAGCAAGCCGGGCAATGGGTCCACGACTTACACACAGTCCGCCATCGTGGCCGATGCCGTTGACCTCACTGCGACCAGCTCGACCAAGTTCAAAGGCAAGGTGGTGGGCGGCACGCCCGGAACGCTCACCTTGAAAGTCTCCAATCAGGGCACGCTGACGGCCTCTGGCAACATCACCACCACCCTGTTGCTTGATGACATGAGCATCACCGCCCCCAACTTCGAGGGCACGCCGCTTCCCAAGCCCATCAAGTCGAAGGTGACGCTCAAGCCCGGCACGAGTATGACGATGCAGGTCAACTTCACGTTCCCTGCAAACCTCCCCAGCAGCGTCTACACCGTCCGCGCCCGCGTTAGCGGCGGGACGAAAATCCCTGACGTCAACGGTGCCAACAACCTGGCTAGAACAGCCGGTCAGATACAACTGGGTAAGCAGAGTGCAGATCTGGCGATCAAGCTGCTCTCGTCCATTCCGGCCGCCCTCATGGCAGGTCAGAAACTCAACCTGACCTACAGCATCACCAATGTGGGCAACTCGGCGGCTGAAGGGAACCTGAAATTCTCGCTCTTCGCCTCAGATGCTGCGACGTACAACGGCAACCCCATCAGTTCACTACTGGACAAGACGGTCAGCGTGAAACTGGCGAAGGGCGCCTCGCAAAAGGTGACGCTTACGTTCACTGTCCCGGCCAGCCTTCCCACCACGCCGTTCTTCCTCGGTGGCGTTCTGACGGGCAAAACCAAGGTCGCTGATGGCGATGTGACGAATAACGCCGCGTTCAGCAAGCAGCCGGTCACATTGGCTTAGGTTCGGAGTTCGGGACCGCTCAGCCGTTATCGCTGACATAGCCGTCCACCGGCTCTGCTGCCAACACGTCTACCATCACAATGCGGCGGCCCCACGCCTTGGCGGCCGAGTGGCTGGCAAAGAAAACGTCCAGCCTCCTGCCTTTGATCTCCCGGCCACGGTCGATGACTTCCACGCCACCCGCCACACTCTCGTGATACCCGGGGATCACCAACCGCGTACCAAACGGCAATAGCCGTGTATCGGCCGCAACAAACCTGCCGCCCTCGTAATTTACCCGCTTGCCCGATGCGGTCAGACCCCGCGCCCCGGCCCCACAGCACTTGACGCACGCGCAGTAGGCCGTGACTTCCATCTTGATTCGCTTTGCCACGATCGGCTGGTCGCTGTGTAGCAGCTCGGTGACCGTAGCCGCCCCCGCAGGTGCAACAGGCGCAGAGATCGTCGTGACGCCCCCCGATTGCGCAATCACCGGCGTTGACCGATCTGCCGTGGCAACTCCAACCACTTTGGATTGCTCGGGCACCTTTACCACTGGCCCGCTGGTCGTACCCAAATCGCCCGCACACCCGGCTACCCCCAGACCGACCACGGCCAGAGCCACAACAGATCGTGTGACGCCATGGACGGACCTACTAATCGTGCCTTTGCGGCCAGCAAACTTGAGGAGTCGAACCAAACAGACCTCCGGGTTAGCGTTCTCTGACAAACCCCAGCATGGATCAGCAATCAAATGGACGCCAGCCAATGCGAGGGAGCGATAGTAGTACCCCGAAACGTGAGACAGCGGTTGCCGAGGCCTGCTATTCCGCTCGACAACCCGAGAAAACTTGCGGAACCAGCCAGATTGACCCCTGTAAACGGAGGAATTCCCTCAAATTAATGCACCTTGTTGCCTATTTTGCACACAGAGCGCTGTCTTTTTTGGAGTGCTCCAGTGGTGATTTGCGAAGAATTCGTCGGAACTCTTCGTTCATGTGTTGCCACCGGCTCGGCCGACCCGCCGGGGAAACCTGTCTCTTCAGCAGTTCGTTCGTCGTTTCCCGTAGGTCCGGGCCACTAGCCAGGCGGCACAACAAGGTGTTTCGAGGCGTCGTCAGACCGAGGGGAGCCATCAGGTAATGCTTCGACACTACGGAACTCACAGGCAGTATCACGTCCCATAAAATCGTCCCGCAACGCGCCCCGGTCTCCGAAGAACGTGTCCCTTTGATACCGTCGGTGTGCACTTTCAGAGCTTGAAAAACCAATTTCGTGCCGGAAGATGGTCTATCCCACACACAGGAGATCTCATGAGCTTCCGCTGGACCCCCGAGCACACGCAACTATTCCAATCCGAGGGATTCGTGCACATCCGTGGCCTGTTCACCCCAGCCGAGGCTGCGGAATATCGCCGGGAGGCCCACGACCTGCTCAAGCGTCTCGGCCAGCGGGCCGAATCCAATGCCACCTGGAACAGCGTCGCCACGGGGAAGACCGTCATCAAAGATTGCCACGATGTGCAGAATCACTCCGCGGCTTTCACCAGAATGCTTGTCGATCCGCGTCTGACAGCCGCCATGGTCGGCTGCATCGGCCCCAACGTGCAGCTGCACCACACCAAGATGTTCATCAAGCCGCCTGAAATTGGGTCGCCGTTCCCCATGCATCAGGATCACCCCTACTTCCCGCACGCCCGCCACACCATGACCGCCGCCATCCTCCACTTCGATGATGCCCCCATCGCAAGGGGCTGCGTGCGCGTGGTGCCGAAGTCGCACAAACTTGGCCCGCTCGTTCCGCACAACCTCAGAGACTTTTCCCTTTCCCCGACCGAGTACCCCATCGACAAGGCCTTCCCGGTCGAAGCCAAAGCAGGCGATGCGGTGATCTTCAACTATCTGGTCATCCATGGTTCCGGCGTGAATGTCAGCGATGAAGCCCGCACGACCGTGCTGGTGCAGTTCCGCGACCCCACCGATGAGCCGCTCCTGCATGTTCACGAAAGCCGGGGTCAGGGCCTCATGCTCGCCGGCGTAGACCCCAACGCTGGAAGGACCAAAGTTCTGGTCGACGACCCCGAGTTCCTTTTCCCGAACAGCATCCCAGATGCGCTGCTTCCCCCCGGTCGCAAGCGCGTCACAGTGTGATGACTGGCGCGGGCCGCCCCATCACCGTAAAAACTATTCCCGTTCCAGTGTCCCGCGCGTCACGCCCAACTGATTAATCACGCGCAGCGACCGCATCACTTCCCGCGCCTGCGACTGGCCCGCCAACACGCTCTCGTATTGACGCAGCAACGGCCCAACGTCCGCCGCCTTGTGCCGTAAGAGTTCCACCCGGAAATGCCGGATGCCCAGCTCCAGCATCGACGGAACATAGTCCGTTGCGCTCTGCGCCTGCGAGTTAAACAACGTGTTCCGACAGCCCACATCCGGCAGCAGCGGATGCGGCTGGCCCATGCGATCCACCAGATCAACTTTGTGGCTCTCACACGGGCGCCCGCAGTCGCGGTAGTCCTTGCCGTTGCTCAACGTGTGGGCAAACACGCAGTGCTCCATGTGGAACATCGGCATGTGCTGGTGCACCACCACCTCAAACAGGCTCGGTGGGAATCGGCCGAACATCGCCGCCATCTGCTTCCAACTTAGGTCGTAGCTGGCCACCAGCCGCTGACAGCCCGCCTGATGCAAAAGGTGGGCGGTAAGTTCGTTGCTGACGTTCATCGAGTAATCGCCGTACATCGGAAGCTCCGGTGCCTTCTCCTTGTAGAAGCACAGCCCCGCCAGCGACCGGACCAACAGCGCCTTCGGCCCGCAATCCAAGACCTGCTGCAAAAATCCTTCTTCGCCCGGCTTGACCACCCGCAGTGTCGCCACAGCAAGCTGCTGCCCCGCCGACTCCGACAGCGCCACCGCCTGCTTATATTGCCGCACGTCTTCAAAATCGGCATAGACCAGCGGCTTCTCGGCCGCAGAAGCAAAGTGCGCCAGCACCGCCTCCAGTTGGCCCATCGTCCGCGTCAGCACGTGCAAATGCGGCGTCGTAACAGCCGCTGGCACCGATGCCTTCGCCGCGTCACCCCGCATGCGCTCCAGCGCCCGCACATCCACCCGGGCCGCCCCTTCATCCGGCACCCGCTGCGCGATCAGCCCCGCCACCGCATCCCGCCGCACCGTGTTCAGCAAGCTTGCCGGCACCATCGGCCGTCCGGCCAGATCACAGCTGAACTCGCCCAACTCATAAGGCGTATCCCCCAGCCGGTCGAACTGCGTCCGCAGCTGCTCCTCATCGGCTGGTCGCTTGATCGCCACCGCCAGCGGCTGATCCGCCACGGCCGAAAATTCCATCCCCTCAGCCGATACCACCACCGTCAACGGCTTGCCCGCATGTGCAATCACTTGGGCCGCCAGCGGAATCCGTTTGGCGATCACATCCCTTGAAAAACTATGCTCCAGCCGCTTCCGCACGGCAGGGTCATCCGTCTTCCAGACAATCGACCCCGGCGGCACGGCCGCGATGTTTAAATCCCCGCGCCAGAACGTGATCCGTACCAGCCCCTCTTCCGCCCGGCCGCTCTGATCGACATTCATCACCCGGCCGCCCTGCTCATCCTGCTCGGGGTGGCCTTCATCGAACACGATCCCGTCGCCGGGGTTCAACAGGACATTCCGTTCTTCCAGCCGAATGACCACGCCCTCCGGCGAAGCCCGGACGACCGTCCCCACACGCCGCCCACGGCTCTTGGGGAATCGCCCCTGCACCAGCGCCTGATGGTCAACACCGTCCAGAAACCCGTGCGAAAAACCTCGCGAAAAGGTCTGCTGTAAATCCCCCAGTTCCGCCTCGGTCGCCCGGAACTGCTTCCCATCGCGATAGGCATCAATCGCCCGGCGATACACCTGCGCCGTCGCGGCCACGTAATGCGCACTCTTCAGCCGGCCCTCGATCTTGAAACAACTTACGCCCAGCCGGGCCAGATCGTCCACAAGGCTGTGCGCCGCCAGATCCTGCGGGCTGAGAAGATACGCCTTATCGCCCATGTCACGCGGCTTGCCGTCCACCAACAACTGATACGGCAACCGGCACGCCTGCGCACACTGCCCACGATTCGCCGACCGGCCGCCCAGCGACTCGCTGGTCAGGCACTGCCCTGAATACGCCACGCACAGCGCGCCGTGGACGAACACCTCCAACTCCGCTGTCGCAACGGGTGCGATTTTGGCGATGTCCCCCACCGACAACTCTCGCGCCAGCACCACCCGTCCCACGCCGAGTTTGTGCACGAAGTCGATTCCCCGCGGTTCGGTCAGCGTCATCTGAGTGCTGCCGTGAATCGCCAATCCCGGGGCCATGGCCGCGATCAGCCGGGCCACGCCCAGGTCCTGCACAATCACCGCATCGACACCCGCCTCAGCCACCTGCTTCAAATAATCCGCAGCCTCGGCCAGCTCATCGGAGAAAATCAGCGTATTGAACGCCAGAAACCCCTTGACGTTCCGCGCGTGCAAATAGGTCATCAACTCAGGCAGCTCATCCAGCCGAAAGTTGGTCGCCCGGTGCCGGGCATTGAACTGGTCCAGCCCGAAATAGACCGCGTCCGCCCCATTAGCCACCGCCGCCCGCAGCGAGTCCCAATCGCCGGCCGGGGCGAGCAACTCGGGAACGCCCGTTTGTTTGATATCAGGTCGTGTGGGCGTGGCTAAAGGCATGGCGATAACTCCGGCGGGACAAGCAGTTTACCACGACACACGCCGCGCCAAACGTCAACGAAAACGCCCCGCCAGTCGGCAGGGCATTGGGCAAAACCTCAAGCGAGGATGACGGGACTCGAACCCGCAACTTCCGGCTCGACAGGCCGGCGCTCTAACCAATTGAGCTACATCCCCAACTACAACAATGGGACGGGAAAGGATACGGCCAGCCACCCAACTGTCAAGAAACCCTGCCGCAGCCCCGTACTTCCCGCCCCGCAACCGCCCGTGCGGTAACATCCGGGCCGAATGATTCTGGCTGGCATCGACGAAGCGGGGTACGGGCCCATTCTTGGGCCGCTCTTGGTCGCCTCGGCTGCCGTTCGCCTGCCGGGGCCGCTGCCCGCAAACTGCAACGCCATACCGGATGTCTGGAAGGCCCTTCGCAAATCGGTCACGGCCGATCGTGCAACGGCTGGCAAAATCCAGATCGCAGATAGCAAAAAGGTGTATTCACCCGGCAAGGGTTTGGCGACGTTGGAAGCCAACGTCCTCACCCTTCTGGCCACCATGCCCTTCACTTCTGCGGGTGGCCTTCCCGCCGCCCAGTCGCTGGGGGATGTCCTCTCGCAAACGGCCGCAACCCATGTGGCCGACATTTCTGCATTGCCGTGGTACGCCCCAAGCCCTCATGAACCGTTCCCGCTGGAAGCCTCGCGCTCTGGCATCGCGATGCGGGCCAATGTCCTGCGCGCTGAGATCGCCGCGAACCATGTGGAACTCGTCCGCTATCAGGCCAGCGTCGTCACCGAGTGGGTCTACAACCAACTGGTCGACAAGACGCGCAACAAAGCCAGCGCACTATTTTTCTACGTCAGCCGCCATCTGGATGAGATCGTCCGCCAGCACGCCAGCGAGGGCCTGTGGGTCGTCTGCGATCGTCAGGGCGGCCGCAGCCACTATGGCGACCTGCTGCGGATGCTCTTTGAAGGATGGGACCTCACCATCGAAGAAGAGTCGTCAACCGTGGGGCACTATCTGCTGCGAAAAAAAAGCCAGCTGGCTCGGATCTCGTTCGCCGAAAAGGGCGAGACGCTTTCGCTCCCCACCGCGGCGGCTTCCATGCTCTGTAAATACCTGCGCGAGGCACTGATGCACCGGTTCAACGGCTGGTGGTGCCCGCAACAGCCCGGACTCAAACCCACGGCCGGTTACTACACCGACGGCATACGATGGCTGGCCGACACTGCGACCCTGCGCGAGTCGCTGGGCACCGCTCAGGATCGCTTGATTCGCTCGCGCTAGGTCAGGGACACATCACCTGATGCCGCTGGTCGGCCCAAAACCCGAATCATCGCGCCTTAAAAAGAAACCCCCGCCTGACATGGTCAGGCGGGGGATCAAAATCAACTCACATCGTGTCGCCGGATCTGACCGGCAACTTTACTACTTAGGCCCGGCGACGGCGACCCATCAGGGCACCGGCACCAAGGGCGAGGACACCCATGCCAGTCGGCTCGGGGACAGCACCACCGGCACGCAGCGTACCACCCTGCTGACCGTAGGCGTTGTTGATCAGGAAGAAGTCGGTGTCATCAACGACGCCGCTGTAGTCAAAGTCACCGTTGACCCAACCGGTCAGGTTGTTTCCGTAGCCGTTGTTGATCAGGAAGAAGTCGGTGTCATCGATCATCCCGTTCAAGTCGGCATCACCCCAGTAGGTGAACTTCACGAGGACGTCGGTCAAGCCGACGCTCACACCGTCGAAGGTGTCGAACAGCGGGCTACCACCGAGGTCGTTCGAGACGACAGCAACCGCATAGCGGAGCTTGTTGGCATTCGTATCGGCATCAGCAACCGAGCTGAACAGACCGAGGCCGGCACCAGCCTGACCCACGCGGGCCATGTCTGACAGGCGGGCCACCGTGGCAGCTACGTCGGCCGCACTGCCCTGAACGATGATGTCGTTCGTGGTCACGTCCAGGCCACCGTAGTACGAACGGGCACCGAGTGCACCACCGTCGTTCTCGATGAACAGGCCGTTTTCGCCGCCGATGCTGATGCCACCGAGGATGGCAACCGACGGGAGCTTCGAACGCGTGCCGTTGAACAGGCCAGCAGACAGGGTCTCCTGTGTGGCCAGCTGGACAGCACCCGTCTGGGCGATCGTCGCACCGCTGGTGATCATCAATGCGCCCTGGGCAACCGTGAGGCCGTTGGCGGCAAGCGTCGAGGCCGAACCGTTGACGGTCAGCTTCGCACCGCTCACAGCCGTCAGGCCGAGGAAGGTGTTGGTGCCGTCAGAGGTGTTCACAACGCGGGAAACCGTGTTGTTGGCATCGACCTGCAGGCCGCCCGGCGGAACGCCGACCGGGTCAGCACCCAGCGAACCGTTGGCGATCACGGCCGTTGAGAGGAGGACGTTGGCCGATTCAAGGCCCAGCGTGCCGCTGCTCACAAAGGTGGTGCCCGAGTACGTCTTCTGGGTACCACTAAACAAAACCGAACCGTTGTAGCTCACCGTGCTGCCGCTGCCAGCGACGTTCACGCCACCGACGCCGGTCACTGCACCCGTGACAGCAATATCGCCGCCAGCTGTGAAGAACTCGACGTTGCTGTTGAGGGTGATCGCACCGCTGAAGGTCGCGGTACCACCGGTGAAGGTGTCGGTGCCGAGGACCTGGTAGCTGATGACCGATGAGCCGGCACCGCTGACGGTGATCGGACGGCTGAAGGTGAAGCTGCCGCCACCCGGGGTGTTGGCGTAGAAGCCCATGTTGACGAAGTTGCCTGCATCCGGGTTGAGGGCGACGGCCGAGGTGGCCTTGCCCAGCGGGCTGGCGGTGTTCGACAGGACGCTGTTACCCAGCAGGACGAAGCCGCCCTTGAGGGTGCTCGTGCCCGTGTAGGTGCTGGCACCGGTCAGATACTGGGTGCAAGAAGCATTTGCATCGGCCTGAGTGATCACGATGCTGCCCGTGCCCGATATAACACCGGCGTAGAGGTTGACGTCGCTGGGGACGGCACCGGAGATGTTCAGAACGCTGGTACCGTTCAGTGTCACCGGTGCACCGGGGAGGATGCCCTGGTTGGAGATACCCGACGCGGTCAGCGTCGAGGTATCGTTCAGGGTCACGCTGCCCTTGGCGGCGAGCAGATCGTCATCCGTCAGGAAGGTCGAACCACCGCTGACGTTGATCGTGCCGGTACCGGCGACCGTTCCACCGTTGACACCCATGAAGATGGCGCCGGTGCCGTGGAAGGATGAGGCACCCGTCAGGTTGATCGTGCCGCTGGTGGTGGTGTTGCCATTGAAAATGGCGAGCAGGGTGCTACCACCGACGGTGGCCGTGCCGCCCGAGCTCACATTGATCGTGGCAGCACCGAAGCTGTCCTGACCCATGTTCAAACCACCGCTGATGGCTAGTGTGCCACCGGCGACGTTCATGGTTGTGGTGCCGGACTGAGTCTGGCTACCACCGGACAGCACGGCCGTTCCAGTGATGTTCAGCTGGCCACCGGCGTTGACGTTGATCGTCGCGGTCGTGGTGGTCGAGGCGTTCAAACGAGCAGCGGCGGAGAAGAAGTTCCCACCGACGTTGACGATACCGCCGTTGTTGACAGTAAAGATCGTGCTGGAACCGGCGCCGTCAGCGAGCTGCAGGTTGCTGTCGGCGTTCACAGTACCGCCATTGTTCACGGTAAAGGTACCCGAAGAACCGAAGCCCGAACCGACCGAGATCAGGCCCGACCCGACGCCGCCCGCTGCGCCGTGGAGCACGCCGCCGTTGCCGACGGTCACGGTGTAAGTCGAGAGGATGCCGGCAGTGACACCCGCGATATAGCCGCGGTTGCAAACCAGCTGTTCCACATTGTAGGTGGCATTGTCAACGTTCAGCGTCGCGTTGGCACCGGCTGCACGGCCCATTTCCGAAAGGACCGAGGTCACAACCGCGCCGCTGGTGATGTTGATCGTGCCGTTACCGGCGTACACGCCGAAGCGGTAAGCACCGGGGGCTGTCAAATCCAGCGTGCCGATCGTGGTGCCGGCACCGCTGACGTTCAGCGTGGCGGTGGCACCGGAGAAGTTACCGATGTAGGTGTTACCGTTCGTCATCTGGGCGCCACCGCTGACGTTCAAAACGGTGGTGGTGCCGGAGACGTTACCGACCGACAGGGCGACTGCCGTGCTGGCCGTGGCAGGGGTGTTTATACCCGGGTTCGTGCGGCTGTTGGTGGTGTAGACGCCACCGGTGATCGAGTTCGTGCCGCCGTTGAAGGCGAGGTTGTTCACGTTGACGGTTGCGCCCGACAGGTTCAAACCGAAGTTGCCCGTCTTGGCGACGCCGAAGTAGTTGGTGCCGTCGAAGCCGTTGATGCTGCCGGTCAGGTTCATTGCCCCGGTGCCGGTGCCGCCAACCGTCAGGTTGGTGAGCAGGTTGATGTCATTAGCGATCGTCACAGCACCGCTGGACGACTGGGTGATGCTGGGTGCGGTACCGGCGAAGGTCAGGGCCCCGCCAGCAAGGCCGACCGCGCCCGTGTTCGAGAACGTCAATGCCTTCAGCGTGAAGGGGTTGGCGATGTCGTTCGTGGCGGTATAAGCGCCGCCCAGACCGAAGGTGAGGGTCGTCGTTGCACCGCTGACGGGCGTACCACCCGACCAGCTACCACCGTTCGACCAATTGGCCGAAGCGCCGACCCAGGTCGACTGAGCCATAACCATGGCCGGGGCGGCCAAAGCAGCTACGGCCGCCAAGACAACCAAGCGGCTGTTCCGTGTTTTGATAATGTTCCGCATTGCAATCTCTTCCTTCCCTACCGGGAATAAAGTGTTTCCTGCCCTCTCTTGGGCCCATCCTGACACGCCCAGCTACACGCCGGGCCCCTCTACATCCTGAACCGCTCTTCTTGCAGGTCCTGCCTGAAGAGCGACGCAGGCTACAGTTCGTTAGTTATAACAATCACAAAAACGTGCGACAAAATAGACTAGTCCAGTCCAGAACCGGACGTATCAATCATAACCGATAGCTAAAAACCACCAAGTAAAAAGTAGGGGGTATTTTTGCAGAAGTTACGAAACGTTTGGCCCCACCCCTCCCAAGCCACCAAAGCCGCCTAAATTCCGGATAACTCAGCGTTTAGCTGGACGATTCATATAAAAATAGCAATCTATCCACATGAAAGCAGTGATCCAGGCCACCCCGATCCGCTCCTAAAGCCGCCTTAGCCTGACGCAAACGTTCTCTATTTATCCACTCAGCCAGATATTTGCCCCAAGCCGTGCTGTCACCCACCGGCAGGACCTCGCCCGTGACGCCGGATTTCAAGATTTCTCCGGCTCCATTGTGGTCAGATGTTAAGACAGGCAGTTTCATGGCTGCTGCCTCCAAGACGACCAAGCTGCATGGATCATGACGGGTTGGAAGCAGCAACAAGTCACTGGCAGCGTAGGCCGGATAGGTGTCGGGCAGGTTGCCGACGAAGTGGACGCGGCCTTGCAGACCGGCGTTTACAACGCGCGTTCGATAGTCCGGATTTCGCTTCTCATCGCCCGCCACCACGAGGTGCACGTCCCCGGCATCGGACGAGGGGAGGTCCGATATCGCATCCAAGGCCATGCCCAGACCTTTGCGGTCAAAGTCCTGACCGACAAACAGGGCTAGTACCGCATTCGAGGGAATGCCCAGCTTCAGGCGAAAATCCGGGCCGGCCGACGGCAGGCGATCCGGGTCGAACCACTTTGTGTCCACACCGTTAAACAGCCGTTCCCAGCGGGCCTGCGGGTAGTGCCGGGTGAACCCCTTGGCGACATAGTTGGACAGGCACAGCGTCAGCGGGGGGCTGGCTGAGCTCAGCATGTCCCGCTCGACCCGGGCCATGTACCACCGCCTGAGGTTCAGCACGCCCAAAAGGCCACGCTGGCTGGCCGCCTCGGCCATGATGCCGGCGTGCGGGTGGTAGTGCGTGCAATGGCGCACCGGCAGCATCGCATGGACGATGTCGTACTTCCCATAGGCACCGGCCAGATGCTGGTCCAGATGGGCCAGAAATGATCGATAACGCCCCAGCCGAGTGAAACCGCGGGCCGCGATGGTCACGCTGCGCCACGCACCGCTTTTTGCGTGCGAACTGGCCAGCACCGACACCGAGTGACCCCGCGCCTGCAATGCGGCTGCGAGGTCCAGCGTGTACCGCTCGGCACCGCCCCGGGCCGGGTCGGCGTGAAGAAGGATCAGTGCAATTTTCACAGTTCAGGTACCTGCGGCGTGGGGGGTATCGAGACGTTGCGCATCGGCTGGGCCACCTTCAATTTCGCATCGTGCCGGGCGATCCGCGCGACCTTCCGGCCGACAGCCCCGGCCCACTTTTCGGCATGATTTCCGCTGAGTCGCCAGTACGCCGCCAGCCACGCTGCCCGCTGGGCGTCAGTCACGCCGTGGACGAGGGTTGAGTAGGCGAACTGACCCAGGTCTTTGACGACCCACCGGCGGCGAAGTGGCCACGGCGGCAACCGCCTGACACGGGAGACATCAATCAGCCGAAGGTCCAGATCGGCAGCCCGCACAAAAAAGTGACAGAGGTAGAGGTCTTGATGGTGCAGTCCGGCGGCGTGGAGCTGAGCCGCCAGCCGGGCGGTGTGTGTCAGCAGGCCGTCAAATGTGACAGCCCCGGCGAAGAGGGCTTTGTCGGCGGGTTGGTAACCGGCCAGATCGATTGCGGCTGTGAAGGACTGGCCGGCATCGTTCCAGCCCCAAGCGGCGAGTTCGAATGTCGGGATCCCCTTTTCGTGCAACGCACGGAGCGCCTCGACCTCGGACCTTGCCGCGGCCGGGCTGCCCGTCCGGTACCGCTTAACATGTAGTCGACGAAGCGAACCGTCGGCAGAAGGCAGGTCGAGGGTGGCGTTGTCGCGCTCGCCGATGTCGCGCCAAGGCCGAACCAGAGGCGATGCGAAGAAATCCTCAGCGGATGCCAGACCTGCCTGTTGCAGGGCCAACGTGTAAGCCGGGTGGGAGTGGAAGTCAGGAGGCTGCATGAAGTAAGGGCGGAGGAACGCTGGCAGTCTATCCGCCCAGCGTGACCCGTAAGAGCGCTGGACGTACCATCGACCGGCAATTATCCAACAAAGCCGTTTTGAGTGGGAGGTCGCGATGCGAGCCGTCGAAATACGCAGCGGGTTCGGTCTGGAGAATCTGGTTCTGGTCGATCGGGCGGAACCGACGGTCGGGCCGGGCCAGGTCAAGGTTCGCGTAAGGGCGACCAGCCTGAACTATCGCGACTACCGGACGGTGCAAGGAACCTACAACCCCCGGATGGCGCTGCCGAAGGTGCCGCTGAGCGATGGCGCGGGCGACGTCGTCGAAGTCGGACCTGAAGTGAAGTCGGTCCGCGTGGGCGACCGTGTCGCGGCCACGTTCTTTCAGCAGTGGTCCGATGGACCGCTGCCGGAGGGTGTGAACGCCAGCGCGCTGGGCGGCGACCTCAACGGCATGCTGGCCGAGTTCGTCGTGCTGGATGAGGCCGGTGTGATCCCATTCCCCACCCACCTGAGCCACGAGGAAGCGGCGTGCCTGCCGTGCGCCGCGTTGACAGCCTGGTGCGCCCTCTTTGAATACCGCGCGATCAGGCCGGGCCAAACCGTGCTGGTTCAGGGTACGGGGGGTGTTTCGGTCTTCGCTACCCAGTTTGCAAAGATGGCGGGGGCGCGCGTGGTGATGGTCAGCGGCAGTGATGACAAGATCGCCCGGGCAAAAACGCTGGGTGTGGATCACTCGATCAACTACCGCACCACGGCGAAATGGGGGACAGAGGTTCGCAAGTGGGCAGAATCCGGGACGGGGGCAGGAGGGTCAGTTGGCGGCGTCGACCACGTCATCGAGGTCGGCGGCACCGGCACCCTCGGCGAGAGCCTGAAAGCCATCCGCGCAGGCGGCGTGATCAGCATGATCGGCGTGCTGGATGGCATTGCCGGTGAGGTCGCCATCGGCCCGATCCTGCATAAGGCCGTCACGATTCAGGGGATCTTTGTCGGCAGCCGGGCCATGTTCACCCGAATGAACGCGGCCATCAGCCAGCACCAACTCCGCCCGGTCGTTGGAATGACCTATCCGATGGAGCAAATCCGCACTGCCTTGGAGTTGATGGCGGGCGGCGGCCACTTCGGAAAAATCGTGGTCCGCGTGTGATGGATTCCGGGGAAAATGGCCCGCTTCTGCCGGGAAGTCCGACCAAACCACCCACATTCACATCGGCCCTTCCGACATTTTGGCCTTCACCGGCTCTTTTTAGCTTGACACTAGACACGCCTCACGTTAATAACGTATCGTGATACTATCGTTCGGCTGCACAGACACGAAGGCATTGGCTCACGGCCAGCGGGTCAAGCGATTTGAAAACGTCGAATCCGTCGCAAGACGTAAGTTGCGGCAGTTGGAAGTCGCTGCATTGCTTGAAGATTTGCGTGTACCGCCGGGAAATCGACTGGAGGCGCTACGAGGTGATCGGACGGGCCAGCACAGCATCCGTGTGAACGATCAGTTCCGGGTCTGTTTCCGATGGACAATCGCAGGCCCGACCGAGGTTGAGATTGTGGACCATCACTAAGGCGAGAGGATCATGCGTAAAACCAAACCCACACTCCGCTCTAAAAATACCGTGCGTCTCCGCCCCATCACGCCCGGCGAACTACTCAACGAAGAGTTCCTCCTCCCCATGGGCATCACCCGCTATCGCCTCGCCAAAGAAATCAGCGTTCCAGCACAACGCATCGGTGAAATCGTTGCCGGCCGTCGGGCCATCACAGCCGACACGGATCTGCGGCTGTGCCGGTTTTTCGGGTTGTCCAAAGGCTACTGGTTACGCGCGCAGGCCGCGTACGAAACAGAACTCGCCGAACCCGCACTCAGCAAGGCACTCGCCACGATCAAGCCATTCGACTCGTCGAAGGCATGGACCACCTTGTAAGGGCATGCATCTGCCACGGTCGGCCCTGCATCCGTAACTTTCGAGCTCTCCAACCGAGTGACGGCGGACAGCGGCTGCCAACACGGGATTTCGCTATTTTCAGTGGCTTCTTCCGAATTGTATTTTCCTGAGCGGTCTTGATAGTCACTGGGCCAGTTGGGGTATCATGGTTTTGGGGAATCGGTCTTCTGATGCCGACCTTCCACGAACCCCTTTTTTGCGGCGATGACGACTTCCATCCGTGAATGTAAGCCTGACGGCAAGGAGTATCTGCGATGAAAAACGATGTGACCAAAAGAATCGAAGAACCGGTTATCGAGCGTGAGACAAATAGACGGATCAAATCCGTGACGGTTACCTTTGGGCCGCACCATTTCGTCAACGTGAGTCTAAAAGACGGGAAGGTCGTGTGTGCGATGGGTGCTACACATCATGGCGTATTATTTGAGGCTTCCGAGGTGATGGGGCCCTTCGAGGAGGCGGTCAACCTGCTGATGAAATCCTATCCGCACCGGGCTTTCTAACAGCAACAGCCTCCTTCAGCGTCGGCCAAACCGGCCCGTAGAAGCCTCCGACGATCTCAAATGATGATTTCGCGAGCCCACCCACCGGCATGGCCTGCCTCCAATACACAACGGGCAATGGAGGGGGCATCGCTGCTTGGGCTGCCCCCGGCTGCCGGGAACCGCTCCTGCGTGGCAGTGTGAAATCGGAACCGACCCGATGGGTACAGCCAACCAGTGGCACGGCCACCTACACCACCCGATTCTTCACCATCGTTATCTCATTCCCCCGCGCATTGTGGTGCACCTCATCCATAAAACTCCGGATGAGCAATAGCCCCCGCCCATAAGCACGGCCCACGTTGTCGGGGTGGGTCGGGTCCGGCAGCGAACCCGGATCGAACCCCCGGCCTTCATCGCGCACCGTGAACCGCGCCTGCTCGCGCGTAATGCTCGAGATGACGGTGACCCGCCGGGCGGAATAGGGCAGCAACTTCACACGCTCGGAAATCATGCCGTGGAAAACCTCGTACCCCTCTTCAATCAGCCCTGAGCTGACTTCCAGATTCCCGTGCACCATCGCGTTGACCAGTGTTTCGGTGATGGAGACACCAAACCGGATCAGATCTTCCGGCGGACAGACCGACATCTGCCGTAAGTCTTCCTGCAACAGAGACACCAGCGGCCCGATCAGGTCGCGATTGTTCGGGATCAGGAAGTGCCGCTGCACGGCTTGGGCATGCTCGAACAGCTTTTCGTGCTTGAGGCTCTCC
This sequence comes from Tepidisphaerales bacterium, assembly GCA_038226785.1. Lineage (GTDB taxonomy): Bacteria > Planctomycetota > Phycisphaerae > Tepidisphaerales > Tepidisphaeraceae > JBBRQG01. The sequence goes on along the minus strand of JBBRQG010000005.1, from coordinate 86,736 downwards.
ACCTTCAGGTTGATGACCTGCTGCAGCGTGGGCCACAGGTCTTGGGCAAGCATGTCCTTAGGTATGTAACTCGCCGCACCGTGTGCGATGGCCGTGACTGCTGCCGTCTCGTTGCCGGGCGTCGTCAGGACGATCACTGCGATCTCCGGATGGGTCGCGCGCAACACCTTGACGAGCGAAAGTCCGGCCTGAGGGGATGACGCCAGGTCAAACAGCACTGCCGCCGGATGATCACGGTGCACCGCCAGTTCAGCCTGCTCCGGAACGGTGCTGCTTAAGACCACCTGCGGCAAGGTCGTGCGAAGGATTGCCTCCAGCCTGGCGCGCTCGTCCGGCGAAGCGTCCACCAGTAACACCGATATGGGAGCCTGCGCGAGCGGCATGGCTGTTGGTACGCCCAGCGAGGGTTGAAGGTTGGCTGCCATCCTTATCACTCAGCCCGTGCGTACACACGCATGGCCCGCTTTCATTATGCTAGCGGGAACCCATGGAGAGTGCAGGCTTATGATGAAACTCAGTCGAAATAGGCGGTCTGGTCGGTCTGTCGCGGCCATCTTGGTAACTTTGGCAAGCTTTGATCTTTTTAGCGGGATGGCTATGGCACAGGTAAAAATCGAACTCCCACCGATCCCCCCAGCGCCCTCCACCCCCGTCGAGCCTGTCGGCCAAGACTTCCACGGGGTCAAATACATGGACCACTTCCGCTGGTTGGAAGGGGATGAGCAAGGCAAGACGACCGATCGGGTCTCCACGTGGACCGATGCCCAAAACGCGCGCACGCGGGCGGTGTTCGACAATCTGCCCGGCCGGGCTGCCATTAAGGAGCGGCTCGCCAGCATGTTGACTTTGCCCAGCGTGTCGGCCCCCGCCAGCCGGGGCAACCGCTACTTCTTCACCAAACGCGAAGGCACACAGGCCCAGAGCGTGCTGTTGGTGCAGGACGGCATCGACGGGAAACCGCGCGTCCTCTTCGACCCCAACGGACTCGACAAAAAAGGGCTGGTCACCCTTTCCCTTTCCGACCCCTCTCAAGATGGCAAACTCATCGCGATCGGCACTTACCGGGCTGGCGATGAGAACACGACCGTCGGCGTTTACGACATCGACCGGGGCGTCTGGCTGGCCGATCAGGTCGGCGGGAAGGTGGGTGGGGTCGATTGGATGCCTGATAACAGTGGGTTCCTCTATCGAAACCTATGGGATGTGAAAAACCCCTATTCCGGGCAGGTCTGCTATCACGCCCTCGGCACAGCCAGCTCGCAGGACAAGGTCTTGTTCAAGCAGTACACCGAAGGCCCGCTGGCGAGCACGTGGGGCCCAAGTTTCAGCATGAGTCGCGACGCCCGGTGGCTGATTCTGACCTACTCCACCAGCACCAAAGCCAATGACATGTGGGTGGTCGATTTTGATAAATACCGCCGCACGGGCGTGCTGGAAAAGGTGACCATCGCCGAAGGAATCGACGCCCGCTTTGGCGGCCCGATCGACGGCGACACGATGTTCCTCTACACGACCGATGGCAGCCCCAACGGTCAGGTTTTCGCGGTCGACCTCACGCGCCCCGCCCGGGCCAACTGGAAACCGCTGATCCCCGAACGCAACGACGCCAACCTGACCGGGGTGCAACTGGCGCGTGGCATCCTCATCACCACCTACGCCAGGGAAGCGGTCAGCGAGATCGTTCTCCATACCCTTGACGGTCAGAAAATCAGCGATCTCAAGCTCCCCGGGTTGGGCAGCGCGGGTCTGAGTACCAACGAAGATCGCACCGAGGCGTTCCTCAGTTATGGCTCGTACAACACGGCCCGCGAGATCTTCCGTCTGGACCTTGCCAAGCCCGATGACCGCACGCTGTGGGACAGTGTGAAACTTCCCATCGATACCGATGCCATAGCGGTCACTAAAGTCACTTACAAAAGCAAAGACGGCACGCCGGTCGGCATGTTCCTGATTCACAAAAAGGGAATGGAACTGTCTGGTAACCACCCCGTTCTCTTGTACGGCTACGGCGGCTTCGCCATCGGCACCTCTCCCGGCTTTGACCCCAGTCGGGCCATCTTCGTGGAAGAAGGCGGCATCGTCGCGCTTCCCATGCTTCGCGGCGGCAACGAATACGGCGAGAAATGGCACACCGCCGGGATGCTGGCCAACAAGCAAAACGTCTTCGACGACTTCATCGGCGCGGCCGAGTATCTCATCGCCCAGAACTACACCAGCTCGAAACACATCGTCATTCAGGGCGGCAGCAACGGCGGCCTGCTGACCGGTGCGACGCTGGTGCAGCGCCCCGACCTTTTCGCCGGGGCCATCAGCGCTGTCCCTCTGCTCGACATGCTTCGGTACGAAAACTTTCTGATGGCCAAGTATTGGGTGCCCGAATACGGCACGGCCCAAGATTCAGCCCAGTTCGAGTTCATCCGGAAATATTCCCCCTATCAAAACATCAAAGACGGCGTGCAATACCCGGCCGTCTTCCTGACGGCCGGCGAAAACGACAGCCGCGTCCACCCGCTGCACGCCCGGAAAATGGCCGCCCGATTGCAGGAAGTATCCGCGGCGGCTCCGGGGGGCGACGGCAAACCGGTCTTTCTCTGGGTCGATCGCGACGCCGGACACGGCGCCGGAAAGCCACTGGAAGCACGCCTGCAAACCGGCGTGGATCAGCTGATGTTCGTCATGTGGCAACTGGGAATGCTGAAGTAGCACAATCCCCTCGCCATAGAATCAGCGAGCTCTTCGGCTTCTGCGCCCGACCAGCACCGAAGCCGCAATGACCGTCGCCGCAGAGCAGCCCGGCTCTGGCACCGTGTCGCCCGGCGCCCGAAGGACCGCGCCTTGCAAGGCGAACGCGTTGTTGATCAGGAAGTAATCCGTATCGTCGACCGCACCGCTGTAATCAAAGTCGCCGTTGATCCAACCCTTTAGGCCCAGCGCATTGCCGTTGTTGGTCAGAAAGAAATCCGTGTCGTCGATATAGCCGTTCAAATCGGCATCGCCAAAGTAAGTGAACTTCACCAGTACATCAGTGAGACCGACGCTCACGCCGTCGAAGGTGTCGTACAAGGTACTGCCGTCGATGTTGTTCAGAACCACAGCCACCGCGTAACGCAGGTTGTCCGCATCGGCCATGGCCACAGAGCTGGTGATGCCGTTACCGCCGAAGAGTGTCAGGCCGTTCTGGCCGGCGCGGGCCGCATCGGTGAGGCTCGCAAGGCTGCCGCCTCGGACGATGAGGTCACTGTTACCGACATCGATCTGCCCGAAATAGGTGCGGCTTCCCAGCGGGGCGCCGTCGTTCGCCAGCGTCAGGCCATAGAAAACCGAGACAGTCGAATCGCCCGTCAAGACGATCCGGCCGGTGGATGCGCCCGTGCCGTTGATGGTGACAGTCCCGCGAACTGTCGCCGACGGTGCGCTCAGCGTTCCGTTGACGGTCAAACTGCTTCCGAAGCCCAGGTTGATCGGCCCCTGACTGGCGACCTTGACACCCTTGTCGATTACAATGTTTGAAGCACCGGAAGAGCCGACGCCGCCCGTCAGCGAGACGTCAATCCCGGGCCGTATTTCAAACGTCTGGCCGGGACTCAGCACGAACGCGGGTGCAAAGCCATTGGGCAAAATCGTCCCGGTGGTGTTGGAAAGCGGGTCCAATACATAATGCAGCGAGCCCCGCAGATCGGCGAAGGAAAGATTCGCTCCGGCCCAGTTCACCGCTGCCAACTCGCACGATTGCAAGTTGGCCGAAGTCAGCGTCGCGCCAGCGAAGTTTGCGCTGGTGAGGTTCGCGGTGGTCATCATGGCCGAGATCAGGCTGGCCCCGGTGAAGTTGGCCGAGATCGCGCTCATGCCGGTCAATGTCGACTGATTCAATATGGCGGCCGTCAGGTTTGCCGAAATGAGGTTCGCCCCGGCCATTGAGCCGGAGGTCAGGTCCACACCCGTCAGGTTGGCCTGAATCAGAATCGAACCCGCCAGACTGGCCGAGGGCATCGCCTGATAGGTCAGGTTGATGCCGTTCAGGTTGTTGCCGTTCAGCTTGATTCCCGTCAGGTCGAAAGCCTGATAACTGGCGGTGGAGTAGAGCTGGGCTGGCGTGAACCCGCGGATGGTCGTGGCCGAGAAGTTCGCCCGGGTGACGTTGGCGCCCGTGAAGTTCGCGCCGGTCAAACGGGAAGAAGTGAAATCCGCCCCGGACAGGTTGATGGAGGCAAAATTCCAGCCAGTCAGATCATTTTGGGAAAGCCCGACGCCGGAGAGGTCCTGCCCGGCGTAACTCGCGGTGGAATACAGTTGCGCAGGTGAGAACCCCCGGGAGGTCGTGGCTGCGAAGTTGGCACCGGTGATGATTGCACTCTGCAGATTCGCGGTCGTCAGGGTTGCCGATGTGAAGTCGGCTGAAGTGAGGTTCTGTCGGAAGAAGTTCCAGCCCGAGAGATCGTTTCTGGAAAGCCCAATCCCTTGCAGGGCTTTCAGCCCATAGCTGCGCGTCAGTTGCAGCTGCGAAAGCGTAAACCCGGTCGCTGTCGTCGATCCAAAGTTCGCGCCGGCGATGGTGCAGTTAAACAGGTCAGCATCCAGCAGGTTTGCCCCGGTGAGATTTGCGCTGGTTAGGTCCACACCGTTCAGGTAGGCGGAGGTGAGGTTGGCGCTAGTGAGGTTGGTCGACAGTAGGGTCGCCTGCGACATATTTGCCAGGGTCAGGTTGTCGCCCGACAGGTTGCCGCCATCAAAGTTAGTGTAGTTGCAAATCGCAGAAGTAAAGTTGGTCCCGGTAAGAACTGCTCCGCCCAGCACTGCGCCGGAAAGGTATGCCGACGACATGTTCTGCGACGCGAAATTCCACCCCGTCAAATCGTTGTACGTCAGGCCAACGCCGACCAGATTCTTCGCCGCGTAGCTGGCCGTCGCATAAAACTGTGCAGGCTTTAAACCCAGAGCCACGGTTGAATCAAACGAGGCCCCATTGATGATCGCTCCAGTCAAGTTTGCAGACGCGAATACAGCGCTACTGAACCCTCCGCTCGTCAGGTCCGCCGAAGACAGATTCGCAGAGGTGAAGTTGGCCGCCTGATAGCCCCCAGAGACGAGCGTCGCGCCCGCCAGGTTCGCCGACGTCAAGTTCGAGCTAAACGTGGTAGCCGACGTCAGATTCTGCCCGGCCAGGTTCCAGCCCGTCATGTTGTTGCCAGACAGCCCGATCCCGGTCAGATTTTTTCCAACGTAGCTCGCCGTGGAGTAAAGCTGTCCGGCGGTGAAACCATTGCTGGTCGAATACCGGAGATCTGCGTACTGGACGCTAGCCCCGGTAAAGTTCGCCCCCGTCAGAGTTGTGTCAGAGAGCGTTACAAAAGAGAGATTCGCGTTGGAAAAGTTGGCTGAGTTGGCATTGCCCGCATTAAGCTGGGTCCGGCTCAGGTTCTGACCGGCAAAGTTCCAGCCCGACAGGTTATTAAACGCCAGAGACATCCCTGACAGGTCTTTGGCGGCATAGCTGGCCGTCGAGTAAAGCTGGGCTGACGTGAATCCCACGGAAGTTGTAGCCTCGAAACTGGCTGACTTGACGGTCGCACCGGTCAGGTTGGCCCCGGTTAGAATCGCAGAACTGAACGAAGCCGATGTCAGATTGGCAAACGAAAAGTTGGCGGACGTGCTGTTGGAGTAATTGAGCCCCGCCGATGTCAAGTTTTGGGAAGAAAGGTTCCAGCCGGTCAGATTGTCCTGACCGAACGCGACCCCGGTCAGATCCTTGGCCACGTAGCTGGCAGTGGAATAAATCTGTGCGGAGGTCAACCCTGTCGCGGTCGTCCCGTAGAAGCTTGCACGCGTGATCGTCGCGCCCGTCAAGTTGGCACCCGTCAGGAAGGCTGCGTCAAACGCACACCCCGTCAGGTTCGCCCCCGATAGGCTAGCGCCGAGGAAGCTGGCTTGCGCGCAATACGCACTCGTAAGGTTCGCCCCTGCTAGGCTGGCAGACGTGAAGTTGGCTGCCGTCGCAAACGCCAATGTCAGGTTGGCACTCGTCAGGATCGCTGATGTCAGATTGGTAGTTGCAAGATTGGTCGAGGCGAGATTGGCCGTGGACAGATTCGCTGAAGTCAGATTCTGGCTGGTGAAGTTCCAGCCCGTCATGGTGTTGTTAGCCAGCCCGATCCCCGTCAGGTCCTTGATCGCGAAACTCGACGTGGAAGCCAGTTGGGCAGAGGTAAAACCCGTGGCCGTCGTCGAGGCGAAGCTGGCCCGCGTAACGTTGGCCCCCGTGAAGTTTGCGTTGGTCAGCGTACTCAGCACAAACGCTGTCGATGTCAGATTCTGCGATGCAAAGTTCCACCCGGTCAGGTTGTTGAGCGTCAACCCGACACCAGTCAGGTCTTTGGCGACATAGCTGGCCGTCGTGTAGAGCTGGGTCGACGTAAACCCCGTGGCCGTCGTCGAAGCAAAGTTAGATCGTGTCAGGGTCGCATTGGTCAGGTTCGCCAGCGTCAGCGTTGCCCCCGTCAGATTCGCCGACGTCAAATTCGTTGACGTAAAGTTCGCAGACGTGAAGTTCGAGCTGTTCAAGAGCGAACCGATCAGGTTCGCGCTGGTGAAGTTCGCCGAAGAAAGGTTTTTGTTCTGCAGGTTGGCAAACCCCAGACTCTGTAGGGAGAAGTTCGCCCCCGGCACCGGGGCAGTAGCCGAAATCTGCACGTTGTCGGTCCAACGAAAGACCTGCGCGCCAGCCATGCCCGGCGTCGTTGCCGCGGCGGCGGCGGCGAGCAGCGTTCCGACCATGTTGGCCAACTTCCGCCGATTGCACGGCCTCGCTCTTGACGATCGCTCAACGCATCGAATGCACTGTGTCATTTCCAAACCCCTCTTTCGCCAATATCCAGCTCGCTGGATACGAGTCCTTCATACCACGATTGTGCCAAATCTCGCAGCAGATTTTTCATGGAAGGCCCCCAGTCCCAGCCCCGGCGGTTTCCTGAATTGACCCACGCCGGCCCCTGTTTCCAACCGACCATTCCACTACTTGCACTGATGGCGCCAGTAGTTAGCGATGTCGTCCCACTCCATGAAACTGTTTCATCGATGATTCGGGGCGATCCTACGATTTTTCACTTTACCCCCAAAGAAAACGTTGTATTATCTGTGAAACCTGATAGAAACTGTTTCACGGCTTCCACCACTCATGTCCAATGTACGGCAAATAGCGCAGCAGTCAGGGGTGTCCATCACCACCGTCTCGCGGGTTCTCAACAACCACCCGCGGGTCTCGCCTGAAGTGCGCCAGCGGGTGTTGGCCGCCACCAACGCCGCAGGCTATGCACCGAACGTCGGCCGCAAGACCGCCTGCAACATCGCCTACGCGTTCGAAGGGGAAACCACCCTCGACTCACCGTTTGATGCCGCCATTCTGGCGGGCATCGCCCGTGGGCTGGACGAATCCGGGTTCGACCTCATGGTGCTGAACGTCAGCCGTGCCCGCCTGCCTTATGAAACTTACTCCCAGATGTTCCAGCGAAAGGGCATTTGCGGAGCCTTGCTACGGTCGGCCAATCCTTCACGCCCCGTGGTCGAGACCATCACGGCCGAGGGCTTCCCCGCCGTGGTCATCGGTGACCGCCTCGAAGGCGGCCGGGCCAGCTTTCTGGATTGCGACTCCCGCGGCCCCAGCCGCGAGGCCATCGAGCACCTCATCAACCTTGGCCACCGCCGCATCGCCATCGCCATGCACGTGGTCGACGACTACGACCACACTGAACGTCTGGCCGGGTATCTGGAAGCCCTTTCCCGCCACGGTATTGCGGCGGACGACAATCTGATCCTTCGCGCCCCTGCAAGCCGGGCGGGCGGGGTGCAGGTCGTCCGCCGTCTTTTGAACCTGACCGATTGCCCGACCGCGATCTATCTGACCGATCCGTTCGCCGCAGTGGGCGCCATGAATGAGTGCCGCCGCATCGGTGCCCGCGTGCCGGAAGACTTGTCGATCATCGGTTTCGACGACGGCGACATCCGCTTCGGCATCCACCCTGAAATGACCTGCGTCTGCCAGGACGCCGCCGCCCTCGGGGCCGAAGCCTTCTCCATGCTTTGCGGATTGATCCAGAATGCCGCCCTCTCTGGGAACCCAACCGGCCTTCCCCTCCCCTCCCACCCCGTCGTCAGAAAGAGTCTGAGGGCATGGCTGGAGATTCACGGCACGACCGGCCCGGTACCCACCGTGCCGGCCCTTGCGGCCGCCGGCAGCAAGCGTCTTTCAGTGGGCTTGGCGTCATCCGTCGTCCGGCCGTCAACCCCGTCTAATCCTTCTGAGTTGTCCACCTAGCTTTTCAATGTCACGCGGCCCGGCCGCAGGAGTAAGTGTTATGTTCTCTCATCGTCGAAACGATTGTTCATCTACCAGCCAGAAGCGCCCGGCGCGCGGTTTCACACTCGTGGAACTGCTCGTGGTCATCGGCATCATCGCCCTGCTGATCTCGATTCTGCTGCCGTCGCTCAACAAGGCACGCGGCGCGGCCAACACGCTGAAGTGTCAAGCCAACCTGCGGACCATTGGTCAGGGACTCCTGATGTACGGCAACCAGAACCGTGGGTATTTCCCCATTGGTACTTGGGACGGCACATGGAACAACGCAGAAGACGCCAACCGCAGCCCCAACGGCACCGACTTCACCGTGCTTGTGGCTAACAGCCTCAAGCAGGGTGGCACAACCTTCGCCGAGCAACTCAGCGGCCCCCGCGGTGCCCGTGGCATCTTTGAAGACGTCGACACCATTCAGGGCGATACCGGCCCTTCTTCGGTTGGTCAGTCGGCTGGCTTTACCCACTATTCAACCCACCCGCGGTTGATGGGTAACATCGAACAGTACGTCTCGCAGTACAACGGTAAGACGGCAGCCTGGACGTCGGGTAACTGGAACCCCCCGTACAAGATCGGCAGCATCCGGAACGCCACCGAAATCGTCTGTGTGTTTGACGGCGTGCAGGTCGGGGTCCTGGGTTACAGCGCATCGGTCGAAGCTTATCAGCTCGATGCCTTCGGCCTTTGGGCCAAGGGAGACGCCACGGCGACCACTTACCTGCTTTCCGACTACGCCAGGGACTACAACATCAACATCAACAAGCCCGTGAACGGTGGCGACAACACTGACTCCAAGGACTTCACCAAGAACGCCGGCAACATCCGCTGGCGCCACAGCAGCAACCGTTCGGCAAACTTCCTGTTCGTCGACGGCCACGTCGAACCCCGTGGGTATGTCTCGGCCAACAAGAACGGCCTCCTTCGTCGGAACGTCTGCATCAACAGCGTCCACTTTGGCCCCCGCAAGCCGTAACGCTGTTGGCCCTTCGGCCCGGTTTTGTGTTCAATACTCAGGCGGCAGCGCACCACGCGTTGCCGCCTGTCTCTTTCACCCATAAAGGAAAACGCCATGGGCTTCCGCGAAACAATGGATGAAAAACCTTGGATCGGTGCAGCCGCCGCAGGGGGATTGGTGCTCATCGCGATCATCATCGCGGTGTGGACCCTGTTCGGCTCCAGCCCCGGCTCGACCGACGACAAGGCCGCCGCCTTCAGCGACGACGACGGCAAGACCTGGTTCAACGAAGATTCGGCCAAGATCGCCCCGTTCCAGCACAACGGGAAGGAAGCAGTGCGGGCCTACATTTACGAATCCAAGGGCAAAAACTTCGTCGGCTACCTCGAGCGTTACACGCCGGAGGGCAAGGCCGCGATGGAAAAATTGCGGGGCGGTACGGGCATGCCCGACGGCCGTCTGCTCGCACTGACCAACGGCGGGGGTCGGGAAGTGAAGCGGCCGGGAAGTGGCGGGGCGGCAGGCAAGTGGGCACGAGGCGATACCGAGGAAGCTGTCAAGATAATGGACGTCAAGTCGCCCGACGGCAGTTCCGATGTGCCCACGCCACTCGGTCAATGATGTCGGTGCAACGATGGCTGACTTGACTGCCCGGTAAACGGCATTCTTCCGCCCCTACGGTCGGGTCAGGTCAGGCCAACGGACATATCCACGTTGGGTAGCAGCCCAATCCGGCGGCGGCGGAATGTGGTAGGTATTGCTGAGGCGGGCCATCTCAGGGCCATCAAGATAGATCAGCTCGCCGGGCCGCACCGACCACGTTTCAGCGACATCCGTCGAGTCTGGCAGGTCAAAAACCGTGCGGTACAACGTCGGGCCGGTATGAAAGAAGGCTCGCGTATCGCCCACAAGGCGAATCGGGCCAGCAGCCTCGGGTCGGGTCTGCGGCAACAATGCCGAAGGGTCGGCAAGGGCCAGCAGTTCCGGGTGGTCAGTCAACACCGATAGCCGATGCGACGCGGTGATGGCAGCCGGAACGCCAGCGGCTAAACCCACCGCTGCCAGAGAGCCGAGCGTTTTCACCCGGCCTGCCGCCAACCACGGCAGACGGGCGATCAACCAGATGGCCGGCACAGCCGCCGTCAGGAAGAAACGGCCCTGCAAATGGGTGGCAAACAGCCATACACCCGCCGACCAGACAAGGGTGGCCGCCAGCCAGCCAGCACTAGCGGACGAAAAATCAGCCGATTGCCTGCGCAACACGAGCGGCAGAAAAGCCGCACCGACCGTCAGTGCCCCCAACAGCCCGTATTGCGGCGCCAGCACGATCTGCGTCACAAACGCCGTGCAGCGGCCTGACAAAGATCGCTGATCCGCCGTGGCAGAATGGGCCGCTTCAAACCGCGCCACCTGACCGGCCGAAAAGTGCGCCGCCCCCAGTGCTTCCATCGCCAGTGGAAAAACGGGATTGCCACTACGGGCATCGGTCTTGAAACCGGCTTCGCTGATCGACGCGGGGCTCGTCCAGACCATGTTCCGCACCAGCCACGGCGAGATCGCGACAGTCGCGATCACCAGCAACACCGCAGCGTCCCGTAGCCGATGCGTTAGCGGCCTTGCAACGGCCACGCACGCGCCAACCACCACAGGCAGCAACACCATCGGCACGAGTGTGTACTTGCACCCGCAGGTCAGCCCGGCCAGCAGGCCCGTCCACACCGCCGCTCGGACGGAGGCGACGCTCAACGCCCAGCCGAACGTGACCGCCACAAACAACATCATCGGCCCTTCCACATAAGCAATCGGCGACAGCAGCCACAGCCACGGCAACACCAGACAGAGAACCAGTGCGGCGGGGCGTTGCCTGCCAGACAGCGCAGCAACCACCGCCAGCACGCCCATGAAAGTCATCGTCGCGTGCATGGCCTGGGCCACGTACATGCCGTTCCATGCGCCACGCATCAGGCCGAAGGCGAGCAGGCTGTGCATCTCGACCAGTTGCGGAAAAAAACTGAAGACGTTGTGCCACAACGGCACAACGCGGCCGCCTTCGTACCACTCACGCGGAATTTGCAGGTGATAACTCGTAACGTCGTAGCCGTTCGGCTCGGTCTGCCAAAGCAGGCCCGGCGGCGCGAGCGCCAGCATCAGCGAAGCCAGCAGGAACATCGCCGCCGCAAGCCACGCGCCGCGCGGAAGGTCGGCAGTGGCGCGCGTCACACGCGCCGACCAGCCCCGCTGGCTCACCGCCAGCAAAACCCCCACCGCACAAATACCCAGCGCGGTCGCAAAACCCGTGCTTACAAATCCTGTCAGCAGCGTCAGTAAAGAAACCAGCCCCGCCCCGGCCGCCCACTGGCTGACCAGTGTGAACAGTGGCCCGGTCGCCAAGCCTTCATCACCCGGCCGAACGATGCGCCATGCCGCCGCGCCATAACCCCAGCATGCAAGCCACCAAAGGGCTATCAGCGGCACCAACGTAAGTAGTTCAAGCAGCGGAAGCATTCAGGCGGCTAATCATTGCAGATTTCAAGCGGGGCGACAGCTTTGGCGTGCGGGGCCAAGGCCGCCTGAATCACGGCCTCGGCCGTCGTCAGGTAATCGCGCTGGGCGGGCGGGATGTGCCCGGCAAGATCCATCAGGTTCAAGACGCGCTGCAAAGGCAGGCTGGCCACGCTGGCATGGATGCACGGCGGGCTGGAGAGGTCCACCCAAAGCCGCGCGCTTAGAGCGGGAGCAGGCCGAAGGCTCGCCACAGGCACCACGTGTTCCAGCAGCACCGTCGGCCCGACAACCTTCTGCGCCGCGATGACCGCCGCCGAAGCAGCGATCAGGGCCGGCAGATCGCCCCAGTCGCCCGTTGTGGCGTTCGTCGCCACGACGGCACGAGCAGTCCGGCCGGCATCCCGACCGGCCAATGTCACGGCCCAGCCTCGCGTCATGGCGGCCGACGCCGCCAATTGGGCCGTCTGACCGGTCCCGATCACCAGCAGATTCCCGCACGCCGGCGCCTCGCGCCCGACGATCTGCACAGAAAGATCAGCCAATGACGCAATCAGCCCCGGCGGTGCCAGCGACTGCGCCCGTCTGCCGGCCGCAATCGCCCGCTGAAAGAGATGGTCCAGTTCGCGCGAAAGCATTCCATTGGCCCGCGCCGCTGCCACCGCCTGCCGCACCTGTCCGAGTATCTGCGTTTCGCCGACAAGCAGCGATTCGCAGGCACACGCAACGCGGAACAGATGGTTGGCTGCTGCCTGTCCTGAAAGCGCGACCGCGGGGGTATCCAAGCCCAACGCTTCGCCCGAAAAGAAATACCACTCCGCCCGCTGGCACGTTATGAGTTCGACCACATGGTCGGTCTTCAAGCGGATGGCCCTTGACAGCGCGTCGACAGCCTCGTCCGCCCCGGCCGCGGTCAAGCCGCACCCGGCAGGCAGCCCCGTCTCACTTTTCAGCAGATCGAGCACAACGGCCCGGAGACCGTTCACGTGCGATCTCCGACTGCGGGGGCAGTGGTTGCCGAGGCGTCCAACGTCACGCTGACCATCGGCCGGCCAGCGACAGGCAACTCGCCTGAAAGCATCCCGCCGACCACCGCATCCAGTGCCGTCTGTCCGCCGTGGGCAAAGTCGGCGGCGGCACGGTCGCTGGCCAGATACGACATGACAACCCGGCGAAGTTCAGCGTCGGTGGTGTCGTGTTTCAGCGTTTGCCGCCGACGGCTGACGGCTGCGACGAATGCCACCCGATCACCCACTGCTTGCCACGCCTTGTCCACAATGTGGCTGGCCAGTCCCGGTGTACCGCCAGCAGAAACCGCGACGAGCAATTCACCGCCGCGCCGGTGTGCCGGTGTACGCGCGGGCGAATGTGTGAACTCGGGCGGAAGCGCCCCGCTGGCGATGCACCAGATTCGCTGCCGCTGACACTCGGCCACGATTTGCTCATTGACGGCAGCATCGTCCGTGGAGGCAATCACCAGCCACGCACCGGCCAGATCTTCCACCACGAACTTCCGGGCGATGTAATGGACGCGAGGCGCGGCGGGCAGCGCGACGGCCGCCGTCGGCGAGACGACCCTGACATCGTCCGCTCCAGCATCGAGCAGATCGTGCAGCTTGCGAAGCCCAACACGACCCGCACCGACAACCACCACACGACGTCCCGAGAGATCGACAACGAGGGGATATCCGGCCATGGTGGTATGTTAGCAACTGAACACAGGCTTTGAACCGGGATCGCCCGGTCCGGCCCACGGCGCTCAACGTAACTTGATGTATCGGAAAGGCTTATGTCATCTTTGAAGGTCGCGATTATCGGGGGTTCGGGGTTGGTGGGCGTCGTCGGTGGAGCGGCGGGCGAAGGTGGAAACCTGATAGCCACCCCTTTCGGGGCGACGGCGTCACCCATCGTTGAGGCAAATTGGGACGGCGTCGATGTTTTACTGCTGGCGCGGCACGGCGTGCATCACCACTTTCCTCCTTCAAGCGTCCCCTACCGCGCCAACATCTTCGCACTAAAGGAGATGGGCGCAACGCACATCCTGGCGACCGGCGCTGTCGGCAGCCTGCGTCAGGAACTCAAACCGCGCGATCTGGTCGTGCTGGATGACGTGATCGACAAGACGACCCAGCGAAACTCCACCTTCTTTTACTCCGCGGCCGTGCACGTCGAGTTCGCCCAGCCGTTCTGCCCCGTTCTCCGCAAGCTTCTTTTGGAAGCGGCCGAACGACAAACGGGGACAAAGGTTCACAACCGCGGCACGTACGTCTGCATGGAAGGCCCGCAGTTCAGTTCGCGGGCCGAATCACTCATGCACCGCCTGTGGGGCGGCGATGTGGTGGGCATGACCGCCATGCCCGAAGCCAAACTCGCACGTGAGGCGGAACTGCCCTACGCCATGGTCGCGCTGGTCAGCGATTACGACAGTTGGCGCACGCCGCCCCAGCCCAAGCCGGGCGAAGCCGCGCCCGATCCGGAGTCATTGCTGACAGAAATCCGCTCTAACCTCAGGGCCGCCGGCGACGCCGGTGTGGCACTGGTCCGCCGCACCGTGGCACTCATGGCCACAAAGCAGGACGTACTGGCCACCTGCCCCGCCCACCACGCGCTCCAACACGCCATCTGGACCGACAGCGGTCACATTCCGACAGAGGTCAAAGAGCGGCTCAAACCCCTTTGGGGGAAGTATCTGCAGTGATCCGAACCTCACTCAGTGGGATTTCCGACAGATGAAGCATTGCTCATGTTCAATGAATTAGGTGCTGGACAAAATGATGTGACGATACCGCATGCGTGACCGTCTGGCTGCTTCTTCAGCAAAGGGAACGAGATGCAACACCGAATCATTACAGCGTCATTGACTCTGGCTTGTGCGAGTGTTTTTTCGTCGGCGGCATTCGCCACGGAGCGAGACCCAGGCGGGTTCGGGGCGGAGCCGGATCGGCACCACTCTTACATTCGTCAGAATGATTTTCAATTAGCCTTCCGAGACGACGCTTACGCCGCGGCAATCGCGGCTGCCGTGCCCGGCCGATACGCCGGGGTGGATCAGGCGATGACCCAGTGTTTTTCAGGTGGATTCACGAATGACATGAAAAATGCCGCGCCGGCCATCGGCGATGTGACCATTGCGACATCCGCCAGCTACTTCGAGACCAGTTACGACCATTTCAGTTTGGGTGCCGGCGTGCCCACGACCGCGGATGGTTTCACCCGTGCCTATCGCGATGCCTCCATGGCGAGCACGGGGGCGGGCTATCTGAAAGCCTATGACGCGGCTCAGGCAGGTTCGCTGAATTACAACGGTTCGGGAATCGCGATCAAGAAGGACCCCTTCGCCAAGCCCCGCGCCAACGGCTTCGCCTTTGAGGAAAACCCCACCTATTACTCCAGCAACAACGCCGCTGATGGTTTTACTCTGAAAGACGATCAGAACGGCAGCCACCAGTTCGTCATTCTGACGCAGTGGGACAATGCAGAAGATCGGTTCGATGTCGACTTGCAGCGCATGTATCAGATGTGCCGCAACATCTACAACATCCCCGCGAATCAGATTGTGATCCTCTCGGGGAAAAATATGAATGCCGATGTCGTCTCCCCCGGGTTCCCGCAGTTACCGAACATCCCGGAGGCTCTGAACGCCCTCAATCCGAATGCCGCAGCGACCAAGGCGAACTTTATCAACGCTCTGAATGGCGGCATGTTTGGCGTGCAACCGAACAAGCAAAGAGGCGACGAACTATTCATCTTTACCACTGGGCACGGCGGTCACATCAATGTGATTCAGCCGGGTGTGGTGGGCAACTACGACAACCTGCCGCCGGTCGATCCGCCGCTGAACAATGACGTCCGGCACAAGATCGCGATCGGACAGGATGGCGGGTTCGCGGTGCCGGGTAAACCCTCGGTGCTGGGCAACCCGAGCCTTGGCGATTACCAGGCAGATCTGGACAGCATTCAAGGCGTGCCGGGGGCGAACCACCCGAATGAAAATTTGCTGCTGCTTGTGACGCTGGAAAAATTCACGGGGACACCTGACGTTCGGCTGAACGGTAAGCCGCTTCAGGTCGCGGCCATTGTGCCGGGGCTGACGGCTACGCCGCACATTACGGTAGACGGATTGCTGACGCCGCCCACACCAGCGTTTTACTATGAGTTTTTCATGGACCCGCAGTGGTTCGTACCGGACCCCCTGCTGGACCCCAACTCGATTGTCATCGACCTGCTGAATCTGGACGCGCCCCAGCGTCGATCAAACATCCTTTACGCCATCGGCCTTAATGGCGGCAGCCAGGAGTTCATCGCTGTGGTGGTTCCGGAACCTTCGCTCATCGGCGCAATGGGAATCGTCGTGCCGTTGATGATGCGGCGGCGGCAGGCCGCTTAGACCATCGCCATGGCCGGGGCACGCGTGCCGATTTCGCGGCGCACGCGTTCCTGTAGTGCCTTGTGCAGACGCAGCGTGGCCGGTCCGGCCTCCGTCGCGATCTGTCGGCCGTTCCAGTGGCTGACCCACGAGACTTCGCGGGTGGTGCTGGTGATAAACAGTTCATCGGCGTGACGGCACTCATATTCCGTGGGCGCCCGCTCGACGATCGGAATCCCGATCCGCAGGGCGATCTCCAGCAGCAACTGTCGCGTCACGCCGGGCAGAACCTTCTGACCCACCGGCGCGGTGACAAGTTCCCCGTGCTGAATCACAAACAGGTTCGACGTGCTGCATTCGGTCACGACGCCGTTTTCAACAAAGGCGGCCTCATCGGCACCGAGATCTACGGCGTGATTCTTCGCCAACACGTTGGGCAGCAGCGCGATGGCCTTCACCCAGCACCGCTTCCAGCGTTCATCTTCGACCGCGACCAGTTTCACGCCGGGGGCGGCACCCGGGGCGGGAACGGCCGGCAACTGCCGGTTGTAGAAGTACAGGCTGGGTACCTGATGTTCCGGGAAAACATGATTGCGCGGTGCAACGCCGCGGGTCAGCTGCATGTAAACCATGCCATCGGCCATGCCGCTTTCGGCCAGCAGTTGCTCGACCGCGGCCGCGATCTTCGCGACCGGCATCGGCAGGCTCAGGTTGATACCCTTGGCCGAGCGCTCCAGCCGGCGCAGGTGCTCTTCCATCGTGAAGGGCACCCCGCGGTACACGCGGATCACTTCGTAAACACCGTCGGCAAACTGGCTGCCGCGATCTTCCACGTTGGCCGTGGCGGTGGCGAGGGGCTGAATCGTGCCGTTATTCCAGAAGAGTTCGGTCATAGAGGAGTGTAAGATTGCAAAAGTTCTGAAGAGGTGAAAAGCCACACACCTTATGCGTGCGGCGGCATCCTAATATGCTTCATCGACAATTGTCGGACATCGCATGGCGGCCAAAACAGGTAAATCATCGGTTTACGAACCCTTGCCGGATAATCCGCCGGCATGGGACGCATCGACACTGGTCAATCCCCACGCGCTGGCCGATAAACCGCGGCGCGTGCAGGCCATGTTCGCGGCCATCGCCCCCAGTTACGACCTCAATAACCGGGTTCACAGCTTCTGGATAGACCAATACTGGCGTAAACAGACCGTTAAACTGGCGAACATTTGCCGGTCAGACCATGTGGTGGATGTCGCCTGTGGAACGGGTGATTTATCGCTGGCACTCTGGGCAGCCAAACCGGCGCGGGTCATCGGCATCGATTTCACCCACCCCATGTTGCCCATCGCCGCAAAAAAGGCGGCAGCCCGACACGCCGATCTCTCGTTCGCCACGGGCGACGCCATGCGGCTCCCGCTGCCCGAAGCCTGCTGCGACGTCCTGACAATCGCCTTCGGCATACGGAACGTCGCAGATGCAGGTAGCGCATTGCGCGAGTTCGCGCGGGTGCTCCGCCCGGGCGGAAGGTTGGTCATCCTGGAGTTTTCCACACCCACCTTCGCCCCCGCCCGCTGGGGCTATGACTTCTACAGCCGCGTCGTCATGCCGCGCACGGCCACCGCCCTCAGCGGCGACCAGACCGGCGCCTACAAATACCTGCAGTCCAGCATCGACACATTCTTCACGCCAGCCCAGCTCAAAGTCGAGATTGCCAGTGCCGGGTTCGGACAGATCGAGCAGCGACCCTTGACGTTCGGCGTCGTGACAATCCATAAAGGCGTCCGTCAATGACCCCCCAACCCCCACCAGCCCCCAGCCCTCCCTCGAAGAAAATCGTCGTCGCCATCACCGGGGCCAGCGGCGCGTGGTACGCCCATCGGTTGCTCTACGGCTGCGCCAAGGCGGGTGTGGAAGTACATCTGGTGATTTCACCCCTCGGCCGGCGTTTGCTTCACGACGAAATGGGATTGGCCCAGCCGGATCTGGATGTGCTGGCCGGGACCAGTGACCACAAGATCACGCTTCATAACTACAACGATGTCGGCAGCAGGCTCGCCAGCGGCAGCTTCCTGCACGATGGCATGGTGATCGTGCCGTGCAGCAGTAACACCCTGGCTGAGGTGGCGTGCGGGCTTGGCGGGAACCTGATCTCGCGGGCCGCGTCCGTGACGCTGAAAGAGCGTCGCAAGCTGATCATCGTCCACCGTGAAATGCCGCTCAGCCCGCTCGATGTCAACAACTACAAAACCCTGTCCGATGCGGGCGTCATTCTTTGCCCGGCCAATCCCGGGTTTTACATGAACCCCGCTTGTGTGGGCGATGTGATCGACTTCGTAGCCGCCAAGCTTCTGGACCTCGCGGGTGTCAAACACGACCTGTCTCCCCGTTGGGACCCTGACAACCCGCCCAAGGTGCAAACGGCGGCGACACTCTGGCCCAATCCCTCGCGATGACCACGCTGCCACTGCAATCATCGCCGCAATCTCTACCCGCGCGGGTCACAGACTTGGCGCGCGATATCAAGATCAGCCACACCGTCTTTGCCCTTCCCTTTGCGGTGCTGTCAGCGTTTGTCGCGGCAGGCGGTTTTCCGGGCTGGGGAAAGACCGCACTTGTGCTGGTCTGCATGGTGTCTGCCCGTACCGCCGCGATGACGTCCAATCGCCTCCTCGATGCGGATTACGACGCCGCCAACCCGCGCACAAAAGGTCGCTCCCTCCCCGCAGGTCGCCTCAGCACCCGTTTTGTGACCGCAGCCCTTGCCCTGAGCGCTGCGGCGTTTGCCGCAGCCGCAGGCGGGTTCTGGTTTTGGTTCCACAACAAGTGGCCCCTGATTCTGTCGCCGGGGGTTCTGGCGTTCCTGTGTGCCTACCCGCTGACCAAACGCTTTACGTGGCTGTGCCACTTTTGGCTGGGCCTCGCCCTCGGGCTCGCGCCGGCCTGTGCCTGGATCGCGATCCGCGGAGAACTGGCCCTCGCACCGGTCGTGCTCGGTCTTGCCGTGCTCCTTTGGACCGCCGGGTTCGACATCCTCTACGCCTGTCAGGACCACACCGTGGATGTCGCTTCCGGACTGCATTCAGTGCCCGCTGCACTGGGAATCGCCGGGGCAATGTGGGTTTCGCGAGCCGTGCATCTTCTCAGCGCAACGGCATTCATCGCATCCGCCCGCCTGCTGCCGGGGATGGGCCTCCTCTTTGGGCTGGGCGTGGCGGCGGCGTGTGTACTGCTGGTCTACCAGCACTACATCGTGCGAGGCGGTAACCTGAGTCGGATCAACCTCGCCTTTTTCACCTTGAACGGACTGATCAGCCTGCTTCTCGGCACGCTGGGACTCATGGATGTGTTCTTATGACGAAGCACGTATTGCTGGCGGCGACAACCCTCGGCTTTTTGGTCGCCGTTACAGGGTGCGACCGTGATGGGGAGGAAAACCCACCACCCGTCAGCACGTCAGTGGCCGGTAACCCCGCTCCATTAGCGTCGGCCGCAGTGGTCACAGACGCGAAAGTCTCCGGCTCGCCCACAGGCCAGGTACCGACCCACGGCAGCCCGGAAGACATGGGCCACGCCGCGACCCCTCCGCCCGCACCCACGCTTCCCGACGGTCATCCCGCCCTACCGTCTCCGTCCGCCGCTCCAGCCACCCCTCCACAAGGCGGCGCCATGGCGCCGCCAGCCGCCCTCGGTTCCAGCGTCATGCCCACCCCGCAGGCTGGCGATCTCGTCTGGAAACTCCCCGCCAACTGGACCGAAACCGGCCCCACCGGAATGCGTGCTGCCACCCTCATGCCACCCGGCGGGCCTGAATGCACCGTCTTCAAATTCGGCGGTGTGGCAGGCGGACTGCTCAGCAACGTCAACCGCTGGCGCGGTCAGGTGGGCTTGGAGCCCCTGACCGACGGCGGGCTGGCTTCGCAGTTGGAAGAAAGAAAATTGGGTGGTACTGCGACCAGCGCACTCGTTTGCGACATGACCGGCCCCAAAGGCCGGGTCATCGGCGCCATCGTCGTCGGGGCCGAGGGCACTTGGTTTTTCAAGCTCCAATCACCGGAACCCTCTAAAATCGAGGCCGTCAAACCGGGCTTCATCGCCGTGGTAGACAGTCTGAGTTTTCAGAAATAGCGAAAACAACTGGAAGCCGGGTTCCTACCGCTATCCTTGAATCATGGTCACCGCGTTGAACATCCCCTCCGTCTCCGACCCTGCCCTCCGCCCGATCGCCCAGCGTGTGGCAGCGGGGGAGTGGTTATCCGCCGAAGACGGATTGGCGTTGTTGGCCAGCCGCGACCTCGCGGGCATCGGACGCATGGCCGATCTGGTCCGCCGTCGCCTCCACGGCGACGCCACGTTCTACAACCGCAACCGGCACATCAACTACACCAACGTCTGCGCCCTCAGTTGCAAGTTCTGTTCCTTCTACCGCAAACGCGGCGAACAGGGCGCCTACGAAATGCCGGTGGACCAGGTCGTGGCAACCGCCGTGCAAGCCGCCGAGGCCGGGGCAACGGAGGTCCACATCGTCGGTGGTCTGCACCCGTGGCAGAAGTTTGACTACTACCTCGACATGCTCTCAGGCATCCGGGCCGCCGCGCCCGGCCTGCACATCAAGGCGTTTACGGCCATCGAAATCATCCACTTCTCCCGTATCAGCCGCCTCAGCATCGAAGCAGTGCTACAACAACTGCACGAGGCAGGACTCGGCTCGCTGCCGGGTGGCGGTGCCGAAATCTTCGACGACCGCGTCCACGACGAAGTCTTCAAAGGCAAGGTCCACCACGACAAGTGGTTTGAGGTCCACCGCACCGCCCACAACCTCGGCCTCTTCTCCAACGCGACGATGCTCTACGGCCACGTGGAAACCCCGGCCGAGCGCATCGGGCACTTGATTAAACTCCGCGATCATCAGGCGGAGGCCCTTAGCGCCGCCGGGCTGGACGGCCGCGTGCCACCCCCCGCCGACACCATCTCCCGAGACAAGGCGTGGTTCAACTGCCTCATCCCGCTGAGCTTCATCCCCGAGCAAAGCGAGCTCGGTGCGCTCCCCGGCCCGACCGGCCTGACCGACCTCAAGACCTTGGCCGTTACCCGCTTGATGGTCCCCAACATCAGCCATCTCAAGGCCTTCTGGATCATGCAGTCCATCCATCTGGCCCAGGTCGCCCTCGATTGGGGCTGCGACGACCTCGACGGCACCGTCGTCTGGTACGACATCACCAAGCGGGAAGGCCACGGAACCCACCAAGAACTGCACGAAACCGATCTACGCCGCCTCATCCGCGAAGCAGGCTTCCGTCCGGTCGAGCGCGATACCCTCTACCATCCGGTTGTCCGGCAACAAAATGCCAAATCAGAGGGCGTGCCGGTCGAGGCCTTGTAGAAAACCGGATTCGGGGTACCTTACGCGGCCCGTTTTTTAGAACTGATCTGGAGTTTTCTCATGTCGACCCACACCGCATCCCACGCCCACAAGCCCGGAACCGTTCTGACCTTGAAGATTTCCAAGGCCATCAACCGCGAATCCGCGGCCAAGACCATCGAGCGTCTGTACATGCAGGACAACGCCGTCCGCGCCCCGATCGATGCCCGGGAAGCAAACTTCCTCCCCATCGCCAAGCGCCGTGGCGGCCGTATCTGGACCAAGCTTCCGAACAAGACCCATCCGCTGCTGAACGTCGGCCGGACGGCCCATGTCATTTCGACCCCCCAGACCCTGAAGGATCTGGCCTCGGTCAGCGACTTCGTGCACGTCTCGCCGAAGTAACGCTTTTTCACCCGCTGATTTCAACCCGCTGGCGATTTTCGCCAGCGGGTTCTTTTTTTCCACCCCTACTATTTGCCCATGTCCTCTAAGCCCCCCACAGGCAGACCCAACCGCCTCGCCCGCGAGGCCAGTCCTTACCTCCGCCAGCACCAATACAACCCCGTCGACTGGTACCCCTGGGGCGCGGAAGCACTGGAGGCGGCTAAACGCGAGAACAAGCCAATTTTCCTCTCCGTCGGCTACAGCACTTGTTACTGGTGCCACGTCATGGAACGGCAGTGTTTCGAGAACGAGTCCATCGCCGCAGAGATGAACAAGCGGTTCATCAATATCAAGGTAGATCGCGAAGAACGCCCGGACATTGACCAGCTTTACATGCTGGCCGTGCAGGTCCTGACCCGCAGCGGCGGCTGGCCCATGAGCGTCTTCCTAACGCCCGAACTCTCCCCCTTCTACGCCGGAACCTACTTCCCGCCGGATGAGCGGTACGGCCGCATCAGCTTCCCCCGCCTTTTGGCCAGTTTGGAAGATGCGTGGATCAATCGCCGCCCCGAGATATTGAAGACCGGCGCTCAGCTGATCGACATCCTCAC
This sequence comes from Tepidisphaerales bacterium, assembly GCA_038226785.1. Classification (GTDB taxonomy): domain Bacteria; phylum Planctomycetota; class Phycisphaerae; order Tepidisphaerales; family Tepidisphaeraceae; genus JBBRQG01. Next base: position 64,218 of record JBBRQG010000005.1, on the reverse strand, counting down.
CACGCTTTCGCTGCCCAAGGTTCCGAAACAGCCGGTCACGCTGGACAAGGCCTGGGTCGGGCGGGCACTGGTCGAATCGACCGCCGACTACGACGAAAAACTCGGCGGCTTCGGCGCAGCCCCTAAGTTCCCCCGCGAAACACTGCTTGAACTCATGCTGGAAGTCGGCCTCGCAGACCAGACCGGCACCACACCGGCCCGGCCCATGCTCCACAACACCCTGCTGCAAATGGCCCGCGGCGGCATGCGCGACCAGCTGGGCGGCGGCTTCCACCGCTACAGCACCGACCGCCAGTGGCTCGTCCCGCACTTCGAAATCATGCTCTACGACAACGCCATGCTCCTGCCACTCTATGCACGTGCCGGCCAGTGGCTTGCCGACATGGAGCTGACGAACGTCGCGATGGAAGTGGGCGACTTTTTACTTCGGGAGATGCGCCACCCCGCCGGCCCCTTCTTCACCGCCATCGACGCCGAAGTCGACGGACGCGAAGGCCTGAACTATCTGTGGACGCTCGACGAAGTCCGCGCCCTTCTAAGCGCCGATCAGTCGGAACAGTTCGCAAAGGCTTACGGCCTCGATCGCGGACCCAACTTCGCCGATCCGCACGCGGCCGATCATGGTGAAAGCGCCTCGCCAAAATCCAGCATTCTCTTCCGCGCCATTCCAACGCAGCCTGGCCCCATTGAAGCCCAGATCTCAGACGCCCGCCGTACCCTGAAAACCGCCCGCGACCAACGCAAGCAACCCCTCCTCGATGACAAGATTCTCACCCACTGGAACGGACTGGCCATTGCCGGTCTGGCCGAGGCCGGGAAAACGCTGAGCCGCGACGACTTCATCACGGCGGCCGAAACCGCCGCCACATGGCTCTTGACGCACCACGCGCAGACGGGCGGTCGCTTCGTTCGGTCAAGTCGCGACGGCACCCTCGGCCCGCCAGCGATTCTGGATGACTACGCCGCGATGGGTTGGGCCTGCTGGCAACTCTTCCGAGCCACAGGAAAACCCGAGTGGCGTGCCCATGCCGAGGATTTCGCCAACGATATCGCCTCCCGTTTCGCCAGCCAGAAAGGAAGCGAAAGCGGGTCATTCTTCCTCACCGAACTCGGCCAGTCAGATATCCCCGTCCGTCAGAAGGTGGCTACCGACAGCCCCCTGCCCAGCGGCAACGCCATGGCCATTCGCCTGCTGATCGCCCTCGGTCGTCAACCGGCCGCCCGCACCGCCCTGCGGGAACTTGCCGGTTGGGTGGAAGACCATCAGGCCGGGGCATCCAGCATGGTCTTGGCGGTCTGGGAACTGGCGGAAACCATAACCAGCGGACCTGCCGACCCGGCGTTGCAATCTCCCATTTCCCCCGCCGAGCAGGCCCAGCAGGCCGTCAATGTCCGTGTCGAGCGGGTGGGCGACCGGGGCCTCCGGGCGACCCTGTTTGTTGCAGATGGCTACCACCTGACCGCGGCCGATGACGTGAGCCGGGGCCTTGGCCTCATCGGCCTGAGCCTCGAAATACCGGGTGCCACAGTGGATTACCCCGCTTCCCAGCCTTTAAATGCCACTGGCTCCCCCGGCGGACCCGGCCTGTCGGCCTTCGGGGGCGAGGTTGTGCTAATGGCACAATTCGCGGAAAATCCGCCACCCCTCGTGATGGCGACCCTGCGCTATCAGGTCTGTAGCGACGATGCCTGCCTCCCCCCGGTGGTCCAGCGTCTAGAGCTACGCCTGAGCACCGACGAGTAGCCAACCGCGAACCGTTCCCGACCGCCAGCACTCTCTAACAGCGATACCAAGACCTATGGCCCTGACCCTCCCCGGATTCGACCTCCACACGCCCATCGATGTTTTCGCCGCTGCGTCCGCACCAAATGATGCTTCGGCCTATGTTTACTTGCTGGCCGAGGGCGACAAAGGCCCGGTCATGGTTTCGATCGGCAAGGAAGGTCTTGCCGCCGCCGAAAAAATCGTCGCCGCCAAGGCCATCAACGGCGCCGACGGCGACGTCACTGTCGAAGTCGTCGAACACGGCGGCAAGTTCGTGCGCATCGTCGTCTTGGGTGTCGGACCCATTGCCAAACTCACCAGCGAACGTCTTCGTTGCGTGGCCGGCACGCTGGCGGGTGTCATCACCAAGCAAAAGTGCCCGACGGTCTCTGTCTATCTGCCCAAGGTTCAGGGCCTCGGCCCGGCCAAAGTCGCTGAAGCCTTCACCACCGGCCTGTACCTCGCCAGCTACAACTTCAAGCAGTTCCACGGAACACTTCGCAAGAAGAAGCCCAACAGCTCACCCGCCCTTACCCGGTATCACCTCGTCGCGGCCGACAAGTCGGCGATGACCGACGCCCAGTCCGGCGTGGCCCGCGCCGCCGCCGTCGCCACCGGCGTCAACCTCGCCCGCTCGATCGCCAACACACCGGCCAACATCATCAACCCCCCGGAACTGGCCGACCTCAGCGACAAACTCGCGAAAGCCCTCAAGATCCAGTGCAAAGTCATTGACGAAAAACAAGCGGCCAAACTCGGCATGGGCGGCCTGGTGGCCGTCGGTGCAGGTTCCATCTCGACCCCGCCGCGTTTGATCGCTCTGGAATACAGCGGCCCCAAGGCCAAAGTGAAGCCGCTCCTCATCGTCGGCAAAAGCATTACCTTTGACACCGGCGGTATCAGCATCAAACCCGCCGACAAAATGGGAAAGATGATCTACGACAAGTGCGGCGGTATGGCCGTGCTCGGCCTGATGACGGCCGTCGCCCTCCTGAAGCTACCGATTCACATCGTCGGCCTTCTGCCCGCCGCCGAGAACCACATCTCGTCCAAGGCCTACCGTCCCGGCGACATCCTGACGATGTACAACGGCGTCACCGTTGAAATCACCAATACCGATGCCGAAGGTCGGCTGGTATTGGGCGACGCCCTCGCATGGGGTATCGAAACCTACAAGCCGCAGGCCTGCATCGACCTCGCCACCCTCACCGGCGCGTGCGTGGTCGCCCTCGGCACCACCATGGCCGGCCTGTTCGCCAACGATGACAACCTCGCCGGCGAAATCGAAGCCGCCAGCCGAGTCAGTGGCGAAAAACTGTGGCGCCTGCCCGTCGGCGACGACCAGCGGCAAATGCTGAAAAGCGACCACGCCGATCTCGTGAACTCCCCCGGCCGCTGGGGCGGTGCACTGACAGCCGCCGCCTTCCTGAGCCACTTCATTGGCGAAGACGCGACCACGCCTTGGGCACATCTCGACATCGCCGGCGTAGCCGATACCGAAAAGGACCTACCCTACATGTCCAAGGGTTCCACCGGCTACGGCGTCCGCTTGCTGACCGAATGGGTCGCGGCCCGATGTGCAGAAGCTGCTGCCCGCTAAGGCCGACCCTGCCCTCTATCTGGCACAGTTATCCCATCTTCACTCCCCGGCAGGAAATGCATGCCCGGTAGCCGGATACGGCACACATTTGCCGCCACAAATATGGCGGCGACGTGATATGTTCCTAAGTCTACAGGTCATGTTACCGCGGATTGGATCGCGGGTGGCTGTGAATGGTTCGAAGTTTCGAAGGGGAACAGATGTCAACGATTATCAAAGCGCCGTCAGCGGTGTGCCTTATCAGTCTGCTGCTGGCCAGTCCCGTACTGGCCGACCTTCAGGGTTACTACAAGGCCGAGGGCACCGGTACGGATGCCAGCGCCAACGGCCGCACCGCAACCGTGGTCGGCTCCGCCGGATACCGTGCCAGCGGGCCGGGTCTCGGTCAGGCGTTTGGATTTAGCAATGCGATCGCCACGGGGTCGTCGGACGGCTATGTACAGGTTTCCGGCCTGAGCGGTGCCAATGCCACGGCCTTGCTCGGCACCGGATTGACCGTCTCCTGCTACTTCAACCAGGACGTATTCAGCAACGGCGGTTCGATGGTGAACTTGCGCAACGCGCAGAACAACACCGGCTTCACGCTGGAGCCGGCCTTCGGGAATCCCGGTTCCGTCCTCGCCTACGTTCACACTTCAGCGGGATTCGTGCAGTCGATCGTGCCGGGATTTGACGCGGGCGAAGGTCATTACATGACCATGGTGTTTGCTCCCGCCAACCAATCGCTCGCTGTTTATCGTGACGGCATCTTGGTCTCAAACACGCCGATCGGAACAGAGACAATGAACCTTGTCGGCACTGAAAATTTCCTGATCGGCAGCAACGCTGTAAACGGTTATGGCTATAACGGTCTGATCGATGAAGTGCAGGTTTTCAACAATGCACTGACGGCCAGCGAAGTCGCAGGCCTGGTCCCGGAGCCGACATCGGCCGGGGCCCTCGCTGCGGCCGGCCTGATGGCCCTGCGTCGCAAGCGTCGGTAACAAATATCAGGCCCCCGGCCTGATAAATGCCCCAAACGTGCAAGCCCCGCCGGTTATTCCGGCGGGGCTTGTTTATTTTCCAACAGCCCGATTCATGGCTGTCCGATAATTTTCAGCGGCAATAACACAACCACAAGTGGCGTCCTATATGCGACGTTTGGTGTGTGTGATGGGCGTCGTCCTTCCACCGAAACGTGAGACCCTGTCACCCTGAGTGACACTTTGGAGATGACCATGAACATCGAACGACTCGAAACACGCAGCCTGCTTTCCGGCAATCCCCAGATCGCTGCCGACCGTCTTCAGATCCGCAGCGATCTGCTCAAGTACAACTCTGATATCCTCGCCGCCTGTGCCACGTTGGATGCGGATTGTCAGGCGATCAAAGCCGACGGCGGCAAGCGCAGCAAGACCGTGGCGCCGCTTGTGCAGACACTTCACACCGATGTAGCAGCCATGCGAACGCAACTGCGCGCCGACCGTCTGGCCGAAGGCAGCGCCGTCCTGAAAGCCGACGCCGTGCTGCTGGACGATGCCGCAAAAATCTTAGCCGACAAGGGCAACAAAGCGGCCCTGAAAGCCGACCGTGCCAAGCAACTGGCGGATCGTATCACCCGCCAGAATGCTCTGGTGGCCGGACTCAACAGCCGCATCGCCACGCGCCAGAGTTTCTCGACAAAAGTCATTGCCGACCTCAACGCCATAAACACGGCAGTACAAAATGACACGACCGCGTCGGCCAAGCTCAAGGCGGATGTGGCCATGTTCACCACTGACCGTTCCGCCTCACTCGGGACCTTCACCGCCGACCTGCAAACCCTCGTCACCGACCGGACGAAACTGATTGCCGATCTGACGGCCCTGCAAGGCCAGTCATAACACTCCGCATGATTGTGGTCCGGAGGCAGGGAGGGGATTTAATCCGCAGGGCAGGCAATGCGAAAGCGTCGCCTACCCTGCGGTCGTTTTGTTGTGGCATCGGCTTCCAGCCGATGGGAACAAACGCTATTGCCGGATAGCCGCAATAATCCCGGCCACGACTTCGGTCACAGCCTCTCCCGCAATAAACCCATCGCCGAGATTGCCAAAAGATGCACTGCGGGACGTGGAATAGGTCGCACGCGCTGCGCGAAGCAGAAGTTCGGCGCTCTCCGACTGGGTCGAATCGATCTGTGCTTGCAGGTTCCGGATTTTCTCTACGTCGGCATCCGCACGGGCCTGAGTCATGCCACCCTGCCGCACAAACGTGATGATGCGCGGCAACTCATCCTTATCCAGCCAGACACCGTGGGCACGGCATACGTCGATCACCACATGCGACCCGCCGGAAAAGTTTTGCGGTTCATCAGCTCCCGGCAGGTCGGACATTTTCGGTATTTCACCACTGTATTAAACGGCTGCGGTGTCGGGGCCAGCGGCATTATCGCCAGTACCGCCGACTGTGCCTCGGCATTGGTGCAAATCCGCGTCAGCGATGCCGGGTCCAGCCAGACGTCCAGACATTTGCCACACCGCCCCAGCGGCTGGGTGCCGATCCTGGTCGCCTCCAGCGGCGTGGCACACTCCGGACACGGCCCAGCCGCGAGCGCGCTGGCCGTTACGGCCTCTGTCGATACGCCGCAATGTGGGCAGAATTTCGTCCCCAGAAAAAACAGCCCCAGACATTCCGGGCAAGCCGCCGTCAGCAGACGAGTTTTGCAATAAGCACAGTTGGCCGCATCAGATGCGGCCGGGGCACCACAGGTGGGACATCGCCAGATCGCTGCTTCCATAACTGAAATGTACCAAACCCGCTCCATCACCGGTGTAGAAAGCTATCTTGAGATTATACTCAGGAGCATTGTGTCTGTTTTTGGCCGGGACGGTGGGCTGTGCCCGCCAACGAAACAGGAGCCGACAATGGCGAAACCATCCAGCCTGTTTATGCCATTAGGCAACTGGTTCGCAACATCACGGCACCCTGTAGCCCGCATTACCGCCCATTCGACGGTTCTGGACCGGGTTCTGATTTCTGTTTACCTGTTTTCAATCATCGCGATCTCGACACTTTGGGTTGCCAGTTACCGCCACCTATTCCGGCATCCGATTTTGGACCTCAATAATCGGTACAGCATTGGCCTGTACTACGGCACTTTTCAATGGTCGGTGCAGACCATCGATAGAATTATTGGTGTAGACGCCACCGGTGCGCCAATCACGGAGACCAATATTGGAGCGTTCTATCGCCAGACAAACGCAACAATTGTCATGCCCCGCGTTCAACTGGGCTTGGGATTCGGGATTCAAAAGGCAACTGTGTCAATTGTTCCGGATAGCTTGCCATTCGCCATCCGCCATCCTTTTAGCCTCAAGCCCGATTACAGCAGCCGACCGCAGATGTTCAAAAACGGAATAACAGAATACCTCTACGGCATCGCCTGCTGGATTCCACTGACCCTGTTTCTCATCCTGCTCGCGATCCAATTGATTCTCGCCGACAAACACGCCCGATCCAGCCTGCGTATCGAAGGCATCTGCCTCAAATGCGGCTACGACCTTCGCGCCACGCCCACCCGGTGTCCTGAATGCGGAACTGTACCGCTTAGTCCGGCCGCCACCAACCCTGTTACGACATGATCTCGTACGTCTCCCCCTCCACCACCACTGCCGACGGGTTCGGCATCCGCCTCCACAATTCGTAGCCCAACAAAACCTGCCCACGCAGTGGCCGCGCATTCGCCGCCAGCCAGAGGGCGATCACCGTCCCATGGCTGGCGATGACGACATCCGCCTCACCCGACTGCTGCCGCGCCATTTGCAGACCTCGATCAAATCGGTCCAGCGCGACCTCCGCCGATTCCGCCCCAAGAACCCGCCGCCCGGGCTCTTTGAACACCTGCGCCATCGCTGCAACAAATTCCGGCGTCGCCATCTGGCCCACCGCCGACCGGTCATGCTCCGCCAGTGCGTCAATGACCGCTGCCGCCGGCCATGCAAATCGCCCTGCGATGACCTCTGCCGTCTGCCGGGCCTTGGCTTCTGGGCTGGTAAACATCATGGGCTGGCCGCGGACCAACTCGCCCAGCCTGGCCGCCAAAGCCTCCACCCCGGCCCTCCCCTTCTCCGACAGCGGCCATGTGGAGGGTGGCTGATCGGCAACTTTTTCCGGGGAACCGTGCTTGACCAGTATCAATCGTGGCGCCGACATGGTGGCCAACTTAGCCTATTTTCGGCCGCCGGGAGCACCGGCCCGGCTGGCGCCGCCGGCGGTCCCCAATCTTGACCCCTTCGCGGTGCATAGGTACGGTCCGAGACCTCGTCTTGTGCCCCGTCTGGGCAATCTGCCGTTTTCACCGAGTTGGAGAGACCACGAATGCGAGTGGAGCGTCGTCTGACACGTTTGGCCAGCAAATGGGCCATGATCGCGGCAACTGTCGCAGTGACCGTTACTTGCGCCCAGTCTTGGGGTCAGGCACCGCCACCGACAGGCGGGCCCGGCGTACCACCGCCACCGACAGGCCCGGCCGTCTCACCCGGTTCGACAGCCGCACCCGCAGCCCCCAAACCAGCCCCTTCGACCGCTCCGGCCATTCCCTCGATCCTCCCCTCGGTCATAAGCTCAGCCACGCCAGAGGCCGCCCGCCCGCAGATCATCGACTTCATCAAGGCCCAGCTCAACCGCATCGCCACGGGTGCGCCTTACGACGCTAACAAAGCACTGGCTGATGTCATCCAGCCGACAACGGCAAACGCGCGCCCTTCGCCAGCCTTTCTCGAAATCTATGCTCGAGCCTTGGCCGAAAATATCAGCATCATTTCCGCTTCGAAAGACATCGCCAAGCGGCTGGATGCAGCCATCATCGTCAGCAAGGTCTCGGCCACATCTCAGAACGCAATTCTGCTTCCCGCGGTTGAAAAGTCGATCGCCGACACCAACGAATCTGTATCGCTGTGGGGTTTGCGGGGCGCCGCCGGGCTGATGCCGGCCCTGCTTGCCAATCCCGCCTCGCCCGAAGTCGCGCGCGTCGCCGCCGCCACGCTGAAAGCGCAAGCTACGTTCCCCTCCGCGGCCATAACGACGGAGGCCTACCGGGTGCTTCAGGCTGAGGATCGCGGCATCACCGCCCTCACACCCCAAACCACCAAGGTCCTGCAACCTCATGTGATCGCCATTCTCAACCGCCGGCTGGCCGGTTACCCGACGGCCAAGGCCGCTGAACCCGGTGCCGAGATCGGCGCGGTTCTGTTTCTGGGCGATCAGAAGTCGTTCTCCACGCTGGAGCCAGAGGCCCGGTTGGCCGCCGTTTCCCGCCTCGTCGCCACGATGGTTCAGGCCGCCGACGGCTACGCAGCAGCCGCGGCCAAAAGCGAAGAAGCTGACGCACTACGAGATGTCAGCCAGCAGGCTGCTAGGGCTCTACAGGTTCTGATCGAAGCCATGGGCAAGGACGGCAGCATCCCCTCTACCGCCGCCCAGCCGACATTGGCCGCAATCCGCGCCGCTGGCAAACTGCCACTCAACGCCAGCCCGGACGACGTCAAGACCCGCACCGATGCCGCACTCAAGGCGGTGGCGGCCCTGCCCGGCTTCACCGCTGTCACCGGGCAATAGGCCGGGGCACCCAAGCGTCTGTTTCCAAAGGCCAAGTTCGAACCATTCCATAGGGCCTTCGTGCTAGCATGCCTTCAGTCCAAGGTGGTGACATGATGAAGAACTCGCTTCCAGTTGGTAATGGTCTTGGTCTCATGAAGTTCCGCACAATGCGGCGGCTGCTCGGTGCATGCATCGGCATGGCCGCCGGCTTCGGCGTGATGGCCGGGCCAATCGCCGGCCTGACCGCTGTCACAGCCGCCGCCTCAGCCGCCGTCGCCGACGACCGTGCCGATTTCACCTTCATCAATCGCGGCGAGGTGGGCACCCTCGACCCCAACCGTATGAGCTGGATGCAGGACATCCGCATCGGCTACGCCCTGTGGGAAGGCCTCTACGCCCTTGACGGTGACACCCTGGCCCCCATTCCCGGCGCCGCCGCAAAGGTCGAAGTCTCGGACGACAAAAAGACCTACACCTTCACACTGCGCGACAACGGCAAATGGTCCAACGGCGATGCCGTCACCACCGCCGACTTCGCCTTCGCCTGGCGTCGCATGCTGGAAGAGCCGGGCGATTACACCTACCTCTTCCACTACATCAAAGGTGCTCAGGCCTATGAACAGGCCTATTTACAAGACAACAAGGCCGCCGATTTCAAAACCGTAGGTATCGAGGTCGTCAGCCCGACGGTTCTGAAAATCACGCTTGAAAGCCCCTGCCCGTTCTTTCTCGATCTGGCCGCCTTCCCGCCGTTCTTTCCGCTGAATGAAAAGTCGCTGGAGAAGTTCAAACAGGTCGACCCCAAAAGTGGCCGCGTCAGCTACGGCGGCGAGTTCACCCAGCCGCCCAACCTCGTCACCAACGGCCCCTACCGCCTCGACAAATGGCAGCTCAAAGTGGGCCAGCACCTCGTCGCCAACCCGCATTATTGGGATGCCGCCAGTGTCCAGAGCAAGACCATCGACGCACTCAGCGTCGATGACCCGATCCTCGGCCTCCAGAAGTACGAACTGGGCGATGTCGACTGGATCGCCGACACCACCGGCGAAATCGCTGCAAATCTGAAGGAAAAAGGCCGCCAAGACGTCAAGGTATTCCCCTCTTTTGGCACCTACTTTTACTCCTTCAACTGCAAGGAAAAGCTCCCCAACGGCGATAAAAACCCGCTGGCCGATGTCCGTGTGCGTCAGGCGCTGGCCATGTCCATCGACCGACGGCCAATCGTCAAGAACGTGACCCGTCTGGGCGAAGCACCAGCCAACCTCTACGTGCCGCCGGTGTTCCCGGATTATCCCACCCCCACCGGCCTACCCATGCTGGATGGCAAGAGTAACGCCGATGTTCTGGCCCAGGCACGCAAGCTTCTGGCCGAGGCCGGCTACCCCGGCGGTCAGGGCTTCCCCGACCTCAAGATCATGTACAATACCGACGTGGCCGAGCATCAGGCCATTGCCGAGATCGTCGCCCGCCAGTGGAAGAAAAATCTCGGCATTACCCTCACGCTCGACGGCATCGAAATCAAACAGTTCCAGACCCGGCTGCACGGCAAGGACTACGCGATCAGCCGTGCAAGCTGGTACGGCGACTACAACGACGTCAGCACCTTCACCGACAAGTACAAGGGCGACTCGCTCAACAACGACAGTGCTTGGGTCAATGCCGAGTACGACAAGCTTCTTGTGGCCGCCACACTCGAACCCGACGTGAAGAAGCGCCTTGCACTTCTAGCTCAGGCCGAACAAATCCTGGTCAACGAAGTGCCCATCCTTCCCATGTATTTCTACGTCAACAAATACGTGATGCGGGACAACGTCAGCGGCATCCCGCTCAACCCGCGGAACATGGTCGTCTTCAAAAAGGTCGCGGCCACGCACTCGAAGTAACCGCCGGCATTTATCATGGTCAAATTCCTCGCCGGCCGCCTCATCCAGTTCCCGATCATCCTCGCGGTCATTTACGTCATAACGTTCCTGCTCGCATGGGTCGCCCCGGGAAGCCCCTTCCAGCGCACCGAACGCCCGCTGGCCCCGCAGGTACAGGAACAACTGAAGCGTCAGTTCCACGCCGAGTCGTGGCACGGCTTCCTGCTCTATTACCCCCCACAAATGCTCAAGGGTAACTTCGGTCCCAGCTTCAACTACCCCGGCCGCAGCGTCAGCCAGATCCTAAGTGACGGCCTGCCTGTCTCCATCGCCCTCGGCGGTCTGGCCATGAGTATCGCCATCACCATCGGCGTGTTCATCGGCACCTTGGCCGCAGTATTCCGCGGCCGTGCCCTCGACTGGGTCAGCCTTACAGTCGCACTGCTCGGCGTCTCCGTACCCAGCTTCGTGGCCGCAGCCGTCCTGCGCGGCGTCTTCGCCTACCACTGGACAATCTTCCCGCTGGGCCGCTGGCCGAGTGGCATTGAAACCCGCCTCATCGGCCCGCTGGGCCACCAATTCTGGGACACCCTTCACGCCTCCGGCTTCACTTCAGCCCTGTCCGCATGGGCCGGCTCGTTCCCGCAATACCTCTATGCCGCCCTGCTACCCGCCATCGCCCTCAGCCTGCTGCCAATGGCCTACATCACCCGTCTGACTCGTGTCAGCATGATCGATGTTCTCGGCAGCGATTACGTCCGCACTGCCCGCGCCAAAGGCCTTTCCCGCCCGCGCGTGATCTTCAAACACTGTCTGCGCAACGCCATTCTCCCCGTCCTGAGCTACATCGGACCGGCCGCAGCCGCGACGTTGGTCGGCAGCTTTGTCGTCGAGACCGTCTTCCAGATCCCCGGCCTCGGCCAGTTCTTCGTCAACTCCGTCCAATCCCGCGACCAGACCCTCATCCTCGGCACGGTCATGACCTACAGCGTCCTGCTGCTCGGCCTGAACCTGCTGGTGGACGTGGCCTACGGCTGGGTCGACCCACGCATTTCAGTAGGAGGTGGGTAAATGGCAGGCACACTCACCGCCGCTGACGCCACAGGGCCAATGCCCGGTTCCCGCCCTGATTCCCTCTGGCGGCGCGTCCTCTCCGACCGCCGCATCCTCATCGGCGGCGGCACGTTGCTGCTGGTCGTACTGGTTTCGATCTGCACGCTGCCATTTACCCTTCGCGACACTCCCGGCGGTACGTCCTCTGCCGACCAGCCCAACCGCTGGTACTTCGATTCACAGGACGAAAACAACCCCCGCATTGCCCCCACGCTTCACGTCAAGCAAGACCCCTACGACGACAAAAGCCCCTACGTCGTAGCAACAGCCTTCATCTTCGGCACCGACGACCTAGGCCGCTCCATCGCCGGCCGCTGCCTCGTTGGCGGTGTAATCTCTTTGGCCGTCGGCATCGCCGCCGCCGGCATCAGCATCTTGCTCGGCGTCACGATCGGCATGATCGCCGGCTTCAAAGGCGGCTGGGTCGACGCGGGCCTGATGCGCACCGTCGATATCCTCTACGGCCTTCCCTACCTCCTGCAGGTCATCTTGTTCAAAGTGGCCTTCGAGCCGAACCTCGAAAAAATCACCGGCTCGGCCCAGGCGGCCAATATCATCGTCATGTTCGTGGCCATCGGGCTGGTCAGTTGGCTGACCATGGCCCGCGTCGTGCGCGGCCAAGTCCTCAGCCTCCGCGGCCAACCATTCGTCGAGGCGGCCCGCGCCATGGGCGTCCCCGAGATTCGCATATTCCTGCGGCACATGCTCCCCAACTTGGCTGGCCCCATCATCGTCTACGCAACCCTCACCGTCCCGCAGGCCGTCCTACAGGAATCCTTCCTCAGCTTCCTCGGAATCGGCGTCAAAGCCCCCATCCCCAGCTGGGGCTCGCTCGCCAAAGACGGCCTGACCGGTGCCCTCAACCCTCAACACAGCGAGTGGTGGCGGTTAGCATTCCCCTGCGCCCTGCTTGCCATGACACTGCTCTGCCTCAACTATCTCGGCGACGGCCTGCGGGATGTATTTGACCCCCGCAAAGAAGCAGCGAAGATTTAGCACTCGCCACGCCCGCCCCCCCTCACCCGCTGTTGGTGTCGTAGTCAATCGGAAAGCCCGCACCATGGAAAACCGCTTCGGATTCAAAGACCTTGTCCTGATGACACTTCTGTTTGGTGTCATCGGGGTCGTGATTCTTGCCATGTTCCAGTTCGACCGGCAGAACCAGCGCGTGGTCGACATCGCGACAAACCTCAACACGCTGTCTCAACAGTCCATCGCCCTGTCACAGCAGGCCGAAAAGCAGACCGCCGTCCTGAACCAGATCCGTGACCAGTTGGCCAAGGGCATCGTGGCCACTCCGGCTGCTGCGGCCCCCACCGTCTCCACCCCCACCACCCCCACCACTCCGGCCGCCGCCGCCAGTGCCGATACCGCCATCAACATCCCCACTGGCCCCACCGATCCTTTCGGCCCCCTTCGCGAAGCCCGCAGCAAGCCCGATTTCAAACAGGGCGACTGGTACATCGCCAACTTCGGCACCCGCATCGGCAAAATCACCCCGCTCGTCTCCAGCGACGTCTACGGCAGCGAAGTACAGGCCCGCATTCAGGAAACCCTCCTGACCCGCGACTCCGACACCCTCAAATGGAAGCCCCTGCTGGCCGAAAGCTACGAAATCCAGCCCGACGGCAAAAGCGTGATCTACAAGCTTCGCAAGGGCATCAAGTTTTCGGACGGTGTTGACTTCACCGCCAAGGATGTCGTCTTCACTTTCCAGCAGATCCTCAACCCCAAAATCGATGCCGCCCGCGCCCGATCCAGCATCGAAGATGTCGGCACCAAAGTGGAAGCGCTCGACGATTACACCGTCAAGTTCACGCTCCTCAAACCCTACTACGAAATGATAAGCCTCACCGGTTATACCGGCATCCTCCCGGAACATTTCTACAGCAAGTTCACCCCCGGCCAGTTCAATGAAACGCCGGGCCTGCTCATGGGCACCGGCCCCTACCGCCTTGCCAATCCTGAAACATGGAAGCCCGGCACCCGCCTGGAACTTCTCCGCAACGACTATTACTGGGGCGTCAAGCCCGCCTTCGACAAGCTGATCTACCTCGAAATCACTGACGAAACCGCCGCCGAAACCACCTTCACCAACGGCGAGATGGATTACCTCCCGGCCGTCGCCAAGCAGTACAACAAGCTCAAAGACGACAAGAAAGTCATGGCCAACAGCCAGGCCTTGAACTATTACAACATGCTCGGCGGCTACACCTACGTCGCCTGGAACCAGAAGAAAAAGAACAACGCCAGCGGCACCAACGTCGAAACCCCCTTCGCCGACAAGCGCGTCCGTCAGGCCATGACCATGCTCATCGACCGCGAAAAACTCGCGGCCGAGATTTACAAGGGCTACGCACGCCCCGCCACCGGACCCTTCTCCCGCTCCGGCAGACAGGCCGACCCGAAAGTTGAACCGTGGCCCTACGACCCCGAACGTGCCAAAAAACTCCTCGCAACCGCCGGGTTCAAAGACGTCAACGGAACACTAATGACCGCAGACGGCAAACCCTTCAAGTTCGAACTGATGTTCCCCGGCGGTTCCTCCTTCAGCGAGCAGATCGCCCTGTTCATCAAAGACCAACTCGCCGAAGGCGGCGTACAGGTCGAACTTCGCCCGACCGACTGGCCCGCTCTCGTCGAGAAACTCAAAAATGGCGAGTTCGAGGCCACCACTCTCGGCTGGTCGGCCTCTGTGGAAAGCGACCTGAAGCAGATTTTCCACTCCTCTGAAATCAAGCCCGGCGGCGACAACCGAACCAGCTATGCCAGCCCCGAACTCGACAAGGCGATCGACGCAGCCCGCGCCTGCATCGACGAAGACCAGCGTATGAAACTCTGGAACGCCTGCCACGACATCATCGCCGAAGATCAGCCCTACACGTTCCTCGTAGAGCGTCAGACCCTGCGACTCATGAGTAACCGCATCCAGAACATCAAAAAGGCTCGCATGGGCCTCAACTACACCGGGCTCGAAGTCATGCCGCTCCCGTGGTATTCCAACTCGCTGAAATACTCCAACTAAACCTCCGCCCGCCTCCACACGCTCCGCCGCACCCAAACCCGTGCTTACCTACCTCTTCCGCCGCCTGCTTTTGCTCGGGCCGACTCTGCTCGGCGTGTCGATGATCGTCTTTTCGGTGTTCGCTCTGGCCCCCGGCGGTATCGAAGGCGCTCTCGTCGCCAACGACGGCAACCTCACGCCTGGTGCCAAGGAAGCCCGCGAGAGATATCTCAAGCAACGCTACGGCCTCGATTCTCCCCCGCCCATCCAATACCTCCGCTGGTTGAACAAAATCTCTCCTGTCGGCATGAAGCAGGACGACATCGGCAAGTACACAGGCTTCGGTTTCAAGTCGCCCGATCTAGGCGACTCTTTCATGCGTAACCGCCCCGTCCGGGTCCTCATCGCCGAATCCCTCCCCTATACGCTGATGCTTCAGTTGATCAGCGTGCCCGTCACCTATGTCATCGCCATGCTGGCGGGCCTGCTGGCCGCCCGAAAACGCGGCGGCTTTTTCGACGTCGCCAGCGGCACCTTTTTCCTTGGCATGTACAGCTTTCCGGTCATCGCGCTCTCCGTGCTGATGATCGGGTTCCTTGCCAACGCCAACTACATCAAAATCTTCCCCGCTCAGGGCCTCAGCAGTCTGCAGGCCGACGTCTGGCCGTATCTCCCCGGCTATGCCAACGGCCACTTCGTTCCCGGCTACCTTCTGGATGTCTGCTGGCACCTCATCGTCCCGGTCATCTGCCTGAGCTACGGCAACTTCGCCTTCCTCTGCAAACTCACACGCGCCAGCGTCCTGGAAAACTTCCGTGCCGATTACGTCCGCACAGCCCGCGCCAAGGGCCTGCGTGAAAACGTGGTCCTCTTCCGCCACGTCTTCCGCAACAGCCTGATCCCCCTCATCACCTTCCTGGCCTCGCTCCTGCCCTCCCTGATCATCGGTTCGGTCGTCGTCGAGAACGTCTTCGGTATCCGTGGCATGGGCCAACTCTTCGTCGAGGCCGCCCAGCAGCGCGACTTCGAACTCTCTCTCGGCATCACCATCATCACCTCCACCCTGACACTTCTCAGCTACCTTCTTTCCGACATCCTCTACATGGTTGCCGACCCCCGCGTCACCTTCGAGTAATCACTTCCACACTTCATGACCGTCGCCGCCCCATCCTCCTCTGGCCTGCCCCTCGGTAGCCCCACCGCCGCATCAGCCGTCGAGCGCACGCGCCCCTTCTTTGCCCAGGCGCTGCATGACACTTTTGCCCGCCGCGGCGCCCAGTTCGGCCTGGCGTGGATCTGCGTTCTGGCCTTCCTCTCGGTCTTCGCCCCGTTTCTCGCCAGCTCCTTCCCGCTCTATTTCAAGGACGCCAGCGGCGTCGAATCCTTTCCGCTCTTCGCCCAGCTCACTTGGATCGACGTCACGCTGCTGGCCTCGTTCATCGCCTTTGCCCTGCTATTTTTCGTCCCATCGCGCGTCATCGGCTGGGGCATCAAACTGCTCATCCTCACCGCCGTCACCATCGCAGCCGCCTTTATTGCCGCCGCCGTGATCCATCCGCCGAATATCCAGACCTATGCCCGCTATCGCACACTGGCGAAGTCCGGCCAGACCAGCAGCCTGAGCGCCCCCATCCCCTACAGCCCCTCTGACCGCCAGCGCGATCAGTCCGAATCCGACTTCCTCTCTCCCCGTGCCGGCCACATCCTCGGCACCGACCGCGACAGCTCCGACGTCGCCAGCCGCCTCATCCACGCCACGCGAATCGCCCTCTCCATCGGCTTCGTCTCCACCGGCATCCAGATCGTCGTGGGCATCCTCATCGGCGGCATCATGGGCTACTTCGCTGGCAAGACCGACATGTTCGGCATGCGCCTCATCGAAATCTTCGAGGCCATGCCCCGCCTGCTGGTACTCATCACCGTCACCACCTTCCTCGGCCGCAACATGTTCCTCATCATGGTCGTCATCGGCCTCACCAGTTGGCCCGGCACTGCCCGCTACATACGGGCCGAGTTCCTTCGCCTCCGCAATCAGGATTTCGTCCATGCCGCGGTCGCGCTGGGCCTGCCCCTCCGCAGTATCCTCCTGCGCCACATGCTGCCCAACGGCATCTCCCCCGTACTCGTCAGCCTCTCGTTCGGCGTCGCCTCCGCCATTCTTCTGGAAAGCACCCTCTCCTTCCTCGGCCTCGGTCTGGTCGATTCACCCAGCTGGGGCAATATGCTCGATCAGGCCCGCGCTGCTGGCGGCGGATTCAACTGGTGGATGGCCGTCTTCCCCACCCTCATGATTTTCATGACCGTCTTCGCCTACAACCTCATCGGCGAAGCACTCCGCGACGCCCTCGACCCCAAGCTCCGCCAGTAAACCTCTTGACGGGCAATCGTCGCCCACCAGCGCGCACAGCCCGTCAAGCCTTGCACCGAGCTTTCGCTTCCAACACTCGCCGCAACTCGGTTACATTGCGCCACAAGAGTGCTCTGGACGAAACGACTATTTCTGGTCTACCTCGGTGTCTTCGGCCTGCTCAGCATGGCCGCTCTCGCCACCCTCCCCTTCGCCCCGGCGCGCGACCCCAACGCCCTCTACGCAAGCTACGCCATCAACCTCCGCAGCCTCGACCCGGCCGTCAGTTACGATGTCATCTCCGGCGTCATTCTGGGCCACACCTACGAAGGCCTCTATGACTACGCCTACGGCGTCCGCCCCGCAAAAGTCATACCTACTCTCGCTACCGCTTTCCCAACGCTCAGCGACGACGGTCTGACCTACACGATCCCCATACGCCACGGCGTCCACTTTCAGGCCGCACCCGGCGAGGACCAACTCTTCCCCGGCCCAAACGGCCTCGGCCCCGAAGTCACCGCCGACGACTTCGTCTACTCCTATAAACGCCTGGCGGACTCCCGCCTCGCCAGCCCAAGCTTCAGCGCCTTTTTGCAGGGCAAGGTCGTCGGCCTCGATGCATTCTTCGATGCCAGCGCAGCTTCCCAAAAGGCGGGTAAGCCGACCGACTATTCCCTCCCCGTACAAGGGCTCGTCGCCTTGGATCGCTACACCCTTCAAATCCATCTCACCCAGCCCAACCCCCAGTTCATCTTCTCGCTCGCCAGCCCCAGCCTCTCGGCCGTCTGCCGTCGCGCCGTTGAATTTTACGGCGACAGCTTCCGCGCCCGCCCCGTTGGAACCGGCCCTTACTGCTTCAAAAGTTACCGCGCCGACTACCGCGTCGTTCTCACCGCCAGCCCCAGCTATCGCGGCCGACCCGATGCCGACCCCGGCACCGTTCCCGCCGATCAGCGCCTCCCGTATCAACCCACGGTGATTTACGACTACTTCGCCGAAACCCTGCCGCTGTGGCACGCCTTCCAGCAGGGACTCTATGACTCCATGGAGCTTCCAAAAGAAGGCTTCCTCAGCGCCGTCGATACCACCACCCGCTCACTCCGACCCGACTACGCCAGCCGCGGCATGCGACTGACAACCATCACCGATCCCGCCATTGACTACTACGGCTTCAACCTGCGCGACCCGGTCCTCGGGAAAAACAAACCCCTCCGGCAGGCGATGTGCCTCGCCTGGGATCGCGAAGCTTTCATCCGAAAGTATCTTGCTGGCCGTGGCATGACCCCCCGTGGCTTCATCCCGCCGGGCTTCCCGATCTCCGACCTTCAGCCAGAAAACCCGTTCAATCACTACGACATCGTTCGCGCCAAGTCCTTGATGAAGGAAGCCGAACTGATCAACGGCGGCCCCATCCCACCGCTGAAGTTGCTGTTTGATGGTTCCGACTCGGCCTACCGTCAGTACGCCGAAGCGTTTCAAAGCGCCATGGCACAAATCGGTGTCAAGATCAATATAGACCCCAGCACCTACGCCCGCCTGCTGGAACTGGTCGATGCCCGTAACTTCCAGATCTGCATGACCGGCTGGCAGGCCGACTACCCCGACGAACAGACCTTTCTCCAGATGTTCTACAGTAAGCTCGCCGACCCCGGCGGGGTCAACATGTTCGGCTACAACAACCCCGAGTTTGATGCCCTTTACGAGCGCGCCATCAAACTTTCCCCCGGCCCCGATCGCAATGACCTTTATTGCAAAATGGTGGCCATGGCTGATGAGGATTGTCCGATGGTCGAGGACTACATTCGGGTCCGTTACTACGTCTCCAGGAGCTGGCTGGCCAACTACGACTTCCCCGACTACGGCAACGCCCATCGGGCCTTTCAAAAGGTCGATGTCGCCGCCAGAAAACAGGCCCTTCAGTCCGGTCACCACTAGTTCCCGCCCGTCCAACACCCTCCCATGGCCGCCTACCTCATCCGACGCCTTCTGCTGACCATCCCCACGATCATGGGGATCGTGCTCATCACGTTCCTGTTGTTCAACGTCATCGGCGGCGATCCGGCCCGGCCGTTTGCTGGCAAAAATCCCACACCCGAATCGCTGCACGCCATCCTCGCCAAGATGGGGCTCGATAAACCCCGGTTCATCAACACGACCGAACCGCTGAATACGCAGTTCTTCGATCTGGTCCGGTTCAAGTTCCCACATTCGATGCGCTACGACGCCTCGTTCTGGGAGCTTCTGGCCGAGCGCGGGCCCGTCTCGCTCACCATCGCCCTGCCAGCCTTCTTCATTTCGCTGGGGCTGCAGCTCGGGCTGTCGCTGATCTCGGCCGCCCGGCTCGGCCGCTGGCCCGACTATGCCATCACCGCCGTTTGCATCCTTCTGCTCGCGCTACCACCGGTGAGTCTGTATTACTGCATGCAGTGGGTGGGCGGGGCGTGGCTGGGCTGGTTTCCGGTCGCTGGCTGGGAGGACTTCCCCTACAGCCTCAAGTACGTGTGCCTTCCAGTCATCTGTGCGGTCCTGGCGAGCCTTGGCGCGGGGACGCGGTTCTACCGCACGGTGGTGCTGGACGAAGTCGGGCAGGACTATCTGCGCACGGCCCGGGCCAAGGGTGTTTCCGAAACGGATGTCTACCTCGTCCACCTCCTCCGCAACGCGCTGGTCCCCGTCGTCACCACAACCGTCACACAGCTTCCGTTGCTTGTGCTTGGCGAGCTGATTCTGGAGAGCGTCTTCCAGATTCCCGGTTTGGGCGGGTTGCTGGTGGGGGCCATCCTCAACAACGACTACGGCGTGGTCATGCCTGTGACCTACCTTTCCAGTATTTCGTACTGCCTTTCCCTGCTCGCCACCGACATCCTTTACACGCTGGTTGACCCACGCATCGCCCTGAAATAACCCCCCACCCCCCCACCCCCCACCCTCCCCCGCCCCCGCACCCGCACCCCCCGCACCTTCATGAGCACTTCTTCGGCCCCCACTCTTTCCGCCACCGACGCCGTTCCGCGCGGGCTGATGAAGCGCGTTTTGGCGCGGCTGCCGGCGCGGGTCGCTCTGGTGGTCATTGGCCTGTACGTGCTGGCTGGGCTGATCCCTTGGATCGGTGCCATCCCTCGCTTTCCGCAGCAGTACAGCCCACTCCAACTTGCCGGTGAGCGGGCGGTGCAATCCGAGGACTCTTACTCGCCCCCTTCCGTCGCGTCGTTTGGCAGGTGGTTCGGCACCGAGATCGCAGGCCGGCCGGTCATCTGGCGGCTGATGTGCGGGGCCAACGTTGCCCTGACGCTGGCGGTGTGTGCGTCGCTGTTGACGCTGATGATCGGGCTGATTTTCGGGTTGCTGGCCGGATATTTCGGCGGGTGGGTGGATGCGTTGATCATGTGGCTGGTGACGACGATCAGTAGTATTCCGTGGGTGCTGCTGCTGCTGGCGATGGTTTACGCGTTGCGGAACGTGCCCATTTTGCCGCCGGAGGTGGTGGGGGGGGAACGTCGGCCGCTGGGGCCGCTTGCGATCATCATCATCGCCCTAGGCCTGACCGACTGGGTGGGCCTGTGCCGGCTGGTGCGGGGTCAGACTCTGCAACTGCGATCGCGGGATTACATTTCGGCCGCCGTGGCCATGGGGGCCGGTACGCCGCGGATCATCTTCCGGCACATTCTGCCGGGGGTGTGGCATCTGGTGATCATCACGTCGAGCCTTGGGGTCATCGCGTATGTGCAGGCCGAAGTCGTCATGACGTTCCTTGGCCTTGGGGTGACCGACCAGCCGAGCTGGGGCCGGATGATTGACGACGCCAAGCTGGAACTTTTGCGCGGCGTCTGGTGGCAGTTCGCGGCCGCGACTGCGGCCGTGGGCATCTTGTGTCTGGCGCTGAACATTCTGGGCGATGCGCTGCGTGATGCCCTTGACGTGCGGCGGTAGGCACTGGAAGCGGTGATGGGGCAAAGGGGCGTGGGGAGGGTGGGGGGGGTGGGGGGGTGGCTCGCAAAAAGTGCGGGTTGAGGTGATCTTTCCGAACATGCCACTTTCCACGCTGCATTTTTTCAGTCACCTTTTGGGTAAGCAGACTGCGGCCACGGTGTTGTTTCCACCGCAGAACATAAAGCCGCCTTATGCGGTGCATTACCTGCTGCATGGGTTGTCGGATGACCACACGATCTGGACTCGGCGGACACGGCTGGAGCAGTATCTGGAGCAGTTGAACGTGCCGCTGATGATTGTGATGCCGGACGGGTATCGCGGTTTTTATACGGACCACACGCCGCCCAGTCCGCCGGAGCCTTTGAAGTGGGTTGCGTTGAACTATGGGAAGCATCTGGGGATGGAACTGGTGGATTACATCGACCAGACATTCCGCACGCGGCCTGAGCGGGCGTACCGGACGATCGGCGGGCTTTCGATGGGTGGGTACGGTGCGGTGCGGACGGCACTGGCCTACCCGGACCGGTTTTTGTCGGCCCATTCCCATTCGGGCGCGGTGATGAACGGGTCGCACACGTGGGAAAAGCCGGTGGACTGGTGCCAGGAGACGCACACCATTTTTGACTTCGACCCACGCGGCACGCACCACGATTTGCTGCATCTGGCGAAGGGCCTTTCGGCCAGACAGCGGCCGGCGTTATCCATCGACTGCGGCAAGGAGGATTTTCTGTTGCAAGACAACCGGGACTTCCACAAGAAGCTGACCGGGCTGCGGTATCCGCACGCGTATGTGGAGCCGCCGGGCACGCACGACTGGGATTACTGGGACACCCACATCCGTCCAGCGTTGGCGTTTCATGTGAAGCAGATGAAGTTGAAGAAGGGGTGATATTCACGGGGTGGGGGCGGGGGTTGTGTGAGATGGAATTGTCGGCGGGGGGGGGGTGGGGGGCAAGAATCGATAGCGAATTTTGCGTTTGCGGACAAACGGTACCGTGAGCTGACATTGGGAATCGGTAAGGGGTTGTGGGTACTGGGGTTACGGGCATACGCGGAAGATGGTTAACTTTAGTGGTTGGCGGGGGGTGTCGGACGGGGCGGAGCGTGCGGGGAAGGGGCGGCGATGAGCATGAGTGGCCTCTACCTATAGGGGCAATGTTGCGCCAGTGGTCACATTTTGTGGGTTTGGCGAGCGTAAGTGGCTGTGGGATAAGGACTCGATGGCGTTGCGCAACATGCGGTTTTTCCCCGCCTGAAAAAGGGGGGGGGGTGGCGGCCAAGGGAAGTGGAAAGTGAGAGTGCCGTGTGATGCACTCGGATTAGGTGGTGCGGTTCGATCTGATTAAGGGGGCGTCAAGTGCCCGCTTGAGCCGGGCCAGACATTGGGAGGGGTCGGGAGTCAGATCGTGTTCCCAGATACGGATTACCCGCCAGCCCATCTTGCGGAGTGTGCGGTTAGCCTGGTGGATCTCAGGCGATGCAAACCCTCAAGCGATATTATTACGCCGACCCGATTGCGGCGTTTCTAAACAAGACGTCAGAGCACCTTCTTGGTCAGTTGCAAGTCGGAAGCGGTCTGGCGGGCGCTAGCCTCGACACCACGCAAAGTGATGCTTGGGGCGAGCAGATTCGGATCCTGAAAACAGCGCTAGTACCTTACGCTCAGAATGGGCACATTTTCTTTGAATACTCGATTCCTCGACTCGGCCGCCGGATCGATGTGGTGGTCATCCTCGGGCCGGTGATCTTTGTCTTGGAGTTCAAGGCTGGGGAGCACCGGTTCTCGGCAGCGGCCATAGATCAGGTATGTGACTATGCACTCGACCTCAAAAACTTTCACGAAGAAACACACCTACTGGCGGTGGCGCCGGTTTTGATAGCCACCGGAGCGCCCATCACAGATTTTACGATTCGCGCGACGACCCACAAAGATGGGCTTCTCGTTCCCATATCCGTCGCGCCAGTGCAGCTCGTGCGGGTCTTTGGTGAAGTTCTGGCAGCGATTGGCGGTCCGTCAGTTTCGGCTGCTGCGTGGGAGGCTGGCCGCTACTCGCCGACACCGACTATTATCGAGGCGGCGCAGGCGCTCTACAGGGGTCATCAGGTTAGTGAGATATCGCGGCACGGCGCGGCGGCTGACGACCTGAATCAAACCTCAAAAACGGTTTCGAACATTATTTACGACTCTCGCAATGCCAAGGTTAAGTCCATTTGTTTCGTGACTGGTGTTCCCGGAGCCGGCAAAACGCTTGTGGGACTCAATATTGCCACCACCCATATCGACAAAGCCAGTGACCTGCACAGCGTTTTGCTTTCAGGTAATGGCCCGCTTGTGGCAATCTTGCGCGAAGCGTTGGTCCGAGACAGGGTAGCGAGGGAAAAAGAAGTTGGACGGAAGGTGAAGAAGGGCACGGTGATGAGTGAGGTCAAAATGTTCATCCAAAATGTCCACCACTTTCGCGACGACTGCCTCAGTGACACATCACGGCCACCCGTCGAGCATGTCGCGCTGTTTGATGAGGCGCAGCGTGCTTGGAACCTTCAGCAGACCTCAAAATTCATGCTTCAAAAAAAGAAGCGGCCAGATTTCAATCAGTCGGAACCAGAGTTTTTGATTTCGTGCCTCGACCGACATCCGGATTGGGCGGTCATTGTTTGTTTGGTTGGTGGCGGACAGGAAATCAACACGGGCGAAGCGGGGCTCTCGGAATGGATTGAGTCTTTGCAACGATCCTTTCCGGATTGGCATATCTACCTTTCTTCGCGTCTTACCGACAGCGAATATGGGGCTGGGGCTGTGCTCAAAAGCTTGGAACATCGTCCCAACGTCTTTAAAAAAGATGAACTGCATCTCGGCGTCTCCATGCGATCGTTCCGTGCCGAGAATGTGTCGCTGCTTGTCAAGCAAGTACTCGATCTGGAAATACAAAGCGCCAAGGAGATTCTCCGGGAGGTGTCCGAGAAGTTTCCGCTGAAGCTGACTCGTGACTTAGGCAAAGCCAAGCAGTGGTTGCGACAGCAAGCTCGCGGGTCGCAGCGATACGGTATTGTCGCCTCATCTCAGGCGCAACGTTTGAAGCCATTTGCCATCGACGTCAGATATAAGCTTGATCCGATTCACTGGTTCCTTCACGGCAAGGAAGATGTCCGGTCTTGTTACTACCTCGAAGACGTTGCAACAGAGTTCCACGTCCAAGGGTTAGAGCTGGACTGGGCCTGTGTGACGTGGGATGCCGATTTTCGCTACGCAGAGGGTGGCTGGCAGCATCATGAGTTCCGTGGTGATCGATGGAATAATGTAAAGAAAGCGGAACGCCAGCGTTACTTGAAAAATGCCTATCGTGTGCTGCTGACCCGAGCCCGGGAAGGCATGGTCATCTTTGTGCCGGAAGGTGACGCCGCAGATCCCACGCGCAAGCCGCAGTATTACGATCCGACGTTTCGGTATCTCCGTGATCTCGGCCTTTCGGAACTCTAAACGCGTGGTGTGCCAAAGTGCACCGGGCTAGCGCCCAGCGAACCCTGTCTGTTTTCCATCCATCGATCGTGACGGAGAGCCAGCGTCCAAAGACCGCTGCCCCGCCGGGGCAGTTCGTTTGAGGTGTGCTTGTTTCCACGGGTTGCACGCGCCCCGGCGTGCGCCGGTGCTTGTTGAGAGAGGGATTTGGGCTATAACCGAGAGCGATGCGAAGCGATTCCTTCGTAGATGGAAAGGGACGCAATAGACTTCCGCAGATGGCCCGGCGGAAGCGGAACAAATGGTCGCATCTGCCCAACCCGCACCCGGATATCGGGGAGCACGAGGACCATCCGCGTTTCGACCGGGCCGGGCAGGCTTGGCGCTCATTGGCTTACATGCTCGATGCGGGGCTGTGGATCGCACGGCTGCCCATGTGGCTGCTTTCTTGGCGGAAAACTTTCGCGGACAAACTGCCTTCCAAGGTCCATGTCACGCATGAGCGGTTGGAAAACCCACCGAAAGTTGGTCGGCCGAAGAAGGCTATGCAGAAGGCCAAGACCCAAAAGCCGAAGGTAACGAAGGGTCGGAAGAAGCGCGTGCGGAGGAAGCAGCCTCGACGAGAGAGGGAGAGGCGGGGGACGCGGGACCCTTGAGCAACGGTTGATCTGGGGGAAGGTCCGGGAGATCGGCCCGGCTGACGGGCTGGAAGGGTGGGCGGCTGCGGGTGGACGGGGGAGATGGCGCGGCGCTTTTTAGAATGAGGTCGGCCGCTAAGCGGTTATCGAAGCGAGGGTTACAACTACTGGCAGCAAAACGGTTTATGCCAACTGTTTTTATTGTATTGACTTTCGACAACGGTGGGCTAATATCTTTTGCGTGCCAAGAGTACCACTACGATTGATTCAGTCGCCCGAGCAGTGGTCGGTGATTACGTCGCCGGTGCGGTTTGAGATTATTGAAGCCATGCGGGATTTGGCGCCCTGTGGGATCAAGGCGATTGCGCAGCGGCTGGGGGTTCGGCCGGACACGCTTTACCGGCACATGGAGTTGTTGCAGCAGTTTGAGTTCGTCGTGCCCGCCGGGTTTCGTAAAGTCTCACGGGCCACCGAGCAGCTGTTTGATCTGACGGCAGACGACTTCAACATCAGTTTCGACTCCGACGCCGAACCGGCCGCCGCCAATGAGATGATGTGCCAGACGGCCAACGTGTTTTTGAAGCGGGTCATGAAAGTGGTGCAGCGGACGGCTGCCGCGCGGGCGTTTGATACGACGCCGGAAGGGAAGAACGCGAACATCCTGTGTGATTACGCGCACCTGACTCCGGCGGAGTTTCGGCAGTTGTCGGGGCTGTTGCGGAAGGTGAAGGAGATGCTGGACGGCACACGTGGGCGGCCGACGACATCGGACATGGCGCTTTACAACGTGTTGCTGACGGCGATACCGGTGGTGAATGCGCCGGCGCCGACGGAAGAGAATGAAAATACGCCGGAGCAGAAGCCATTGATGGCCCCGGCTATGCGCCGGCGGGACTGAGTGCCTGGCAACGAGGGAGGACCTTCATGGGACTTTTTGCGAACAAGACGTGCAGGAAAGTCCGGACGCCGGCCCAGCGCCGGCGGGATGACGCGATTGTGCTGGCGGCCGGGGTGATCTCGGCACTGGCGATGCTGGCAACGGTGCTTGTGACGACGCGGCCAAAGTAGAGGCGGACGTCGGCGGAGTAGGCGGTTTGATGAGACGGAGTAAAAAACCTGGCGGGAGCCGGGGCTGGTGGGTTGTTGGGTGTTGTAGATGAAATGGTGTGTCAAGAAGCGGTGTTGTGAAGAACAATTTTCCTGGAAAGGACTGTGTCATGGGTCAGTTTTCTCGTCGGTTGGTGTTGGGGGCAAAGGGTCTTTCGGCTGAGTTGCGGCGGGCGCGGGTGGTGGCGCTGGCTGCGGGCCTGGTGGTGATTGGCTGGGGCGGCGGTGCGGGATTGACGGGGGTGGCGATGGGGTCGGGGTTGGGAGAGCCGCTGGCGGCCCCGGCGGCGCAGGGCGGAGAGAAGAAGAAAGTCACCACGGTGGATGACCTGCCGCGCCACACGTACGACATCAAGGGGTCGGCGCTGAAGCTGGTGAAGAACAAGGCTGCGATCTTGGCGCTGGCCGGGAAGGTGAAGGCGGACGCCGAGGCGGACTTGGCCGGATATGACATAGAAGACCGGACGGTGCTGGAGGCGTACGAGCGGTTGTTACAGCAGATCGATATTTTGAATGGGCGTTGGGACGCGGCAGTGGCGCGGATTCCGAAGCTGCGGGAGCTTGCGGCTCAGGAAGACGACAAGCTGATGTCGGGGATGACGCTGCGGGCGCATGTGGCGGCGATGAAAGCCGCAGCGACGCCGAGCGGTGCGATCAATAAGGCGAAGTATACGGAGGCGTTCAAGCGGGAACTGCGGGAGATGATCCGTCCGTTGCCGCTGGAGCCGATTCTGGAGCGTCTGCAAAAGGCGCGGGCGAGCGCGAAGATGGTTTCGCGGGAGCAGATCGAGTCGGGGCTGGATGAGCAGCTGGACCCGCTGATCACGGCCAATCCGGGCAAGGTGCCGCAGGAGGTGGCCGTTTCACTGATCACGACGCGATGGTTGTTTGATTTCGGGCTGGATGTGATCGGGCCGGTGTCTGAGGTGTATGGGGAGTTTGTGGACGGCACGGTGCCAGAGCCGGAGGCGTCGGTTGCGTCGGCAGACGGTAAGGGGGCGGTTGCGGGGGGAGCGGGGGGAGCGGGGGGAGCGGCACCAGTGGTGAAGGGTACGAAGGCCGAGAAGGTGGACATCTGGACGCCGACGTTGGTGACGCTGGAGAAGGACGCGAAGGCCAAGCCGGTGGTGGTGGCAATCTGGGACACCGGTGTGGATACGACGTTGTTTCCGGGGCAGCTGTGGACGAACGGCGCCGAGAAGGTGGGGGCGAAGGATGCCGACCACAACGGCTTTGTGGATGACGTGCACGGCATCGCCTTCACGACGGACCACAAGCCTGCCAGCGGCGATTTGTATCCGCTGGAGGCGCTGAAGACCGACAAGGCGACATTGATGGCCTACGTCGAGGCGAGCATGGAGATGTCGGCCGGGGTGGAATCGCCGGCGGTGGATGCGCTGCGTAAGCATGTGGTGGCGTTGCGGGGCAAGGAGATCAAGGAGTTCAGCCAGGACATGGGGATCATTGGTAACTATGCCCATGGCACGCACGTGGCGGGGATTGTCGCGGCGGGCAATCCGTTTGTGCGACTGTTGCCGATCCGTGAGACGTTTCCGTACAAGGAGATCCCGGATGCGGCGCCGACGCTGGAGGAATACCAGAGATGGGGTCAGGCGACTCAGACAGCTGTGAACTATGCCAGGGCGGCGGGGGCGCGGGTGGTGAACATGAGCTGGCGCATTCCGCGGGCTGCAGTGGAACAGCAGTTGGCGATCAAGGGTGTGGGCAAGACACCGGCCGAGCGTGCGGAGCTTTCGCGGCAGATTTTCGCGGCGTTCAAAGACGGGCTGCAGAAGGCGATCGCCGGTGCACCGGACATCTTGTTTGTCGCGGGCGCGGGGAATGAAGGGAATGATGCCGATTTCAGCGAGTACGTACCGGCCGGGCTGAAGCTGCCGAACCTGCTGACGGTGAGCGCGGTGGACTGTTACGGCAAGCCGACGAACTTTACGACGACGGGCAAGAGCATCGACCTGTATGCCAATGGGTATCAGATTGATTCGCTGGTGCCGGGCGGGCAGCACATGAAGTTCAGCGGAACGAGCATGTCGTCGCCGCAGGTGGCAAATCTGGCGGCCAAGTTGATTGCGTTGAAGCCCGAGTTGACGGTGGCAGAAACCATTGAGTTGATTCGCAAGGGGGCCAGCCCGCTGCCGGGCAAGCCGGGGCGGTTCATCATCAACCCGGCGGCCAGTGTGAAGTTGCTGCAGGCCCGGTAGGCCGGGCGTGGTTGAGAAGATCCACTTGAAAGGAAGGCATTTTATCAGTCGAGGCACAGAACCTTGTCAGTCTGGCCTGCGTGATCGGGGCAATCTGGCTGGCGGGGCGACACAGCGAGCACTGGGGCTGGTTCCTGTTTTGCGGCGTGTTGATGCACGCATCGCCGACGGTGATCAAGAGCTGGACGACATCGGCTGGGGTGGCGAATGAAGGGTTGCCCCGGACCGATGGACAGACGGCTGCGTCGTAGGCTTTGTGCCGAAAGTTTTTCCTTCCCCCCTCCCCCCCACCCTCTGCGTGGCCGCTCTTACGAAGGGCGGCCACGTTTTATTTTTTGCGGCCGCTGCCGCCTCTTGCCCCTCCGCCCGGACGTGATCTGTTGGCGATCAGGGCGGATTCCTTGCGGCTGGCGTTTTGGGCGAGGGTCTCGCCTTTGAGGACGCTTCGGGCGTGGTTGCCTGCTCTGCCGCCTCCGCTGCCGCCGCCGGAGTTGTTCATGACGGCGCGGATGCGTTGGGCCTGGGAGCCGTCGGGGTCGGGGTCTTGGCCGCAGTTGGGGCAGATACCGTCGTCGGCGGTGGCGGGTTCGCCGCAGTGGATGCACAGGCCGTTTTCGCGGCGCTGGAGGATCAGGTTTTGGTGCTGATGTTGCTTGAGCCAGTCGCGGGCGCAATAGCCGGCAAGGCCGAGAATTCCCAGCCAGAGGATGAAGGGGTTGACGACACTAAGCGCCATCACGATGGCGACCCATGTCAAGAGGGCCACGCCAGCGAGGGCGTAAACGTAGAGCAGAGGAATGCCGCTGCCGTTCCGGTCGGCGGCTTCGTGGACGAATAACAGGATGCCGGCGACGCCGATGATCGGCCAGACGGTCCAGCCGTGCGGCAGGAAGAGGTTCATGATCAGGCCGCAGGCGACCAAGGCGAGCAGGATGACATAGGACCAGCGGATACCCTCCAGGCCGGTATCGCGGGCGGCACCCGGCAGGGCGGCTGAGAGCCATTGGAACAGGCGAAGGATGTTCTGCCAGATTCGGGTGATGGATTCCATGGGTCTGGGGGCTCGACGTACATGGTAGCCGGAGGCTGTCTGAACTGGCGGTTGATCATCTTCCGGTCATTCACCGGCGTTATGATTTTGCCAGGCCCGCTGGTGCGCGAACGCATCGGCGTGGACCTGACAGGACATCAGATCACGGGACAACAGATGAAACATTGGATTTTGACCGCGGCCGTTTTGGCCACCACCGCAGCTTTTTCGACCGGCTGCTCCAAAGATCACAAGGAGATGGGCGAAGCGAAGGGGAAGACCAGTTGGGAAGGCAGCAAGATGAAGCTGACCGACCTGCCCGCCCCGGTACAGGCGACGGTAGCTACGGCCGTTGCCGCCCACCCGGGCGCGAAGGTTGAGAAGGTCTGGAAGGAGACCGAAGAGGGTAAGACCTCCTACGAGGTTGAGTTCGAAGCGGCTGATGTGGACCACAGCATGAAGATCGCGCCGGATGGCGCTGTGCTGGAAGAGGAGACATCAGTGGAACTGAGCGCGCTACCCGCAGCCGTCAAGGCGGCGGTCATGGCCAAGTACCCGACCGGCAAGATGGGCGATGCCAACATGGTCAAAGAAGGCGGCACGAGCGCCTATGAAGTGGAAGTGAAGATCAACAAGGCGACCCACGAACTGAAGGTCTCCGCTGAGGGCGCGGTTCTGGGTGACGAGGTGATGGAAAAGAAGTCGTGGGAAAAAGATGAGAAGGACGAGAAGGACGAGAAGGGCAAGTAGTCCGCCTCCCACCTTCCCCTCCCCCTCCTCCACGCCCCCGTCCCCTCCCCCCGCCCCGCGCCGCCGTACCTTCGCGCTTTGAAGTAGGCTGACATTATGCGGGTTCTGGTTGTGGAAGATGCCGGTCTGTTGCGCGAGAGCCTGAAGTTGGGGCTTGGCAAGCTCGGCTATGCGGTTGATGCAGCAGCCACTGGCACGGAAGGCCAGTGGCTGCTGCGTCAGAACCCGTATGACGTTGTGGTGCTGGACATCATGCTGCCCGGCGTGGATGGGCTGAGCCTTTTGACGGCACTTAGAAAGCAGGCCGGGCCATCGAAGGATACGGCGGTGCTATTGCTGACGGCCCGCGACACGGTGCCAGACAAGGTCGCCGGGCTTCGGGCCGGGGCGGATGATTACCTGATCAAGCCGTTTGCCTTTGATGAGTTGGCGGCCCGCGTAGAGGCGATGGTGCGCCGCCGGCACGCCAGTCCCGGCACCCTGATCGTGGTGAATGAACTGACGCTGGATACATCGGCACGGAGCTGCCACGTGGCAGGCAAGGCGGTGGACCTGACGGCCCGCGAATATTCGTTATTGGAATATCTCGCCCGCAAGCGCGGGCATGTTGTGGCCCGGGCCGACATTGAAGCGCATCTGTACGACCGCGACACCGAGATCATGAGCAATGCAGTGGATGCGGCTGTCTATGCCCTGCGTAAGAAACTGGACGCCTGCACCGTTTCGGCCGGTGCCGGTGACAAGCCCTCGCTGATTCGAACGGTCCGGGGCATGGGGTATGTTCTGGGCGGTGAGTCATCGTGAAGGCAGAGGGAGCATCGATTCAATCGCGGCTGCTGCGGGCCATTGTCGTGACCCAAGTGGTTGCGGGTCTGCTGGCCGGGACGCTGACGTATCTGCTGGTGCGCGCCGAGCTGCTGCGTCAGTTGGACAAGTCACTTAAGACTCAGGCGGGATTGATCACGGCGCTGGTCAGTTGTGATGAAGGCAAGATCGAGTTGGATCCGCTGCCACCGGACCTGACACAGTTCGGCGCGAAGTCGCGAGGGGGCTATTTCGAGATTTCAACCGACGACGGCGTGCGCGTGATTGCTTCGGCCAACTTGCCGGGCAGCACGCGGCCGGAGCTGTTGGTAGATCCGCTTCAGGGGAACGAGGGCGAGGCGGCGGTCGATTGCCGGCTGCCCAGCGGCAGGCCGGGGCGCGGTGTGTCCCGCTGGTTCACGCCGCACGATGAATCCACGACTCAGCCTGTGGCCGCCAAGATCTTGCGCCTGGTGGTGGCTGTGGACCGCGAACCGGTGGACGAGTCGATCGGGCAAGTGGCAACGTTGTTCGCCATCTCGGTGGCGGTTATGACGCTGGTCGTCGTGCTGGTGGCGCGTTGGCTGATTGGCCGGCAGCTTCAGCCGCTAAGGGCGATGGCTGCCACGGCACAACAGATCACGCCGACCACGCTTGAAACACGCCTGCCGACCCACGGTCTGCCGGCGGAACTTACGCCGATTGCCCAGCGGCTCAACGAGTTGCTGCAACGGCTGCAAACCGCTTTCGCAGCCGAGCAACGCTTCACGGCCAGTATTGCCCACGAACTGCGGACGCCGGTGGCCGAGTTGCGGTCGCTGGCGGACGTGGCGGCGCGGTGGCCGGAGGATGCGGCCGCCCAGCGGCAACTTTCAGCCGGTGCGCCAGAAGTTGCTGCGCGAATGACGCGGATGGTGGAGACGCTGCTGGCGGTGGCGCGTGGGAAATCGCTGGTGGCAAATCCCGGACCGGTGGACCTGGCCGCGCTGATCCGACAGCGCGTGGCTGTGGTAGTGGTAGCGGACAAACCGAGACCCATACTTCAGTTGCCAGAGTCATTGACGCTCTCCACCGATGCGGGGCTGCTCACACCGCTTTTGGATAATCTGCTGGCCAATGCGATTGAATACGTCACGGTCGCAGGCGGGGTCGCCATCGAGCTGACGACGGGACCGCTACCACGGCTGGTGATCGAGAATGACTGCGCGGCCTTGTCAGAATCGCAGCTCGCTGTCATCAGCGAACCATTCTGGCGGGCAGATGAATCGCGGACGGGGATGCAACATTTGGGACTCGGTTTGACGATGGTTAATCTTTATGCCGCGGCGCTGGGTGTCAGCGTCGGCATTACGCTGCCGACGCCGACACGATTCCGGGTGGAAGTTCGATGGGCTTGAAGCGGTTACTTCGCCAAGAGCACGAGTTTGATGCCGCGAAGATTGACAGCATTCCACGCCTTCGGGTCGGCGGCCTTGACGACGATCTCGGTCTGGCCAGCGTTGCCGATGGTGAGGGTGCCAAGCTCGATGGTTGTGAAGGCATCCCAGGCGGCGGTGCTTGGGACGGCTGCGTGGACCTGTTGCTTGCCAACCTCGACGGCAAGTGATGATGCGCCGTTGGCGGCTGCGACTTCGGCGGTGACTTTGTAGGTGCCGGGCGTTGAAATCAGGGCAGTCCAGACGACGCCATCGGCCGGGTTATCCCAGTAACCAATGCAGAGCTGTCCGCTTTGGGTTTCGAGTTTCTGGCCACCGCCGAGTTCGGCGGTATCGGCTTTGAGGTCGAGATTTCCGGCGGCATCCGGCTTGGCGACTACGGCTTGTGACGGGGCTAGCGACGGCTTGAAGCCGTAGAGATTGTCGATGTCGATCTTCAAGCCATAGGCGAAATCGCAAGGCGGGGCGTCCGCCGATGGGAGATCGATCACCAGCGCATCGGCAGTCTGAGTCCACTTCAGCGCGCCTGCGTGGCCCAGCAGGTGAACATCGCGAATCCTGCCGGTAATGCCGGGGAATGCCGCGAGCGAATGGACTTGTAACTTTCCATCGGCCGGCCAGCCCATGGCGAACGCGTAGAGCGTGTGTTCGCCCTTGGTGGTGAAGCGGATGTCCTCGGCGGTGTAGGTGTGGTCCTCATTGAAGGCCCCACCCTTGGCCCGGCGTTTTCCTTCACCGTAGACCATCCATGGCCGTGTGCCGTAGATACCTTCGTTGTTGACGGCCATCCACTTGCCGAGATCGTCCACGACCTTTACGGCGTCCGGATCGAGAGAACCATCGGGGCGCTGGACCACGTTGATGAGCAGGTTGCCGTTCTTGCTGACGATATCGACCAGCGAATGCACGACCCATTGGGCATCGCGATATTTCCAATGTTTGTTGTAGAACCAGTCGCCGATGGAGGTGTCGGTCTGCCACGGATACGGGTTGACGCCGCCCATCACGCCGCGTTCGACATCCTGCACCCACTGACCCTGTGAGTCTTGCTTGCAGTTGTAGACGGCATCGGCCGTTCCGCCATGACGGGCTGCGCTGACGTTGTAGAGGTCGGCGATCAGGTTGCGGCCGATGTCGTTACTGAATGGAAGGCCGCAGTCGGAATAGAGCAGGTCAGGGTGATACTGGTCGACGAGGTCTTTGATGCGGGCGTACCACTCGGCCTGCCAGCGGGGGTCGTTGCTGGTCCAGCCGTGGTCATCGGCGGCTGCGGGCCAGTGGTAGAGATCGGCGTAGGCCGGATCGGCGCCGTCGTAAGGCTTGCCTGCGTAGGGCCCGGTTTTGTCCGAGCCGTGACTGACCTGAAACCACGTGAAGCTGGCTGCGAGGTGTTCGGAAACGCCGAAGCGGAGGCCCTGTTTCGCGGCCGCCTTTTGCCAGTCGCCGACGACATCCCGCATCGGCCCCATCTTGACAGAGTTCCACTTGTGCCAGGTGCTGTTCCAGTTGTCGAAGTTATCGTGATGCACTGCCTGCGCCACGAAGTAGCGGGCACCGGCCTGCTTGTACAACTTCATGAGTGCATCGGGGTCCCACTTCTCGGCCTTCCAGAGGGGGATGATGTCTTTGTAGCCGTGGCCGGGTTCGGAGGGGTGGCCGAACCGCGCTAGATGATCCTTGTAGTCGCCATCGTCCTGCTGATACATCTTCCTGGCGTACCAATCGCCCTCCATCGGCACGGCCTGCGGACCCCAGTGCGCCCAGATGCCCAGCTTGGCGTCACGGAACCAGGCTGGGTACTGATAGGTTTTTAACGATTCCGTTGCGCCGACGAACGGTCCGGCGGCGATGGTCATTTCCGGGAAAGTTCCGTCCGGTGTTTCAGTGGCCGGGCCGACGACTACCGACTTGGTGGTTGTCGGGGGACGGGAAGAGTGACGACAACCTGCAACAGCCACCAAAAGTGCGGCCGAAAGCGCGGCCAGAGTGATCCGTTTTGATTGCATGGAAGATCGGTTCCTTTGTTAAACTGGCGAATAATAACGATATCACCGTTCAGAAATGGAACAACTGCCCGGTTTACAGCGATCGGGGAGGGATATCTGTCGGAGCGGCCTGATTTTTCCGGAGTTCGTCAGCCTCCTCAGCTTCCTCGGCGCGGTATTTGACGCTTCGCTCCAGTTCCAGTTCCGCCTTCCTGAAGTCGCGGGTGCCCTTGGGCACGCCGAGCCGGTCGTAGTCAATTTCACTGTTAATTTCCGCACCCATCAGGAGCACTACGCCGTAGAGATAAAAGACCAGCATCAAGATGGCGATGCCGGCTGCCGGGCCGAAGGTCTTGTTGTAGCCGCTGCTCCAGGTGCTGGAGAAGTAGTACCGCATCGCCAGACCCAGCGCCACCCACATGATGAAGCAGAAGACGGCACCCGGCGAGAAGAGAACCCACCGCTGGCGCACGCTGACGCCGAAGTGGTAGATCAGCCCGAGCATCAACATGCCGGCGGCCAGGCCGATGAAGTAGCGGCTCATATCAAATGCCAGCACGACGCCGCTGGTCATCCAGGGCAGGTGCAGCTGGTCGGGGTAGGCCTCGATGATTTTCCGGACGGCCGTCCCCACCGGAATCAGGGCGATGATCAGAAGCGACAGGAGGACCAGCACCAGCGTCAGCACGAGGCTTACCGGCTTGGCCACATAGTACTTCCGGCCGCGTTCGATTTCGTAGCACTTGTCGAGCGCGTTCATGATGCTGCTTACGCCGCCGCTGGCCGCCCAGATCGCGACGACAATGCTCAGGCTGACGACCAGTGTGCTCTGGCTGTTCAGAGCGCTGTCAAGCCCTGCGGCAACGCTCGGGTTTTTGAGGATGGTGTCGGCTGCCTGCTGGGGCAGGTTGTCCTGAATGAGGCCGTTCAGTTGCGTACGCGCTGCCACGCGGGCGGCCTCGGGCAGGAACGGCACCAGACTAAGGGCGAACACGATCAGCGGGAAGATGGCGAATAGCCAGCTGTAAGAGAGTGCGGCCGCGAAGACGAAAATGTTGTCGTCCTGAGATTCCTGCCAGATGGACCAGATGAAACGAAACGGACCTTGTTTCCGCATCACCGGGAGTACATCGCGCATTCGGGCCATAGGTGCATCTTATGCGAACAACTCGAACATCAATGCAAAACCCGCCAGCGGGGGCATCGCTGGCGGGTCTGGTTTCTGCCTGAAAGCCGGCCCTTGCGGGCCGTCGATCACCGATAGAATTCGATGATCAGGTTCATGTTCACTTCGAAAGGCACGTCTTCCGGCACCGGCGGACGCGTGACCTTGCCGGTCAGCTGCGCGGGATTCCACTCCAGCCAACCCGGCACGGCGTGCCCGGCGTTGCTTTCCATGAAATCACGCAGGGTCTTGTGCGTCTTTTCCTTGAAGGTGATGACGTCGCCGACCTTGACGATGTAGCTGGCGATGTCGGTCTTGCGGCCGTTAACGATCACGTGGCCGTGGGCGACGATCTGACGGGTGGCCCAGATGGTGCGGCCGACACCCAGACGACGGATGACGTTGTCGAGGCGGGTTTCCAGCATGCTGATGAGCGTCTGGCCCGTGTTACCCTTGCTCTTCTTGGCCATGTCCAGGAAACGGCGGAACTGCTTTTCAAGCATGCCGTAGTGGTAACGCAGCTTCTGTTTTTCGGTGAGACGGACACCGTATTCGGTGTTGCGGCGGCCGCGGAAGCCGTGCATACCGGGGAGTGTCAACTCGCCTTCGGTGTGCTTGGCGATGTCGGCGATGGGGACACCCACGCGACGAGACAGACGAACCTTCGGACCCGTGTAACGGCCCATAGAACAACTCCTTCAAAATATCCGCCGGCACGATGTGCCGTGGCCCAGAACCTGCGTCGCAACCGGCGAATACCGAGTGTCTTACACGCCTTCAACTGACCCATGGTTCTGAGGCATGGTCCAGCCGCCCGCTTTAAACAAGCCGGGCCGGGAAGGTTATCAAAACCCGCCCGGCCCGGCAAATGCTTGGTTGTATGTTATCGCTTATTTGCGGCTGCCCATGATCCGCAGGATCGACATGAACAAGTTGATGAACGCCACGTAGAGCATCAGAGAACCGACGATCGCCACGCGGGCTGCCATATCGGGGTTTTCCTGCACCTGCATGGACTGGGCCATTTGCTTCAGTTCCTGTGTGCGGTAGGCCGTGATGACGATGAAAACGGCCAGCACTGCGTAAGTGATGATCCAGCCGAGCATGTCGCTGTTCATCCAGACGTTGACCAGACTGGCCACGAACAGGCCTAGCACGGCCATCACCGCGTAACTACCAATGGTCGTCAGGTCGCGCTTGGTGACGAAGCCGTACAGCGACATCGCGCCGAACACGCCGCCAGTGACCATGAAAGCGGCGCCCAGTGTCTTGAGGTCGTAAACGATGTAGATGCCGCTCAGAAGTGCGCCCAGCACGGCCGCGTAAAGCAGAAACAGCCCGGTGGCTGCCGCTGCGGAAATGCTGAAGGCGACTTTTCGTGCCGCGGTCGCGATCAGCACGGCACCGAGGGCGAACATGACATTGACGAACTTATTGCCGTAGATCACGTGCAGGGCTGTGCTGGACTGGGCGACCATGTAGCCGACAGTCGCGGTCACGGCCAGACCGACCGCCATCCACGCGTAGACCGCATTGAAAAAAGAGACCAAGGGCCGCTCGATCGCCCGGCCGTAATCCAGTTCCATTCCACGTCGATTTGCTTGTTCCATAGTTACACCTGTTTCCTTGGCGTTTATTGTCGCAACGGAGGCAGAGTTGTCCAGCACCGGGCAGGGCAACGAACCGCCGTTTGGACACCCCCCGCTCCGTCATTAGTATAGCGCTAACCCGTCGTCCCTGCGTATCTTGTTCTTTCTGCAGAAAGTCCTGTTCATGCTGAATCGCTCCGTCCTCCGTGCGTTGCTTCTGGCCAGCGTTGTCGGGCCCATGCAACTTGCCTGTCACAGCCATAGCCACACCGATGCCACCGCCCAGAAGGCGTTGGCCGCAACCAGCCAGCCGGTCGTGGTTCTGGATCGCAGCACCGCTTCACCCACCGCCATCATTCGCGACGAGGGGATGAACCATTCGAAGGTGATGGACACGCTGGACTACATCTGCAACGTCATCGGGCCGCGGTTGACGGTCAGCCCCAACGCCCAGCGGGCCAGCAACTGGACGCGCGACACCTTGGCGACATGGGGCATGGAGAACGCGCACCTTGAGGCGTGGGGGCCTTTCGGCCGTGGGTGGTCGGTCGAGCGGTATTCGCTGCAGGTGATATCGCCACAGAACATTGTGATCGCTTCTTACCCCAAAGCCTGGTCGCCGGGGTTTGATGCACCGGTCACGGCCGCCGTCGTGCACTTGCAGGCAACGAAGGAATCAGAGCTGGACGCCTACAAGGGGAAGCTCAAGGGGGCGATTGTGCTCATCGGGCCGGCCCGTACGCCTGATGCCCGCTTTGAACCGCTGGCAACGCGCTTGACGGATGCCGAACTGGAAAAGCTTGCCGCGGCCGGCCAAGGCTCGTCGGCCATGCTCGGTCAACAGACGGCCACCGCCTCTGAACGCCGGGCACAGTTCGCCGCCGCAGGACGCGTGGGTGAGCAACTGATGGGCACACGGGGCGGGGGTCGGCCTGCCACAGAACCGGCGGCCGCAGCACCTGCTGGCAACCGGCGCCGCGACTTCGCATTTGCCCAGCGGTTGCTGTCGTTCGCCTCTGCCGAAGGGGCGGCGATGATTCTTTCGCCAAGCAATCAGGGCGATGGTGGGACGTTCTTTGTGCAGGGCGCCAACCTGCCGGAACTGCCGCCGGACGCCAAGCCGCCGGCCAGCCGCCCGCGGGTCTGGTCGCCCGATGTACCGGCGTTTTCGCCGCAGGTGACGGTGGCGGTGGAAGATTACAACCGCATGGTGCGGATGCTGGCCCGGGGTGAACAACTGACGGCCACGGCCGATTTGCGTGTGAAGTTTCATGAGTCGGACGGGCTTTCCTACAACACCATCGCCGAGATTCCCGGCACGGATTTGAAGGATGAGATTGTGATGGTGGGCGCGCATCTGGATAGCTGGCAGTCGGGCACGGGGGCCACGGATAATGGTGTGGGCTCGGCGGCGGCAATGGAGGCCGTGCGCATTTTGAAGGCTTCGGGGATCAAGCCGCGCCGGACCATTCGCGTGGCGTTGTGGACGGGCGAGGAGCAGGGCATTTACGGCTCATCCGCTTACGTGCGCCAGCACTTTGGGTATGACGCCAATGCGCCCGTGCCGAACTACATGGCCACGCTCACGCCGCCCACAACACGCGCGGCGGAGAAGTCGAAGGACATGATCAAGCTGCCGGAGTTTGAGAAACTTTCGGTCTACTTCAACCTGGATAACGGCACCGGAAAGATTCGCGGTGTGTACGCACAGGGCAACACGGCGGCCGTGCCCTACTTCAAGAAGTGGCTCAAACCGTTCGCTGCTGATGGTGCCAAGACGGTGACAATCTCCAACACTGGCTCGACCGACCACATCCCGTTCGACGCCGTCGGCCTGCCCGGCTTCCAGTTCATTCAGGACTCGGTCGAATACGGCACGCGCACGCACCACAGCAATCAGGACGTGTACGACCGGATTCAGGAAGCGGACATGAAGCAGTCATCGACGATCATCGCGACGTTCCTTTATCAGGCCGCGATGATGGACGAACGGTTCCCGCGGAAGCCGGCGACGACGATGCCGTCGCGGTAGGGCGGATTAATCTGCGCATCTTCGTTCGTCCCATCGGGGCGAATTACCGTGGTGAGCACTCCACGGGTCAGCGGCCTACCACTGACCCGTGGCAACTATCATCAATGCCTCCGGCATCACTTCCCCCAATACGCCCCCGGCCGATACGTCGCAAAGTTCCAGACATTCCCCTCCGGGTCCTTCGCCAGATACCCGCGCGAGCCGTATTCCTCATCCTTCAATTCCCGCACGATCATCGCTCCGGCCGCTTTGGCCCGTGCGTAATGGGCATCGGGATCTGCCACCCAGACGGAGAGCATTTGATGGACGCCGGGAAGTCCTTTGGGGCTGATCCAACCTTCTGACGGCTGGATGGAACCGACCATGATGATCGTCTTGACGTCCTCGCCAAAGGTGAGTTCGGAGTGGACCACCTTCCCATCGTCGCTGGTGAGCATAAAGCGACGGACGAAGCCGAAGGCGTGTTCGAGAAACGTGATTGCGGCCGCGGCATCGTCATAGAACAGGCAGGGATACAGGCCTGCAGTTTTCGGTCCGCGGTTCATGAACGGCGACCATAAGCTGGGCCGGCGACAGTGCCAACGGCCTTGATCCTGTTTACAAGTCTCCCCAGTTCGCCTCAAGCACCCAGATCGCCATTTAATGGAGGAATATTCCATTAGGCAACGCAGGCACATGTGTTATAAATCGAACATATCGAGCTTGATCTATGCGGGTCAGGCTTGGAGTTCAGAGCAAAGGGAAACATGTCGAAAACTCGTACTACTGGTCGGAGTGTTCTTTCTGTTGTTTGGGTTCTGGCCGCTGGGTTGATCGGTCAGGCAGCCTCGGCCGCCACGTTCGGTGTGCCGACTGTGGCCGAAATCTACTCGGCTGGTAATGCCTCTGGTTCGTTTGGTGGTACGGCACCGGTGGTATTGGGAGTTACGGGGGGGCAGGCGCTGAACATTGCCGCGACCGGCAGTGTCAACTTCGATATCTATGTGGCGAACAACTATATTTTTTCGCCGGATGGCAACAACGCCTTTTATCATGACTCGGTGATTCCCAACTCCTTGGGCAACGGCATCAGTGGCTATCGCGGCCCGACCGCGGCGCTGGTTGGCGTGTTTGTGGCGGACAACAACCCTGCCAGCGCGCCCGCCACGTTGGATTTTAATGCTGCCGGTGCGACAGATTTCGCTTCGATTTCTCCGCTGCTGGGTCAGATTTTCTTTATTGGCGATGGGTCGAGTTCGGGCGTCGCCCAAAGCTTTATCGCGCCGGCTGGGGCGACGAAGCTTTATTTTGGTTATGCCGATGCCCTTGAATGTGGTGCGATACGCATCGATCAAT
The DNA here is from genome assembly GCA_038226785.1 of Tepidisphaerales bacterium. Lineage (GTDB taxonomy): Bacteria > Planctomycetota > Phycisphaerae > Tepidisphaerales > Tepidisphaeraceae > JBBRQG01. Next base: position 23,494 of record JBBRQG010000005.1, on the reverse strand, counting down.
CCAACTTTCAGGGTTCATCCCCCAACTACTACAACGACAATGATACGGTCGGCCTTCAGGTGACCACTTCCGTGCCGGAGCCGGTTGGCGTGTTGGGCCTGGTTGTCGCCGGGCTGGGAATGGCGCGGTCGCGCCGGCGGTGAGCCAGTCAGAGTTCCACCGCTGCCCAGCCTGCGGTCGAGAATCGCCAACAGGGCACAATGGCGGTATGCCAGAATAAAACACCCGCCGGAGAGTCTCCTCTCCGGCGGGCACTTACTTGTCGCTGAATCGACCGGCCTATGACCACTGGCCGGGGACTCTCTAACCTCAATACCGGTAGTGGCCGGGCTTGTACGGGCCTTCGACCGGCACGCCGATGTACTTGGCCTGCTCATCGGTCAGCTTCGTCAGCTTCACACCCAGCTGGGCGAGGTGCAGACGGGCGACCTTCTCATCGAGGTGCTTCGGCAGCACGTAGACGGCCTTGTCGTACTTGCCGGGGTTCTGTGCCAGATCGATCTGGGCGATCGTCTGGTTGGTGAAGCTGGCGCTCATCACGAAGCTCGGGTGGCCGGTGGCGCAGCCCAGGTTCATCAGGCGGCCTTCGGCGAGAATCAGCACGCTGCGGCCGGTCTCGTTGAAGGTGTACATGTCGTACTGGGCCTTGATGTTCGTCCGCTTGACCTTGCCGGACTCTTCCAGGTGCTCAAGGCCAGCCATGTCCAGTTCGTTATCGAAGTGGCCGATGTTGGCCACGATCGCCTTGTCCTTCATCTGCTTGAGGTGATCCGTGGTGATGATCTTGTAGTTGCCGGTGGTGCTGATGAAGACGTCGCCGTAGGCCAGCGTGTCTTCCAGCGTCAGCACCTGATAGCCCTCCATCGCAGCCTGCAACGCACAGATCGGGTCGATCTCGGTGACGATCACGCGAGCGCCCTGACCCTTGAGGCTCTGGCAGCAGCCCTTGCCGACGTCGCCGTAGCCGCAGACCACGGCGACCTTGCCGCTCAGCATGACGTCAGTGGCGCGGAACAGCCCGTCAATCAGGCTGTGACGGCAACCGTACAGGTTGTCGAACTTGCTCTTAGTGGCGCTGTCGTTGACGTTGATAGCCGGGAAGAGCAGCTTGCCTTCCTTCTGCATCTCGTACAGACGGTGTACGCCGGTGGTGGTTTCTTCGCTGACGCCCTTGCACTTTTCAGCGGCCTTGTGCCAGCGGGTGGGGTTCTGCTCGAGGCACTTGGCCAGAAGCTTCAGGATTTCCTTGTATTCCTTATTGTCCGTGGTATCGGGGCTGGGAACCTTGCCAGCCACTTCGAACTCGCGGCCCTTGTGAATGAGCAGGGTCACGTCGCCGCCGTCGTCGACGATCTGGTCGGGCCCTTCGCCGTTGCCGAAGTCGATGGCACGCTCCGTGCACCACCAATACTCTTCCAGCGTCTCGCCCTTCCAGGCGAATACGGGGACGCCCTTCGGATTCTTCGCCGTGCCGCCCGCTTCCGGCCGGCCGACGACCACAGCCGCAGCCGCTTCATCCTGCGTGCTGAAAATGTTGCACGAACACCAACGCACGTTGGCACCGAGCACCACCAAAGTCTCGATCAACACTGCTGTCTGCACCGTCATGTGCAGGCTGCCGACAATGTTCAAACCCTTGAGCGGCTTGCTGGTGCCATATTCCGACCGGCACGACATCAGACCCGGCATCTCCTGCTCGGCCAGCATCATCTGCTTCCGGCCGGCTTCGGCGAGGTGAATGTCACGCACGCGATACTCCAGCGTGCCGACCTTGCTGCTCTTCATCATGGGTTCTGCGAGGGCTGTCATAACAGGGAGACCTTTCGTTAGAAAATCAGGAACACGTCAGAAACGTATCGGATGGAACCCGTCGCACGACCAGCTCCATCCGCTTATCCGGATGCAATGATAGACCGCTTATCCGCATGGTCAAGGCAATATCAAGCCTTTTGAAAGCACTTTTACGCAATTGCCCCGCCGCGCCTCGTGGCACGGGCGAGAAAGAGTTGCGGGCCCTTGGCCGCGGGCGGACCTGTCAGGGGGGCGATGTGCACGTCCGCCAAGCCGGCCGCCGTCAGGGCTGCGGTCATTTGCTCGCTCGACAGACCGGCGTGCAACTGGTTGAGCTTCCGGCGGAAGTCTTCGCGGGCGTGGGGAAGAAGGTCCACGATGACCAGCCTTCCACCCGGCTTTAGAATTCGGGCCGCTTCCTTCAGTACCCCGGCCGGGTCGGGCACGTACGTCAGCGCGAGCAGCAACAGTGCCGCATCGCAACGCCCCGACTCCATGGGCAGCGCCGTCAACTCCCCATCGCGCACGCTGACGTTCTGAAGGTCAGCGCACCGCTGTCGGGCTGCCCCGAGCATCTCCGGCGAATTGTCCACCGCGATGACGCGGCCGTCCGGCACAAACGGCGCGAGGAACGCGGCCGTGCTGCCGGTGCCGCAACCGAGGTCGGCTATCACCGCTTGGAGCGGCAAAAGCGACAACAGGGCGGCCGCTGTGAATCCGTCGCCGTAGTACTCGTGGCGCAGGTGATCCCATTCGGCCGCGGCCGAGGCGAAAAATGCCCTGCTACCCGACCGCTGCTCCAGTAGTTGCCCGAGCCGCCGGTCGTCATGCTCGACCTCGGTCCAGGAAGCCAACTGCACGCGGGCCGTGACCCAGAGTTCACGCGCCCCGGCCGGCAACTCGGCTGGCACCATGCGATAAAGGTTGCTTGTCGCCTCGCGGCGGGATGAGACAAACCCCGCCTCCGACAGCGTCTTCAAATGTCGCGAAACCGTCGGCTGGGGAAGCTGGAGGATCTGCGATAACTCACCAACGCCCAGCTCGTGCAACTCCAGCAGGCGAAGCAACCGCAGGCGTGTGTCGTCTGCCAAAGACCCGAGCGCACTAAGCAACGTCGTAATAGGCTGTGATGACATGAGCAGTTATCGGACCCTCGGGCACATCCGAATATCAGGATACCCGAATGAACGAGTCAAAGCGCGTGGCACGAGGTGCCAACCTGTCCGTCAACGGGTTCGGGCGATCGTCCGGGGCTCGGGCGGTCAATGGTTCACGGCCGCGTCGGGGTCTGGCGAGGCTGAATGTCCGCCAGTGCCGCGAGGGCTTCCGGTAGGAAATGGGGCGGCGTCGGACAGGCTTTCGCTTTTTCGATCAGCCCTTCCAGCGATTGGGCCGCCTCGACCGACTTGTGTTGATCGGTCACGCCTTCATCGCGCAGTGTCAGGGCCAGATTGAATTGGGCATAGAGCGTGTCGCTGTGATTGAGCCCATAGATGCGTTGGCGCAGGCGGACCGACTCGCGTAGAACGGATTCTGATCGGGTCAGGCTGCGGGCCAGACGAAGGGCTATTCCGTGGTTCAGAAGCGCCCGGGCCGTATGGAAATCTTCAGGGCCGTATTGCGCGCGGGTGTACTCGACGATTCTGCCCATCACGTTCGCCGCTTCGGCCGTACGGGCGTCGGCATTGGCCGGGGTTGCCGTGGCGTTGGCATACATGACGCGTAAGACATCGAGGTCTTTGACCGTCAACCCGGTGGGCTGATCTTTGGCGAGCCGTGAACTGAGGTGGGCCATTAAGCCTGGGGCAAACCGTACGAACTCTTCGGTGTGGTCGAACGTCCCGAGGGCCACACAGAGATCGAACCCGACCCGCAGCGTCAGGATGTCATCCGGACCCAGATACTTTGCGCAGTGGGCATCAAGCACTCGCATGAGTGCGATGGCTTCCTCGCCCTTGCCACAGCCGGACAAATGGGCGGCCAGCCCGCGGCGGGCTGTGAGCGTTTCCCGATCTTGTGCGCCAACGGCTTTCTCCAAGACCGTCGCCGCCCGGCGGAACTGGGCTTCGGCGTCGGCGGCGTGTGTGTCCAGCGAGTCGTAGGCCGCACCGAGCGAGGTGCGGATGGCCGCCTCTACTTCCGGGGAGAGGTCTTTTCTAGACTCGATCCTCACGGCGGCGCGGTCCAGCACAGCCGCCACCGTCAACACGCTGCCCTGCCCGACTTCCGGGTCGCTGGCCTTGAGAAGGTCGGAAAGAAACGCGTTGGCCTCAGCCGCGATCTGCGCGGAATGTGCGGCCTTTGTCCGTTCAGTGAGCAATCGGAGCGAGAAAAATCCCCCGGCGGCTGTGGCCAGTAGCAAAACGGCGCCGGTCACCATGACGCCTTGTCTATGCCTCGCGAGATACTTTCCCGCACTGTAGGCCAGTGTCGGCCGCCGTACGGAGACCGGCCGACTTTGCAGAAACGCCTCAAGATCATCCGCGAACGAATCGGCCGAGCCATAACGCTCAGCCGCGACGAACGCGGTGCACTTCCGCAGTATCAGACCGAGATCTGCCGGCAATGTGGTCATGGCCGAAAGGTCCACCGGGGTGGTTGCGATGTGATAGACCAACTGTTGCGGCGGCATTTTCAGGTCATACGGATGCCTGCCAGTGATTACCTGCACCGCGATCACGCCTAGCGAAAACAGATCGCCGCGCGTATCCGTCGGCTCGCCCCGGGCCTGCTCCGGCGAGCAGTACCCCGGCGAACCCGCGAAGGGCGACTCCAACGTCAACAACGAATCCGTTGCCATGTCCCGCGCCAGTCCGAAGTCGAGCAGATGCGGCTGGCGGTCAGGGGTTATCAGCAGATTTGTCGGCTTCAGGTCGCGATGAATCACAGCCCGGGTGTGGGCGTGGGCCAGGGCGCGGGCCGTCATAATCAATGTGGTGATCTTTTCCCTCAACGACCCGAACTCGAACCGGTCAATCGGTACACCCTCAATCAACTCCATCGAAAAATAAAACGCGCCTTCGGCCCCGCCGTCCCGATCCGGGCCGGACCCTCTGCCCGAGTCATACAGGCGTGCGATGTTCGAATGCTCGAGCCGGCTGGCCAGTTCCACCTCCCGTTCAAACCGCGCGCGGGCCTTGGCCGAGACCAGATGATGCGCCGGCAGCAACTTCAGGGCGACGCGCCGGTTGGTGGCAACGTGCACGGCCTCCCAGACCGTCCCCATGCCCCCTTCACCCAGAAACCCCTGTATCGCATAGCCCGCCACTTGCGGCCGTGCTCCGCGAATGGCCAGCTGACCCACGGGTCCGATAGCGGACTCAAACTGCGCCAACGCCGCGGCACGCGACCTCAACTCATCCGCGATAGACGGGTGCTGTGCACAAAGCTCTTCAAAGTCGCTGGCTGAGCGGCCACCCGACTCCCAAACCGAGAGAAGGCCGGCCACAGAGGCTATGTCTGGCAAGGCTGGCACAAGCTGCAATATACCGCACAGCGCGCAATTACATCGCGATTTTCTCGGCCGGTTACCACGCGTAGGCCTCTGGCGAGGGCTTCCCGGCCGCGATTCCGGCGACCGGCCAAATCTCATCAAGCTGCTTCAACTGCTCTGCTGACAGCTTGATCTCCAGCGCTTTCAAACTGCCGACAAGCTGTTCGCTGGTTCGCGGTCCGATAATCGGGGCGGTGACGACCGGGTTGTGGAGCGTCCAGGCTAGGGCCACATCGGCCGGCTTTTCGCCGAGTTCTTTGCAGAACCCTTCCCACTTTTGCAGTTGCGGGCGGATGCCTTCGATGCGTTTGACCATGCCCTCGCTCTTGCGGCGGTGGCCGTCGCCCCCCACGCCACCATCCAAGACGCCGCCCAGCAGGCCGCCGTCCAGCGGGCTCCAGGGGATCAGGCCCAGGCCGTAGTGGGCACAGGCGGGGGCGACCTCCAGCTCGACTGCGCGGCACGCCAGCGAATACTTGCTCTGTTCGCAGACCAGCCCGAGGCTGCCACGCGACTTTGCCACCTGATTGGCTGTGGCGATGTGCCAGCCAGCGAAGTTGCTGCTGCCGACGTAGATGACCTTGCCCTGCGTCACCAGTGTATCAAACGCTTGCCAGATCTCGTCCCAGGCGGCATCGCGGGCCACGTGGTGCATCTGGTAGAGGTCGATGTGGTCGGTTTGCAGGCGTTTGAGCGAGTGCTCGCACATGTTGCGGATCTTCAGCGCACTCAGGCCGCGCTCGCTGTTTTTGTCCTCGCCCATGTCGCCGAAAACTTTCGTGGCGATCACGGTTTTATCACGCCGGCCGTTACCCTGGGCGAACCAATTGCCGATAATTTTTTCAGTGATCCCCTCGCCGCGTTTCCACCCGTAGACGTCGGCCGTGTCGAAAAAGTTGATGCCGAGTTCCAGTGCCTTGTCCATCTGGGCGTGGCTGTCCGGCTCGGTCGTGATGGGGCCGTAGTTCATGGTGCCCAGACAAAGGCGAGATACTTTTAATCCAGTGCGTCCGAGGTTCGTATATTGCATAGGGGAGATTCTTGAGGGGTGGAGAGGGTCGGTGGGAAGTTCTAGGTCGGACGGTAGTTTGGCGATGGTAGGTGAATTGTGGCAAGTATCCACGTGAAGTATTTGTTGCTGGGGTCCGGGGCCGGCGTTGCAGCGGGGGCCGAGCGATTGCGCGCTTTGGACGCTCTGGCCGATACGCTGGTGATCACGCCAGAACCGGCCGCCCCGTATGACCACGCGCCGCTGGCATCGATGGTCGCCCTGCCGGTGCTGGGCCCTGTCAAGCCTTTTTTGCCCCCCGCCTGGTATGCGGCCAACAACGTCAAACTTTGGACGGCACGCCGTGTGGCCGAGCTTGACACCGCCCGGTCGTGCATCGTTACGGATGCCGCGCAGCGGATTTACTACGACCGGCTGCTGCTGGAAATCCCAGCCAATCCGCCGCCACCGCCACCGGTGCAACCGGCTCAGTTTTCCACCGCAACCACCTACGCCCACCGCAACTACGCCGATCTGGACAGACTGATTCATGCGGTTCAGGGGGCGGCCGGTTCGGGGCAATCGCTGACGGTGCTCGGGCCGACGCTGATGGCGATGGAAATGTTGACCGTACTCGCCAGCCTGAAACTTTCGCTGACATGGGTCACGGGAAGAACCGATCTTCCGCTGGCAGATCTGGTCGGCCCGGCGATTGCCGGGGCTATTGCAAGATCGCTTGCGGACCGGAACGTCAGGATCGTCACGGCCGCGCAGCCCCTGCCGCACAACTTGACGATCAATGCACAGGTCCCGGTGGCTGATCTGACACTGGTCCGCCCGACGCCGATTCGCGCTGAGCAGTACGTCCTGACTGACAACACGCACCAGACCAGTGTTCCGGGCGTCTATGCCATCGGCATGGGCGCGGCCGCGCTGTCGCCGCAGTTTGGAAAGCACCTCAAATTACTTAGCGCTCAATACGTCGCCGAACAGGCACGCAGCGCGGCCGCGGCCATGACGGGCCATACCAGCGGTGACGATCCTGCCACCCCAACCACCCCGCCCCCTCCGACCACCAGCACACCCGAACTGGCATACACACTGTTCGACGGCAAAGCCCTCACTGTTTGCGGCGAACCCCGATTCGCCGTTCGCTGGTCAACCGCCGAAACGGAGGGTGCGCTGTCAAGTGATGGATTCAACGCAGCCGACCAGTGGGTGGCTACGGCATCGCTGAAATAGTTGCAGTTGGCCCGCACTGCCCGGACCTTGCTGCTGGCCGCTGGTTCGGTTGATTGGCTCAACAAAGGGTCTTTGTCAGACCCCTTGCAGTGGGCGAATCTGTCGGCACTTTGGATAGTTCGTGCATCCCCAAAATTCCTGCCCGGCGTTGGGTCCCTGTCGTGCCGTCCGCCGGATCATGGGTACACGGCATCGAATGCACATGGGCTTGGAATCTGTTTGACCGGCCGGAACGTTCACTTCCACCCCGTCGTCACCTGCTGTCACCGTGGAGTTGCTTCGGCCTTGTGCGATGAGTTGAACGAGTGCCGGCCCATCAATCAGCTCGATGGGCTTGCCGGCAGCGAAGCTTTTCGCGGGAGCGGTGTATCGCCCGCATGAAACGAAAATACCCTTGTACCCGTTGCCGCGATGGCACATCACGCCGAAGAACTCGCGTATTTTCGGCTCGCCCACCGACCACGTTTGCCATTGCTTGCATTGAACCAAATAATTGACGCCTGCGGGGTCGGTCATTTCCAAGTCGACGCCCCCGTCTGGGGTGCCGTCTCCACCGACCTCGTGCACGCGAAAACCACGTGCTCGGAAGGCATCGGAGACCAACTTCTCGAAGTCCTGCCACCGCATCGCATAAAGGTCGTGGACAGATCGCACGCCATCCAGCCTTTGGCGGCGGCCCGTTCGGTCTTTGGTCACTTTAAACGTAATGCCGAGTGCAGTTACGGCGATAATCACCGACATCAGCACGACAAACTGCCTGATCAGCACGTTTAAATCATGCAGCCCGTAGTAAACGGTGAGGCCGATCGTCAGACTCGCCAATACCACGGCTGGCGCGACCCACGGGAACCTCCCTGTCGCGGCTTCCACAAGGTCACTCAAAAGGCTGTAGATGCCCTCTTCATCTTTAGGTCGCCGTGCCATGCTTTTATCCTTCCCCTGCCCCGGATAACGAAGGTGACTCAACGCGAACGGCCACTTCGACGTTCAAGCCCACCCCGGCGGCTGTCGCCAGGTGTGGGGCCGGCCGGCCTGACAATGCAGGCTCCGGCTGATGAGGTTCAAGGTCCAGGGGCCGATTGCGAATAAAAGTCGTGGAAGGATGGACATGGTTTTCCGGTGGTGGGTGGTTGGTGGTGGGCGGTGGCTAGATACCCAATGCCTTGCGCCGCTGCGACATGGTCGGGATGGGGTGAAAAATCGCTGCGATTCCGGCTGGTAGGGTTTCGTCCGGCTTGTTGCAGCGGGCCAGCGTCGCAAGGGTCTCGGCGACTTCCTCTTTGCTGAACTCCAGCTCCATCAGGAAAGCGTCCGCCTCCAAAATCTGCCTCCGTCCGAGCCACGGCAGAAGGCCCAGCAGACCCACCCAACACCACGTGCTCATGACGGTGGCGGCAATCACGACCGCGCCACCAGCGCCCATTCCGGCCGGTGTCAGGCGGGAACTGATGATCATGCCCACGACAACCCACACCACCGTGACCGCTGCCGTTGCAAGGCGGTGGCCCAGTTCAAGGTGGGCCTGTTCGCGGCTGATCAGTGCGGCCGCGATTCTTGGCCTTATGTCCCACAGCGTCCGCGTGAGAAACAATCGTCGCATCGGGCCCACGCCGTTCCAGCCGCCTGCCAGTGACGTCTCACCGTGCGAATACCAGACGGCGGTCGGCACATACACGCCCGTCCGGCGAAGTTCTGTTGTCGCTTCATCCCACCACGCGGCCTTGTCGCCGGGCAGTGCCACTGACGGCCCCGGCTTCATCGGATAGACGATGTGAGCAAAGGCCAGTGCCAGTAGCGCACCGGCCGCAGCCACGGGCCAGTACTTTCCGGCGTAGACATAGGCCGCCCCGAACACCGCACCCGCGACGGTCAGGCCGAACAACCATTCGACCGTTCGCCGTAGATAAACGCCGGGCAGGTTGAAGCGTGTGCCGACGGCCACCTGTCCAAACTCCTTCTCGATGTTGATGGCCGCCAGATCCACCGGAAGCTGCAATAGCACGGCCACCGCCCCCAGCCCCAAGGCCGCAATCGCGGCAGCCGACACGCTGCGCACACCCGTTCCAGCCCCACCGCCCAACAAACCCGCCAGAAGGCCATCGGTCCAGCCCGCCAGCCCGGCGGCCGCACCTATCCACAGCGCCACCAGCACCAGCCCGATACCGGTAATGCCGCACCAAAGCCGCTTTCGCTGATATTCACCCGACCGCGACAGCACCTGCGCCGGCGTAACACCGCCCGGGGCCGACCCCGTCAAGTTTTCAAATGTTCCGTTCATCGTTGCCGCCATCCTAGCCCTTCGGCCCCCGCGCACCACATCCCGCGTTAGCCGTCCTATACTTCTGCCCCCTAGAAGGACTGCCATGGCCAATACCCACTCCGGACCCACCTCCTGCGGCGATGATGACGAACTGACCCCCACGCCCCACCCCGCCCCCGGGCCGGGTAGTGGCATTGACTTGGCGCGGATCGAGAAGGCCGTTCGCGAAATCCTGATCGCCATCGGCGAAGACCCCGCCCGTGAGGGGCTGGTCAAAACCCCCGCCCGCGTCGCCCGGGCCTACAGCGACCTGACCTCAGGCCTTCGGGAAGACCCCAAGCTGCACCTGCAAACGGTCTTCACGGAAAATTATGACGAAGTCGTCCTCCTTCGCGACATCCCGTTCAACAGCATGTGCGAACACCACCTGCTCCCATTCACCGGCCGGGCGCACGTGGCCTATCTGCCTGACGGCAAGGTCGTCGGGCTGAGTAAGCTGGCAAGGCTAGTAGATGGCTACGCCCGCAGGCCGCAGGTTCAGGAACGCCTGACCACCCAGATCGTCGAGGCTTTGATGGACGAGTTGCAGCCCATGGGCGCGGCCGTGGTGATCGAAGCGGTCCACACCTGCATGACCATGCGCGGCGTCAAAAAGACCGGTGCGACCATGGTCACCAGCGGCCTGCGCGGCATTTTCCGCGAAAACCCCAGCAGCCGTCATGAAATCCTCAGCCTGATGTACGGCCCCGCCCCGAAGATGCAGGGATAGCCGACACGGTGCGAACACCGCTTCCAGCGCATATAGTCTCGCACCGCTACAGGAGACCGATATGGCAGAACTTTCCGCACGGCTGGACCAATTCCGCAAGATGGCCAGTGATGACCCGAACAACGAACTGGCTCACTTCTCGCTCGGCCGCGCGCTGAGCGATGCGGGCCAATTGGCCGAAGCCGCCGACGAGTTCCGCACCACGATCCGCCTCAACCCCAACCTTTCCAAGGCCTATCAACTGCTGGCCGGGGTGCTGGAGCAAAGCAAAGATACGCCGGGCGCGGTGGCCGTGCTGACCGAAGGCGTGAAAATCGCCGACGCCCGCGGCGACCTCATGCCGCGCAATGCGATGGTCACGCGCCTTAAGGAACTGGGTGCGGCCGTACCTGCCCTGAAAAACGAGGCTGCGGCACTGCCGGTCGGCGAAGGCATGGTCCTGTGCAGCCGCTGTGGCGAGGTCAAGCCCAAGCTCCCCAAGGCACCGTTCAGCCACGCACAAGGCATCGAGATCTATAACAAAGTCTGTGCCGACTGTTGGCGCGCCTGGATCCCAATGGGCACCAAGGTGATCAACGAACTCCGGCTGCCCCTGGCCGATCCGCAGGCACAAAAAATGTACGACCAGCACATGCTGGAGTTTTTGAACCTGCGGTAGTGTTCGCGGGATGCATAACGCCTTGAAGCTGTTGGCCGTCTGCGTCGTATCATGCTGCGTCGCCGCCGCGCCGACTTCGCAGCCCGTCTTCACCGTCGAGAAACTCGCCACCGGCTTCAAGTTTGTCGAAGGCGCTGCATGGCTCGGCCCGGACAAGGGCCTGCTCTTTTCCGACATCCCCGCCAACACGCAGTACCGCATCCCCGTTGGCAATCGCTCCGCCGAAGTCTGGCTGAAACCCAGCGGCCAATCGAACGGCAACACCGTCGGCATCGCCGGCCAGATCATCTCCGCCAACCACGGCACGCGCAACGTGACCTCCCGCGCTGCCGATGGCACCATCACGGTTCTGGCCGACAGTTACAACAGCAAACCCCTCAATAGCCCCAACGACGTCATCCAGCTCAAAGACGGCACCGTCATCTTCACCGACCCCGACTACGGTCTTGAAGGCCGCAAAAGCGAACAGGATTCCCGCGGCGTCTACCTCCTGCCCAAGGGCATCGCCGGCGCACCCCTCATCCGCATCGCTTCCGACTTCATTGAGCCCAACGGCCTGTGTGTCTCTCCCGATGAGAAATACCTCTACATCGCCGAAAGCGACTGGCGAAGCCCGCCCCCTCACGTCATCCGCCGCTTCACCCTCGACCTGACCGCAAACAAAATCACTGAAGTCACTCCGGCCCCCGCCCCGCCCTTCGCCGGAATCGCCAAGGGAGTGCCCGATGGCATCCGCTGCGACGCCGACGGCATTCTCTGGGTCACCGGCGGCGATGGCATCTACATTTTCGGCCCCGACGGCCAACCACTCGGCCTGATCCCACTCCCCGAAACCCCAGCCAACCTCTGCTTCGCCGGCGACAAACCCGATGCCGATCTCTACGCGACCGCGCGAACCTCGATCTACGTCATCCACAACCCACGCCTCGCGATCAAGCGTTAGGCAAACTCGCGCTCCAGCTCCATCGCCGCGCCCAGCTTTTCCAAGTAGTCGCCCGCGGGGATCTCTATCGCTCCGAACTTCCGCAGGTGCTCGGTCGTCGTTTGTGTGTCCAGCAGCACGTACCCGCGAGCCCGCAGCCGATCCACCAGCGTGACCAGTGCCACTTTGCTGGCATCGGTCACGCGATGAAACATCGACTCGCCAAAGAACGCCCCGCCCAGGCTCACCCCATAAAGCCCGCCCGCCAGCGTGCCACCCTGCCACGCCTCCACAGAGTGCGCGTAACCCAGATCGTGCAGGCGCACGAAGGCGTCGATCAGCGTGGGACTTATCCACGTCCCGTCTTCCCGGTTTTCCCCACAGGCCTGCATCGTGGCCCGAAAATCGTGATTGATCCGGATTTCAAAAACCCCCTGCTTCAACTTCTGACGCAGCGTCCCCGGCACATGAAAAGCCTCCAGCGGAATCACGCCGCGCGGGTCGGCCGTGTACCAGCCGATCTCGCCACTGGGGTCGGTCATCGGGAAGACCCCCTGCGAATAGGCCCCGAGAAGCGTGGCCGGATCCAGATCGGATGGGTTCATCAGCCTTTAGGTGTAAGCGCGAAGCCGCAGCCTGTAAATGCGGAAACGGGCCTCCTACTTCCCAGCTGGCTTGTTGAACTTTTCCAACTGGTCGGCCGTGAGGAGTTTATCCGCGGCGGCGAACATCGAATCCAACTTCTTGCGATAGTCGGCCACCAGCGTCTGATCCAACTTACGCAACAGCGCCAGCAACTCCTCGGATGCCTTCGCCTTGGCATCATCACCCCCACTGCTGCCGCCGGCGCCTGATCCGGCCGTCATGTACGCCTGTGCAGCGACTTCAATCTCTGCCCGCGCCTCTGGCGTCACGGGAATGCGATTGATGGGGGCGGGAAAATTCAGTGCCGACAGCGACACAACCTGCTCGTCGGTCATGCCAATGGACTTGGCCATGGCCGTATCCAACTTCAGCCGCATGATGCGGGCCGCCACATTGGCCTGCTCGTCGGTCACCCATTTCTCAGCAAGGCTCGTCAGCCGAACCCCGCGCCCAATGGTACATTCCATGTAAAGGTTTCCCGCCTTGGCCACCACGGGCTGTGCAGCGCCGCCCCCACCTCCGCCACCACCACCGCCTTGAGGACGGCCGCCCGGCCCGCCCCCGCCCACACTCACAAAATCCGGACGGTCGCGCAGCACCTGCATCCGCCCGCGCGAGTTGTCTTGCATCCGCCGCTGCTGGGCCCTGCCATTAAACATTCCCCGCGTCGCCGTCGGTCCGGCCGGCGGGTCGTTGGTCCCCACGACAATCTGTCGCCCCGTCATTTCGGCAAAAAACGTGCCGTAGGCCCACCATGCCACCAGCGAGAGCAACACCAGCACGATCGCCGCGCCAATCACCTTTGGCACCCATTGCGGCGGCGACTTCCGGCCCTCAGTTTTCACGTTCGAATCAGTTTGGCTCATTAACACAATACTATCGTCCTTCCACCAGCACGGGCCTTAAAGGCCCATTCAATGCACGGCTGCCCAGCGATGCGTCATCAGCCGCCAGCCTGTGTCGTAGGGTTTTCCACATCCCAAGGATCCAGTGAATTCTTCGCCTCTTTCGGAGCCGTAGAGGCCACATGGCCATCCTTGTAAAGGTAGTTACTCCCCAGCGATCGCCCGTGACGGTAGAGGTCTACAGTCACTTCGAACTCGTTGTATTCCATGTAGTAATCCTTCACGGCCGACAGCTTTTCACCCATGATGACAACTTCAGCACTGCTTTTCCCGTCCGGTGAGCGGCTGGAATACTTCAACAACTGACTCGGATTTTCTTCGATGTGCTTGTTGAGGATATAACTGTGGGCAAAGGCCGGCTGCAGGTCGGCCGGGCACTCCAGGATCTTCGGCCGCCACGGGGCGGCCGGACTGTCCACGGTCTCGGTCCCCGGTGCCGGGATCGGTGGATAGGCCATCTTGAAAACATAGACAGGCCAGCGCTGCGAAGGGACCACGTTGCTGCCGAGCGTCGTGAAAATCCTCGTTCCGTTCGGATAAGTAATCAGCGGCCCCACCGGGAACATCACCCCGCGATTGTTCTGCGCGTACCCAATCAGCTCCACACCGATTTCCCGCAGGTTGCTCTTGCAAGCCACACTGTTGGCAGCCTGCCTCGACCGGTTCAGCGCCGGAAGCAACAGGCTGATGAGGACCGCGATGATGCCAATGACCACCAGCAACTCCACCAGCGTGAAGCCGCCTTTGACCTTGGGCCAGCCGATGCCATGCTGCGTCTTTCCGATCTTCTTCATACCGATACCTCCACCCACGCACTGATACTGCCACACAACGCCCCGCCAAGCCGGTTTATTGCTACACCTATGGTTTGGTCGTCGCCTGCTGCACAGCCCAAGGGTCCAGTCCAGACCGCGCCGCAGTCTTGGACGCCGTCGCGACGTGCATGTCCAGATACAAATAGTTGCTCCCCAGACGCGCACCGTGCCGGAACGGTTCCACCAGGCGATCAAAATCCGTCGAACCGCCGCCGCCGTTGATGTTCATGTAGTAGTCGGTCTCGCTGGTCTTTTTCTCACCGATCACCACGATCTCTGTCGGTGAGACCCCGCGCATTCCGGATGAATACTTCACCGTGTCAATCGTCAGGTGGTCGTTCAGCACGTACGAGTGGGCGTATACCGGCTGAAGGTCGGCCGGGCATTCCATGATCGCTGGCCGCCACGGGGTGGCATCACCATCAAGCTTCTCCGTTCCCGGTGCCGGCGTTGGCGGGTAAGCCATCTTGAACACGTGAACCGGCCACCGCTGCGACGGTGCAGACCGAGCCCCCAGCCCCGGCGGGAACAGCACACCCCGGTTCGATTCCGAATACATCTGCAAGGCCTGACCCACCTGCTTCAGGTTGCTTTTGCATTGCACTGACTTCGCTGCCCGCTGCGCCCCGTTGAGCGAAGGCAGCAGCAAGCTGATCAGGACGCCGATGATCCCGATCACGACAAGCAACTCGACCAGTGTGAAGGCTTTACGCATCGTCTGACTCATAACCCCTTGATACTGCACAGCGGCCTGCGGCGTTGACCACAGACTGCGGTATCGGCGTCATCCCGACACAGTGTAGAGTGTCGCCCGCTTGAGCACGCAGCGATTTTCGCCAGTCCACCTCGTCTCGCCGACCCTCGTCTGGCTGATCTGTTCTATCTTCGGTGGCCTTCTTTACGCCTCAACCCTTTACGGCACCTATGTTTACGACGATCTCCATGTCGCCCGGACCGACGTCCGCCTGGGCGGCGTTCTGGGTCGCCCCGTTGAAAATGGCGACACTGATTCCGCGCTGAAAACCCCCACCGCCCGCGCCAGACCCGTCGACTGGCCCTCCCTCTGGACCCGCGCTTACTGGGTCGACAGCCAAAACCGCAACGATTCCATCGACAACCTCTATCGCCCGCTGACCACCACCAGTTACGCCGTGCAAGCATGGCTGCACGGTCATAGCCCCCGCTGGCTGCATCTGGTCAATGTGCTTCTCTACGCCGTTGGCTGTGGTCTGGTCGCTTCCCTCGCCCGCGTTTGGACAGCCAGCCCGTTCGCCTCGCTGTGTGCGGGTCTGCTCTTTGCAGCCCACCCGCTTCACGTCGAAGCCGTCGCGATGATCGTCGGCCGGGCCGAACTGCTGAGCTGGATCGGCATCGCAACCGCACTACTGGGAGCATCAGCCCCGACCATTCGCCCCCGCGACGCTGCCCTGATCGTCGGCGGCAGTGTCATCGCCCTGCTCAGCAAAGAGCAGGGGATGCTGACACCGGCCTTGGTCGGCTGGGTGCTGGCCGCCCGGTGGTGGTGTCGAAAAAAAGGGGACATGCAAGCCGCTGGCGGCAACCCGCTCAAAGCAGCTGTCGGTCTTCTGTGCCTTCTCGTCGGCTCTTATGTCGTCATCCGCGAGAGCCGTTGGGGGCTGGATCTCAAGTTCTGGTGGGACCGTTCCCAGCTCGATTGGGTTGTGAACCCCATGGTGCTGGCGACGGGGTCGGATCGGTGGCTCATGCCGGTGGCCCTGCTCGGCCGCTATGCCGCCCTGATGCTTTATCCCGTAAACCTCTCACCGGATTACTCGGGTCTGGCCATCGGCACGAGCACGTCCCCCCATGACGGCTACCTGTGGCTCGGGTGTGCTGCGCTGATCGTTGGCCTGTCAGGTTTCGCCATCGCACTGCGCCGCCGCGACTACGTCCTGCTCTGCTGTGTCGGCCTGGCCGCTCTGACCTACCTCACCATCTCCAACAGCCTCACCCTCATCGGCACCCTCTTTGGCGAACGTCTCATTTTCCTGCCGACCGCATTCCTCTGCATCGCCCTGGCCCAATTGGTGACGCGCTGCCTGCCAACATTCACCGCTGCCTTCGCCGTATTCATCGCGCTCACCGGTCACTCCTTCCGCACCGTCACCTACGCCATTCAGTGGAACGACCGAACCCCCTTCTACGAATCCGCCCTGCAAAATCAGCCCAACTCTGCGCGTCTGCGCGAACTGCTGATTGATAGTTACCTCCAATCCGGCCGTCTGGCCGATGCCGCAACGGTGGCCATGGCCGGCCGCCAACGCCTCGCCGCGTATGACGAAATGTGGCTGCTCTCCGGCCACATCGCGGGCCTGCGAAACAATTGGCCTGCCGCTGTCGCGTTTTACGAACACGCGCTCGCCATGAAATTTTCCCCGCGCACCCTCGCTGGCCTGCGCGCAGCCCAAGGCCACCTGCCGACTACCCAGCTCGCGAAATAAATCCCCGCTGCCGTCGCACGACCACGCCGCCCGCAAACACGACCTGCCGCGCAGATGCCGCATCGCGCGCCATCAAAACCAATCGCCCCACCGCGTCCGGCGCCACCGGGCTGTTAACTCCCTGCCCCACCAGCCACGCCTTGGCCGCAAACTCCGCCACGGGTCTCGCCAAATCCGCGAGTGCCCCACACGCAAAGCTCTCCGCCAGTGTCGGGGCAGCTTTTTCCACCGCCGCCCGATACGCCGCCGAAGCTTCGCCCAATCCGATCAACGCACGTGCCACCTCCGGATTCGCCGCCAGCCACGGCCGCCACCGATTCCGCGCCGTCACCGGACGCGCGTTCGATGCATCCTCCCGCCAGACAATCCCCCGGACGGTCAAAAAATCCCGTAAATCTGCCGGCTCAACCCCCAGCAACGGCCGGTACATCTTCACCGCTGCCACCTTCGCCCGTGCCGCCATTCCCAGCGGTCCCGCCGGCCCCGCCCCGCGCAAAATGCGAAGCAACACCGTCTCCGCCTGATCCGCGGCATGATGCGCAACCAATACACCTTGACAGCCAAACTGCTGACACACATGCCCGAACAGCGTCAACCGCGCCCGTCGATAAAACGCACTCTTACTTCCCGATGCACGCTCGGCCGTTACTTCATCCAATCGGCTTGCCACGCACCGCAGCCCCAGCCGCGCAGCCGTTGCCACAACCAACGCCGCATCCGCATCGCTCTCCGGGCCACGCGCCTGATGGTTCAGATGTATGACAATCAGGTCCCGCCGAACCTCCGCTGCAAGGTGCAACAGCGCCATGGAATCCGCACCCCCCGACACGGCCACCCCCAGCGGCCCGGCAAGGTCGCGAACGATGATTTGCGCAGCAATCAGTCTCGGCGTCACACCCACGATTGTGCCCGCCAATCGATCACCACCCAAAATATCGCTTCAAAAGGTCCCGCTCGGCCGAACTGATCCCCTGCGTCCGCGACGCCGCCAAACCCTTCGGCTCAGTCACAGGACTGGCAGCGCTGACCGACACACCGTCCTGCGTCGTCGCGGCGTTGCCCTCTTTACCACTGGCCGCCGTAGACCGGGACGCACTTGCTGGCCCGATCTCTTTCACAGACGAGCCGCCTGCTACACCGTTCGTCACGGGCACGCCTACGCGCGGCGAAGGCAGCGCCTTGTCGCTGGCTTGGTGCCGTGCAATGGGCTGACCTAATGAGGTCTCCCCCGCCGCCGCGCCGGTCCCCGTGCCTCTCTCGCGCGCAGAACGCTCCTGAGCCTGTGTGATTCCACCATCCGGCGTTGGCGTCTGCGCGTCCGAAGACGCTGCCCCCATCGACGTCTCGCTCGGCCCGGGCGGTGGCGGCGTAACCGACGCGGCCAAGACCCCGCCTTGCTCCACTCGCAGGGACAGACGTTGCGCCGCACTCGCCTGCGCGAACTGCCCCGCAACACTGCCCGCAAGTAACACCAGTCCGGCTGTCGCCCCCATCACCCCGTACCACCGCACGGGCACCGCCGGAACCGGCAGCCGACCACTCGTCTCGGCGATCCGCCGCCGCAGCCACGTTTCCACAGCCGCACGATCCACGCTCCCCACCTTCAGCCCCAGCACCGTCGCAAAGCCATCACTCGTGCCGGCCGCCCTGTCCAACCATTGAGCCGCAGACGCCATCCCCGACCACTGCCCGCGCCAAGTCGCTGTGCACGCCGCAGCCACGAGCCCCAAGCCGCCCGCCATCACCGCCGCCCAGACCGAATACCGCCAGCCCACCCCCGCCGCCATCGTGGCCGCCAACGCTACGCACCCAGCCAGCGCGCCCAGCACGCCCAACCGGACAACGCCAATAAAGTTGAGCCGGTTCCGCACACGGCGGACCGGCTCCTCAATCCCGAAAGGCCGAACAGCGTCGCTCACTTCAGTTCGATTTTACACGCAGTTGCAACTCTTCCATCGCCGTTTTTACGCAATCCAATCGCGGATGAATCGCAAGGGCCTTCTGATAGCTCGCAATCGCCTCAGGTAGCTGGCCCAAATGCGCGTAGCAATGGCCCTGCCCCGCCCACGCGCCAAAATGACACGGCATTAACTCTGCCGCCCGCTGGCAATCCGCAAGGCTCTTATGCCACTCTTCCGAAAGGTAGTACGTAATCGCCCGCTGGTTGAAGGCTTCGGCAAAATCCGGCTTCATGGCAATGGCCTTATTGAAATGCTCAACCGCCGCCTCCAGCCGTTTATCCCCCAGAGCCCTCACTCCCATCGCCAGTTGCTCATTCGCCCCGTCACAACCGCTGCGAAACCAGATCGTCCACAACGCGTGTTCCGCCAACTCACTGATGAGCGGGTCTTCGTTCCCCAGTTGCGTCAGGACCTGCTCCGAACACTTCCGCCCACCCACCCACGCCAGCGCCAACAGCGCACACTTCAAAGCCTCATGGTCCTTGCAGTGGACCAGCGCCCGAACCTGTTCCCCACTCCACCGCGACCGCACCGTCGAAACCAGCCCCTTGAGATCCCCCGAGCGCAAAAACGGAGTCAGTGCCCTGACAAATTCCTGCGGATCAATGGAGGCAAATGTTTCACCCATAACTTACCGCGAACAATAGGCATGCCGGACCACCGGCTTCTAGTTTTTTCGGTCAACTACCACCTGAGGCACCATGATTTTGTGCGACTCGGCTCAATATCCGGGACGGGTATTCCGGGCCGATAACTCGTCATCGCGATCCTTGGCGGCCTTGGCTTCAGGTGTGAAGTCGGCCGCATAAAAGCCCCGCCGCTGGGCAGGGGTTGCCCCCAGCTTGCTCGGCTCGTAACCGGTTTCCAGGCGGTTCCCGCAGCCGGCCAACACGCCAGCCAACATCAAACCGCCAAATACCGCATAGATCGCCTGTTTCTTCGACATGGTTGTGATCGGTGATATTAGACGTTTATCCCCTCCCCCACCAAACTTCCCCCTCCTTGCCTACCCAACTCCCCACCCTTGCCACCGGCCGCCACCTCGTCCTGCAGCACGCCCAGACCCACGGCCTGCAGGAAACCGCCACCCGCCTGCTGGCCGAGATCGAAACCAAATATAAGACCATGACCGAACTGCTGGACCTGCCAGCCCCCATCGGCCCGCTGGTCTTCACCCGCCCCTCCGACCCCGAGGCCGTTCTCGACGAACTGGCCGAAGCGGCTACGACCGGCAACCTGCCCAACTCTTCCGACTACCCCGTCCGCCTACCCTACTGGGCCGAAGTCTGGGATTCCGCATTGGGCATGTGCCAGTGGCTCGCCAATCACCCACCAGCCCGTCAGCACGTTCTGGACCTTGGTTGCGGACTGGGCCTGACCGGTGCGGTCGCTTGCGCTCTGGGTGCGAATGTCACCCTCGCCGATATCGAACCCCCCGCCCTGCTGTTCGCCGCCCTGAACACCCTTGGCCTCAAAGGTACCGCCACCACCGCCCTGCTCGACTGGCGCACCGGCACCCTCCCCCGATCGTTCGACCTCATCCTCGGAGCCGACATCGTCTACGAACGTTCCCAGCGCGACTATCTCGAACCCTTTTTCCGAAAACACCTCGCACCCAAAGGCACGATCCTGCTCGGCGAACCCGGCCGACAGACCGGCGATGAATTTCTGACATGGCTGGACGCCAAAGGCTGGGTCGCACAATCGACCGAAGTCACCGTGATCAGCCGACCGGCCCCCATCCGCCTTGTCACGCTGCGACCCGTTAAATAAAAAAAGCAGCCGAACCGCGTTTGCCGTGTGAAGGACTTTCTTCGGATCGAACCCTGAACGCAACAAAGCGTGGGCTTTAGCTGAATCTGCCAGCGTTTCCGCCGTCAGTGAATCCCTTCAAGGCCTTCCAGTCTGAGGGGTCGGTCAAGTATGACCGTCCTGCTGCAGGCATGACCGAGTCGGGCAGCCATCCCTAAGGGTTGAACATCGGGTCGACCCCAATATTTGCCTTCAATCACGAACAACACAGTACGTCTGCCACTCACACCATACGCCGCATAAATGAAGCGTACAAACAGAAAATAGTATCCCCGCAATAAGTCCGCAAAAACCGGCAGATTTGGGGATAACTCTACCCGCCTAGAACGGCGGCGCTTCGCCGCGCTTCCACCAATCCGCATCGTCCTGCTTCGGCTTCCGCTTCTTCGGCTTTTCGGTCTCTTCCGGACCCGTTTCCGAATACCCATCTTCTGCCGGATGCTCTTCGACGTTTTCTGCGCCTTCTTCTCCCGGCGCTTCGCCCCGCGTACTCACCGCCAGCGCGATCGCAAACACCGGCGCGATCGCTTTAAACGTCTCAGCGTCTTCATTGCTGAACGGCGTCGCGCCATCGCGGAACAAGATCACACTCGCCAGGCTCTCGCCCAGATACGTGCAGTTCGCGCCGATCACTGCATGGTTCCGGATGAACCGCAGTTCCGTCGCCGTCAGCTGCTGCGTCGCCTCTTCGCCGCTCAACCGCACGAAGCCGTCCCGATTCACGCGGTTCAGCAAGCCACCGCGCAAAGCGTCCGTCAGCTCCGGGCTGCTCGCCACGGTGTACTTCACATAAGCGCCCAACTGGAACTGATCGTCGGCTGCCAGAAACACCGCGATGTTCGAATAGCCCACCCGCCGCATGATCCAGTCCATCGCATGACACAACAGCTGTTCCAGATCCTTCGCGCTCTCCAGCAGCTTGCGAAAATCCTCCTGCCGACGCACCGAATCCATCTGCCGCGACAGCTCGCCGTACGCGCTCACCAGATCGTTGCACAGCAAGTCCACCTTCTGACCCACCGTCCGCTTGGCATCGCCCAGCCGCTTCACGGCCGTCTTCAGGCGGTCAATCCGCCGTGCGTGCCGCGTCAACTCGCTGGTCTTACCAATGGCCTTGACGACCCGCTGCGCAATCTCCGCCGCCGAAGCCGGCTTGGGAATCACGTCGGTCGCTCCGGCCCGGAAAGCCTCAATGGCCGCGTCGCGATCTAATTTCTTCCCCGTGACAATCACGCCCATCTCCCGGCCGCCCTCGGTCAGTCGCGCCCCGGCCACCAAGTCCAAACCCGAACCGTCCGGCAACTCAATATCCGTCACCAACAAGTCCGCCGGCTCATCCGCCAGCAACTGCCGGGCCTCAGCCACCGTCCGCGCTGTCCGCAGGATGTGGTCGACGTGGCTCGCCGTGAGCTCCTTGGCAATGGCCTGGGCCGATCGCTCGGTATCCACGACCAATAGCCGTGGCTTTTTAGATGCCGCCCTCACCGCCGCCGCAACAGGTGCAGATAGAGAGTGATGCGCGGTGGAAAGTGCTGAAACAGGATGATTGGTCGGTTGGCTCATGTGCAGGGTCGCTCCAGCACGAACTTCGGAGCGCCCAACAGCCGAGTTAACTTGGGAAAGCTGCCATTTTTCGGTCCGATAAAACCGGGCCGCCACCACCTGAAACCCGCCTGAAATATGCCTACCTCGCCCCCGTCACGCGCACCTTCATCACCACCTTGCGACTCGTGGCCCCCACCACACCCTCCGGCCTGACCAGCGGCATGTGCACATCGCTCGGCATGAACACCGCAAAGTCCCCCGCGAACAGCAAGTGCCAACCCGCCCCCCCCGCCTCCGCATGATGCTCGCCCTTAAAGTCGTAAAACCCCACATCCTTCCCCGCGTCATACGCCTCAGCCACCTCAAACCAGCGCCGGTCCCCGCAGCCCATTTCTTCTTCCCCTGCCAGCACCAACTGAATATCCGCATACGTTTCGTGCGCTTCCCACCGACACGCCTCAATGGGCTTCAGCTCATTGCTCTGCACCAACGCAAACACATCCTCCCCCTTCACCTCATGCCGCCCGTCCGACACCTTCGAAAAATCCGTGCGCACCAGATAATCAAACGCCGCCGCAAAGTTGGCCGACAGCCCCCGATACCCTGCCGCCACCGCCCGATCAATATGGTCCAGAATCATAAGCACCAGCGTATCGGACCCGCTGCGACGACCCAAGAGCCGCGCACGCAGTAAGCGGTAAGCACAGCGCATCCGTAGAGGCCACAATGCTCGTGATCTGGTTGTTGCCTAATAGGTTTCGTCGCAGCGCCCGCACCGGCGCGTTGGCCAGAAAGGTGGCCACTGACCCGATATGACCGGTAGCGGAACGATTCCTCTTCCGCCCTTCTCAGAAACTTAAGTTCTCTCCATCCGTTACGCGATTCTACCAAAATGCTGTCTGGCATCACCAAAACTTTTCGAGCGGTGTTGGTGGGTGCCCTCCATTTAGGGGTGAAAATCGTCGTGTTGCGCAACGCGCGAGAGTTGTGCATCGACAACCACTTGCGCGTCGGAAACCCACAAAATGTGGCCACTGGCGCAACACCGCCTGTATATACGGAGGGACGCATTTCGCGCGCCCCCCCCCCCCACCCCGCCCCCCCCCCCCCCCCCCCCCCCCACCCACATGGCCATCATTATGGACGTCAATGGCCGGTGGGCAGGGCAGCGGCGTCTGCACCCCCCCCCCCCCCCCCCGCAAGGTGCGGAATCCGTCCAGTATTTT